>CAUSCO010000012.1:0-128828 GCA_963530265.1 uncultured Bacillus sp.
AATACAAAATAAATCAATACAAAATAAATCAATACAAAATAAATCAATACAAAATAAATCAATACAAAATGAATCAATACAAAATGAATCAAAACAGCATGAATCACTCTCATATGAATCATCACCATATGAATCAAAACAGCATGAATCACTCTCATATGAATCATCACCATATGAATCAATACAACATGAATTACTCCCATATGAATCATCGCCATATGAATCAATACAACACGAATCACTCCCATATGGATCATCACCATATGAATCAATACAACATGAATCACTCCCATATGAATCACTTCAAAAATCAAACGATGAGAGAAAAAATAAATACAATAACACCAATATGGTAAATAGGCAAAATTTTGAAGATGATTTATTAGTTCTGTTATCCTCAATGGAAAAATTTTTACGGAATTATTCCAATTAAGTTTTATAAGTTCCACTGGTAAGTGTTGATTATTATGAACAATTGGAGAACGGGATTGCCGAGATGAAAGCAACCATTGAACGGTTATGAACGGGAATAAATGAGTTAATGGAAATTAAAAATGCATTGTATCAGTTGAAAAAATGACGTCAGGGCACTTGTTAAAAGGGGAAGAAAAGGACCTGATGGGATTTGAACCCATAAGATGCACAAATCATAACGCCGATATGATTTAACTGCTCTACCTTGAGCTACAAGTCCTAAGGATAGTGTGCGAAGTATCTGAGTTTTTATTCTAAAAAAAACTAAATGATTGTTACACCATTTTATTGTATAATTCCTATCCTCTCCATTGATAATATGAGAGATTAACCAAAGGAGATGATAAGGATGGAAACAAAGGATGATTTTTTAACCGGTGCTAAAGTAACAAAGGATAATCAAATTTATGGAACGCCTAATAGCAAGAGCAAAAATGGTACCGGAGACTCACCAAATGATAATGTCGGTAAGAATAAAAAGGGACTTGATCGATAAATGAACAGCCAAGTGAAATCTAGGCTGATATTTTTTGTACCACTAACTTTGGACTCGTAGGTGCGGTATATTTTTTCATAAAGCATTATGAAGACCCCCTAAAGTTGGATTTTTATGTCCAACTTTAGGGGGTTACATCAAATGCGAGCGTATTTATTTTAAAATTTCTTCATTATCAAAGTTTTTTAAGGCCCATACTACATTATCGTTTGCATAGAGAAGGACTTCATCTAATCCTACTTCTACAAAATTCCCGTTTACGAAAGCAGCCCAATGTATATTTTTCTCCGGAATGGAACCAATACCGTTGATGGATATAATATTACCCTTGGATTCTTTTATGTCAAAGGTCCTTTTCGTCACTTCATATAGTGTTTCCTCTTCTTGAAATGAAACTTCTTTTGAAACAATAATCTCTTTTTTGTCGTTTATAATTTTGAAAGTACCCGTCGTTTCTAATGCAAGTGTTGGGAAATAAACAAAAAAAAGAAATACTGGTAAAAATATTGCCATCCTTTTAAAAAGCATTTTCAAATCTCCTTTTAGCGTATTGTATACATATTGTAAGCAATTTGGCGGAAATTATTTATTTTATTGTTAAAACTAAAGGGAGCAATAATGTAAGAGGTATTTCTTTAGTATGGATTTACCAAATAAAGAGATATAGTGAAATCCAAGTTGAGCAAAACAAGAAAATAATTCAATTGTTGAAAAAAGAGATAGATAATTAATGGGTGGGGAATAAATGGTGCTTGTCTGCATCAGGAAAACCTTGAAAAAAGCCAATAGAATCGTCCCCTTTGTCTATACATGTTGATTACAAGCAAATTATTTTTAGCAGATAAGAAAATAGTAATTTTTTCAGGAGGTGTGTTCTGTTAGGTCATTTAGGATTTTCATATTTAAACCTGATATATGTATTAATGTTATTTATTCCAAAGATTATTTGGAGTAAGAATCAGCCAATAGATTATGACAATACTCAAGAAAACAATTTTTGTACAATAAGGGGTCAAACCTTATTTGTAAATAAACCTAATTATTAATTATCATAAAAGAAGATTGAAAAATGGAGGAATATACAATGTTCAAGAGTGGCAGTGTGACAATCGTGGTAGATGATTTAAAAAAGGCAGAACAATTCTAAAAAGGGAGGGCTGATAATGATTGTTTATCATGGATCGATTAGAAAATTTGAACACTTTACTAAAGAAATGGTTGTTCAAAAATTAAACAATGAGATTGATACAATTGGATTTTGGTTTACTTCTGATATCGAGTCTGCTAAACCATATGCATTAGGGACTGAGACAGTTATCCAAAAATCAGAGACGGAGTTTTGGGAGGATGGAGAACCTAAAGTAGTGCAAGTCGAAAGGCCAGTTAGAGGCTTTATTTATAAAGTATATATGGATGACCCAAACCTTAAGGAATACGAATCCAATTCTGAAGATTCCTATGATTTGTTTATGTGGGAACGTGACAAATATTGTGATTATTTTGGGGTGGAAAAACAAAAACTTACCTGGAAAGATGAAGCTACACTTTTAAACAAGGAAGAAGCTAATACAGCGTATCGTAAAAATCTAATTAAGCAAGGATTCGAAGGTTTAGTGCTTCATATTGGTGTTACAGATTTATATTGTATTTTTTCAAGTGAACCTCTCCACATTGCAGATGTCATCCCAGTCGATATGTTGGAGAGATAATAGCATGAACACTTTCTATAGTGTCGATAATAAACTGTCGAGTCCCTAACCGAAATAGGACTCGACTTTTTTCTTTTGGATAGCCTGCCTATTATATCCCGACATTGTCTATTTTTGACTCCCGTTTATCGACATGGAAAGATGCAAGTAAATTTGAAATAGATGTTGAAAAAAGTATTAAATAGTCCTGATGAATTTCAATCAAATGCAGCGTGAGAGGTACCATCTTCAATTACTAGAATTAGATAGGTTTAAAAATTAATTTTCTTGGCCCTTTCTTCCAAAACAAAATTTAATCCAGGGGAAGAAAATGAGTGTATGACTAATATCATTGAAAAAATCCTAACGAACCCTTTTTACGTTGGACAAGGCTGGTTCAACCTCATAGGTGAAAAAGAAAGAGTGGCTCGTAAACTATTTTGCTGGTCCTTTAAGGAATATGTAGCAAAAGACCAGAACAATTCAAAAAGGGAAGAAAATACGAAAACATCAGTGAATTAATCCCTATAAATGGAGAAATTAAGCTGGTTAAAAGCTCTCCGAAAAGAGAAATTCTCTAATATATTTTATTAAATCATCTAATGGTCAGGTAATGAAAAAAACTAAGCTCCTTCCCATAGTAGGAAAGGGCTTAGACTGTTTTTCTTTTACACTTTTCATTAAAACCATCTCCGAATAACTTTCTATTCAAACATTTCGTTTTAATTGATAGATATTTTAAGTCCTATCAACATGCCATCAACTTTTGCCTCTATTTCCTCATAGCTAGCATTCAGGGAAATGGCCAATTCTTTAAACAATATGTTTTGAATTTTTATTAAAAGTTTGTTATCTTGTTCATAAAGTTTTTTTCCAATAGTTTCAAGTTCATGCTTTTTCTGAATCAAAGTATTCGCTACCTTAGCAATTTCTATACGATTTCCGGTCTTGACAATATCATTATATACGTGGAAGCGCAAGTTAGGTTTTTCTATCCATTTTATACCAGGTGATTGGAATGAAAATAAAATTTCTTCTGCTTCATCTTTATTAATTAACCTTACCATGATAATTGATTCATTATCTACCGGGGTACTGATCGTCAATTGGTGGCTATTTTCAAGAGGATGTAAAACGTAATAATTTTTTGTAATACCTGAATATGATTTCTCACAAATATCATCTACTTTGCATATACCATGTCCAGAATAAATGATTAAATCTCCCACATTAAACATTAAACCACTCCTTTATGTAACCATTGTCAACTAAGTTGACTAATTATATTTTACTACTTTGAACATCAAAATGTCAACCAAGTTGACATTTTTTAATGATTTTTGTATAGTTGTATCGAGTAAAAAGGTTAGAGAGAAATGGTGATTTCTAATATGCAAAACCTAGATTTAATTGACCTAATTAGTGAACGTCATGTTCAACTTCGTAGTATAACGGAGAAATTGTGGAATGATAGCAGTAATATTTATATTTCAAACACCGAATGGTTTATATTGGCGAGAATCTATACGAAAAAAAATCCTACTATTTCATACGTTTCAAAGCATGTAGATATTTCTCGGCAAGCTACACATAAATTCATAAAACGTCTTGAGGAAAATGGATTAGTAGAAATTAATAACGTGGAAAATAATAAAAAAGAGAAATCTCTAAAATTAACCAAGTTAGGCGAAGAATGTTACAAAAAAAATGAGTCCTTAAAGGCTTCACTTGAAAACAAGATCGCAGATAAAATTGGAGCCGAACAAGTGACACTTCTTAAAGAAATTCTAAAATCAGATTGGGAATTATGAAACAAGTAACAGGATAATATTTTAAAGAGGGTGTACCGATTTTGGTACATCTTTTTTATATACAAAGAAAAACTAGGTATATATGAACAAATGAAAGTGTCAGGCACCATCCATTTTCTGGATGGTGCCGATGGACCCCATAATTTGTGTTCATCATTCCTTATCTATTAGGCCATAACTCTTAAATTCTAGTTTCTTTGTTGTTTCAAGCTGGATTAATTCTCTATTTCTCAAATCAATCCTTTTTGAAAATAAGGGTCCATCAAATACAAAGGTATGATATTCACCTGATTCTCCCATTGGACAAATAGGTAATTTTTGTACATCATTTAAAAACGATTCATTAATGGTTCTGCCAAGCCAAGTTTCATCTAATACATCTTCTCGCACACGAATCACGACTGCTTCATAGCCAGATTGGACAAAGTTTTCCAGCGATTGTAAGGCAGCTTCCTTTTCCATCCAAAGGGGGTACAAGGCATCAACTCCCGCTGCGGCGGCAACTTTTTCTCCCCACTGCCGATGTTCATCCAAATATAGATCTCCATATGCAATTCCTATAATCTTAGATTGATTTTTCAAGGATTGGACTGTCTTGATAAATTGATCTGTATAATTTTCGTATGTACATTCTATAAAATAAACGGGTATGGATAGTGATTCTCCTTGTAATGTGATCAACTCTGTACGTTCTCCATGACCAAATGTTCGTCCGATTTCTCTTGGTACAGTAGTAACTAAGCATACGATTTCATATTCTTGTTGAATTAGAGAGTCTAATGCCATGCAGCAATCTTTTCCACCACTCCAAGATAAAGCAATTCGTTTTTTCAAAATGGATCATCCTTATAAAATATATTTATTGAGTCATCAGAGAAACTATCTCTCTAAGCTACTAAATGAGATACGTATAGTAATCCTGTGAATGATAGCTTCTAAATCCACATGATTCATAGAGCTTTAGCGCATGGGCATTTTTAGCCTCTACCTCTAGAAAAATAGACAACCCTTTATGGTCCTCCATTTTGACAACTTTTGAAAGAGCCTTTCTCCCAATTCCTTTTCCCTGGAGATCAGGAAAAACTACAAATCCATAAATCCATGCTTCACCATTCGATTCGGCCACGCGCATTTTTCCAGCGGTTTTTCCATTTGCTTCAATAATTAGGTTTTCCTCACTATTATTCTCTCTGATTTTTAGATTAAACTCACGAGCTTCCTCCTCCGTAAAACCAAAGCCGGAGACTTCAAGCTGTATTTCTGCTTCAAGGTCCTCAGTTGTAGTAGAAGGTCTGAGGGTGACAGATGCGTCCTCCAGTAATTCTGTTTTTTGCCACTTCATTTGATATTCTGCTGCATAAAAGGTACATGGTATGGTTTTTAAAAACTCCTTAGCTGTCTGGGACTCTGTTGGAGCATTTAACAAGATCGTCTTGAACTCTCTTTTTCTCGCTTCCTCCAGTCCTTTTTCGAGCAATTTAGAAAAAATGCCTCTTCTGCGAAAATCAGGATGTACCATTCCGCAAAGTTCTACCGTATTTCCAAAACCATAGCTGCCGAGGAAACCAACAAGCTTCCCGTCTTCATAATGGAAAAAGTCTTCTTGTTCATTTCCTGCTCTATTTTTGAGCATATCAAAATTTAGCTTCAGTTTGAAACCTCCTATTTCCTCGCAAACCTTTTGAAGTTCTTTTATGGAAGCCAACTCTTCTTTGGTTAACATCATTATCACCTCTGTTTATCATTCTCTAATTCATTTCGATGAGGGTACACTTTTTCCCTCTATTCTTATTCATTTTACGAAGGTACCATGAACCAATAGAAAATAACTATTTGGGCATTTTTGGACAAAAAAACTTATGTTTAGTCCAAAACAACTAAGTGAATTATAATGATAACAAGAAATGTACTAGAATATGGAGGAAAAACAAATGAAATTTCCAAATGATGCAGATGGAGTGGCTTTACAAAGTCTATATAAAGATGGAGTAGATTTTAAAAAACTACAATCAGTCGAATTCTTTGTGGCCGTGCCTGATCAAGCGACAGGTGAAAAATTATCGCAAGTGCTAAAAGGGGAAGGATTCAATTGTTTCGTAGATCAAGACGACGAAACGGATGAGTGGGCATGTTGCTGCTCTAAGCGAATGCTATTAAATTACAATGAATTAATTAAAATACAGAATGAATTAAATAATTTAAGTAAACCACATGGTGGTTATTCTGACGGTTGGGGCGTTTTTGTAGACTAAATGGATTAAGTGAATCAAATCAAAAAGTAGTCTCTTCATCCTTTTAAGAGGAAAGGGTGTTTTGCATCTCGTAATCGTAAAAACAAAGCCAATTCATCCCGCCACTGAATTTACGTGTGTTCTTGGCTTTTTTCATAGATATAACAAAACGTCATGCATCTCTCGGCATGCCGTTTTTAAAAGGTACGAATTTGAGAGAAAGTTAACATATAATTTACAAGAATGTTATCAAATACAATTTAGTAATTTATACAGGCTTAATATTTAAATGGTTTACTTGTCTAGTAAGAAAATTTGAAGGAGGAATTGAATTTATGAAAAAAACAATAACCGTTGGTCTTTCACTGGCAATATTGGCTACATCAGCAATTCCCGCTTTCGCATCAGATTACCATGAATCTAAATGGCAACAATCTAAAAAGATTCAAAGTGTCGAATTTACTTCCATGAAGGCACCAAGTACCATTCCTGCGATGGTTAAAACAACTACGGAAGCAACAGTGAAAATTACATATAAAGATGGAAGTGTCAAAGAAACCCCTCTTGATTATAAATCTTTATTTTTATCAAAAGATAAAATTGTGAAGCAAAATGGCGAAATGATTGCTGCCGGGACTCCAATCGACGCAAAAGGAAACCCGATTAAACGTGCCGATGGAACCCCATATGTTTCGGATGCACCTGACTCCAACAGCTTAATCACGATCGGAGGAAAATCATATATTATTTCTCATTATGAATATGTTTCAAAGGATTCCCCGTCTGGTTTGCCAGCATCCATGACACTGACTCAAGTCGATCAAAATAAGGAAACTGGTGAATTGACTGTTAATAATGCGAAAAAAATTGATTTTGCGAACGTGAATGGACTGTGGACGCCATGTAATGGTTCCACAACCGAGTGGGGCACACATATGGGTTCCGAAGAATACGAGCCGGACGCCCGTGCATTTGAAAACCCTGCGTCAAGTTCTTATAAAGCAGTTACAAACTTTGCGAATCTTTACTTTGGGGATGCTTCCAAAGCTAATCCATATTTCTATGGATGGATTCCTGAAATCAGTGTTAACGGCAAAGGTACACCATCCGTTGTGAAACACTATAGCACAGGCAGATTCTCTCACGAATTGATGGAAATCTTGCCAGACAACAAAACAGCTATGTTCGGTGATGACGGCGGAAACACGATGTTGTTCATGTATGTAGCGGATAAAGAAAAGGACTTTTCAGCAGGTACGCTGTATGCTGCTAAATTTAACCAAACAAGTGCACAAAATGGTGGAGCAGGGGATTTACAATGGATTAAACTTGGCCATTCAACCGATAGAGAAGTGAAATCCATCATTGATAAAGGAACGAAGTTCAGTGATATCTTTGAATCAGCCACTCAACCTACTGCTGGATTTACTTCCATCCAAACTTCAGCAGGTAAAGAATATTTGAAAGTAAAACCAGGTATGGAAAAAGCAGCTGCCTTCTTAGAATCCCGCAGATACGGAGCAATGCTAGGGGCAACATCCGAATTCAATAAGATGGAAGGTATAGCTGTTAATAAAAAGGATAAAAAAGCGTATTTGGCCATGTCTTATCAAAACGGAGCCATGCAAGCAGACCCAAGCGCAATAAAAGATGATATTCAGTTACCAGCAATCGAAGCGGGTGCCACCTGGCAGGTTGATTTAGGCAAGGGACAAAAAGACAACAGCGGACGACGTATCTCAAGTGAATATGTACCGGTGAAAATGAATGCATTGATCGTGGGAGAAGATTTAAAAACACCGGATGCTTACGGAAATACGGCTGCCCAAGATAAAGTGGCAAACCCAGACAATCTGACCTTCTCGAACGATATGAATACCTTATTCATCGGGGAAGACAGTGGTATGCATACAAACAACTTTGTATGGGCGTACAACGTGCAAACCAAAAAACTATCCCGAATTCTATCAGTTCCGGTTGGAGCAGAAGCAACTGGTTTACGATCAGTTGACAATGCAAACGGCTTCCGTTATGTCCTAACCAATTATCAACATCCAGGTGAAGCTCTTAACGGTAAACAAATCACTGTTGTCGACAAAAACGAATTAATTAAAGCCATGCAAGAAGGCTTAGGAATTCAAGATACTGGTGGTGTAGGTTATATTTCTGGGTTACCTTCAAATATTCAACCGAACCAACAGCAGAACGATCATAACGATCATGACGATCGTAACAATCATAAAGACAACAACAACCAAAAGGGAAATCGCTAAAACTGCCCATTCAAGCTATTAGGGATTGAAGTTACAAATTAAAAACCCTGGGATTATGAAAATACAACCAAATACGAAATAGGAAAAAATAGAGATAGGCAGAGCCAATCTCTATTTTTTCCTATCCTACAAAGAGTAAGCTTAACTAACCCCTATAAACACTATCACATGTTCCAGCTTTTGGTTCATAATAACAATGATTTTTAAATGGACCTGAATGAGGTTGCCCGTACCATGTTGGAGGGCATGGAGCATGTGGATTAAAATACCAGAGTGCATATTTTCCTGGGTGATCTCTCCAATAATCCAAATTCTGTTTTGCTAATCTTTTTTCAGAAGTTCTCGCTCTTTGATAAAATACGTTACCTTTTTGAACAGCTTCAAAAGAAAAATTTCCTCCTTGTACTTGAAAAACGACTTGTGGAATGGTTCTTACTGTTTTAAAGTCTAAACAATCTGCTATAACACGATTAACAATTACATTTCCAACATATAACATTCCTTGTTTTCCTTCACCCTCGGCTTCTGCTCTCATCATCCTTGCCATTAAGGCGACGTCTGAATTTCGGTAATTTACTCTTGGCATTTTCTCACCTCCAAAATATAGTATGAAAAAAAACCTACATTGATGTCACTGTTATAAAATAAGAAATGCTTAGTTTTTAAAGTATTGGATCGTACTCTCATCAGAAATATTTTTTCTATAAGGGGGAATATTATTCTGGATAGGACAAATGGAAGGAATTTAGCATTAAAGTAACAAAATTGATTACATCAAGTTTTAAATGTGAAGTTGGTAAGGTTTAAGGGTTAGCTGTTGATTTATTTTAAAAATTGATAGGAGGATGGGAGTAAAAATGATGGAAGATAAAAAGGTAATGTCCGAACCAAATCATATCCGTTTAACAGCTTCAGAAATAGGTTTTCTTTGGGCACAGTATTTAAACGATACCTTAGCAATTTGTGTTATGAAATATTTTAAAAATATTTGTGAAGATAAAGAAATCCTTCCACTTATCGAAAATTCCATTAGCATAGCACAAAATGACATTAAAATTATGACGGAGATTTTTTCTAAAGAAAATCACCCTATACCTTTAGGTTTTACTGATAAAGATGTAAATCTGAATGCACCTAGATTGTTTTCAGACGTTTTTATCCTGATGTATATACAAAAATTAGAGGCTATTGCAATGGCGAGTATAAGTATTGGAATTGGTGTTTCGGCACGTTCAGATGTAAGTGATTTTTTTAGACATTTACTTGTATCTATTTCTGAGTTACACGATAAGGCAAGAAAAGTATTATTATCAAAAGGTTTATATATCCGACCACCGCAAATACCAATGCCAGATAAGGTTGATTTTGTAGAAAAACAAAGTTTCTTATTTGATTTTATAGGACATAAGCGACCGTTATCGGCATTAGAAATAACACATCTTTTTATAGGTATTCAATCGAACGCTTTAGGGAAAGCGATGATGATGGCTTTTGCACAAGTGTGTAAAAATGAAGATGTAAAACAATTCTTTTTGGAAGGGAAAGAAATTGCTAATAAGCATATAAAAAAATTTAGTTCAATATTGAATAACGAAGATATTCCTACACCCATGGGTTGGGATTCACTTGTTTCTGATGGTATGGCTGCACCCTTTTCAGATAAATTGATGATGTTTCATACAACTTATTTGATTGCCCTTGGGATAGGAAATTACGGTGCCGCCGCTGGAACTTGCCAAAGAATGGATTTAAATGCTACATTTGTACGGCTTGCGGCTGAAATTGCTTTGTTTGCAGAAGATGGTGCAAACATTATGATTAAACACGCTTGGTTAGAAGAACCACCGTTATCAACTGACCGTAAAGCACTTGCTAAAAAACCAAAGTAAATGAAGTGTTTTATTTCTTATATTATTGGCTTCCTTTATTGGGGAAGTCTTTTTTTAATCAACTGGCAATAAGTGAATACTTGAAACAACCTAAAACCAAAAGGTACATTGACTAGTAAGTTTAATACTTGTTACTATAGAGAGATAGAAGCTTTATATGCTCTAATCATGTAAGGCAGACAGAAAATTCATAGCCCTTAGGAAAGACCTAGAATAGGTGGTACCGAATGGAATCAAAATCAATCCAGAATAAAAAACTAATCACAAATTGGTTATCTCTATCTACTTTACAAATGAGCATCACGAATGAGTTAGAGACAAATCTTCAACAAAATCATCAATTGTCGTTGAATGAATTTTACGTTCTCTTTTTTTTATCAGAAGCGCCTGACAAAAAATTAAAATTGCAACAGCTCCAGAATATGGTGGGCTTAAGTCAAAGTGCCATGTCAAGACTAGTTAGTCGATTTGAAGCAAAGGGCTGTGGCGCATTAAGAAGGCATAATTGCATAGATGATCGCAGGGCAATTTTCACTGCTTTAACAGATGAAGGTGAAGAGAAGCTTAAAAAGGCGATGATGACGTTTCAAGAGACCCTTGAAAAAACTTTTTCTCAAGAACTGATTCAAGAAGAACTAAAACAATTAATGGATCCATTAAAAAAATGATGACAGTAATCGTATGTTCAATAGGAACGGATGAATGGTGAAATCATATAGCTTGACGGGGCATTTAATCGTATGTTAATTTACATGCATGTGCATACATTTAAAAAAGTACAAATCAGATAATCCTCTCAAAATTACCTTTTATGAGATGGTTTAAAATGACGAAAAAAGTAGACGCTAACGTGGTGAATTAATAGTGTAGAAAATCGAGTAGGAATGAATCACTAAAGAGGAGCTAGGCGTGCCACTTAGTAAAAATAGGTTAAAGGAGTGTTACCATGGAACATTTATTTACCCCTTACCAACTAAAAGGACTAGCGTTAAAAAACCGCGTTGTGATGCCGCCTATGTGTCAATATTCGGTTACCAATAAAGATGGAATCGCAACGGATTGGCATTATGTGCATTACGTGAGTCGTGCTATTGGCGGTGCTAGCTTAATCATTATTGAAATGTCGGATGTAGAACCAGATGGCCGTATTACAGATAATGATTTAGGTTTGTGGTCGGTCGATCATATCCCCGCTCTAAAACGAATTGTAGAAGCCTGCCATCAATATGGAGCGAAAGTGGGTATCCAAATTGCGCATGCAGGACGAAAAGCGCAGGATGCCGAGGAACCAGTTGCTCCATCTGCTATTTCATTTGATGAAAAGTCTAAAACACCAAGAGCCCTTTCTACAGAAGAAGTAAAAGACATGGTAGAAAAATTCCGCCTGGCCGTACAGCGAGCTGTCAAAGCAGGGGTGGATGTAATTGAACTTCATGGGGCTCACGGGTACCTAATTCACCAATTTACATCACCTTTCACTAATAAAAGAACAGATGAGTATGGACAAGAATTAACGAAATTCGGAAAAGAAGTCATCGAGGCAGCTAAAAGTGTGATGCCGGAGGATATGCCGTTAATTATGCGAATCTCGGGGAGAGAGTACGTGGAAGGCGGTTATGGAATCGACGAAGCGATTGAATTTTCAAGGGAATATCAAAAGGCAGGAGTAGATATGTTCCATGTTAGCTCTGGAGGCGAAGGACCAATTGGTTCCTCTGGAAGACCTGGAACTCATGAAGCCTATCAAGTGCCTTTAGCAAGAGCAATAAAAGAAGCTCTAAATATTCCAGTTATTGCAGTGGGAAGATTGGATCAACCGGGACTAGCGAATTCAGTTATCGGCAACGAAGATGCTGACCTTGTGGCTGTCGGAAGAGGAATGTTACGAAATCCTTATTGGACTTTGGAAGCTGCAAACGAGCTACGAAAAGAAACTGAAATACCAACACAGTATACGAGAGGATTTCATAGACACTAGAAAAATTTGATTTCCAATTTACTTCGGATAAAAGAACGAAATGAATCAATCAATTTCGATTGACGTAAAGGTCCACATCCGAACGATTTGAATGCTCGATAATCAATAAAAAAGTGCAAATTCATTTTTGCACCTTTTTTGTCTAGATTATTAATTTCATAAATGTGTATAACTTTTTCTAAGTGACACATGTCCAACTCCCGCGCCATATTTATCATGTTCTAATTCATTTCTATGTAGGGTCACCTTAATTATATTTTAATGATACCACTTATCCAGCAGATATAATCAAAGGCACGAAATTTCGTAACTATTTTCAATTATTACATTTTTATGAAAAATACTAAAATAAGTCCTAATCAACATTTTAAAATGATATACTACAATTGTTGTTCTACCAAAAAGTTTTTCAATAAATACCTCATTTCTCCCACGTTTTAAAAGATTTCCATTATTTGCTTTTTTGCGAACTTCCCATTTTCCTCATCAAATTGTTTATCCAATCATTCGAATTATTCAAAGAGGAGTAGGTGTGTTAAGAATCCTTAAATTCTAATTTTACAAACACGGTGTAATCGATTAATGTGATTGTAATAAAAGAAGGAGGTTTTATTGATGGAAGAAAAATTAGATAAAATTCTTTTAGAACTGCACAACAATCAAACATTTATCAGAAATATGGAACAAGGCCAAGTAAAAATTTTAAATCGGATGGAAAACTTGGAGGATGGGCAAGAAGAACTAAAAAAAAGCCAGAAAGAATTAACAAAGGGGCAAAAAGAATTAGCTGGTAGGATCGGAAATGTAGAAACGGGCCAAGAGGAACTAATAAAGGGACAAAAAGAATTAACTGTTAGGCTCGGAAATGTGGAAACAAGCCAAGAGGAATTAACAAAGGGGCAAAAAGAATTAGCTGGTAGGGTAATAAATTTGGAAACCGGCCAAGAGGAATTAACAAAGGGACAAAAAGAATTAGCTAGTAGGTTCGGAAATTTGGAAACGGGCCAAGGGGAATTAATAAAGGGGCAAGAAGAATTAGCTGTTAGGATCGGAAATGTGGAAACAAGCCAAGTCGAATTAAAAAAGGGACAAAAAGAATTAACACAGGGGCAAAAAGAATTAACTGGTAGAATAGGTAATGTGGAAACGGGCCAAGAGGAACTAAAAAAAGGTCAGATAGAATTAATTGGTAGAATGGAAAACGGTTATGAAGAATTAAGAGCTGGTCAAGTTGAAATAATTGATATGATAAAACATTCTGTGACGTTAATGACAGAAAGCTCCACGTATATACGAAAAGATATGAAAACATTTCAAACAGAAGTTACAGCAGATATTGACTTGCTTTTTAATGAGGTTGCAATTGTAAAGCGAAAGGTAAATAAACTTGAAAAATCCAATAAATAAAAAGAGCAATATGGTTAGATTTTGAGAAAATTAATGATTTAAAGACAATTGAACAATAATGTATAAGCTATTCCTATAGCTAGAAAGGAATGTTGTGATAATAATGAGAATGCAAGAATCAGTTGAAAAAGTGGTTGAACTTGTTCAAACAGACATGAAGGCAAAAACATTTCGGCATGATTATCCTGTTTCGGAAGAATTGAGACAGGTAATGGTAGGAGAGGTTTTTCGTGAATTTATGGTCTATGCTTTAGATCAATATTATCATGATGAAAACCTTTTGGTGCTGATGGAATATGTCGAGGAACATATGCCTAGGCAAGAGAAACGATCAAACTTAGTTCATAATTTGTTCTGGTGGCATTTATTCTATCAATCAAATCAACATTCTTCGTGGAATTTTATAGAAGCGTTTATTTCACAATCTTATTATACGTTAAGAAACAGGCCATTTATTACCGACTGGTTAAGAAAATGTAAAAGTGCCGTCACTAAATTTTACTTTGTTGGCCCTAAATTTACTGATAATACTTTTGTAGCTATTGATATATTGACTGAACAACCGCTCGATATTATTGTATGTGATCCTTGTGCCATCCCTGCAAAACCAGGAGAAATCGTAATGGGGACACTGATCCCATTAGGGGGAGGTTTATTTTTTCCAATTATAGACTTCTATCATTTCGATTATGAGGCTAGAGAA
Source organism: uncultured Bacillus sp. (assembly GCA_963530265.1). Taxonomy (GTDB): domain Bacteria; phylum Bacillota; class Bacilli; order Bacillales; family Cytobacillaceae; genus Neobacillus. The sequence continues at coordinate 14,951 of CAUSCO010000012.1, forward strand.
GCAATAGCGAACTGCATCCATCACCATTATGAAACCCACCTAAAAACATCTTCCTCCTTACATGAGGCCTTCCTGCACGTACTCTCTATAATGCTGCAAATAGAAAGAATAATCTCCTTGGAAACACATACAACTAATTCTCCTAATTAAAAATTCAACAATCTTCTGTACTTTTGGAGGTCACAGAAAGACAAAAGTATACGGGCGAATGGATTGTCCTGCTGCCCTTCGCGCGATTGCTAAGGGTGGATATGTTAAAGAAAGAGTATTTTTTGAGGATGAACAAACGGCAATTGAAGTGGAATTCAGACCATACGCCGTATGCCTTCTTGGGAAATGTAAAATTTAGGAAAATTTGCAAGACAAGAGTACCGTCCCCGTATATCCTTCTTTTCTTTAACCGTCCTGCAAGAGGTACTACAATTATACCTGCTACAACCACCTGCATAATGTTTCCGGGGATGGAGCCGATTGGCTGTAACCAGTTACCGTAAAGGATAACTTCAGCAAAATAGTTCTTTATAAGATTATTTTTAGTGAAAGAAGTTTTAATAAACGACTCCATACTGCGCACATGGTCCCATCTCGAAAATCTAACCGCCCTTCACAGAGGTGAAGGGCGGTTAGATTTTATTTCGTTTCCGAAGCGGTCCAGAGAATTGCTGTCGGATTTTGGGCTGTTAAATGCTGTATACCATGCCACTCCATTAAGGATTCTTGTGGTTTGTAATTACGATCCAGCAAGAAGGCCCGATTGACATCTTTTATGGTGATTTGGTAATTTGATGGTGGATTCATTGAATCGTTTGGATTATTATCAAACGGGACAGCTATCGCTTGAATACTCTCAATATCATTAGTCGTTGTTCCTGCGGGTAGTTCTACAGTGGTTGCTGCTGGATTGTCACGTGTGATTGACCAATCTGGAACGTTATGGTTGGAAATGTATAGCTTAGGATCACCTTTCAATTTTACGCCAATCGCAGTTCCTACTCCAACTGAACCGTTCGCAGGGGAAGTCGTTTTGTTAAATTCTACAAACAAGTAATTTCGTTGATCGGATACTTCCTGCGAATCCGGGTTCGCTACGGCTTCAATTTTTCCCTCACGAACCATTTCCTTCGCCATGACTTGATAGGCCCATGGATTTTGATCCATTAAATATTCACGTGTTCGATTGGCAGGGAGCTCTTGGGAAGCATTCAGGAAGAATCTGTATCCACTTGTAGGCTCTCCGGGTTTCACGGCACTAAAATTGTTATTACTGGTAGAAGTATACATGAGCGGATGGTCTTGTTCTTTCATACCGTCAAAATCAACTGTGCCATGCCCAGGTGATTGATATTTCTCAGAAATGACCTTATGATTTGGATCCAGGGTTACCCTGTAAATCCACTCTATATCTGTCGTACGGCCCCAACGAGCCATTAATGCGGGAGTATTCGTGCCTCCATCTTCGTTAGAGCAAATAACTGTATATTCAATTGTTATATTTCCATTTTGATTCTTAGATTGGGTGTGATACATCATAAGAGGTACGTCCGTATAATTATTCTCATAAATGCCAGGTATATTTGGTAAATTACGGCCGTAGAGAATAGGTGAAAAACGATAGGCTAGTGAATCTTCAGAGTCTGAGGATACCACGTTTGTATCCATTTTGATGATATTGACATTTTTAGCCCCAACAGGAGACTTGTCCCGATTAAAGGATGCCTTCAAGGTATGAACCCCTGATTCCACGTGACCAAGAGACACCTTGTACGTGAATACTTGCTGTCCCATAAAGAGAACAATATCTTGATTGTACCTACCGTCCAACGTTAAGGTGATGACCGCTGATTCCTTGTCGATCTTATCCCAGTTCACACCAGGAGCAATTGCCCTCAAATCAAGGAGTGCTTCCCCTGCAGATGATACTTTAAATGTTTTTTCTACTTGTTTATCCTCTGAATGAACCTGTGGAATGGATTCTGCAGCAACAAAGTTAAGTGGAATAGAAGCAAGCGAAATTGATAGAGCGAGTCCAACAGCCATTTTTCTTTTCTTCTTCACGTTTTTTCCTCTCCTTTTGTTTTGAGATAATAATAGCCCACATATAAAAAGTAATTATTTTTTATTAAATCCACGTGACCTACTGGTAAAACTTATGTAAAGTCTGTTAATTACTAGAGTTGTTAACCTAAAATGGCATGTTTTAGGAAGTAGTTCAAAAAGTGAATACTCTATTGAAATGAAAACAGCTCATCGTGTACCGATCACCTTAATCGAAACGGTAGACGGGGTCACAATCAAGGTAAAAGTAAACGGAAAAGTGGAGACGGTTCGCTATTTATTGGTTGATATACCCGAATCGAGGAGGCCAAAGATGTGTGTCCAGCCCTTTGCAAAGGAAGCTTTCCGAATAAATGACGAGCCGGTGAGGGACGGCAGATTAACGATAGAGTTTGAAGATGGGAATAACAGGGAAACCTATGGAAGACTGATAGCCAATGTGTATGTGGACGGAAGATCCATTCAAGAAATGCTGCTAAAAGATGGATTCGCACGGGTAGCCTAAATAGATCCACCTTATAAATATTACAATCTATATACAACGGCTGAAAAACTAGCAAAGAGAAGCAAATTAAAGATTTGGAGCAGGAAGGATTTTGTTTCTACTAGGGGATTTAATGGATGCATGTCTGAGAAGGAAACTGATGCCTTCTTTACGAAAAAAATACCTCGGCAATCTATGTTTATTGAAGACGACACCTTTTTTATTTTTATTGAAAAACATAAAGGAAAAACGAGCATTGAGGAACTTGATCGATGATCATTTGCCCGCTTTTTTTGGTGAAGATCATGGGTCCAGGAAAGAATAGGTCGTACAATCCCAGTGTTTTAAACTAGTCGTATTCTTTCCGCTCCATCCCGCTTTTATCAGTTCCTTCGCTAGTAACCTATTAAAAAAAACATGTCCGACGAGGACTACTCGACCATGTTCATGTGCATACTTCTTTAATACCTTAGCGGCTCTTCTCGCCCTTCCTTCTGCATCCTGGAGGGACTCGCAGTTCTTCGAATAGCCTTTTAACCATAAACCCCTTAATAGGACGGCCCAGAAGGTAGGATTTAATTTTAATCCTGGATAGTCTATGGAAGGAGCAGGTAACTCTATTTCACGAAATAAAGGGTTTATTTTTGCTTTCTGATGTGGATTTAAAATGACGGCAGACTCAATGGATCTTTTCAAATCACTGGTAAAAATAACAGTGGCATTCTTCATTTTTTCAAGAGTTTCGGCCGGATAGGATGTTTCTTTATACACTCCATGAGCATCATATTGTTTCACCCAATTTTTAAATTGTTTGCAGGAGATGGGCTTATTGTCGTTAAATCTAGACCTACCATGTCTAATTAATGAAATTTCCATTAAAATTCTCCTATATTGATTTTTCAAATTGGGTGCCAAACCACCGTAGAATCCGTATAAATGACCATTTAGCAACTTCAATTCACTGACACCTTTATCTTATGCCTGCTGAATAATAATGGACCTTTTATTTGGATTAACGGTTAGCCTGAATTAAAGGGAGGTTCTTCTTATGTTTAATATGAAACTATTGTGTCATATCGGAATTAATACAGTTAACATTATAATTTTATTAAAAACCTTTTATAAGGATTCATATATTAAGCTTTATAGCTTGCCAAAACGGCACCTGCAATCGTGATGATTCCGCCCAATAAAGACGTGAAAGAAATTTGTTCATGTAATAAAAAAACCCCAAATATAACTGTCCAAACAGGAAGTAAGTTGATGAATGGTGCTGCTTTTCCTGCTCCAACTATTTTCACACCAGCATTCCAGGCGAAATAGGCCCCAACTGATGCAAAAGTGCTGACATATAGAACTGCAAGCCATGCATTCGTTGACATGTGTATCATATTTGGTTGAACAGTTCCAATACAGCTAATGGCACTAAGGATTGTGCCATAAAATGATGCCCCTGCCGTCATTGTAAGAGGATCCATTTGTTTTCCATATCGTTTCCCCAGTACGGTATATAATCCCCACGCCAAGCAAGATAGGACAATTACCATGTTACCAATGATTGAACCCTGTGAAGAAGCTTGGTGTTTCCCCAGTATTAATGTAATAACACCAATAATCGAAACCAAAGTACCGATCCAAGCCTTTATTTTGATGTGTTCTTTAAGAAAGAATGGAGTAAAAATTAAAATGGCAACGGGAATACCTGCGGAAATCATCCCAGCTTGGGATGCACTAATGGATCTAAGACCTAAGTAGTTCAACGTTGAAAATGCAAATATACCACAGAAGCCAAGGATTAGGAGTTCCTTCCATTTTGAAAGTAAAGGCAGCCTCTTTTTAGACATAGCCATAATACCTACAAGAATAACTGTTGAAATTGCCCACCGAACGGTGTTAAGCAAGGTTGACGGTAAGGCAGGTGCCAAAAATCTTCCACAAATGTAATTACCGCCCCATAGAATCGTCGCTATAATGAGTAATAAAAGTCCACGTTTCATATTTTCCATACCTTTCTATTAATCTTACATAAGAAAAGAAGCAAATTACTTTTTTTTCTCTGAATGGCTGCATTACTTTGTTCCAATCAATTCTTCCGTATTTGTTTCCTCCTTTTCTTTTTATGTATCAATAATGGACACTATTGTATCAGTAATGGTATAATATAAAATTATATTGTTACTTATTTTTTGTCAAGGGAGATAGGATGATGAATAATCAAGAAGGAGTTCACAGTGTTATTCATGCTATTCGAATATTAGAGCAGTTCCAAAATGGCGGGGGCATCAGTGCCAGTCAACTTAGCCAAAGGATTGGCGTTCCTAGGGCAACGGTTTATCGGATCTTAAAAACATTGGTTCTCCATGGCATTTTAAGACAGGACCCAGACAAGAAATTTCGTCTTACACTAAGATTACTTGAACTTGGAAACGCAGCTTTGACGATCCCATCATTACAACAAATGGTGGAGCCTTTCTTAGTGAAACTTGTGGAAGAGACTGAGGAGACTGCACATTTTTCTATCATAGATGGTTACAATGTTGGTTATATCGCAAAAAGGGAATCTCCACATCCATTTCGTATGCTTTCCCATGTGGGATGGCGAGGTCCATTACATGCAACAGCTTCAGGCAAGGTATTATTATCATTTTCTGAAAAGGAATTGATTCAAAGTGTTATGGAAAAACCATTACAAGCGTTTACAGCAAGTACCATCACTGAACCATCTTTACTAAAACAAGAATTGCAAAACATTAAGGATAGAAAATATGCTGAGGAAAATGAAGAGGTAAGTGAGGGGTTAGCTTGCATTGCTGTTCCTGTGTTTTTGAGAGTAGAACAAGTTGCTGCCCTATCCGTTTCAGGACCTAAACATCGGATGGAAAAGTTAAGTAAAGAAAAACTTATTGAACTATTGCATGAAACCAGCAAGCAAATTACTGAAAAGATGGAATAAACATATCTAGGAATTGGAAAAGTAAAATGTATTCGAGCCTTCTAAAGAAAATAAAATAAACAGAACATTTGTTCTGCTGTAATAATGATGAGGTGATTTTATGGCCTATCATATTATGCTGACCAAAAAAGTGTTTGATGAAAAAGGCTATTCGCAAATTCAAGTTCAAGTGATGGATTCGACGGCTGCAAGGATTATTTATTTTACGCTTGATGAGCTTGAGAAGGATGAATTGCCGGAAGATTAAAAAAATCCATTAGAGGGATCCTCCCTGAGGTTGAGTAGGGGAGGTGGCTTTGGAAAAATCCTAAAAACAAGAATAATTTCCCTTATTTTAAAGAAAATAACGCTGTATCTTTATACTAAGGAGAGGTGCAGGTGAGAGTTAAAATCTTAAAAACAGTGCTGTATTATTCCCTGTTGATATTTTTGGTTTCAGCGGGAGGAATACAGGCCCATGCACAGCGCCAACAAGGGCCGAATCTGCAGGGGGGAGCTGAGAATAAGGAACGTGTGCGCAACCCGGTTTCAAACGTAATCTTACAACAGCGGTACCCGGGAACAGTTGTATTAAGAGGGTCACAAACAGAGAACCGTATCGCATTGACCTTTGACGATGGACCGGATCCCCGATTTACCCCGCAAATTCTTGACCTACTTAAGGAGTACAATGTAAAAGCGACCTTTTTCGTGATGGGTGCACGGGCAAATGCCTATCCTGAGCTTGTAAAAAGAATGATAAGTGAGGGCCATATAATCGGAAATCATACATATTGGCACCCGAATCTGGTCAAACAAGGTGATATAGCAACTCTTGAAAGTGAAGTAAAGAGAACAGGAGATACATTAGCCGGGCTTATTGGGTATCGAACAAAGTTGTTTCGTCCTCCTTATGGTTTTTTATACAATGAACTAGTGGAAAAGCTAAGGGACATGAACTATACGGTTGTGGCTTGGTCAGTGGACTCGCTTGATTGGCACGAATCCGCTCCAGAGCAAATTGCCTATAACGTAATCAGCAACATACAGCCTGGGGCGATTATTCTGATGCATGATGGGGCAGAGTGGGACGGAGACAGAACAAATACGATAAAGTCCTTACGCCAGATTATACCTGCGCTGCAAAAAGAGGGAATGAAATTTGAAACGGTTCCTCAGCTATTGAATATCCCTTATAAGCAATAATTGATATAAATAACAGACCAGCCAGCGTGAATGCCGGCTGGTCTGTTATTTATACATAGCGTTACTCCTGCTTTATTGTAGGCAGTAAATAGGTTAATGGACCTCGTACCTCTTGAGAATGAACAAAAGTACCAGGGCATCCATAGAATGTATAAAATGGGGGAAGAGGTGGCGGGGTTGAAGATTAAGATAGTACAATCAAACAAGGAAGAAGTAAACGAATTGTTAAAGATTCAAAAAAAAGCATTTTATTCGGATTTACTAAAATATAAGGATTATCAGACAAGTCCAGCAACTGAGTCAATAGAGTCTTTTTATTTTAGAATGCAAAACTCTTTACACTATTCCATATTCATTGACGGAAGTCTTGCGGGTGCAATTTGTCTTAAAAAGCAGTCAAATGACCATTATTATTTATACAGAATTTTCCTTGGACCCGAATTTCAAAATAAAGGTTACGGATCAAGAATATTGCAGCAGTTAGAACGGAAATTCCCTGATGTGAAAAGGTGGTCACTCGATACACCTAAGAATAACCGGAGAAACCGTCAATTTTATGAAAAATTTGGCTATAAGAAAATAAGTGAGCAAAAAGTTAACGAATACTTAACACTTTTTATATATGAAAAAAATCTTTAATAATGAAAAACGCTCCTTTTTAAGAAGGAGAATTTTTTTCATGGTTAGCCAGACTTATAGAATGGACCCTCCTGTATAGACATTATTGTTTAACATAGGAAGGATTTTTTTATTGCATGGTAAAATGGTATTTATCTATTACTACTTCAAGGATATACTTTGAGTATCAAATTTAAAATTGGAGATATCATCATGATACTTACCTTCACTCTACTTGTATTGAGTGTATTTCTTTTAATCTGGGTAGTAATTTTATTAAAAGAGAAAAGAAAGTTTAAAAAACTAGAATATTCCCCACAAATTGATAGACCAGAAAATAAGACTCTTATAAATAATATACTCAATAATGATACAGAAGGAGTTAAAAGGAGCCTGGATCGTTATGGAGCAGCTCCACACTCGAAATCTCAATCCAGAGAGTCTGCATTAGAATTAGCAATTAAAATGGACAATAAATACATAATTGCCTATTTAATTAAATATGGAGCAATACCCAATGCACTAGAAAGAGAAGTAGCGAATAGAAATGGAAATAACGAAATAATTGAAATGGTACAGACAGGTAACCATTTAAAGTTGATTAGAGAGTATGAGTTTTTCAAGAAAACTAAATGACCGTTTAGGACGAAGAATTTTCGGGCCCCCCTTTCATCTAAAGTTTAAATCAGTAAAGAAGTGAAATAAAAAAAGTCAATTCAGCAGTAAACTGGCATCCATGTCAAGGACATATGAAAAAACACTTAAGCAGCTAGAAGATAATTCCTATATTGAAAAGGGGCCATCTTTTTTAGAGGCTGTTTTCGGAAAGTTTGTTGCTATTTTTCCTCAACATTATCATTTATAGCTTATAATTATATAAAGTATTCAAAAGACTCTTAAAGTAATATTATTGAGGAGAGATATAATTGACTAATAAATATTGTCCTATTTGTGGAGAAGAAAATGAGTGTATGACAAGTGATGGAGAACACGGCAGCTGTTGGTGTGACAAAGAAAAATTTCCTAATGAAATCTTTGAATTAGTTCCTGTAGAAAGTATAAGAAAACATTGTATATGTAAAAAATGTTTAAATAAATATAAGGAGGCACAGACAATAAGCAATAAGAAATCCTAACGGAAATCTTATGAAATATTAAACTATAATAGATTCCATCATGCTTAAAAAATAAAAAGCCCCAAAGCGGACGATTTGGGACTTTATTCTTATAACTTAATTGATACATATTTTATTTTTAAAAATTCATCAAGACAAGCAGCACAGGATCGAACTTGTGATGAATATGGAGTTTACTTTTATCTTAAATCCAGGTTTATGCTGTAAAATGATACAAGCTCCAATATTTAATCGTCATTCTTCCTATGAAGTTGGAATACATGAATGTCACTTCAAATTGCATTTGAATATTGACTGGGGCATTTCTAAAAACAGTAGGAATTCTTCTTAGAAACCTGGTATAAAAAATAATTTCTCCAATTTTAAAAAAAGTTTGACAATTTTTGATATAGTCCTTCATAATAACAAATAATATGACGAATGAGCATAAACAGGAGGAGTTGCAATTATGGTACATAGCAGCAAAATATTAGACTGTACGATCCGTGATGGAGGGTTAGTCAACAATTGGGATTTCAGTGTTGAATTTGTTCAGGACCTATATAACGGACTAAGTGAAGCCGGTGTGGAATATATGGAAATTGGCTACAAAAATTCCGCAAAGCTCCTTAATGCGACTGAGCCTAATCCATGGAGATTTTTGGATGATCATTTCCTAAAAGATGTCATTCCTGAGAAAAAGTTCACGAAGTTATCTGCTCTTGTCGATATTGGTCGTGTGGATCCAAAGGACATACTGCCCCGTGAGCAAAGTGTATTAGATATGATTCGGGTGGCATGTTATGTCCGTGAAGTGGATAAAGGTTTAGAGCTTGTACAAATGTTTCATGATTTGGGTTATGAGACTTCCCTCAACATCATGGCATTATCCAGTGTGCCTGAACATCAGCTTATCGAAGCAATGGAAATGGTAAAAGAAAGCCCTGTAGATGTTGTGTATATCGTTGACTCCTTTGGAAGCTTGGATCCTGCGGGGATTCAGCATCAAGTGAAAAAATTCCAGTCGCTGCTTCCTAACAAACAGCTCGGGATTCATACACATAATAATATGCAGTTAGCATTCGCCAATACATTGACTGCCTATCAAAATGGAGTAACCTTCCTAGATTCATCTGTTTATGGCATGGGACGTGCGGCAGGTAACTGTAACACAGAGCTTCTCGTTAGCTATATACAAAAAACAAGCTATGAACTAAAACCGGTACTCGGAATAATTGAAAAGCACATGGTAGAAATGAGACAAAAGTGGGAGTGGGGCTATATCATTCCTTACATGATCTCTGGTGTGCTTAATGAACATCCACGTGTCGCAATGGCTTATCGTAATAGCGACGAACGTGACAATTTCGTGGATTTTTATGACAAGGTAACAACACCTGAAGCTACTTTAGCAACAGCATCGAAGTAGATTAAATTTAATAATTCATGTATTTTACAACCGCCTTCTGGCGGTTATTTTTTTGGAACAAAACAGCGTATTTTTAATAGCCAATTACTGGTATCTCTATTACTAGAAAGCTTTAGTTTAATAGTATGATTGTTTAAAAAACAAAACACTCCATAAGTAGCTAGGAAATAAAATTTTCAATTGTTAAACTATTAATAACATCACGTTGACTACTATTTTATCCCGCAAGTGACCAGAAGAAATAGCTAAGGTATGTGTTTTTTGATTCTAGTTCTAAAAACTATATTTTCATGAAGAGGTGAAGGTATGATCAACAGTATGGAATTACTAGCCAAAGAACGCGAGAACGCAAAGGCAGCCTATTTGGAATACAGCAATAACCGCAGCTACTATGAGGAACAAAGAGATTTAGAAATCCAACAATCATACTATAAAAATACTTCATTCGACAGAAACAGCCTTCAGACCTTATTAAAAAAAACACATCAGAAACAGCTGAATTACTCACCCCATCGTTATGTTTATCCATGGGTCGATATTCAAGAAAATGGAAAACTAAAAAGCATCTACTCCGGGAAAGGAATGGAACCTCTTGAGGCCATTGAAGAGGATATTCGTATTCTGGAAAACACAACAAGAGGGGGTATTACTAGTTTATCTGATGAAATAACATTAAATTGTGAACATGTGGTACCTCAGTCATGGTTTAAGAAGCTAGAGCCAATGAGAGGGGATTTGCACCATTTATTTTCCTGTGAACCCGCTTGTAACAGCCGGCGCGGAAACAATCCTTATGATGATTTTCCTGACTATGTTCCGGAAAACCTTACTTTAGGAATTAAGCAAGGCTGTGGAAAGACGGATGAAGGAAAGTTTGAACCTGAATATGGAAAGGGAATGGTAGCAAGGGCCACCTTTTATTTTTTAACCCGGTACCAAGGGGTCCTCAATAACGATTTGGTAAACATACAGGTTTTACTGAAATGGCATAAACTATTTCCAGTGTCTCTCTATGAAAAGCATCGGAACCTGGCCATCTTTGAATTACAAGGAAACCGAAATCCGTTTATTGACTTTCCTGAAATAGCAGAGAGAATAATGGGTGAATAAGTGCCTGTCACTACCCGCAATTTGTCGAATTCTGGTTCGATTGTATTCGGGTGGTGTCAGGCACTTTTATTAGATCCGAACGTTTGAATGGGAAGCTGGGTGTGTAGTATCTTATACATAAGGAGTGATTGTATGAACGAAACCATAAAAGTATTAAAAAATCATCGTTCAGTAAGGGAATTCGACCCTGAAATAGATGTAAGCGAAGTCCAAACCGAAACGATTATTGAAGCAGCTTTGGCTGCTCCTAATTGGATCAATGGTCAGCAAGTGAGCGTAATCGAAGTGAGGGAGCCTGAAAGGAAAGCAGCATTGGCGAAAGCTGCAGGCAGCCAAAGGTGGATTGAGGAAGCTCCAGTTTTTCTCGTGTTTTGCATGGATTTTTATCGGGCGAAGCTGGCAGCTGAAAAAATGGGAATGATTTTAAAATCATTGAGGACTTAGAAGCGATTATGATTGGTGCTACAGATGTGGGGATTGCTTTGGGAAGCGCTGTTATAGCAGCTGAATCAATGGGGCTTGGAATCGTTCCAATCGGAGGATTAAGGAAAAATCCCCAAGTCTTTGTTGATCTTTTAAATCTTCCGGAATATGTTATTCCAATCTCAGGTCTGGTGGTCGGTCATCCACGAACTGTGCCCGGTCAAAAACCAAGGCTGCCGCTTAAGGCAACCCGTCAGAAAGAACAATATGATGCTGCCATTCAAAGGGAAATCATTGATCAATATGATAACACGGTATCAACCTACATGTCTGAACGGACGAATGGACAAGATTCCAGTGATTGGTCAAGTAAAATCGCTCATTTTTATGATACCGGATTTGAACCATATGCCAAAAACTCCAGTCCAACGGTTAAAAATCAAAGATTTCAATATGAGTAGAAAAAGTGGATCTTAACACATTTATTTTGACTCAATATCTTTAAAAAACTTATAAAATTAACTAATGGGAAAAAGGCTTGGAGAACGCTCCAAGTTTTTTATTTCATTATGATACGATATGATATGTACGAATCACTATAATTAAAAAAACGTTTAATAGGAAAAAGGGATGGTGTATGATGGAAAAACAGCTTCCACCTGGCCAATTTGAAACTGAAAAATGGCCAATACTGCATCAAGGCGATGTTCCCGAGTTTAATGAAACTACATGGAATTTCAGACTTTTTGGTGAGGTAAAAGAAGAAAAGCTCTTATCCTTTAAAGAAATCATGGAGCTTCCAAAGACCATTTCAACGGTTAACATGCATTGTGTTACCACCTGGTCTAAATTTGACACAACTTTTGAAGGAATTGCACTAAGGGAGTTATTGAAATTTGTTGAAATGAATGAAGATGTAAAATACATTAAAATTTACGGTTACTACAATGGGGATAGATTTGGTTATTCTGCAAACCTGCCGCTCGAGCCCTTATTAGGGGACGATTCTTTGTTTGTATACCGTTGGAAAGATAAAAATCATGATTGGCAGGATATTGATTCTAAACATGGTTATCCACTAAGGTTTATTCCACCAGAAGTATTTTATCTATGGAAAGGCTCCAAATGGGTGTCAGGGATTGAGTTTATGAAAGTAGACGAAGCCGGTTTTTGGGAAGAGTTTGGCTATTCGATGTCAGCAAATCCATTTAAAGAAGAACGGTACCGTTAGCATCCAATACTTACGAAAAATGAAAGGATGAAATCGTACTTAAACGATAGGGTGCTTTGCTTCAAGAAAGAAGCAAGGCATTTTTCTTTTTGAGCTGCACGGCTTACTATGATTGAAAATTTGTAAGCTCAATCGTGTTTATTAGCATGTTTGGAGCAAAAAATTCAAGAACATAACGGTAAAAATCTTCTACTAGTCTGCCGTTCTTATTCCCTGAGAACCGACTTTCACAATCAAAAATGCGCCAAATTTGATTCCAAAGCTTTTTAAATCCATTTAAAAATTTTCATTAAGTATCACTAAATTGGTTAAAATAACATAAATAAAGCAGAAGGGTGTTTCCAATGTCATTTACATACAATCTCTACAGTTCAAAAGACTTCGGATTTTCAAAATCCTATCATATTAAATGCGAGATTCCACCGCATAAATTTCGTTCAATCCTAATGGAGTTTCGCCAGAATGGGGAAGAAAACATAGAAGCCTTCGTGAAGTATATGAGTGAAAACTTTCCTGATTCGTTCAAGCTTTCTGAATATGATGATGTTTTGCAATTTGATGCGGATCAGGAAAACTCTGCGATCCTTGCAAATCTTTTATCAAACGGTCATGACGACTTTCATCATCGGTTATAATTCTGTATTTAGACTTTGCCATGAAGATTATGTATTAAAGGGGAGTACACGAGAATGAATATAACTCCCGCAATCATAGGGCTCTTAAACAATTAAATCAGCTCATGAAATGGCTGTAAGCCAGGTTCTGTACTTCCCGTACTACAGACGGCAGCAAGCCTTGTATAGGAAGTAGCAGTCATATAACTATCGACTTAATGTCGATTCATCCGTTAAGTTCATATTCCCGCTGGATGATGCCCCTACCGAAATTTGGGTTGCTCGCTCGTGGGGTTTACCCGTTCCACCTTTTCCGTTTCCAGAAAAGCATCGTCACTGTGGCACTTTCATGCTACTCTCAGCATATCTCGAAGGACTTAGCATGATTTCACCGCCGTCAGCCGATTGTTGAATCGACTGCCCACCCTTGCAGATGGCACGAACACTACAGGCATCTCAGCACTGTGCGAGCCTGGACTTTCCTCAGCTCAATAATGGAACCGCGACTGCTCACCATTTCATAATATTTAATTCGTTAAAAGCAACACTACTTATTATATCAGGATTAAAAGTATAAATATCTAGGAGGCTAATTCCATTGTTACCAGTTCATTCAAATTCGCTTTTTCGTCCATCGGGCAATGAAACGAATTACTAACTGGTCCAATATTTGGAAAAAAATCTCCAAATGATGAGACATTATATGGTATACTTTAAGGGAATTCATAAACCAATACATAACAAAACAATTTTTGTTGGAGGTATTATGGAACAAAATAAACCTAAAGTTTTTATCGGTTCTTCTAGAGAGGCCACTTCTTATGTTGACGCTGTTCATGAAGCTCTTCAGACTGTGGCAGAGGTCACACCTTGGTCAGCTGGAGCCTTTAACCCCTTAAATTACAATATGGAAGACCTTGAAACACAATTAGATTTAAATGATTTTGCCGTTTTTATATGTTCCCCAGATGATATCATTAAAATACGGAGTAAAACATACCTTATTACACGGGACAATACATTGTTTGAAATGGGTCTTTTTTGGGGTAGGTTAAGAAGAGGAAGAGTATTTTTTTTAATTCCGAATACGACACCAAAAGTAGTAGATGGTATTGAAATTGAGGAGTATCACTTACTATCAGATTTAGTGGGTATTAATCCTTTAACATACGAGGTACGCAACAAACCAAATCCTCGTGCGTCAGTAAATATTGCCTGCGCCCGGATTAAAGAAAAAATGGAGGAACTGGGCCCTTACGACGATCCAAAGTTGCTATTAGAACAAGCAAAAATTAGGCAAAAAGAGCGAGATGCAGTGGCTCTTTTTACTCTAAAATTAACTAAAGAACTTATGCAGTCCGATAAGACAAAGATTTATGATTTTTTAACTGATGCTATCCGGAGTGTATATGCCATTCAACCAGACTACATCATAGATGGAGTGGGTGTATGGAAAAAAGAAGGTTCAGATGGATTAAGACACGCTGCGGGGAAAGTTGGAAGAATTGACTTTTATAAATTTGGCGTCAACGATGGCAAAGATGAAAAAGCAGGAGACCGCATTCTTGTGATAGATTGCTTTAATAAAAAGGAAGAATTAATCCTCTTAACAAAGGATCACTTGTTTAAGACGTATTTAATATGCTATCCTATAGGTGAAGAATTAGTTTTAACTATAACCATAAGCGGTTCTACTGCTTTAACTAACGAGGAAACAATTTCTCACATTTTTGCCAATGAAGAACTAATAAAAACAATTAATTATCTTTTTGGAGGTGCGTCTGAATGACTAGATTTATTGATTTAGCAGCGGTAAAAAAAATGATTGCTGAAAAGGACTTAAATAAGCTAGTTGGTGAGCCGGTTGTTGGTATAAAGGCGGTAGCTCAAGTAAAAGGTAAAGAACAGGTAGGAGCCGTTGTGTATCGGCGTAAAGTTAGGTACGGTGCTCCTTTTGAAAATAGAATATAATAAATAAATTAAAGACACATTAACAAACGTTTAAAGTGTCTTTTTTGTTTTTTATCAAAATTACCCAATCACAAAAGTAATTCAAAAATATTTCTCTACTTTTTTTTGCAAAAAGAAGAAAGAATATTTAGAATTATATTCATATGAAGGGGGCGTAAGATGGAAAGTAAATTGAAACATCTTGAATTTATTCAACAGGTGATAACAAGAATGGCTGCCAATTCTTTTTTATTGAAAGGATGGACTGTTACATTAGTAGTTGGTCTTTTTGCATTTGCGAATATTAAGGATATGAATTCGAGGTATATATTACTAGCTTTCATTCCGGCGATTTTCTTTTGGGTTTTGGATGGTTATTTTCTGCAACAAGAAAGAAAGTATCGTGATTTGTATAAAAAGGTAAGTGTTAAAGCAGCAAATGCTATTGATTTTTCAATGGATGTTTCAAGCTTCAAATATCATTTAATTGGGGCTATATTTTCAGCCACATTACTTATATTTTATGGCCCGATATTGTTTGTTATCTATTTAGCATTTAAATATTTGCATAACATCTAAAGCACTCTAAAAAAATTGTAAAAAGAAATATTAGAAATTTAATAATTTTCTATGGAAATAGAAATCCGTTTATTGATTTTCCGGAGCTAGGGTATCCAGTGGTTTCGAAATTTATAGACCAAAACAGACAATAGTATAGCATAATTTTAAAAAATTAGTGAAAGTTTTTAGGGAGGGATGAAAAATATGCATAAAAATCGTTGCTCACATAAGAGTTGTCAATGTTTCGTTGTCCCAAGTTATATTCTTGAAAATCTGGCCAAAAGCGAGATTGAAGAAGCACGAATTAGTTTATCAAAAAGCCGCCAGGTACGAAGACGCAGAAGATTAAAGGAATTCGATATTACCGGTATCGTCCAACTGACAGATGCAGGTCCGGGGCCACATGCAGAATCTGCTCGGCACGTATACGATTGCAGAGGGGGGACAGATCTTAGAGGAACCGAGGTTCGAAAAGAAGGAGATAGATCGACCAAGGATATTGTAGTGGACCATGCATACGATTATTCAGGGATCGTACGTGATTACTTTAAGAACGTGTTACTGCGTAATTCCATTGACAACAAAGGATTGGATCTAGTTCTGAATGTCCATTATGGACATAACTTTATGAATGCCTTTTGGGATGGCGATGAAATGGTATTTGGAGATGGTGATGGTGATATTTTTATCAGTTTTACGAATTCACTCGACGTTATTGGGCATGAACTTACACACGGTGTCACTCAGTTTACTAATGGATTAGAGTATGAAGGCCAGTCTGGAGCTTTAAATGAACATATTTCAGATGTGTTTGGCATTGCCATTAAGCAAAATTATTTAGGGCAAACAGCACATGATGCCGATTGGCTCATTGGTGCTGACATTATGGGGCCAAAACTAAAAGGACAAGCACTTCGTTCCATGAAAGCTCCAGGTACTGCATATGATAATAAATTGATGGGAAAAGATATACAGCCTGACCATATGAAAAACTACTATCAGGGAGCCGATGATAATCAGGGTGTGCACATCAATAGCGGTATACCAAACAAGGTATTCTACCTTGTATCGATGGAAATTGGAACAGATAAAGCAGCTTTCATCTGGTATAATGCAATACAAAGCTTATTTGCAACAGCAAATTTTAATCAATTTGTAGAAATTGTTATGAAGGCAGCACAAAAACTTGCCGAAAACGGAGAAGTTCCTCTAACATCCGCAAAAATAGTGGAATCTGCTTTTAAAACGGTTGGATTACCTTAATAATAATAATATAGTTTTTCATGAATTGGAGGCTTAATCTAGTATGCATATCCAATTTAGCTGTACAGGGGGAATCGCGAACCTCCACTTAGCATTTCAGGCAGATACAGACATCCTGCCCAAAGAAATTGCTATGACGTTGTTGGATTTAATCAAGCAATCCAATCTATTAGATGAGGAACCAAATAAAGAGGATAACGGTTCACCTTTTGGAGCAGATGCTTTTTCTTATCAATTAAAAATAGAAAATGGAAAGAAAAAAATTGTCTTCTCGTTTACCGATGTTACTGCACCAAATGAAGTGAGACCCTTATTAGATTATTTGCGTAGTTTGGCTATTGCGGAGAAAATGAAGGAATAAACGATAAAAGAAACGGCATATACGGAGATAAAACGTCTGCCTCAAACAAACGGCTTTTCCATGTTGAAAAAGAAATTGTAACTACTAAGACAATAACTTATTTTACTAGTACGGTATAATCTTAACCAACTCTATCATTTACCATATATTATAATCCATCCAAAGTCGCCTTGGATGGATTATTTTTTGTAACGTGTTGCTCTCGCAGGAGATACAGTCCAATCGAAACTTTTTCAACTACATTATATCCCTAATAGTTCAGCTAATTTTGATTGATCAAATCCTAGGATCACTTCTTCCCGATCTTGCTCTTTAATAATGGTAGCTGGTGTAGCAGCAGCACCTAGATCAATAAGTTCATAGAGAAATTGATCGTTTTTACGTATGTCTCTTTCTTCAAACTCAATTCCATTTTCTTTAAACCATAGTTTTTCCGCATGACAAGGCGAGCATGTTTCTTGCGTATAAATAATCACTTTTTTCATTTTACTACCTCCATTTCATTAAAGATATTGTACCATGGGGACAAGTATAGGAAGGAATAATTCGAGCTGCCGTAAAATATTTATATAAAAAACAAAAGTAAATTGTTACATTAATTTCCCTGTAAAGCTCTTAGAAGGGAGCAAATGCGTTTGAATCGTAATAAAAATGTACAATTAACCATTTTTCTACTTTTATGCTTGCTGATCATTCTTATTATTCATGCCATTCTGCATATTAGAATTTATTTTGTATATAGTACGAGTCTTGGTCCTATTTTCTTAATAGGATTGATTATTTTCCTAATTGCTTTATTGTATTATAAAGGGTAAAGAACGGCCAGCCAAGATTTGAAGTGTTTTGTATGGCAGCACGCAGCTCCTATAAATATTGCCCTGATGTGTGAAAGAACGACTCTATTTTCAAGCATAACAACAAATAGTTGTATTAACACATATCAAATGGTAAAATATAGCTCCATTATGAATAAAAGCATCTACAAATCATTGTAGATGTTTCTTTTTGCTGCCATCCTGTGCCCTATATTGAGAGGTGATGATTAAGAGAATGAGCCCCAAAAAACAAAACTCAGTTCGTGATCATAAAGATTATCAAACAGAAGTGGAGCGTTTAGAATTTACAAAGGAATATATCAAAAGCGTTTTGGAAATGTCAAAAGGAAATAAAGAACAGTTTGTAGAGAATTTGAAGGAAGCCTTTGCTGATCTTGATACTTCCGATAGTAGTTTAAGCTACATGACCCTTCTCACAAATGCTCAATATTTAGAATTGGCCGAGAGTGAATTGGAAAGGTTAGCAAGCGGAATCGGCAAACCGTACTTTTCAAGAATCAATTTTACAAGTTCGGGTGATAGCAAAGAAGAGATTCTCTATATCGGGAAAGCCTCCCTGTTTGACCGTGTGAATCAGACCCCCATTATTGTTGATTGGCGGTCACCGATTGCAAATGTTTACTATGATGGCCGTCTAGGGGATGTATCCTATGACGCCTATGGGGAAACGCAAAGCGGTTATTTATCCCTAAAGAGACAGTATGATATAGAGAACGGAATATTAAAAGAAATTAGAGATATCGATTTAACAACGCATGATGAACTACTCCAGAAATCCTTATCAGGAAAAGCTGACAATCGCTTAATCGAAATTGTGGCGACCATCCAAAATGAGCAAAATGAAGTGATTAGAGCCTCTCTTAAACATCCCATTATCGTCCAAGGAGCTGCTGGAAGTGGAAAAACAACCATTGCTCTCCATAGAATTTCTTATTTTCTATACTCTTCTGGATATCGATTTCCCCCAGAAAAATTAATGATTCTTGCACCAAACAAATTGTTTATCGATTATATTTCAGCCGTTCTGCCTGATTTAGGAGTAAACAAGATTAAACAAACGACCTTTATTGAGTTTATGAGAAATTGTTTAGGCAAGAAAATAAAATTATTATCTCCCAATTCTAAATTAGTGGCCTTTATTAATGGCAAGGAAAAAACAAAATGGATACAATGGGTTTCTAGTTATAAAGGATCTTTGGAATTTAAAGAGTTGATCCATCGCTATTTGAAAGAAATTGAAGTAAATTTGGCACCTTCCCAGGATTTTATCATTGAAAAATCCCGTCTATTGAGAGGGGAAAACCTTAAAAGGCTATTTTTAAAAGAGTTTCAATACTTACCGATCTATAAAAGACTGGATAAAATAAAAAATGTATTAGCCAATGACTTGAGAATAAAAAAGTCAATTATCCTATCTAAAATTAATAGTAAATATGACGATGCTTTAGAAAAGGCCCTTTACAGCACAAGGCTGGATGCAGATAAAAGAAGGGAAAAAGTAGTCAGCTTCATGGATGCGAAAGAAAAAAGAATAAGTACGGTGGAGCAAGAGTCGAAAGTGGCTGTAAAAAATTATATGGATTCCTTTGTAAAAAAAGATATTTTTTCTTTATATAAGGAACTGATGACTTCGCCGGACCTTTTGCAAAAGTATTCACGTACGCTTTCAGAGATGGAATCCAAGAGGTTAAGTACATATTGTCAAAAGGTTTTTGATAAAAATTCACTAGAACTTGAGGATTTAGCACCGTTGTTTTATATGAAAGCAAAACTAGAAGGCATCGAAGAACCATATAAAATGAAGAGTATTTTCATAGATGAGGCTCAGGATTATAGCTATTTCCAATTTGCCGCACTAAAAGAAGGGTTTGAAACAGATTTGTTTACGATCGTGGGAGATCTAGCTCAAGGAATCCATTCATATCGAGGGTTACATAGCTGGGAACCATTAGTAAAGGAAATTTTCCCAAATGCTAATTATCAAGCGTTACAAAAGAGTTACCGAACAACGGTCGAGATTATGCATGTAGCAAATGACATTCTTTCTATTATGGATAAGGACTTGCCAAAGGTTGAACCAGTCATCCGAAACGGGGACAAACCACATTTTACAAAAATTAAGCCGGCCAATCTGCAACAGGTAAGAGAAATACTTGAACACGATATCATCACATTAAAAGAGGAAGAACTGAACTCAATTGCGATAATTGGAAGGACTGACAAAGAGTGCTTACGAATACATAAAATGCTAGAACACAGCAATCTTCCAATTCAGTTATTAGAAGAAAAAGAAGATATGAAAAAGGGAGCTGTTGTGATTTTACCTTCGTACCTTTCAAAAGGATTGGAATTTGATGCTGTACTAATTCTAACTATGGAAGAATCGTACAGTGATGAAGAGTTAGACATCAAGTTGTTATATGTAGCTATGACAAGACCGATGCATAGGTTGTATTTATATGCGTGTGCGCCCTCGGATTTATTATTAGATAGAGTTAACCCCGGAAATTTCGATATGAAGTAAATGAATCAAGTGTCAGGCAGCATCCAAATAAAAGGGATGTGCCTGGCTTTTTGAACAGTCCCTTTTTTATTCTTCATATCCAAGTTTTGTTGAAATCTTTTCTCCAGCCTGACGTGTTAAATCTTTGGCTCTTTCAATATCCTCCGGTGCAAAATGGATGGACGGTCCTACAACACCTATCGCAGCAAAAACCTCTCCTTCTGCATTAAAGATAGGGGTGCCAATTCCCGTTACGCCAATATTGGTTTCATCTGTTTCGACCGCCACCTTTTCTTGTCTGATCTCCCGAAATCGCTTAATTAATGTTTCCTTATCAACGACTGTATGAGGAGTCCATTTGGGAATCGGATTCTCGGTTAAAGATTCATGATATTCAGCAGGTTTGTACGCCATATACACTTTTCCAACAACTCCATAGGTGATTGGTTTGCTTTCATGAACGGAGGACGAATACTTTAAGCCTGCTTCACTTTCTTTTTTAAATACATAGACCATATTTTCACCTTCCAATAAGCTCATGAGGACAGTTTGGCCTATTTCTCTTTGCAAGTCTTTTAGAATAGGAGTGGCAACCGTCAGAATATCGAGTGAGGCGGATAGGATTCGATAATAGCGGAATAGCTGCAGCCCAAGTTTATAGGTAGCGGAAGAGGAGTCATAATGGATGATTCCCCTTCTTTCTAACGAATAGAGTAAGCGATAAGCGGTTGTTTTCGGAAGGCCTGTTAGCTTAATAATTTCTTCGATGGTAAGTGCTGGTTTGGATAGGGTAAAAACATCTAAAATATCAATGGCTTTATCAACAGAATGATTATAATCAATGTTCAGTTTCCTCATATATAATAGACCTCACTTTTTGGAACTTACTAAAATGATTTTAAATTTAGCTTATTAATTATATCATGAGAGGGCTTAAGGGAAATTTATAAATGATAGATAATAAAAAAGCTTGTTTACGCTATGTTAGTTATAAAGTAAACCAGCTGTCCAAGTGACTTATTTCGGTAATTCCCTTTTCCATGGAGCACCAGGTCCCCATATGTTAACGGACTTCGGATCATTCTTCCAAACCCTAGGAGAATAGTCCATGTAATGATCTCTGAACTTCTCTAGTTCACATGAATATTCGACGCGATTTCCATCAGAATCTAATGTAAAGAAAAACAGATTGTTTCCTGGACCATGACGACCAGGTCCCCATACGATTTCAACATTCTGATTACTTAGATAATCACACCATTCCTTAAAAGAGGCCCAATCAGGCAGTTCAAATGCAAAATGGTCGAGACCTTCAGTCGTATGGGCAGCAGCGGATATGGTATGGTGTTCAGGGTCGGTTCTCATCCAAACAAAATTTCCTCCTTCAACTATATCGGAAATTCGGAAATTTAGGACTTCCTGATAGAAGTTTGCGAGTTTCATTGGTTTAGGTGAAGCGTAGGTCACATGCTGTAAACGGTTAAGAGTTGGGCCGAAACGAGAGGGTGTATTCGCTGTTTGGGCAGACTGAAATTGTGAATAATATAATTTTAATGGATGACCATCCAGATCCTTAAACCTTAGCACAGGTCCATATAATTCACTTTCTGTTGTTTCAAATGGGATATCCCTCTCTGTTAGTCGGTCAATAATGACCTTCCATTCTTTCTTTCCGCGAACTTTAAAACAAATTTCTCCTAATGAAGCAGTTTTAGACTTTTGTAGGATAAGGGAAGGGAACTGGTTTCCGAACCCTAATAAGACACGGTCCGCTGTCGATTCCTCAATTTTTACTAATCCGAGGTACTTCTGATAGTATTTTGTCATGGATTCAAGGTTGGGTGTTTTAAATTCAAGATACTCAATGTGCTCAATTAAAAACATGTGTTCACTCTCCTAGATTTATAATTTCGTTTTGTATATGAGTTAATTGACCTTTTTCGCAACATTAAACTTCATATTTTCACTGGAAATAACCTGATTTATTCCAAATAAACTCAATTCAGTATGTGAACTATATAATTCTAATGATGAATTAACAAAAATTTATCACGAAATTTTCCATATGTCAATAAATTATGAATTTTCTAATAAATTGGTTGTATGAGAAACGATCTTTTCACATGAGCAAGGAAAGTATTAGTTAGAGACAATGACCGGACATTTAGAAAAATGTTTATTTTCTTAAGTATTTTTTTAATACCACCCATTCATGGGATGCGGAATCTAGTTTACATGCTTATAATAGGGTTTATTATCAGACTATTCATAATTTTTAGAGGGGGCGATGCATAGAGGTAGTGAGCTTTATCATTGGATGAAACGGTAAACCTATGCATGTTAAAAAAATGACCTGCCCAAATTGTATGCTTAATGCAGTTTTAATATTCAAAATTAATAGGATGGTGGAAATGGATGAGTATAAAACAAAGTTTAAATCAAATAAACTTATGGATTAATAACGATGATGTAATAGCTGACAGATACGTCGAAGTACGTGATCCAGGTAGATTAACAGATGTGATTGGAATGGTTGCACAGGGAACTCCTCAACATGTTGATCAAGCCGTTCGTGCTGCTCACCAGGCATTTTTGTCCTGGAGGGATATAAGTGTAGAAGAAAGAGGCCGCTTACTTTTGAAATGTGCTGAAATATTAGAAGGTGATATAGAAAAATATGCTTCCATCTTGACTAGAGAAGTAGGTATCGTTCATTCTCAAAGTATTTGGGAAATGTATGGGGCGATCTTTTGCCTCAGAGGAGCAGCAGAATTAGCAGAGGACTTTTTTAAGCCTGAGGTAATGGAAGATGAACAATCTTTGATAAGTATAGAGAAAGTTCCATTGGGAGTAGTAACAGCCATTATCCCATGGAATGTACCGTTGGCAATTGCAATGAGTAAAATTGCACCTATTTTAGTAACAGGTAATACGGTTGTAATTAAACCTTCACCTCATGCTACCATGGCTGTATCAATGGCTTTGAAGGAAATGTCAGTACTTTTCCCGCCAGGTGTCATTAATATCGTTCACGGTGGAGCTGAGGTAGGTGATGCTCTTACATCGCATCCATTAGTACGAAAAATCACGCTTACCGGTGGAGACAAAACGGCAAAAAATATCATGAAATCGGCAGCAAATTCACTGAAACGTCTTCACTTTGAATTAGGTGGAAATGACCCTGCCATTTTATTGGATGATGTTCAATTAGAAAAGGTTGTACCTGAAATTGTACAGATGGCATTTACTCGTTCGGGGCAGATTTGTGTAGCAACGAAACGTGTTTATATTCCGGAAAACAAATTTAGTCAAGCGTGTGAAATATTCATAAAGCATATTAATGAATTTAAAATTGGTCACGGGTTAAATGAAAACGCTACCTTTGGGCCTGTAAATAATAAACTGCAATATACGCGTGTAAAAGAACTTATTGAAAGAGTAAAGGAACAATCAACCGTTCTGGAACTAGGTGAAAAATTAGAGCCTGAAAATTGGCATAATGGATATTATATTCAACCGGCAGTTGTTATAAATGCAAAGCCTGAACAAGAAATCGTGACTTGTGAACAATTTGGTCCGATCATACCATTAGTATCCTATAGAAATGAAAAAGAACTTATCCAGATGGTCAATAATACCGAATATGGATTAGGATCTTCAGTTTGGACCTCTGACTATGAGAGAGGATTTTCATTTGCTAGAAATATTGAAGCTGGAATGACAGGAATCAATGGAAGTATCGATTCTCCTCTAGGATTTAATAATGTTCCATTCGGCGGTGTAAAACAGAGTGGTTTTGGCTGGGAAAGAGGAAGATCTGGATTAAATGAATATGTAAATTATCATGGTATCACCTATCACAAAAACAAATAACCCCTCATTTGTGGGATGCACAATAAGCATAGTATTGCTTTAATTATCCGCGGAGTGTCTTTTCTGAATATTCATAAAAGTCGGAGGGTGTTAGATTGAATATAGATTTAGAATCAGTGTTTGCAAATTTAAATCATAAACAGCAGCTATCATTATTACGTTTTCAAGATACTATAATCAATTCTACTAACTTAGATAATTTATTCAATGATTGTCTATCATTAATTCCCAAGATTATAACAGGTGAATCATTTATGATTGTGCAGCATGATTACAAGAATGAAAAAAATAAGTACCTCATCACAAAAGGGATTACGATCGAACTGATGCAACGTTTTCAACAAATTCGTCATCGGGATCGAAATTACCAATTAATGATGTCTACCAAACAGCCATTAACTAATCGAACTAATTATCAAGATGAGGAGTGGCAACGCACGGAAAGTTTTCGATTAGTTTTTAAACCTACTGGAATCTTTCATTTTGCAGCTTCCCCTGTTTTGGTGCAGAATCATGTAAACGCAACCATTCATGTTCATCGCGGAATTCAGCATCCATTTACCATTCATGAAATAAAGAGTTGTCAGCTATTAGCCCAATATTTATCAAAAGGAATTGAAATGCTTCTGCCATCAAATAAAAATGAAAATATGTATGATGACGTCCGCCTTACACAACGAGAAAATGAAGTATTACAGCTGTTGGGATTGGGATTAAAGGATACGGAAATTTCTTTAAAACTAGGAATTAGTCGCAACACAGTAAAAGACCATCTCAAAAAAATTTATTCAAAGTTAGACGTATCTACTCGTTCTGAAGCAGTTGTTAAAGGGATTAAAAAAGGACTTTTATATGTGGGATAACAATTGCATGTTTTATCACTTTTTATATGTTTTTCAAACTAGTATTTATTGAGAAAGAAGGTGTAGGGATGCAAGATTTAAATATTCATTCAAGAAAATATGAAAATTCAGTTGCCTTTCTATTTTTTCTCTGTTGGGGATTTGTCTTCTTTGATCAATCCGCTTTAGCCTTACTATTTCCTTTGATTGTTGATGAAATTCCATTAAATACAGCGCAAATTGGACAAATAAGCATGCTGCAAATGATTGGTTTTTTAATTTCAGCTCCATTATTTGGTACTTTAGCCGATCGTTTAGGTAGAAAAAAACTTTTACTCGTATTATTTAGTATAGGCACGTCTATATTTTGTGGTTTAACAATATTGGCAAATTCATTTGAATATTTACTAGTAATTAGAACTATATTGGGAATTTGCGAAGGTGCCGTGCTTCCAATTATGATAACAATCCTTGCTTCTGTTTCTAGTCCTAATAAATTTGGACGTAATGTGGGAATTGTATATGCAGGAGCAGCAGTTATTGCAACCACAATTGGGCCAATAATCGCTACTCAATTGGCCACGATGACTACCTGGAGAATAACCTTTTTAATCATTGCTTTACCAACATTAATTGTTTCCTTCTTTATTGCAAAATTCGTTAAGGATCCCATCAATAAAGTTGATGAAAATACAGGCACATCATTAGTAAAACAAAAAGCAAGCATAATGGAGCTAGTTAAAAACAAGAATGTCGTGTTATGTCTCATTATTGGTATGTTTGCTTTTGCAGGGGTATGGATTACACTTTCTTATTTACCTATCTATTTTACAAAGGGGTTAAATATGCCAGTGGAAAGAATGGGCTTGGTAATGACCTTATCAGGTGCAGTCACTATTTTTTGGCAAATCCTAGTGCCCGCTTCATCTGATAGAATCGGACGTAAGCCTGCATTAATCGGTTTTTATGCATTAGCCATAGTAGCTCCGCTCATGTTGTATTTTACGCAAGGGAGTCAATTTGCAATTTTCCTTTATGTTGCAATCGGTGGTGTTTGTTTATCATTAACAGCTATCTTTAATAGTGTTATCCCAATTGAAAGTGTTAAGCCAGAATTGGCAACAACTGCTACATCGTTAATCCAAGGTATTGGTCAATTGGTAGGATCTTTAGTAGTTGGTTTTGCTGGAGTATTAGCAAATGATCATGGAATACCTGTAATTATGTTAATGATTGCAGGAGTATTTGCTGTATGTGCTTTATTAGGCTTTATATTAAAAGAAACAAATCAAAGGAAAATAAAAATTAATACTCAGAGTTCTCAACCGGTAGTTAATGATTTATAAAATCATTTCTAATAATTTATTCAGTAATTATTTTAATAACTTAATGGAGGTAATTATTATTATGGAATTTGCAAATAAGGTTGTTATTATTACAGGTGCGGCAGGTGGAATTGGAAAGGAAACAGTCAGAAAATTCGCAAAAGAAGGAGCGAATATCGCATTAGTTGACTTAAATTACGAGGCACTTCAAGCGACTGCAAAAGATTTGTCACTTGAGGAGGACAAATATATTTTAATAGCTTCTGATGTATCAAAAGAAGAGGAGGTAGTTAATTATGTACAAAGAACGAAAGAAAAATTCGGAAAAATTGATGTATTCTTTAACAATGCTGGTATAGAAGGAGCTTTCGCTTTATTAACAGACTATCCATCTGATGCCCTTGATAACGTAGTTAATATCAATATTAAAGGTGTGTTTTATGGTTTAAAACATGTTTTGCAAGTGATGCAGCAACAAAAATCTGGTGCTATCATTAATACAGCATCTGCTGGTGCAAAAGCAGCATTACCATTTACAAGTGCTTATATAGCTTCAAAAGCCGCTGTTCTTGGCTTAACGAAAGCCGCTGCGATGGAATATGCAGAACATGGTATTCGAGTAAATGCGATCTGTCCAGGACCAACGAATACTCGCTTTATGAGATCTGTCGAAGCATCATTTGCACCAGGTAAAACAGAAGAGTATCAGGCCATGGTCAGACAGTCAGTTCCGCTAGGAAGATACGCCGAACCGGCTGATATTGCCAATACAGTTTTATATTTAGCCTCTGAAAAATCAAGTTATGTAACTGGTACGGATATCGATGTTGACGGTGGTTATTTAGCTAAATAATTTTTTAAAAAAGCAAGAGGTGGACTCTTGCTTTTTTCATCAGATAAGAAAGTGTAGGTTTTTGAACTTAGTTTAATGTCTAGCTCCAGCGCTTTTCTTATTATTCCTCGAACTGCAATTCACCCAGCAAAATCAGCGCTTCAATCACTAATAAAAGATAGGCGGCGTTAGAAGCATTTTTTACATTTTTTTCGATGATTGCCTCAATTTGCTTAATTCGATATTGAATACCTCCTATAGACAATGAAAGTTCTTCCATGGTTTCTTTTAATTTTTGTCCGTTCGATAAATATTTGTATAAGGTATACAATAGATCCTTCTTTCTAGGATCTTGAAAATCATATAAGTCCTTTAACATATTCTTTGCCATTACATGAAGCTGCTTTATGCTCATGTTCGTCACGAAGTCACCGAGGATTCCTAAATCTTCGTAACTCGTATTCCTTTGCTTGTTTGGAAATTTCTGTGCGATCCTAGCTTCGTTTAAGGATCTTTCAAATTGTGCGAAATCGTTAAAAGTATTGCTAACCCCGATGGAATATTGATAGTTTTTATGGTATTTTTCCATCAGATTAAGGATCATTGATAGCTTCTTTTTGAACTCTTTCTGTTGTTCATGCTGAGCATTTAATAAGACAATTTGTTCTCCCATAATAGCAAAGATGGAGGGAATCGTATATTGGTTAAATAGTCTTGAAAAATGTAACATCTGATCATAAAAATCGACTAATTGTTCATTTTTATGCTTCTTCGATATGTTGATAATGGCCGTAGAATACGGGGGTTGAAAGTTAAATGGCAAAAATTTGAAGTATGGTTCCAAATCTTTTATGCTTTGATATTGTTTATGAATCAGTCGGTCTAAAATCGAATACTTCATTCGCACCTGCTCTTCAAATTGAGTGGTTTCGTTTAAAAGGCATAGAGCAGTAACAGTAGAAATGATTTCCAAATATAGGTGATCATTCGCATCCTTATGATCAGGCGAGAAGTAATAAAGAGAGCAGGTACCATTAAGTTTTTTATTAATTAGCACCGGCGAAACTAATTTAGAATAAAAACGTGCTTTATAATAAACGGAGTTGTGAATTTTTTCTTCGTAATTTAGCTTCTGTTTCTCATGCTCAATATGCTGTAATTGTTCTGTGGTAAACCCGATTTGCAAGATCTGATTGCCATGCATATCTTCTATTAAAATAGGAATCGATAGAATTTCATAAGCAGACTGAATGACCTCATCCATGGAGAGTCTATTGGTAACACCTTGGGTGAGTTTATTATGGAAGGTAGAAATTTTATCGATGGTTTCTTTATGATGAAGCAATTCTTCATATGTCATTTCCAATTCCGATAATATCGTACCGTCCTGGTAAACTTTTAGCATCTCTATATTTTCCGAGATCCAGTCCTCTTCCAAGCGAATTTCAAATTCGCAATCAGGGTCCCCCTTGGCAACACATTTTGTTTCCAATGTAATCACAGATTTCCCAAATTCATATGAAAAGGCACCGCTTACAAATCCACTTAATGTATGACAAGCACATTCTGAAGAAAGTCCATGGTGCTGTAGATGTAAGTTTGCTTCAAAAGAGTCTATCCATTTTCCAACCCCGTGGAAAGATTTAATGCTTCCATCAGGGTGCCTGCTAACTTTCTCTTCGTAAATAATATCTTTGACATGGCCATATAAAACATGTGTTCTTTTTCCTCGTGGTTGCAATTCCGGGAATGGATAATTCTCTATATATTGCTTTGCGGCCGTCTCGCCCATTTCTTTGCCAAAATGAAATAGAAATCCATTCGTTTTATAGGTTCCAATATTTTTTATTAAATTATTTCTTAACGTCAGGAAGGAATTCGGTGACATTAAAATATTTCTGGACGGATTTACTTCAAAGGGGATGGTACTCAAAAAACAGATACCTCCTATTAATCTATGTATTTATAACTGATTGTAAAACAAATTTTCTAAAAATTCAATAAAATTTATTTATTTCTGCGACGAATTCCATAAAAAATAGGATTAAAATTTAGAAAATAAAAAGGCACCATTAAGTATACATACAAGTATATGGGGGTAGTCTCTTGAAAATTGCATTATTTAATAACAATGAACTAGGTTTGGTGAAAGATGAAATGATTTATGAAATTAGTAATCTTGTATCTTGGAAGATTGAAAAACCTCAAGAATCACTTATCCAATTCATGAGTAATTTTGAAAGTCTAAAGCCTAAAATAGAAGAATCTTTACCTTTTGCTAAAAGTTATCCTCTAAAAGATGTTGTTCTAAAAGCTCCTGTGCCTAAGCCTGGGAAAATTGTTGCAGCTCCAGTTAATTATTTCTTGCATCAAGATGAAATGAATCAGCAATTTAATAATGCAGCATACACGGTTGAAAATCTGGGGTTCTTCTTGAAGGCGCCATCATCTATTATTGGACCGGAAGAAATCATTAAACTTCCATTTTATGATCGTAGAACCGATCATGAAGCGGAACTAGCCTTTGTTGTAGGAAAACAAGCAAAAGATATCCCTGCATCCGAAGCGCATAAGTATATTTTTGGTTATTTTGCTTTAATGGACATTACCGTTCGCGGGAAAGAGGATCGGCCGTGGAGAAAATCATTTGATACTTTTACACCCATTGGTCCCTGGATTGTTACTTCCGATGAGATTTCAAACCCAAATGAACTGGAAATTAAGCTGTGGGTAAATGAAGAGTTGCGTCAATTTGCTAATACGAAAGATTTAATTTATGACTGTTTTAAGTTCTTTGAAGCGGCCTCTTCAGTGATGACTCTAGAGCCTGGCGATATTATTACCACTGGCACACCAGAAGGAGTTGGCCCAATCGAAAAAGGGGACCATGTGCAAATTCATATTGAAAGAATCGGAGAATTTTCTGTAAGTGTTGATTACAAACGATAAAACTTTGCGAGGGGATGTTTTTGCTCTGCAATTGTTCCACGCATTCATTCTATCATTCCTATATTTGTCCAGCGATTTGCATAGGTTATTTGATTAGCTGCTCGAATTGATGAGCAGCTTCTTTTTGTATATTTGGTAAACATGAGTGTATGTGTCCATCGTGAACCTGATAGTCGAGTGTCCTAAGCGTTCGGAAACGACTTTTGGATGTACTCCTTGTCTCTTTAAATCATTAGCAAGGGTTTGGGTTAATCGTTAAATTTGATTTTATGAGATATCTGCTCAACGGTTTCCGATAGCAATAACTTGAATTCGTCTAATTTTTCTTCCACTTGGAAGAGGGGACCCATCACCCCAACTGAAGCAACTACTTTATCTTCCACTCCAAAGATAGGAGCGGCAACCCCTGCAACACCTATAGTTGTAAGATTAATATCTATATAGAATTTATCTTTGCGAATACCTTCAAGTATTCGATACCATTCCTGTTTATCTGTAATGGTAAAGGGTGTATGTGGAGGAATTGGTAAATTTAAGATACGGTCAATTTGGCTCTGTGGAGAAAAAGCCAATAATACAGGTCCCAATAATCCAAAAGTAATAGGTCTCCTTCTACCAGTTGATGTAGAATATTTTAAACCTTGTGGATTTTCTTTGCTATAGACATATAGTATTTCATCTTCTATTTTCACAGTCATAATGACTGTTTGTTTTGATTTGTTTTGTAGTAAATTTAAATCTTCTTCAGCGACTTGCTGAATCTTGTAATTAGAAGACGCAAGTATACCAAATTCCACTAGTTGCAATCCTAGTTGGTAAGTAGCACTCTTCTCGTTGAATTGAACAACGCCCCTTTTTTCTAAGCTACATAAAATTCGATAAACGGTAGAATTTGGTAACTTAGTTTTTTTTGAGATTTCATCTAAGGATAATTGTGTGCAATCTAAATCAAATGTTTTTAAAATTGCTATTGCTCTATCTAGTACACGAATAGACTCCATTTTAACCTCGCGCATATGGACTCTCCTTAAATAGTTATATTGTTAATAAAGAATAATAACATATCCCTGAAAATTCATCAATTTATAGAAAACAAAAAAAATTCAGAAAATAATATTGACTATATAAAGCGATTTTGATATCCTATTCCATAGTAAGAGATGGTCATCTCGCACAGTGAAAAGGAGGAGTGCTAGTGAAAATTGCTTTATTTAATAGTAATAAATTAGGCATAGTAAAAGACAATTTCTTATATGATATAACTCATTTAGTTAATTGGAATGAAAACAAACCGCAAGAATCTCTTGTTGCATTCATGAAAAACTTCGAAGAACTAAAACCTCTCATTAATACAAGTCAAACAAAAAGTTATCCTATTTCAGACATTGCTTTAAAAGCTCCGATTCCGAAGCCTGGAAAAATTATTGCTGCACCAGTAAATTATTATCTACATCAAGATGAAATGAATGAGCAATTTAATAATGCTGAATATACGATTGAAAAATTAGGCTTTTTCTTGAAATCACCATCCTCAATTATTGGACCAAACGACATAGTAAAACTCCCATTCCGGGATAGAAGAACCGATCATGAATCCGAGTTAGCTTTTGTTGTGGGAAAACAAGCTAAAGATGTATCTCGTTCAGAAGCGCATAAATACATTTTTGGCTACTTTGCTTTAATGGACATTACTGTTCGTGGCAAAGAAGATCGGCCTTGGAGAAAATCATTTGATACCTTTACACCGATTGGACCGTGGATCGTCACTTCAGATGAAATCGGAAATCCCAACGAACTAGACATAAAGTTATGGGTAAATAAAGATTTACGCCAATCTGCCAATACAAGAGATCTTATTTATGATTGCTACCAATTTTTAGAAGCTGCCTCATCTGTCATGACGTTAGAACCTGGTGATATTTTGACAACCGGTACCCCGGAAGGAGTAGGGCCTATTCTGAATGAAGATCAAGTGAGAATACAGATTGATAGAATTGGAGAGTTTTCTGTAAGTGTTGATTACAAATAAAAACGAGAGTGGTGGGAATTTTGATAGTAAATAAATCTTTAAAAGTATTTCATGAAAAGATGGATAAGGTTAATTTAGGTCCACTGTGGGCATCTATTCACCAACTAAATACGATTGAACCAAAAGCAAAACCAATTCCGTATTTATGGAAAAGTGAATTAATCGAGAGTTATCTTCAAGAAGCGGAAGAATTATTAGAAGTAGGGCCTAGTGCAGAAAGGCGTGCAGTCTTTTTAATTAATCCGGGCATGAAGGACTTGGAGCCATATGGGTGGGGTGGAGCAACTCAAACTCTTTATGCAGCGGTTCAAGCTGTCAAGCCGGGGGAAATTGCCCCAGCACATCGACATACAACAACAGCATTACGATTTATTATGAAAGGGCAAGGTGGGGAAGGTCGTGTGAATGGTGAAAAAATGGCTTTCGAACCAGGCGATTACTTGATTACTCCTTCTGGCACCTGGCATGACCATGCAAATAAAGGCAATGAAACTGTGTATTGGATGGATTGTCTAGATGTACCATTTACACAATTTATGAATGTTTGTTTTACCGAGTTCTATCCTGATAAGCAACAAAAATTACTCGTACCTGATGATTATGGGTCCAAGCGATATCTGGGCGGAATGATTCGGCCAATATCGGACCGAGTACCTAGTACTGCACCACTTGGTCGTTATAAATGGGACCTTACGAAAAAAGGAATTGAGGGCATGAGCGAGTTTGAACCAGATCTTTATGACGGATATGCCATCGAATATATCAACCCATCTACAGGCAAGGACGCAAACAATCGAATAGGCTCTAGAATGCAAATGCTTCCATTAGGCTTTAGGGGAAAAGCTCATCGCCACGTTCATTCGAATGTTTATCATGTCTTTAAGGGTGAAGGCTACACGGTGATGAATGGGGAAAAATTTGAATGGAAAGAAGGGGACTTTTTTGCACTTCCATCATGGGTATGGCACGAGCATGTCAACACTTCAACAACTGAAGAAGCCTATCTTTTCTCTACGAATGACCTACCGATAATGGAAGCTTTTGACTTTGAGAGAATGGAAGCTTTGGAGATAAATAACGGACATCAGGAAATTAAGAGCCTTTTTAAACCGCTATTACCATGATCGAATGTATATAAATTAAATAGTATATGAAATGGAGATGTA
Source organism: uncultured Bacillus sp. (assembly GCA_963530265.1). Taxonomy (GTDB): domain Bacteria; phylum Bacillota; class Bacilli; order Bacillales; family Cytobacillaceae; genus Neobacillus. Next base: position 48,658 of record CAUSCO010000012.1, read on the forward strand.
TCTATGGAAGTAAAGAACAAGCGCTCCTTGTTAATTGTAGGCGGTGGAATTGGGGGATTAGCAGTAGCAATAAGAGCCTCTCAGGAAGGAATGAATGTGACTGTTCTTGAACAAGCACAAGAATTTACTGAAGTGGGAGCAGGAATACAATTAGGCCCAAATGCACTAGCAGTATTAGACAAGCTCGGTGTTTATTCTAATCTGAAGAAACTATCCGTTTTTCCAAAACGAATTGTTATTAAAGATGCTATTTCGGCTGAAACGTTGACTATATTGGATTTAGGACCAGCGTTTATACAACAATTTGGATATCCATATATTGTAGCCCATCGTTCGGATTTACTAAATGAATTGTTGAAGGCTTGTCAACAACAGTCTAATATCACATTAATGACTAAGAAAAAAGTCGTTTCGATTGATAGTGATGAGGAAGGTGCAAGTGTCATTTGTCAGGATGGAACATCTTATCATGCTGATGTCGTGATAGGTGCGGATGGTATCAAGTCAAATGTAAGGAAATATATTATAGATGATGAACCTGTAAGCGATCATTTTGTTGCTTATCGTGGAACTGTTCCTGTTGAAAAGGTGGCAGATTTTATCAATTTAGATGAACTATACCTTTGGATTGGGCCAGACTTACATTTTGTTCAGTATCCAGTAAGAGCAACTGAACTATTAAATCAAGTGGCAGTTTTTAAAAGTAAAAAATATCAAGCAGATTCTGATAACTGGGGAACAGTTGCGGAACTTGAGGAAGCATATGCACCATGCTGTGAACAAATTAAGAGAGGATTAAGCTATATAAATAAAGATATGAGGTGGGCCATGTATGATCGGGAACCGATTTCGACATGGACAAAAAATAGGGTTACGTTGTTAGGGGATGCGGCTCATCCAATGTACCAATATTTGGCTCAGGGAGCATGTCAAGCATTGGAAGATGCAGATAGAATAATTGAAAACGTTGTCAATCAGCCTAACGATATAGACCTCGCACTGTCTCAATACGAAGCAGAGCGAACAGAGAGGACGTCTAAAGTACAACGAGGAGCCCGCCTGTTTGGTAATATGAAGCATGCGAGTGATCCTGCTACCTTAATTTTACGAAATAAGGTATTCCGTGATCGGAAGTATGATGATTACAGTGCAGTGGATTGGATATACGGACATGCAATTAAATATCAAAGTAAAATTAGAAATAGTTAATAGTCTGATGATTATTAAAAAATATTTAACTTTTCAATGTGATAATAGCCATTTCCATTGAAAAGTTCTTTTTTGTCAGTGAGTTAACTGAAAATTCAGGAGGTTTACAATGAAGACAAAAGCTTTAGAAGGTTTACGGGTGTTAGAATTAGGTCAACTAATTGCTGGACCATCTGCAGGACGTCTTTTCGCTGAATTTGGGGCAGAAGTTATTAAGGTGGAAAATCCAAATGGAGGAGATCCACTTAGACAATGGAGATTGGTTAAAGAGGGAACAAGTCTTTGGTGGTATGTTCAAGCAAGGAATAAAAAGTCTATTTCAATAGATCTACGTATGCCAGAAGGACAGGACATTGTCCGAAAATTAGCAGAAGAGATTGATATTATCATAGAAAACTTTCGGCCTGGAACGTTGGAAAGGTGGGGGATTGGGTATGAAGATTTAAAAAAAATCAATCCAAAAATCATTATGATACGGGTAAGCGGGTATGGTCAGGATGGTCCGTATAGAGATAAACCCGGATTTGGTTCGATTGGTGAAGCAATGGGAGGACTTCGTTATTTAACAGGTGAACCTGGTCGTCCGCCAACAAGAGTAGGAATTAGTATTGGGGACTCAATAGCAGCTCTTTATGCGGTGATAGGAGCGATGATGGCTGTATATCATCGTGATGTCAAAGGTACTGGAGTAGGGCAGTTTGTTGATGTGGCTTTATATGAATCTGTTTTTAGCCTGATGGAAAGCATGCTGCCAGAGTATGATTATGCAGGAGTCATTCGGGAGAGAACTGGAAGCAGACTACCTGGGATTACTCCTTCGAACTCATATATTTGTAGAGATGGAAAATATGTTGTAATAGGTGCCAATGGGGATGGTATTTTCAAACGGTTAATGAATGCGATTGGGCATCCTGAATTGGCAGAAGATCCTCGTTTTCAAAATAATGCACTGCGATCAGAGCATGCTGATTTTCTAGATTCAATAATTGAACAATGGACGAAAACGATGGAACTGGAAAAAATATTAAGCATTTTAGATGATGCAAAAGTACCTGGAAATTCAATTTACTCGATTGAAGATATCGTCAATGATCCACATTATCATGCAAGAAATATGATTTGTGAGGTGGATGTGCAAGGACTAGGAAATTTAAAGGTTCCGGGCATAGTACCTAAGTTAAGTGAAACGCCTGGAACAATTGAATGGGCTGGACCTAACATAGGTCAGCATAATGAAGAAGTACTAAACAATATATTAGGGAACGAACAATATGAAGAGTTAATCAGGAAAGGCATAATCGGAAGTGTAAAAGAGAGTAAATCAATAGAATATTAAGAGAATTTACTAAAAGGAGGATGATTGTGATGGGTATGACAATGTCGGAAAAAATCCTGGCGAAAGCCTCAGGCCAATCAACTGTAAAGGCTGGAGATATTGTAACAGTAAAAGCTGATATTGCTATGATGCATGATTTACTGGGGCCTTTTTTAATCGATAAAGGCTTTCGCCGATTAGGAGGAACGTTGTTCGATAAGGAGAAAGTGGTCGTGGTATCAGATCATTGCACACCACCAGCAACTGTACATCAAGCAAATATCTTAAAACAGACGAGAGATTGGGCAAGAGAATATGACCTCCCTTATTACTATGAATTTGAAGGACCATGTCATCAAGTAATTGTTGAACATGGCCATGTCCGTCCAGGTAGACTGATCTTAGGTACTGATTCCCATACCTGTATGGCAGGTGGATTAGGTGCTTTTGCAACCGGGATTGGTTCAACAGAGATGATAGGAGTTCTCTTAACGGGTGAGACGTGGCTGAAAGTTCCAGAAACGATTCGAGTTGTTTGGGATGGGAAATTGTCAGAGGGTGTCTCTTCAAAAGATATTGTACTGAAAACAATCAAAGATATAGGTCACTCTGGGGCAACCTATCAGACTCTAGAATTCACTGGAAGTACAATAAACGATTTATCCATCGATGATCGATTGGTGTTATCAAATATGGCTGTAGAAGCAGGAGCAAAAACTGGTCTGATTCAGCCAGATGAAAAAGTTATTGAATTCCTACGTTCAAAAGGAGTGATGGAAGAGATCGATATGATTTCTTCAGATAGTGATGCTTCCTATATTCGTACCTTGCATTACGATGCAACACAATTAGAGCCTCAAGTTGCCTGTCCACATAATGTGGATAACGTTCATCCGGTGTCATCCGTTGAAGGAATCAAAGTAGACCAAGTTTATTTAGGATCTTGTACGAATGGTCGATTAGAGGATTTAAGAATAGCTGCTAATATTCTAAAAGGGAAAAAGGTCTCGAGAAATATCCGCTGTTTAGTTGTACCTGCGTCACAGCATATTTGGATGCAAGCGAATAAAGAAGGAATCTTGGAAATCTTGACAGATGCAGGTTGTATTGTAAATATGCCTTCCTGCGGAGCTTGTGGTGGATTTACAAGCGGTGTCATTGGGGAAGGAGAAGTCGTGATGTCTTCCTCTAATCGGAATTTTAAAGGAAGAATGGGAAGCCCAAAAGGGGAAGTATATTTAGGTTCTCCAGCAACAGTTGCGGCAACTGCTATTGAAGGGAAAATAGCAGATCCTCGAAAGTATATATTAAAGGAGGTTAAGTAAATGACAGTAATTATCAAAGGACGTGTATGGAAATATGGAGATAACATTAACACTGATATTATCTCACCGGGACAATATTTAAGTATGCCGATTGAAAAACAGGCGGAGCATGCAATGGAGGCCATTGACTTAGACTTTCCTAAAAAAGTGCAACCTGGGGACATTATCGTTGCTGGAAATAACTTTGGTTCAGGATCAAGTCGTGAAACCGCTCAAAGAATTCTTAAGCATCTTGGTGTTGGTGCCATAATTGCGACATCGTTTGCGAGAATTTTTTACCGAAATGCCATTAATACTGGTCTACCTGTTTTGGAATTGGCCGATACCTCATCCATTCAAGAGGGGGATCTTGTCGAAATCAATTTAATAGAAGGAAGTATTATCAATCATACTCAAGGAACTCAATATAAAGGGACCAAATTACCACAGCATTTAATTGAAATGGTAGAACTTGGAGGTTTAGAGCCTTATCTAGCTAAACGTTTGAACATAATACAATAATTTTGGGGGAGTTTCATGAATATGCAATTACCACAAAAAGTGGAAATCATTGAAGTGGGGCCGCGAGACGGCCTTCAAAACGAATCTGTATTTATCCCAACTCAAGATAAAATTTCACTTATCAATGCCTTGAATAAAACCGGCGTGAAAAGAATGGAAGCGACCTCATTTGTTCCTCCCAATTATGTACCGCAAATGAAAGATGCGAAAGAGGTACTTGCAGGTATTGAAATGAATTCTGATATTCAATATATGGCATTGGTTCCAAATGAGAAAGGATATGAGTTAGCAAAAACGAATGGAGTCAATGCTATTTCATTGGTGGTTGCTGCAGTAATACATTTAATCAAAAAAATGTGAGAATGACTAGGGAGGAATCCTTAAGGAATTTTGAGAAAGTAATCTATGATGCAAAAGATAAAGGAATGTTTATTCGATATTGTATTGCAACCTCTTTTTGGTGCCCATTTGAGGGGAAAGTACAGCCTGAACTTGTCTTAAAGATGGTTCAGGAAATAGATTCATTGGGTGTCGATGAAATTGTTATTTGTGATACCATTGGTCGAGCAAACCCGTTGCAAGTATATAATACTTTTCATAACATATTGGAGCAGAAGCCAAAAGCTATGATTTCGGCCCATTTTCATGATACGTATGGATTTACTTTATCCAATATTATGGCCGTAATGCAGGCCGGGATCCATCGATTTGACACATCTGTCGGAGGCTTAGGTGGTTGTCCATTTGCACCTGGTGCAGCAGGAAATGTAGCGACAGAGGATGTGGTTTTAATGTTGAATGAAATGGGGATCAGTACAAACATCGATTTACAAAAACTTCTTTCCGTTGTAGAAAAGGTAAAAAATTTTACGAAACGAGAATTAACAGGCCATCTTCATAAAATTAAGGAGTTTAAATTAATGTAATAGTGAGTCCTTAACGTGAGAAAGAATTATAAAATATTCAAAAAAATCAGGAATTTAAGTGGATAAAAATAATAGATAAAAAAAGACTTGGTTGCCAATTTTAACCAAATAAAACCGCTTTAGTAAATAACAAAAAATATTATTTATTGAAAAAAGGGGGAAAATAAATGAAAGTAAGTAAAATTTTCAAGAAAACTAGAGTGTTTGTAATTTTCGCCGCTATAGCAATGATGATAATTGCAGGATGTTCTCAAAAGGGCAATACATCTGAAGATTCAAAAGGAAAAAAAGAAGGATCATCAGATACAATTAAAATTGGTTTTATCCTATCATTCACTGGTCCATTAGCTCCAATGTCCGAAAGTATTAAACAGGGCTTTGAACTTTACCTCGAAGAACACGATGGTAAAATAGGCGGTAAAAAAGTAGAACTTAAGTTTGAAGATGACGAAGGAAATCCTCAAGTGGGTTTAAGAAAATATCGTCAATTAGTTCACAGTGAAAAAGTAGATCTTCTTGTTGGTCCAACAAACTCTTCTATCGCTTTAGCATTACGTGACGAAGTAAATAAAGACAAAATTCCATTAATTATACCAAACGCAGCAGCAGATGATCTTTCATGGAGTAAGAAAAGTGACTATGTTTACCGTGTTTCTTGGTCTAACTGGCAAAATGGACAACCTCTTGCCGAGTATATAGCAGAAAATGTGGGTAAAAATGCGGTGATTATGGGTTCTGATTTCCCTGCTGGTCACGAGGTTTTAAGATCCTTTAAGACTGCCTATGAAGAAGCAGGCGGTAAAGTATTAAAAGAACTATATCCAAAATTAGGAACAAACGATTTTTCAACGTATTTACAAGAAGCATCTAGTTTAAAGCCAGATGTAATCTATGGATTCTTTGGTGGTAGTGACGGTATTCGTTATATTCAACAATACCAGGAATTTGGTTTAAAAGATAAAATTCCAATGTCTGGATCATTAGAATTTGGTGATTTACTAATGATAGAGCCTCCTGGAGATGCTGCAGAAGGATATCTATCCGGAACTGTATACTCACCTTACTTGGAGAATGAATTAAATAAAAAATTCGTTGAAAGTTATGAAAAGAAATACGGAAGTCTTCCAAATACGTACTCTTCTACTGGTTACGATTCAGCAATCGTTTTAAACAAAGCTCTTACGGAAGCAGGAAGTACTAAACCAGAAGATTTAATTAAAATATTAACAGGTATTTCGTATGAGAGTCTACGTGGACCAATTACTATTGATGAAAAAACGCATAACCCAATCCAGACTATTTATTTAACAAAAAATGTGATGAAAGACGGTAGAATGGTACATGAAATCATTGAAACAAAAGAAAAAGTAACAATGCCAGAAAAATCACCATTTGAATAATAACTCAAAAGATATATTCTAACTAAATAAAAGGGGGGATAAGAATTCTATAATTATCCCTTAAAAGAATGATATTCTAGTTATAATTGCATGTGTGTTAAAAAGAAAAAAGGAATCCACATTAATATAGGTGGATTCCTTCTATACATCAATGCGTGATTCTCATATGGAAGGTGCCTGGTACCTTATTATTTTTCAATGCACATCTTGTGATAGATGGATTTGCGGAAGTCATCGCTTATGATCCAGATATCAAATATCATCCTTATTTTCTTTATTTTGCAATGGGTGCAAAGAGGGAGAGAAAGGGTTTATGGGATGTAAAGTTTTAATGTGGTAAACAAGTTTGAAGAACAAATCTAGAAAGGGATCTTTGGGTCAGTCTACAGGTCTGCTTATATATACATAGCGGGAGCACTGATCCCAAATTTTAAATAGAATGACACCCCTTCGTTTCTGGAAAAAAATATTTTGTTTACAAGTATGTAAAGAAAAGTATCGAATTATAGAGTGTTAGGAATAAAAATAGAAAGGGTGTTGTTTCCCTTGATGGTTTCACAACCAGATTATGATCATTCGTGGAAAGATGTAATAACAGATCTATTTGAAGAATTTCTCTTGTTTTTCTCACCAGAATTGTATGAATTAGTAGACTTTACGATTCCTCCTGCTTTCCTCGAGCAAGAACTCCATACCTTTATTCCAGAGTCTTATAGTAATAACCGAGTTTCTGATAAATTAGTAAAACTAAAATTGAAAAATGGAAATGAACAATGGGTTTATGTTCATGTAGAAATACAAGGGGTCCATAAAAAGGATTTTCCGAAACGGTTGTTGCAGTCCTTTTATCGTATTTTGGATCAATTTGATCAACATGTATATGTTTTGGCTATCTTTACCTCAAACATTTCTTCAAATAAATTAAACTCCTTTCATTACGACTTTTTTGGTTCTAAGGTAAATTATTATTACACTACTTACCGGATCGCTTCTCAATCAGAATCTGAGCTTCTAACATAAACTAATCCCTTTGCATTAGCTGTATTAGCAGGATTTTGTGTAAATAAAAGCAAAAAAGATGATCAAAAGAAATATCAATATAAACATCAATATAAACGTAAATTGATTCGATTGCTTCTTCAAGATACAATGAAAGAAAAAGAATTAAAACGAGAATATTTAAAAAAGCTATTCATATTTATTGACCATATACTACGCTTACCTCAAGAAGCAGAAGGAAAATTAATCCAGGAATTGAAATCCATAATGGAAGAGGAGGGTGCATATATGGGACTTTCATTAGAAGATACGTCTTTTGCCAAGTTCTTTCGAGAAGAAGGTGAAAAACAAAAAGCAATTAAAATAGCAACAAGGTTACTTTAAAAAGGGTTTTTCTGTTGAAGAAGTGGCAGATGATACAGGTCTAACAATTGAAGAGGTTAAGAAAATCCAGAGTTTTTAAGAAGAAACATGAGATAAGTGACAGGTTATTATTCCTTTTGGAAGAGCCTGTCACTTTTTTCATTAGACAGCAATTTATATTAAATGCAATGAATCCATTCCTATTCCGGTAACGGTGATCGCATCATTTTACAATTTTAACGAAAGATGAAACATTTCAGATCATAATAAGTAAAGATGTTAAGTGAATGTTAGGAAAATGGGGAAGACAGGAATAAAGGAAAGTTGTAAGAGATCTTTAGAGCGGCAGTTTATCAAAAATGTATAATAGTCAAGAGAACCGTCGTTTTCCAGAGATTCATCATTAAAGAACTTCTCATTCAACTAATTCCCTGACTTTTTTAATGATATGAAGCGTTTGCGGGGATTAACGAACCGGTGTATGACCAAATCTCAGTCATACTCATCTTACATTCAAAGAGGGAAAGCTTTTCGTGAAAATAGTCATGCTGTAAATGGACAAAGAGGGCAGTTATCCAGCGTTAGATTGAGAGAACAGAGGATCATTCCCCGTATTTTTTAGATTTATCCATTGTTTCATTACTTGTTCCTTTGCGATTTTGTACACTTCTTCTTCTGGTTGATTTTTGTTTGTTATGACATTGGTTTGATAAATTTTATCTTGTAACGTTACGTAAATTGTATATTGAATTATGTTGTTTCCTCTCCTATTTCTGAAGTAATGACTTATTAATTAAATGATAAAAGTTATTTTTTAAGTACTATTGGACTTTTTGTAAAGATTTAATAAGTTTCCTCTCCTTTTGTAAAGGAACTCTACCTCTCCTATGGTTCCATGTCTCCATTTTTTTAGACAAGGGCAATTGAGGGGTATGAACTAGAAAAAAGATTTCTCACCATCAACACTTTACGAGGACTATGCAGTTGTTATGTCGCCGTTATTAGATGTTGAATTGTTGAAGAGGGAAGTTTTTCAGGCATTGAGTTATTATTATGATGTGTCTAATATTGATGATGGGATTACGGTACAGGGAGTGGAATAACTCAAATATATGAGCGGTAATTTGGAGTTGGAAACTCTATACGTTCTTTATATTATATAATTTAATTCCTAATTAAGAACAATTTGACAATTCGAAAGTTCAACTAAAATATTGTTTCTTTATAACATCCCAAATCCCCTTTCTTTGTACTTTAGCTTCCAAAGAAAACCGAATAAAAAAATGACTATACTTAATATCAAGAAAATATTTAGTAGCCTCAGTAAATCCATCCAAGATAAGATGTGTATTAAACATTTTTGTCCGAATTTCCTGCTCATCCATAACATCTAACGGTAATTGCAGCCAAATAACCCTTAAAAAAATCCAAACTGATTTCCCAAGGAGTTTTAAAATGGTATACTTTTTAGCTTCTGTGCCAAACTTTTCTATTTTTTTAAATGCTTCTGGTGTATTAACGCCAATGAAAGCAGATTCATCTATGTCATGGACAGCCTAATAAAGAAAAAACAATCACAGATTATTAAAGAATCGATGCAGGCTTTTGAAGAAAAAATTGTTTCTCTACAGTGTGTGGTCAGCTGGGTTCGATTCCCAGACGGTCCCGCCATTCCTTGATATAGAAGGATTTATGAAGGTTTTTGCTGAAGTTAAATTCAATGGTAAATTGCTCAAGAACAAGTGAAATTTATGGTTTGTGACACATATTGGACACAACGATATTTTTTTGAAATTACATACGTTATTCAAGAAGTTGCTCGAACTGATCGGCAGCTTCTTTTTGCATGTTTGGCAATACATGTGTGTAGGTATCCATCGTGATTCCGATTGTTGAATGTCCTAATCTCTCTGATACAACTTTAGGATGGACTCCTTGCTGAAACAATAATGTCGCATGGGTATGTCGTAATTAATGGAACCTGATATAAGGGCAATTAGTAACTTTTAACACCTTATGATAATCTCTTGCCATTTAAGGTGATGGAATTGCTTACCATTTTTATGAGCAAAGACTAAATCAGGATCCTGATATTTTGTACCGAATTCTTCAATATGGATCAATTGCTGTACATGAATTTTCTTCAATTCATGATTAATTTTGATGTCGATTTGATCCAATTCAAGGAATATTCTCTCACTGTGTTCCAATATACTTTTTCCCCAACATACTGCCCTAAAGTATTCTAAAAGTCGAATCTACATACATTCAACTCTTTTATTGATAGATGTCATCTATTGAAATGATAAATAATATTGTATTGATAAATAGTTTGCTGCTATATATATTTATATTATAGTAGTTTGAATAATACAAATTTTAAAAATATTTTTAAACGTCATACAAAATTTTTAAAAAATGAGGGGAGATTGGTTATGGTCTTACAAATAGATTCATCATTTTTGGTTAATCAAGAAATAAAAGAAAAAGAGATTCGGAGTAAATATACTGGAGCTAGTGCTTTAATGGAAGCATTAGAGGAAATTGGTGTGGACTATATCTTCGCCAATTTAGGTAGTGACCACCCGGCCATTATCGAAAGTTGGGCTCAAGCAAAAGTTGATGACAAGGAAATGCCGGAAATTATCGTCTGTCCCCATGAGTTTGTCGCGATCAGCGCAGCCCATGGGTATGCTCAGGTTAGCGGAAAGCCACAAGCTGTGTTTGTTCATGTCGAGTGTGGAACTCAAAATTTAGGCGGAGGTATTCATAATGCAGCTGTAGGAAAAATACCAGTGCTGATTTTTGCAGGTGCCTCTCCATTTACACAGGAAGGAGAAATGGTCGGAAGCCGCAACGAGTTTATCCATTGGTTACAAGATGTATCGGACCAACGTGGGATTGTCCGAGAATATATGAAGTATAACAATGAAATGAGAACTGGTAAGAATGCGAAGCAGTTGGTTCACCGGGCCTTGCAAATTGCCCAGAGTGAACCGCAAGGACCGGTTTATCTAATGGCTGCAAGAGAAGTATTGGAAGAAGAGGTTGAACCTGTTTCGATTGATTCAAAATTATGGGGGCCAATCGCGCCAAGTGCCGTCCACCCCAAAAAAATTGAAGAAATCGGGCAGGCGCTGCTTCAGGCAAGAAAACCGCTCATCATCACTTCTTTCTTGGGACGTAACAAAGAGGCGGTAAAAAAATTAGTCACACTTAGTGAAAATCTAGCCATTCCAGTCATTGAATCTGCACCGAATTATGTGAATTTCCCGGCAGATCATCCGATGCATGTCGGATATCAATGGAATACTCCGAAACAAAATGACATCCTGGCAGAAGCAGACGTGATTTTAATCTTAGATAGTGATGTCCCTTGGATTCCGTTAATCAATAAGCCATCAACAGACAGTAAAATCTATTATATTGATGTCGATCCATTAAAGGAACGGACACCTCTATGGTACATTCCGTCCGAGAGCTTTATTAAAGCAGATTCATTAACAGCTCTTCAACAATTGAATGCATGGCTGGAACAGGAGAAGATTGATGAGGAATCTGTAAATAAACGTTTTCGAGAAATTTCACAAATCCACCAAAAACAAAGAAACGAATGGAGAGTTCAAGAGGAGCTAAAAGATCCTGACACGATTACACCGGCTTATTTGCTTGCCAGCCTGCGTGAAGTGATTGATGAAGATACGATTGTATTAAATGAAGCCATTACGAATTATGAAAATGTTTGTAAACATTTAGGCCGCAACAAACCGGGTACTTATTTTACGAGCGGTGGCAGCTCATTAGGCTGGAATGGAGGAGCAGCCATTGGAGCAAAATTGGCAGCACCAGACAAAACAGTGGTCAGCCTAACTGGCGACGGTACCTACATGTTCACCAATCCAACACCAGTCCATTGGATTTCACGAAAGTACAACGCACCGTTTTTAACGGTCATCTTCAATAATAGAGGCTGGGGTGCACCTAGAATGTCAACCCTCGGTGTTCATCCAAACGGAATAGCCAATCAAACCGATCAGTTCTGGGTCAACTTTGATAAGCCGGCGGAATATGCAAAGGTGGCAGAGGCTGCAGGCGGCGCCTATCCATTAAAGGTTGAAAAACCATCAGAATTAAAAGCAGCACTGCGACATGGATTAGAGGTTGTGAGGAAGATTGGTAAATCCGTCGTCTTGGATGTACGTGTCCCAGAGGTATCACAGCAAAAGATTTAACCTTTATGATTAACAATAAAATTAATTTATGGCAAAGTTCAATATTACTTATTTAAAATATTCAAAATATTAGTTTAACATTAAACTATTAAATCCAAAAATAAAAAACAAGGGGAGGAAAAATGGTTAGAGTAAAATCAGGAGCTGTAAAATCTTCTTTACTTAAATTAACTGCACTTACTTCAACTGTAGCTTTATTGGCTGGTTATTCAATGAAAAACTCGATTACCCCGGTAGTAAAAGCAGAAGAGGAAAAGGCAAAAACAGATCAAAATAATAAACAAAATCAGCAAAAGGAAGGGGAGATACAATCAAAACCCAATGTAGTCTTTATTGTTTTAGACGATTCGGGATATTCAGATATTGGGAGTTACGGTTCTGAGATTAAAACTCCTAACTTAGATTGGTTATCACAAAATGGGCTTCGCTATAATAATTCTCATGTTACACCTCTCTGTTCTCCAACGCGGGCTGCCCTGTTGACGGGTAGGAACAGCCATGATGTAGGAATGGGCATGGTAGCAAATTTTGATTTAAGCCCAGAGTATCCAAATAAGAGTGCACGGATTAAACCTGAAGCGGGAACAATTGCTGAAGTTCTAAATGAATACGGATACAACAACTATGCTCTAGGAAAATGGCATTTAGCTCCGACCCATCAAACTACTGCTGCCGGACCATATGACAATTGGCCGCTTGGAAAAGGGTTTGATCGCTACTATGGGTTTCTTGAGGATTCTGCAGACCAGTATAAACCAGAACTTACTCAAGATAACAGCCCAGTTGAAGTACCAGAGAAGGAAAACTATCATTTCTCAGAGGATATAGTAGATCATGCCAATCAGTATGTGACAGACCATGCCTCAATGAGTCCTGATAATCCTTTCTTTCTTTATTTAGCCTTTGGAGCACAGCACCAGCCGCATCAAGTACCTCAAAAATATATCGATATGTATAAAGGGGTCTATGACAAAGGGTGGGATCATATCCGGGAGGAAAGGTTCAAAAAACAGAAGAAATTAGGAATCATTCCTGAAAGCGCGAAACTTGCAGACCCCAACCCAGGAGTGAAACCCTGGGAGAAACTTAAAGATGAAGAGAAAAAGGCATTTACTCGCTTTCAAGAAACGTACGCTGGTTTTATGACTCATACAGATGAACAAATTGGGCGTTTCATTGAAAATTTACGTACCGTTGGACAGTTAGAAAATACAATGATTGTCTTTTTATCAGATAACGGGGGAAGTTCCAAAGGAAAAAATACAGGGTCTGTTAATCAGACACTTGCCTATAATGGAATTTCAGAAAATTTCGACGATATTCTTAGCCACGTTGATGACATTGGCAGTGAACAGGCAACGACCGATTATCCCGTTGGTTGGGCACAGGTAAGTAATACACCGTTTAAATTATATAAAGGGACAACTTATTCTGGAGGAACACATACCCCGCTCATAGTCTATTACCCTAAAAAGATTAAAGATCCAGGGACCGTTCGCAGCCAATTTGTTCACGTAACTGATATAGTACCAACCGTGTATGATGAGCTTGGTGTTGATCTTCCAAAAGAGATAAAGGGAGTAAAGCAAATGCCTCTTCAAGGAAAGAGCTTTGCAAGAACATTTACAGATGCAAATATACAAGGGAAGGATACACAATATTTTGAAGTGAATTCACAACGTGCAATTTATCATGATGGCTGGAGGGCTATTGCTAGTCATAAACCGGGAGAGCCTCTCGAAAAAGACAAATGGGAACTTTACCACGTAGCTGAAGACTTCTCGGAAACTAGTAATTTAGCTGAAAAATATCCTGAGAAATTAGCAGAACTAAAGAAGATTTGGGAAAAAGAAGCAAAGAAATATGGTGTATATCCTATGTCCTTTGTTGACAGCAGTGCGTTTTTGCATATCCCAGAGGGTACTTTCCGAGCAAGAAACCATTATACATTTTATCCAGGAATGTCCCGATTAACGGACTCTGCAGCACCGCCCATTCAAAATCGATCTTATTCCATCACGATTCCAATCGAAAGAGAGAATACTTCGAATGAAGGGGTACTTGTTGCTTCAGGAAAATTTGAAAGCGGATATACTTTATATCTAAAAAATAACCGTCTTGTTTATGAGTATAATATCGGCCCAGATGTTTACAGAATTGAATCGAATCAAGAAATCCCTGCTGGCAAATTAACGATCCGATACGATTTTGAGAAAACGGGTGATTATAAGGGCACAGGAAATCTCTATATTAATGATAAAAAAGTAGGAGAAGGGTTGATTGAAAAAACTCATCCATACAAAATTTCGTTTGAAGGGCTGGATATTGGGAAGGATTCCCTTTCCCCAGTTAGTCCGGCTTATAAAAATGAAGGTGAGTTTCAATTTACAGGGAAAATTCAAAAGGTAGTGTATGACCTTGAGGAACTCTCAACTCAGCAATGAATAATGTCAGCCAGTAACCTGTAGTGGGGTTGCTGGCTCTCATTAAGATACTTAAAGGTTTGAGGCATTTCAAACAATTATAGGAGGAGGAATAATTATGTCGGCTATCCTTTCAGGCATAACAGTTTTAGACTTGACACAAAACATAGCTGGACCCTTTTGTACGCAAATATTAGGAGATTTAGGGGCTACCGTTATTAAGGTTGAAAAACCGGTAGATGGTGATGATACAAGACATTGGGGCGGTGAAGGTGCCAGACCAGGTGAATCAGCAGCCTTTATGGCGGTCAATCGAAATAAGAAAAGTGTCTCCATTGATTTGGGAAATCCGAAAGGAATTAAATTAGTCTACGATTTGGCAAAGAAAGTGGATATTCTTGTTCATAGTATGAAGCCGACAACAGCAGAAAAGAAAGGACTGGATTACGAAAAGATTGCTGAACTAAATCCTTCTATTATATATAGTTCAATTAGTGCTTTTGGTGAAATCGGTCCAATGAAGACTCTCCCTGGTTATGACCCGCTTATTCAGGCATATACAGGAATCATGAGTGTGACAGGGAACCCTGGTGATGATCCAGCACGTGTTGGTGTATCAATCAATGATATGGGATCTGGAATGTGGCTTACAATGGGCATTTTAGCTGCCTTGCATAAACGAAATACAACAGGGGAGGGCAGCAAGGTTTCTAACAGTTTACTAGAAACGGGAGTCACATGGGGCAGCTTACAATTATCAACTTATATGGAAACGGGGAAAGTACCTCAGAAACTAGGAACAGCCATGCCGTTAATTGCTCCTTACGAAGCCTTCAAGGCAGAAAACGGCTGGGTGATGATGGCAGCAGGGAATAACCGCTTATTTGAAAAGCTATGTCATGTGTTGGGAATTAAGGAAATTCCTATCGATCCTAGGTTTTCAACAAATGGTGAACGAGTGAAAAATCGTTATGAATTGCATGACCTGCTTGAAAAAGAAACGCAGAAATATACGGTCGATGTTTTGATCCATATGCTTCGTCAAGGAGGGGTTCCTTGCAGTCCCATTAATTCACTTGACAAAGTAGTTACAGATGAACAAGTCAATGCTTTAGGCTTAATCAAGTCGGTTGAACACAGCCGGGTGAACGATTTTAAAATAGTTGACCTTCCGATAGCCATTAATAATGAACGAAGCGTGCTTCAAAATATTCCACCATTGTTAGGTGAACATAGCGAGGAAATATTGAAGCAAGTAGGTTATACAGATGAGGAAATCAACCAACTGCTAGAAGATAAAGTGATTGATATCGTCGATAAAGTAAGGAGGTAAGCCAAGTGGGAGTGCCAAAAAAAGTAAAAGTATATGAAGTTGGTCCTCGCGAAGGATTTCAAATAGAGGATCAGCCTGTTTTAACAGAAGACAAAGTAAAGTTTGTTAATTCGATTAATAAAACGGGTCTTTCAAGTATTGAAGTCGCTTCCTTCGTTCATCCAAAATGGGTTCCGAATATGGCAGATGCTGAAGAAGTACTTTCTAAAATTGATAGAGTTCCAAATGTGGACTATCGAACGGTTTATCTAAATGTGAAAGGCTTGCACCGAGCAATCCAAGCCACAGTGGACATTGATGGAGTTATTTCTTTGTCAGCAAGCAACGTCTTTGCTAAGAGAAATACCAATAAAACAACAGATGAATTGCTAGGAACGATTCCAGCTTGGGTAGAGGCGTATCGTGGGGTTGGGATCCCTGTTGACCAATTTGCAGTAATGGCCACGTTTGGCTGTAACTTTGAAGGGGTTGTCTCTATAGAGCAGGTGATGAATGTTCTCCGAAAAGGGAAAGCGACTCTAGAGGAACAGGGAGAAACACTAAGAAAGCTGAAGCTTTGTGATACGATGGGCTGGGCCAATCCGGAACAAATCAAGCGAACGCTGTTTACAATTAAAAACGAGTGGCCGGAACTAGATATTATTTTGCATCTACATGATACCCGCGGGCTTGGCATCGCCAATGCATATGCTGCGCTCCAGGAGGGGGTAACGGAATTTGAATCGGCGATTGGCGGTTTGGGTGGTTGTCCGTTTGCCGCTGTGAAAGGAGCAGCAGGAAATATCTCCACCGAGGATTTGGTATTCCTATGTGAGGGTCTCGGAATCGAGACGGGAATCAACCTTGAGGCACTATTAGAATGTGTAGAATTAGCTGAGAATATTGTTGGCCGAAATTTGCCAGGGCATTTACGCACTGGTGGATTACTTTTAAAAAGTAAAACCACATTATAAAACAGCTCATATTAAGGAGTGACTATTATGCTAACAGAATTAAACAAACTGGAAATGATTAAAGCAGAGCTTCGGGGTGAAAAGGAAGAGATTTTAGTTGTGACGTTTAATCGTCCACATGCGATGAATTCTATGAACACGCAGCTGATCAAAGAAACTTTGAATCTATTTCGTGAGCAGGCATACAACACGAAATTGAGATGTGTGGTGATTACAGGCGCAGGTGAAAGGGCTTTCTCTGCAGGAGGTGATTTGAAGGAAAGAAATGGAATGAGTGATGAAGACTGGAAGAAGCAGCATCATTTGATTGAAGATAAGGCGCTGGCAATCAAGGATTTCCCTGTACCTGTCATAGCGGCAGTAGAAGGATTTGCAATCGGCGGCGGCTGTGAAGTGGCCCTGATGGCTGACTTTATCATTGCATCAGAAACGGCTAAGTTTGGACTTGCAGAAGTAACGAGAGGAATTTTACCAGGTGCTGGAGGATTACAAAATCTTTCGAGGGCTGTTGGTATGCGTCGGGCAAAGGAATTGATTTATACCGGCCGTATATTTGATGCCGATCTTGCCTATGAGTGGGGAATGGTCAACCGTGTGGTTCCAAAAGGACAAGCACTTGAAGTTGCATTGGAAGTTGCACAAGAAATTGTGAATAGTGCACCAATCTCTGTAAAACTAGCAAAGTCCTGTGTTAGCCGAGGAGCTGAAGTCGATTTTCATACAGGATATGCACTGGATTTAGCAGCTTATAATGTTGTCGTTCCTACAGAGGATCGATTAGAGGGCGTTGCCGCCTTTAATGAAAAAAGAAAACCAAACTGGAAAAATCGCTAATATGGTAGTTAGGTGATTTTCTAGGTAAACCGTCAACAGATATGCCCCTTTGGAGCATATAGTCCTTCTATTAACATTCTAAAAAAAATGAAAGCGCATCCGCAAAACTATCTCTATTTGAGAGTTACCAAATACTTTTCATTTGTCATCAAGAATGGCAAGATGTGTTGAACATTATAAGGGAGGGAATTTGATGGGATTGAAATTAAAAAAGGGGTTGCTGGGAGTACTTTTGTGCGGATTAATTTTAGCAGGATGCAGCAGTCAATCAGCTGAACCTTCTTCCACTAGTCCGGGTGGTCAAAAACAAAAGCAGATGAATATTCGAATTGCGTATAACTTACAAAAGGAGCATGCGGTAGGTGTATTTTTTGAAACTCTTGCAAAAGAAATTGAAAAGAATACCGAAAATACTTCCATAAAAATAAAGGCTCAGACCTTTTCTGATGGTCAACTTTATAATGACACGCAAATGGGTGATGCAATAAGTCAAGGGGGAGTAGAAATTGGAGGGATGAATTCGGGCCTAGTAGCCAGTTCATCCGCGCCACTTTTAGCATCCTTTGATTTACCGTTTTTATTTGATTCATGGGAAGCAGAAGCTGCCGCACTTGATGGGGAGTATGGTAACCTGATTAGACAAGATTTTGAAAACTTGAATATCAAAATAATCGGCTGGGCTAAGTATGGAACAGGTGATGTTTATGGTAGTAAACCTATTAAGGTTCCAAGTGATCTGAAAAATTTAAAGGTTAGATCAGTTGGCCAGGCAATAACCAAATGGTTAGAGGGTATGGGGGCTGCCCCGGTGACGATGAGTTCCCAGGAAGTTTTTCAGGCAATGGAAAGAGGAATGATTGATGGTTATACGACAGGAGCTTCATCCGTTATTGATCGAAGTTTTTATGAGGTAACAAAATATGGTACCGATATGAATACGATTCAGACGACTTTCCCAGCTGGTGCGAATTTAAAATGGTGGAATGGTCTTCCCAAAGACGTGAAAGAAGCAATTCTCAAAGCTGGCAAAACCGCAACTGATGCATCAAGAGCAAAAGCCAAAGCAGATGATAAAAAGTATAAGGATAAAATGCAGGAATTGGGAGTAAAGTTGCATAAACCAAATGCAGAAGAATTCAAACTTTGGAAAGAATCTACAAATGATTTATTCAAAGACTTCCTAAAAACAAGTGATAAAGCACAACCACTGATGGATGCAGTTCAAAAAGCAAATGAAGAAAATCCAGCAAAGTAATTTGGGGGGATTCGGGGGTTGGGAAACCAATGCCCCGATGAATAACTCAGGCTGTATATATGAGAAGGGAAGGAGCATCAATAAAATATATGATTTATATCGTCAAGATTTTTAATGGAGTGAATCGATTTTGCATATATGTCGCAGCTTTCCTTATGGCTGTTTTAGGCTTTTCTGTTTTTTATGAAATTATTTCGAGATATATCTTCAATTCTCCTACCATATGGTCATATGAGCTATCTAGTTATATGTTGCAATTTATCGCCTTTTTTTCAATGGGGATATTATTAATTGAAAAAAAACACATCCGAGTTACCTTTTTAATCGAAAAATTAAAAGGGACAAAAAGAAAAATATTAGAGTTAGTTACTGTCTTTTTAACCATTCCATATTCAATTATTCTGGTTATTTATGGATTTAGTTTTACAGAAAATGCCTTTAGATTAGGATCTACAGCACCTACATTATTAGCAACACCTTTATGGATACCATACTCATTCATCCTAGCCAGCGGAATCCTCCTGATTATGGCGGCTATCAGTTCAATGATTAGTATCACGCAAGAAAATTATCATTAAGGAGTGGAGAGCTTGATTTCTGTTACGTCCATAATTATCTTATTCGCAGTTCTATTCCTATGTTTAATCATCGGTGTTCCCATTGGTTTTACATTAGGCCTTTCCGGTCTTGTCACAATTCTTAGCGTAGGGTCTCAATTTATGATTCAAGTACCTTTAACGCTGAATAAAACCCTTTCTGAATTTGTCTTTGTTGCAATTCCCCTATACGTTTTAATGGGTGAAATACTCTATCAGGGGAAAGGAGGGGAACGTATTTTCCACCTAATAAATTCATGGATTGGGCGCATTCGTGGGGGAACGGGAGTGGCCACTGTCGCAGCTTATACCTTTTTCGCGGCAATTGTTGGTTCCAGTATGACGTCGGTCCTTACGATTGGTAAAATTGCCATCCCGGAAATGAGAAAACAAAATTATAATAAGACTCTTACGTATGGGTTATCTGCTGTCGGCGGTTCGTTAGGTATGTTAATTCCCCCGAGTATGGGATTAATCTTATATGCCTCCATAACAGGGGTCTCACCTAGTAAATTATTTATGGCAGGAGTGGTGCCAGGCCTTCTTATTGCGGGTTTCCTCGGAGTTTGGGTAGGTTTTAAAGCTCCAAAAATCATCAAAATAGAAGAATCATCCACAAAAGCTAGTTTTGGTGATGTTTTGAAGGCGATTCCTGACCTATTACTTCCTATAATTGTCCTCGGCGGTATATACGCAGGAATATACTCCCCTACAGAAGCTGCAGCAGTGGGGGTGGTTTATGCACTTATTCTATCTGTGGTCTTTCATCGGAGTTTATCAATTAAACAACTTCCCGGAATTCTTATCGAATCAGCGAAAACAACAGCTATGCTGCTTACCATTGTAGTTGGAGCTCTTGTATTCGGATCCGCATTAACACTGGTAGGACTTTCTGATTTCTTGGGAACTTGGATTTCAGGTATGGATGTCTCGCCTTGGCTAGTTCTACTAGCAATGAACCTAATCTGGCTTGTCATGGGATTCTTCCTAGAGGTTGTATCAATTCTATTGATCACAACGCCTATCTTTTTCCCAATTATTATGACATTAGGTTATGATCCAGTCTGGTTTGGAATCCTGATGATGATAAACATGGAACTTGCTGTTATTACACCTCCAGTTGGAATGAATTTATTTGCTTTAAAAACGCTTGTACCAGAAGAATCAATGGAACGGATAATAAGGGGGGCGGTCCCTTCAATAGTAATCGTCGTTCTGGCACTAGCCTTAGTTTGGTTATTCCCAGAAATAGCAGTTGGTATTTTGTAAGAGATTAATAATAAAAAAAGTTTATATAAGTCTGTGTGTACGTTCTAGTCTACAATAAAAAGGCCCATTGTCAGAAAAGGGGAGAAAGAAGCTCGGTTTCTCCAGGATTTCAGACAATGGGTTATTTATGTTTCTGACCAATATTTTCACAACTGAGGTAATCTGATATTAATAAAATCGATAAATGCTTTAATAACGGATGTTTCCAAAGCCTCATTGCGATAAATGATAGAGGTCTTTCGAATAATCGGTGTATTATTTTTATCCAGCAATTTTAATTTATAAATATCCTCGTTTTCAACGATAGCTGAACTTGGGAATATCGCATAACCAAGACCTTGTGAAACCATATTCTTGCATATTTCGAGTTGATTGACTTCCATTGTCACAAGTGGCGGTTCAGTGAAATGCTGATCCCACCAATTATTAATGATTTGTTTCAAATTATATTCGGTCTTACAATTAATCCGCGGTAAATAGGGTAATTGATCCAAAGTAATTTTTTGTTTTGACGCGACAACTAGTGGTTCTTCGCTAATGACCTTTTTGGCTTCCGACCAATGATGCTCGCCGCGAATAATCCCAATTTGAACTTCTTCCTTATTGAGAAGTTGAACCATTTCGGAACTCCAACCCGTGATCAAGCTCACTTCGACATCGGGATAAAGAGAAAGAAAATCCTTTAAGATCATGGGAAGCGGATGAATAGCAAAGCTGGTAGAAACGGCAAGTCGTAATTTCCCTTGAATCTTATTATCCATATTTTTTAAGGTCTCTTTCATATTGCGAAATTCCACGATCATCTTTTCTGCATAGCGATATACATATTCCCCTTCCATCGTAAATTCAATTCCCTTTTTTCCTCTAATTACAATCTTAGCATCGAATTCCTGTTCAAGTGCCTGGAGCCGATAAGTAAGAGCAGGCTGGGTAATGTAAAGTCGTTCAGCTGCCTTTGTTATGTTTTTTTCTTCGTATAATGTTTTTAAGATTAACCAGTCTTTTTCCTGCATATTAACCCCTTCCAACCTTTAATTAGAATGAATCCATAAAAAATATTTATGGACAGTATTAAATAACTGAATTTTCATTATTCATACAATTATTATACAATTTAAACAAATAAGAAAACAATCTAATTCAAAGAATTGATAGGTTGTAAATACCGTTAAAGGAGGCAAAAGTCGTGAATATTGTTGTGATTATGAAACAGACATTTGATACTGAAGAAAAAATAGTAGTAAATAGTGGACAGATCTCTGAAGCTGGAGCGAAGTTCATAATAAATCCTTATGATGAATATGCCATCGAGGAAGCAGTAGCACTGAAAGAAAAATTTGGCGGCGAAGTCACCGCCATTTCGATTGGACCGTCCCGGGTGGAGGCATCTTTACGGACAGCCATAGCGATGGGGGCAGATAAAGCAATCATTATTGATGATGAAGCCCTGTTTGGGGATGAATATACGAGTTCAAGGGTTTTAGCCGCTTTTCTAAAGAGCAGGCCGTTTGATCTCATTTTGGGAGGAAATATGTCAATAGACAATGGTTCTGGTCAAGTTGCCCAGCGTTTGGCGGAAGAATTAAATATTGACCATGTTGGCACAGTGACGAAATTAACGATTGAATCAGGAAAGGCAATCCTAGAAAGAGATGCAGAAGGTAACACGGAAATCATTGAATCCTCCCTGCCATTGTTGGTAACGGCACAACAAGGTTTGAATGAACCGCGTTATCCATCTCTTCCAGGGATTATGAAAGCGAAAAAGAAGCCGATTGAACATATAAGTGCCTCCGACTTAGGAATAAATCCAGCAGAGATTCAAGCGAGGACGATCATACTAGATCAGTATCTGCCAGCCCAAAAAGCAGCAGGCAAAATCCTGAAGGGTGAATTACAAGAACAGACACAAGAATTGGTACAGCTTCTGCGTCAGGAAGCAAAAGTAATCTAAGGGGGATATGAACATGAGTAAAAAGGTATTGGTTTTGGCTGAAATGAGAGACGGAAATATTCGAAATGTTTCCTTTGAGGCATTATCTGCAGCAAAACGGATTTCGCAAGATGGTGAAATTATAGCAGCAGTACTTGGAAGCAAAGCTCCTGAACAGGCCTCGGTTTTAGGGCAGTATGGGGCAGACATTGTTTACATTTTGGATGAACAGAAGCTGGATCAATATACTCCTAGTGCTTATTTACAAGCTTTCATGCAAGTCATTCAAGCAACAAATCCTGATGTCATCTTTATGGGCCATACAGCAATTGGGAAGGATTTAGCACCTCGAGTGGCAGCAAGGCTGGGGATTGGGTTGATTTCTGATGCAATAGATTTGGTTCTTGACGAAAATGAGATTGTCTTTACTCGTCCAATCTATTCTGGAAAAGCCTTTCAAAAGAAAAAGACAACGGATAGCACAGTATTTGCGACGATTCGTCCAAATAACATTCAAATGGAAGAACCGGATACAAAGCAGAATGCTGAACTTATTTCCTTTTCAGTAAACATTACGGATCTACGAACGGTTGTTAAGGAAGTGGTGAGAAAAGCAACGGAAGGAGTAGATTTAACAGAGGCAAAAATCATCGTTTCCGGCGGAAGAGGTGTAAAAAGTGCCGATGGATTCGAACCACTGAAAGAACTTGCGGGTGTATTAGGTGCTGGTGTTGGTGCTTCCCGCGGAGCCTGTGATGCAAAATTCTGCGATTATTCCATGCAGATAGGACAGACAGGGAAAGTGGTTACGCCTGATTTATATATTGCCTGCGGAATATCAGGTGCCATTCAGCATTTAGCTGGGATGTCTAGCTCCAAGTTTATTGTTGCGATAAATAAAGACCCTGAAGCTCCAATTTTTAATGTTGCAGATTATGGAATCGTAGGGGATCTTTTTGATGTAGTCCCGCTATTGACAGAAGAATTTAAAAAAGCGTTAGAAGGAGCAGCCGTCTAAGAAAATAGGAAGAGGGGAAACATTCCCTTCTCCCTATTACATTTTATATCAATAGAAAAAAGGAGTATGATATGTTTTCTCTTTTGAATTTTATTGCGTTTATGACAGTAACCGTTTATGCACTCTATTTATTTATCCATATCGTTTATTCTAGATATTTGTTTGTCAAACTCGGCAAGAAAGTAGATTTTGAATTAAAGGTAAAAGAGCGAATAAATGCTGTATTAGTGAATGGATTTGGCCAAAGAAAATTGTTTAAAGATAAGAAAAGCGGTCTAATGCATTTTGTCTTGTTTTACGGGTTCTTTATTATTCAAGTAGGACTAATCGAAATTATTCTCAAGGGCTTTTTTACCGGCTTTGAATTCCCATTCGGTGCAGCCCATAAATACTTCAGCTTTCTGCAGGAGTGGACGACGTTCCTCATGTTGTGCGGTGTCCTCTATGCTTTTTACCGCCGCTATGTTGAGAAATTAAAGCGATTACAATGGAAAAGAAATAAAAAAGCAGCCTTCGTCATCATTGCCCTGACTACGCTGACGGTTTCGATCCTACTAACGCTTGGTTTTGAAAAGGTAATGCTCGGGTCTCAACCTGACATTGGATATACCCCGTTTTCAGGAATAATCGCAACGGTATTTTCAGGGATTGGAACCACGATGGGCACGATATTGTTCTACTTTTTTTGGTGGGTACATTTACTAACGGTATTGTCATTTATGGTGTTCGTTCCACAATCTAAACAAATGCATGAACTATTTGCCATGTTCAATATCTTTTTCAAGAAGGTCGGACCGGTTGGCAAACTGAGAAAGATAGATTTTGAGGACGAAGCAGCAGAGGAATTTGGCGTAGGAAAAATTGAAGATTTCACTCAGCAACAATTGATTGACTTATATGCATGCGCAGAATGCGGTCGATGCACGAATATGTGTCCAGCTTCTGGAACGGGAAAAATGCTTTCCCCGATGGAACTGATCACCAAGCTAAGGGATCATTTGACCGAAAAAGGAGCATCAATTACTTCGCGTACACCGTGGATGCCGGCTATTTCCTTTAGTGGTACAACAGCAAATCAAATCGCTGCAGGGTTAGCAGCCCCTTCTGAAAATCTAATCGGGGATGTTATTACCGAAGAAGAAATATGGGCATGTACAACCTGCCGTAATTGTGAAGATCAATGTCCAGTTATGAACGAGCATGTGGACAAAATTATTGATCTTCGCCGCTATTTGGTCATGACACAGGGAGATATGCCTAGTGATGTTTCCCGCTATATGCAAAATATCGAGAGACAGAGTAATCCTTGGGGACTTAATCGTAATGATCGTTTGAAATGGCGTGAAGGCATGGAGGAAATTGTCAAGACGGTTCAAGAAAAAGAAACGTTTGATGTTTTATTCTGGATTGGTTCCATGGGGTCCTATGACATGCGAAGCCAGAAGATTGTTAAATCATTAGTAAATATTATGCATAAGGCAGGAGTTAACTTTGCGATACTTGGCAATGAGGAAATGAATTCAGGGGATACAGCCCGCCGCTTAGGGAATGAATACTTATTCCAGGAATTGTGCGGCCAAAACATTGAAACATTCCAGAAATATGGCGTGACGAAAATTGTGACGATTTGTCCGCATACCTATAATTCATTTAAGAATGAGTATCCGGAATTCGGTTTAGAAGCAGAAGTCTATCATCACACGGAATTCATCTGGGAATTAATAGAGACAAAACGGATTCAACCAGTAAACGAAGTTCGAGAAGTAATTGCCTACCACGATTCCTGCTATTTAGGAAGATATAATAATATATTTGATATTCCCCGTAAAATCCTTCACTCGATACCAGGCATATCTGTACTAGAGATGGAGCGTAATCGGGAAAATGCCATGTGCTGCGGTGCCGGCGGAGGAATGATGTGGGTAGAAGATAAAGCAGGGAAACGTGTGAATGTGGAACGTACAGAACAGGCACTTAGCCTTAATCCAACGGCAATCGGCAGCAATTGTCCATATTGCTTAACCATGATGAGTGATGGTGTGAAAGCAACAGAGATGGAAGAGCAAGTAAGTACATGGGATATAGCAGAGATTGTGGAAAAATCATTGTAACACTTCCAACCGCTGGGTGCTGACATCAAGATAACTTAGCTATTAGAGTTATATTTAACATAAATCTAGCTTTAATAATGAAAAAATAGGGGGATTGTAAATGGATAATTTAAGATGGAACAAAATGTACATCAACGGGAAATGGAGGGAAGGGACCAGCAGTAAAACACACACCCAAATTAATCCTTACAATGGGGAAAAAATTGCGGAAATCCGGTTTGCAAGTAGAGCAGATATTGATGAAGCCTATCAAGCAGCCCAAACAGCGCAAAAGGAATGGGCAAAAACACCTGCAATTGAAAAATCGAAAATTATTGAGAATGCCATTGGAGTCATCGAAAGACGTCAAGATGAATTTGTTCACCTACTTATAAAGGAAGCCGGAGGAACACATTTTAAGAGCCAACTAGAGTTACTAGGAATTGGCGCTGGTTTTATGAGAGAAGCAGCTACCTATCCAATGCGGATGCAGGATGAGATTCTTCCATCTATTATTTCTGGTAAGGAAAACAGGCTGACTCGGTTACCGTTAGGTGTTGTAGGGGTCATCTCCCCATGGAATTTTCCGTTTCATTTAACCATGCGTTCAGTGGTATCTGCACTTGCGACTGGAAATGGCGTTGTCTTAAAACCGGCAACTCTAACGTTCATTACCGGTGGATTGATCATTGGTGAAATCTTTGAGGAAGCAGGAATTCCAAAAGGGTTACTGAATGTTGTCGTTGGGGCAGGTAGTGAAATTGGTGATTATTTTGTTGAGCATCCAATTCCAAGAATGATTTCATTTACAGGGTCTACTGAAGTTGGGGAAAGAATTGGAGCCTTGGCAGGTGGGAAATTAAAGAAAACAGCCCTTGAATTAGGTGGTAATGCTGCATTTATTGTTTTAGATGACGCTGACATTAATAAGGCTGCCTCAGCTGCTGTTTTTGGTAAATATACACACCAGGGTCAAATTTGTATGGCGATTAATCGCATTATTGTTGATCGGAAAGTGTATCCTCAGTTTGTAAACGTATTTAAGGAAAAAGTAAGTAAATTAAAATCTGGAGATCCAATGGATCCTGAAACAGATATTGGTCCACTAATTGAACGTAGTCAAGTAGATGGTATTAGAAGATTAATAGACAGAGCCGTATCGGATGGGGCTCGCCTTGAACTGGAAGGTTATGTTGAAGGGAATTTGATGACACCATATATTTTAACGGATGCAACAAATGACATGGAAATTGCCCAGTCAGAAATTTTTGGTCCTGTTGCAGTTATTATTCCAGTGGATGGTGAAGCAAAAGCAATTGAGATTGCAAATGATACCGTTCATGGATTAACTGGTTCTGTTTTCACTAGCTCTGTGGAAAGAGGAGTGCAAGTGGCTCAACAAATCCATACAGGAATGGTTCATATCAATGATCAAACGGTCAATGATGAACCGCATATTCCATTTGGTGGAGAAAAAGCTTCTGGTCTTGGACGGTTCAACGGAGAATATGCCCTAGAAGAATTTACAACGGTAAAATGGATTTCTGTTATGCGCGAACCGCGTATATTCCCTTATTAATCATTGCTAGGCAATAGATGGTAAGGAGGGCAGGCTCTTCCCCTCCTCACCAATCCAGTCGATCATCAACAAAATATTCTAAATGAGGTGGAAAGAATGGATTTTGAATACAGCGAATTACAAGAAGATATTAGACATGGAGTAAGTGAGATTTGTGCAAGGTATGATGAAGAATATTGGAGAAAATGTGATGCTGCCGGAGAATATCCGGAAGAATTTGTTGATGCAATGGTCAAAGCAGGCTGGTTATCTGCGCTTATTCCTGAGGAATATGGTGGTGCAGGTCTAGGTTTATCGGAAGCCGCGATCATTTTGGAAGAAGTGAACCGCTCTGGCGGTGCAGGTACTGCTTGTCATGCTCAAATGTATACAATGGGTGCTTTATTAAGACACGGCAGTGAAGAACAGAAGAGAAAATATCTGCCACAGATTGCAAATGGATCGTTAAGATTACAATCCATGGGTGTGACAGAACCAGATGCTGGATCAGATACGACCAAAATTAAGACATTTGCTGAGAAAAAAGGCGATCGCTATATCATTAATGGCCAGAAAATTTTCACATCCCGCTATCAGCATTCAGATATGATCTTACTATTAACAAGAACGACACCACTTGACAAGGTTGACAAGAAGACGAAGGGATTGAGCTTATTTTTAATTGATACCCGAGATATTGGCGATGCGATTGTCGCAACTCCAATTGACACGATGGTTCACCACGAAACAAATGTACTCTATATTAATGATCTGGAAGTGCCGGCAGATGCTTTAGTTGGTGAAGAAGGAAATGGATTATATTGTATTCTGGATGGTCTAAACGCTGAGCGGATTTTAGCCTCTGCACAAGCGGTAGGAGATGGAAAATACTTTGTTGAGAAGGCTGCCCGTTATGCCAAAGAGCGGATTGTCTTTGACCGTCCAATTGGTCAAAATCAGGGGATTCAATTCCCAATTGCTAAAGCCTATACCAACGTTATGGCTGGTGAAGTCATGATGCATAAAGCAGCTGCAAAGTTTGATAAGGGGCTTCATTGTGGTGCTGAGGCTAATATGGCTAAGTATCTTTGTACAGAAGCGGCATGGGAAGCGGGTGAGGCCGCGATGACTACCTTTGGAGGCTATTCTGTTGCAAAAGAATATCATATTGAAAGAAAATGGAAGGAATCTCGTTTAGCTAGAAATGCTCCTGTTTCTAACAATTTAATTTTAAGTTATGTTGGCCAGCACGTGTTAAAAATGCCAAGATCCTTTTAATAGATGAAGATGATGCATATGAAATACGTAAAGGTGGATATGGGAAAATGTCGAATAAACTGATGGGAAAAATAACTCAATTTATTACGAAAACACAATTTAGTCATTTGCCACCTGATTTAGTGGAACTCGCTAAATTGGCAATCCTCGATACAATCGGTGTCAGTCTAGCTGGATGGAAAGAGCCGTCCGTTGAAATCGTAAAGCAGGTATACTCGGCAGAAACCCATGATCCTAATGGCTCCTCCCTTTGGGGGGAGGAAGCCAAGATCAATGTAGAAAACGCGGCCATTATTAATGGTACCGCATCGCATGTTCTTGACTTTGATGATGCAGCCCCAAGTGTGATTACCCATCCAAGTGCACCTATCCTTTCTGCAGTTATTCCTCTTGCTGAAAAACTTGCCAGTTCTGGGAAACAAGTCATAACGGCCTATTCCATTGGAACAGAGGTCATGCAGCGACTCGGACTGATCGTAGATTTAAAACACTATCAACTCGGCTGGCACTCAACGGCTACGTTAGGGACAATCGGATCCGCTGCCGCTTGTAGTTATCTTTACGGTTTAAATGAGGAAGAATGTTCGAATGCCATCGCTATTTCTGCTTCAATGGCAGGTGGTCTGCAGAAAAATTTTGGCACGATGACAAAGTCTTTTCATGTAGGGATGGCTGCTTCTCAAGGAATTCAAGCTGCTACTCTTGCGAAACATGGATTCACGGCTAACAGTGATATATTTGACTCAAGAGGCTTTTTACATGCTTTCAACGGTGGAGAGAATGCAGACCGAATGAACGCAATCATTGAACATATCGAATTTGGAGCTCCATATCATCTATTAGAGAATGGTCTTACTGTAAAAAAATTTCCATGCTGTTATGCGACACACCGCTTTATCCATGGCGTGTTATCACTAAAAGCAGAGCATGGAATTAGCCTGGAAGATGTTGAGGAAATTTCTTTATTAGCACCTCCAGGCGGTTTAATGCCACTTGTTCATTCACGTCCAAAGACGGGATTACAAGGAAAATTTAGTGCTGAATATACAGCCCTTTCTGCCTTGAAAAATGGTTATATCAAACTAAGTAGTTTTGAAGATGATCAAGTGATGCGTCCAGAGATTCAAAGTTTACTTCCTTCTGTAAAGGTGTCTGAAATGGAAGGCGAAACAAAGACAAGTCAGGAAATTGAAGATATTCCAGTTGAAATTGTAATTAAAACAAAGAGTGGACTTATTTTGAAAAAAAAGGTTTTACAACCCCCAGGATCACAGCTGAATCCATTAACTGAACAGGAACGACGTGAAAAGTGGCTAGATTGTTTAACTCAATATGCCAAAATGATAGGTATTCCAGATGATAGTATACAAGAAAAAGCAGATCTACATTATGTTCGAGGCCTAAAAATTGATACCTATGAATCATTTAGCACTTGGATCTCACAGATTCATTAGCATATTATAGTCACTGTAAATGTATTAAAATATAAATCTATAAATCCCACCTTAAGATTCTGAGAACACAAATAAGGTGGGAGACTTTATGTTTTTTAACATAATAAACGTAATAATAATAAAAATCAATAAAATTTATTATCTTTCTGAAAGATTTCCATAAATAATAATATTAAAATTCAGAATATTTAGAAGTATCATATGATTACAAAGCAAAAAGAGGAGGCTTAATTCATGATAAAACTAGATAATGATTTATATGATGGCTGGGTGCTAGCAAATGGGGTTAAAACCCATTATTCATGGGCAGGAACAGAAGGACCGGCTGTGATTATGCTCCATGGAGCAGGCCCCGGTGCTTCAGGTGCTGCAGGATGGCGCTATATGTTGCCGGCATTGGCAGAAGCGGGATTCCGTGCATTTGCTCCTGATCAAATATCGATGGGATATACGGATACACGTCCACATGCCTGGCCAACCAGAGGTCACCAAAGCTTAGTCGACCACATTAAAGATTTCATGGATGCACTTTGTTTGGACGAAGCATACTTGGTTGGAAATTCCCAAGGGGCATACCTTGCCGCAAAATTGGCCATCGATCATCCAGATCGAGTAAAGAAAGTGATTTTAATTGGAAGTAATACCATTTTTCAAGCGATGCAGCCTGAGCCGGATCCAAGTAGAACGAAATCATTCTTAGAGGTAATCGGGTACGATTATACGGAAGAAGCGATGAGAAGATTTCTTACTTCCAATAGTTACCTAAGAAACTCAGCTGCCGTATCAGAAGAATTAATCCAGTACCGCCATCAAGCAACGACTCGAGAAGGGTACAAGGAATCCAACCAGGCATTTGATAAATATCTAAAGCAGATGAATAACGATCTTAAGCTATGGGATCGCTATTGCATTAAGGATTCACTGCCGAATCTAAAAGTACCTACAAAGTTCCTATGGGGTAAAGATGATACCTTGGCACCGGTTGAGAGGGCCTACAAGTTAGAAGAAATGCTCCCTAATATTGAATTTACCTATATAGAAGATTGCGGACACCAATGCCAAACAGATCAACCAGAGTTTGTTAACCAATTTACGATTGACTTTTTCAAGGAATAGGCAAAGTTAAATTTTTGGAAAGGTATGATGACATGATAGATGTAGTTAAGAAGAATGATTTATATGAAGAAATGATCGCGAAAGCAAGAAGAATTGGAGAAATTGCCGAAAGAGAGGCATTACAGGCTGATAAAAATGCAACGATCTCAGCGAATGTGGTCAATGTAATGAGAGAAGAACAAATTCACCGGTTACTCCTTCCAAAGGAATATGGCTATCCCCAAATCGACTGGACGACATATGTCGATTTCGTAAGAACAGTCGGTAATTATAATTTATCTAGTGCATGGCTTGCATATTTTTTCAGTTTGCATAATGCTTGGGTTTCTTATCTTCCAAAACCATTACGTGATGAAGTGGTTTCCCAAGGCGGTCTTGTTGCTGATGTATTTGCACCTGTCGGAACAGTGGAAGAAGTGGATGGCGGTTATTTAATCTCTGGTAAATACAAATTTGTAAGCGGTATCTCCTATAGTGACTGGGTTGGAGTCGGTGCCTTTATGCAATTTGATGACTCCGACAAACAAGAACGTGTGGGGATTTGTCTAAAGGTTTCCGATTGTACGATCATCAAAGACTGGGATTCGATGGGATTGCGTGGGTCAGGCAGCCATATGCTGATTGTTGATAACGTTTTTGTTAAACGAGAGGCGATTTTACGTTTCCATAAAATTGCAGTATGCAGCCAGCCGCCTGAAGCTGACTATGATTCAGATTATTTATACTATGATACTCCTTTCTATCCAGGATTCTATGTTGGTTTTGCAGCAATGGCTCTAGGCGGTGCAGAACGCGTATTAGAGGAGTTTAAGAAACATACTGCCGGTCGGATTCGTTTTACAGGAGTAAAAGAAAAAGAGTCTCCTACAAGCCAACGAGTTCTTGCTGAGTTAAGTTTGGAAATGGATCATGCCAGATTAATGATGAAAGAGTATATTGCAATGATGGAAAAAGACAAAGACGGTCCTTATGAAGGGGCTAAATATAAGGCAATGAGAGCATCCATTATCGACAAATGTGTTCAAATTGGGGTGAAATGCTTATTAACCCTTGGCGGCCATGCGCTATTAAAAGGACATCCTGTGGAAATGTTCACTCGTGATTTAATTGCCGTTGCTACACATATTACTTCATTATATGAAGATGGAATTGACGGATATGGAAGACATTTATTTGGATTCGAAACAAATATACATGGATAATCTTGAAGTTCAATTATAGTTTAGATAAAGGTGGTAATGGGATATGGAAAAATTTATATATGCGCCAGAAATAGCAAAATTAGGGCATGTTGCATTGGTATCAGAGGATTTGGAAAAATCTCTTTGGTTTTTCAAAGATGTGATCGGCCTAGAAGAAACTCGTGAAGTCAGTGGAACCCACTATTTACGTGCATGGGGGGATTTTGAACATCATACCCTCTCCATCACAGCAGGAGAAACTTCTTATGTAGACCATATTGCCTTTAAAACCAAAAGACGGGAAGATTTAGGTCATTTTGCTCAATTATTACAAGATGCCGGTACAGAGGTAAACTGGATTTCTGCAGGTGAGGAAGTGGGACAAGGGGAAGCGATTCGTTTCCAATTACCTAGTGGCCATCAGTTAGAATTATATTTCGATATGGAAAAACCCGGAATTGAAAAAAGCCGTAAAGCAACACTTAAAAACCAGCCATATAAAGCCTGGAGAAAAGGACTGTCTCCACGCCGAATCGACCATGTTAACCTCTTAACCAATATGGATAATCAATTAATTACGAATTATCTGCATGAAAAGCTTGGATTTAAACTACGGGAATATCTTCTAGACCCGGATGACAAACAAGTGGCCGGTTGGATGAGCGTAACGCCTCTCGTTCATGATATTGCAGTCATGTCTAACCCAAAAGCTGCTTCTTCCGCGGAGTTACATCATATGGCCTACTGGTTGGATAATGCTCAAGATATCCTACGTGCTGCTGATATTCTCTGTGAACATGAAATTGAATTCATCGGTCCGGGAAAACATGGGATCTCCCAAGCGATGTTTATCTATGTATTGGATCCGGGAAGTGGTATGAGAGTGGAAGTATTCTCGAATGGCTATTTGATTTTCGAACCTGATTGGGAACCGGTTAGTTGGAGTTGGGATGAATATATGAAATACGGCTCCACTTATTGGGGAGATAGAACTAGAAACAGAGAAAGTGAACCCACCCTTCGAGTTGGTGCAGTTGAACTAGATGCAGGTGTAAGAAATTAATTGTTGAAAAATAAGGGAGTCAACTATTGACGCATAAGTAGAATAGTAGGTTAGGGGTTTTAAAAATGGATGATCGTCAATTTCGAACCGCTATGGGGAAATTTCCTACCGGTGTTACCGTAATTGCCACAGATGTTAAAGGTGATGTGCATGGCATGACTGCCAATGCTTTCATGTCAGTATCTCTAAGCCCAAAGCTGGTTGTTATCTCGATTGGTGAAAATGCTAAAATTCTAGAGAAAATTAAACAAAGCCAATCATTTTCAGTGAATATTCTAGCAGCGGACCAGCAGGAGCTTTCGATGATTTTCGCTGGACAAATAAAAGAGCCTCGTGAAGTAGTATTCGACAGTCTCGACGGAAAGCCGGTTTTATCTGGTGCTGTGGCCCAGATAGCCTGTGAAGTTTTTGCCGAACATATTGAAGGTGACCATACATTATTTATCGGCCGTGTTACGGATATTCATTTGGAGGATGCTGAGCCTCTCATTTTTTACAACGGACGTTATCGTGCTTTAACTGAAGAAAAAGCTGTTGTACTATAAAATGGTGCAAGGTTTGTTGATAGAAAAATTATCTTCACAAGTAAAGTGATTGTAACTGCCCGCAAGACTTGCTGAAAAGTAAATAACACTCGTTTAAAAGATGGAGACTCCTTGTATGAAAGTGTAAGGAGTCTTTCTTATAACAATTTATTTTGCATTAAAAGGAGTCAAAAAGATGGGGATAAAAGTCGTAAGATTTGAAAGAGAACAAAAAGAGCACTGGGGGGTTGTGTCAGGTGATCGGATTCTCGTACTAAGAGATTCATATAACACTTTGGCCGATTTTTTGAAAAATGGAAAAGAAGAAGCTGAACGGTTGAATGCAGCTAGTGATGCTGAAACGATTCCCTTAAATAGTGTGAATATCTTAAGTCCGGTCACAAAACCGGCAAGAATTATTTGTCAGGGTGTAAATTATTCTACTCATCGCACCGAGACTGGGGTGGAAGCAGCAAAACCGCCATTTAACATGATATTTAGTAAAGCGGATAGTTCTCTGTGCGGAGCCAATAGTGAAATTATTCGTCCAGAACACGTTAAACTGTTGGATTATGAAATTGAACTTGGGCTCGTCATCGGATCGGATATCTCAGAACCTGCAGAAGTAACGGATGATAATCTTCATCAATATATTGCTGGACTTGTGATTGTCAATGATGTTTCAGCACGGGATGTTCAACTTCCTCAAGGACAATGGTTAAAAGGAAAAAGCTATCGGACATTTTGTCCCACCGGTCCGTTTCTGTACTTGCTTGACAAAGAAGAGCTGCCACTCATTCACGACTTGCAGCTAGATCTTTGGGTCAATGAAGAATTGAGGCAATCGGCAAACTCAAGCCAGCTGCTTTATAAACCTGCTGAAACAATATCCGAGCTTTCAGAAGCCTTTGATTTATCCATAGGGGATTTAATTGTTACTGGTACTGCCGGAGGTGTAGCATTGAACCTAACACCAGAGGTTAATGCCATGCTTTCAAATTTGTCATTCCCTTATCAGCAAAAGCTGGAAACGCTGGTGGCAAAGCAATTGGAGGGTAACAAATACCTCAACGATGGCGATATCATCCGCTGCCAAATAAAAAGTGCTAATGGCGTTATTGATCTTGGCCAGCAAAATAATAAAGTGGTGAATAGCCAGGAAAAAAACGTAAAAGCCAAGTTTAATAGTTATGTATGATGAAAAACATCTTTTGCCTATGAATGGATGGAAAGGGGAAGCAATGGAAACAATGGAAACAATCTACTTAAACAGAGACAATTTGTTAGATTGGCAGGAAAAAGCAAAACCAAGTGTAGTGGCTTTAGGTTTTTTTGACGGAATTCACTTAGGGCATATGGAAGTAATTAAAACGGCTGCACAAATTGCTAAAAGGAAAAAGCTCCCTCTTTCCGTAATGAGTTTCTTTCCACATCCAAAAACTGTTATTTCTAATGAAAAAAAACAGGTATCTTATTTACTGCCGCTTTCTAAAAAAGAGGAGCGATTTCGTGATCTAGGAGTAGATACATTTTATCTTGTTGAATTTGATAAACAATTTTCTTCTCTTCTTCCTGTTGAATTTGTCTCCCAATATTTATTAAATCTTGGTGTCGTTCATGTTGTGGCTGGTTTTGATTTTTCATACGGTTATATGGGTACAGGTCATATTGATCGGTTAAAAAGCGATTCTTATGGGAGAATTGGTGTAACGAAAGTTGAAAAAATGGAGTATAAAGGAGGAAAAATTAGTTCTACTTGTATTCGGGAAAGACTGCTAAGTGGGAATATAGAGGAATTACCATTTCTACTAGGCCGTCCATATGAACTGGAAGGTGAATGGGATGGGGAAAGATTAACGATCCAACCCTATTATACCCTCCCAGCACCAGGTTCATATGTTGTCACATTGAAACATAAAAGGAGTTCTATCCAAACAGAAGTAACTATTTTAGAAGAGGGTGATGGCCGATCTGTAAGATTAACAAGAAGTATTCCGAAACAGATGGCAGGGAATCTTTCAATCGTTTGGCATCATCGTCTTCAAGAAGCAGGTTTATTTGAAATGGCTGTCAGTTCTGCCGGCTATCGGAACTAGGGTGCCGGTGTTAGGGTTCTAATGGCTCTTTGTTAACACGGAAAGTGCAAAGAATGAGCTGAATGCACAGACTAATGATCGATTGATTTAATAGTTAAAACTAGTCTCCATTTCCCATTGGAGACTAGTTTGTCTTTTCTATATTCCAAAGGGGGGAACGTCGCCTTGAAAAGCACCATCAATTGAACGACGCAACAGTTCTATCAATATTTATAGTTTTTAACTATTATCATTATAGATAACTTTGTATTGTCGGCTAGTAAATAGAAGATTAGAATGAGAGTATGCGGAATATTCCGAATACTAAAAGCGTAAAAACTACTTTCAATGAAATGGGATCAATTCGCAGGTGAATAGTATTTTTTAGATTAGGATCAGTTTCTACTCTAAAAATGTAAGGGGTTACACTACTGAAAAAATAGGAAGGTGTGGTGAGATAGTGAAACGGGTCCAACAATTGAAATATAATCTTCAGTAGTTGGTAACCTTTGATGGAGCTCCAAAGATTGCGAATGGTCCGCCTGGTAATTCGAATTGATTCAATGGAAACGGTTCATTTAATTAGAGGAAATTTAGGTTTTATATAACAGGGGAGGGTTTTTATGCGTTGGTTAGTATTAGGAATGATTTTTATACTTTATTTAATAAACTATGCCGATAAAGCAATACTTGGTTTAGCCGCAGAACCAATAATGAAAGAATTGCATTTAAACTTCGAGCAATTCGGAGCAGTTGGCAGCAGTTTTTATTTTACTTACGCGATAGGCAGTATTCTATTAGCTAGCTTGACCTATCGATTTAAGACAAAGTTTTTACTTATTGCGATCGCATTGGGCTGGACTGTTTCCTTAATATCCGCCTATTTTGTTCATAGTGTTACCGGTCTAATCATTATTCGCGTCATGCTGGGATTCTTTGAGGGAGGTACTTATGGGCTTGCCATCACACATCTGGCTAAATGGTTTGCCGCAGGAACACGTGGTACTGTTTATGCGATCATGGGGTCCGGTGTCATCTTTGGCTCATATTTAACTGCTCCCGTTTTAGTTCCGTTCATCCTATCTAATGGATGGCGGCATTCATTTGCCCTCCTTGGCGTCCTAAGCTTAATTTGGGGCATTATCTTCTTATTTTTCAGAGAACAACCTAAGGAAGCGGTGGAGATTAATTCTTCTTCAACAGAAGCTAAATCTGACGTTCGATTTAAGGACATTGGAAAAATTATTTTCACTCCATTCGTCCTCTCTCTATTCTTTGCAAGCTTCATTTCGATGTGGATTAACGCCTGGGTAGCAGTTTGGGCGCCAACTTACTTGACAAAGATTGTCGGGCTCGAGCCAAAAGTGATGGGCTTAGTATTTGCCGGTATTGGGATTTCGGCTGCGATTATTTCTATAGTTGTCGCAAAGGTAACAGACCGTTCCTTTAAAAAGACAAATAACTTAAATAAATCATATGTGAGAAGTATCATAACTGCTTTAGCTATTGGCGCTATTGGTTATGGGCTCACAACGATGGTCCATGCTCCTGTTCTGGCGATTATATTCCTGACCATCGGATTATCGATGAATAATTGTATTGTTCCGTTTCTCTCTAGTATTTACACTTCTATTGCACCTCACAAATTGGTTGGTACAATCTCAGGAATTGCTCTCGCAATCAGTAGTGTAGCAGGGATTATCTCCCCAATTTTTACAGGGTATTTGGTTGGTATTGCTGGGGAAAACCTTCGTGCTGGCTTTAATAATGGTGTATTGGCAGTAGTTGTTTTATATGTTGTGGGCGCCATCTTCTTAGTACTAGCGGGCATGCGGAAGAAAAAAAATGAGGGAAATGTTGCACCACTTGTAAATGAAGAACCAATCAGAAGTTAAGTTTCGTCAGTTTACCTTTAAAATTTTTAAATAAAATGAAGCGTCACAAAAGAGGAAGTCTCGATGAAGACTTCCTCTTTTTAGTTGTGTTCGTACATGAAATCACTCAAATTCTATCAGAAGAACCTATCATATTAAGTCTCTCACTTTAGTATAAATGATTGAAAAATTTTAATCATAGATAATTTAAAAGAATCAAATAAAAAGACGAAAGCAGGTTAATCTCGCTTACGTCTTTTTATTATCTGTTTTGTATTTTTCAATCAAATGTTTGATAAAAGTGTCCATCGTTGTATCCATAAAAGCATTTTTACGATAAACAATGCCAATCTGTTTTTGTGGGATTGGGTCAGCGATTGGTATTTGTTTGATTGCAGGGTCGTTTAAACTTGCCAGGTATGATTTTGGAAAAATGCTAGCTACTTTATTCATTCGTACCATTTGGAGTAATGAATCCATGGAGGTAAGCTCGATTTTTGGGTGTAAAGAGAATCCTGTATTTTGGCATGTTTGATCAATAAATTGCCGGATAATATATTTTTTTGGCAAAAAAACGAATTGTATTGCCTGTAGTTCTTCTAAATTTATCATTGATCGCCCAGACAGTTCATGGTCATGCGGAACAACGAGATAAAATTCTTCGATCAATAGCGGAATACTTTCAAGTTGCTCGTTATGTGAATTTAAAAATATGACGCCAATGTCCAAATGATTATGCAAAAGTGCCTCAATCGTTTCTTCTGTAGTTAGTTCTAAGATAGATAGCTCTATTTCGGGGTATTTACTATTAAAAG
The DNA here is from genome assembly GCA_963530265.1 of uncultured Bacillus sp. Lineage (GTDB taxonomy): Bacteria > Bacillota > Bacilli > Bacillales > Cytobacillaceae > Neobacillus. The sequence continues at coordinate 87,570 of CAUSCO010000012.1, forward strand.
AAATGACTGCAGAAGTTAATAAATGGCTACCCGAACATCCAATCGTTAATTTCCCGCGCTGAAGACCTTTAATTTCTTTAAGTTTTATGATGGCTTGATCCAATTCAAAGAAAATTCGATCACAGTGTTCCAATAGGCATTTTCCTGCTTGTGTGATGAAAACTTTCTTCCCTGATCTCTCAAAAAGGGGGGTGCCAAGTCGATCCTCTAACAGTTTAATCTGTTGGCTCAGGGTAGGTTGACTAATTCTTAATTTTTCTGCAGCTTTTGTAAAATGTAAGCTTTCACATACCGCCATAAAATATTCTAGAAGTCGAAGCTCCATCAATTCACCTCTTTATTATAGATACCATCCATTAAATTATTGATAATATTATAGTTTTGTACGATATAGAATAATCTTAGTTTACTATACTATAACAGAATTCGAACGTCTTTTAAAACCTGGAATACCGTTTTTTATTATATTAATTATTGACTTGATTCAATTTGAAAACAAGTAATAGATGGGCTATACTTAACCTAAAATATTTAAAAACTCTATATATTCAAATATAAACATGCATAATTCGGTGAGAGGGATGTTTTATGGAAAAGGATTCGTATTTATTGCAAACTTTATCCAATGGAATTGATGTAATTTATGCATTTGAAGATGAGGATCATCCATTATCAGCGCAAGAAATTGGAGAAAAGATTCATTTGAATCGTACAACTTTATTTCGTCTTTTATATACACTACGACATAAAGGAATACTAGATTTGGATGAAGAAACAGGGAAATATCGCCTTGGATTAAAGTTAGTTCAACTTTCTGCATTGGTATTACAAAGAATAGGAATTAAAGATATTGTGAGGCCTTATTTGGAAGAATTAAGGGATAAGTTGAATGAAAATATCCTTCTTAGTGTTTTAGGAGAAAATTCTACCATTATTATTGACAAATTTGAAGTGAAGGAAACGATGTTAACGGCAGCATATGTTGGAAAAGTGGTTCCACTTTATTGCACACCATCCGGTAAAGTGTTCCTTAGTTTTCAAAATGAAAATTATATCAATCGTTATTTTGATATGGTTCCTTTAATAAAGTTGACGGATCATACAATTACGGATAAGGAAGAATTAATAAAACACCTTCAAATGACTAGAGAACGTGGGTATGGTTTCGATGATGAAGAGGCAGAGGAAGGACTAGTGGGCTTTGCTGCACCTATATTAGATGCAAATGGTTCAATTATTGCATCTGTCAGTGTCGGTGGTCCTCGAAGTAGAATCTTTAGGAAACAAGAAGAGATTCTTAAAGAATTATTGAGCACCAATCAGAAGATATCCAAAAACTTGTATTTCAATGCGGGTGTCTCATCTAAATTATTTTAAAGATGGTTCAATTTTTTAGGCTGTCTCGATGGGAAGAACCCAATGAGACATCCTATTTTGGTTTTATTACACTATTTGTATTTTTGATTTGTTAAATGAGCGCATCAGCGTGTAGATCGATTCCGCTTAGTAAGCGACCGTAATTTTCTTTAAAGCTTGTAGGTGAAATAGATCTGTGTACATACATAGTTGAAAAATCTCTGAAAACTCTTTGGAAAGGATCTCTATCATAAACATAAGAACCCCCTGAAGACTCTAACAATATATCGATTGCTTCTTTACAATGTTGATTCGCATACCCAATATCGGCAGCACATTTCATTCTTGTTTGGATATCCATGAATTGACCACTATTTGCCCATTCATCCAAAGTATCTGCCACACGATAATAATGCATTCTGGCCGTGTCTATTTTCAAAGATGCTTCACCCAACTGCAAATGAGTTATCGTAGCATCCTTTTGATCTTTTACCCCTAAATTAACTACCTTTCTATAAGGCAATTTTTCCAAGAATGTTTCTAATGCTGCCTGCGCAATTCCTAAGCCCGGCAGACCTAATGATAAATGAAGAGAAGGAGCTAAGGCAGTATTATAAAGTGGAATATCTCTAAGATGTGCGGATTCAAAATGGCCTTGGGTAGTTTTTGTGAAGGAAACGACACGATGATCAGGTACAAAGATGTCTTTTGCAATAACGCTGTTACTGCCGGTTCCGCGTAAACCTAGTGTAAACCAATCATCAATAATCTCCAGCTGGTCAAACGGGATCGTAATTAAACCAAGGTCCGTCTCATGACCATTTTCATCTACCAATGGCATTCCAAAGTAACCCCATGTGGCATGAAGGGATCCGGAGCAGAACATCCAATGTCCTTCTTTGATGAGATAGCCGTTTTCAACTCGTTCCACGATACATTTTCTAGGTCTAAAAACCCCGGCAAAAATAACATCCTCTGTTGAGTTAAATATTTCTTGATGGGTTTTTTCGGAAAATGATTCGGAAATCATAAGGTCACGAATGTTACAAAGAGATAAGATCCATCCGGTTGATGCGCAGCCACGCGAAATCTCAGTGATAACATCCGCAAATGTTCGCATGTTCGTTTGTAGTCCGCCATACATTTTAGGACGAAGTAAACTAAAAAGCCCACTATTTTTTAACTCAGTGATGGAATCTTCAGGAATTCTTCGTATCTCATCCGTCACTTTTGCTCGCTCACGTAAAATGGGAACTATCGAACGTGCTTTTTCTACAAGTAAATTATTGTTAACAACTGTACTTAACATAAACTCTACACCTCACAATGTGATTTAGATAACTCATATTTTTGATTACAGTGTTATTTTACCCTATGGTTAACAGAAAAGTCAAACAATTCTAAAAAATAAAATCTCCATCAGTTTAGTGATGGAGATTTGTAGTTAGTAGGAAAATTAAGTGAATTTTAGTGATACTTGGCTTGCACTGTCTCTAACCTGATTAATTAATTTAGAGAGGGGATAATCCATTATTAATTGCCGTGGCCCCACTGCAGTTATTACTGCTACTATTTGATTATGTGCATTTCTAATTGCTGCTGATACTGATAACGCGTTTAGATTGGACTCATTGTCATCAATGGAATACCCTTGCTCATTTACCTTTGTTAATTCAAGCAGGAACTCCTCCGACTTTGTAATAGAAAAGTCCGTATATTTCTTTAAAGGAGAATGGGATAAAATAGCACGAACTGTTTTTTCGTCCAACTCGGCCATAAACACTTTACCAGGTGAACTATAATGAAGATCTCTTGATCTGCCAATAGTAGTGGCGTACTGAAGAGCAATAAAGCTCTCAGATTTATCAATAAAAAGTAATCGATCCTCTTCTTTAACAGTAAGGTTGACGGAGAATCCAGATTTTTGATTTAGATCAATAATAAATGGTCTGGCAATGGGGATAATTTTCGATCGTTCTAATACAATGGCACCATATTCCAGCATTTTTATACCTAGGCAATAGTTTAAATCATCTGGATTATAATAAATGAATTTGTAAGATTCTAACGTACATAAAAGTCGATAGGTTGTAGATTTGGGAATATTAACCATTTTGGAGATTTCATTAATGGTTAAAAACTGTTTCCCATACGAAAAACAATTTAACACTTTAATAGCCTTATCAATTGATTTTGTGGGCTTCATGTTGACTTCTCTCATGAAAGTCACCTCTTATTTAGAATTATCTGAATCATCATGTGAATTATACATTAAAAAAAAGTAAAAAGACAAGGATATGTTATCTAGTTTTTGATAATGAAGGTATGAATTGTATCAAGATCTGGAAAAGTCTATTTATTTGTTTGAATTGCTTGAAAATTTAAAAAGCTATGATAAACTAAAAAATATAAGCATCTTGTTAACAACAGATTGTTCAAATAGTGAACATATAGTTCGTTATTTGAACTTGTGTAATGGTGACAATACGTTCAATAAGGGAAAAACTCTAGTTAACTATCTAAAATAAAAAGAGGAGGAGAATGGTGTGAGAGCAATTAGACGGCTTTTATATTTAGAATTATTTTCGCCGAAACCTAAGGAAACAGCTGATTTTTTCCATGAAATGTTTGACTGGGAAATTACGGATGGGGAGGATGACCAACTTTTTGTTTCTTTAGACAAGTATCATCATCGTCTTGCTATTTATCCAGCAGATAATCCAGGAATAAGAACGATTACTTGGGAAGTTTTTAATCGCATGGATTTCTTAAAAATAGCCAAAAAGCTCGAGGAATACAATACAGATTATACGATTCTATCACCGGTAGAGTCTAAAAACAAACAAGTAAAACAATGCTTGTACTTTTATGACCCGGCTGGATATCGAGTGGAGATTGCTTACGGCCCATACGTTACACAACCCCAATTGAAAAACAGGGGCATTATCGATGTTATGGATATGGTCCATGTTACCTTGGCTGTAAAAGAGGAATATTTCAAAAAAAATGTAGAGTTTTATGAGGAAGTTTTAGGTTTCCATATATCCGATTGGGTTGGGGATAATATTGTCTTTACTCGCTGCAGCGAAAATCATCATAATCTAGCGATGTCGGCAATGAAAGAAGTTACAAGAAGCTTCCGCCATGTCATGTTTGAAGTGGAAACAATGGATGACCTAATGAAAATGTACTATAGAGCGAAATCCTTAGGTAAAGATGTTCGTGGTCCAAACCGTCATGGAAATTGTAAAACAATGGAGATTTATACACGAATTCCAGGGGTGGAGGGTGATGTGGAAATAGGCTACGGACATAAGAAAATTCCAAATGATGCTGACTGGGAAGTAGTGGTGTATCCATTTGGCCAAAAGGAATTCACTGAATTTGTAGAGTATTGGAGCCATCCTAAATTCGAAAGTAAAAAATTGATTTGATGAATTGCCAAGATATAAAACTAGTAATCTAGGAAAAATGAAAAGAGGAGGAACAAATCTTGAAATTAGAAAACGGAATACATGACGGCTGGGTGCTAGCAAACGGAATAAGAACACATTATGCTTGGTCAGGAACAGAAGGTCCTGCAGTGATATTATTACATGGCGGAGGCCCAGGATCCTCAGGAGCCGCGGGTTGGAGATATATGCTCCCATATTTAGCTGAAGAAGGTTTTCGCGCAATAGCTCCTGATCAACTCTCCATGGGATGGACAGACGCTAGACCACACGCTTGGCCAACAAGAGGGCATCAAAGTCTAGTAGATCATCTTCGTGATTTTATTGATGCACTTTGTTTAGATGAAGTATACGTTATCGGTAACTCACAGGGAGCATACGTAGCAGCAAAATATGCAATTGAGCATCCTGAAAGAGTAAAAAAAGCAATATATATCGGTAGCGCTACCATGTCACAATCGTTGGGTGTTGAACTACCTGAACTAAGGAAAGATCAAATTTTCCAAAAGATGCGGCCTTATGATTATACTGAAGAAGGCATGCGTAATTTCTTGGAAGCAATTAGTTTTGATAAATCTAAAGTAACCAACGAATTAGTGAAGTATCGATATGAAGCTTCCATTCTTCCAGGCATAAAGGATTCAGCGGATGCATTTATCAAATACCAAGAAGTAATGCGTCAGGATCCAAAACTATGGGATCGATTCAGCTTAGAAGATTCCCTTCCGAAATTAAAGATACCCGGTAAATTCATATGGGGAAAACAGGATACTTTTGCCCCAGTAGAAATGGGATATGCATTGGAAAAAGTCCTTCCAGAAATAGAATTTGAATATATTGATGAATGTGGACATCAGTGTCAAACAGATCAACCAGAAATCGTGAATAAATTGGTCTGTGACTTCTTTAAAGAGTAGAAACTTAAAACCAATAAAATAATTCCAAAAGGAATGGAGAGGTCAAATGACTGCTATTAGGGGAAATGATTATATTGAACGTTTGAAAAAAAATCCACCTGGAACATGGATTGGTAATGAACTAGTAAAGGACCCCACGACACATCCAGTTATTGCACCTGTTATCCGTTCTACAGCAAACATATATGATCTACAATGGGAGCCGGCAGTAAGAGACCATATGTTATATATAGAACCAACCACAGGTGAATGGACGGGTACCCAGTATATGATTCCGAGATCGATAGAGGATTTAAAGACGAGAAGAAAGATGCACAGAACATGGGCTGAAACATCCTATGGTTACATGGGAAGATCCACTGATTTTATGAGTGCCATGTTATTAGGTTGGTATATTAATGCCGATTATTTTGGTGAATATGCGGAAAATGTTCGTAATTATTTTAATTATATTCGAGATAATGATTTATCCTTAACACATGTATTAATTAATCCTCAGGTAGACCGCACCCAGTCAGCATCCAATCAACCAGATGAATTTACATATTTAGGAGTGGTTAGAGAAACGGAAGAAGGGATTATTGTCCGTGGGGCAAAAATGCTCGCAACAGCTGGTCCTTATACAGATGAAGTACTGATATTCCCGTTGCTGCCTCTTCCACGGGCACACCAAAAACCCGTAGAAGAAGAACAAAAATACGCAATTTCCTTTGCCATTCCAATGTCAACGCCAGGATTAAAGTGTATCGCCAGAGAACCTTATGCAATCAATGATAAGATGGACAGCCCATTATCCAGTCAATATGATGAGCTTGACGGAGTTCTCATATTTGATGATGTATTAGTCCCATGGGAAAGGGTATTTATTTATAAGGATATCCATCAAGTTGCAGGTATACGTGGATTTAGTACCTTCTACACTGGACATCAAACATCCACTAGATTATTAACAAAACTTCAGTTTGTTGCTGGTGTCGCAATGAAAGCGACAGAAATGGTAAAAACAAATCAATTCCCGCATGTTGCAGATATGATTGGTGAGATTACCACTTATATTGAGCTCACAAAAGCAGCACTTGAGGCATCAGAATCAAATGCACTCCAAACAAAAGATGGTTTCTATTATCCTAATTATAGACCTCTAAATGCAATCAGAAATTCTGGTAATAGATGGTATCCGAGAGTAAGAGAGATTATACAGCAGATTTTGGCAGGAGGATTAATGTATCAGCCTGCATCTATGAATATAATGGATAGTCCTTTAAAGGAACTTATTCAAAAGTATTATCGAGGAGCTGATGTAAATGCAGAAGAAAAAATGCAAATTTACAAAATTGCAGCGGACATTGCAGTATCCGCTTTCGGTTCTCGACATGAGTTATATGAAAGATTTTACGCAGGTGACCCATTATTCTTAAGAGTAGAAACACAATATAGAAATTACGATAAGACACAATGTTTAGAACTTGTAGAAAAAATGTTCAAGGATTTGAATGTAAAACTATCAAAAACGCTAGTATAAAAATGTTAATCGCTTCAGGTAGATTTTAAATGTATGCGAAGGCTTGCTTTTTGTCTGTGTCTCTTGATCCTAAATTAATGGTTATTTCCATTAAGGAAAATGCCCAAATGTTAAATAAGATTAAAATTAGCAACCATTTAGCTATTAATATTCTAGCTGAGGATCATCAGAAACTTTCACTGATTTTCGCCGGGCATATAAAATAACATCGTAAAGTTCAATTTGACAGTCTTGATGGAAAGCAGTATTAACAGGTGCACTTGTTCAAATTGCCTGTGAAGTTGCAGTAGAGTATGTGGAAGGGGATCATACTTATTTATCTCTAAAGTAATAGATATTCATCTTGAAGAAGGAGAACCGCTTATTTACTCCGATCACTACTTGAAGAGAATAATAACGTCACAACATAATCAGGAAAGAAAGGTGATAGCATGGAGACCATCTATTTAAACCATGAAAATTTGGCGGAATGGCAGCAAAAAGCTAATTCGAATGTCATGGCATTTGGTTTTTTTGATGGCATACACCTCGGACATCAAGAAGTGATTAGGACCGCTTTTCAAAAAGCAAGGGAAAAAAGGACTCTACTATCGGTTATGAGCTTTTTTCCACATCCTAAATTTGTTTTATCAAATGGAAAAAAGAAAGTGGATTATTTAACACCTTTATCGATGAAAGAAAAAGTACTTTCATCCCTTGGTGTGGATACATTTTACATTGTTGAATTTGATCAGGTGTTCTCCATGCTTTCACCAGAACAATTCGTAGCCAACTATGTGATTGGATTGGGTGTGGTCCATGCAGTTGCTGGTTTCGACTTTACATACGGCATTAGAGGGTTGGGTAATATGGATGTTCTAATAAGGGATTTCAGCTCACTTTTTGATGTAACAAAAGTTCCTAAAGTAGAGTTTCAAGGAGAAAAAATTAGTTCAACACTCATTCGAGAAAAATTATTGAATGGAGATGTAGCAAATCTCCCTGAATATCTGGGAAGTTTTTATGAAGTGGAATGTGAATGGGATGGTATACGTCTAAAGCCAAGGCCATACTTTACACTTCCTGCTTAAGGCAGGTATGACGTTACGATTAAGTATAATGGGAAGTTGACTCTAGCAGAGATCATGGTAGTAGAGGAAATGGCCATCCATTTCTTCAATTTGTTACGAAGATAGAAGAGAACACTCGAGGTGAAATTTCTATTATATGGCGTGAACGAAAGCCCATAACCGCTTATTCTAAAAAATTTGCTTGAGGAGATTTGGGGAAGAGAAATTTAAATCTAAACCTATCCCCGATTAGGTCTAATTTTATTGTCTATTAATCGGGGTACGGTTCAAATGCCTCTTCAAAGACAGAGTTTTGTAATATCATTGACGATCCTAAAGCAAAACCTTCTATTGAGTAGGAAACTATACGAGCCATCAAGTACTAGTTATTATAAATCTAGTTTTGATGGCCTATTTGATGTCAGTTCTGGCTGCAAGAAACGTCACCACGGCATCAAAGAAAACGCTTGGAATGGAGCTCCAAGCGTTTCCCTAATCTATTAACGGAAGTCCGCTTTAAATTCACCAGTAATTTTTTGGTAGCCGCTGTTTTCTTCAAAGAATTGCTCTTGTTCTAAATCGAAACGGTTCATAATTGGTACATCGTTTACTGAGAAAAGGTAAGAATCTTCTGATGCAGAGTGTTCATACCAAGCCCAATTTGGAACAACGAAGTAATCGCCTTTTTTCCAATCGAAGCGAATGCCATTAATGACTGTGTGACCTGAACCTTTGTGTACTTGGTAAACCGTCGAGTGAGTATGGCGTAATGCCTTTGTTTGGAAACCGTGTGGTAAATGCTGCATTCTCGTGCCAAGCGTCGGGTTAGCCGATTTACCTGTAGATGGGTTAATGTATTCTACTGCATATCCATGGTGTGGATTTGGATCGAATTCCATCAAGCCTTTAATTCCTTCTACCGTGCGATCCCATTTATAATTAGCAAGTGGAGCCACTGTGAATTTATCATCACCGACGGGACGAACCATGCCGCCACGATAACGGATCTCTGAAAAGTTATCTGGAATATCTGGTTGTTGTAAACCATCTTCATAAGGTTCAAAGAAGGTACCGCCGATTGCGTAAAGTGTAGGAATATCTAAAGCGTCCATCCAATACATAGGTTCTGTGCCTAAATGCGCATGCCCATGCCATAAGCCCTTTGGTGTAATTAAAAAGTCGCCTTCTTCCATGAAAATACGTTCTCCCTGTACGATCGTGTACGCACCTGAACCTTCAGAAATGAAGCGCAAGGCACTTTGTGAGTGACGGTGAGAGGGAGCTTCCTCACCAGGCAATAACATTTGAATAGCGGCATAAATGGTTTGTGTAGTAGATCCCCATCCCCATGGTTTACGATAAGTTAAGCCGGGATTTTGGAAATAAATCGCACGGCGTTCACCACCGCGTTCTGGTGTGAAGATTTGTGCTGCTTCAGCCATTTTCTTTTTGAGTAATTCATCGCTCCAAAGATAAGCTTCTGCTTGAGGAGTTGGCGTTTTGTGCATAATTGCAGGAATTGCTTCCCAAAGAGGTCCTAAGTTGAATTGTTGAATATCTCTTGTGTAATCGGTTACAATTGAACTTTTCATAAACTCTTGAACTTCTGGATTTACTTCAGACATTTCACATTCTCCTTTATTATTCACATTTTATAAAGAAAAGGGGAGCAGCTATGCTGCCAGACCCCTTGCAAATCTAATTAAACAGTGGCTAAGACTTCTGTTGACTTTACTTTATTTTCAAGGGCACCAATTTGATCGATTTCAATCCGAACGACGTCTCCATCTTTTAAGAATTGCTGAGGATTCATCGCAAATCCAACGCCCCCAGGAGTTCCTGTTAAGACAACATCTCCTGGCTCTAATGTCATTAAATTTGATAAGAAAGATACTAATTTTTGAACTGAGAATACTAGATTGGCAGTATTCGTTTTTTGACGTACTTCACCATTTACTTTTAAAACAACATCTAAGCCAGATGGATTTTGTAATTCATCGGCTGTGACTAAATATGGTCCCATTGGTGCAGTGCCATCTACTGTTTTTCCTTGCAGCCATTGAAGTGTGCGTCGCTGAATATCGCGATAGGTTACATCATTTGTAATCGTATAACCTGCCACATAGTCTAATGCATCTTCTTCGGAAACATTGCGAGCTTGTTTGCCGACAACAAAAGTAAACTCTGCTTCATAGTCAAGTTGGTCAGAAATTGGATAGTGTGGAATATCGTCCTCTGGCCCTAAAATGGTATTGGCAAATTTCGCAAAAATAACTGGGTTTGATGGGAGTTCACGACCCATTTCTAAAATGTGTTCGCGGTAGTTGTGACCCACACAAATAATTTTGCCTGGCCGCCCGACAGGTGCTTCTACCTTCACTTCTTCGAGATTGTAAATCACTTTTTTATCAAAGCTTTCAGGATTCGCCAAGATGAAATCGATTGCATTTTGCGCTAATTGTAATGATTCTTTACCACCTTGGTATAACTCATCTGTATTATCTGGTACATAGGCTTGAGCGATTGCAGCGTATCTGTATTTTCCTTCTGCTTTTAACAGTGCTTGATAGGCATAGTTTAAGTCGATTACTTTGTTATCAACGATTGCCCCTGCACGTGTATGACCTGCGACTGTAAAATTAATAAGTTTCATGTTGTCCTCCTTGTTTTCACTCATTATGAATCTAGTTCACTATTTATAAAAAGTTTAAAATACTTTATAAAGATTGTCAATATTATTTGTTTTCAGATTTTACATAACCAAAATACACAGATATTTCCTTTGCGACTTTGAGAACGAATTGTCCGATCGGATCGTCAGCCGATTTTGGTACTGTCTCCGTAATACCAACGGCGGTAATGGCACCAAGCAATTCATTGTTGAAATTGAATATAGGGACACTAAAAGAAGAGACATGCTTTATTAAAGGTTCAGTTTTTGAGGCAAAAAACAGCCCTCTTGTTTTTTCTATTTCACTTTGTAAATGGAATAACTCACTTTCATTAAACCTCGATAATTCTTCTTCTTCCCAATCCTTCAACAGGACATTCTTTTCAAAGGCAGAAAACACGATGCCAGTAGAGGAGGAGAGCGGCAAGTGTGTCCCCATTTGTGCACCGATATTTATTCCATAATCCGCACTTAAAATATATGAGATGAGTGGACCTTTTAATGAAGGCACAGCCAGTAGTACGGTAAGGTTCGTTTTCTCCGTGATCTTTTTAAAATAAGGTATAACCACTTCTATTAAAGAAGATTGTCCTACTGCAGCATTTCCTAACTGTACTAATTTATGTCCAAGAGTATACATGTTTGTATGAGGATGACGATGGATTAATCCAAATTGGCATAGTGTTGCCAAATATTTATATAAATTGCTTTTTGTCATAGAGGTTAGGTTTTGAATATCAGTAAACTTTAGTGGTTCTTTTTCCATTGCTAAGATTTCTAATATGTTTAACCCAAGCTGTAATGACTGAATACCGGCAGTTTTCGTTTCAGTTGTCATAAGGATCACCCCTATTTCAGTTGTTATTGGATAGTGTAGCAGGAAAAATGGTAAAAAGAAATTTCTAAATTTTTTAATTTTTATATTGACGAAATAGTGAAAAAAGGGTTAAAGTTTTCTTATAAGGTAACAACGTTCTCTATTTGTGGAAGATAATAACTCATTTGAGGAGGAAATGTCAATGGTTAATGTAAGCGATATCATCATAGTTGGTGGAGGAATCGGTGGTTTAGCAGCAGCTCTATCAATCCAAGAAACTGGTAAATCAGTAGCAATTTTTGAGCAAGCACCAGAATTTGGAGAAGTAGGTGCTGGTATTCAGTTAGCACCAAACGCATTAGAAGTTTTAGACCGTTTAGGTGTAAAGGAAGAAATTTTAAAATATGCGGTAGTACCAAAACGTCTTGTGCTAAAAGATGTTTACACGGCAAAAGAATTAGCAACTCTTGATTTAGGGGAAGGTTTCCAAAAAGAATTCGGTCAACCCTATATCGTTTTGCATCGCTCTGACTTACACAGAGTTCTTTATGAAGCATGTCAAAAACACAGTAATATCCAATTCTTTACAAACCAAGCGATTCAATCTGCAGAACAAAATGGTGATACTGTAACAATTGTTAACCAAAATGGTGAAACGTTTAGTGCAGAAGCAGTTATTGGGGCGGATGGGGTAAAATCAAACATGCGTAAGCTTATGATTGATGATGAGCCAGTAAACTCAGCGTATGTAGCTTATCGTGGGGCCATTCCAATTGAAGAAATAGAGCAGGGCACTAACTTAGACTTAGATGATGTAATCATGTGGATCGGACCAAACCTTCACATGGTACAATACCCAGTTCGCCGTGGTGAGCTTTACAATCAGGTAGTAGTATTTAAATCCTATGATGCTACAGTTGAGGACTGGGGAACACCGGAAGAAATGGCACGTCGTTTTGAAAATAGTCATCCAAAAGTGCAAAATGCATTAAAGTACATTAACCGTCAATTCCGCTGGCAAATGTATGACCGTGAACCAATCGAAAATTGGACAAAAGGCAACATTACATTATTAGGTGATTCTGGTCATGCCATGCTTCAATATTTAGCTCAAGGCGGCGTTCAAGCACTCGAAGATGGGTTTGTTTTGGGTGAAAAATTAAAAGAACATCATTCATACGAAGAAGCATTTAAAGCATACCAAGAAATTCGAATCCCACGTTCTGAAATGGTACAATCATCAGCACGTAGATGGGGCGAAATTATTCACGCGGAGGATCCAACTACACTTTCACTTCGCAACTTTATTTTCGAACAGCACAAACCAACTGATTACAATGTTGTTGATTTCCTATATGGCTATTTCAAAAAAAATTACCAACGTGTAGATTGCTAGTACACAAAAACTCGTTAGAGGTAACTCTAAAGCATTTTTAAAATTTATGTATTATGTGATTTAAAGGAGGGCGTAAATTATGGCAACAGCAGTACTGAATGAAAAATTGGCAGTGTTTAAAAAGAGTATAGATGATATTGTAGCGGTATTGAAAAATACTGAAGAGGCGACACTTTATGTTAAACCTTCTGAAAAAGAATGGTCAGCAATGCAGATTGTTTCTCATATTTTAGAAGCTGTAGACTTTTGGGTTGCAGATTTGGAAGCGTTGCTAGTTGTTCCAGGTGCAAAATGGGGCCGTAATCATGAACATGTCCGTCGTTTAGCTGCAGTAGATGAAAACGTTGTATCTCGTATTAAGAAAGAGGATGCCATAACGAAACTACTAAACTTAGTCCCGAAAGTAGAGGAAGTACTTGATAGAGTTAAAGAAGAGGATTTAGTAAAAACAGCTCCAAGTTATAATCCAAACTTTGACGGAAAACCCTTATCATTTTTAGTTGACCATTTAATCGTAAAGCACGTAACGGGTCATTATGGGCAAATTGTACGTCATTTAGAAAAAGTTCAATAAACAAAGAGCCACAGAAATAGAAATTGAAACCTCAAGGGTCAGCCTCCCGACGTACTAACGCTTTAGCACAGTGGAGGTCTGACCCACTGGCCTGGAAGCGAGTTCTAAATATTTTTACAAAATATTTAAAAAAATCAATTGACAACTGGTGCTTGAGAATATAAAGTTTAATCATAGTTTTATAACCCCTTAAAGTAAACATAAAGGGTAAACGAATAGTTAACGAAAAATACTTAAAATGCCGATCGGACTACCGAAGGCTCCTTTTCTCTATTTTATGAGATTAGGAGCCTTTTTTATTCACTTTATTCCGACTAATTAAATAGGTTTAATGTATTTAATTTGGCGTATAAGTTTTTTATTATTTACACTGTTGATTTAATCCCACTAAATTTGTAACCAATAATATCCACCATTTAACAGGGAATGAGACTATTAGGGTTAAGTCATGTTCTGATCAGTCCACTGAAAGGAAGTGATTCATTGTGTGTAAGTGTAAAAAAATATTTCTTAGCTGAGAATTGTAGAGGTTTCAGAATCTACCACAAGAATTTAAGAAAATGGAGGAGTCATACGTGATTAATAAATATAAGCATCATTGGTGGTCGGTATTCATCTTGCTTTTGGCTTTTCTTGTTAGTGGATGCAGTTCTTCCGCTTCAGAAGAAAGCAAAGAAACTACAACAAATAGTAAGAAATTAAAGGTCATGAATATTGGTTATCAAAAGTTCGGTACCTTAAACATCTTAAAGGCAAAGGGAACCTTGGATAAAGACTTAAAAACCCTTGGATATACGGTGAAATGGACCGAGTTTCCTGGAGGCCCGCAATTGCTTGAGGCACTAAATGTAGGAAGTTTAGACTTTGGTCATACAGGAGAAGCACCGCCCATTTTTGCTCAAGCGGCAGGTGCCCCGCTCGTGTATTATGCCAATGCAGCCGCTAATCCAAAAGGAGAAGCGATTTTAGTACCTAAAAATTCACCAATCAATACACTGACAGACTTAAAAGGAAAGAAAATCGCTTTAAATAAAGGTTCAAATGTCCATTTTTTATTAGTCAAAGCATTAGAAAAAGCAGGTATTCCATACAGTGATATCCAAACAATCTTTCTAACTCCTGCAGATGCAAGGGCAGCGTTTGAAAAAGGAGATGTATATGCCTGGGTAATTTGGGATCCCTTTTTAGCAGATGCCCAGATATCTACGAATGCAAGGATCTTAGCAGATGGCACAGGATTAGTAAACAACCGAGAATTTTTCTTAGCTACTAATAAATTTGCAAAGGACAATCCAAAAGTATTAGACGTCATTTTTAAAGAACTGGAAAAAACAGATAAATGGGTTGAAGATAACCCAAAAGAAGCTGCCGAATTTCTTGCACCTCAAATTGGAATGAGTGTGGAAACATTAGAATTAACACTCAATCGAAGAACATTTGGAATAGAAAAAGTAAGTGATCAAATGGCGAAGGATCAACAACAAATTGCTGATACATTTTACAAGCTTAAATTAATTCCACAAGAAATCAAGGTACAGGAAGCACTTTTAAAAACTAAAAATTAAAAAGGGGACTAAAAAAATGAAAGTACTCTGGTTTATTCCAACACACGGTGATTCAAGATATTTAGGAGTAACAACTGGGGGCAGAGCTGTTACATTGCCTTACCTAAAACAGGTTGCTCAGGCAGTTGATGAGTTAGGTTTTAGTGGTGCTTTACTTCCAACAGGACGATCTTGCGAAGATTCCTGGGTGGTAGCTTCAAGTTTACTATCCGTTACCTCACGAATGAAATTTCTGGTCGCTGTACGGCCTGGTCTAAGTTCTCCATCACAAGCAGCAAGAATGGCAGCCACTTTTGATCGCTTATCAAATGGCCGGTTATTAATCAATGTGGTAACCGGCGGGAATCCTGTAGAACTTGCCGGAGATGGTCTTCATTTAAATCATACGGAACGTTATGAATTAACGGATGAATTTCTTACGATTTGGAGGGGTTTATTAGAAAAAGGAGAGTCCGATTTTTCTGGAACCTACCTAAATATAGATAATGGAAAGCTGCTATATCCACCTGTTCAACAACCTTATCCGCCTCTCTATTTCGGAGGATCTTCTGAAATTGGGCAAGAAATAGCTGCAAAGCATGTTGATGTCTACTTAACATGGGGGGAACCACCTGCCAAAGTGGCAGAAAAAATAAACGAGGTAAAAAAATTAGCGGCAAAACAAGGTAGGACAGTTCGTTTTGGCATTCGATTGCATGTCATTGTAAGAGAAACAGAGCAGGAAGCCTGGGCAGCAGCGAATGACTTGATTAAATATGTAGATGATGATTTAATTGCATCTTCCCAAAGGATCTTTTCACGGTTTGATTCGGTTGGACAACGGAGAATGTCGGAATTGCATAATGGCAAAAAGGACCATTTAGAAATTAGCCCGAATTTATGGGCAGGAGTAGGTCTTGTTAGAGGAGGAGCAGGGACAGCTTTAGTAGGAGATCCTGAAACGGTAGCACAAAGAATGAAGGAATACGCTGAACTTGGAATTGAAACATTTATCCTATCAGGATATCCACACTTGGAAGAAGCTTACCGTGTATCTGAATTATTATTCCCGCATCTTCCATTAGAAAAGGATGTTCCTAAATTGGATTCAACTAGTATCATCAGTCCATTTGGAGAAATTGTTGCAAACAACGAATTGCCGAAAGTCTTAAAGTGAGGGGGAGTGAACATGAATAGAAAACAGATCGTTCCGTGGATTGTCCCCATTTTATTACTTGCTTCCTGGCAGCTATCAAGCTATTTTGGATTATTATCGTCACGTGTGCTGCCAAACCCTATCGATGTATTCAAGTCAGCGGTTGAGCTAGCCCGATCTGGTCAGCTTTTTGAATACATTGGTGCAAGTAGTAAACGGGCTATAGTAGGGTTTTTGATTGGTGGAGGAATAGGATTTGTTTTAGGGCTATTGAACGGCCTGTCGAGAATTTCAGAAAGCTTGTTGGATAGTTCCCTTCAAATTATTCGGAATATTCCTCATCTTGCGTTAATTCCAATTGTAATTTTATGGTTCGGAATCGATGAAGAGGCAAAGCTATTTCTAGTTGCATTAGGTACTTTTTTTCCGATTTACTTAAACACATTTCACGGAATCCGTTCTATAGACATATCTCTTATTGAAATGGGAAATGTTTATGGACTTAAAGGGTTCTCGTTATTCTGGAACATTATATTGCCCGGTGCTCTTCCTTCTATTTTAGTTGGGGTTCGTTATGCAATAGGAATTACTTGGGTCACCCTTATTGTGGCTGAAACGATTGCATCGAATTCAGGTATAGGGTATATGGCCATGAACGCCAGAGAATTTATGAGGTTAGATATCGTCGTATTAAGTATTATTCTTTATGCACTTCTCGGAAAACTATCTGACCTTGTAGCGAAAATAGCTGAGAAGAGATTTTTACAATGGAATCCGTCTTATCGAAAATAGGGAGGAGGATCATCAATGACAGAAAAAAAAGAACGTGAAACAACGATATTAGAAATTTCTAACCTACAAAAATCATATGGCAATCATAAAGTGCTACGAAACATTAATCTAAAGGTTCATAAAGGAGAATTTATTGCGATTGTAGGAAAAAGTGGATGTGGTAAAAGTACGTTATTACGCTTACTTGCTGGCTTAGAGTCGGCTAATGATGGAAAGATTTATACCGATGGTGAACGTTTAGAGGGTAGAAATCAATTAGCAAAAATCATGTTTCAGGACGGCAGACTCCTGCCGTGGAAAAGAGTTATTCAAAACGTTGGTTTGGGTTTAAAAACAGACTGGAGGCAGCGTGCTGAAAAGGTTTTGGAACAAGTCGGATTAGCTGACCGCGCAAATGATTGGCCATCTGTATTATCAGGGGGACAACGGCAGAGAGTAGCACTTGCAAGAGCATTAGTTCATGAGCCAGAAATACTTTTATTAGATGAACCACTTGGAGCCCTAGATGCACTGACACGAATCGAAATGCATCAGCTCATTGAAGATTTATGGATGGATAAGAAGTTTACTGCCGTGTTGGTGACGCACGATGTAGAAGAAGCAGTTGCTCTTGCTAATAGAGTCATCTTAATTGAAAATGGGGAAATTGTGATGAACCAGCCAATTAAACTACCTTATCCCCGGCAGAGAGAACATCCATTATTTTCTCCAACCGTAAGCCAAATATTGAACCGAATTTTGGGAAAAGACAAAATGTCTACTAGTGATTTAAGGATAACGAAAGTTGAGTAGCATGTTTCATTGAGATTGAATGGTAAAAAAAACTCTTTGTTCCGGTGCTAAAGATTCGGACCGATTACTTATTTCAGCCAAAAGTCCAGAACATAACAGACCTGTTATTGCTACTATTCCGACTAATCGTACCGGAATAGTAGTTAAAATTGATTGGGATAGTTTTGATCAACGGCATACAGACAGCGGTACCGTTATTTTTAATGATGTGCTGAATTTTTACGAACAACATCCAGAAGGCTTGTTTCCAACTCTAAGGACACATATTGCCCAAACGATTTTAGTTCATGTTCTCCTTGGAGTGGCTGAAGGAGTATTTGAAGAAGCCAAAAATTACACAAAAAGTTTTTCCCGACCCTGGTTGAATTCCGTTGTTTTGGCATAATGTGAGGACTCACACCTTGCATGATCCGATTGAATATAAATACGGGATCTCGGAAACTGGGCTCTCAATCAACAACTGCCTGAGATTACACCCTATTCTTAAAAATTAAAAACACATTATTTAAATTCCCTCTTAAAAGCTGGGAAGAAAAGGAGAAAAACAACATGTCAAATATCGTTCTTATTTCCGGTAGTCCATCACAATCATCCAGAACTTCTGCTATTTCAGCTTATTTAGAAAGAATTTTAGTCACCGAAGGGAAACAGGTAAGTACCATTACGGTTCGTGATTTACCTGCAGAAGATCTTCTATTTGCAAACTTCAATAGTCCGGCGATTAAGCACGCCCAATCTCTGGTTGCACAGGCTCAGGCAGTGATTATTGTAAGTCCGATATATAAAGCAAGCTATCCAGGTTTGTTAAAGGCATTTTTAGATTTAATACCAGAAAAAGGACTTGTTAACAAGCTAGTTCTCCCGGTTGCAACAGGTGGAACCATTGCCCATCTATTATCATTGGAATTTGCATTTAAACCAGTTTTTTCATTATTAGGAAGTCAGGAGATCCTGAACGGAGTCTTTATTGTCGATTCTGATATTAGCTACAAGGATCAGCTTACTTTTGCTAGTAAAGACATCGAACAAAGACTAAAGACTGCCTTGAATGATTTAGTAAATCGTCTACCAAAGGAAGTAACGGTAAAATAATAAACTTGATTATGCACCGGGAGGATGGATAATAAATGGAAATATTTTGGTTTATTCCCACAAGATTTTGGGGTTAGCCCCCCGGTGAGTTCTTCAAGTTAATGTCTATTTTTTCTCTTATCCCTTCAATAAAATTTTATACCAAACTGGGTGAGTTTGTTCAACAAGCTAACAGCAGCAATCATAATTATTATCTTGATCTTCCGTAATCGGGTGCATTTCTGTAACAAAAATTGCGATCTTTATTTTTGTACTAGGCCAGATATAAGAAAGGGTTTTTAAAAATAGCAAATAGCCTTCGATTATTAAGCCTTTGAGAGATGCGGATGGTTACTGAACATGATACAATGAATTTGAAAAAATGAAGGATTTGCTAATATAGGGAGGGAATGGAATGTTTACATCAGTAAATGATTTCTTAAACGAATGGAAACAAGAAGCAGCTGTTACTCAAAAAGTGCTGGATGTGCTGACGGATGAATCGTTGAATCAGGAGGTTTCTCCAGGATTAAACAGCATTGGAAGTCTGGCTTGGCATATTACTGGGGCAGCTTACTACTTTCCTTCACAGGTTGGAATAAAATTTGAGATTCCTGATCTTCAAAAAGAGGCACCGAAATCAGCTGCTGAAATCAGCGAGACATACAAAACAGTAAGTCAGCGGTTAACTCAAGCATTTTCTGAACAGGTTTCAGATGAAAAAATGAACAAAATGGTGAATTTATTTGGAATGGACATGCCAGTACAGGCTGTTTTCCGTCTGCTAATTCAACATCAGGCTCATCATCGTGGACAATTAACTGTCCTTATGAGACAAGCTGGATTGAAAGTTCCTGGCGTATATGGTCCTAGCAAAGAAGAATGGGAAGCAATGAATGCTCAAAAGAGCTGATATCATGATGAAAAAAAGCCAGCACATGCCGGCTTTTGTACTATCAGTATTTTATTGTTTCATTTCTTAACTCATTTTGCACACCACTAAATCCATTTTTATATTACGTTGTACCAAAAATGATATTCAAGAATCGGGCGCGATTGTGAAGTAACTTAAGCTTAATTTCTCGGTATTTTATGGGGGGAATTAGGCTTTTTATTTTCGAATATCTTTAAATTGTAATCTACATTTTCCTGACTTTAGCCTATCCTGTACTGATAGTTATCAAAATGGATTTTGTTCGTATTCATCTCCTTTAATTCAAATTCTGAAATGGCTGCTTTTATAGCTTGTACTAACTTCTCTTTCCTAACAGGATCCCCTATTCCAATATACGATTTTAATAACCATTCATAATCCTTTTCTGGACGTTCCATCCTTATATCGCAATAAACATGTTTATAAATTTAAAGTTTCTTCTAAAATAATTTGAAAGATTTTTAATTATTTTTTTGATGGAGTCTTTAATAAAAAATGTATACAAAAATATAAAAAATGTATACAAAAATATTGCATTTGTATGTAATTTCGATCTATTATTGAATCATGGGAAATTCTCAGCAGTAAACTAAATCAAGCTGTGCCTAGCTTTATTGTTTACAAAAGTAACACAGATCAATTGAAACATTAACCTGATTCATCATTCATAGAGTTGGAAGTCTTGTAATGTTTGGATGGTAAGCAAACAAAAACAAAGGGAGGCGTACTATATGTTAGTAAATACAAAGGATATACTGCAAGATGCACAGAAAGGCAAATATGCCGTTCCTGCCTTTAATGTATATAATTTAGAAACAGTTCAAGCCGCTATCCGTGTAGCTGAAAAGGAAAACCAACCAGTTATTATTGCCTTAGGAGAGCGCTACTTTCCAACAGTAGATGTTGCAGCATTTTCAGGGATGGTTCAAGCGATAGCTAAAAAAGCTCATATTCCTGTTTCTCTCCATTTAGACCATGCTTATGAAAAGGAATCAATTATTCAGGCTATTCGATGCGGCTTTACATCTGTGATGTATGATGGGTCTATATATGATCTTGAACAAAACATTCGCTATACAAAAGAGATAGTAGAAATTGCCCATATGGCAGGTGTATCTGTTGAAGCTGAAATAGGATCGTTAGCGAGAGGTGCCTTCTCGGACGAAGAAGAAGGGGACGGAACACTTACAGACCCACAATCAGCTCGTGAATTCGTTGCAGAAACAAACGTTGATTTTTTGGCAGCTGCGATTGGTACTGTACATGGTATATATCATGGAGAGCCCAAAATAGACATTTCTCTCTTAAATAGAATTCGCCGGGCAGTCGAAATCCCGCTAGTCCTTCATGGCGGGTCAGGAACGCCTGATGACATTCTTAAGCAAGCTGTCCAAGCTGGAATATGCAAAGTCAATGTAAATACAGAGGTATCTATGGCTGCCGTGTCCTATTTACAAAACTTTTTTGAAACAAAACAATCAGCACATCTTTCGGCCAATATGTCAAACCTTCAGCAGTCAATTGAACCTGTGATGACTAAATTCGTAAGGCTGCTTTCCAATAAGGATCAGTAGAAAAGGGACAGTAGACATATATTGAGGCAAGAACCTAAAAAAGCATCTGATTTTTTCAGATGCCTTTTTAACGAAATGAGTAATTTAAATCAAAGGATTAAAGATACCAGGTAGTATTACGGGATAAATGAAAATAAACTGCACACCAATTGTAGGCATACTCAACAATTGGCGGTGCAGTTTTTGAATTTACTATTCTTCTTCTGTTTTTACTTCATCGCCGGAACCAACTCCGCCGACACTATATTTATTGTTTTCATAATTAATAGTAACTGAGTACTTTTCGTTTGGCTCATCCTTGTTATAGCCATCCACCCAAACTGTACCTTCACCAATTGCACTTGTTATTTCTACATCTTTAGGAACAAAGTTAATGTTTTTCTCATTCTTCATATATTGTACAGCTACTTCTTTAGCTCGTTTACCGACCTCAGCATTATCTGTATCATTACAAGCATTTAACAAAATGATCACCCCAATCATAAGCATTATTTTCGTAAATATTTTTTTCAAAGAATCGCCTCATTTTTTAAATATTGCTACAATTTAACTTATAAATTTAGTATATTAAAAATTGGGAGGTATTTCAATATGACATCAAAAGTGAAGGATTTGAGCTATTGGAAACTAAGCGAGCTTTCTTATAAAACTAAATTAAGAAAAACAGAAACAGTATTACATAAAGATATTGAAGAAAATTGGGAAGTGCTACATAGAAAATCAATCAAAGGCACCGGATTTGATGCAACTGTTTTTAAAAACGGAAATAACCTTGTAATTGCTTATCGCGGTACAGAAGGGAACGATCCATTAGGAAGAGGATTTGCAGATATAGTGACTGATGCTAGGTATGTAGTGTTTAAACAAAAAGAAAGGCTTGAAAAATTCCCAAGTCAATTTACCGATGGTGTCGAGTTTGCAAAGGAAATCGAAAAAAAATATCCTAATGCGAAGATAAGCCTAACTGGTCATTCCCTGGGTGGTGCGATAGCTTCGTACACTGCCGCATTGGTAAATATGGAAGCTGTTACGTATAGTTCTCCAAGTGTTATGGATATCTTACCTGATGATATTAAGGAGAAGGCAGAGAGCGGTCAGTATGACACGAAAATTATTAATTATGTTCATCCTCAAGACTCTGTGGGAGCAGGATATATTAGTGAATATAAAAGACATATTGGTTCTACTTATTACATTGGTTCTAGATTTAAAATTGAAAATGCTGACGATATAGATAACCCTTTAACTAGATTAATTGACTCCGTAGCTACATATCACGGATTAAATATGTATAAGTTTGATGAATATGGAAATATTTCTAACTCAGTCCTTACAAATGTAAAAACGGGAAAAGAACTATGGCAATCCCCAAGGTATCAAAGTAATGTACCTTCATCGACAATACAAGTGAATCCACATCAAATGATTAACTTTGCAGATCAAATAGAAAGTAGAATGGATTCCTTTAAATATAAACACTCTCAATTAAAATCTAATATATTATCTTATCATCATATAAGAGAAGCTAGCGGAATAGGGGATGAAGTTTTATCATCTATAACGAAGTTTTATCATTGGTACGAAAATGAAACCATTTTAATTAGCAAAATGATTAAAGAAGCAGGACAAATGTTTGATGAAGTGGATAAGAGATTATCAAAGGAGTAGCCTTTCAGAAATAATTGAAGAGATTAGTGTATTAGAAGAAATGGAAAATCAATTAAAAATATATATTGAAGATGTTCGCAAAGAGCAAAGTAATTTTCGGAATTTTGTTCAAGAGATAATGCACTCGGCTTGGCAACAAGGTATTGCTAAAGAAGCCTTCCTAAAAAGAATTTCCATCTATAATGAAGAATTCACTAAACAAATACAGAAATTAGAGAATTCACTTTTAGATATTATAGAAACAAGAAAATGGGTTTTTAGGCTTTATCAGTCGATGATTCCGGATTTTAAATGATTTTACAAATAAAAAAGAATTTATCAAGAGGTAAAAATCTTTTTTATTTTGATTTTTTTCGTATTGAATGTTGCTTTCTTGGCCCATTTGATTTAAAACTTGGCATAAATATGAATTAATGAGGTATATAGATGCCACAAATTGATGTCAATTAAAAATATTTATCCATAAATGTCCTCTATACTCTGTTTTAATCAAATTATTTCACTTAGGACAAAAAATATTTTTCTTTTGTCGCGTCCTATGAACAAATTCCCCTATATAAAATGAATTCTCTTTAAAATCCTTTCTATATCCTACAAAATCACAACCTTGAGGGTCAGACCCCCGACGTACTAACGCTTTAGCGTGCTGGGTTCTGACCTATTAGTCTCAATTCTATAAAAAAGTGCCAGTCACTAACCAATTATGAACTGCACCGAAATTGTTAGACACAAATCTAACAATTTCGGTGCAGTTTTTGTATGATCAATTAATTTATCATCCGGTGCATTATAATCGTGTAATTCTCTATATGAACTTAAAAAGTAGGTAAGGAGATTTATGACTTACTAGATCAAGTACAGGGGTTAATGGTAGTAGAAATTCGGAAACAATTATTTTGAAAACGTCCTTGAGCTATTTAACGACAATGACTCCTTATTCTTTATAAATTGATAAATATTGCTTGCTAAATGGATATTGAATATTTGTTGACTATCCGTAAAGTCTGTCAAGAGGATCTCCTCCATTCGCTTTAATCGGTAGTTTAAAGTGTTTGTATGAATATGTAAAGAATCTGCTGTTTTCTTGATATTTTGATTTTGTTCAAAATAAACAATGAGAGTACGCAAAAGATCGCCTTTTCGAGATTGCTCGTATTCAATAAGAGAGCCTAATACTTCTTGTATAAAATCGATTAATTCGTCCTCCGAATTTTGCAAAATAAATCTCTGAACACCAAGGTCCGTATAACAAAGGATATGATGTTCGAAATGATAGTTTTTAAGAAATTTTATACATTTTATCGCTTCCTTAAATGACTCATGTACATAGAGCAGCCCGGGCTTCATTCTTCCAATGCCAATTGATAGATTCATCCCTCTATATTTAATTTGAATCCGATCCTGTAAAATTTTTGCGAGTTCTTTTATTTCAGCAACGATACTGGATGAAGATAATTTTGAGTGATAGGAAAGAAGGGAGACAATTTGGTTTTCATTTCTTACGGCCATACCCTGTAAATTTCTATCTAGAAATAGTCTATTGGTCATATGGAGTACATTTCTGAAAATGCTATCGTCGGCAGCCTTTTTTACTTTTGGCCTATCTTCAAAATGAATAATGAAAGTAACATAGTTTCGGTTCGGATCAAAATTTAAATTTTTGGCTTTTAAAATTAACGTTTCATCCATCTGGCCTGAATAAAGTTTTGTGACGAATTCTCCTCTTAATCGTTGCTGTGTTTCGATTACCGCCTGCTCTTTAACTAGCTCCAGGGAAATGATTGAACAAGCATGTTCAAGAGCAGAGATATCCAATTTACCCATTTTTTGTTTCGACAGGATCGTCAATACTCCTAGTGATTTAAGTTTTGAACCTAGTAGTAATACTACCAATTGATAATTTTCATTATCTAACATTATTTCTGAAACTGTTAGTGAATCTTCGAGCGAAGGAATAATTTGTTTGGCATATTGCTTGAAATAATCAGTCATTTCATCTGTAAAGGATGGAAGGCTGGCTGAACCTATTAGTTCTCCTACATCATCGAAGAGAAAAATATGCTGCCCAATCTTTTGATGTATATAGTGCATAATGGATTGGATTCCTTCTCCATTGACAACAAGGTTTGTTAAGTTTCTATGTGTTTCAATTGACCGGGAAAGCTTGCGTACCGTTTTTTCCTTTTCACAGTAAAGGCTGGATTTTTCGAGGGCAATGGCAGCTTGATGGCCGATTGCTTCCAATAAATGAATATCCTCTTGATGGAAGTGTAAAGATTTTTCAAAAGAATCTAAGGTGATGACTCCGATACATTCACCCTTTAGTAAAATGGGTGAAGAAATGACAGATGTAAAATGAATATTGTTTCGTATGGATTGATCCAATAGGTCTTTATTTAATGTAGTCAATGTAGATAAGGCCTGTTTAATTTCTGAATCGTTCCGAAATACGAGACATTTTTTTTGTGCAAAAGTCATACCGGTCATTGACTCACCGCTAAGTAGTTTAATGGATTTAAAAATATGTGGATAAAATAACCCCTGGGCTGATTTCGCGATCAATCGGTTTTGATGTTTGTCAAAAACCCAAATAGACCCTCCACCGCAGGCATCTACTGCAGAAATCGCTTCATTTAGGATCGATTCAAAAATGGTATCAATATCTAATGAGGAATTAATGACGTTTGAAACATGTATTAATGACCTTAATTGCCGATGTGTTAATGTGTCTTCCATCATTCATCACCCCAACTCTTATAAATTTAACCGCTTACAATTTTACACGTTTTTGTGTAAAAGTCACAAATTTATCCGGAAAATATTCAGAGAAATGAACATAGAAATATTTTTTCTAATTGTTATAATTATAAGAAAGTTATGAAAAAAATGAAAGGGGCATATTGTCTAGAGATCTGTTTCATTTTGCTATAAATCTTAAAAAGTGTGTAGAGAAATGGGTTAGTTTGTCGAAAAGAATCGGAATATTAAGAAAAAGGTGGTTGCAGGCTATGAATTTTGATTTAACGAAAGAACAAGAGATGATACGTAAGGTAATCCGGGAATTTGCTGATGCTGAAGTTGCTCCTGGAGCAGATGATCGAGATCGTACAGGGGAATTCCCTAGAGAAGCTTTTACGAAATTAGGAGAATTAGGGATCATGGGTCTGCCTTTCCCTGAACAATATGGCGGTGCTGATGCTGACACAATCAGTTTTGCGATCGTCGTTGAAGAGCTTAGCCGTGTTTGCGCATCAACAGGGATCACATATTCTGCCCATATTTCATTAGGCGGGGCACCGATAAATTTGTTTGGTACCCATGAACAAAAAGAAAAATACTTAACTCCAATTTGTACTGGAGAATCTTTTGGAGCATTTGGTCTGACTGAACCTAATGCAGGATCCGATGCTGGCGGCACACAAACAACAGCTGTTCTAGATGGGGATGAATGGGTCATTAATGGTTCAAAATGTTTTATTACCAATGCAAGCTATGCCAAACACCTTGCAGTTACGGCAATAACTGATCGCTCAAAAGGAATTAATGGAATTAGTGCATTTATCGTTGCAACGGACGCACCTGGATTTACAGTGATTAGCAATTATGAAAAAATGGGTCTTCATGCCTCAAATACAACCGAATTAATATTAGAAAATGTAAGGGTTTCCAAAGAAAATCTGCTCGGAACAGAGGGGAACGGCTTCAAGCAATTTTTAGCTACCCTTGATGGCGGAAGAATTGGAATCGGCGCAATGGCTGTAGGGATCGCGCAAGGTGCATTCGAAAAATCTCTTCAGTATGCAAAGGATAGAAAGCAGTTTGGAAAAAGCTTGTCGAACTTTCAGGCGATCCAATTTAAATTAGCTGACATGGCGTTGAATATTGAATTAGGCCGTAATATGGTTTACAAAGCAGCCTGGTTAAAGGATCAAGGCCGTTCATTTAAAAAAGAAGCAGCATACGCAAAATTATTTGCTTCTGAAATATGTATGCGCGCCTGTGACCAAGCTGTTCAAATTCATGGCGGATATGGATACATGAAAGAATATCAAGTAGAGAGATTCTTCCGTGATGCTAAACTTTTAGAAATTGGTGAGGGGACTTCCGAGGTCCAACGAATGGTTATTGCGAAACAACTTGGGTGTTAACTGTTTTACTAGAGTTTATTATAAAATGGAAAAAGGAGCTGTAATATGGATTTAAATGGAATTTTAAAAGTCGTATCAGAAAGCAAACTCGTATACCCGAGCGAAGAAAAAGTACGCTCTACCTCTATTGGGAGTACTGAAGCATTTCAACAACTTTTGAAACAATCCCAAGAAGATCCGGCAGCCTTTTGGGACCAAACTGCCCGTGAACTGACATGGTATGAACCGTGGAATGAAACCATTAGCGGACAGCTTCCAGATTTTCGTTTTTTTGCCGGCGGCATTAGTAACCCAAGCATCAATTTACTTGACCATCATGTTGAGAATGGAGCAGGCAACCGGACGGCTCTCATTTGGGAGGGGGAAAACGGCGATACGAAATTTTACACCTATAATATGCTTCTGGCAGAAGTCAATCGCTTCGCGAATGTGCTTCGGTCATTTGGTGTGAAAAAAGGTGATGGTGTCGCCATTTTCCTTCCAAATCTTGCCGAAGCCTTTATTGCCGTTTTGGCTTGTTTCCGTATCGGCGCTGTTTACAAC
This sequence comes from uncultured Bacillus sp., assembly GCA_963530265.1. GTDB lineage: Bacteria > Bacillota > Bacilli > Bacillales > Cytobacillaceae > Neobacillus. Next base: position 115,546 of record CAUSCO010000012.1, read on the forward strand.
ACGGTTTTCGCAGGATATTCTGAAAAATCCTTAACAGACCGTCTTATCAACTTTGAGCCAAAAGTCGTGGTAACGGCGGATGCCACCATTCGCCGGGGTAAAGTCATTCGATTAAAAGAAAAAGTCGATCATGTTGCACCAGCAATTCCTTCTGTCGAAGCAGTTATTGTTGTAAACCGTTTAGATTCAAAGGTTGAAATGGCTGAAGGCCGCGATTACTGGTGGCATGAAGAGACTAAAAAGGCAAGTATCGTTTGTGAACCTGAAAGAATGGAAGCAAATGAGAGCGGGATTGTGTTTTATACAAGCGGTACAACAGGAAAACCAAAGGGTGTCGTGCATTCCGGGATGGCTTTTGTCATTCAAAATTATATCTATGCAAAGTACCATATGGATCACCATGATGATGATGTATTCTGGTGTACGGCTGATATCGGCTGGTTAACGATGCATATTTGGGGAATAGCCGGTGCCTTAGCAAATGGTGTTACAACCGTTGTTTTAGAAGGGGCCATTGATTATCCAACAAAAGACCGTTTTTATCAAATCATTGAAAAATACCGGGTGAATAAGTTATTTACTGCCCCGACTGCCTTAAGAATGTTAAAAAGTATGGGTGAGAAACCATTAGCGCAATATGATTTATCTTGCCTTGATGTCATTTCTCTTGTAGGAGAACCTTTCGATCCTGAAACATGGCATTGGACATATGAAGTATTAGGAAAGAAAAACGTTTATATCAATAATACTTGGGGGCAGACCGAAACAGCGGGATCGCCTATAGCCGGGGCAGCATGGCTGACGCCAATGAAACCTGGCGCCGGGGGTATTCCATTTTTAGGTGCCGTTTTCGATGTGGTGGATGCGGAAGGACATTCGGTGAAGCCTCTTCAGTTAGGAAACATGGTCATTACCAAACCGTTTCCGATGCTGTGCCGTACACTTTGGAAAGAACCGGAGCGCTATTACGCCTCCTATTTTAGTCAAGTGGAAGGTAGTTATTATGCCAGTGATCTTGCCCTGTTCGATGAGGATGGATATATATGGGTGGTCGGACGTTCGGATGACGCCTTTAATGTGGCAGGCCATCGGTTAAGTACAATGGAAATGGAAAGTGCAGTACTTGAAGTTGCAGGTGTTTCTGAGTGTGCCATAATCGGGATTCCTGATGAAATCAAAGGAGAAGTTCCTTTGGTGTTTGTCCGTCTGGCCGATGGTGTTGAAAGTACGGCAGAGTTAGAAGAACGAATCAATCAAAATATCGTCAAACAAATTGGGAAGATTGCCCTTCCAAAAACGATCATTTTTGCCGATATGCTGCCGAAAACCGTAAGCGGAAAAATTATGCGCCGCTTGTTAAAGGAAATCGTAGTAACAGGTAGTGTTGCCGGTGATATAACGGGACTGGAAGATCCAACAACGGTTGTCCAAATCCAAGAGAAAGTTGCTGAAAATCAAACTGTTAAATAATCTTTGATTAGGGCCAGTCATTCGTTCGTAAGATGATAAGCAAATGACTGGTCCCACCTATTATAAAAAAGGAAACCTGATTCCATAAACGACAGAAAGGGTGGAAAGCATGTTCAAAAGAGTTCTAATCGCTAATCGCGGTGAAATTGCTGTTCGAGTTATGCGAACCTGCAAGGACTTAGGGATTCATACGATCGGAGTCTATTCCGAAGCCGATGCGGATGCTCCCCATGTAAGATTGGCAGATGAGGCCCATTTAATTGGAAGCCCCCGTGTGGCGGAAAGTTATTTAAACATCGAAAAAATTTTAGAAGTCGCGCAGGTTTCGGAAGCGGAGGCGATCCATCCCGGATATGGATTGCTTTCCGAGAATGCTGAATTTGCCCGCCGATGTGAGGAAGCAGGACTTATCTTCATCGGGCCATCTCCAGAGGTTATTTCCAAAATGGGAAGCAAGATTGAATCTCGTAAGGCAATGGAGGTAGCAGGTATTCCTGTTGTTCCGGGAATTACCTACCCGCTGGCTGATGCTGAGGAGGCGGTAGAAGTTGCGGACCGCATCGGATATCCCGTGATGTTAAAAGCCTCTGCTGGCGGAGGCGGAATTGGAATGCAAGTGGTCCAGAGTGGTGATGAAATCCATAAAGCCTTTGCCGGCAATCAAAAACGGGCTACCGATTTCTTTGGCGATGGAGCCATGTACGTTGAAAAATATGTTGAAAATCCAAGGCATATTGAAATTCAAATCTTAGCGGATGAATTTGGAAATACCGTTTACCTTTGGGAACGTGAATGTTCGATTCAACGCCGGCACCAAAAGGTTGTGGAGGAAGCGCCATCCCCATTTATTTCGGAACTTACTCGTCAAAAAATGGGCGAGGCAGCCGTAAAGGCAGCGAAATCGATCGGCTATAAAAACGCCGGAACGATTGAGTTCCTGGTGGATGAACAGCAAAATTTCTACTTCCTTGAAATGAATACCCGATTACAAGTAGAGCATCCGGTTACGGAGGAAATAACCGGTTTGGACTTAGTGGAAAAGCAATTGCAAATTGCCGCAGGTGAAGCGCTGACTTTATCTCAAGAAGAGGTAAAACGGGACGGGCATGCCATTGAAGTAAGAATCTACGCAGAAGATCCAAAAACATTTTTCCCTTCACCAGGAAAAATAACAAAATTAGAGATGCCAAACGGTCCAGGTGTACGGCACGAGTTAGCGATTCATGACCAATCCACCGTCACGCCTTTTTATGACCCGATGATTGCAAAGCTGGTTGTAAAAGGCAGTAATCGAGACGAAGCCATTGAACGTTTGCAAAGGGCATTAGCCGATTATCAAATCGAAGGCATTAAAACAAATATTCCGCTGCTGCAAGAGGTCATTTCCCACCCGGCATTCCGTTCAGGTGATACGACGACGAACTTTATTACAAAGTATTTACAACCATTAAAAAAAGCGAATAAATAGGAGGAATCATCATGAGTGAAGTAGTAGCAAGCATGGCAGGAAGTGTATGGAAGGTACTGGTTAAACCTGGCGATCAGATCGAAGAAGGTCAAGATGTAATAATTTTAGAATCGATGAAAATGGAAATTCCGATTGCCGCTGAGGTCGATGGAACAGTTAAAGAAGTGAAAGTGAACGAAGGCGATTTCGTGAATGAAGGAGACGTCATTGTCGAAGTTGAATAAGGTGAAACTTCAATCAGTGTGTGGGGGGTATCCCACACTGATTGTTAGTCCCGTTCTACTGTCTCTAATATCAAGGCTAACGCCTTGATAAAGAGACAGTACGAACCCGATTGGTTTAACTAAGCCGCCAAAAATCACGGCGGCAAGTTTCACTTTATCTCACCAATCGGGCTTTTACTGGCAGTTGACCTCCCACTTACAATTTAATATAACTTAATTCCTGAAGTGGGGGTCTTACTGCCAGTTAATGCGGGATAATTCTTAAAATAGGAGAAGGAGATGGAACAATGAAGTGGCCTGCAGCTATCACCATTAAAGAGGTTGGTCCGCGGGATGGATTGCAAAACGAAAAGGTGTTTATTTCCACTGAGGATAAAATTGCCTGGATTAATCAACTATCATCCAGCGGTCTGAAACATATTGAAATTTCCTCTTTTGTAAACCCGAAATGGATTCCTGCCCTTTCTGATGCAGTTGCCGTTTCGAAGGGGATAACGAGACAGCCTGGCGTCACCTATACGGCTCTTGTTCCAAACCAGCGGGGGTTAGAGCGGGCATTTGAAGCGGACATCGATGAAGCAGCCGTGTTTATGTCTGCCAGTGAAACTCATAATCTTAAAAATATCAATAAATCGATTAGTGAAACCTTCCCTGTATTAAAAGATTTGATTCAAACAACACTTGCCGCAGGAAAATCGAGCAGGGGCTATGTTTCTACTGTTTTTGGCTGCCCTTATGAAGGAAATGTGGATATCGATGCCGTAATCAGAGTATCCGAAACTTTATTTGAGATGGGTATTGGAGAACTGTCACTAGGGGATACAATCGGTGTTGCCAATCCAAAGCAGGTCAAAGAGGTTTTAGACGTTTTGCTCAAAAGGTTCCCTGCTAATAGATTAGCGATGCACTTCCATGATTCCCGTGGAACGGCACTTGCCAATATTTTAGTATCGTTGGAGTTGGGCATTGCTACTTTTGATTCTTCCGTCGGTGGATTAGGCGGATGTCCTTATGCGCCAGGAGCATCAGGTAATGTCGCAACCGATGATTTACTTTACATGCTTCATGGGATGGGCATTCACACAGGGGTGGACCAGAAAAAGATTTTGGCTGCATCCCAATATATTCAGGGAAAGATTGGTAAACCATTACCTAGTAAAAGTTTTCAAGCTGCAAGCTCCCAATTCAGACTGCAAGCTTGAAAATACGATAGGAGGAAGGTGACCACATGGGTAAAACAGTATTAGTGAACCGGCTGGAAAACGGGATTGCGATGATTACTTTACATCGTCCTGAGGCAGCCAATGCTTTATCCGTCCAAATGTTGGAGGAACTTAAGGAAGCGATTCTTACCTGTAAATTTGATCGGACTGTCCGCTGCGTTGTGATAACGGGAGCTGGGGAGAAAGCCTTCTGTGCAGGTGCTGATTTAAAAGAACGGGCAGGAATGGATCCGATTCAGGTACGGAAGACGGTTGCTTTGATCCGTGGAAATATAAATGAGTTAGAAGCATTACCGCAGCCGGTGATTGCAGCTTTGAATGGTGTTGCCTTTGGCGGGGGAACTGAACTAGCGCTCGCTTGTGATATACGTATTGCCTCGGAAACCGCGAAGCTTGGCCTTACGGAAACGTCTCTGGGCATTATTCCAGGTGCGGGTGGCACTCAGCGTTTACCGAGATTAGTAGGTAAGGGACGTGCAAAGGAACTTATTTTCACTGCGAGACGAGTTGAGGCAGCAGAAGCATTAGAGATTGGATTAGTAGAATATACGGTCCCAGCAGATCACTTAATTGAAAAAACTTTAGAAATAGCCGGGCAAATTGTTAAAAATGGTCCGATTGCGGTTGCACAAGCTAAGTTTGCCATCGATAAAGGCTTTGATGTAGATCTTCATACTGGTCTTGCCATCGAACAAAATGCTTATGAAATAACGATTCCAACGAAGGATCGTTTAGAAGGACTACAAGCTTTTAAGGAAAAAAGACCTCCAGTTTATTTGGGAGAATAACAGAAAACGAGATCAATAGAGGGAGGAAATCCAATGTCAGTTGATAAAAATACCCTTCAACAAAAACTCGAAGAACGAGCGGCACACATTAAAAAGGGAGGGGCCCCTAAATATCATGAGAAAAACCAGGAACAAGGGAAACTATTTGTTCGTGACCGCTTAAAACTTTTATTAGATCCTGGCTCTGAATTAGAGGATGCACTGTTTGCAAACTGTATCGCCGGGGATCTCCCAGCCGATGGTGTTTTTACAGGAATGGGAAAGATCAATGGCCAGATTGTATGTGTAATGGCTAATGATTCGACAATTAAAGCAGGTTCCTGGGGCTCGCGGACAGTCGAGAAAATCATCCGCATCCAGGAAACAGCTGAAAAATTGCGTGTACCGCTGCTCTACCTTGTGGATTCAGCAGGTGCCCGAATCACGGATCAGGTTGAAATGTTCCCAGGCAGACGTGGAGCCGGGCGAATTTTTTACAATCAAGTGAAGTTTTCTGGAAAAGTTCCTCAAATTTGTATCTTGTTTGGTCCATCCGCAGCAGGTGGAGCTTATATCCCGGCATTTTGCGATATCGTCATCATGGTGGATAAAAACGCATCAATGTACCTGGGCTCGCCGCGGATGGCTGAAATGGTAATCGGCGAAAAAGTTACATTGGAGGAAATGGGCGGTGCCAGGATGCACTGTTCTGTATCCGGATGCGGAGACGTTTTAGCGAAAAGCGAAGAAGAAGCAATCGAAGCAGCTCGTCAATATCTTTATTACTTCCCAGCTAATTTCTCTGAAAAACCGCCTGTTCGTGAGGCCGTTGCACCTAAACAATTGAAGAAAACATTAGAAGAACTGATTCCACCCAATCAAAATTCTCCATTTAATATGTATGATTTCATTAATGGAGTAATTGATGAAGGTTCCTTTTTTGAGATAAAAAAGCTGTTTGCAGCAGAACTCATTACAGGTCTTGCCCGCTTAAACGGAAAGCCTGTCGGAATCATAGCCAATCAGCCGCGCGTAAAAGGCGGGGTATTATTCCACGATTCAGCCGATAAAGCAGCGAAATTTATTAATCTTTGTGATGCTTTCCATATTCCGCTCTTGTTCCTGGTTGATGTTCCAGGATTTATGATTGGTACAAAGGTAGAACGGGCAGGAATCATCCGACATGGTGCGAAAATGATTTCCGCAATGGCTGAAGCAACTGTTCCAAAAATTTCTGTTATTGTTCGGAAGGCTTATGGCGCAGGTCTATATGCGATGGCCGGACCGGCATTTGAACCAGATGCTTGTCTTGCCCTGCCATCTGCTCAAATAGCGGTGATGGGACCTGAAGCTGCGGTTAACGCTGTGTATGCTAAAAAAATTGCCGAATTACCTGAAGAAGAACGTGCTGCTTTTATAGAGGAAAAACGTGAAGAATATAAAGAGGACATCGATATTTACCGTTTAGCATCGGAAATGGTAATTGACGGCATTGTTCCAGCAAATTCTTTACGTAACGAGCTAGTAAATCGCTTTGAGGCATATTCATCAAAGTATGTAATGTTCTCTGAACGAAAGCACCCAGTATATCCTGTCTAAAAAATGGTTGATGATAAAAAGGTCCATTTAATGGGGAGGCTGGTTCTGTGAAAAATAGTAAAATTGTCGCCGCCAGAACCGTCTCCCCTGGTCTTTCAATAAACATCTAACTCAAATCGGAATTCTTCTTTAATTCGATACTTTTTAAGTTTTTGGTAAAGGGTTGACCGGCTAATTCCTAGAATTTCAGCTGCTTTAGTTCGGTTGCCGTCTGCCTTGTTGAGCGCTTGGATTAATACAGACTTCTCTGTTTTATTCATTAATTCTTTTAGTATCTCCAATCCTTTCATATTCTTTCTCTTGTAATACCCGTAAAAGCTTTACTTGGAGTGATAAGGGCATATCGCCAATCTCATCTAAAAAAAGCGTCCCAGGTTCAGCTGAGGTGCCCCCCAAAAGTTAGAGTTTTATTTTAAGCAGCTAATTGGTAGGTATGGATACGGTATTGAACCGGACACATGCCTGCTTATTTTTGCTTTATTCGCTTGTTGTTATAATAAAGGATATATTCTTCAATTCTCTTTTTTAATTCCTCAAATGAGCACCGTGGTTCTCCATAATACATTTCTTGTTTAAGTAATCCGAAAAAGTTCTCCATGGGCGAATTATCTAAACAGTTCCCTTTACGTGACATACTCTGGAACGCCTTATTATCCTTGAGCGTTTTTATCCATTTATTATGTTGATAATGCCATCCTTGATCAGAATGTATAGTAGTTCTAAACTTTGAATCTCTTACAATTTTTAGTGCTTCCTCGAGGGGTTTGATAGCTAATTCTAGGGTTGGACTAATACCAATCCCAAACGAAAGAATTTCCCCAAATCCTTTAGAATAACTATTGTAGAAAATTGTCGAAAAGAACGTGCGAAAATCGTAGAATTGATTTATAATTAAAAAGTTATATTTATAAATCCGCTTCGCGGTAGAGGTTCTAGCTACCCTCTCAAAAAAACTAAGGAAGACAGATCTGCTTTCTTTAGGTAGATCTGTTTTTTTCTGTTTAAAAAGGAGTGTTATCAAATGAAAAAAGAAAAAGCTGTCGTCGTTTTTAGCGGTGGTCAAGATAGTACCACTTGTTTGTTTTGGGCAAAGGAACGTTTTGAAGAAGTCGTTGCTGTAACTTTTAACTATAACCAAAGACACAAGGCAGAAATTGAATGTGCCCAAAATATTGCAAATGAACTTGGAATTGAGCATCATATTTTAGATATGTCCTTATTAAACCAACTTGCCCCTAATGCGCTAACAAGATTAGAAATCGAGGTAAAAGAGGGGGAGGATGGTGGGTTACCCTCTACATTTGTTCCTGGTCGAAACTTATTATTTATATCTTTTGCGGGGATTTTAGCAAGTCAAATTGGTGCAAAGCATATTGTTACAGGTGTTTGTGAAACCGATTTTAGTGGATATCCCGATTGCCGGGATATCTTTATTAAATCCTTAAATGTAACATTAAATCTGTCCATGGATAATGATTTTGTCATCCATACACCTTTAATGTGGATTGATAAGGCAGAAAACTGGCAGTTAGCTGATGAACTGAATGTATTGGATTTTGTCCGAGAGAAAACCTTAACTTGCTATAACGGAATTGTGGCCGATGGATGTGGGGAATGTCCTGCATGTAAATTAAGAAAAAGAGGTCTTGATCAATATTTAAGCATACGAAAGGAGTTATAAGAAAATGTACGGGTTTCAAATTGTCGATAAACTCCAAAAGATTGATGAAGATATCAACCGTGAGCAATTAAAATACCATTCTAAAAGAGTCCTTGTGAGCAAGGAATTTACCTTTGATGCTGCACATCATTTGCATGCGTATGAAGGCAAATGTAAAAATCTTCATGGCCATACCTATAAAGTTATTTTTGGATTGAGCGGGTATGTGGACGAACGTGGCTTAATGGTTGATTTTGGCGACATAAAAGAAATTTGGAAAAATGAAATTGAAATCTATCTTGATCATAGATATTTAAATGAAACTCTCCCACCAATGAATACAACAGCAGAAAACATTGTTGTTTGGATTTATGAAAAAATGAAGGAAGTTTTGCATCTTGGGAAAAGGCAACAAAAATATAACGGTGCACGGGTAGAATTTGTTCGTCTGTATGAAACCCCAACTAGTTATGCAGAAGCAAGACGGGAGTGGATGGAAATTGAGTAAAGTACCTGTTATGGAAATTTTCGGTCCTACAATCCAAGGAGAAGGAATGGTCATTGGCCAAAAAACGATGTTTGTACGAACAGCTGGCTGTGACTATTCTTGTTCCTGGTGTGATTCTGCATATACCTGGGACGGTACTGGAAAAAATTTGATTAAGCAAATGGATGCAGAAGAAATTTGGCAAGAACTTGTTTCACTTGGCGGCGAAGGTTTTTCTTTTGTAACAATTTCAGGTGGGAATCCTGCTCTGTTAAAAAATCTTAGTTACTTAATCGATCTTTTAAAAGAAAACAATATAAAAATTGCTTTAGAAACACAGGGAAGTATTTGGCAGGATTGGTTTTGGAATATCGATGAATTAACAATTTCACCAAAGCCACCAAGTTCTGGAATGAATACAGATTTTAAGGCCCTAGATAAAATTATTGACAGACTTAAGGATAAAGACCCTTCACATAAGTATAGTTTGAAGGTTGTTGTTTTTAATGATCAGGATTACATCTATGCTAAAAAGGTTCATCATCGTTATCCTGAAACTCCATTTTTCTTACAGGTAGGAAATGATGATAATAAAACACCTAACAACCAACAGCTTGTAAACCAGTTATTAGATAAGTATGAACGGCTTATAAATAAAGTTATGTTGGATAATGAATTGAAAAATGTGAAAGTGTTACCTCAACTGCATACCTATATATGGGGAAATAAGCGTGGCGTTTAGGTACAAAAGGGGATAATGAGTTTTATTATCCAGGAAAAAATTACCCAAGGTAGAGGAAGCATTTTTGACTAACATTAATCATGCCAAAATTGAACAGGGAGTACGTTTAATATAGAGGCTGTTGATGAAGATCCAAACTGAGAAGGTCTTTTAGAAACTCTGTCTTTTTCTTTAATATTTAGAAACCACCAAAGATATTATGGAGAATATGGTAAGGCTTTTTATTTTACAAAAATTCGAAAGTCAAGTGTAATATGAATGAAGAACATATGTTCTTGTTTTGTGGAAAAATTTGAGAGGTGATACATTTGAGAATACTATTTTACTTAGTTTCTATTATTACTGCTAACGTTGTTACAGCAGCATTTGCTCCTTTTCAACTTGGCATATTCATAATCCCATTGGGAACATTTTTAGTTGGCGCTACTTTTATTTTTCGAGATTTGGTGCAGAATAAGTATGGGAGAAAGAAGACATATTTATTTATTCTAACCGCGTTGGTTATATCAGCCTTAGTGTCATTTCTTTTAGGTGATACCTTGTTGATAGTTTTAGCATCAGCTCTTTCATTTGTCATTGCAGAAACTACTGATACTGAAATATATACTCGTTTGAACCTACCGATGAGTGGGCGAGTATTTTACAGTGGTTTAGTTGGTGGATTATTAGATTCTATTGTTTTTGTTATTATAGGTTTAAGTCCACTTGGTGCAAACTTCTTACCTTGGGAAGCAGTTCCATTCGCTATTCTAGGCCAAGTTATCGTGAAAACTATTATCCAAGGAATAGCAGCTATTATTATTAATATTTTTACTAATACATTAAAAAAACAAGCAATAACAAATTAGATTTTTACAACCTCGAATTTACAAATTATAGATATTTTTAATTCTGTGTTAGAAGAGAATGTATTAAATGAACATCTCAAATAAAATATAAGCAGCAATGAAATTTTTCAATAAAATTGAGTTTGACTTATCCCAATTAGTTCTTTATTATATAAATTTGAGAATACCCGCACTTGATCGGGAGAGGTTCATAGCTGATACCCTCTATAAAAAACTATGGATACATGACTTTCTGCCATGTCCATATCGGACGTGGCTTTTTTGTTTTTTATCCTTACGTTTGCATAGAATGTTCAGAAGAAACTCTCTTAAAAAGTGTGGGAACACATTTTATAGGGGGTTTTTTTATGTCTGGCCGCAGCCATGAAGAAGGATTAAAGGATTTAACTCTATTAGGTAATCAAGGTACAACTTATTCATTTGAATATGCACCGGTGGTATTGGAGGCAGTCGACAATCTCCATTCGGAACGTGATTATTTCGTGAAATTCAATTGTCCGGAGTTTACGAGTTTGTGCCCGCTGACTCGTCAGCCTGATTTTGCCACTATGTATATTTCGTATGTTCCAGATCAAAAAATTGTCGAAAGCAAGTCTTTGAAATTATATCTGTTTAGCTTTAGAAATCATGGCGACTTCCATGAGGATTGTGTCAATATCATCATGAACGACCTAATTAAGTTGCTTGATCCACGCTATATTGAGGTGTGGGGGAAATTCACTCCACGTGGCGGCATTTCAATTGACCCGTGGTGCAACTATGGAAAACCTGGCACCAAATACGAGGAAATGGCTAATTACCGATTGATGAACCATGACCTCTATCCTGAAAAGGTAGATAATCGATAGACACCAAAAGAAGTAGAGATTTAAGCTGCTTCTTTTCTTTTAATGTGCCTAAGAAGTAAACCAGTTACGATTTAGTGTAGGGGTTTTTCTGAGAGTAGATAAAAAATGAAGTGCCTGAACCCGCTGATTTTATTCTACGTTCAGGCACCTTTTTATAGTGCTTCTTTAATTACCCTTTTGTAATAGAGAACGGAGAGGATGCCGAAAATGGAGTACAATCCGGTATATAAGACTATGACATGAATCATCGGTGTCCACACCTCTGTTCCAAATAGGAACCAACCTGATTGAACGGCGAAATAACAATTGTAGCGATGTCTTATCAGTGAGAAGGCATCGACTTGTTGATTTGAAATAAAGTTCGATAATTTAATAAAGTTTGATCAAAATACTGGAGGGTCCCTGGCACATTTTGGAGCACATGAGAGGATCAGCAAGGATGTCGCTTGTACAGATAAACGAGCAAAACTAACATAACAATGTCTAAACGAGCAGCAAAAGCAAATTGGAGGAATCCGGTGTGCACCAAGGGAATTTTGGTTATAAGAAGGGCTACGATCATAATCCCAATTAAAGGTACCACTGCATGTTTAACAGCTATGTTAACTAAAATTAAAAATCCGCAAACCAATTCTACTAAAATGACAAGCTTTAACATCATGTGGGGATAGGGAAGTCCTAATCCCAGAAAATGATTCGCTACCTCGGTACCCATGAATTTCATAAGTGCGGAGGTAATAAATACATAGGCAATTATATATCTAATTACTTTATTCGTATTAAAAATGAAAATTCCCCCTTTGTATATCTTTATGCAAGGAGAAGGACAAACCATAACAAAAAACTAACTTTTTCCTTTTTTCAAAATGAATTTACGGGGGTCCTGCTCTTGGAGGGTGCCTGGCATGTCATGGCAGCGAAGTGATTGATGATGGCAATTCAAGTGTTAGGATTTCCAGCGTTGTTGGTGGTTTTACAAAAATGGTAGAATTATAAAGGAGAGGAAAAGTAAAAAGTCCGGGAACATTAGACTAGCTTAACAGGAATTTTTCGGAAAAAAATTAAAAAGGGCTTGGAGGAGTATAAATGCAAAAGCTGACGCCTTTCTTTCATAAACGAATTGGTATACCCAATAACCAAAGGATTACCTTTGAAAAATTACCTGAGGTGCTTGAAAAAACAGCACAAAACATCCCGTTTGAAAATTTATCTCATATTGAAAACAAAACACGTAAGATTACTAAAGAAAATTTAATAAACAAAATAGTAGAAAGACATGAAGGCGGCCTTTGTTATGAATTAAATACGCTATTCTTTTTCTACTTAAAAGAAAATGGGTTTAACGCAGTCTTAACAGACGGTGTCGTTTATAATCATGCAGCGGGGGAGTACCGTCAACTTGGAAGAACGCACGTAACGGTGCTTCTAAATCACGATGAACAAAGGTATTTAATAGACACGGGCTTTGGTGGGAATTTACCGTTAAAACCGGTTCCGTTATCCGGTGAAACCATATCTTCTTATAATGGGGAGTTTCGAATTAAAAAAGTAAATCATGAAAATGGGGACTATTGTTTGGAAATGAAACTAAAACATAAAGATTCCGATTGGAAAATTGGCTATGCTTTTAATTCTAGGAATTCGATTGATGATATTTCAGATTTGAATGCGATCCAAACTATTATCGCTGAACATCCGAAATCTTCCTTTAACAAACATCCATTACTTACTCGACTTACTGAGAACGGAAATATAACTTTAACAGATACTACATTTACCCAATGGGCTGACGGAATTCTTACTAAAGAGACCATTGATCACGTAAAATTCAAAGAACTCGCAAAACAACATTTTGGACTGTAAAGATAAATGTGGCAGGCGCCATCCAAATATTGAGGTGACCCCCAAAAGTTAGAGTTTTATTTTAAGCAGCTAATTGGTGGGTAT
>CAUSCO010000013.1:0-127349 GCA_963530265.1 uncultured Bacillus sp.
TCAGCTGGCTAGAGCGTACGGTTCATACCCGTAAGGTCGGGGGTTCGATCCCCTCTGCCGCTACCACATTATCTTTATAGTTTATGTAAAAATGGAGGAATACCCAAGTCTGGCTGAAGGGATCGGTCTTGAAAACCGACAGGCGGGTAACACCGCGCGGGGGTTCGAATCCCTCTTCCTCCTCCAGTTTCTATTTATTTTTTCCTATATGTGGAGGGGTAGCGAAGTGGCTAAACGCGGCGGACTGTAAATCCGCTCCCTCCGGGTTCGGCGGTTCGAATCCGTCCCCCTCCACCATTAATAGGGGCATAGTTTAAAGGTAGAACTAAGGTCTCCAAAACCTTCAGTGTGGGTTCAATTCCTACTGCCCCTGCCAAATTCTCCTAAGTTTGATTTTTATATTAAACTTAGTGTTGCTTTATTAATTTGCCGATGTGGCGGAATTGGCAGACGCGCACGACTCAAAATCGTGTTCCGTGAGGAGTGTCGGTTCGACCCCGACCATCGGTATAATTTAAAGGATAAAACAAAAAAGGTCAATGCTTTTGAGCAATCAGAGCATTGGCCTTTTTTGTTTTTAACAAACTATAGTAAAAAGCTGTTTAACGAATAATAAAATTTTTCCTCCGGTCCATATCATCTCCCTTTCTTTCTAAAAATTCCTTGTTTAACCTATTAATAATGGGGTACATATGAACTAAAGGTGCCTGGCACCACCCGAAAATTCCCGAATAGGCAGGAAACTTGTCGATGGTAGGTATTTAGTTTTGCATATTTTATGTCAAGCTATCTGTCAAGAGTTAACAACGTTTTTACAACAAACGAGTATAGGAGAACGAATGTTTCGGTAAATATTTCAATATTACATAGAAACGGGTCCCCTTTATAGAAAGGGGCGGCCCATCGCGTAATCTTTTCAGTATTGCCTATTGTGCGGGAGAGAACTATTTCATGACGAATCAGATAAATTTTGATACTGAGTACCCCTCTTGATGAGTACGAGAGAGGATCATTCTTTTCCCTTAACTTTAAATGGAGGAATGGAACGCCGTAAAATGTTGTTTTTTTTCTATAAACAATGATAAGAAAAATAAATGAAGAGGGGATTACTATGGAAAAGGAAATTAAAGTTGGTATTGGCTTTGCAACAGGCCGCAAACACTTCAAGCAGGTTTTAAAAACATATATTTTTAATTGGAGGGAATCTGAATTAATCTCCAGCGAAAAGGTAAGTTTAAACTTGTTTGTTGCCTACGATTTAAAATACCACAATACAAAGCCTACAGACTATACGAATGTAAGTTCAGAATTACTAGAACTGGTTGACGGTACCTGCTTTATTGGAAATGAAAAAATGCAGGCAGAAATCGGCCGGTTAATACAGCAGAGGATTATTAATGAAAGACAGGCAAAGCTTATTTTCGGCAGAGGATATGCAGGCAAACGAAATATCATTCAATATATGGCTATAAAGGAAGGCATTGATTACCTGATGTTCTTAGATGACGATGAATATCCTCTGGCTGTTACCAAAAGCGGAACAGCTGTATGGGGCGGCCAGCAGGGCCTGGACACCCACTTAAAACATATTAAGAACGCCGATATTACGAACGGCCACCACTGCGGGTACATCTCTCCTATTCCATATCTAGAATTTAATGATACCTTAAAGGAATCCGATTTTCAGACTTTCATTCAAGCCATCAGTAACGACATTGTCAACTGGGATACGATTAAAACAGTGATGGCAAACGGCGGTGTTACTTATGCAGACACGAGGGTGCTCGTAAATGGGGAGGCCGAGGAGGTGGAGGAAGTCAACCATTCTAAATTTATCTCAGGCTCTAATCTATGTATTAATTTAACAAATCCTAATCGTGTCAATGCTTTTTACAATCCTCCGAATGCCCGAGGAGAAGATACCTTTTTAGGAACCTGTCTTCATGACCGTAAAGTGCTGCGTGTGCCATGCTATACCTTTCATGACGGTTTCTCAACGTATAAGCACTTGCTCGATGGAGTGCTGCCAACGAAATTAGACTACATAAAAGCCGACTGTGAAGAAGTTATCCAGCGTTTTTACAAGGCGTGTATCGGCTGGATCCGCTATAAACCGCTTTGGTTATATATTACGGATCCTAAGAGATACGAACAAAGAATTCAGGAGATGCGTGAACAGCTGGCCGCCACTCTACCAAAAATCTGTGACTATTTTGGCAGGAACGATTTTATGAAGATAGCTACCGAACTGGAAAACTATCACCGCAATGTGAAAAAGCATTATAACGATTTTATAGAAACGCAGCAGGCCTGGGAAAATATTTGCAATGCATTCAGCGGTGAAGTACCGCAGCATTTGCCAAAGATTGAAACGGGTGCCTGATTGAACTTAACAATCATCCTTGTGATCGCACAAAGTCCGTTCCACATGGATGATTACATTTATCACCTATAGGCTGTCACGTTAGGTTTACAGGAAATGAGAAGGGGAAATTGTATCGTGGCAGCCATATAAAGGCGGGCCGACGTAATGGCTGTGAATAAAAAGGGACGAAAGGGCTTCTGCAGGAAAAAGAGCAATAATGACTAGGACTAAATTCAATTTAACATCCTGAAAAAATTTTCATAGTAAAAGGAGTTCATTATGTTTTTAAATCTTCTTATGATTTTCATACTTCAACTGGTATATGTCCCGATTATGACTCTACGGACGATCTTTTTAGTAAAAAACATGAGTCTAGCAGCTTCTTTACTTGGTATTTTAGAAACATTAATATCGATCTTTAGCTTATCCATCATATTTTCCGGTAATCAAAGCCTTACTGAAAAAATTGTTTATGCCGTTGGCTTCGGTGTGGGGCTTTACCTTGGAACACGAATTGAAAATAAATTAGCAATTGGATACACTACGTTATATGTTAATTTAATGGACCAAAATGAAGAATTAATTGAAGCGTTAAGAAATAAGGGACTAGGAGTGACCATCTATGAAGGGAGCGGCCGTGATAGCAAAAGGTACCAATTAGAAATACTGACTAAGCGGAATGTTGAAACGGAAGTCATGCATTTTATTGAACAATATGACCCTAAGGCTTTCATAATTTCGTATGAACCGCGAAGATTTAAAGGCGGTTTCCTACTGAAGGCTATGAAAAAAAATATGAAAAACAGTTCCATGAAAAACGCTAAAACACACATGGAAAAAAACACATAGGTTTGGTGGCTATATATTTGTTGTAATACGCTTAATACTATTATCATCCATTATCGAGTATCAAAAGTGATGCCTTTGTTTTTTGCATGGGAGTTGCTCTTTATTCATATCAGATATTTAAACGAAAGCTTTAATGTTAGAATCGAACAAAATATGTTCGGTTTTTTTTACGTTTAATTACAGACTTTCAAATAAATCGGGACTCAAATCTTGTCGTTACGGACGAGATTTTTTTATGTGCTTTGATTTATTTTTCTTAAGTTAACAGTAGTAAAAAAATAATTGTATCGATTTTTATTCAAATGTAATATACTATATACAAATAAGTATAGCACATTTATAATAATTACATAGAATATAACATATTTATTGTAAAAAAGGGGGTGGTAATGATTAAACTAACAAAGCGCCAGGGTGAAATCCTCGAAATTGTCAAACAAAATGGACCCATCACAGGAAAAGAAATTGCGGAAAAACTTTCGTTAACACGGGCAGCATTAAGACCAGATCTTGCCATCTTAACCATGTCAGGGAATTTAGATGCACGGCCTCGAGTTGGTTATTTTTATAATGAAAAATATCAAATTAAGCGTCATGCTGACAGCTATCTTCATCAAAAGGTAAATGATTATAAGGCAATACCGATTGTTGTTGGAAAATCAACTTCCGTTTATGATGCAATTGTTCAACTATTTTTAGAGGATGTGGGTACCCTTTACGCTGTGGATGCTGATGGGAATTTAGCAGGTGTCATCTCCAGAAAGGATTTGCTCAGAGCATCACTAGGTAATCAAAACCTTCAAGAATTACCTGTTAGCGTTATTATGACGAGAATGCCTAATATCATCACCATATTGCCAGAAGAAACCTTGTTTGAAGCAGCAAAAAAAATGATTCACAATCACATCGATTCATTGCCAGTTGTCAAGGTTGTGGATGGGGAACCGCATACATATCTGCTATTAGGACGAGTTACCAAAACAACGATCACACGGGCATATTTAGAAATAATGAATGAAAAATCAGACTAAGAGGAGTGGCTGAAATTTTGGCAAACAAAGAAGTTGTCTATGTGGTATCTGATTCCGTAGGAGAAACAGCTGAGTTCGTTGTAAAAGCGGTGGCAACACAATTTAATGGCGGCCATGTTGACATTCGCCGTAATTCCTATGTGGATGACCTAGAAGATATTGAAGATGTAATTTTGCTAGCTAAAGATGCTCATTCGATTATCGCTTATACGATTGTCATACCAGCATTGAAAGAATATTTAGATCGCCGTGCAACGGAAGAAGGGATTATGGCTGTAGATTTGCTGAGTCCTTTAATGAATGCGTTTGTTACGAAATTCGAAAAGGAGCCCCATCATCAACCAGGCTTAATGCGAAAACTTGATGAAGAATATTTTCGGAAAATTGAAGCAATTGAATTTGCCGTTAAATATGATGATGGTCGTGACCCCAGAGGTATAACGAAGGCGGACATCGTGTTAATTGGTGTCTCAAGGACCTCGAAGACACCACTGTCGATGTACTTAGCCCATAAACGCTTTAAGGTAGCCAATGTGCCATTAGTTCCTGAGGTACAGCCACCTGACGAATTGTTTCAAATACCACGAAAGAATTGCATCGGGTTAATCATTTCACCAGATAAGTTAAACGAAATTCGTAAGGAACGCTTGAAAGCATTAGGTTTAGCCTCACAAGCAAATTATGCCAGCTTTGATCGAATTTTAAAAGAATTAGATCATGCTGAAAAAATAATGAAACGTGTTGGCTGTCCTGTCATTGATGTGTCTAATAAGGCGATTGAAGAAACGGCGGGCTTAATTTTAGATGTGTTAAAAAAAGAGAGGAGCTTTTAATAATGGAGAAATTTGTTTATTTATTTAACGAAGGTAATGGTAATATGAGAGATTTGCTCGGGGGAAAAGGTGCAAATTTATCAGAAATGACGCACATTGGATTGCCAGTGCCTTATGGTTTTACCATCACAACACAGGCTTGTAATGCTTACTATGAAGCTAGCAAAACCATTCCTACACTAGTAGAAAAACAAACATTAGAAGCTCTCACTCGTTTAGAAGAAAAAATGGGTAAAAAACTGGGGGATTCACAAAATCCATTACTTGTTTCTGTTCGTTCGGGTTCAGTATTTTCCATGCCGGGTATGATGGATACGATATTGAATCTTGGGATGAATGATGAAACAGTTGTTGGACTGGCAAAATTGACAAATAATCCACGCTTTTCATATGATTCCTACCGACGCTTCATTCAAATGTTTAGTAATGTTGTTCTTGAAATCGATACCTACTATTTTGAACAATTTTTAGAAGAAACGCGTGAGCAGAAAGGTTATTCCACCGACCCGGAAATGACGGCAGAAGATTGGCAGGAAGTGATTATTGGCTATAAAGCCATCGTTAAAAAGCATACTAGAAAGGATTTTCCTCAAAATCCAAAGGAACAGTTATTCCTTGCCATCAATGCTGTTTTTAATTCATGGAACAATCAGCGGGCGATTGTTTACCGCCGTCTAAATAAAATCCCAGATCACTTAGGGACTGCAGTAAACATTCAAAGCATGGTTTTCGGAAATATGGGAAATGATTCAGGCACAGGTGTGGCCTTTACAAGAAATCCTTCCACTGGTGAGCATGTCCTTTATGGAGAATATTTAATTAATGCCCAAGGAGAAGATGTTGTTGCGGGGATCCGGACACCGCAGCCCATCGCCACATTAAAGGATGAAATGCCACGGGTGTATAAACAATTTTCTGACACATGCAAACGCCTTGAGCAGCATTATCAAGAAATGCAGGACATTGAGTTCACAGTTGAACGCGGCCAGCTTTTCATCCTGCAGACTCGAAATGGTAAACGTACGGCACAAGCTGCTATCCGGATTGCTGTTGAAATGGTTGAAGAAGGAATTATCGATAAAAAGACAGCCTTATTGCGAGTCGATCCAGATCAATTGAATCAATTACTGCACCGCCGAATTGATGACAAATTTGAAAAGAAAATTTTAGCAAAAGGATTGCCTGCCTCACCTGGAGCCGCTACTGGCCAGGTTGTCTTTGATGCAGATGAAGCGGAAACCCTAAGCAATGATGGGAAAAGAGTAATCCTGGTTAGACCTGAAACGACTCCAGACGATATTCATGGCATCGTCGCATCGCAAGCCATTTTAACAAGCCGCGGCGGCATGACGAGCCATGCAGCTGTAGTTGCACGCGGAATGGGAAAGGCCTGCATTTGCGGATGTGAAGCCTTAAAGATTGATTTGAAGGCAAAACAATTTTCTGTTGGAGATACCCTCGTAAACTATGGCGATATTATTACAATTGATGGTTCTACAGGTGAAATTATGCTGGGAGAAATTCCGATGATTGATCCAGAACTATCCGATGAGTTTCAGATGTTGCTGGCATGGGCAGACCATGAACGGAAAATCGGTGTACGTGCTAATGCCGATAACCCAGAGGATGCTAAGAAATCATTTGAGTTTGGTGCGGGAGGAATTGGCCTATGTCGGACTGAACATATGTTTATGGATCTTACGAGGATACCAATTGTTCAAAAAATGATTCTAGCTGAAAATTACGCGGAGAGAAAGGAAGCTCTTAGTCAGCTTTTACCTATGCAACAAGGCGATTTTGAAGGTATTTTTGAAGCGATGCAGGGATTCCCTGTTACCATTCGTTTATTAGATCCTCCGCTCCATGAATTTTTGCCAGATAAAGAGGAATTATTAGTGGAAGTGACTAAACTTCAAATCACTGATCCACAATCAGCTGATTTGAAAAAAAAGGAACAATTACTTAAAAAAGTACGCCAATTAGATGAATTTAACCCGATGCTTGGACATCGCGGCTGCCGTCTTGGCATGATTTATCCAGAAATTTATGAAATGCAAGTAAAAGCCATTTTCTATGCAGCTGCTAAACTTGCTGAAAAAGGCTTAGTGGTTCAGCCTGAAATTATGATTCCATTGGTTGGACATGTGAATGAGTTAAAACAAATGCGCCAGTTAGTCATTGATGCAGCTGTAAAAGTTCAGGAAGAAACAGGCAAAAATATCGATTATACAATTGGAACAATGATTGAAATTCCACGTGCCGCTTTGACTGCTGATCAAATTGCTGAGGAAGCCGATTTCTTCTCATTCGGAACAAATGATTTAACGCAAACTACCTTCGGTTACAGCCGTGATGATGCCGAAGGAAAATTCCTGCAAGCCTATATTGAAAATAAAGTGCTGCCTGAAAATCCATTTGCAGTCCTAGACCAAAACGGTGTTGGGAAATTGGTCGAAATGGGCGTGAAACTAGGTCGGGCGACGAAGCCATCTTTAAAAACCGGCATCTGCGGTGAACACGGCGGGGAGAAAAGCTCGATTGATTTCTGTTACAGAACCGGATTAGATTATGTCAGCTGCTCACCATACCGTGTGCCACTTGCTCGTTTGGCTGCCGCTCAGGCCACGATTCGTCATGAGTTAAATAAAGAAGAGGTATTTACGACAGCATAATAATGTTTCAGGAGGACAGATGCCTTTAAGGTGCTGTCCTCTTTTTTTGCTTAGCTTATAGGTAATTCGGTGTGATATTGTTGATTCGCAAATAAAAGGTTCAGATTCGCAAATAAAAAGGATATAATCGCAAATAAACCACCTCTATTCGCAATTAAAAACTATATTTCCGCAATTAAAACAAGATTATTAATAAAAAAGTAAACGCTAGGGCATTTATATAATGATTTAGCCGACATATTTCTGCTTATACTATAAAAAATAATGAAAAGGGGACTATTTATGGGAGCAATAGAACGCAGCGGCTATCGTTTTGTGCCTGAATTTAGTGTGATTCAACAAAATGGTGCAATCCATGTATATAATCAAGAGCATTTTATTGAGGAAATTCAATTTCAGTTTTCGGGGAAGTTTCCGGAACTGGATCAAATTGAAGATTTGGTCGACCAATATTGTACGAAACACAATCTATAAAGAACACTTGTTCGATATTTTGTTTAATGCTATAATGAAAATGCAATAGCATAGTTTTCTCAAGGGTGGACGGCACATCTCCTATTGAAAGGGGGTGATGCTTTTTGACAGTTTTTCAAGCATTGATGTTAGCTTTTTCGTTTGCTAGTCTCATTGTCACGGTTCTGTCTTTCCACAAAAAAAAATAACCCACCCTTGAGCCGGCAAGCATAAGTGGTGGATTATTGCCCTATACGCCGATCCCCATTTTGGGAACCAACTATTGCCTGACCGAGCGGATCGTCGTCGTGCTCGGTCTTTTTTACTATATGATAATCTATACTCATATTATACATAACTTTACTCAAAAAGGAAAATCAAAATTGAAAGAGGAGAGGGGTCTTATGAATAAATTAACAACTATTTACCCTCAAGCGATTGAACACACAAAAATGAAAGTATACGAAGATATGGACCGGTATTTAGAAACGAAAGAGACACTGCCATCTTTTGAAAAATACTTAGCCGATCGAGGGCATTATTTAGAGCAAATTTGGGTGAACGTTTGGTTGAATAAATCAACCAATGATGTTCCTAAAAATGAAAAGAAACAGTTTTTAATCGAAAAAGGGTTTGACGTACAAGGGATTGACCGAAAACTTTTGAATAAATTATTCCGCGATGAAATGAGAATGTATCAGCCTTTTAATGCAATGGAGTGGGTAGAGGAGGCTTTCGGTGGTAAGGAAGAAATGTGGGACCAGCGTCATCAGAAAGCGACGATCAATTTTTTAAAACGAGAAGAACAAAAACAACTGGAAGAGCAGAAACAATCGATTCGAAGTGAAATTGAAGATATTGCTGTAGGTATTTTAGAAAATCAATATGATCTGTTTTATTTGTATGTCCGTCACTTTGTTGCGAAGCAGTTGGCTGCTGACTTCCAAAATAATGTGAAGTTTCAATCTGTCGATACCTTCGCCCTCGAAGAAAAATTAGTGAACCAGGGAGCGTTTAATCCATCCGCCTATACAACGGTAGCAACCTTTTTTGAGGAATTGACAGGTGATATTCATAAGACACTGCACTGGGGGCGAAGTTTTTACGAATATCAAACCTATTTCTTTGTATATGAAAGCTTAATTTCTGATTTTGTTTCGGAGCTAATTCCAAAAAAGGTGTTAGAACAACTCCCAGTAAAGCTGAAAAACGATTTTTACGAAATCTTTCATGAACCGTTATCCGCATCGTTTGTAAAAGGCAGTATAGCACAGCCTTTATATGATGTAGAAAGTTATTTTATTGAAGATATTCAAGCAGAATATCTTACAGATTTAATCAAATTAGCTGAGGTTCCTTTTGATCCAAAGGTGCACAAGAATATTTTCGAAAAAGATTTTCTGGAACGGGAAAATAAGCAGAAAGAAGAGCAGGAAGAACTTCTGCGAAAAAAAGAAGCCGAAGAACGGATGATGAGGGATATATTTGGTGAGGAATACGCCCCTTCATTACAACGGCAGGTCCGCTATGTCCTTCATATCGGGGAAACCAATACTGGAAAAACACATCGTGCACTCGAAAGAATGAAAGAAGCCAGCAGCGGATTGTATTTGGCTCCTCTCAGACTGTTAGCCTTAGAGGTTTATGATAAATTGAATACAGAAGGGACGCTATGCTCATTAAAAACCGGTGAAGAAGAAAAAATTGTCCCAGATGCCAATCACATTTCCTGCACGGTAGAGATGTTTCATGAAAAGGACTATTACGAAGTCATTGTCATTGATGAAGCACAGATGATAACCGATAAAGATCGCGGTTTTTCATGGTATAAGGCTATAACTAAGGCCAATGCGGAAGAAGTTCATATCATCGGGAGCAGAAATTCTAAACCGATGTTGTTGCAGCTATTAGGTGATTCGGACATTATGATACAAGAATACAGTCGTGATACCCCGCTTGAAGTAGAAGCAAAAGAGTTTCATATCAAACACGTTAAAAAAGGGGATGCCCTCATTTGTTTCTCAAGGAGGCGTGTTCTTGAAACTGCATCAAGGCTGCAAAATGAGGGTCACTCAGTCAGCATGATTTATGGCAGTATGCCACCGGAGACAAGAAAAAAGCAAATTGAACAATTTAACACAGGAAAAACAAAAGTGATTGTGGCGACCGATGCGATTGGAATGGGGTTAAATCTGCCAATCCGTCGAATTGTTTTTTTGGAAAATGAAAAGTTTGATGGAACGAGAAGACGTCTGCTAACCTCACAGGAAGTCAAACAAATTGCCGGCCGTGCTGGTCGGAAAGGGATTTATGATGTTGGGAAAGTGGCTTTTACAAGTGATATTAAAAAAATGCGAACTTTACTTCTCCAAGAGGATGAACCGGTTCATACATTTGCTATTGCCCCAACAAACTCTGTTTTCGAGCGCTTCCAACGGTACTATCATGATTTAGGCATATTTTTTGAATTATGGGGGAAATTTGAAAGTCCGAAAGGGACGAAAAAGGCCTCGCTGTCTGAGGAAAAGTCGCTTTATCAGGTGATTGCTGGGACAGAAATTGAAGCACGGCTATCCTTAATGGATTTGTATGGATTTTTACACCTGCCTTTTTCAAAAAATGAACCTGTGCTGACGAAGCAGTGGGAAGAAACGATGTATGCCCTAATCCTAGGCAGAGAGCTTCCTGAGCCTATTGTAAAAGACCGAAGCTTAGAAGAGTTAGAATTAAGTTATAAAGCGATAGGGCTTCATCTCTTGTTTTTGTATAAGTTGGGTGAGCGGACGGAGGCAGCTTATTGGGAACGACTACGAGCAGAAGTTAGTGATCAGGTCCAAGAGCGGTTAAAAACAGATATTCGAAAATTCGTTAAGAAATGCAAGACTTGTGGTAAAAAACTAGCTTGGGATCATCCGTTTCCAACCTGTGATACTTGTTATCGTGAAAAGTATAAAAGATATCAGTATGATAATCATTAAATTAAATATGATATCTAGATGAAGTTTATCAGTAATATTCCTTATTGAATTACGATTATAAAAACGAACTTGTCGGAACTCGGCATGTTCGTTTTTTTACTTTTTCCTCCAAGTATATTACCTAGTTAAGACCATATGATGGTATAAAGGAGTGTGAAAGGTTTATGACGGTTCATGTGGTGAAGACTGGAGACAACTTGTGGTCTATTTCCAATCAGTATCGGGTTGCCATCCAAACAATTGTAAAGCTAAATGGATTGCCATCATCAAGTAGTATCGTACCCGGACTTGCACTATATCTCCCTGACGACCTCTTGCCGCTCCATTCCTATCAAATAAAAGCAGGGGATCATATTTGGAAATTAGCGCAACAATTTCATACGGACATACCAACGATTTTGGCAGCTAATCCTAGTTTAAAACCAAATAACCTCTTCATTGGACAAATTATCAATATTCCATCGTCATTAAAATTACAAATGTCAACCCTTGGGTTTTTAGTACCCTCCACTAAAAGTGCAAACCTTGCTACTCTTGAAGCTCATGCCGAACAATTAACTTATTTAGCCATTGTAGCGTATCAATTTACGAAGGAAGGTTTCGCCTATAATGTGAGCGAGGATGCTGCGATTGTGGCACGATGCAAGGAATTGGACATTACCCCGCTATTGATGATTCGAAATTATACGGTCAGTGGTTTCAGTGCGGAATTGGCCGGAACAGTACTTGGAAATGCAACTTTTCGTAGGAACTTAATAGCTAGTATTGTAAATCTTACCATACAAAGAGGTTTTGGTGGTGTCAGCATTGACTTTGAATTTATTCCACCGGCACAACGTAATGATTTTATTACTTTTTTAACAGATTTAAAAAGTGCCCTAGGTACACTTATTTTACATGTCAACGTTCATGCGAAAACGGCAGATATTCCAACTAACAGAATCATAGGTGCCTACGATTATGCCGCCATAGGTAATGTTGCTGACATTGTTGCGGTCATGACAATCGATTATGGATACCCTGGCGGACCGCCCGCTCCAATTGCCCCAAGCACTTGGGTGCAGCAAGTGATTCGATACTCTATAACGCAAATTAATCCGCGAAAATTACAAATTTCTATGGCGCTATATGGCTACGACAAAGTTACACAGACGAATAAAACACATGCTCTATCCGTTTTAGCTGCCCAAAATCAAGCCATCTCAACTGGTTCACCAATTGAATTTGACAACACTGTTCAATCGCCCTGGTATCGGTACTGGCCAAATTCAGTAGAACATATCGTTTGGTTCGAGGATATTCGTAGTTATATGGAAAAGTATCGTTTAATTGATCTTTACCAGTTAAATGGAACGACCTTATGGCAGATTAGCCTGCCGGCACCTCAAAACTGGGCATATATAAGTAAAAATATAACAGTGCTGAAATCAAGGTGAATTAAAAAAATACAAATTGTCTATTCAACATACAATTGTCATTTTTTGGACAAACTCTTAGGAAAAGAGGGAAGGCTGGATTAAGATTGAATAAAAGAATTAAATATTTTCTACTTTTAATTTTTACGGTGATTATTTCATCTTTGCCTTACAAATTTGTTCATGCAATGAACCCTAATGAGAGTTTGTCTATGCAGCTTAACCAACTAATAATGAAAGAGCCTGGTCTACAAGGGGCAATAGCAGGGATAAGTATACGATCTGCAAAAAGTGGCGCGATTATTTATGACTATCAGGGAAATGTCCGATTGAGGCCAGCCTCTAACATGAAACTACTAACAGCAGCAGCTGCTCTTAATGTCTTGGGTGAAGACTACACTTTTGCCACGGATGTGCTCACAGATGGTTCTGTGAAAAAAAACGCCTTACAGGGTAATCTTTACCTTAAAGGAAATGGTGATCCAACACTACTAAAATCCGACTTTGAAGAAATGGCCTTGCAGATTAAGAAGCTAGGCATTAAAAGAATAAAAAGGGACCTTGTTGGTGATGATTCGCGTTTTGACGATGTGCGATACTCGCTGGATTTGCCGTGGAGTGATGAAACAACTTATTATGGTGCTCAGATTTCTGCCTTAACCGCCTCTCCGACGAAAGATTATGATTCAGGATCCATTAGGATTAAGGTGAAACCAGGAACCAAAAGTGGTGACAAGGTAGATGTAGTGATTAACCCTAAAACCAGTTATGTGAAGATTATCAATCAAGCTGTTACCGTTGCAGAGGATGGCAAAAAGGACATTACCATCCAACGGGAACATGCAAAGAACATTGTAACGATTGAAGGTACAATACCGGTTAATGCTAAGGAATCAAAAGAGTGGATTGGTGTGTGGGATCCAACAACTTATGCAACAACCCTTTTCAAACAATCTCTAGCAAAGCACGGGATTACTGTGGAGGGGAAAATTACAAAAGGAACGGCACCAAATACGGCAAGAATGTTGACAAGACATCAATCGATGCCATTATCGGAACTACTAGTTCCGTTTATGAAGCTGAGTAATAATGTCCATGCAGAGATGTTAATCAAGGAAATGGGCAAGGTGGCGAAGGGAGAAGGCAGCTGGGAAAAAGGTTTGTCTGTTTTAAAGTCTGAAATATATAAACTTGGGGTTGATAGCAATTCAATGGTTATAAGGGATGGTTCAGGCATTTCTCATGTAGACCTTATTCCAGCCAATCAACTCTCAAAGCTGTTATTTGCTGTCCAATCGGAAAAGTGGTTCCCAGCCTATCTCCATTCGCTTCCTGTTGCAGGTGTTCCAGATAAAATGGTAGGTGGATCCTTGAGGAACCGATTGAAGGATACGAGTACATTTGGGAAAGTGAAAGCAAAAACAGGAACTATATCTACGGTCAGTTCGTTGACGGGCTTTGCGACCACGAAAAGTGGCCAAACATTAATTTTTTCCATTTTGTTAAACAATCTTCTCGATGAAGGGAAGGGGAAAAGGATTGAGGATGATGTGGTTAGCATTTTAGTTAACCAATAATGAGAGCTGTATAAAGGCTTTTTTTGATAAAAATAGGAGCAGTGATTTATTGGAAATTTTAAGTATTTAATGTGGGAGCACCCAAATGGCTGCTCCCATAAATTTAAGGCATATCGTCAAAATTAAACTCACTTAATTGGTCCATGTGGCTTGCAATCATGGCGATAATCGTTGACGCTTCCTCTTTGCTAAAAATGAAATGGGATTCATCTCTGATTAATTCTTCATCCGTGGTCCAAATCCGGTTAATTCGTTTCAGAACCCCGTCACCTGTTGCTTGCACGACACCAAATTGATAGGTTACTTCGACTTCATCTTCGTGCTTGAAGGCAGTCACTTCAGGTGTCGACCAGTCTACGTCAATTTCCTCAAAAATGTCATCGGTGTTAACTTGTTCTGCTTCATAATACTCGTCCAAGTTGTCAACAGGTTCACATTCCTCATCATCCAATACTTCCGCTTGCTGTAAATAAATCCCATCATCTGTGTAGTGGTCGTCACCATTGATATAGTCATGAAGACTTGCGTGAACTTCCTCAATAATCTCCTCTATATCCGAAAGAATGATTTTTGCTGTATGTCCACTGTCCACATCGAAGGAATCGACATAGAACTCTTCATTTTGCGGATCAAAGAAAAGTGAGCAGAAATAATCTCGGTCAAGTTCTTCGGTATCCACATCCGCAGTATCAACAAAAAATTCAATTCTTGGATGTTTGGCAGCTCTTTCTATGGTCATTTGACCAACTTGATCATATTCTTCACAAATAGACTCCAGGTGATCCTGTAGTTCAGCACATACTCTGTCAAACCATTCTAACGACATCAAACATCCCATCCTCTCAAGGTAATCGAGGTTATTATTTCCAACTTTCCAAAATATATGTTCAGGTCATTTTTCGCAAATGTCATTCAATACGCTAGGAATTTTCTTGCCGTTATTTTCTAACAAAATCTCATCCAACTTCTGTGGTCGATCGTGGTTCCAAATTCTCCAATGGAAAGGAACATCAAGGCCCTTGCAATCTTGAATAATCGTGGCTACAAGAATTGGTGAGTTACTATGAAAATTTATTTTTATAATATTATTAAATAAGGGATGTGGCAATGGTGATTGAACTCGAAAACATCTGTCATCTTCAATTTATTTGGGTGATTCTCTGTTTTTTAGGTTTGATGGAATGAGCACATTGCATCGAATTTCAAACCGTATATGGTACTATATTAACTAATTAAAGAAAACGAGGTGCTGACATGAAGATTGAAGTATGGTCAGATTATGTTTGTCCGTTCTGTTATATTGGAAAAAGCCGCTTAGAGGAGGCGTTAAATCAATTTCAACATAAAGATCAGGTTGAAGTTGAATTCAAAAGCTTTGAGCTTGATCCATCTTCGCCAAAATATAATGGTGCAAATATCCACGAGGTATTAGCTAAGAAATATGGCATGAGTGTTGAACAAGCGAAACAGGCTAATCAAGGGGTTGGCCAACAGGCTGCAACAGCGGGGTTAACTTTTAATTTTGATGAAATGAAGCCAACCAATACGTTTGATGCTCATCGCTTGGCAAAGTTTGCAAAAACACAAGGGAAAGAGCCTGTGCTCTCTGAGAAGATTCTTCATGCTTATTTCACAGATTCAAAGGATATTGGAAATTTTGATACATTAGCTGACCTTGCTGAGGCCTCAGGGTTAAACCGCCAAGAAGTATTAAATGTGCTAAATGATAAAACTGCTTATGCAAATGAAGTCCGTGCAGATGAAGGGATAGCTCAACAGTATCGTATTGGCGGCGTGCCATATTTTATTATCAATTCAAAATATGCAATCTCTGGTGCACAACCACTTGAAACATTTAAGGGCGCCTTACAAAAAGTTTGGGAGGAAGAATCTCCAGTGCCTGTTTTGCAGGATCTTTCAACTGAAGAAGATGTAAGCTGTGCAGACGGCAGCTGTATTATTCCAGAAAAGAAGTAATCTAAAAAAAAGTAAAAAAAAGGAAAGGCTCATTTAATATGGTACCTATAGATAGGACACTTGAAAAAGAGTGTTTTATCTGTAGGTATTTTTTTATATACTTGAATTTTAAAGACATGGGGATTAGGTGACGACTATGAGCAAAACGACATTTTCAGATAAAGAAATTAAAATACTACAAAAAAATCCAAATGTACTGCGTGTCAGTAGTTTAGCTATTACCTATTTGGATGATTTTAAAAATAAATTTATGAATGAATATCTGGCTGGTAAACTCCCAAGGCAGATCTTTGAGGAGAATGGCTTTGACATACACATTATTGGTATGAAGAGGATAGCGAAGTCTGCATATAGGTGGAAGAGAGCATATGAAAAAGATGGGTTAATTGGGCTTTCAGACAGACGGAAAACAGCTTCCGGAAGGGTTTTAAAACGTGAACTAACCCAACTAGAAATTATAGAGAAGCAGGAAGCAAGAATTAAGTTACTAGAAGGACAGGTGGAGTTATTAAAAAAGCTAGAAATGACAGAAAGGAGGCTGCTAAACAAAAGTCAAAACCTAGAACCAAGTAAGGTTTTTCAGCTGATTCATGAAACGATAGAACAAAATCATTTTAAACAAATGACAAAGTATTTTTGCAAGCTTTTAGGGGTTTCTCGTTCTGGATATTACAGCTACCTAAAAGCAGCCAACAGCCGATTTGAAAGAGAACAAAAGGACTTAGAAGCGAAGGAGATAATACTGAAGGCGTTTAATCGACGTGGATATAGGAAAGGTTCACGTTCCATCAAAATGATATTGAACAATGAATACGACCATGAAATTAGTAGAAGTAAAATACAAAGAATTATGAACAAGTATGGGATCATTTGCCCCCACAGAAAGGCCAACCCTTATAAAAAAATTGCAAAGGCAACAAAGGAACATCAAGTTGTTTCAAACAAGTTAAACAGAGAATTTAAGCAAGGAATTCCAGGGAAGGTACTACTAACGGATATTACTTATTTGCCATATAACGGAAAGGATATGGCTTATTTGTCAGCCATAAAAGATGCCTCCACCAATGAGATTTTAGCTTACCATGTTTCGGATCGTATTACTTTAGAGATTGCCACAAAAACCATTGATAAATTAATAAAAAATAAGAAAACGAGTTTAGATTCGAAAGCATTTATCCATTCGGATCAAGGAAGCCATTACACAAGCCCAAGATATCAGAAATTATTGAAAAAACATAGTTTAGACCAGTCTATGTCTAGGCGAGGAAACTGTTGGGATAATGCCCCAATGGAGTCTTTCTTTGGGCATTTAAAGGATGAAATAGATTATAAGACCTGTAAAACATTAGATGAACTAAAGACGAAAATAAATCATTACATGGTTTACTATAACAATTATCGATATCAATGGAATTTAGAAAAGATGACCCCTATTCAATATAGGAATCACCTTTTAGCTTCTTAACTCTTTTTTCATGTGTCCTTGACACGGGTGCCAGATTAATTAGAATCCTTTCCTTTTTTTACACCATATTACCTACGCCTTCTAATACAAAACTCCCACATGTTTCCATCTTCCCAACAGGTTTTTATTTGGGTATTGCCACGTGGAGAGTTACGCCACCCAGTATGACAGTTGCATCTCCTGGTATGACTTACCGGATTGCTATGTGACGTAGTACGATTACTACTAGATGTTAAACGTTTAGAGGTTTTTCTTCTTGTCGTCACATGGCTGGATGTTGTTGCATGTTCATTCCCAGGGTCTCTAAACATAAAATCACCAAAACCGCCACGTCTTACTTCATCTGCTGCTCTCTGGATATCTTCCGCTGAAAATTCACTCATGTTTGCACCTCCTAACAATCTAGAAAAGGGAGTATGAAAATCGATTGACTAGTAACACCAACTAAACCTCACTCTTCTTTTACCAATTTACGGCTTTTAGACTGTCCTTGTTTGGACAAAAGCCTAAAAAATCAGAAAAATACTAGCTTAACGGAACCTCAAAACTTGCCTATTCATACGAATAAGTGAAGGAGGAATGTAAAATGGACTCGACTGTAGGAATTCCAGATTATAAACTGTTTATCAAACCTAATGATGTCAGGGAACTCAGACGAGATATTTGGTTAGATACTTCCATACCTGCCCAGTTAAAAATCGAAGAGAAAAAACTGGAAATTGATTTGAGTTATCGTGGATCCCATATTCGAGGATATTCCAAAAAGTCCTATCAAATTACATTCTATAAACCTTTAAAATATAAAGGTGCTAACCAAATACATTTAAACGCAGAATTCAAAGATCCTTCCCTGATTCGTAATAAATGTTCATTTGATTTTTTTTCAGAGATTGGTGTTTTATCTCCTACATCTCACCATATCTTTTTATCACAAAATGGAAAAGCAGAAGGGGTATATTTAGAATTAGAATCGGTCGATGAAAACTTTTTACTAAAAAGAAACCTGCCTAAGAGAAATATTTATTATGCGGTTGATGGGGATGCAAACTTTTCACTCATGAGCCATTTAGATAAACGACCAAAAAAGTCACTGGACTTAGGCTATGAAAGAAAATGCGGCGTGGCGGCAGATGATTATTATTTAAAGGAATTCATTTTTAACATCAATACCCTCTCACAAAACGAATTTGAGCGAGAAATTCGCAACTATCTCGATATCGACCGATACCTGCGCTGGATTGCCGGAATTATTTTTACCTCCAATTATGATGGTTTTGTTCATAACTATGCACTTTATCGGAATGGAGACTCAGGTTTATATGAAGTCATTCCCTGGGATTATGATGCCACATGGGGAAGGGATGTAAACGGAAAAGTGATGGAAGCAAATTATGTCCCGATTGAGGGGTTTAATACATTAACAGCAAGGGTATTAAATGTAGACCATTTCCGCGAACAATATCGGCATGTACTTCTCCAAATTTTGAACCATCAATTCACTGTTGAATTTATGAAACCGAAAGTAGAAAAACTGCTCCATTCCATTCGGCCCTATGTGTTACAGGATCCCTATAAAAAAGATTATATAAATGACTTTGATAACGAGCTCGAGGTGATTTCCAAGTATATCGTCGATAGAAGAAACTATTTGCATGAGGAATTAAAAAAGTTTTGACAAGGTAAAAAAAGTGTCAGTAATAAAATTGGTGCCTGACACCAACTGTTTCCTGTCCAATTCCGCTATACAATATTGTAAATGCATTTTGTATCAACAAGGGCAATGGTTTTCAAACCATTGCCCTTGTTAATCTATTTATTAATTTATGGTCAATTACATGGATGACTTTTTAACCCGTTTAAGAACTTTTGCTTCAAAATCAGGTTGATTAATGTCCAACCCCATAATCTCATTCCTAAACGATTTGAACCGTCCGTTTTCCACTTCCAATGTAAAATAACCTCTTTCACTAGAAAGATTTATGTCCCCAATGATATTTTTTCTTGTTACTGGATCAAATAAATTTATTAAATTAGGATTACTTGGATGTGGTTTGAACCGGCAGCCATGTTCCACACAAGCTCTGACAATATTTCTTACTTTTGGGTGAGTGATACTGTCTATTTTCTTGTTTACTTCGATACCAACCATAACGATCAATCTCCTTTCCCATCTTAAAATAGTATGATGTGGTTTGGAAAAATATCATATATTTTTTAAATAGTGAGTCAATTCAAAAAAATATTGGGGACAATGGATTGACCAGCTTTCTGCTGCATAACATCAAAATGGAATAGGAGAAGGGGAACATGTAGCGGTGATGCTGCCCATCACCCATTATACGTTGGAGTGCTTTTATAAATCTGTTAACTAGGGGCTGTCATGGTGCCATTAAATTACAGATTATCTGCATGGAGAACACACGTTTGTTTACGAAGAGTAGATCCTCTTCTAATTCTTGAGTTATTTGAAAGTAAAAAGATTTGCATCCGGCTGTTTTAGAGACAGCTGTCATTGCCATTCCTGATGAAAAATGGGGTGAAGTCTTTAAAGCCATTATTGTACTTCATCCGGACGGTAAAGTGACCGAAGAGGAAGTGATTTACTTTTTCTGCACGAATTTAGCACACTTTAAAGAGCCAAAATCCGTTGAGTTTGTAGAAGCACTCCCGAAAACAGCAACCGGTAAACTACAAAAATACCGTTTAAGTGTAATGTATTGGAGCGGGTCCAAGAAGGTAAATTAAAAAAAATGATAGACATTAATAAGTAAGGCCAAAAAAAAACTCGTCATTAGACGGTCTCTTTTTTAAGCAAAAAGGTGGAATTAATCATTATTCATAAATGTTTTAACGAGTGCATTTAGGGTATGTAACTATTAATGAATGTAGTGCCATAATTTTATACTCTCAGTTAAGGGTGGAGGTGTGAAAAGTAAGGGAATTATGTAACATATGTAGAAGTATATTTATCAGGTAAAAGTTAATAAGAAAAGAGGGGTAAAATTGGAGATTTTAGATTTGGGTGCCTTGTTCCAATATTTCTTGTTGATTAGTATCATAAGTTTAGTTTCATTACTCGCATTATTGTTATATTCCAATAGTTACACACGTAAAAAAATAAAAGAATTTAAACAAAACGAAGAAGCTGCCGATTATTTTACAGAAATACCATTTACTTATACGGGAGTAAAAGATTAAAGTGGCTGCGGTATTTTAAAAAATAATCGAAAAAGGCTTGGTTTTAACCAAGCCTTTTTTACGTGGTAAAAAATCCATATTATTTCAGCCTATTTATACTATTTTTTTTGACTGATTCATTCCCTAAGGGTTAGGAAACATTGAATATATTCCAGTTGTCAAATAATTATTAACCATTAGTGTAGATTTAATTTCCCATTAATGAAAAAAATGAAATTTGAGGAAATATAAAACCCTCGCAGGAACGCTGCAAGTAAATGATGATGGTCTTGAGGGGATTCTTTTAGGTTAATCTAGCAAAGAAGAATCGAATGGTCGAACCTACTTATTGTAGTAAAACTTTTATGAAAAAGCCAAGGATTAGCATGGCCTTCCAGTAATGGAAATGAGATTATGAACATTTTGTGACATATTTCACATTCGCTGTTCTTTTTTTATAATAGAGAATAAAATGGGTTTACCAGAGTGTGATATACATCACTACATAACCAATTATTCGTACAATTCGGTTGGGTTAAAAATAGAAAGGGGCACCACTATGAAAATGAAATGGGCTTTATTAACATTAATTTTCACTATTATTACAGTGCTTACAGGTTGTGAGCCGTTATTAGTTTTGGATCCAAAAGGACCTCAAGCTAAAACACTATCTAATGACATCAAGCTTACAATGGTCATTATGGCGTTTATTGTTCTTGCTGTTTTTGCTATTTTAATCTTTATGCTAGTTAAATATCGTGCTTCAAAACAAAGAAAAGATTATGAACCACCTCATATTGAAGGTAGTCCGATTGTTGAAGCGATTTGTGTAGGTATTCCAATTATTATCGTCGCAGTTCTTTCCTTTATTTCTGTTCAATCAAACTATAAAGTGGAGGCGACACCAAAAGGATATGAAGATCAAAAACCATTGGTGATTTATGCGTCATCCTCAAACTGGAAATGGCATTTTAGCTACCCGGAAGAAAATATTGAAACAGTAAACTACTTGTATATTCCAACCAATCGGCCGGTAGAATTCAAACTGTATTCTTATGGACCTATCACTAGTTTTTGGATTCCACAACTTGGAGGACAAAAATATGCCATGTCAGACATGGTTAACACTTTACATTTAGTTGCTGACTCTCCTGGTGAACTGATGGGTCGAAATGCCAACTTTAGTGGTAAAGGAACTGCAGAAAATACTTTCCAAGTTGAATCAATGACAGAAGAAAAATTTGATGATTGGGTAAAAGAGGTTAAAGAAACAGCGAAACCTCTTACGAAAGAAACATTCGATGAGTTATTAAAACCAGGTCACCTTGGACGTTCCACGTATACAGGAACACATTTGGAATTCTCACCTCCACCAGAAGGTCATGAGAATATGAACATGAACGATATGGATCACATGGAAAACATGGATCACATGGATCACAAATAATAGAAAACTAGTAATTTTGAAAACTAGTATGTTCTTTTTTTAATTGATGAAAGGAGTCACCAACTTATGGATTTCTTTGATAGATTTGCTGTACCAAATCCAGAACCTGCTATTTATGCATCGATGGTTGCCATTGGTATTACCGTTATTGCGATCATCGCAGGCTTGACTTATTTTAAAAAATGGGGCTATCTCTGGCGGGAATGGTTAACTACAGTTGACCACAAACGAATCGGAATTATGTATTTAGTTTCAGCATTAATAATGTTATTCCGCGGAGGCGCAGATGCGATTATGCTGCGTGCTCAACTTGCTTTACCTGATAACAAGTTATTAGATGCACAGCACTATAATGAAATCTTTACAACACATGGTGTCGTAATGATCATATTTATGGCGATGCCATTTATTATGGCTTTAATGAATGTCGTAGTTCCTTTACAAATTGGAGCTCGAGATGTAGCCTTTCCACGATTAAACGCGATAAGCTTCTGGTTATTCTTTGCAGGAGCAATGTTATTTAACATTTCCTTTGTGATTGGCGGGTCACCAGATGCAGGATGGACTTCTTACTTCCCGCTTGCTGGTACTAAATTTAGCGAATCTGTTGGTACCAACTATTATATGATTGCCATTCAAATAGCAGGTCTGGGTACATTGATGACAGGGATTAACTTTATCACGACCATCCTAAGAATGAGGGCACCAGGGTTGACATTAATGAAGATGCCTATGTTTACATGGTCTGCTCTCGTTACTAACGTCATTATCGTATTCGCGTTCCCGGTTTTAACAGTAGCACTGGCGATGGGAACAATGGATCGACTATTTGGAACAAACTTCTTTACCACAACAAATGGTGGTATGGATATGCTCTGGGCGAACTTGTTCTGGGTATGGGGACATCCTGAAGTATATATCCTTATTCTGCCGGCGTTCGGTATTTATAGTGAAGTCATTTCAACCTTTTCACGCCGTAATCTCTATGGATATAAATCAATGGTTGCATCAATGGTCGTCATCTCTCTGCTTTCCTTTTTAGTTTGGGTTCACCATTTCTTTACAATGGGCCAAGGAGCATTAACGAACAGTATTTTCTCTATTACAACGATGGCTATTGCCGTTCCTACTGGGGTTAAAATCTTTAACTGGTTGTTCACTCTTTGGAAAGGGAAAATTGAAATTACAACTCCAATGTTATACTCCTTACTTTTCATCCCGCTATTTACAATAGGCGGTGTAACAGGGGTTATGCTTGCGATGTCAGCGGCAGACTATCAATATCATAATACGATGTTCTTAGTTGCCCATTTCCATAACGTTATTATTCCTGGGGTAGTATTTGCTATGCTAGCAGGTCTTACCTATTACTGGCCAAAAATGTTTGGCTTTATGTTAAATGAGAAAATTGGTAAATGGACCGCATGGTTACTGTCTATTGGTTTCGTATTAGCCTTCTTCCCGATGTATATTACAGGTTTAGATGGTCAACCACGTAGAATGTACACATACTCTGAATCAACTGGATTTGGACCATTGAATATGGTTTCATTTGTCGGAGCGGCAATTATGGCAATAGGATTTGTTTTAATTGTATATAACATCTATTATAGTGTTCGTTATGCTTCCAGAAATATTAGTGCTGACCCATGGGATGCTCGCTCTCTTGAATGGGCTACACATAGTCCAGTACCAGAATATAACTTTGCGATTACACCACAAGTTAATTCATCTGAAGCATTCTGGGATTCAAAGAAGAATGGACATGAATTATTCAAAGGTGAATACGAAAAAATTCATATGCCGAATAATAGCGGTTTACCAGTGATTCTTGGAGGTATTTTCTTCGTCTGGGGCTTTGCGTTTGTATTTGCTATTTGGCCTCTGTTGATCTTGGCAACTCTAGGAATCTTTGGTTGTATGGCTTACCGTTCATTTGAAAAAGATCATGGCCGTTACATCTCTGTTGATGAGATTGAAGAAACTGAAATAAAATTGCGAGGTGCGAAATAATGAAAATAGATCACTCGCTGCCACTTGAATATAGTACAGAACAAAATAAAACAAATATCTTAGGTTTCTGGATTTTCCTTGGAGCCGAAATCTTGCTGTTTGCTACGCTTTTCTCGTCCTTTTTTACATTAGTGAATCGGACTAGTAATGGACCAGCAGGAGCAGAATTGTTTCAAATCACACCAGTCCTGATCGAAACTATTTTACTATTAACAAGTAGTTTTACAATTGGACTGGGAATTCATGCGATGCGTATTGGCAAAAAGAAGGCGACAATGACCTTCTTTGCCATTACCCTTTTACTTGGTCTAGGATTCTTAAGTTTTGAAACATTTGAGTTTATTACGTACGTACATGAAGGGGCAGCATTACAAACGAGTGCCTTTACGGCAATTCTATTAACAACATTAGGAACTCACGGTGCCCACGTTACATTTGGTTTTTTCTGGGGATTATTCATTCTTTTGCAAGTGAAAAAGCGTGGATTAACTCCTGAAACAGCCAATAAATCATTCATTTTCTCTCTTTATTGGCATTTCTTGGATGTGGTTTGGATTTTCATCTTCAGCTTCATCTATCTGAAAGGAATGATGTAAGATGAAAGAATTATTCCCGATGAAGCAGGTTTTGGGATTTGTATCTTCCCTGTTGCTTACAACGATTGCTTTAGCTGTTTACTTTTTAGATATGTCATTCACAGCAGGAATGACCATACTTATACTAACAGCGTTCATACAAGCAGGCGTCCAGCTTGTTGTGTTTATGCATGCTGGTGAAACGAAGGAAAAAGGGGCCATTTATACGACCCTTTACTACGCAATCTTCATTGCACTCGTTACTGTCTTTGGTACATTGCTAGCAATGGTTTGGAATATGTAGCTGGACATTTCTCAAAATTTCTATGTTTTCAACTAAATATATAGAAAAAGGAGCGCTTATAAAGGCGCTCCTTTTTTGTGCTTAATTTGAGAGATAGCAATCCCTTTTAATGATTTTTCTGTCATTTCTTCTGTTATGACGAAAAATACACCCATAATAAAGATGAATACAGCACCTATTGCTGCACCAATTCCAAAGCCAATTAAGGGAATGGAACCGTTTACGAAAAAGCCGATTAAGAATGAAATGATACCGATAGTTAGAAATGTTCCCCCAATATACCTCACAGCATTGAGTACTTTTAATTTAGATTCCATATTTTTCATCCTCCTTTATATATATTATTCATCTTGTTCACAAAATTGTCAAAATTTTTTTCGATATATCTTTACTTTAATTATTTTTGTGCTTTTTAATTCTCTAAAATCCGACAAGTAAGGTCAAATCTAGTGACATATTTTTGCCTACTAAGCCTCAACTATCATAAATCATGAAATATTTTATTTTCAACAAGTAAAATGGTAAACTATTAAAAATAATATAGTTGATATAGGGGT
The DNA here is from genome assembly GCA_963530265.1 of uncultured Bacillus sp. Classification (GTDB taxonomy): domain Bacteria; phylum Bacillota; class Bacilli; order Bacillales; family Cytobacillaceae; genus Neobacillus. Next base: position 25,689 of record CAUSCO010000013.1, read on the forward strand.
TGAGCATGCTGATGAAGGCCATTTTTTTTGATTTAGATGATACCCTGCTTTGGGATCAAAAGAGCGTGAAGGAAGCCTTTGCTGCCACATGTAAAGTAGCCGAAGAGCGATTCGGGATTAATGCTGAAGAACTCGAAGCTGCTGTTCGCGAGGCAGCAAGATATTTATACTCTTCTTATGAATTTTACCCTTTTACACAAATGATTGGGATCAACCCATTTGAAGGGTTATGGGGCAATTTTTCTGACGAGACCCATGATTTTTTTAAAAAAATGAACGTGACAGTTCCTGCGTACCGAAAGGATGCTTGGACAACAGGGTTAAAGACAGTGGGAGTGGACGACCCCAATTTTGGCTATGAATTAGCAGAACGGTTCCCACTGGAACGTAAAAAGTCTCCATTTGTTTATGAAGAGACCTTTAAAGTTCTTGATAAGTTAAAAGGCGATTATCAGCTCCTTCTGTTAACAAATGGATCACCTGAACTGCAAAAAACAAAATTAGAGATTACGCCAGAGCTTGTTCCTTATTTTGATCATATTGTCATCTCTGGTGATTTTGGTAAAGGAAAACCTGATCCTGCCATTTTTGAACATGCCTTAGCCCTTACTTCATTACAAAAAGAAGAGGTCATTATGGTTGGGGATAATCTGATGACTGATATTCTTGGTGCAAACCGTGCGGGTATTAAAACGGTTTGGATTAACCGCCATCATAAAGAGCGTAATGAAGTCATTCCAACATATGAAATTAAACATTTGGAAGAGTTGTTTCACATTTTATCCACAATAAAATAAAAAAGTAGAAGGCCCTTGTCAAAAATAATCTGACATGGGCTTTTATACTAAGTATTTGGTATAATAATTTTATTCATATTACAAATTTATCATAATAATATTATGTAAACTGAATAGTGGTATCGTTGGCGGCATTGTTGGACCATCAGTGATGAAATGGCTCGCGATTAAAACGCCTGTTGCAAAGGGGCTCGTACTAGGTATGGCTGCTCATGGTGTTGGAACAAATAAAGCCCTCGAATATGGAAAACAGGAAGCTGCATTTTCATCGCTAGCAATGATTTTTGCTGCCTTGAATACGTTAATTTGGGGAGGGGGTTCTTATCCCGTCATTGATGAATATGAATATTCATAACATGTTTTAGAATACCTGTTTCATGTTTATTCAACCTGAATGGGGTGCCCTTGTGGCACCCCATTCTTTTCTCTTTTTAAAGTTCTTCAAGGAAGGATAGCCAGATTTTGGAGATACCGTTATAATAAATTTACAAATTATTCATGACCAAACCATATAGGGGAGGATAAACCATGCTGAGAAATGTAATCGTCGTGACTGACGATGAAGAAAGTGTAAAAAAGGCCATTAGAGAAGTATTGAGGTCCAAACATAAGGGACATGAAGTGGCCCTGGATTTAACGAGAATACCAGATAAGGAACGAAAAAGGGAAATTATGAAGCTATTAACTAAGTATTAACGAAGATATACCGTAATAAAACGGAGCAAGAGAACTTTTATATGCTTGCGCAAATTCCCAAAGAGAAATTAAAAAAAGTTTTTCATCTTCTTGATGAAAAACTGAGATTCCATAAACACCATTTACAGAGTGGAAATGTAATTAATGGTGACAGGCACCATTTTTAAGGCAAGCATGTTGGAAACATGCTTGCCTATATCATTATGAAGATGGTTTAAAACGCAAATAATTATCCGCGTCTTCCTCCTCGGCCGCCACGCTTTGTTTCTGTGCTGCGCTTTAGGGTAGATAGGTTCTCTTCACTGGATTTTAAGAATTTAGCCATTTTATCTTCAAAACTTTCCTTTGGTTTGAAATTCCCTTTTGAGCGAAAGTCTTTGGAACGGCTATCAGTTCTTCCTTGTCTTGGTGGGCGTTGTGAATAAGAAGAAGTTTGTCCTTCGGGTTTATCAATCGCTTTTTTAATGGATAGGGCAGTTTTTCCATCTTTCTCACTAATTACTTTTACTTCAATTACATCACCTATTTTGAGATGATCATTAACATCTTTTACATAGCTATCCGCTACCTCACTAATATGAACGAGACCTGTTGTGCCACCTGGTAATTCCACGAATGCTCCGAAATTAGTGATACCTGTTACTTTACCTTGTACTTTACTGCCTACTTCAACTGACATAAAAATATAGTTCCCCCTCAATAATGTTAAAGACACTTTATTATAACAAATAATTAAGAAAAATAATATCTACTCATTTCACCTATTTTTCCCAAACCATCTTTTTATTTTGTCAACACTGTTTCAAATGATGCGCTCCAGAGCATTTCAATATACAATGGTAGATTACTTAACAAGATAATTGCAGGAATTTTGATTTCTTCCTATAATCAAAACCATACTATTTAATTTGTTTGAGGTAATAACTAAGAAAAATTATTCATATACTTTCCTTACTCAATAAAAAAAGGGAGTGAAAAGCTTTGATAGGTAACAGATCGGAAGCTTCAAATTTTCTTTCAGAATTTGAAACATATGCTCAATGGGATGGTGGAAAATTTTATCTCACAATCGAAACTGTAAATCCTGTGGGAACTTTAACCATTATGAAGTCGGAGGAGGGAAATTTTTTTTATCATCGAAAAAACGAACTTTATTGGGACCTTAAAGAAATCATGATTGATACCGGTGTTTTAGCCGATATCATATGGGTATTCAGAACAGCCTTTAATCATTCTATAAAAAACGTTTATGTCACTCCTTAATTTCATTCTACCTTGTATAAATGAAACACATATCCTTTTCCTCCTTCACCATTTCACGCCTTCATCAATACGAAAAAATCCCCTTTCATTGTAGTTTATGATAGGACCGTGCATTTTACCTCTATGGGGACCGAATGTTGCAGTCTGCCAATTTATTGTAATAAGAAAGAATGTTCTTGCGGTATAATGCATGATAAAAGTATGAACACATTGATTAAGTCCATAATAAATAACAAAAAGGAGGCAGGCTGCTTGGAACAAAAATATAATAGTGACAAGGATACCAGTGTAGAGTTAAAGAAGGCGTTAAGAAAAAGTCCCCCTCGAAAAAATCCAAATATGAGTGAAGCAGAATATAAACTGAAATTTAACGGAAAAGAAAGCTTGTAAGGAAGGAGTAGGTGTTGCACCTACTAGTTGGAGGTGAAAGAATGTCAGAGAGAAATCCGATTAAATATACTGGAAAAGTGCTTGATTAAAGAAATGATCTTACAGGTCCTAATGATGGGAAGGCTTCATATCCAGAACGACCAAAACATGTGCCTATACAAGAGCCAAAAAATGATGAGCTTAAATAGAAAAAAAGAGTAATTCACCTAGAGGCTGCCAATGCGGCAGTCTCTTTTATTGTTTTATGAAAAATTTTATTCTTACTACCCTATAAATAGGATGACTATTAGGTTACTTGAAATATATATTTCCTGACATGGATTATTATAGGCGCACTAATTTGCTGTAAGCATTTATGTTTGTTTCTTGTTTACCAATTGTTAATATAGTAATAACTCTTCCTATTGAAAGGACAATAATAAATGACTATATTAAATATACCAGTTTCTGTCTTAAATCTAGCCCCAATACGTGAGGGACAAAGTCCTAAACAAGCAATCGATGCAATGGTAGACCTTGCGCAAACCGTGGAAAAAATGGGTTTTAAGCGTTATTGGATTGCTGAACATCATAATTCTCCCACACTTGTCAGTTCAGCAACATCGATTTTAATTAAACATACACTAGAACATACAAAGCACATACAAGTTGGTTCAGGTGGAATTATGCTGCCTAATCATTCTCCATTAGTGGTTGCCGAACAATTTGGCACCATGGCCACGATATATCCAAATCGTGTGGAACTTGGTCTAGGTCGCGCTCCTGGTACAGATATGATGACAGCAAATGCCTTAAGACGATCGAAAAATGATTCTGTCTATACCTTTCCTAATGATGTTCAAGCATTGCTTACATATTTTGGCCCAGAGGAACAGCAGGGTTATGTGAAAGCATATCCTGGTGTTGGCACAAATGTGCCAATTTATATTCTCGGTTCTTCTACAGATTCAGCTTATTTAGCGGCGAGTTTGGGACTTCCATATGTATTTGCCTCCCACTTTGCACCAAGATACATGGCAGAAGCCATTTCAATTTATCGGGATCGCTTCCAGCCATCTGAGTACTTGGACAAACCATATATGATCGTTTGTTTAAACGTGATTGCAGCTGAAACAGATGAGGAAGCAAGATTCTTATCGACAACAATGGAGCTATTTTTTCTAAATGTTGTCCGTGGTTCGCGAGATTATTTGCAGCCGCCAGTTGAAAACATGGATGAGCATTGGAATCAAATGGAAAAAGAAAATGCCAAATCAATGTCAAGCGTGACATTCATGGGCAGCAAAGAAACGATTCGCCAACAATTGACCGGTTTTCAGGATATCTACAAAGTAGATGAAATAATGGCTGTGTCATATATATATGATCCTGAAAAACAAAAACGGTCTTACGAGATATTAAAAGAAGTGGTAGATGGGGAATTATGACCAGCTCGTATAAGGTCTAAAAAAGAGCAAGACGACTATGGCCGTCTTGCTCTTTTCATTTCATTCAAGCTAAATTATTAATTACCAGATTCACTAGAATTATCATCAGTTTGTGAATTATCATTAGTTTGTGAATTATCATCAGTTTGTGAATTATCATTAGTTTGAGAACCATCATCAGTTTGTTCCGTATTAGGATCTTCATTTTCTGAGGTAGTATTGGAGCAGGCCGTTGCTGCTCCAAGTAACATAAATGCTGACATCAAAGCAAATAACCATTTTTTAATAGATTTCATTTCTCTTCCTCCTTGATTGCTTGCATATTTTATTACAGTATAATCATACAAGCATCCAAGGAAGAAAAGAGACGTTTTTCTATTTCTTAACATAACGTAATCGAATCATCAAATCATTGAAAAATTACTATTAGAATATTTACAGATTCTTCATGCAATTTACAACATTGTTGTTATAAAAGTCATAAAAAATAGCTTGGAGGAAAACTCCAATGCTATTTTTATGAAAATACTAATTAGTTATTTTTTGACTGGAATTGAATCATAAACTCACTAAATGCCTTACATGCCTCGATTGGAACAGCATTGTAAGCAGATACTCGGCAACCTCCGATGGACCGGTGACCGTTGACCCCGACAAAGCCTTCTTGTTTCGCCTGTTCTAGAAATTTCTTTTCTAATTCCTCTGTTTTTAAGTTAAAGGTAATGTTCATTAGCGAGCGACTGTCCTGTTCAGCATGTCCAATGTAGTAACCATTACTAGTGTCGATTACGTTATAGATTAGATTGGCTTTTTTATCATTTTGCTCAGAGATTGCAGTTAGTCCACCTAACTCACAAGCCCAGTTTAAGACCTCTCCCAGCATGTAAATTCCAAAGGTTGGTGGTGTGTTATACAAGGAATTATTGTTCGCATGCGTACTGTACTTTAACATGGTTGGAATCTTTGTATTTGCTTGTTCGAGTAAATCCTTGCGAATAATTACCACAGTAACGCCTGATGGGCCGAGATTTTTCTGAGCACCAGCGTATATAAGGGCAAACTTGCTGACATCAATCGGCTTAGAAAGAATATCACTCGACATATCAGCGATTAACGGCATCTCACCTGTGTCCGGGAAGTCCTTCCACTGTGTACCATAAATCGTATTATTGGACGTAATATGTAAATAAGCATCTGTTGGATTGTACTGCAATTGATTTAGCTTTGGTATGCTGCGATAGCTGCCATCTTTTGTTGAGGCAGCATGGTAAACATCTCCAAATAGTTTTGCCTCGGAAAATGCCTTTTCAGACCAAGACCCAGTCATGACATAGCCAGCTTGTTTTTCCGGTTGTAAAAAGTTCATTGGAATCATCGAAAACTGGAGACTAGCTCCGCCTTGCAGAAAGAGGACTTCATAGGTATCAGGAATAGCCATCAATTCTCTTAAACTATGAATCGCCTGGTTATGTACTTCTTCATAGACTTTGCTCCTATGGCTAAGTTCCATAACAGACATCCCTGTACCTCGAAAATCAATTAGTTCTTGTTGAGCCTTTTCTAAGACAGAAATCGGTAATGCAGAGGGACCTGCATTAAAATTATAGGTGCGGTGTACTTGTAGCTTCATTTTTATCACTCCATTTTTTGTTTATTTGACTATACCATATTTTTTTAATTTTGCGACAATAAATTAAATTGTGATTAAAAAATTATCTAAATGCAAAACAAAAATGTTTCATTTTATGGTGATATATTATTTTTTGAAATAATTGGAAAATATATTAAAAAAACAATATAGGTGAATAATTATTACATATAATGTTATAAAAATAAGGTTTTAGAAAATTTTAATAATATATTGACACAAAAAAGACTAACATTTATATTAATAGAATAATATTTATAATTATGCAGAATGAAAAGAGGGACTGTTTTATGAACGTAATAGCCGGCCCAGGACAATATCTTAGAAATACCGGTTTATTATCGGATGCAGGTGAATACATAAAAAAATTTGGACAGACGGCTGTACTGGTTGGTGGAAAGACAAGTCTGGGAATTGTCGAAGGTCCATTACGGAAGAGCTTAACACAGCATGGGATGATTCTAAGTCAATCTCTGTGGTACGGAGGTGAATCATCACAATCGAATATTGATAGACTTATTGAACAATTACAGTTCGAAACCTTTGATGTTCTTATTGCATGCGGAGGGGGAAAGGCGATTGATACAGTGAAAGCAGCTGCCTATCGTCTAAATATACCGCTCGTAGCCATTCCGACAATCGCGGCTACCTGTGCAGCAGCTACACCGATTTGCATTCTTTATAGTGATGAAGGGGAATTTATTGCAATTGGCCGCGATTCCAAAGCACCTGACTTAGTGCTCGTCGATTCCAATGTGATTTTGAACGCGCCAGTCCGCTTTTTGATAGCTGGAATAGGAGACACATTGGCAAAATGGTTTGAAACGAAATGTTCTATTAAAAAAGCGGTTCCCAATGCTGTTAACCAGACGGCTATTGCCATTGCTGGCAAGCTATATCAAACACTTCTCCATAATGGGAAGAAAGCTGTTACATCTATTCAAGAGAATAAATTAACAAAAGAATTCGAGGATATCGTCGATGCTATTATTTTAGTAAGCGGCAGTGTGAGTGGATATGGCGGCGATGATTGCCGGACTGCGGCAGCCCACGCGATCTATTCAGGATTGACAATTTTTCCGGAGGTTCACCATATCTATCATGGTGAAATCGTAGCATTCGGGATTTTAGCGCAGCTATGCATGGAAGGTACTGAAGTGAAAGAGGTAAAAACATTAATCGGCTATTACCAAGAAGTTGGGCTGCCCTATACATTAGAGCAGCTGGGAATTATAAACTTAACCGGTGAACAATGGAAAGAACTAGGCGATATTACCGTTACAATAGAAGATATGGCCAATATGCCCTTCACGGTAACGCCTGATATGGTGGTAACCGCTGTTCGTCAGGCGGATGAAATTGGAAATGGGATGTTAGTAGTTTCTAAGTAAAGTAAAGCAAACATACAGAAAATGGGGGGTTTTATTCATGAAAAAATGGTTAGTTATGTTTTATTCGATTTTATTAATAGTTTCGTTAGCAGCTTGTGGAAAAGATGAAGCATCCACTGGTGCAACTAGTAAGAAGTCTACTGAACCGTTAAAGGTTACACTTCCTACTTGGACAGGTTATGGGCCACTATTTTTAGCAAAAGAAAAAGGATTCTTTGAAAAAAATGGGATTGATGTCGAACTTTCTATTGTCGAAGGTTTGGCAGAACGTAAACAAGCCTTAGCAAGTGGAAAAATTGATGGCATGGCGACAGCATTAGATGTACAAGTATCCTTGGCGGCATCTAGTATTCCGGTACAGGTAGTTTGGTTATTGGATGATTCATATGGCGGCGATGGGATTCTAGTCAAAAATGGCATCAATGATGTGAAGGATTTAAAAGGGAAAAAAGTCGCATTTGAAGTAGGTTCAACTAGCCATATGCTAGCATTAACGGCATTGAAGCAAGGTGGATTAACTGAAAAGGACGTTGAAGTAGTACAAATGTCTGCTGGTGACGCTGGTGCTGCTTTTGCAGCAGGTAAAGTAGACGCAGCTGTGACTTGGGAACCATGGTTATCAAAAGGCTCACAAGCAAACGGTAAAGTATTATTAACCACTAAAGATTTACCTGGAATTATTGTTGATACGATTAGCTTCAAAGAAGACGTTATAAAAAATCGACCTGAAGACGTTAAAGCATTTGTAAAGGCTATGGGCGAAGCGATGGACTATTGGAAAGAAAATAAAGACGAAGCCGATGCAATCATGGCGAAAGGGTTGAAAATTGATACAAAAGAATTTGTTGGTACTGAATCAGGCCTGAAGTTTTTTACAAAAGACGATAACAAAAAGCTATTCGGTACAGAAAGTAGTAAAGGGGCAATCTATGAATCAGCCGAAAATGCGATAAAGTTTTACAAAGAGCAAAAGATTATTGAAAAAGAACCAAAAGTGGAAGATGTAATTAATCCAAGTTTTCAATAGCATTTTATTGTAGTGGTGGTGAGAGCCTAATATATGATGAGGTTTTATACTCTCATATGTTAGGCCTTTTTAAGAGATTGATAGAATTGGGTGAGTATAATGTTTGCAAATTTGTTTACGCCAAATAAGGAAATATCAAAAAGGATTTATACGACAGCAGGGCTGGTTACTTTTCTATTATTTCTAGCTGTTTGGTCCGTTTTATCCTATAGTGGAATCGTGAATCCTCTGTTTTTACCGACACCAACTGCAGTCTTGACAACTGGTGTTAATTTATTAATAAATGGAGATCTCCTATCGGATATTGGCATCAGTTTTTCTAGGGTTTTGGTTGGCTTTCTAGTAGCAGCGATTATTGGGATTCCTCTAGGAATTTTAATGGGTTCGTTAAAAATCATGGAAGGTGCATTAGAACCGATTATTGGATTTATCCGCTATATGCCGGCATCCGCGTTTATTCCATTATTGATTTTATGGATTGGACTTGGTGAACCGGAGAAGATGAGTGTTATTTTTCTAGGTACCTTTTTCCAATTAACCTTAATGATCATGGATGTAACGAAAAATGTTCAAAATGATTTAATCGAAGTTTCTTATACGTTAGGGGCGAAAAAGGTACAGGTTTTTACAAGAGTTATTTTGCCGGCCGCATTACCCGGTATTGTCGATACACTAAGAATTACATTTGGTTGGGCATGGACCTACTTAGTCGTAGCAGAAATTGTCGGGGCTTCCAGTGGACTCGGGTACATGATCATGCAGGCATCACGCTTCCTGCAGCCAGATAAAATTATTGTAGGCATTTTAATTATTGGGTTATTGGGCCTTTTAACAGATATGGTCTTTAAAGCCATTTATCGAGCTTCATTTTCATGGATGAGAAAGGATGGTTTGTAAAGATGGTCACACCAACCGCAAAAGAAGTTGCAATTCTTAAAGAAGAAAATAGATTTCAGTCAATAACGCCAAAGTTAGAAATTAACGAGGTTGGTAAAATTTTTAAAACGAAAAGCGGGGAAACAACGGCATTGGAAAAAACCTCGTTTACCGTAAGTGATGGGGAGTTTGTTACAATATTAGGGCCTTCAGGTTGTGGTAAATCCACGGTATTACGGATTGTGGCCGGTTTGGAAGAAGCCACATCTGGACAAGTGTTGATTGATGGTCAGAAAATCAATGGCCCAGGTCCTGACCGAGGCATGGTTTTTCAATCGTACACGTTATATCCATGGTTAAATGTAAAAGAAAATATTACGTTTGGCTTAAAATTAAAAGGGATTTCGCAAAAAGAACGGGACGATGTGGCACGCCATTTCCTGCAATTGATTGGCTTAGAAGGATTCGAAAAACATTATCCGATTCAATTATCAGGCGGGATGAAACAGCGGGTTGCGATTGCACGAGCATTGGCTAATGACCCAAAGATCCTTTTAATGGACGAACCTTTTGGTGCTTTGGATGCTCAAACAAGGAATATCATGCAAGAAGTGCTCCTAAAAGCATGGGATAAGTCAAAGAAGACCATTTTATTTATTACTCACGATGTTGAGGAATCTATTTTCTTAGCGGATTCGGTGTATGTGATGACCGCAAGGCCTGGCCGTTTAAAGAAAAAGGTTCCGATTGATTTGGAACGACCAAGGGATTTTAGCGTGAAAGGGTCAGTTGAGTTTGCAAAATATAAGGAAGAATTGCTTTCGCTTATCAGAGATGAGACTTTAAAAGCAATAAACTAAGGGATTCAACAAAAAAACTGAAGAATTCTACAAAAAATCAAGTTATTCTACAAAATAGAGGAACAATTCTACAAAAAAGAAGAGTTATTCTACAATAAATGGAATTTTTTACAAGACTAATATTCTTATACAAAAGAAGTTAAAGATTTTGAGGGAAAGGTGTTTGGTTAAAGTGAAGGTGGAATCTTTTTTCCCTGATAACATAAAAGCAGCACTAAAAAATGATCCTCCAGGAGAATGGATGCCAGAACTTCCAGAAGAGTGTATTCGCTTGAGTTCAGGCTATCCGGCCCCTGCTCTGGTTCCAAGCGTAGAGATAAAAGCGGCCGTAGCTCAACTGATTGATGAGGAACAGGACCTACCATTACATTATCTTGGAAGCCCACGAATCATGAAACTAAAACAGCAAATCCAGAAACGATTAGCCGTACGCGGTATAAAGGTTCAGGAAGAAGAACTTTTAATCACGTCAGGTGCCTGCCAAGCGATTGATTTGATTGCCCGTACATTGCTTGATGAGAAAGCAGTCGTTGCGGTTGAATCTCCTACTTATATGGAGGCATTAGAAATTTTTCAAAACTATACGAATCAGATTATTTGTATACCTGTGGATGAAAACGGACTTCAAATGAATGTATTAGGTGATTTACTAGAAGAAAGAAAACGTACAGGTCTTACACTGCCGCGGTTTTTATATACAATCCCTACTTTTCAAAATCCCACTGGAACAACGATGACACTTGAACGGCGAAAGCATCTATTAAAACTGTCCGAGGAGTTTGATTTTCTCATTATGGAGGATGACGCATATGGAGAATTATCATTTGATGAAAGTCCGCTGCCGTTAAAAGCACTCGATGTGGAAGGCCGAGTCATTCATGTTGGTTCATTATCAAAGGTTGTTGCACCTGGAATGCGGGTTGGATGGATAGCGGGGATAAGGCAATTTATAACAGCATTTGAATGGTTCAAAAAAGATTTAGACCATTCCTTTGCTCAAGCAACGATGGCTGCTTATTTAGAAAACATCAATTTTGAGAACCGGCTCAGAAATTTAACAAAGGTATATCGGCGGAAATGTGAAACATTAAGTAGTTCTCTTGAAAAATATTTCCCCGACTCTGTTAGTTGGTTCGTACCAAAAGGCGGTTACTTTGTTTGGGTGAAAATTCCCGGTATAGATACTTCAAAATTGTTAGAACAGGCTTTAGCTGCAGGTGTTTCATTTATTCCAGGAAAATACTTTTTCTTGAATCAAAAGGAAGGGACTGAGCTTCTCCGTTTATCGTTTAGTTATGAAGAAGAAGATGATATTGTTAATGGAGTACAAAAACTGGGACAACTTTTGACGGTTGCCAAGCAAACTAAAGACAACAACCTGTAATGGGTTGAGGCCGGGGGTTCGAACCCCTCTCAAGTCATATATGTTGAGAGGTTAAAATCTTTGATTTATCAAAGTTTTTAGCCTTTTTGTTTTGCCTAGGATGTTTTAATTGTCGCGTTTAATTTCTCTATTGCTAACAATTTGCTAACAATCATTATTTAAAAAGTTTTCAAAAGAGATTGCAGCTTTTGCATCCATAGCAGGAATAGAGTGAGCATAGAAATTAAGCGTTGTAGATGCCCGGCTATGTCCTAAGCGGTCGGCGACGACTTTAATGCTTTCTCCATTTGTTAACATCAGGGTTGCATTTGTATGCCTTATACCATGAAAGGATATCCTTTTTACCCCTGCTTTTTTTGTTAATCGTTCCATTTGTCTTAGTAAATTTTTTGGATCCTTTCTCCCGCCTAATTCATCTGTAACAACTAAGTCCTCATCTTTAAAAATTAAGCCCAATCGTTTTATTAAAATATCCTGTTGTTCTTTATGAGTTAATAGTTCGTTGGTTTGAAGGTTCCAGATATCTATCTTCTTCAACCTCCATTAATAGCTTCGTGGAGGCATAGTGAAATAGAGGAGTATAATTGTACTCCATATTTTACCATATGATGCTCCACACCGACCTGGTGGCTTTTTTTACCTTTCGTAGACTTGAACTCTTAGCTCTATGCGAAATAAGAGGGTTGACGATAATATAAATATATTTTTGTTCATCTAAAAACTGAATAACGGGTAAATGATAGTGTCCAGTTGATTCTAAAACAACCGAAGGTTGATGACCGCCAGCTGCTTTCTCAACTTCTTGAAGGAACACTAATAATTTCGCCAATCCTTCAAGATCGTGTTCAATACTAAAGCTCTTACGGTATGGTTTACCTTTATCTAAAAAAGCTTGTACCTGACTTTCCCCATTTGATACATCCAGACCAATCACTGGATTCATACTTTATCTCCTCCTTGAAATACAATATTAGTCGGTATCCCCTAAGGCTCCTTGTAATGTCATAGGTTCGCTTGTTAACCGGGATCATGGTCCCAACCAGCCTGAAACATGTTTATACAAGTAGGGGGTGAACAGTTTAGCTAACGGGATTAAATTCCCACGGGTGCGACGTTCTACCCCGACTAACGTTATCATAAGACCATATTAAAAATGGTCAACTCAAAACAGAATTAGGTAATGCAGTCGATAAAATTCAGAATAAATAAAAGTAATTTAATATTGAAATTATTCACAATATATTGACATAAATAAACTAATATATTAGTATCTTAGTGAGGATATTAAATTATTTTAAGGGAGAGGAAAAGTAAAAATGACTAAATATGATGTAAGTATTTGGAATGAGTTAGCTGGTATTGAATTCAAGCAATATTTTTTGAATGCAGATGGAGTAAGTACACGTATTGTGGAAGCAGGGGAGGGAGAACCACTTATTTTATTACATGGTATTGGTGGGCATATCGAGGCTTATGCAAGAAATATTAAAAGCTTAAGTAAACATTTCCGAGTGATTGTAATGGATATGCTTGGCCATGGTTATACAGAGAAACCGGATTACCCTTACACGTTAAATGAATATAGCAATCATTTATTGGCAGTAATTAAAGCGCTTTCTTTAGAGCAGATTCATTTATCCGGTGAATCTTTGGGGGGATGGTTATCTGCTTGGTTTGCAGCTCGTCATCCAGAATATGTGAAAACTTTGCTGTTAAATACACCAGGGAATATTAAAGGCAAACCAGAAGTGATGAAAAAGCTAAAAGATTCCACGTTGAAAGCGGTTTTAGAGGCAAACGAAGAGACTGTACGGTCAAGACTTGAGTTCTTATTCTATGATACGAATTTTGTGACCAAAGAGTTAGTGGAATCCCGTTATAACATATATACACAGCCTGAGTATAAAGAAGCGGTTCACAATATTGTTGTATTACAAGATTGGGAAGTACGTAAAAACTTTACATGGGATACTAACTGGACACACAATATTACCGCACCGACCATTATTCTTATGTCTGATCATGATCCAACGGCCACAATCGAGGATGCTGAATATCTCCAACAGCTTATTCCAAACAGTCTATTAAAAATTATTAATGATGCCGGGCACTGGCCACAGTGGGAAAAGCCAGAAGAATTTAATGAATTACAAATTAAATTTGTTAAAGGGGAGCTTGTATAATGGCAGCTATTAAAGGAATAGATTATTTAAATCGTTTGAAAAAGAATCCTCCGGAGACATGGATAGGGGATGAAAAAATTTTGGACCCTACATCCCATCCCCTTGTAGCTCCTCCGGCACATTCTATTGCTAAACTATATGATATACAATGGGATGAGGATAAAAAAGATTATATGTTATACCTTGACCAGAATACTGGTGAGCTAGAAGGTACTCAATATTTAGTTCCAAGATCAAAAGAGGAACTTAAAAAGAGATCCCGTTTGCATCAAGAGTGGGCGAAGGCTACATACGGATTTATGGGACGTTCCACGGATTTTATGAGTGCACAGCTATTAGGATGGTATGCAAATGCTGAATTTTTCGGAGAGTATGCAGATAATGTAAAAAATTATTTTGATTATATTCGAAAAAATGACCTCTATTTAACGCATGTTCTCATTAATCCTCAAGTTGATCGCAGTCAGCCGCCTTCCAAACAGCCGGATGAATTTACCTATCTTGGGGTAGTAAAGGAAACGGAAGATGGCATTATCGTACGGGGTGCGAAAATGATGGCAACAGCAGGACCATACGCAGATGAGGTTCTTGTATTCCCGTTTGCCAATCAACAAATGACCCCAGAGGATTATAAATACTCTATATCTTTTGCTATTCCAATGTCTACACCTGGGTTAAGATGTATCGCCCGTGAATCATATGTTAAAGAGTCGAAAATGGATTATCCATTAGCAAGTCAATATGATGAATTAGATGGCATTTTAGTCTTTGATGATGTATTTGTCCCATGGGAGCGTGTGTTTATATATAAGGATCCAACTCGAGTTAATCAAGTTCTAAATTATACAAGCTTGTATACTGGACATCAATCGACAATTCGATTAATGACAAAGCTTCAATTTGTTGCTGGTCTTGCTATGAAAGCTACTGAAGTGATTAATACAAATGTGTTCCCACAAGTACAAGATTTAATGGGGGAAATGACAACCTATATTGAATTGTGTCGAGCAGCCATAACCGCAGCGGAAGAAAATGCCAAACCAAATGAAAAAGGAATTTATATTCCTGATTTTAGACCCTTAAGTGCCATTCGTAATTCCGGTAATCGTTGGTATCCGCGTACAAGGGAAATTCTTCAACTTATTTTAGCAGGAGGGTTAATGTATCAGCCATCCTCATTCAAGGTTTTCGATAGCCCGATTAAAGGTGATATTGAAAAATATTTTAGAGGGGCTGATATAGAGGCAAAAGATAAGATTCAAATTTACAAAATTGCTTCAGAACTAGCTGTTTCTGCATTTGGATCACGGCATGAGTTATATGAAAGATACTATGCAGGAGATCCTTTATTCCTAAGAATCAATTCACAATATAAAAAGTATGACAAAACGGAATGTTTGTCACTTGTTGATACATTATTGGAGCAACTTAAGAAAGAAGAAGCACAATCATTGATTACAAACTAATCCTTTTTTAATATACTAATATATTAGTATATTAAAATGGCGCTATTTAATAGAAAAACCATTAAATAGTGCCTCTTTTCTGCAATATATAAAACTGTTGTCAATTGCAACGGTCTCAGAGCGATACTAAAACGGAAAAAAGGCGATGGAATCCATCTTCTCTGGAGCTAATTCCTTTGTCATTGTGTATTTCTTCCTTTATTGTTGTTGCTGTTAGTCACCTTCTTCTAGCCATATATGCCAATCGCTTTATCGATTACGCTTTTCCTAACAGGATATCTATGTATATTAGTGGGAATTAAAAAATTAAACAGTGATATTGATAAAGGGATTGCCGGTGTGACAGCGGTTGTTCTAGTTCAATACGGTGCCGCCATTGCTCTAGGAGTAGGTAGTGTACTATATTTTGCTATTCAATATAAAGGTTTCAACTGGAAAAAGAAAGCAGTCGAACAAGATCAGGTTGCTGCAGCTGAAGAAATCAGCAAGTAAAAGGATATTGTTGTGAAAAGTAAAGTGAACGATTAAAAATAGAAGATGTTTGGTGAGTAATCTCACTATAGATGAAGTGGTTTTGTTACGGGATGGGCCAAAAAATGTGATGAATCATCAAACGTTTTTTCAAAAAAACATAAAAAGGAGGGTAAGAATGGTTCAAGAAAAGATATGGAATCGGGAGTTTATAAAATTATGGTTGTGTAACCTCTTTGTCTTTACTACATTCTACGCCTTGATTACAACCGTTCCGCTATTTGTGATTGACATGCTAAAAGGCGGAAAACAAGAAAGTGGACTGGCAATGATGGTCTTTTTGATCGCTGCCGTGTTCACAAGACTGATATCGGGGAGATTGCTTGATACAGTCGGAAGAAGGAAAATATTATTTCTTTCGCTTATTTTGTTTATGGTATCGAGTTTTATTTATTTAATCGTGGATCACATTGTCTTTCTTGTCATTTTACGAATCATACACGGAGCAAGCTTTGGGATGGCAACCACGGCAACGGGTACGGTGGCGGCGGATCTTTTACCACTTAAAAGAAAAGGGGAAGGGATAGGCTATTACGCATTATCCTATAATACGGCCATGTTTCTTGGACCGTTACTTAGTTTAAGTATTCTTGCTGCCACAAACTTTACGATTATGTTTACCGTTTTATCTGTCTTGTCTGTTTTATCTGTGCTATTTGCCTTAACGATTAAAGTGCCAACGATTGTACAGCCAAAAGAAAAAAGAACTAAGGAGAAGCTACATTGGACCTCTTTTATTGAGCCTAACGCGATTCCGATGGCGCTAACAGGATTATTTCTCGCTTTTGCATTTAGTGGTTTTCTAACTTACATTCCTCTTTATGCACAAGAAATAGGAATGGCCCAGGCAGCTGTCTATTTTTATATCGTATACGCTTTGGCCATGATTGCATCAAGACCTTTTGTTGGAAGACTGGCAGATACTTATAATGAAAATCTGATTGTCTATTCGACTATTTTCTTGTATGCGATCGGACTTATTGTCTTAAGTCTTTCTAATCACCTTCTCATTTTCTTACTTTCAGCTGCGATTATAGGTGTTGGATTTGGGTCAATTAGTCCCATTTTACAAGCGATGTCAGTGAAATCAACAACAAGTGATCGAACAGGACTGGCAACAGGTACATTTCTTTCGTTTTTTGATACGGGTGTAGGTTTAGGGTCTTTTTTCTTAGCATTGATTGCGGAGGCAACCAATTTCCGTATCATGTTTGGCTCTTCAACTCTATTAGTACTGATAGCGATGTTTTTTTATTATCTATGTCAACAACGTTTCAAAATGAATCAAGATCTTTATAATGAACAAAAAAATACTTTATAAGAAAAATACATGAGAATTTTAACAACGGAAGGGGCTATTAATAATGGATGATCGTCAATTTCGTACGGCCATGGGGAAATTTGCAACAGGTGTGACAGTAATTGCAACAGAAGTAGAGGGAGAAGAGGTTCATGCCATGACGGCAAATGCATTTATGTCTGTGTCCCTTGATCCAAAGCTAGTGGTCATTTCTATTGGGGAAAAAGCGAAGATTTTGAACAAGATTAAAAAGAGTAAGATCTTTACCGTGAATATTTTAGCTGCTGACATGATCTTTGCGGGGCAAATCAAAGATTGTGAAGTAGCATTTGATCGTCTTGATGAAAAGCCAGTCATTCCAGGAGCGCTTGCTCAAATTGCGTGTGAAGTTTCTGCGGAATACGTGGAAGGAGACCATACTTTATTTATTGGAAGTGTGAAGGATATTCACTTAGAAGATAAAGAACCGCTTGTTTTTTATAGTGGGAAATATCGATCATTGACACAAGAACAGACGGCTTCCGTTTAGTTCGGGAGGAAGGAGACTGTATGGAAACGATTTATTTGAACCGAGAGAATTTGTTGGAAGGGCAAGGTAAAGCAAAGAAAAACGTGATGGCTCTAGGTTTTTTTGATGGTCTTCACCTCGGGCATTGTGAAGTGATTAAAACAGCTTTTCAGAAGGCGAAGGAAAAGAAGACATCTCTAGCAGTCATGAGTTTTTTCCCCCACCCGAAAACAGTGTTGTCGAATGGGAAAAAGCAAGTTTGCTATTTAATGCCGCCTTCTGAAAAAGAGGAAATGCTTCAAAAACTTGGAGTGGATACCTTTTACATGGTTGAATTTGATCAAGAATTTGCTTCACTTTCACCGGAAGAATTTGTGACCAACTATTTGACCAATCTCGGTGTCATCCATGCAGTCGCCGGATTCGATTTTACGTATGGGCACAAAGGGAAGGGAAATATGGAACGCTTAAAAAGCGATTCTGGTGGATTGATTGAGACAACTATGGTCGAAAAGATCGAGTGCCGTGGCGAGAAAATCAGTTCCACGTGTATAAGGGAGAGATTATTACAAGGAAAGGTAGATGAGATTCCTGATTTCCTTGGTCACCCATATGAAGTAAAAGGAAATTGGAACGGAGAGGAACTGATCCTTCAACCCTATTATACGCTTCCGGCTCCTGGAAGATATGTGGTGACGGTTAACGATGAAAGTCAATCCATTCATACCGAGGTATCCATCCATGAACACCATGGGAAGTTAACGCTAACATTTTTAAAGAAAATGCCTCAAACCATGAGAGGTTCTATATCGATTAAATGGCATTACTCATGTTCAAGCACTAAGGAATTGGCCTATGCGGTGACCGGGTAAAAGAAATAAATGAAAATTTTAAATGGGGAGTGGGGAAAATGGCGGAAATTATAGCAGGTGTGGCAATGTCGCATAGTCCAATGATTATGACAAATGAGGTCGGTGGAGGAGAAAAAGGGCAACTCTTTTTAAATACATTAGCAGATATGAAAAAATGGTTAGAGGAAATCGGAACAGATGTAATCGCCTTAATTTCCGATGATCACTTCAATAGTTATTTTTACGATCATATGCCATCATTTACGGTTGGTATCGACCAATGTGAAGGCTGGGGGGACTGGGATATTCCTAAATATGATATCCCTGTCGAAAAAGAGTTAGCTAAACATGTCGTTGACATAGGTTTAAAAAGTAATGTAGACTTCGCGTTTACAATGAGAATGAAAGTCGACCATGGCCATACACAAGCAGTTCACTTTTTAAATCCTGAATTAAGGATTCCAGTTGTACCGATTTCGGTGAATACCGCAGCACCACCATTACCGACAATGGATCGTTGTTTTCAGATCGGTGAAGTTATTCGCCAAGCAATTGAGTCATGGGAAAGCGATAAAAGGGTAGCAATTGTCGCGTCAGGCGGAATCTCACACTGGGTGCCAATTCCAAAAATTGATAGTAATAGGCCTGAGGATTTGGAGTTAATTAAAGTTTTGACTAATGGACGCCAAGAAATTGAGCAGCTTGATGAGTATTTACGCAAACGTAAAACACGGGTCACAAGTATTAAATCTGGCCCTGTCAACGAAGAGTGGGACCGCAAATTCCTTTGTTTGATTACCGAGAAGGACTATCAAGCACTGAGACAATGGAATTCTGAATTTATTGAAGAAAATGGCGGAAATGGCGGCCAAGAAATTCATAATTGGCTTGTGTTACTTGGCATACTTCAAGAATTTGATCCACAGGTTGCTTGCTATGAACCCATTCCGGAATGGGTCACTGGCATGGGAGTTGTTATGTTTAAACAGGGATAATGACTAGCTTATAGATAAATGTATTACTAGATTGATAGTTCAGAGAAGATTTAAAAGAGAAGGTTAATGGATATAAAAAGAGGTTTTGTCTTTAAGTAACCAAGGAATCAATACCAGAGTACAGCATGCATATGAGCATTTTCTTAAGGCTTAGCTAAAAAAAGGCAACCGTTCCTCTATTGACAGATTTATATCCAGAAATGACAGAGGATGAATCGTATCAAGTACAAATGAAAGCGATTAACCAGAAAGTTCTTGATTTTCTATCAAGGAAAAAAGCGACGCATTACTAAGAAAAAGCCCTAAATATAGGTATTTAATGCCAAAAATATGCAAGTCTTTTCTTAACTACACATTTTCGGCATTTTTACATTAAAAAAAATCATACTTTGATAACTAGGTTGGATCGGAATGTAATAAGAAAAGGCTCCCATACTATTATTTTTTATAATAATTCAGAAAATATTGACAAAATAAATACTAATATATTAGTATGTTAATAACCCCAGTAAAGTGGTAATGCTAGAAATTTCAAATCTAATTATATAAGAGTGTTGAAAAACAAAAGTTTTAAAAGTTTGAACGGGTAGTGAATGGGCATCTAACTACTTTACTACTGTGGGGCGTTTAATTGAAAACGCTTTAATACATTTAGAAAGAAGGAGCACGAATGTCAAAATACGATGTGAGTATTTGGAATGAGTTAACGGGACTCGCTATGAGGCAATATTTTGTTGATGCAGATGGAGTAAATACACGAATCGTTGAAGCAGGAGAAGGTGAGCCGCTGTTCTTATTGCATGGTATTGGCGGTCATATTGAAGCGTATGCCAGAAACATGAAAAGTCTCAGTAAACATTTTCGTGTAATTGCTATGGATATGCTCGGACACGGCTACACCGGCAAACCTGTCGTACCATACACGTTAGATAAGTATAGTGATCATTTATTGTCTGTTATTAAAGCGCTTTCTCTTGATGAGGTGCATTTATCTGGTGAATCCTTGGGAGGGTGGGTATCTGCTTGGTTTGCAGCTCGTCATCCAGAATATGTGAAAACTTTGCTGTTAAATACACCAGGGAATATTAAAGGCAAACCAGAAGTGATGAAAAAGCTAAAAGATTCCACGTTGAAAGCGGTTTTAGAGGCAAACGAAGAGACTGTACGGTCAAGACTTGAGTTCTTATTCTATGATAAAAATTTTGTCACAGAAGAATTAGTTGAAAGTCGCTTAAACATCTATATACAGCCTGAGTTTAAAGAAGCCATCCATAATATAATGGTGTTACAGGATTGGGAAGTACGAAAAAATTACACATGGGAAACCAAGTGGACACACAATATTACAGCACCTACTCTTATCCTGATGTCTGATCATGATCCAACCGCTACAATCGAAGATGCAGAATATCTTCAACAGCTTATTCCCAACAGTCAATTACGAATTGTTTATGATGCGGGGCACTGGCCACAATGGGAGAAGCCGGAAGAGTTTCATGAGATTCAGGTGAAGTTTGCCAAAGGTGTGCATGTGTCATGACAGCTATTAAAGGAAATTATTATTTAAATCGTTTGAAAAGTAACCCACCCGAAACATGGCTGGGAGATGAAAAAATCATGGATCCCACGACTAATCCGCTTGTTGCTGCTCCAGCTAAATCGATTGCAAAACTTTATGATATACAGTGGGATGATGATAAAAAAGATTACATGTTATATTCAGATCCACTCACAGGTCAATTGGAAGGGACACAATTCTTGGTACCTAGGTCAATGGAGGACTTGAAAAAGCGAAGCCTGATGCATTTGGAATGGGCGAAAGCATCCTTTGGATTTATGGGCCGTTCAACTGATTTTATGAGTGCACAGCTTTTAGGATGGTACTCCAATGCCGAATTTTTCGGTAAGTATGCAGAGAATGTAAGAGAATATTTTCATTATATTCGAGAAAATGATTTATTTCTTACCCATGTATTGATTAACCCTCAGGTTGACCGTAGTCAGCCACCATCGAAACAGCCAGATGAATATACTTATCTCGGTGTTGTAAGGGAGACTGAGGATGGAATTATTGTAAGAGGGGCAAAAATGATGGCAACTGCTGGTCCCTACGCTGATGAAGTTCTTGTCTTTCCGTTCGCAAACCAAAAATTGAGTCCTGAAGATTATAAGTATGCTATCTCCTTTGCAGTACCAATGTCTTCACCCGGTTTAAGATGCATTGCTAGAGAGTCTTATGTTAAAGAATCACAAATAGACTACCCTTTGGCAAGTAAATTTGATGAGCTCGATGGCATTTTAGTATTTGATGATGTGTTTGTTCCTTGGAACAGGGTGTTCATTTATCAGGAGCCTGAGAAGGTGAATCAAGTTTTAAATTATACTAGCCTTTTCACGGGTCATCAATCGACAATTCGATTAATGACAAAGCTTCAATTTGTTGCTGGTCTTGCTATGAAAGCTACTGAAGTGATTAATACAAATGTGTTCCCTCAGGTTCAGGATTTAATGGGCGAAATAACGACGTATATTGAATTATGCAGGGCCGCGATTACGGCAGCAGAAGCAGGGGCTAAACCAAATCAACACGGAATATATATTCCAGATTTTAGACCATTAAGTGCCATACGGAACTCCGGTAATCGCTGGTACCCGCGTTCACGTGAAATTCTTCAAATTATTTTAGCCGGGGGACTAATGTATCAACCTGCTTCATTTAGCGTTTTTGATAGCCCTATTAAGGAGGATATCGAAAAGTACTTTCGAGGAGCAAACATTTCTGCGAAAGAAAAAATACAAATTTACAAAATCGCAAATGAATTGGCCGTATCCAGCTTTGGATCCCGCCATGAGCTGTATGAACGATATTATGCAGGTGATCCATTGTTTTTAAGAATTAATTCTCAATATAAAAATTATGACAAAACCGAATGTTTGGGTCTTGTAGATAGCTTGATTAAACAAATTAACGCAGATACAAAGATATTCACAAACAATCAATGAAAAGGAGTGAAAATAAATGATTTTACGGTTAGGTCAAATCGAGCTTTATGTCACAGATTTAGACAAATCAAAGGAATTTTATGTAGATGTCTTAGGGTTTATTGAAGTGGAGCGAACAGAAGAAAGCTTGTACTTAAGGGCTATTGATGAATTTGATAAGTATACTTTAATCTTAACCGAAAGGCCAAAGGCTGCTTTAGGCAGTTTTGGATTAAGAGTTTCAAATCCTGAGTACCTGCAGGAATTGAAACAAAAACATGACGAGTTAGGTATTAAAGCAGAATTCTGTTTAAACAGTCCGCATCCGGGCAAAGGGCCTTCTTTAAAAGTAGAGGAACCAAATGGATTCCCACTTGAATTCTATTATTCAATGGAGCAAATAAAGGTAGGTAACCGAAATGGGGGTGTCGACGCATTACCAATGCGCCATTCCCACCTTTTTAAAGGAATTCCGCCGATTTGTATCGATCATGTTAATATGCGCGTGCCAAATGTCGATAAGGCATTGGAATACTGGACAGAAATCGGATTTAGTATTTCCGAATATGTTCAAGGTGATGATGGAAAATTTGCTGCATGGACAAGAGCGAAAACCTCTACTCATGATGTAGCCCTTGTAAAACACAAACAAGCTTCTCTTCACCATATAGCCTATATTGTTGATGGTGTATCAGGTGTTGTGCGAACCGCTGATTTGCTTGCAGATGCTGGGTATCGCAATTCAGTCGAATATGGACCAGGCAGGCATGGGGTGACGAATGCATTCTTTTTATATGTAAGGGATCCAGATGGACATCGTGTTGAAATCTATGCTGGGGATTATAAAAGAGATACGGATCTTACTCCAATTGGGTGGACCAAAGAGGAATATGATGAAAAAGGAAGACTATGGTGGGGACCAACTGTACCGGAACGTTTCTTTGAGACAACACCGCTTAATCCAGAGTGGATGAAACCTATTGTTCATACGTAAGTTGGAGAAAATTTTTTTAATATTGTTAGGAAAAATTGGTTTATAAATTTTTCAGATGTATTATACAAAATATTAATATACTAGTATTTATATTTTATATGTGTAGATTATTTTAAAATAAGTAGATAAGGGGGGAGCCCAAGGATAAAAATTGAAAAACTCACATCCTTTACCTTTCAAGGAAGACAAATTTTTGTGAATGGAACAATTTCTAAGACCCTCATATTCTAAATTCTACATCCTAGATCATCCGTTAATGAAATTTCGAAAAACAAGTAATACCTTCACAATGCTTCTTGCTGTCTTTACACATAGAAAAAGATACCTATACAAAAAAAGGGGATTGAATATGAAAAGACTAGTAACCTTAAACCTTCTACTCGCATTCCTTCTAGTAATATCGGGATGTTCCAGTAAATCTTCTTCAAACTCAGCAAATTCTGGAAGTGTTTCAAAAAGTGATAAAGGAAATTATGTACAAGGGGTAACGAAAGATGAAATTCTTATAGGTCATATAGGACCACAGTCAGGTCCTGCAGCAACATTTGACAATATGAGAAAAGGAATTGAATCTTACTTTAAATATGTAAATGAGAATGGTGGGGTAGATGGTCGTAAATTAAAGCTGATTGCTTATGATGATCAGTACCAGCCATCTAAAGCTGTTCAATTGGCGAAGCGGTTAGTTGAGGAAGATAAGGTATTTGCGATGCTTGGGCCTGTTGGAACCGCTAGCAATCTGGCAGCGTTAAACTACTATAAACAAAAGGGAATACCCGTAACAATGATAGCTTCTGGAGCAAAGCCATTTGCGAATCCGCCTATTCCGAACGTCATGGGGCAGCACCCTGTCAACTATGGTATAGAAGCAAAAGTATTTCTTAATTATGCCGTCGAAAAGCTCGGAGCTAAAAAAATCGCGATTGCCTATCAAAATGATGATTTAGGTAAGGAAGGGTATGAGTCCGTTAAGAATTCAATTAAAGAGTATAAAGGGGTAGAAGTTGTTGCTGAGGTGAATTTTCAAACCAGTGATGTGGAGTTAAGTTCTCAAGCTCAGAAACTTCAACAATCCAACCCAGATGTGATTATGGACTTTTCGACGCCTGCACCGGCAGCAAATCTCAAGAAAGCTATGTATAAAATTGGCTTAAAAGATGTTCCTTACATGGTTGGGTATGTGGGGGGAGCAGATACCAATTTATTTAATCTTGCTGGTACAGAAGTCTGGAATGGGACTATTTCAAGTTCCATCATGGTGGATCTTGAACAGGCCGATGATAATACTGACGCTAAATTATACGAAGAACGTTTCAAAAAAGATTGGCCGGATGCTCCAGTGATTGGCTATGCTGAGGAAGGATGGGCAGAGGCAGAACTTCTTGTTGAAGCATTAAAGCGAACAGGAAAGGATTTAACATGGAAGAAATATTTAGACACATTTTATACCTTCGACAAGTGGAAAGGATCTTTGTTTGCAGAAGTATCTTTCTCTAAAGAAAATCATCATGGTCTTACTTCGTTGTATATGACAAAAGCAGAAGATGGAAAACTTAAACCATTATCTGATGTGATTTCTGTCGACCCGGAAACCGGAAAAATCACTTATTAGAATAACCATAAAAAGAGCAGGAATGGTACCTCATTCCTGTTTCTTTCTAAATATAGTCAACAAGGGAGGGATTTACATGATGCAGGTTGTATTGAGTGGATTAATTTTTGGCTGTGTATACGGTTTAGCAGCTTTTGGACTGGTATTGATTTTTAAGACTACGGGAGTAGTCAATTTTGCTCAAGGTGAAATGGCGATGATGACCACCTTTATCAGCTTTCTATTTCTAAAAAAATTAAATCTTCCTTATGCCATATCCTTTATACTTGCCCTAGTGGTAGCAGCTGTTACAGGATTTTTGATTTATCTATTTTTTATGAAATGGGTTCAATCAGAGCATCATTTGAACCAAATGGTTATTACGTTGGGGTTGTTTTTAGTAATTAATGGGGTTGCAGGTTTGATTTGGGGCCATACGCCAACTAGTTATCCAGTCGCCATTGAGGGAGAGCCTTTGAACATCGGAAGTGTATTTATTACACCAAATGAGATCTTTTTAGTCGGATTGACCATTGTCGTGATGGCACTATTTTATTTAATTTTTAAATATAGCAAAGTAGGTTTGGCGATTAGGACATCTGCTCAAGATATAACGGCTTCTAAATTAATGGGAATTAAGGTTTCAAAAGTGTTTATGACGACCTGGGTGGTTAGTTCTGTTCTAGGCGGTATTGCCGGAATGATGACGGCACCGATTACATACCTAACCACAAATATGATGTTTGATGTTGTCATTATGGCTTTTGCAGCAGCTGTATTGGGAGGGTTTGTTAGTTTGCCTGGTGCCCTTTTTGGTGGTTTGGTAATCGGACTGATCGAGGGCCTTATCAGTTACTATATTGGACCTGAATTTAAGGTTGGTTTTACATTCTTACTTATTGTCATGGTCTTGTATATTCGCCCTCAGGGAATCTTTGGTGGAAGAAAAACGATTAAAAAGGTGTGATAAGGTTTGCTTACATTTACTAAAAATAAAATTTTTCTATTCATTTTCATTTTATTTCTATTATTCTTTCCATCTATTGTGGGGGGGTCCGGTTATTTTTTAACGCTTTCTGCTATGGCCTGTATCTATATCATTAGTTCTTTGTCCATCAATTTACTTGTCGGTTTCGGTGGTCAAATATCAGTGGGGAATGCTGGTTTTTTGGCCATTGGCAGTTATACAGTTGCTATTGTTTCCAATATGTTTGGATGGCCAATCTGGCTTACATTGCCTTTGTCTGGTATTGTTACGGGACTGATTAGCATTGTTATCGGGATTCCCGCTGTGAGATTAAGCGGTCCCTTCCTTGCCGTTGCTACCCTAGGGTTCGCTGTTTCCGTTCCGCAAATCGCCTTAAATTGGGAGTCACTTACAAACGGTTATGCTGGTTTATCGGTTAATCGTCCTATGCTAATGGATACCGATACTGAGTTTTTTTACGTAATAGCAGGACTTACACTCTTCATTTGCTGGATGTTAAAGAATATTTTAAAAAGCGGGATGGGAAGGGCTTTTGTGGCTATTCGCGATAGTGAGGTAGCGGCGGAGGCCAATGGAATCAATGTAGCTTTCTATAAAACTTTCATGTTTGCGATTAGTGCCTTTTTTACAGGAATTGCTGGTGGACTCTATAGTTACTGGATCGGCTATGTCAGCCCTGATGATTTTACGATTATTAGTTCCTTATTCCTTCTTGCCATGATTGTTGTAGGAGGGATTGGCACCATCTCCGGATCCATTATAGGTGCCATACTATTAACAGTTATACCACATTTTACAGATTCCTATATTGGAGTGACTAATGTTGTCATAGGAATTGCTGTTATCATAATCATTCTTTTCCGTCCGAAAGGGCTAGTTTCAATATATGATTCCATCAAAAATCGCAAAAGGGAAATGGGGATAACTCCACCAAATAAAGGAGGGATTGAGACGGATGTTAAAATTTCATGATGTGAAAGTGCAATTTGAAGGTCTAACAGCCATTAATGGTCTTTCCTTCGAAATAACTCCAGGAAATATCCATTCCATTATTGGTCCAAACGGTGCTGGGAAAACAACCATTTTTAATTGTATTAGCCGCTTTTATACACCTTCAATGGGTGAAATAACATTTGAAAATAAAAATTTATTATCTGTAAAACCTCATCAAGTCATTCGATACGGAATCTCACGCAGCTTTCAAAACGTTGAACTTTTTTCGGAGATGACTGTTTTAGAAAATATGTTAACAGGGCTTCATTCAAAGCTGAAAAGAAATATATTTTCAATTGCCTTGAACTTGCCTTCAAATCGCAGGAAAGAAGAGGAATCTATTCATAAGGCCTATCAATTATTAGAACTCATGCAATTATCTCATTTTGCAGACGAAAAAGTATCGAATCTCTCTTTTGGGTATCAAAAAATGGTAGACATTGCTCGTGCGATGATGGCTGAACCTAAATTGCTATTACTTGATGAGCCGGTGGCTGGAATGAATCCGGTGGAGACGGAACATATTAGTAATTTGTTATTAAAAATAAAGAGTGAAATGAATTACACCATCTTATTAATAGAGCATGATATGTCTTTAGTCATGAAGGTTTCTGATTATGTCACGGTAATGAATTTTGGTCAAAAAATCGCTGAAGGAATTCCTGAAGAAATTCAAAATAATCCTAGAGTAATTGAAGCTTACTTAGGGGAGGATAAGTCCATTGCTCAAATTAGATAACATTCATGTCTATTATGACCATGTCCATGCATTAAAAGGAATATCAATCGAAGTAAAGAAGGGGTCGATTGTCTCCCTTTTAGGAGCAAATGGGGCCGGAAAATCAACCGCATTAAAAACCATTTCTTTGCTTTTAAAACCTAAAGAAGGTGAATATTTGTTTGAGGATTCACCTATGCTTAAGAAATCAGCAAGTGATGTGGTGAAATCCGGAATTATCCATTGTCCAGAAGGACGAAGGGTGTTCCCATTATTAACGGTCATGGAAAACTTAAAGGCTGGTTCCTACATTAGAAAGGATAAAGAGCAGATTAAACATGATTTGGAAAAGGTGTTTTCCTATTTTCCTAGACTGAAAGAGCGTCAAAATCAAAAGGCAGGTACACTTAGCGGTGGGGAACAACAGATGTTAGCGATTGGAAGAGCGTTTATGGGGAGTCCTAAAATACTACTTTTGGATGAGCCATCATTAGGAATTGCGCCGATTCTTGTTAAGGAAATTTTTGAGATTATCAAAGAAATAAACTCCGCTGGCACTACGATTTTATTAGTTGAGCAAAATGCCAATATGGCTTTAGAAATATCAGATTATTCCTACGTTTTGGAAAATGGGCGTATTGCCTTGCAGGGGAAATCCAATGATCTTAAACAGAATTCTGAAGTAAGAAGGCTTTACTTGGGAGGATAAAAATATTAATAGAAAAAATATTGAACTAGGCATAAATTTTTGATGAATGAGTAAGGAACGAAGTTGGTTCCATCCATAATTAATTTTGTGGTAATATATTTGTGAACAATAACAAAATAAACTATACACATATAGAATTGCCACAAAGGAGTATTTTATGGAAGATTTCTTTACATCTTTTCCAAAGCCCCCAAAAATGAAATTTATTTCAGTATATGAGCAATTGAGAATGGAATTGTTATCTGGAAAATGGGACTTTGGTGAAAAAATATCAGTTAATGAATTGATAGACAAATTTCAAGTCTCTAGGAGACCGGTAATGGATGCATTAAAAATGCTTGAAAATAACGGATTTATTGAGATTATCCCCCAGTCAGGCTGTAAGGTTATTGATTATTCAAAAACTAACATTATCGATCAACTCATGTTAAGTTCCGTATTGGAGTCTTTTTGTGCGGAATTGGCTGCAATTCACCATAATCCAGAAGAATTCAAACAGCTTGAAATTCACCATTCTCAAAACAAAGAAAATATAGAAGAGCTGCGGGATAAATATAGATATCATAATTATACCCGCGGTTTTTACCTTTCCATACTCATGATGACCCACTCAGAAATTATTATTAAAAACATAAATCAAATTTGGGCACTTACTGATTTTTATTTATTTAAGTCTTTTGGTTATTTTAGATTTGAACCATCGAAATCAATAGAGGCTCATGAAAAAATAATTAACCATATAAAGAACAGAAATGCGGCGGAAGCAAAAAAAGCTACGGCAGAGTACACACAAAGTTTTATAGAACAACTAAAACACCGTTTACCTTAATGGTGAGTAAAATTATCCTTAGGTCAATAATTTTTTTCTTGGATTTTAAATTTGTTTAAGCCCGATACTCTCGAGATTTATATAGTAAAGGTTCAATGTACACCCCTGAAAATTCAAATATCATTAGTCAGTCCAAAGCTACTGGCAATAATCCTACATGAAAGATGTCTATGGACAGGATAAAATCTCCGAAACACACACAAATAATGCCATGAGTGTTTCGAAGGTATCCCTGAAACATCTTGAAGGAGTTATTTTATTAGAATCTTAAAAATCGCTAGAAAAAACGGTTGTATTTGCTTGAGTGTTTTTTTCTCTATGTAAGAAATAATATAAAAATAGGCTAATAAACACCAATAATGCCATATTGATATATAATCCATGGTACCCGACTACTAGAATTATAGTCCTAAAAAAATTGGATCAATTATTGCTTAAATGTCGGTATATATATATACATCCATAATAGCCCTAGTGAAATTGATTTTTTTAGTGTTGCAAACATTCATAATCACCGAAATTGCTCTTCTCAAGTTGATCCACCTAAGGTTAGAAAATAGCAGACCAATGTTTATGATGAAAAGCAAGTGCAAGTGCTGTTGGAGGCAGTGGAGAATGAAGATATAAAATACAAGGTATTAATAAATTTGGCTGTTTCAACAGGAATGCGGCAAGGTGAATTACTTGGACTTGAATGGAAACAGGTCGATTTTGAAGATTTAACTATTCATGTTTGTCAATCTAGTCAATATATAGCGGGTAAAGGGGTATTTACAAAGTCCCCCAAAAACGAAACGTCGGTTAGAATTATTACCGTCCCTGGGTCTATCATCACTTTATTAAAGCTTTATAAGGTGGAACAAAATTAACTGTTTTAAATAAATAACTATAACAGACTCAAACAGAAAAACCCTTGCAGTAGCAAGGGTTTTTAGGACGTCCTAAAGAGGCTTCGAACCTCCGACCTACAGTTTAGGAAACTGTTGTTCAGTGATATTAGATACTTCTCTAATAAAAAACGTATATATAGTTATGTATAAAATTTAAGAAATGAATTATATTCTTATCTCTATTACTGTAAATTTTTCTCGGAGAAACAACATACTTTGAAATCCCTCCCAACTAAAGTAATTAGTCTATATATTATGACCACTTGCTTCAAATCTGCTAACATTTTTGCTAACATAATTAAATTTTTTAACTTAATTTATTTAACACATTTGATTTTGAAAACGGACAAAGCCTTAATTAATTAGCCTTTTTCATACTTATTTAATTTAATTTAACTATGTTAATCAAAAGAAACAAAATGTAATGGGTTGTTGTTTTTGTCTAAAAATCCGTATTTATTTCAATTGGAAAGTAAAAAGGGAAAAGCGGACAGTAATATATCAAAAGTGGAAAGTAAACAAGGAAAAGGGGAAAGTAAATCCCCAAAACTGGAAAGTAAATCAGAAAATCATCCAAATATGTAAGATTAGTTATAATTAGTATTGACAGATTTATTGGATATTCATCATTAGGTTGGAGTGAACAGTATGAGTCTTTTATTTTCTAAATGGTATGATTTCTTTATGAGTCCATTAGAAAAAAACAAGTTTAAAAGGATACGGAAGGAACTTTTGTCAAAGGCAACTGGCCAAGTTCTTGAAATAGGATCAGGAACAGGAATTAATTTTCCTCTCTATAGGGGAGTTGATAAAGTAGTGGCAACTGAACCAAGTCCACACATGATTGAGCGCTCTCGACAAAAGCATCAACAATTCTTTGTGCCAATCATGATGGTCCAAGCAAATGCGGAAGATCTTCCATTTGCAGAAAATAGCTTTGATACGGTTGTGGCCACTCTCGTCTTCTGTACGATTCCAAATCCAGAAAAGGCAATGGAAGAAATAATTCGTGTTTGCAAACCAGGAGGAAAAATCCTTTTTTTTGAACACATCAAAATGGATAATGATTTTCTTGCTGCTTTGCAGGAGGTGCTTACGCCAGGATGGAAAAAAATCTGCGACGGTTGTTGTTTAAATAGGGATACACTGGGACTACTAAAGGAAAATAATCTTCAAATCAATGAAATGAAAAACTATTATAACGGTTTATTTATTTTTGTGGAGGCATTAAATAACAAAAATTAATTGCGGAAAACAGAACAAGTATAACTAGATGTATAATAAATTTGGGTCACTTTTCCCCAGTAGTAAACATAATCCCATCATGAAATGTAGCATGGCTGAACCATGTTACATTTTTTGTTTAAAAGATATATACGCCATTTGCATTGCATTCAATGCTTGTTAATTAAATGTAAATTTTTCCAAAAATTTGTTTACTTCTTTATTGAGAACCGATATAATTCAGTTTGGCTTAGGTAATACATATGTACTAATAATAGTTAATACAGCCTATGCACTATTCTTCTTTTTATACTACTTAGACCTTCTACTATACTTTCAATCTACCTATCCAAAAAAAATTTAAGATTTACTAGGGGGAAACAAATTATGACGTGGTTTACAAAGTGGTCTTTTCGAAATAAGGCTGCGGTAACCCTTACGACCGTCCTTGTCTTAGTGATGGGGATCGTAAGTTATTTTACATTGCCAATGGAGTTTTTACCGACTGCTGATAATCCTCAGGTAACAGTTGTTGTTCTTGGTCAAGGGACAGATGCTGAAACAATGACGCATATGATTACAGCACCTATAGAGCGATCTGTATCATCTGTAAAAGGCAAACGTGAAGTATTTTCTACAACAGGAGATGGTTTTTCAAAAGTTGATATCTTCTTTGAAGCAGAAACAGATATGAAGCAAGCAACAACAGATGTACAAAAATCAATAGACGGTATTCAGCTTCCCGACGGTACAAATAAACCAATCGTGGTTCAACTAAATACTGACATGATTCCAATTGCTGATATTTCCGTGACGTTTGACGAGGGAATAACGAAAGAAAATATTACTCTAGCAGATGAAAAAATATTTCCAGCCCTAAAAGAAGTGAAGGGCGTCGGAAGTGTAGCCATGTACGGGCGAGGAGTAAATGAAGTTTCAATTGAGCTAAATCAAGAGAAGCTGCAGCAATTAAATCTTCCTGCTCAAGCCATCCTTGGGGTATTACAAGGTCAAAATATGGCTGCTGCGGTAGGGGAGAAAACCATTGATGGGAAAGCAAGTAATATTAAAGTAGTCGGTACCCTAGATAGTCTGGATGATCTTAAGAATTTACCGGTATTACCTGGGGTAATACTAATGGATGTTGCCACCATTCAAAAGGCAAATCAAGAAGGAAACATTACACATATAAACGGGGAAGAGGCATTACTTGCCATAATTACGAAGGATAGCAATTCAAGTGCAGTATCTATCGTGAAAGAGGTAAGAAAAACAGCGGATGAGCTCTCCAAGAAATATGACAATGTGAACGTGAGCGTGTTCTTTTCAACAGCTGATATGATTGTAACCTCCGTAACAAGTATGGTTAAAGAAGTGCTGTTAGGGGCTTTATTTGCTACCATTGTCATTATGCTTTTTTTACGAAACATTCGTTCAACATTCATAACGATTGTTTCCATACCATTATCTTTATGTCTAACTCTCTTTTTACTCTCACAGTCAGGGATTACATTAAATATTCTAACCATCGGTGGTGTGGCAGTTGCCGTTGGTCGATTGGTCGATGATAGTATCGTAGTTATAGAGAATATATTCCGTAAAATGCAACATGAGAAATTTTCCATCGAACTGGTGATTAATGCAACGAAAGAAGTGGCTTCAGCCATCACATCATCCACACTCACAACAGTTGCTGTATTCTTGCCGCTAGGAATAGCGGGGGCAGGATTAAAGGATTTCTTAATGCCTTTTGCGTTAACAGTTACGTATTCTTTATTATCATCACTGCTAGTAGCCTTAACCGTTGTCCCATTAATGAGTGCAGGACTCTTGAAAAATGCTAAGCTACCAGAACATCGTACGCCAAAACGCTATCTATCGATGCTGGGATGGTCATTGAATCATAAATGGGTGATTTTGCTTACGTCTGCACTGTTGTTTTTTGGCTCAATTGGCGCCTATTTTGTCATGCCAAAAGGAGCATTGGATAGTTCGGATGCGGAAATGGTAATGGTCACATTGGATTACCCTAATGAAACGCCAATGGAAAAGGTTCGGAAAGAAACGTTGAAATTAGAAGAATTTTTATTGTCCCAAGATGGACCGGAATCGATTTATACACAATTAGGCAATAGTCCTGATGCCGCCCAATATGGGGACGTAAAATCTCCGACAACGGCTGTCTATACGATTATCATGAAAGAAAAAGCAAACGCTGACCGTTTTATTGAAAAAGTAAATGAACAGAAAAATGAGTATCCCGGCGCTGAATTAATAGCAGATTCAGGATCAATGACAGGTGGAAGTTCCACAACGATTACAGTTGATGTCGTTGGTGAACAAATAACTGACATTGAGTCAGCAGCTGCCACAATTGAAAAGGAAATCAAAGACATTAAGGGTGTTGAAAAGGTAGAGACAAACCAAGAAGAGAAGAAACCTGTTTATTCCTTTGAAGTTGATTCAGATGTGGCTAAACCAGGTGAAATTACTCAACAGCTCGGAATGCTGCTTAATCGTATGCCAGTAGGAAGTGTAACACTTGATGGAACCAATACACCTGTATATTTAGAACCTGTCTTAAATCCTTCCTCCACAAAAGACTTAGAAGGAATTATGATTACTGCTGGGCAAAACTTGGTGCCAATCACTTCGATTGCAAAACTAAATGTTGAAAATAAATCAACTCAAATCCTTCACAAAGATGGAGAGACGTATTTACGGGTAACAGCAGCAGTTGATCCAAAACAGTTATCGGTAGTCTCTGGAAAAATTAATTCAAAGATTAATGGTGCCAAACCAGGAGAGGGATTAAAGCTGCCTGATAATGTCGAGGTATTTGTCGGAGGTGCATCAGTACAACAAGCTGATGACTTTACAAACCTATTTATGACAATGGCCGTATCAATCGGACTTGTTTACCTCATCATGGTCATTACATTTAAGACCTTACGAGCACCACTTGCGATTCTATTCTCATTACCGCTTGCAGCAATTGGGGCGATTGTAGGACTTTTGGTCAGCCGGATACCGGTTGAAATTACAGCCTTGCTTGGTGCATTAATGTTAATTGGAATTGTTGTGACAAATGCCATCGTATTACTTGACCGAGTGAAGCAAAACGAGGAAACGATGATAATGCGTGAGGCTATTTTGGATGCAGCAAGTACAAGGCTCCGTCCTATCCTAATGACTGCCATTGCTACAATCTGTGCGATGCTGCCATTATTATTTAAAAAAGCGGAAATGGGGAGTCTTGTCTCACAAAGCTTAGCGATTGTGGTTATTGGTGGTTTAACGGCTTCGACATTATTAACATTAGTGGTAGTACCGGTTATATATGAATTGTTTCACTTTAAAAAGTCTAAGAAACAGCGGCTTGCACAAACACAGGATTTTTCGGGAGATGAACATATTTCGGGATAATGCCTTTAAGTAGATAGGTAACAGGAAAAGGGGAGTTTATTTAACCAATAAATAAGCTCTTCTTTTTTAGTAAGTTAGATTAGGTATACGGTCCAAATACAATGGGGGGGTGAATAAAAACCCCCTATTTTTAATAGCATTGGATTCTATTATCCATTTACGACCGTACCACCATTTACATGCAGAATTTGTCCTGATACATACGATGAATCTGAATTTGCTGCTAGGTATACATATGAAGGCGCTAGTTCTTCCGGCTGTCCGGGGCGTTTCATTGGTGAATTTTGTCCAAACTTACTTACATCTTCCTCACTAAAGGTCGAAGGAATCAGTGGTGTCCAAATCGGACCTGGTGCTACACCATTTACCCTTATTCCTTTATCGACTAACTGTTGTGCAAGTGAACGGGTAAATGAGGTGACGGCCCCTTTTGTTGCAGAGTAGTCAACAAGCATTGGATTTCCTTTATATGCCGTTATAGATGTGGTATTAATGATGGCACTGCCTCGATTTAGGTGAGGTAATGCTGCTTTTGTTAAATGAAACATAGAAAAAATATTCGTACGGAAGGTCTTTTCCAGTTGCTCAGTAGAAATTTCTAGAATGCTTTCTATTGGATGCTGTTCACCAGCATTATTCACTAAGATATCAAGCCCTCCCAGTCCATCAACAGTTTGTTGTACAGCTTGTTTGCAAAATGATTCATCACCGATGTCACCTGATAGTAATAAACATCTTACACCTTCCTTTTCGACCAGCTGTTTTGTTTCTTCGGCATCCGCCTGTTCCTCTAAATAAACAATCGCTACATTGGCTCCCTCTTTTGCAAAGGCAATTGAGACAGCACGGCCAATTCCACTATCTCCACCCGTGATGAGAGCATTCTTTCCTTTTAATTTGTCACTTCCTTTGTATTTTGGATTTTCGGATTCGGGAAGTGGGGTCATTTCCTTTTCAATTCCTGGTTGCTGTTTTTGTTCTTGTGCAGGTAGTTTTCTAGGGTACTGTTTATCCTCCATACTTAACCCTCCTAATTATTTGAGAATGAAAATACAGTACCCATCGGCCCAAAAATTCAAACCATATCCAATTCGTAATAAATGGGGTGTTTTGAACCCATGAAAATAGGTAATATACAATTTATGGAGATAGTAAAAGAGGAGGAAAAAATAATGCCGTACAATTCACTAAACGACCTACCGGATTCTGTAAAAGACAATCTGCCACATCATGCTCAAGAAATTTTTAAAGAGGCCTTTAATTCAGCAAGCGAAGAATATAAAGAGGAAGAAACGGCCTTTAAAGTAGCATGGAGTGCTGTTAAAAAGAAATACAAAAAAGAAAACGATAATTGGATTGAAAAATGAACATCTGCCTGTAAAAAATCTCAAAGTGAAATAAAAAAATTCTAACTGAAATGTTCTATACCCATCTGAAATTAACTACTGATGAAGTGGTAGATCGAATAAAAGGAGATTTGGTGACAGAAAATATAAAAAAGGAAATCAATCGTAAAAGATTACGAATGATTTCCTTTTTTTCAAATATTTCCTGTTATTCAAGATCAATCGCCGAGTCTAATTGATCTTGATATAAATCAATAAATAAAAACCCAGTAGTAGAAATAACGGCATATTGAATATCCTTTATTTCTAATTTTCTTTGATTCAATTGGTTAAGGAGCCAATCATACGTATACTGGTCATTGAAGTTTTTTTCAATGATTTTCCTATTCATGATTAGTTCTTTTGGTACAATAATATCTTGATTTTGAATAGTAGGACGTAAATCTTGTTTCGTCGTAGGTTGATATTTGGTTTTCTTCATGACAGATAACTTTCCGCTTACTTCTAGAATGGCAAACTCCACTTCAATCATATCAAATATTCCCATTTCTCTTAGCTGTTGATTTAAATCATCAAGAGTATAGCGGATTTTTTTCATATTATTATCTAAAATTTTTCCCTTTTCCATGATTACAGTGGGTCGGCCTGATAACCATTTACGAAAGCCCCTTTTTTTAGAAGATATAAGAGAAAATGAGAAATAGACGAAAATCAGTGTTAGAAATGCAGCGAGCATGGGAATAAGGTGTAAATTAATATCAAATCCAATGTTGGCAATAAATGACCCGATTGTGATTGATATGGCGAAATTATAAAGATTAATATGAGAGTTCATTTGTTTTCCAAACCATAAAGACCAAATCATTAAGATACTTATAGAGACGATTGTGCGCAGTATTGAAGCAAATATATCTTCCATTACCATTCATCCTCAATATTTTAATCAAATAGATTTTCTTCTTACAAATTTTACAGAAGGCTCCTAATAGGTGAAATTCGTTTATTTTTTGCTTTGTCTATTTCTAAAGGAAATAATGTTTGTTTTTAACGAAGCGTATGTACCGATTGCTGCATATCCATAAAACCAGCCCATAAAGATTCCGCCAATGACGCTGTGTTTGTGACTAATAAAAAGTGAGATTCCTAACCCAAATAGAAGCGCGATAGTTGGAACAAACCATTTCGGTACTTTAAAATAAACCTTAATAAATTGAGTTAACAATAATATTATAGGAATAGCGAAAATTGCATCCCAAAAATTCATGTGAATGGTAGGAAAATCCAATGATCAACACACCTTTTTATTGTATTATGTACCGACAACTCAAGAATTATTTTTTATTTTAAAAGTTGAAGCTTCTTTGTTTCATTTTTGAATAGGAGAGGAAAACATTAAGATATAATTATAAGGATAACTATAATATTATTATGTAAACTAAATTTAAATAATTAAACAGACGATAAATGGTTCCATTTTTGTTTTGATTAAATTTTGCAAAACTTCCTTTTCGAATAAATATCAGTACTTTGATAGAATTAAGTTGTTGTACTTGGATGGATGGCCAGGACAAGCATCTAAATAAAATACTCTCCAAAGGTACATACTTATGCAACACTCGGAAACATTAGAAGAAATAACTAGGGGGATTTTCAATGGAAATTGGTATCACCACGTTTGTGGAAACAACGCCGGACGTTCAAACCGGCGAAGTAATAAGCCATGCGCAACGATTGCGAGAAGTGGTCGATGAAATTGTACTCGCAGATCAGGTTGGTTTGGATGTATTTGGTGTAGGTGAGCATCATCGCAAAGATTATGCGGCGTCTTCACCTGCAGTTTTGTTGGCAGCTGCAGCGTCCCAAACGAAGCGAATCAGGCTGACCAGTGCTGTTACAGTACTTTCTTCTGATGACCCGGTACGAGTATTTGAACAATTTTCAATACTTGATGGGATATCAAACGGTCGTGCAGAAATCATGGCAGGCAGAGGTTCTTTTATCGAATCCTTTCCACTTTTTGGTTATGATTTAAACGATTATGATGAGCTGTTTGATGAGAAACTGGAATTATTGTTGAAATTACGAGAGTCTGAAAAAGTGACCTGGAGTGGAAAGCATCGGCAGGCCATCAATAATCTGGGGGTCTACCCAAGGCCGGTCCAGAATCCTTTGCCAGTTTGGATTGGCAGTGGTGGTACGCCGAAATCCGTGGTTCGTGCAGGTGTGCTCGGATTGCCGCTTGTTCTAGCAATTATTGGTGGTCGTCCACTGCAATTTTCACCGCTTGTCCAACTATACAAGAAAGCGGCAGCACAAGCAGGTCATGACATATCTAAGCTAGCAGTTGCCTCACATTCTCATGGTTTTATCGCGGAGACAAACGAAATTGCAGCCGACAAATTCTTCCCACCTACCCAGCAAGCGATGAATGTGCTTGGTCGGGAACGCGGGTGGGGGTATTACGATAAATCCAGCTTTGATGCAGCAAGAAGCTTAGAAGGAGCTTTATATGTCGGTGATCCTGACACAGTTGCACAAAAAATCATTCATCTACGGAAAAACGTTGGAATCACACGTTTTATGCTTCATGTACCAGTTGGCAGCATGCCACATGAGGATGTAATGAAAGCGATTGAGTTATTGGGAACAGAGGTAGCACCGCGGGTTCGTGAAGAAGTTGCCAAATGGGAAGAAATGCAGTAAATCTACCAGCAAATAATGAAATAGAATTTTCTCCGTTATATGATTTTAGATTGATTCTTTGGAATTGATATTACTAAAAAACTCAAATATGCTTGTAGAAAAAGTCTATCTGGACGAATTCTACAAGCTTTTTTATCGAAGAAAAGGAATACGATTATATTAAACCCAATCTCTTTAAGCCGTAATGGACTCCGTCTTCTTCAGCTGTTAGTGTGACCATTTTTGCAGCTTGTTTCACTTCTTCTCGAGCAGACCCCATGGCAACGCCCATTCCAACCAACGAAAGCATTTCAATATCATTTAACCCATCCCCAAAGGCAACCGCTTCGTCAGGTGCAATTCCAAGCTTTTCTAACAGTTTTGTTAGACCAACAGCTTTGTTGGAATTGGACAAATTTACATCACAGGTTCTAGCTCCAGTTGAGGTCCATCTTCGAAAATCTAATTCTGGAATTTCAGATGTATAAAAAGCTTCTTCCTCCAAATCACAATGAAGGAACATTTGATATATATCTTGATCCATCCAGAATTTTGGCGGTGCAAGTTCAGGCTTCCACGGATCGTTCAAAAATGCTTCCACGACAAATGGATGACTTAAATCGGTAACTTTAAAGCTAGTACCACCTAAAAAAGTAAGTGGATGTTGATAGTTATGCGATAAAAAATTTACTCTTTTTAATATATTTTTATCAATCGTATTCTGATATAGTTCTTTACCTTCATGGTAGACATACGACCCATTAAAAAAGACCATGGAGTCAACCCCGGTTTCTTCTAGAACAGACTTTGAAAAATAGGGTGCTCTCCCAGTAGCTATGACTACTTTCAAATTTTTCTCTCTTAACTGTTCGATGGCACGCTTTGTTGCAGCACTTACTGTTTTTCCATGTGGGACGATGGTACCGTCTATATCTAAGATGACAAGCTTGTAATTCATAAAACACACTCCTACTAATCCTAATCTTCCTATATAACGCAATTATACCCATAGGACAGTATAACATGCTTGATAAAGGAACTATGCCAGTGCAACCAATGTTTAAACAGGTGAAAAATTTCCTACTTTTAGCCTATATTGACAAGAAACATGTTTATTTGACAGGATCTCGGGTATATCACTTTAAGATTTGGGACCCACTTCACTTTTATTTTACACTATTTATTTTATAAAACGTTTAAGGAGGCTTAACCATATGAAAAAAAGGGTTGGGAGTTTATTTTTAGTTGTCATGCTGATCATGGCAACAATTCTTTCTGGTTGTTCAAGTAAAAGTACTGAAGCCGCTAGTTCAAAAGGAAAAGTAGTGGTTAATTTTTGGACATTCTGGGGCTCTGAAACGAGACGGCCAGTAATTGAAAAAATTGTCGATGACTTTAATAAATCACAGGATAAAATCGTTGTTAAACATACCTTTATCCCCTGGGGAGATATTTGGACGAAAAACCTCGCGGCTGTGGCAGCAGGAAATCCTGCCGATGTAGTCATCAATGATATCAATAGTGTTTCACAACGTGCTGAGAACAATCAGGCTGAAGACTTATCTAAATACATAAAAGCAGATTCCTTTAAAAAACAATTTTACACAAATCTTTGGAACACGGTTTTATATGAAGGAAAGCCATATGCGGTACCATTTACAACCGATACAAGATTACTATTTTATAATAAAGACGCATTTAAAGAAGCTGGGTTAGATCCTAATCAGCCGCCAACCACCTGGAAAGAGCTTGAAGAAACAGCCAAGAAACTTGATGTTAAACAAGGTGAAAAATATACGAGAATCGGTTATTATCCATTGTTTGGCGGTTTTGGTGCACCTAGCTGGCTAAAAAATGCGGACAACGGCAAGGGCTACATTGAAAATGGAATGTTGAATATTGACACCCCTAACAAGGTAAAGGCATTGCAATGGTTAGCGGACTGGCAGAAATATTACGGTGATAAAACAATCCAAACGTATCAGGCGGAATTCAGTAATGGACAAGCCAATCCATTTATAGCTGGAAAGGTAGCCATGTTTACGGACGTAGCCACATTCTATACCCAAATACGCGACTCTGGTACAAAGATGGACTTTGGTGTGACATCCATCCCTAAGTTTGATGAAAATAGTAAACCATGGAGCGATGGAGGCGGATTTGTAGCTGAAGTACCAAAAGGAGCGAAGCATCCGAAAGAAGCAGTCGAATTTATTAAATATTTAACTGGCGAAAAAGCGCAAAAGTACTGGGCTGAGAAAAACTACGATAACGTAGCCAATAAAAAGGCAGCAGAAAGTGTCTTGAAAGATTTAACGGGTGATTCAAAAGTAGTCTACCAAGAAGCAGTCAATGCATTGAAATACACTACGTTATCACCGGTTCCTACTAACTATCCTGACTATCAGAATCGGATTAATCATCACGTCGAAGCGGCAATAAAAGGAAAAATGACTCCTAAAGAAGCTTTAGATAAAGCGGAAAAAGATGTGAAAAAAGTGAAGAAATAATAGTCGAGGAAGAGAAGCCATTGGTGCTTCTCTTCCTCGTACTTGAAAGGAATGAACGATATGGGAAAAGTGACAATGGAACGAGTGGAATCGTCTATACCACAACTTTCAGTCAAGAGAACAGAAACGAAAGCGTCAGCCCCATCCGTTTCTCTTTTAAAGTGGAAAAGAAACCTAACGGGATATGTGTTCATTTTACCTTGGTTGATTGGTTTTATTGGTTTAACTGCGGGACCTTTGCTATTTTCCTTATTTACTAGTTTTACCGATTATAACATTACCTCAAAAATGAATTTTATTGGCTTAGATAATTACAATAAAATGTTCACCATAGATGATATGTTCTGGACATCACTTTGGAATACACTCTATTATGTTGTCTTTTCGGTTCCATTGACAACAGTGGGGGCGATTTTTGTAGCAGTTTTACTAAATCAAAAGGTAAAAGGAATGAGAATATTCCGGACTATTTTTTATCTACCTGCCATCCTGTCTGGTGTAGCGGTCTATTTTTTATGGATGCAGCTGTTAAGTCCCTCAACAGGGCTTGTTAATCAATTCTTACATATCTTTGGAATAGAAGGACCATCCTGGCTTTTTGATCCAAACTGGACAAAACCAGCTCTTATTTTAATGAAAATGTGGAGTGTCGGAGGGGGGATGCTTTTATACCTCGGGAGAATGCAAGGTATTTCACCATCCTTATACGAGGCAGCCTCATTAGATGGAGCCAATAGTGTTCAAAAGTTTGTTCACATAACACTACCGATGATTACACCCATCATTTTCTTTGATGTCATTACGAGTACAATCGGTTCCTTTCAAATTTTCCAAGAGGCGTATGTGATGACCCAGAATGGTGAAGGGGGACCATCTAATTCACTGCTTTTCTATAATCTCCATATGTGGAACAATGCCTTTAAATCATTTGATATGGGCTACGCTTCAGCGATGGCATGGTTCTTATTTATCATTATTATGGTGCTAACTTTTATCAATTTAAAGGTCGGAAAGAATTGGGTTTATTATGAGGGAGGGGACGATAAATGAAAACAACAGGAGAAATTCGTCAAAAAAAGCCATTTAAATTTGAAGCCAAGAATTTCGTTGTCTTTGTGATACTTCTTTTAGGAAGTATAGTATTATTAACCCCTCTATGGTGGATGGTTTCGACCTCGTTAAAATCCCCTCAGGAGATTTTGCAATATCCACCTTCCTTTATTCCAAAGGAATTTCATTTTTCCAATTACATTGAAGCGTGGAAAACAGGTGCATTTACCAGATGGAGCCTAAATACTTTACTCATTGCTGTTCTTAGCACAATAGGAAATGTTTTGGTGAACTCTTTCATAGCTTATGGATTTGCGAAAGTACCATTTAAAGGGCGAAATGCCTTATTTGTTCTAGTTCTCTCTACCATGCTTTTACCTGGGTTTGTAACAATGGTACCACAATATGTACTTTTTTCTAAATTAGGATGGGTTAATACCTATTTGCCCCTCATCGTACCTGCCTTTTTGGGCAGTGCCTTTAATATTTTCCTTATCAGACAGTTTATGATGACTATACCCAATGAAATTATTGAGGCAGCCATTATGGATGGAGCCAGTCATTTTCGTATTTGGTGGTCCATTACGATGCCACTAATCAAACCTGCTTTAGTGACTGTCGCGATTTTCTCCTTTACCGGGGCATGGAATGATTTATTGGGACCATTATTATATTTAAGCGATGAAAATCTATATACACTTCAGCTCGGACTTCAAACCTTCAAAGGTAGTGTCCAGACGCAATGGAATTATTTGATGGCCATGTCTGTCATGGTGTTGATTCCGACAGTGTTGATTTTCTTCCTTTTTCAACGTTATTTTATCAAAGGCTCCAATTTATCAGCTGGAATGAAAGGATAAATTTTCTACTTGAAAAGAATTTCTTCTGTTTTTTTGGATAATATAAGGTCGAGGTGATGGAATGGCTACTGTAAAAATTGGCGATGTTATTAAATTTAAACGTGAGGGAGAACAATTTGAAGGTACTGTTTCTGGCATTAGAGATAATTCCGTTATAGTCCAATATGGTTATTCAAAAGCTAAAGACGAACCATTGACAACTGTCGTCAATCATAAAAATTACAAAATCATTAATGCAAAGAGTTAAATAGCTGCCTGTCTCTAAGTGCTTTGATATTAAAAGCAGTTGGGACAGGCATTTTTTATATAATTCGCTCAATGGTTGAATTCTTAAGACCTTATAAAAGTTTGAAAAATTGATATTTATTAGATAGGACCGTACGACTGAAAGTGGTAAAATTATTGAATTAGAGAATAAAAGGAGTCAACTGGATATGACCAAAATTGAAATAATTGCTCGTAGAATACTAGGTTGGAAATTAAATAGATGGGATCGCTGGTACGACTTTGAAAATGATAACTTTATTTTAGTATCAGATTTTCAACCTGAGCAAAATCTTGATCATGCAATGTTAATTGTTGAAAGGTTAAAAACGCTAGGGTTTTCCTACACCACTAATGGAAATTATGAGGTTTGTTTTAATAAGGTATGCGAAACGGGTGATACGTTAGCACAGGCCATTACAAATGCAGCGTACTCAATTGCGGATAATAGTTCAATTGATGAAGGATGGCTGTAGGAAATGTTACACTAGGACTTTATAATGTAGAAGTAAAGTGGAAAGGAATGAATGTTTTGATGGAAAAAATATATCTTGATTACAATGCCAGCACACCAATGGCTCCTGAAGTGGTGGAGGCAATGAAACCACTGCTAAATGATTTTTATGGAAATCCGTCAGCCTTACATTGGTCGGGCATACCAGTTAAAGAATTATTACAAAGGGCTAGAGGACAGGTGTCCGAGTTAATTGGCTGCTCACCAAGTGAATTGATTTTTACGAGCGGGGGAAGTGAAGCCAATAACCTGGCACTTAAGGGTTTTTATTTTAAAAATCGTCACAAAGGCAACCATATCATAACATCTAAAATTGAACATCCTGCGATAATGAATCCTTGTAAGTTCCTCGAACAAATGGGGGCAAAGGTAACATACGTTGGTGTAGATCGGTATGGCATGGTCTCACCTAAAGAAATAGAAAAAGCAATTACCAAGGAAACAATCCTGATAACGATTATGCACTCTAATAATGAGGTTGGTACATTACAACCAGTCAAAGAGATTGGGGAAATAGCGAAAAGACATGGAATTGCCTTGCATACAGATGCATCTCAATCCGCAGGAAAAGTCCCTCTCAATGTGAATGAATTAATGGTAGACATGCTCACCATTGCAGGTCATAAACTATATGCTCCAAAAGGAATTGGTGCACTGTATATTAGAGAAGGATTCCAACTCGAACCACT
Source organism: uncultured Bacillus sp. (assembly GCA_963530265.1). Classification (GTDB taxonomy): domain Bacteria; phylum Bacillota; class Bacilli; order Bacillales; family Cytobacillaceae; genus Neobacillus. The sequence goes on from CAUSCO010000013.1 coordinate 70,541, forward strand.
CATTCATGGAGCCAGTCATGAGTTTGGCCTTCGCGCAGGGACGGAAAATACTTTATTAGCCGTTGGATTAGGTTGTGCTTGTGAAATTGCAAAACAACAGTTAGGGAATAACTACATAAAGGATTTGCGTGACTATTTTTGGAGAAGGCTAAAGGGTGAGTTTGGAGAAAAGGTCGTATTGAATGGACATCCAGAAGAGAGGCTGCCGAACACCTTGAATGTATGCTTTGTAAGAAAAATAGGTCAAGATTTGCTATCCGCCATTCCTCAGTTAGCTGCTTCAACAGGATCTGCTTGTCATGCCGGCAGCGTTGAATTATCACCTGTATTAAAGGAAATGGATGTTCCTGAAGAGGTTGGAATGGGGGCAATCCGATTTAGTTTAGGCAGGAATTCGACGAAAGATGAAATTGATCAAGTAATTTTAAGATTAAAAGAAATTATATAAATAAGTATGAACAGAAAGGGCATTTCCTAATTCGGAAAGCTCTTTTTAGTTATTAAAAATAGATATGGTAGTAAATACTATTCTAAAAAAGAAGGAGTTCATAAAATGAAACCAACTCTTGACTCTAAAGTTCTTTCTGTTTTAGAAGACAAAATTCAATTAATAAAAACAAATAAGGGAGCGATATATTTAGTAGGGCCAATTAAACTTCCAGTAAATTTATATGGAGAAACGGTTGTTTTCCATTGGTACTGTTGGCTGAATTGTGATGAAGTAACGGAGGATTATGAAAGAATTATTGAAAAATTATCTTCCGCAAATTTAGCCGAGTTTCAACAATCTAGCGTATTAACATATGGGGACTTTGAATATGGAGATGATGCCATCATTAGATTTCATTCCATTTGTCATACGGGAGATATATTTGGAAGTAAGAGATGTGATTGTGGCTTCCAATTAAAGAAATCAATGAAGATGATCTCTGAACATGGAACTGGAGCATTATTTTATCTAGCAAACCATGAAGGAAGAGGAATTGGTTTATTCAGTAAGGCGATGGCATACCTCCTTCAAGAAAATGGCTATGACACTGTTGAGGCAAATGAAGCCCTTGGTTTCGTGGATGATTCTAGAAATTATGGAGATGCCATTCTTGTTCTTAGAGCATTACGAACGAAACCGGTCACACTCATAACAAACAACCCCAAAAAACTTAATGCATTACAAACAGCCGGTCTAGAAGTTTTAGGAAGAAAACCATTATGGGGCGATATTTCGGAATATAATGAGAAGTATTTGAAAACAAAAATAAATAAGTCGGGTCATATTGAAGGTGATGCGATCTGTTGCAATGACTAACCTCACTTAGTAAAATGGACTATTTCTGAAGAATTTAGAAGGGGTGTCAAAAAAAATTCCGAAGGACGGAAATCATCTATGTAAAGAAGAAAAGGCTTAAATCCAATTTCTTCTTGAATTTTGATTGGGAAAATCAAAAATTCTAGGTCTATTTACTTCTATTGAATCATTATTTTTGTTTTTCCTTTTCTTATCTCGTTCAATTAATGAATCAAGTTTTTTAATAGCCTTTTCTAACTCCGATTCTGTTAAGTCTCCCTTAGCAAATAAGCTGCACAGCATACCATAGGCAATCGCTTTTGTATCAATATCTATATTTACTACTAGGTCCACTTCAGAGTTTCCACTGTGCCCAATCACTGTACTAAGTTTATTCTCAATCGGTTTCTGCATTTCTCCACCTCCTTATATGTAAATAAACGGGATACCATATACTAGTTTATCCAGACACAGGTACCCCTTATTTGCCTGACTTAATTATTCCTGTTCTTGTCTTTGATCTTGATCCTGTTCCTGATCGGAATCAGCTTCTGATCTGGAACGAACTCTTGCACGCGAGTTACTATCTACTCTAATATCAAGATCGACTCTAGAGTTTCCGCTATTATTGATTCTTGCTCTTGCATTATTTGTATTTTTGTCTTTTACATTTACATCTGTGTCGTTGTCTGCTTCATTATCTACTCTATTTTCGAACTCATTTTCCACATCAACTTCTGTACGAACATTACGATTAGAATTATTTCTTGAACGACCTTGGTTACCGAAAATATCTTCGTTTCTCCATACGCTACTCATATTTATTTCCCCCCTTTAAACTGAATTACTATAATTTATTCAGAAGTACCTCTTTGGCGTGGACAAGCGTGTACCATAATGTTGGACAAACGTATATTTAACAAAAAAATTACTTTAGTGGAGGTTGCTGAAATTTTTAGAACTAAGGAATAAACATATTCAAAAAATAGTTGAAGAAGTAAATAAAGGGGTCTTTGGACTTCTTTTTTATTTTTAGTTGAAGTGTCCATACCGATATACAAACACCATCATAGTTTATCTAAAAGAGTAAGAAAGGAGGAAGATTGAATTGGTGGAGAACGATAATCCACAGAAACAAAAACCGATTCGAGATATTGACTCATTCTCGAACTTTATGTTTGGGAACAGGAAACACCGAGATTCAAACGAAAACGACAATAATTCACAAGAATTCCCTGAAAAAAATGAGCAATCATCTATCGTTGATCGGACTAATCGGATGGATGATTGGTTTTTTGGCACTGGCAGAAAAGAATCATCGACCACTACTCACACCACTGACTCCACTCAAGATAAGATAGAAAATTTACTTAATAATGTGGATATAAATTTGCTTATGGAAACAGTCGATATGCTTGTTGCAACATCTAAACAATTTAAACCATTAATCAAAGAAATTACCCCTGTTTTGAATAAATTTACTAAAAAGTTCAAATCCAATAAAGATGGATAGTATTTATTGGTAAAAGTCAAATTTTCTTAATGAATCATTCGTTTATGATACATTATGTGAAATTGCCTGCGAACTAAAACTTTATTTAAATTCTAAATTGCCAGCTGTTAATTCAGGTGGTTTTTTTGATACATATGGTCAACATACTTAAATCAAGTTTATTTGATATTTAATTTTGAGAGAAAGGAAAAAAGCTTGAAAATCAATGTGATTTAATTCATGATAATATATTGTAATGATAGTTATTAAAGTAAATATGTTTGTAAAAGGAGAATTTAAATTGAAAAAACTACTTTTATTATTTATAGGATTCTTTGTGATGGTTCCGTCCCTTGCAAGTGCGCATACGGAACTAACATCATCCAATCCATCTGCAGGTCAGGTCGTGAAAGAGGACCTAAACGAAATTGTCCTAACTTATGAGGGGAAAATTGAATCACTGAGTACGATGAAGCTACTAAAAGATGGGCAAGAAATCGCGTTTGCCAGTGCTGGGCCAAAAGATAATCAGTTGAGTGGAACGTTATCAAGCCCGCTGGAAGACGGGGCATATACGATTAATTGGAGTATAGCTGGTGAAGATGGTCATCTATTAACTGGTGAAATTCCATTTACCGTACAAAAAGAGGTTACCTCCGATCAACAGGCTGAAACAAAAGAACCAGTAACAAAAGAACCAGTGATAACAAAAGAGGAAACCAAAAATCAGAAACCAAAACAAGAAAAAGGCAATAATCAAACCACCGCTTCCTCCGTAAATCCAACAATTATCACCGTGGTGGTCTTATTAGTAGTTGTAATAGGGTTACTTATGTTATTTAGAAGGAAACGAAAATAAAATGACCATTTTTATTCCAATTGCAGAATTTGCAAATTATTTTTTGTTTTCGTTATTAGTTGGACATGTAGTCCTTCAATTTGTCCCAGAAGATAATAAACCAAAAATTAATATCGCAAAACCCTTTTTATTGCTGTCAACACTGGGGATTATCATCTTTTCTGTAGTACCCATTGTTCAACCCATTCTCTATTTTAATGAGGGTTTTGGTCTTGGGATGGCACTCAGAACTGTATTATTTGATTTTCTAGTGGGGAAAGCCTGGTTGTTTATTGGATTTATGGCTACCTTTTTATGGATCTCGATCATGCTCAATGTCTCAAAATATGTTCAAGCCTTTTTGCTGATTTTGATGATTGGAGCTGTAGGATATGCTGGTCATGTGGCATCATTGTCATTCTGGCCAGGTTTTATTTCTCATAGTCTTCATTTCTTAATGGTCACGATATGGGTAGGAGTTTTGATTCATCTAGCTTGGTTTGCAAAGGAATTGCCAGATTGGTCCAAAGTATTACGATGGTTTACTCCTATGGCCTTGGTCTGTTTCATTTTAACTATTATCAGTGGATTTATACTTATGTTTTATGTAGTAGATATAAAAAGTTATGCGAAGGCATGGGTTTTGCCGTATGGACAGATGCTGCTGATAAAGCATATAAGTATTATTCCTGTAATGGTTTTTGCGTTTATAAATGGAATTCTGGTCAGAAAAACAATAACCCTGCCAAAGTTTAATCCTCGACCATGGTTAAGAGGAGAAAGTATTTTCCTTTTTGTTATTTTTTATATAACAGGTGTATTAGGGACATTATCCCCTCCACATGATGTAGACTATACCGTTAAGTATGAGGGCCCAGCTAAATGGGTAGAGTGGCTTTTAGGTAAAAATATCATCTCAACCTCAAATATACATTTGGTACCATCGCTGCAATCAGGGCTTTTAATCCTATGTTCAATAATTTTTTTATTGATGATTGTGGTTAGTTTTAAAAAGTTTAGACCCTTCTTATCAGTCTTATTTGGAGTTTGTTTTATTGTTGTTATATATATGGGATTGATGCTGTCATTAAGTATTTAATACTGACAGTTTTAATAAACGGGCATAATTGCTCGTTTTTTTTGTGTTCTTTAAATCATCTTTTCTTAAAGGAAATAATTTCTATTAATGATTTGAAGAAAAAAATAAATATTAAAAAATTCCAATTGACAATCATTATCATTGCAAATAAAATGAATATGAAAATGAAATTCATTATCAATTAAAATTTATTTATCCACAAGGGGGACCCTATGGGCAAAAATATATTACTAAAAATTGCTATCCTTCTATTAATATTAGCTTTTGGAGTACATAACCCAGTACTAGCATCATTGAATTCCAATGAAGATATGAAGAAGGCAAAGGCATCAGTTGATCAGGCCATCGAGTTAGCTTCAAATGGGAACCTTACGGAATCCAAAAAAGCTTACGACCAATTTAATAAAACCTGGAGACAAATAGAGGAAGGGATTAAATCTGATTCGGCCACAGCTTATCGGGATATTGAATCAAATATGGGTAAGGTAGTCTATGCCTTTACCATTAAAAAGCAAGATCAAGTTTTGCAGGCTTTACAAGATTTAAAGGCTGTAAACGAAAAGGTAATAAATGGTGGTTACCCCAAAGAAGCTGGCTTTAAAAAAGAAGATATTTCATTAGATGATTTTATCTTGCTTCTCCAAGAAACAAAGAAGGAAGTTAAGTTGCAAGATCAAAAGGAAGCACTAGAAGGTATTAAAAAGGTGAGTAGCAGTTGGTTAAGTGTAGAGGGGGTAGTGGTTGCACAATCTGCCTCGGTTTATAGTGATTCTGAAAGGGATTTGGTTACGATTCAAGCTATGCTTTCAGATAATCCGCCAAATTATACGGAAGCAAATAGTACAATTGATAAAATGGTAAAATACCTAACTCCTTTAGCAAATAAGTCACAATACACTTATTGGGATGCTGCCATGATACTTATTCGAGAAGGTTTAGAAGCATTACTTGTGGTCATCGCTCTTCTGTCTTTTGTCAAAAAATCAGGAGAGGGCAAGGGAAAAGGCTGGATTTGGACTGGGATATTATCGGGACTAGGCGTTAGTGTCGTTCTCGCATTGGTTGTAAAATATGTAATTTCATCGGGAGCGTTTGGCACTAATAATGCCCTAATCGCTGGATGGACAGGAGTTTTTGCGGCAGTCATGTTATTGTATATGAGTTATTGGCTTCATAGTCAGTCAAATATCGCAGATTGGAACCGATATATTCGTGATAAAAGCCAAACAGCTTTAACAACAGGGAAACTCGTTTCGCTAGGGATTCTTGCCTTTCTTGCGGTTTTTCGAGAAGGGACGGAAACTGTTTTGTTTTATATCGGAATGGCAAGTCATATAAAACTTCAATCCTTATTAATTGGTTTTCTTATTGGAGCTGCAATCCTAGGAATCTTAGCTTATTTGATGGTCTTTGTAGGATTGAAATTACCACTTCGTCCATTCTTTATGGTTTCCAGTGTAATTGTATTTTACCTTTGTATTAAGTTTACGGGAATGGGAATTCATAGTCTTCAATTGGCCGGATTAATTCAAACGACGAATTCTGAAAACATACCAAGTCTTGAATTTTTTGCACTTTATCCTTCATGGGAGAGCACGATTCCACAAGGTATTCTTGTTCTAGGTGCGGTTTTAATTCTTTTATTCAAAAAATATAAAAATAAAAAACTTGTATTGGTTAACAATATTAGTAGTGAAAGTAGGAACTAAAGATGAAAAAGTTAACGTCAATGGTTTTATCAATCGGTCTTGGAAGTGCATTACTATTAGCAGGCTGCAGTTCAACTGATAGCAAAGTTTCTGATGGTGTAAGGAATATGCTGGATACAACAGAACAATTATCAAAAGCAATTGATAGTGGCGACCAAGCAAAGGTAAAAGAAATTGGACCAACATTAGAAGATCAATGGGCATCATTTGAAGACGATGTGAAAAAAGATAATAAAGACCTCTATGGGAAAATTGAAACATATCTTGACCCAACTATCGCTGGTTCAGAAGCAGCAACACTTGATCAAGAAGCATTAGGTGCATTAAACGACCAATTGACTGGTGCGTTGAAAGAATTAGACGAAAAAGCAAATAAGTAGATATAAGAGAGGTAGAGGACTAACTAATCATAGTTAGTCCTTCACAAGTTCACCACCTATTAACATATCTTATTTTAATAATTGCCGATTGCTTCGTAAAACGGTAATAAAACCATCCACTATATCATGACTAACAGTAAATCCCTTTCGCTTATAGAATTCCAAGGCGTCAGTATTGCCATTGGAGACAAAGATGAAATAATCTTCGACATCATCAAAATGTTTCAACCAGCTCATAGACATGTTAAAAAGTTTGGAGCCAATCCCATATTGTCTATATTCTTCTTTAATATAAAAGTTCGATAAACAGCCAACATTATTTTTACTAACAGAAGACAAATCAAAAAAAGTGGCAAAGTCATTTGAATAGGCTTCTTTGGGAGAAATATTGGAATAGACATAACCGACAATCTTATCTTCATCTTTTACGATTACAGTATAATTATGTATTGCATTTTTTATGGAAGGAATCATCCGTGTCTCAAAATTCATGCTGTCGAACAATTCCGGTGTTATGTATGCTTTTGATTTTTGAAAGGCCATTAGTTCATTGCATAAATCTCTACAATATTCAATTTTATCATCAGGTATAACTTCATAAGTTAAATTCAAGTTTTTCACTCCTTTTTTATTATTTTACTTGAATATGCTAATAAGTTATAGGAATTGAATCTATAAGAGATAGAGCCCTTCTTTTCCAAAAGGACTCTAAAAAGGCAACTTTTTATTTCTTAATTGGCGGATTGTTTACATCAATATGAAAAGGAAGTGAATTGTTTTCATTCTCATTTCCATAAAACTGTTTTTGGATTTGATGATTGGCCGTTTCTGATTCAGAATCTCCTGACAAGCTTCTGGACTCAGCTTGATTGAACACATCATCCATCTTTTGATTTGCTTCAACTGATTCATTGTTGTTATTTTTCACTCCGTCACCCCCTTATATTATTTGCATGTATCTTTCCCTATTTTAAGCGACACATAACCATTAGTAGATAATATTATTCTATTTCAACTTTTATCTGTGAAACTTGATTATAGCCATATCCCTTACGATTCCAGAATGCTTGATTAGGTTGCGATTGGCCATTTGAATCGAAGGCACGAACCTTAATGTTATACTGCTGTTTTTTTTCGAAAATATAGGTATAAATCCATTTCACAAATTGGAATTTTATGGGTTGGTTTTGAAATATGGCAGTTTCCCATTCACCGTTATCCACACTGATTTCAACAGAAGTAATCATACCATCACCAGTCCATGCAAGTCCCATTATTTCATGTCGCCCAGGTTTTAGAATTTGCCGATTAAGAGGTTGCTGAATCACGGAATTTACCTGGTTTGTCGTCACAGGAAATGAACCATTATCCTTTTCATTCTGAGGATAATAGACATAGTCATCAGTCTGGAAAGGACCAGAAAAAGGATAATCAATAACACGGATTGTTTTCAGCCATTTTACGGATGCCATTCCATACCAACCAGGAACAATTAAGCGAAACGGAAAACCATGTTTGGGACTAATAGGTTTCTCATTAAATTCAAACGCAACTATGACGTTTGGATCTAATGCTTTTTCGAGCGGTAAACTTCTTTCAAATGGAACGTGCTTTCCTTTTTTTATTCCAGAATCCTCTCCTTGAAAAACAATTTCACATGCTTCTGCGTTGATTCCTGTTAGTGATAAGATATAGGAGAGGGGGACTCCTCTCCATTTTCCTTGGTTAATGGCCCCCTCTGTCCATTGTTCACCAAAAACTTTTGGTTCGAAAAAAGCCCGCTTGTTTCCGGAACATTCAACCATAGCGGTAACTGTTCGGGAGGGCATTGAAGTGATTTGATTGTAATGTAAGGTAACTGGGGCGTTTACAGAGCCTGTAATAATAAGAGTAGCTGAGTGTGGTTGAACGGATTTCACTGGATAGGGAAAATGATTTCTTCGAAAAGTCAATCGACTTGGGGTATCTCGACCTTCAATAAAATGAATGGGTGTTTCCTGATTTTCAGGCGATAAACTTCGTGTTATAAGATGCGGTTTTGCTTTAAAAATGCGATCATTTGAATGCAACTAGCACACTCCTTTCTTTTCTAAAATATATTAAGCAAATAAGGATTCAAACACCTTACACCTTAACAAATTAAAAACTTAACTATCTTGATGAAACTTTATATTAAAATTAATTAGAAATACGTATACAGACATAACCTAATGTTTAAGTGAGATTCACTATGGTAGAAATTTATTGAACGTTATATTCTTAGAAAAATATTTTGAATGTCAGTGTTTTTCATTAATGAAAACGCATACATTATTAAAGAGAACAGGAGGTGATGTGATTGTTATACCCTTATGGTAATGATTATATCAAATTCTTAAATGATGAAAGTTCCTCTCGGAGAACTTATGAACAATGGAAATATAGAAATACTAAACAAGCTTTAAATAAATCTATTCATGGTGGAAACGGTAAAGACCATATTCAAGCCAGTCCAAAGTGAAGTGTTGGGACAAAACGAGGATACGTTTTTCACAATGTCATTGGGAATATAGTAAAACCATCTATGAATTTGTTACACTCTAAATCTGCGATTATGGAAAAGAAGCTATTGTAGATTTCAAAAAACGAAAAAGGAAAGAGCCCAATCATTTTAGGGAATTGGGTTCTTTCGAAAGGATAATGCCTATTGGAATTTGTCATTAAACTGACACTTTTTGGTTTAAGATATCTTTCTCTTCTTGTGAAAACATTCGTTCTGCCATTGGGATAAAACTTGTTCCTCTTTTGCAAAATGGTTTAAAAGTGTATGGTACGCATTCTTGATCAGTAACGCATTTTTTATCATTTCATCTATTGTGAGTTGTCGATGATTCTCGGCATTCGTCAAAAATTCACTGATAAACCCCTTTGCCAGTTCATGTTCGTATTCCATAATAGCAATAGGACCTCCGCTTTTTCCAAGGTATACTTCCATCATTTGAAATAAAATATCTTCTTCTCGCACTGAATGATGTTCAAGGTTTGTTGAAAAATCTTCTACCTCCTGAATTAACTCAGCAAATGGAACTCCTTGCTGCTCCTCAACCAAAGTACATATAGAAAATAAACTTTCTAGACTATTTCGTAAGGGAAGGTGTTCACTCTCTAATTTGTTTAAGCCTTCTGAAAGGGATATGGGACCAACCCCCATTAAACCGCTATGACATCCTTGCATAATAAATTCTCCTCTCGTTTTTGCTAGTTTAAGTATATAAGAACACATAACTTTTTATTGTGATGCCAATCACTATTCATAGGAAGGTCACGAAGAATAAAGAAATCTTGATAAAATTAAATTAGAAATCTCTACTCTTTAAGTGATATGATGAAGAAAGATAAAAGCAAAAAGTTAATAAGAAAAAGGTGATCATAACTTGAATAAAGTGAAAGTTGGTATTATTGGAGTAGGAACGATGGGGAAATCGTATGTCATTGAATTGAATAAAGGTAATATTGATAACGCTTTAGTAACCGCTGTTTGTGTTCGGAATGAAAATCAAGTCGATTGGATTAAGAATAATACCTCGGGTGGAGTGCAATGTTTTCATGATGAGGATACCTTTTTTAATGAATCCGGTATTGATGCAGTGATTATTGCTACGCCGCATTTTAGTCACTCTGAATTGGCCCAAAAGGCTTTTGCAAAAGGAATACATGTACTAGTTGAAAAACCAGCGGGGGTACATACCAAACAAGTATTAGAAATGAACAATGCAGCAGCATTGAGTGAAAAAGTATTTGGTATTATGTTTAATCAACGAACCAACCCACTCTATAAAAAATTACGGGAACTTATTCAGTCAGGTGAGCTCGGTGATATTAGACGGACAAATTGGATTATCACAGATTGGTACCGCTCCCAAAGTTATTATGATTCTGGTACATGGCGAGCAACATGGAAGGGTGAGGGAGGCGGGGTTTTATTAAATCAGGCCCCTCATCAATTAGACTTACTTCAGTGGACGACTGGTTTGATTCCCAAAAGTGTTCGTGCTTTCTGTCATACTGGAAAATATCACCAGATTGAAGTCGAAGATGATGTCACCGCCTATGTTGAATATGAAAATGGTGCTACAGGAGTGTTCATTGCTTCAACCGGTGAAGCACCTGGAACGAATCGTCTTGAAATCGTGGGAGATCGTGGGAAATTGGTTGTCGAAAATAATGCCCTTACTTTTTACCGTTTAAGAGAATCTGAACGAAAATTTAATGCATCTTTTACAGGTGGTTTCGGACAACCAGAATGCTGGGAAATAGAAATACCTGTCAAAGGAAAGAACCCTGGGCATGTTGGAATCATTCAAAATTGGATTGATGCTATTTTAAAGGGTACACCATTACTAGCTCCTGGTGAAGAAGGAGTAAAGGGAGTAGAGATGGCCAATGCGATATACCTCTCATCCTGGTTAAGTCAAACCATTGAATTTCCGATTGATGCGGATCTCTACTACGAAAAGTTACAAGAAAAAATTAATCATTCAAGTTTAGAAAAATAGACCGTCAAATAATTCCAAAAAAAAGAATAAACCATTACCACTAATATGGTGAGGGTTTATTCTTTTTTTTAGGGAAATTTTCAATTTCAAAAGATGAAAATGCCACTAACAAGGTATAAAACAATGGCAGCTGCTGCACCAATCAGAGAAATCTTTAATTTATAGCGGGCATAATCGACAAGAGGCATATCTAGAATGGAAGCTGTTGTGATAGTGGTATCACCCAATGGTGAAGTTATGGCACCAAACGCACCACTTGCAAAGACAGCTCCGACGGTTAACGGAATAGACGCCCCAGTAGAAACAGCTAATGACATACCGAGTGGCATAAACAACCCCCAGGTTCCCCAAGATGAACCAATAAAGTAGCCAATCAAGGAACCGAGCACAAAGATGGTTACAGGGGTTAAAAAGGCTGGTAAGAATGCACCTAATGTGGAACTGATAAATTTTGAAAAACCAAGATCCTCTGCTGCAAGGGTCAAAGACCAGATGAGGACTAGCAGACTGATAGCCTCCATCATTTGATTTCCGCCATCATAAAAATGGTACAAAATTTCATGTAATTTTTGCTTTCTTATAATGTAAAAAACAAACGATAGGACAAGAGTGATGAAAACAGCTAGTAGCATAACAAAGGTGGCATCCGCAATTGAAAACGCTTCAAATATCGTTTTGGCCCCTTTAGTTGTGCCGTCTTTCCACAAAAGTAATAAAGATAATCCCAGGAGCAAAAAGACAGGGAATATTAAATGCCACGGTTGTGCTTGGACCAAGGACAATTCCTTTTTTATCCCTATCCGGTGAAATTCATTTTCTTCTTCATCTAACAACTCTTGACCTTGTTTGGGGTTGGATGAATGTTTCTTTTTAGCGGGATTCCAGAAGGTCAGAATAATCCCCATCACCAGCATAACGATGGCAAAAAAATCATACAAAATACTAAGTAAGAATACATGATAGGCTGACATATCTAATTGAAGCTTTCTAATGCTGCCCGCTACTAAAGAGACCATGAATCCAACAAATGCCGTCGCAACGGGTAAAAGGACAATAACGGACTCTGTCGAAATGTCCATCATTAGACCAACCCTTTGCTTTGGCACGTTCATTTTTTTTATCAAGGATTTTACGACTGGACCAATCATCATGATCCGAAACATCGGCATCATAAACGTAAAGGGGAGAGTGAGCCAGATAAGACCTATAAGGCCCCGTTCTGTTTTTATCTTCGTCCCAACCCATTCCGAAAAACCTTTAATACCTCCGGATATGTTCATCATCCCAACCAGCCCGCCAAATAAATAAAGAAACCCGATGATTTTAATATTTCCTCCATCGGACAAGGTTGTAACGATATAGGATACGGATTGATAAGTTCCTTCTAATAAACCTGCTTTAACAATAAATGAACCCACAAGCAATCCTACCACTAGTCCAGGAAGGATGTTTTTAAGCCATATCGACATAGAAATAACAATAAGAAATGGTAACAGAGATAGCCAAGTTTGTTGCAAAGTCTCTTCCCCCAACATCTGACATTGAACTATATGTTTATTTTGCCTAATGAGTACGGACATTATTATCGAAAAGCATGAACCGGCATCATGGAAACAAATCATTTATTATTTTGGTTATTACGCTAGTGGGAAATTAGGCATTTCGGGGTGGGCTATAGTGGTATTTCTAGCTGAAGTAGTGGTCAGAAGTTCGCTATAGAATGATAAAAGGTCTAGACTTAAATCTCCAATAACTAAATCATATTAGGTTATAATAGAAAAATAAAAAGATACCTTTGGGCAATTCTTCTCAAACAGCAAAGACTAAGTCGTCCCCACGCTAAGCCTAAATACTTATTGCTTAAGGATATCTACCAATGGCTTATATAACTACTTCTGTTGAGGATACAAGGAGAAAATCAAATGAAAGATAAACTAAATAAAATCCCCTCATTATCTTCAAATTCTGTTTATTTGGGTATTTTGCTGGCTGTTGTTGGAGGCTTTTTAGATGCGTATACATTCATCAGCAGAGACGGAGTGTTTGCCAATGCCCAAACAGGAAATATGGTCCTATTCGCTGTAAAAGCGGCTAACAGGGAATGGGGAGGTGCTATGCTCCATATACCGCCGATTATCGCTTTTATACTGGGTGTTATGGTTTCAGAATTCGTTAAGACTCCACATTTAAGGGAAATATTGTATAGTTCGAGAAGGTCTATTCTTATTATAGAATGTATTGTTTTAATTATGGTAGGTCATATGCCCAAAAGTGTACCTAACATTGTGGTAACAGTATGTATAGCGTTTGTATCATCTTTACAAATTTCTACTTTCACTAAATTGGATAAGTGGGCCTACAATTCCACTATGACCACAGGAAATCTTCGAACCGCAACGCAAGCAGCCTATTTAGCAATTAAAGAGAAAAATCAGGAAGCGAAAAAACAGTTTAATGAATTTTTTGTCATCATTCTTTCTTTTTTGTTTGGTGCACTGATAGGAACATTTTCCACCACCTATATCGGGAACACAGCTATTTGGATAGCAGCCGGAATATTAGTCATTGCTCTTTTCTTGTATCATAGGGATAGGGGGTATTTGAGAAAAAACATAACATGAAAATTTTAGTCTTTTTAATTAAAATCGCCCATCATACGAAGTCGATTTTTTATATGAAAATAAGATATTAATATTCAAATAAAATCCTTTATTTTCAAAAACTGTAAAATGAAAATATGTTATTATTAAATATATTTGGTAGTTGGGGGGTAAGACATTATGAAAGTAGTAATAAATATTGTCATTACGTTATTAATATTGTTAGGTTTGAGTTTTGGCATAACGTATGTAACAGATACAAAATTCATTGATTATTCATTCGTGACTGGAATAGTAGCCACTATTATTATTTGGTTTTCTACTTCCAAGGGTGGGTTCACATCTCGAAATTTGGACATGACAATTCAAGGAAGTACGGGGATAAAAATGGAACAACAAAAGTTTGAGTTTTCGCCTAATATTGCTTTTTTCACATCCTTGGCATACAGCTTTGTAACTTTTGCAGCAATGCTCTATCATTACAGAAGCTTTTTATAAAATTGGTAAAGACAGTCGTACACCAAGAATGGAATTCCTGAATAATAGTTTATGTTCTTTCATCGTCTGGTTTCTACTGATCATACGAGGCCTCCTTTTATTTCACCTTTCTTATTAGCGGCTTGCCAAGATTCTTCTATTTATCTTTCATCTTCTATTTTTGAATAAACAAAATCAAATAGAATGGTAACCACTAAACTTCCAAGAAATGCCCACAAGAGTATCATGTTGTCTTTTTCTCCTCGTAAATAAATGACTTTCTAAAAGAGTGTTAATGTCAATGAGACAAATATATCACATTATTAGGTCAAGGATTACTATTTTAGTAAAATGTTTTGGATTTACGCTTAATAATGTAATCATTATTGGTCTAACACCCTAACTAATTCTGATTCAAAACAGTACAAAGAGGTATTTCCCCTAAATTAAGCTATAGACAACATATTTTTCATCGCTGTTAATATTGGCTGAGAAGTTAAGATTAGACACTATATGAAAGAATATGGTTAAAATCGTACGTATACAAGTGATATATTCTTGAGATTGGATGACATTCCTTAATACAGCAAATTATTCCTCTTTTTCGACTTTGTTTGATTTAGAATTCAATGATAAAATTTTAATTGCGTAAAAGAACAATTCGCCCATATAAAAGAACTGAAAGGAATGATTTGTTATCAATCATTTATCATTAAGTTATACGAGCGAAATGGAAAAAGCGTTTCGTATTGCTCATGGTGTAGGTCATGAAGATTACAGAAGGCATCATTCAGTGAGAATGAGGGTCGAAAAACGCCGTGAAAAGGATTATATAAAGTGTCGCAGAATAATTGGAGATCTAAACCGACTTGTTCATTTTAATAATCGATTAAAGCCATGAATAAAAAGGGAACCATGTGAATTAACATTGGTTTCCTTTTTTAGTTTTTAATCTAGAGTTTTTCCTGTTCCTTTTGGAAAAAAAGCAAATCTATGAATAAGAAAATGATACCAATATTAATAGCGTAATCGGCCAAATTTAAAATCCCATTACTAAAATGAAAGTGAATAAAGTCTGTTACTTGATTAAAAAAGACCCTGTCCATTGCATTTCCAACTGCACCTCCAATTAATAGTGCAGAACCAATTTCCATTGTAAATCTCTTATTTTTTTCTTTACGTCTATAATAGATGATAAAGACAACGATTAATATTGCAACGGGTACGAATAAACGTCCGTAACCTTGAAATGAGCTGAACGCGGCTCCACTATTTTCATAGCGTGTAAAATTTAGAACACCGTTCCACACTTCTAATGTATCACCTACTTTAAAGTTGAAACGAATCAGAAATTTAGATAGTTGATCCATCCCAATAACCAGAAAAACGAGCAAATAGAACATAAAGACTCCTCTCCAAAATTTTTTAGCAAGAAGTAATGTTTCACTTAATGGTTTATAATTTCATCCTTTCTATTAAACGGAACTGCTGGAGTTACAAATAAAAACTCGATTGTTCTATTTGATTAGAAGGAGTAAGTCAAAGACTTAAAATGAAATTTAATAGGCTTTCTAGCGTTTCTGTATACGAAGGTTGTGGTAAACATACAAAAACAATAGGAGATGATTACATGGATGAACAAAAATATAGCTATTATGTAAACATTCAATCTCATGGAATTTATAGTGAACCAAATGAAGCAGAATGGGATTTTAAGATTAATGCAACGGAAAGTCAGGTTGCTCTCTTAGAACGAATGTTTGATAAAACCGATGAAACAGACTCGGAGAGCTATATCAGAGCTCATATCCCTTATCTTGAATACCATCATCAACCCGAAAATAAGGAATATGACCAACATATGGTGATGATTTATACCTTACTATACTATTTAGGAGATGAAAAAGCCCGGACACATATACGCTCAATGGGCATATTAAGTGGGGAAATATTAAAAGAACAGCCGACCCAGGGAGGCCAAGAATTTTAGCAAATTAGCACTTTAAAGAACGGGGTATGACCCCGTTTTGTATTTGGTCAAATTTGTTGAAAAGATTCACTGCTACCTCTTATTACTATTACTCCCACATATCTTCCATAAATTTATTAATTTTGTTTCTTCTCTCCTGAGTTCCACTCTTATTAACAGAGATTTGATTTCCATTTATCAAAAGAACATCTCCTTCTTTTGCTTCACTTGGAAGATTTTGAGAACTAATATCCATAAATGTGCCATCTTCTTTTTCACAAACAGCTAAGTCTCCTTCAAATCTATCAATGATAACCTTCACTTCACTCACTCCTTATTTTGGAATAAAAGATGTTTGTGTTTGATATTCTTTCCCATTTGCCTGAACGGTAATGTCAATGACCACTTCATAACCAGCTTTTGCCCTACTTATTTTGACCGGTAAGGTGGTGCCAACTGTCCCGGTATACGTTGTGTCCTTGCTCAGGTAGTGAAAGACAGCAGTGAACGGTGCTCCAATATCTCCTGTTACATCTAAGTGAATTGTTTCGTATTGGTCAGGTGTTGGATTATCTACAGTTGCTTGCAGGGAAGTAGAACTCAGTTGACTTTGCTTTGGTGTTGGAGTTTCAACAGGTGTTACGGTTGCAGCAGCCACATTGTTTGGTAAAGAATTTTGTTCAATTTTTGAAGAATCCGTATTAAACGTTATGTCAGTGCCATTACTAGTAGCGATAATCGTTCCTTGTTGGTCTGTTCTGAAAACTTTAATGTTATGTGCTTGCATTTTTTGGAGTATCTCAGCAGTTGGATGTCCATATTGATTATCTTTTCCAGCTGAAACAATGGCATATTTTGGTTGAACATGAGATATAAAGTCTTCGCTGGTAGAAGTATTTGCTCCGTGATGGCCTAATTTCAGCACGTCAGCTTGGAGATCTTCGCCCGAAGCAATCATGTCCTGTTCTGATTTAACTGTTGCATCTCCTGTAAACAGAAAATTGTTTTTTCCATATGTGATTCTTAGTACAGCACTGGAGGAATTTAGGTCTTCACCGTAGGCTATAACTGGTGATACAAAATGAGCATCCACCCCTTGTAACCCTAAAGATACACCACCTTTAGCTTCCTTCAGTTTTAACCCTTCATTTCTAACTGCCATGATGAAGTCTTCAAACGTCTTTGTGGTATGGGTGACTCTTGGCATATAAACTGATTCCACATTCATATTTTGAAGAACGGTATCTAATCCTCCAATATGGTCCGCATCTGGATGTGTAGCAATCATGACTTCAAGATCATCTACATGATATTTTTTGAGGTAGGCCACTACGTCATCGCCGGCCTCATTCTTTCCGCCATCAATTAAAATATCATCACCATTAGGCGTCTTAATATAAATACTGTCTCCTTGTCCCACATCTAAATAATAAACTTGCATGGTTCCGGTCGTAGGATTTGTTTGTTCTTCTTGAACATCTGGTTCTTTTTCTTTTTCTACTATGGCGTTTTTATCTTGGATGACTGTTTTTGTTGGCTCTTTGTCTTTAGTAGAAGCTTGTTCAGATTGACCTGAAGTACTTTGACAGGCAACTAAAGAACATACAAGCAGAAAACTACTCACTATTTCCAATAATCTATTTCTCATCTTTACTATTCCCTCATTCAACTTTTTAATCTATTTTTCTATTATATTTTACATCGAGAAGGACATTTATCAGTTTAACATTATTATTATAGTACTTTATCCCTGAATAGAGTAAGTGAATAAATGGAAATGATTTAAATAATAATAGAGATATATCAATCTGCCGACTTATGACTAGGTAATAAATCTTGGTAATAGCAAATATTGTGATATTTAATAATTTACTTTATAATTCAAAGTGATATTATTGTAAGAGTAAATAATTTCTTAAAATCTTATATTAATACCAGGTAATAATTTTTGGATTAATTAAAGCTGGATTTTATGGGAATTCCATTAATTTTGACAAATTATTGTTTAAGACTTAAGAAGGGAGATTGACTAAAATGGATTTGAAATCGTTAATTGCACCAGAACACTTTAATTTAGCAAGTGAAATCTCAAAGCATGTTTCTGATAAGATTGCCTTGAGATGGGAAAATGAATTGGGGGAATCCAAAACCCTTACTTATGCAGAACTAAATAGTAATGCAAATAAATTAGCTAATGGTTTAACTAAATTAGGATTAAGGAAAGGTGACCGGGTTGTTGTCATGACCACTCGTTTGATCGAGTCTTATGTAATCTACCTAGCTTGTTTAAAAGCAGGGATTGTCATTAGTCCTTCATCAGAATTGCTTCGGGCCAAGGATTTAGTCTACCGCTTGAATCATTCAGAGGCTAAAGCAGTTATCTCTTATTATAATTTGGTAAAAGAATTTGAAAACATTAGCGAGGAAACACCCTTTTTACAATTTAAGATTGCCTTTGGTCAAGAGGTGCCAAATTGGCTTTCAATGGAAGCATTAATGGAAGAGGAATCAGAAATCTTTAGTGATGCGGATACGTTAAAAGATGATGTTGCCCTCTTAGCCTATACATCCGGAACAACTGGCCAGCCTAAAGGGGTTGTCCATAGCCATGGATGGGGCTATGCTCATTTAAGGATCGCTCCTTCAAAATGGCTAAATATTAGTGAAGATGATCTTGTTTGGGCGACGGCAGCCCCAGGATGGCAAAAATGGGTCTGGAGTCCATTTTTATCCATTTTAGGTTCTGGAGCTACCGGATTTGTCTATCATGGCAAGTTCCAACCGCATAAATGTTTACAACTTCTTCAAGATAGAAAAATAAATGTTTTATGCTGTACACCTACCGAATATCGGATGATGGCCAAATTAGATGATCTTTCAACATTTGATCTCGCAACTTTGCATACGGCTGTTTCAGCAGGTGAAGCCCTGAATCGTGAAGTTCTGGATGTATTTAAAAATAAATTTAACATCTTGATTCGCGACGGATATGGTCAGACCGAAAGTACCTTATTAATTGCCAATTTAAATACGGATGAGAGCAAATTAGGTTCTATGGGGCAGCCGCTGTTACCAGAATATATTGAAGTTGTGGATGATAATGGCCAACCGGTTCCTCTAAACCAGGTAGGAACGATTGCCGTTAGGAGTGATTTTCCAGTACTATTTAAGCATTATTTCAAAAATCCGGAATCCACTGCAGCTTCCTATAGTGGTCAATATTTTTTGACAGGCGACCGAGCTTTTAAAGACGAAGATAACTATTTTTGGTTCCAAGGAAGAAAAGATGATGTCATCATCAGTTCGGGATATACGATTGGACCGTTTGAAGTGGAAGACGCTTTAATGAAACATAGTGCAGTGAAAGAATGCGCGGTAGTCGCTTTCCCAGATCCGATAAGAGGGAATGTTGTGAAAGCATTTGTTGTTTTGAAGGAAGATATCTCTGGTACGGTTGAGTTAACAAAGGAATTGCAGGGCTTTGTTAAAAATTTAACAGCACCTTATAAATATCCACGGGTGATTGAATATATTGCATCTCTTCCTAAAACAGATTCAGGTAAAATTCGCAGAGTAGAATTGCGTACGCAACGGTAAAAAAAACAGCTAATTTGCTGTTCCACCGGCCGTTTTGAATGCGAAATCCATACTATCATAGTAAATACTTAGAACAAGAGGGGCAGTCTTTTAAAGGACTGCCCTGCTTTTTTTATTTGAATCTTTGTATGGCAGCAAAAACGTCAAGCAAGTAATTTTCATGCGGAAAATCGAGGATATACTGATAAAAAAACAGCCTCTACGAAAGAGACTGTCAGCTTAAAATAATAAATTCCTTACGACAATTGGATAATGCAAATCATTTACATAAGTGCCAGGCTTTTTTGAATATGAATAATCCAAACACAAGAAAAGCAAGGAAGCCGATTAACGCAATAATAATATTTAAAGCGTTACCTAGCACTCCTAGGCCCAGCAGTCCGACAAAATCAAGAATGAACCCTAATACTGCGAATAGCAACCATATCACACCTGTTAAAAATCCAAGGAAAATTCCAAAAATACTCCAGGAAGAATGATTATGACTCATAAAAACTCACCTCCTGACTGTGATTGATCAAGTTTATTGTATGCGAAACCATGAGGACTTGTTTATGAAAACTCAACAATAAGGCTCAAAAAATGCGATAATTAGTGTTTCTAAATTAATTTAAGATTATTGCTTTGTTTATCTAAAAGAAAGTGTCACAAATTAACCACATGTTAAATAACCATACAGAAGTTTTTTTATTATAATAAAAGTATAAAGAAAGCGGTTTCAACCTAGATGAATTGAAAGTGGTGTAGGTTGAATAATTGCTCTCAATACTCCAAGAAAGAAAGGGGTTCGTAGAAATGGACTATCAAGAAGTTAAAGAAGTGTTAGAAGAAGCAAAAATTAAATTAATGAAAAAAATAGAAAATCCGAACTTATCAAAAGAAGAAAAAAGGAAAATTCAGTATTCTATTTATAATTATGATTATATTATAGAATTAACGGATATGAATCATTTTGAACGTGGGTTATCCGTTCTTTAAAAGAAGTGAAATTCCATTCGCTTCTTTTTTTTACAATTTTTCACTCCAGTGGTTCTAAATTGCAGAGTGTTCTTTATCGTATTAGAAGAAATCGAAGTAAATCACCTGTTAGATTGGTGTATTCCCTATCACTAATTTGTCGGATATAGTAGAATAAGATGAATCAAAAATGTGTAATAGACTTACTAGTTGAAATTCATTTAGTGTGGAGGATATATAAGGTGACGACTTATCAACAAAATAAAAGATTTAAAATGTTTGCATTAAATTCAAATCGTAAGCTAGCTGAAGAGATGGCAGAACTTTTAGGCTGTG
The DNA here is from genome assembly GCA_963530265.1 of uncultured Bacillus sp. Classification (GTDB taxonomy): domain Bacteria; phylum Bacillota; class Bacilli; order Bacillales; family Cytobacillaceae; genus Neobacillus. Next base: position 91,815 of record CAUSCO010000013.1, read on the forward strand.
AATTAGGGAAATGTTCCATATCTGAATTCAGTGATGGAGAGCTTCAAATTCATATTGAAGAAAGTGTTCGAGGCAGCGAAGTATATGTCGTTCAATCCACTTCATACCCTGTCAATAAGAACATTATGGAGCTCCTTATTATGATCGATGCCTTAAAAAGAGCTTCTGCTAGTTCTATCAATGTAGTTATTCCCTACTTTGGGTATGCACGCCAAGACCGAAAAGCTCGTTCCAGAGAGCCCATTACAGCCAAACTGATTGCAAACCTTTTAGAAAAGGCTGGTGCCACTAGAGTTCTTTCAATGGACCTTCATACTTCCCAAATTCAAGGATTTTTTGATATACCTGTTGAACATCTATTCGGTGTTCCCATCATTTCACAGTATTTTGAGAACAAAGGGTTAGATGACGTCGTAGTAATAGCACCACATAATGGCAGCATCGGAAGGGCGAGAAAAATGGCCAACCTATTGCATGTTCCAATTGCTCTTATCGATAAAAGAAAGCTTGAAGAAAATGACGTCGAAACCTTCTATGTCATCGGTAATGTCGAGGGGAAAAATGCGATTATTATTGATGATTTAATCGATACAGGTGCGACCATTACTTTAGCTGCTAAGGCCTTAGCAGAGAACGGGGCAAAATCGATCTATGCTGGAGCCACGCATCCTGTTTTTACCGAACAAGCACTAGATAAAATTGAATCGTCACCGATTAAAGAATTAGTGGTAACCAATACAATAGAGTTACCGAATGATAAAGTAATCAGTAAAGTGAAAACAATATCAGTTGCTCCTTTGCTTGTCGACGCAGTAGATCGAATTCATAATGAAAAAGCTGTAAGTCCTTTATTTGAATAAGTAATCATGTGGAGCCAACTAACTAAGTTTGTTAGTTGGCTTTTTATTGAATATTTAATCGCCTAGTTGATTTCCATCATGTTCCTGTATTTGATCGGGATTGTCTTAGAAAACTTTCCTAATGGATAATTGACACTAGTTTCGAGAACCATATTGAAAAGTACATGACAATCTTTTTACACTAAAACTGCCAGACACTTTATCCATTAACAAGATTCCAGTTTAGATTCTTTTCTTTTAACAAGCAAATATGTTAGTTTTAAAAAAGGGTAATATTTTTTTCTATATGATTTGATTTGGAGGTTACAAAATGGGGGAATGGTTTGGAAGTCTCCCAGCTGTCGGACAAGCAGCATTGGGAACGTTATTTACTTGGGGAATGACAGCTTTAGGTGCTGCACTAGTTTTTACAACTAAAAAAGTATATCAAAAATTTTTGGATAGCATGTTAGGGTTTGCCGGAGGGGTTATGATTGCAGCCAGTTTTTGGTCTTTACTATTACCTGCGCTTGAAATGGCAGAGGATAGTTCCCTTCCAAACTGGCTGCCAGCAGCAATCGGTTTTCTATTGGGAGGATCTTTCTTACTAGTCGTTGATAAGGTTCTTCCTCATTTACATCCTGATAAACCCATCGAAAAGGCTGAAGGAATTCATCCCACTACAAAAAAGAGAAGTACATTACTTGTTCTAGCTATAACATTACATAATATACCTGAAGGGTTGGCGGTAGGGGTTGCTTTTGGAGCAGTAGCCGCCGGTTTTCCTTCAGCCACATTAACTGGAGCTGTGGCCTTAGCTATTGGAATTGGTATTCAAAACTTCCCTGAAGGTGTAGCTGTGTCAATGCCGTTAAGACGTGATGGCATGTCTCGCTCAAGGAGTTTTATGTATGGACAAGCATCAGGTTTAGTTGAACCAATTGCAGCTATAATAGGGGCTGTATCTGTAGTATTTATTGAGCCACTTCTCCCATATGCACTGAGCTTTGCTGCTGGTGCGATGATATTCGTTGTCGCAGAGGAAGTGATCCCTGGTTCACAAGAAAATGGAAACACGGACCTTGCATCCATCAGTTTAATGATTGGATTTGTGATTATGATGATTTTAGATGTTGCTCTAGGGTAGATGAAAAATTAGTGCCTGACACGCCCCGAAAAATCTTGTTTCACAAGTTTGTTCCACAAGAAATACTAATTAAACAGTCTCTTTTTTTATAAACTAAAGAGAAAAAAATGCTACGGCCTTTTGCTGTAGCATTTTCTTTATCATACTCATAGAATGGTGTTCTCAAAGGACATCAAACCAAACTGCCGTATCGTCATCTGGTTCCCCATTGTAATTAATTCGTATTTCTTCACCAGTTTTTATGGTGGTATTGGCAATAAAGTCGATTGTTTTGTTTTGTAAATTGAGTTTAAATAAGGCATTAGGTGCGTAGGAGTGGTTAAATAGTGAACCATATCCTAATGCTAATGCACATTCATCGAGATTTTCTCCCCACCAAAACACATATTCCATCAGTATTGTTTTTTTCAAATATTTGTACTCTTCCTTAGGAGATACAATGACCGGAGCTTCATGAATAAGTTCACCCTTTTCAATATTGCGGGTAGCAAATATCCCTCTTCCATATTTAATTTCTTTTACTTCGAAAATTTTTCTCACCACCATTAAAAAATCTTAAGACTGGTAATTAATTAAAGACCTAACTTTTTACTAATCTATGCAATTTAGGGGAAAAGTGTTTGAATGGTTTTTATAAAATCGTGATGGGAAAATGTTCACACAAATGAACTTTCTAGCTGGATGCTTAAAAATAAAGGTCCATGAATTTAGGGATCGATTGAAGATGACGCTCAAAGTTGTTTGACCTATAAGGAATTCAAAAATCCCTGGGATGGGTCCCAGTGACTAAACTAAAAGAAAATATCAAACGAATCGATAACGTGAAATTATTTAGTTGTCGGTAGTTCTTTATGTATAATGAAGATACATAGTTTTTAAGGAATAAAATAGATAATTGTCCGCTTCACTTTTAACTTATTCAGCAAAACTGTAAAGGAACATGAATGATGGTAGTTATAAAATAGCTTGGGCAGGGTTTCAGGAATTATAAACTTATATGGATTGAGGGGGAATAATGAATATCGTAATAGCAGGTGGAACGGGATTTATTGGCCAGAAAGTGACGGATGTACTTCTCGGGAAAGGGCATAAAATTGTCATTTTAACAAGGAAGGATCAGCCGTCTTCTGGGAATGTGTCGTATGTAAAATGGCTTGAAGAAGGCACTTACCCTGAAAATGAGATAGGGAAGACAAATGTATTTATCAATTTAGCAGGTGTTTCAATCAACAATGGAAGATGGAATGCCAACCATCAGAAACAAATTTATGACAGTAGGATGACTGCGACAGACGAGTTAGTGAGAATCATGGCAAATTTGCCTGAAAAACCTTCACTCCTGATTAATGCAAGTGCAATCGGTATTTACCCAGCATCAATCAATGCTGTATATACGGAAGAGTCACTAGAAAGAGCTAATGATTTTCTAGGAAAGACTGTATATGACTGGGAGAACAAAGCAAAACAAGTTGAAAAAGATAAAATTCGGACGGTCTTGATGAGATTTGGCGTTGTGTTGGGCAATGAAGGTGGTGCACTTCCACTTATGGCATTACCTTATAAATTATTTGTCGGTGGTACCGTTGGTTCAGGAAAGCAGTGGGTCTCCTGGATACACGTCATGGATGTTGTCCGAGCCATCCTATTTGCAATTGAAAATGAAAACTTGCGTGGCCCAGTAAATGTCACATCACCTTCTCCAGTGCAGATGAAGGATTTTGGTAAAATAATGGGATCTGTTTTACATCGCCCCCATTGGTTGCCGGTACCAAGCTCTGCCATGAAAGTAGTTCTTGGTCAAAAAAGTGCATTAGTGCTGGAGGGGCAACATGTTGTTCCTAAAGTGTTAGTAGAAGCAGGTTTTGAATATATGTTCCCATCACTTCGCACTGCATTGGAGGATTTACTCTAACATTAGCATTGCGCTTATTTTCATATATAGGCTATATTATGGTTGGAATCGAATAAAAAGATTAAGCAAATTACTCCTTTTTCTAGGCTTAATCTAATTCAAGGAGATATCATGGAAGAAAACAATCAGACATTTACCAATATTGATGAATACATCTTACAATTTCCCCCTGAGGTACAGGAAATTCTAAGTTCGTTAAGAAAAATAATAAAAGAGTCGGCACCTGATGCAGAAGAAAAAATAAGTTATCAAATGCCTGCTTTTGTTTTTCATGGCAACCTGGTGTATTTTGCTGCCTATAAAAAACATATAGGATTTTATCCAACTTCAAGTGGAATAGCTGCTTTTAAACAGGAATTATCTGGATATAAGGGTGGGAAAGGGACAGTGCAGTTTCCACTTAGTAAACCGTTGCCATATGAGTTAATAAGCAAGATTGTCAAATTTAGAGTGGCTGAGAATAAAAAGCATGCTGAAGAAAAATTGAAAAAGAAAAAGACTTCAAAAAAGTAACTATTAGATGAAACAACGTATGGGGGAACGGGTTATGGTAGTGGCTAAATCAATAAAAATTGACGGTGAGAGTATCCATGTATTTAAAAACGCAATCTATATCTTTGAATCAAGCTCAGGGTACACTTTAGAAGTAGATTTGATTGTTAGTGAGATTGTTGTTAAAAGGTACAACAAGGAGGATCACTACATTATTGAAATAGAATTAGAAGATGGAAGAATGATTAATTCCATTATGCAGTTGAAAGCTTTACCAGGTGGCTTGCCACAGCTTAATTTATTTTGTGAACTGGATGACATTTTGGGATATGAAGATTTTGATCTAGTGAACGAAAACGATTCATGGTTTCCGAATGTAGAAGAAGGTATTACATTAGCTGAGATTAGAAAAGTAGAAATGCCTATTGAAGATATTAGTTTAAAATTAAAACTGCCAATTGACCAGGTTGAATGGTTAAAAAATCAAAAAAAAGCACGATTAAATGAGCTGTTAAAAGAATTAATATATAATTATTGGGAAAATCACGATATGGGCAACTCATAATCTGCCGATCTATTGTCAAAAGAAGAGGAATCATTCAAAATTCCTCCTCTTGTTCCGTTAAAATGGAGGGAGTTACTTTTTCTTTGCTAACCAGTCTGAAACCAATTTTGCTTCTTCAGTAGAGATAACACCTGCTGGCATTGCATTCTTTCCATGATTAATAATATTTTCTATTTCTTTTTGGGAGTATTTCGAGCCAATTTTAGTTAGGTTTGGGCCAGCGCCACCTTGTAAATTTTCTCCGTGACAGCTAATACATTTGGTTCCCACAATCTTTTCGGGATTACCAGCCGAGGTTGTTTCATTATGATTTGCCCCTTTTTGTGTATGTTGAGGTCCATTATAAAAAAATAGTAAAAATATAAGACATCCTATTAGTATGACATTTATTCCCATTGTTCCCCATACTTTTTTCATCGAAAAAACCTCCATAATTTTGGTGGTCGCTTTTACTTATAATGAATTTAATAGCGAAGACCCATTAAAAACAAGGGACCAGACGAGAGCGTTTAGTAGTAATCCTACGATAAACATGGTCCATTGGTGTTTTTTCTGCTCCCAACATCCTACCATAAGGGCAAGTCCAAGCAGGATCCCTAAAAAAGATACCCATGGAAATGTATCATAGGATTTAAAACAATAAATACCAATGGAAGCGGTTAATAATATTGAAAGTAATAGCTCACTTAATAAAGATAATTCTGATTTCAAATGAGTGCTCATTCATATCCTCCTATTGAAGATTAAAAATTACATATCGCCTCTGTTTTATTAAATTCCAGGTACATTACTTCCTTTTAATATATACCACAAGTAAAAACTTAGTCTTATTTTACATTTGTAAATATTGTTAAAATCCTCATTTTCAAGGACTAAACCAAAACCGGAACTTACTTGGTAACAAAAATTTTTATCTATTACAACCGTTACAGTGACTCCCCTGCGTTTTAATCAGGAAAGACAACGAAGCGTATGAGTTAGGAGCATAGATTATTTGTACCAGTGCATCCTAAAATTAGAAATAAGGGATGTAGGAGGTAGTAGAATGGTTACCTTTGATGATGTGATTCTTGCTCGAGAAAAAATGAAGGGAATTGTCCACACAACCCCGCTTGATTTTTCTCAAACGTTTAGCAGCATTTCGGCCAATAATAAAGTGTATTTAAAGCTTGAAAACTTACAAAAAACCGGTTCCTTTAAAGTTAGGGGTTCTTATAATAAGCTAATATCATTGTCGGACGAGGAACTGCAAAAAGGGGTTGTGGCCGCCTCTGCCGGAAATCATGCCCAGGGAGTTGCCTATTCTAGTCAAATGTTAGGAATTCCTTGCACCATTGTTATGCCAAAAGGTGCACCATTAAGTAAAATATCTGCGACAAGGCAATATGGAGCAGAAGTGCAATTACAAGGGAATACGTTTGATGATGCATTAGACTACGCATTGAATTTGAAGGAACAAATGGGAGCAACCTTTGTCCATGCTTTTGATGACGACGCGATTATTGCCGGACAGGGGACAGTCGGGTTAGAAATAGTGGAACAACTTCCAGATGTCGAAGCGATTATGTGTCCAATTGGGGGCGGGGGATTGATTGGCGGTTTAGCTTTGGCTGTAAAAGAGAAAAACCCAAATATTCGTGTTTATGGTGTCGAAGCCCTGGCATGTCCGAGTATGAAACAATCATTGCTTGAAAGTAAGCCTATTATGGTAAATTCTACCCCTACGATGGCGGATGGGATTGCTGTTAAGAAGCCAGGTGAACAGACATTTGAACTGGTCCAAAAATATGTAGATGATATTTTTTGTGTAGATGAAATGGAAATCGCAAGGACGATGCTGTTGCTATTGGAAAGGAATAAACTTCTAGTTGAAGGGTCTGGTGCGGTTTCATTAGCATCCCTACTGTATCAAAAGGCTAATTTTAAAGAAAAGAAAGTAGTGGCTGTCATAAGTGGTGGAAACGTGGATGTAAGTTTTATTTCACACATCATTGAACGCGGGATGGTGGAGTCTGGAAGGTATGCAAATTTTCCAATGATCTTAAAAGACAAGCCGGGTGAACTGCAACGAGTGCTGAGCTCTATTACAGAATTAGATGCAAATGTTCATTCTGTTAATCTTCAGCATGCCGGCAAGGATATTTACCCAGGCTATGCCCAACTTGAGCTTTCATTGGAGACAAAAAATCTTGATCATATTGTCACCATTAAGAATGTGTTGAAAAACAAAGGATATGTTGTGAGTGATAATTAAACCTTTGAATGCCAGTTATGCAATATCCATGCGAACTAGTTAGTTTATTTCGTTACAAAAGACCGGAATGTTCCCATTAACATTCCGGTCTTTTGGTGAAGATAGAGGGCTATAAAAGCATACTTTAACAGATTGAAGGAATTAAGCAAACATGGTAACTTTAAATTATGTTATATTGATTACTAAACTAACAAAATAATAAGATTTAAAAACCTACCTAAAAAAATCACAAATTCTTCTAAAAAAAGAACATTTTAAAATATTCAAAGGGTCCGTAAAATGAAATACAAGAAAACGTTTTCATTTTGGAGGAAAACATATGAATGAAATCAAAAAAGTAGGATTAGTTATCGATTCAATTTTTGAAAAATTCACTCTCCTTTCACTAATTGCCTTAATTCTTGTTGTGACCACACAAGTGATGACCCGGAAATTATTTAATTTTGTTTTCTTTTGGTCAGAGGAAATCACGTTATTGTTACTAGCATGGTTTGCCTTTATGGCCATAGCAATTGGATTTCGTGAGTATATCCATTTAGGAATTGATTCTTTCACGAATTTATTTCCAAAAAGTTTTAATAAGGTCCTTGATAAAATCATCAGTGCCTCCATTTTTGCTTTTGGTTTATATCTGGTGATTCAAGGCTGGGAGTTTACGGTTTTGATGATGGATTCCACTCTACCGGCTACAAAATTACCAAGTAGTGTCACCTATGCGGTCATGCCGGTAACAGGAGTTATGATTTGTTTTTATGCACTTTTGCAATTCTTTAACATTAACACCTCACGACATGAAGAGATAGAGGAGGGCATGTAACTTGGACAGTAACACAATTGGGATTATCATTTTACTTTCAAGCTTTGTTATTTTAATCTTACTTCGTTTTCCTATTGCTCTTACTCTCATTGCATCGTCCTTATTAACGGTCATTTACATGAAGATACCTCTCCCGGTAATTGGCCAGCAAATGATTCAAGGGATGAATTCCTTTTCATTACTTGCTATTCCCTTCTTTATTTTGACAGGGCAAATTATGAGTGAAGGCGGTCTTGCAACAAGAATCGTGAATCTTGCAAGTTTAATGGTCGGTAGAATCCGCGGGGGGCTCGCCATGGTTAACAGTGTAGCCGCACTGTTCTTTGGAAATATATCCGGTTCTGCTGTAGCTGACGTTTCCTCTGTTGGATCTGTTATGATTCCGATGATGAAAAAGAAGGGATACGAGGCAGATTATGCGGTTGGTGTAACCATTGCATCTGCGATTCAAGGGGTAGTAGTCCCGCCCAGTCATAATCTTGTCTTATACTCCCTAGCAGCAGGTGGTGTGTCGATTGCCAGTTTATTTATGGCTGGAATTGTTCCCGGATTTATTATGTTAATTTCATTGATGATTACAGGTTACATTATTGCTAGAAAACGAGGCTATCAAAAAGCAGACCCTGTTCCAAAGTCAGAAATTGGCGGAATTCTTCTGCACGGACTGTTATCTTTAAGCCCAGCTGTTATTATTCTTGGCGGAATAATGAGTGGATGGTTTACAGCAACAGAATCTGGAGCATTGGCATGTTTGTATTCTTTTATTCTAGCGTTTGGAGTCTACCGAGAAGCAAAGCTTGCGAATTTATGGAAAGTTTTAACGCGGACGATGAGAACCGTTTCGATGGTATTTTTCTTAATTGCAGCTTCTGCATCATTTGGATGGATATTAGCGTATTTAAAAATTCCAGCAATGGTAACTGACTTATTTTTAAGTATTTCTGATAATCCACTTATTATTCTATTAATTATTAACATTTTGTTGCTGCTTCTAGGGGCACCAATGGACATGGCGCCAATGATTTTGATTATGACACCGATTCTTCTTCCAGTTGTCACAAGCTTTGGAATGGATCCCGTCCACTTCGGAATCGTCCTCATTTTAAATGCAGGGATCGGTCTTTTGACGCCTCCGGTAGGAACCGTTCTGTTCGTCGGATGTGCAATAGGAAAGGTCACCATACAGCAAGGGACAAAAGCAATGATGCCATTTTTCTACGCACTACTGATCGTTTTGTTAATTATTACCTATATTCCTGAGGTAGTCATGTGGCTTCCAACCATGTTAGTCAAGTAACCAAAGGAAAGGTAAAAATATAAAAAAATTTTTAAGGAGGGGTATAAGAATGAAGAGAAAAAAGATTACTGGCATTCTAGCAGCAACGCTTTTAATGGGTACAATCCTAGCAGCCTGTGGAAAAGCGGAAACTACTAGCACAAAAGACGGAGGTTCGAAAGCGGAGGAACCTAAGTATACCTTCCGCTTGGCAGATAATCAGCCACCAGATTATCCGACTGTAATTGGAGACAAAAAATTTGCGGAATTGGTAGATGAAAAAACCGATGGCAGAATTAAAATTGAAGTATTTCCATCCGCACAATTAGGGGATGAAAAATCTGTGTTGGAACAAGTTCAGCTTGGGGCCATCGAGTTTACACGAATCAATTCCAGTCCGCTTGCCGAGTTTAATAATCAGTTCACAGCACTGGGACTTCCATATGTCTTCGAGAGTGAAGAGCATTTATGGAATTTCCTTAATGGAGAAATGGGAACTAAATTGTTAGATGGTTTAGAACAGTCGAAAATGAAAGGGCTCGCATATTACGATTCAGGATCGCGAAGCTTTTATTCTACTAAACCATTAAAAAATGTTAAGGACTTAAAAGGGCAAAAGATTCGTGTCCAGCAAAGTAAAATCAATATTGATTTTATGGAAGCTCTTGGTGCAAGTGCTACACCAATGCCATATGGTGAGGTTTTTAGTGCCCTGCAAACTGGAATCATTGACGGTGCAGAAAACAACATTCCAAGCTTAGACTCGTCCAACCATTATCAAGAAGCCAAAAACTTTATCTTAGACCACCATCAACGGATCCCAGAAGTTTTGCTTATTAGTAAAGCGGCATGGGATAAACTTTCAGAAAAGGATCAAAAGTTAATTAAACAAGCCGCTCTTGATTCTGTTAAAACTCAAAGAGAAGAGTGGAATAAGTGGGAAGAACGTTCCACTAAGAAACTGAAAGAGGCTGGAGTAACATTTACAGAGGTTGATGATATTAAACCTTGGAAAGATGCCGTTAAATCCATGGTAGATAATTACTCAAAAGATTATAAAGAGGTAATGGATGCGATTGAAAAAGCACGTCCATAATAAATAACTGGCAAAAAGCCTAGTTGGTAAATATTCCCTTTATCAACTAGGTCTTTTCTGTTTAAAAAATTGCGAACAGTGAGGAATGAATAACTACAATGAAGAACTGGTGGAGAAGATTTGCAGAATTTATTGAACGGTACATTCTATTAAAAAATCAATCACTAATGATTAAGCTCTGCATTTTCTCCAGTTTTTTGGTTATATTTCCTGTCCTTTCAGTTGGAGTCATTTCATACAATCGGTCATCGGTTGAGCTAGAAAATGAACTTAGACAATCGAGTAGACAAGTAATTGATCAAGTAGAGTCACATATAGAATATTATGTACAAGATTTTGAGATTACAAGCCTAAAAATTATCAACTCTCCTGAGCTATCAAGCCTGTTGAAAATGCAATCGTCAGAAAGTGAAAATAAAAATAAATGGATAGAATCCACTCGTAATACCTTAAAAGAAGCCGAATACTCAAGAGCAGATATTTCCAATATCACCATCCTGCTTGATGACAATCAAGTCATTGATACACTTGGCATGAGAAATTATTATCCTAGTTCGAAAATGAAAGAAGAATATTGGTATTCTTCAGTCCCTTTAAATGGGATGAGTATGCTAGTGACAAGAAAACTAACTTTATCAAATAAAGAGCAGCCTGTCATTTCTCTTGTAAGACGGCTCTATAACCCACGGACTCTCCTGCCTGTAGGCATGCTAATTATTGATATCAATTTCAGAAGAATCGAAGAAATTTCAAACATGGTAACAATTAGTAAAAATGGTTATTTTTTTATTTTAGATGCGAACGGACATTATGTATACCATCCCGATTATTCGAAACTAGGAAAAAAGGTCGAATTCAAACAACTTTCGAATCTGAAAACAGTGGGAAGCAGCACGGAAATTTTAGAAAATGAACGAAAAGATTTTGTTACCTATACATTCTCTCAAAACCTCGGCTGGAGATTTCTAACCGCCGTCCCATACCGAGATTTAACGGGGGGAATCATTCAAGTTGAAAAAGCAATCTTCTTAACCATTCTTGTCTCTTTAATGATTGCCTATTTAATAGGCTTCGGGTTTGCCACGAGCATCATTCGACCCATACGCCGCCTCCAACGTTTTATGAAGGAAGTTGAAATTGGAAATTTAGATGGTAGGGTCAGAGTGGATTCAACCGATGAAATTGGACAATTGACGGCGGGATTTAATAATACAGTCGAGAAACTATCCAATTTACTTGAAGAAGTATATGTATCTAGGTTAAAAGAGGCAGAGATGTCACTTAAACAAAAAGAAGTGGAACTGAAAATGCTTCAATCACAAATGAATCCTCATTTTTTATACAATTCACTAGAGACCATTAGGGGTATGGCTTTGGAAGAAAATCAAGAAAATATTGCAATCATGTCTTACTCACTAGGAAAACTGCTTCGGTATAATCTGAATAATCATTCACCTACCGTGAGTCTTAGAGAAGAAATGAATTTTTGTGAAATGTACCTGAAAATCCAAAAGTTTCGCTTTGAGGATCGTTTTGAGTACATGTTTGATATACCAAATTGGGCAATGGAACTGAAGGTGATCAAGTTTTCATTACAGCCATTGGTTGAGAATTGCATCGTTCACGGATATAGTCAGAGTATTAGAAAAATTAATATTTTTATATCGGTGTTCCGTGAAGATGAATCGTCCTTTGTTATTCGTATTTTTGATAACGGCCATGGAATACAAGAAAGTATTTTAGAAGAAATCAAGAATAGAATGGACCTAAAAAAAATGAATAATGATGGGAAAAATATCGGTATACTAAATGTGCACCAAAGGATTCATAATCTGTTTGGATCTGATTTTGGGATAACAATTCAAAGTAAACTAGGTTCCGGGACAGAGGCATTAATTCGGTTACCATTTCTTGATTATCCTACGGAAGGGGAAAGAAAATGAAGAAAAATATCTTGTTGGTCGATGATGAGAGATGGGTTCGCACCGCTCTTAAGTGGACCATAAACAAGTTGAATTTCCCATTGCATGTGGCACAGGAATGTGCAAACGGATTAGAAGCACTCGATTGGATTAAGCAAAACGAGGTAGACTTAGTGCTAACGGATATCCGAATGCCTATTATGGACGGTCTGTCATTTGTAAAAGAATTGAGTTATTTAAAAATAGAACTTGATGTCATCGTAATCAGTGTTCATGACGAATTCTCTTTTGTCCAGCAAGCCCTTCGAACAGGTGTAACCGATTACCTTTTGAAACCGATTGAGGAAACAGAATTAAAAGCATGTCTAGGAAAGTGGCTAGACAAACAAACTAAAGATGAGATAAAAAAGGAAACTAAATATAATGAAGGAGGAAACCTTCCTTTCTCAACAATTGAACGGGTCTTACAATATATAGAAAAAACACCATTAGAGCAAATTACATTAAAAGATGCGGCAGAAAGTGTACATATGAATCCTAGTTACCTTAGCCAATTGTTTAAGCAACAACTGAACAAAAAGTTTGTTGATTATATTACAGAACTGCGAATTGAGGAGAGTAAACGTTTGTTACTCCATTCAACCTTAAGAATGTCAGAGATTGCTGAGAGAGTGGGTTATTCTGATTTAGCATACTTTAGTAACATCTTTAAGAGAATGACGGGCTATTCACCATCAGAGTTTCGAAAATCTGCAATTTGAACGTAATTATCCACGGATAGCTTTATAAAGTTGAAAAAAGGGCCAAAAGCTGATTTTTGGCTTCTTTTATTTGTCTGAAATTGTTTTGTGTTACAGCATTTCTTAATTTGATTTTAAGGACTTTTAGACAGGCTTTTAGTAATGGGTATTTATAACTGAATATTCATAATCTTAAAAAAACACAAATTCACCTAAAAATATTCACTATTATAGATTTACTTCGAGCTTATACAATTAACAAGAATGAAAGCGTTTTCTAATGAAGGTGAGAAGGTAGGTGATTGATAGGGATGTTATGATTTGTTTCAAACCAATACTGTTTTACTTGTTTTTTATGTGCTTTTAATTAGTATTTGGGGGAGGAAAAGATATGAAAAGATTTTCAAAAAAAACTGCAACGTTATCGATTGCGGCGTTGATGTTATCATCGCTTGTTATTCCATATGCAAGTGCAGAACAAGGAAAATCCAATGGCAATAAACAAAATGCACCTGATATTGAAGCAAGAGCCAAAAACATCCTTGTAAAGGGTGAAAAGAAATTTAAAGACCTAAATAATAACGGTAGACTGGATCCTTATGAAAATTGGCAACTTCCTACCGAGGTGCGTGTTAAGGATCTTGTAAAAGAGATGACGCTAGAGGAAAAAGCAGGAATGATGCTTATTACGGAATTCCCGCAATTTAAAGAGAACAAGTTAGTCCTGCCGAATAAATTAATTGATCAAAACACTCGCTACTACATTTTCCGTCAAACCCCAACTGCTGATGTTATAGCTGACTATAATAATCAGCTTCAGGAAACAGCTGAGGGATCGAGGTTAGGGATTCCAATCGTTATTACCTCAAACCCGCGAAATCATGCCTCTACGGATTATACGAATAGTAGTGAGGGTGCAGGGCTACATTCATTTTGGCCAGGTCCTTTAGGTCTTGCAGCAACTCGGGATACTAGTCTTGTGAAGGAATTTGCTGAAATAGCTGCACAGGAATGGCGAGCTGCTGGGATTCGTAAAGTTTACGGGTATACGGCAGATATTGCTACCGACCCACTCTGGGCGAGAATTGAAGATACCTTTGGAGAGCAGCCGCAACTTGCTTCAGATATGATTTATAACGTAATAAAAGGTTTTCAAGACGATGAGCTTGGTAAAGACAGTGTAGCAATCACCGTGAAGCATTTTCCTGGGGGCGGGGCACGTGATAATGGATTAGACCCTCATTTTCCGGAAGGTAAATTCAATCCATATCCGACTGCTGGTAGTCTGCTAAAATACCATATTCCGACTTTTAAGGCCGCAATTGCAGCTGGTGTATCATCCGTCATGCCGTATTACGCATATCCAAGCAATACGAGTGCCAATCAAGGATTGCCTTGGTACAGTAAAACTCAGCAATTTGAAGAAGTTGGCTTTGCCTTAAACAAAGCGATTATCACAGGACTGTTACGCGGTCAGCTTGGTTTCAAAGGATACGTCAACTCTGATACTGGTGCAGTTGGTAATAATGCCTGGGGTGCTGAAAATTTAACCCCAGAACAAAAATTTGCGAAAGCAATTAATGCCGGGACAAATATTATTTCTGGTGCATCGGATCCTACTCCTATAATAAATGCTGTTAAAAACGGTTTACTTAAGGAAGAAAAAGTAAATGAATCAGTCACGTTTTTATTAACTGAGATGATGAAATTAGGTCTGTTTGAAAACCCTTATGTTGATTCTCAACATGCTTTGGATGTTGTCAATAACCAGGAATCACAGAAAAAAGCGGATGAGGCGCACCGGAAGTCACTTGTTCTATTACGCAATGACAAAATCAATGGTGAAGATGTATTGCCTTTGAATAATGGAAAGATCAAGAATGTAAAGTTATACGTTGAGATGTTTCCGGGTGGAAACGATGCAGCTGCTACCAAGAAATTAATAGAAACCATTCAATCATACGATAAATCCATTACCATCACGGATAATTTGGCGGAAGCCACACATGCGTTTGTTTGGGTTCGACCTGTTCAATCGAATTGGGATAATAATCCACGGATTTCAGTAGGTCCTGAAACAGGCATCAGTAATGTCGATAGAATCATTGAGATTCAGAAAACAGTTCCAACGATTACTGCCATCAACTTCACAAACCCATGGTTGATTGATCAAATTGAGCCGAATGCCGCAGCAGTTATTGGTACGTTTGGAACAAAGGCTGAGGCAATCGTAGATGTTATTCGTGGGAAATTTAATCCAACTGGTAAACTACCATTTACTATCCCCGCTAACAAAGCGGCTGTAGACAATGAGGTTGGAGATATCCCAGGATATGTAGAAGCTCCTTCTTATGTTTATAAAAATAAAACTGGTGATCGTTACGGATTTGATTTTGGTTTGACTTTTAAATAGGAAAATATCAAAATGCCAGGAACCTCAACTATTGAAAGGTTCCTGGCATTTGATTTTTTTTAAAACAGCGTAAAAAATAAGGATTCTTTGCTTTTATATGTTTAATAACTGTCTGACGGCATAAGCAAAACCGTTTTCATCATTTGTCTTAGTAATCATATCACTTTCTTGCTGAATAGGGAATGGGGCGTTGCCCATTGCAACAGAGGTAGTCGCAACTTTAAACTGGTCGACATCATTCCCACCGTCACCAAACGCGAAAATTTCATCAAAGTGAAGGTTTGTCAATTGTTGATAACGTTGTAATGCTGCTCCTTTATTTGCTTCGATAGACGTAAATTCGACATTGTTGGGATGGGAAGAAGCCATTGACAATTGCAAAGTATCCTTTATTGCCCGTTTGGCTTGATCAATCTTATCGAGTTGATCCTTGCGAGACACAGCCATCACCTTGTAAATTTTGAGATTGTCTTTTTCAAAAATCTGATTGTAATCATAATCGTGAAAAATTGGTTCAATCTCATCATCATTTTTATCTTGAATTTCTGGATTTCTGCAAGGAAAGCCCCCCTGATTTGTATAAACCATAATCCATAACCCGATTTTTTTTAAAATGGGAAATAACTCTTTATATGTAGAAATCGGCACAGATGCTTCAAATAAAATCTCTCTTGATTTCGAGTATAAAACCGTCCCATTAATACTTATTATGGGTATTCGAAGCTCTTGCACAGCATCAAATTTTAGTACATCTTCTACTGCGCGGCCCGTGTTAATAATAATATGGTGCCCTTGTTCATGTAAATACTGTAATACTTTAAAATTTTCATCAGATATTTCATGATTGGAATTTAATAACGTCCCGTCTAAATCAATTGAAAAACATTTCATGTTTAGTTTCCTTCCTTTTCAGCCATATTGCTTACTATATCAAATATATTGTTTGTAAAAAAACTATTTTTTATTTGAATAAGAAACTTCTACCTTTTTCAGGTGTACTGGTAGATAAAATGAAAAAGGTAAAATTATGTTTTTGTAGATTTGGTCCGTTTTGATCTTATGGCAATCTTGTCGATCGTTGAATCGCATGGGGATTTGGAAATTAAAGAGACGTTCCATTTGTAAAAAAAGCAATGTTATAATCCTCCTGGTACCCTTAGTGCACTATCCTATCGAGCTTCCGAGGGGATTTTAAAGTATTTAAGTCAAGGTTGTTCGTTAGTTTAATTGGTTGTACTAGCTTCTACTATAATTTTTATTAGTTAAAATATTTTAGGCTGCCTGTTCCATCACATTGTGGAATAGGTAGTTTTTTTATTTTTTTATACTTATAATGTTATTGAAATGTAAAAATGAAACTCAAGTAGGTGTCTTTATCATAAACGCTTGAACAACTAAAATTAGACTGGAAATTGCATGTTCTGCTACTTGTTTTAATGTAACTCTAATTAATGTAATGAAGAAGGTACTCTTTCAAGATACCCCACCTACAGCGATCTTTGTTTTAATGACCTAGTTGCACTTGGTGTCATGTTTGGAATAAGAAATTTTGGTTCGAGCCCAGGAAAGGATATAGCGATCGTTGGATTTGATGACATACCGGAAGCAGAACTAATGAACCCACCATTAACAACAGTATCGTCCTTTGCTCGACAAATTGGTTCGAATGCTGCGAATCTTCTTCACAAGAGAATCTTGGATAATGATATTGCGAAACAAAAAATCATATTAAGTCCAGAACTTGTTGTTCGTGATTCAACATTTGAAAATAAGGCCATAGATACGAAGTAGAAATGAAGTAAAAATACATATCCAATGTAAAAAATAAACTACAATATAAAGGATGGTACTCATGAAATATAATTTTGATGAAATTGTTAATCGTCGAGGGACTTATTCAATCAAATGGGATGGTGGGGAGCTAATAAAAGCAGTGGGTCTTACGGATCGATATGATGAAGAAACGATCCCATTGTTTACGGCGGACATGGACTTACCCGTTCCCCAGCCATTACTAGATGCATTACATAAAACTGTTGATCATCGTATATTCGGTTATTCTATTTTTCCTGCTGAATATTTTGAAGCAATCCAACATTGGTTTAAAAAGAGACATAATTGGGAGATCCAGAAGGAAGAGATCATCTATAGTCCAGGTACTGTGCATGCACTGAATATAGCTGTAAGGGCATTTACCAAACCTAGTGATGGGATTATCATCCAACGGCCGGTCTACCCTCCATTTACCGCCGCGATTGAAGCGAACGGGAGGGAACTTCTAAATAATGCGCTAATCTGTGATAAAGATGGCTATTATCATATCGATTTTGCGGATTTTGAGGCGAAAGCGAAAGATGAAAAGACGAAAATGTTCATCTTATGTAACCCTCATAACCCAACTGGTAGAATTTTCAATCAAGTTGAACTTAGGAAGTTGGCCGACATCTGTGCTGCTAATGAAGTACTGATTGTGGCGGATGAAATCCATGGTGACTTGATTCGACGTAACCAAACCTTTATTCCCATTGCAAAAGTCGCCAATAGTAAAGATCACATTATTACTTTTACCGCCATTAACAAAACGTTTAATCTCGCTGGTCTTCATTGTACGAATGTGATAATATCCAATCCTGATCTTCGGAAGACATTCAATAGTGTCATGGGCACCCATTTACCCTCGCCGTTTACGGTTTCAGCACTCATAGCCGTATACAATGGGGGCGAGGATTGGTTAGAGCAGTTGAAAGAATATATCGATGGCACGATGGAATGGGTAGTTCAGTTCTTAGCCGAAAAAATGCCAAAAGTAAAAGTAAGAATCCCTGAAGGAACTTATATAATGTGGATGGATTTCAGTGCATATGGTTTGTCTCCGGAAGAGGTCCACTATAGAATTTATAACAAAGCAAATGTAATTTTAGAAGACGGAAAAATGTTTGGTGAAGAAGGACTCTCATACCAAAGAATTTGTATTCCGTCTCCTCGCTCAATGATAAGGGAAGCGTTTGAGAGAATCTTCAGGGAATTTGAAAATAGATAAGATAAGCCCAACACGTCACGAGTGAAACCGTTAGTCTCTCAGTCTTATACTGGGGGACTGATCCCATTTTTTCAATAAAAGGATTGTCTCATTGTAGATAGAAAGGGAATATTGATGTTTTTTTATTACTTCTGGAATTGTAATCTTTAATATATTTGCAGAAGCTCCCGATCCAACTGTTGTTTCTATTGTTTGAAAAAATTGAGCTAAGACTTTTATTTGATCGGCCCAAGATATTTCATCTAGAGATGTAATGGTACCGGCTTCAGCCCATGCCATAAGCGTTTTTACTGTAGTATGTAAATAGGAATAGCCTTCAGATAAAACTTGAAGTCTTTGTTCACATTCATGAAGATCCTTTTTACTGTTTCTGGCAAATGGATTATATTTTAGACTGTCCTTTACGTCGCTAATAATATCTTTCAGCAGGTAGAGTTCATCCTTCCGTTTTTTTAGTTCGGTTTGAATCTGTTCTCCATTTGCTTTTTCTATCCCTTTCTCCAGCCAGTCTGCTACACTTTTAAAGGATTTTGTAAGATGGCTAGAGTATTCAATGGAACTTTTAACAGCATGTTTTGTGTAATTAGGCGGATGGATTACCATTTGAATGAGAACGGCAATAATGGCTCCGATTAAGGTATCTCGAAAACGATCGATGGGATAGTTACCGGATTTATGACCCATTACAAAGACGAGTAATACGGTTAAGGCAACTTGATGAATCGCTGTTTCATCGCGTTTTAACCATTTGGTAATAAAACTTCCTAAAATGATTAAGCCGCCCACTGTCCAGCCTGTTACTTTTAAATATGGTTCCATTAAAACAACCACTACTATTCCTATAACGGTCCCTACCATCCTGTGATAGGAAAAACGAATGGAGCGGTTGATTGTGGTTTGTAAACAGAGAATGACGGAAAGGGGGGCCAAATAAGGGTGGTCAGATCCCGCTAATTTTGCAATTTCCCATGAAAGGGCTGAAGCAATCCCCATTTTCCAGATTAATACTGTTTTATTTTCCATTTGTTTTTTTAACTGCTTCTTTTTTTTCATCCGAATATACCTCCTGAAATGGAGTGACAATACATGGAATAGTGTCACCTAGTAAAATGGAGTTATTCAGTGGGAACTTACTTTCAGCTTTTTGCAACATACATAAAGCAACTAAATTAAATATGAGTTTTTAAAAAATACAGTGAAAAGGTGTAATATGCAAAAAATTATTGTGATTGGAGCAGGAATCCTCGGTGCGTCCACCGCTTATCACCTCGCCAAATTAGGAGCTGAAGTTACGTTAATTGATCGGCACGACCCTGGGCAGGCAACAGAAGCGGCGGCAGGAATTGTTTGTCCTTGGCTTTCACAACGACGAAACAAAGCCTGGTACAAGTTAGCTAAAGGCGGGGCAGGTTATTATCCTGATTTAATTGCTCAATTAGAAGCAGATGGTGAAAAGGATACGGGATATAAACGAGTTGGTGCCATTAGTCTCCATACTGACAGTACCAAGCTTGAACAAATGGCGGAAAGAGCCAGAAAACGAAGAGAAGATGCCCCCGAAATCGGTGAAATTACAATTTTGTCGCCGTCAGATACGAAAAACTTATTTCCACCTTTATCTGAGGAATTTGGTAGTGTTCATATTAGTGGCGGTGCTCGCGTAAACGGAAGAGCATTACGAGATGCTTTAATTCGATCTGCTAAAAAGTATGGGACTACGTTTTTAAAAGGGGATGCCTCTATTGTTTTTAAAGACAATAAAGTAATGGGGGGAAAGATAGCGGAAACTACTTTATTGGCTGATCAGGTCATTGTCACTGCTGGTGCTTGGTCAAAAGAGCTTTTACAACCATTAGGGATTGATTTCTTAGTCAAACCGCAAAAGGCGCAAATTGTTCATCTTGCTATGCCTGACACAGATACGAATTCCTGGCCAGTGGTCATGCCTGTTCACAATCAATACATTCTTACCTTTGAAAATGGCCGTGTAGTTGTTGGGTCCACACATGAAAATGAGGCTGGGTTCGATAACCGTGTAACTGCCGGAGGAATTCACGAGATTTTAAGTAAGGCTTTAGAGGTGGCTCCAGGCCTTGCAAATAGCAGCTTCCTTGAGACAAGGGTAGGGTTTCGGCCCTTCACCCCTGGGTTCTTACCTGTGGTAGGAGCAATCCCTCATTTAGAAGGAATATATATAGCAAATGGACTGGGTGCATCGGGTCTCACTAGTGGACCATATCTTGGTGCGGAACTAGCTAAGCATGTGGTAGGCAAACAGACAGAAATTGATTTTTCTCACTATGATGTTGCGGGGGCACTTGGAATACATTGATAATAGAATGAATGAAAGCCGCAATCCTTTTACATAAAAAGGATTGCGGCCTTTTGAATGAGCAAAATACATATGTCCCGGTTATAATTATTTACAAATTAGGGTAAAGATCTGTGACGCTTATAAAATAGGAGATAAGAGACGAGATATTGCTTCTTTAATTTTTATTAATAAGGAACGCTCTTCATACCTTGCTAACGTAAGTTCAGTGCTTACTTGAATATCTTGAAAAAACAAGTCGGAAAGGTGCTTAGCAGTTTCTTCATCATACACAATCGCATTCACCTCGAAATTTAAACGAAAGCTTCGTGTATCAATATTTGCAGTTCCCACTGAAGCAACCTCGCGATCCACGACAATCGTTTTTGCATGCAAAAATCCATTATCATAAAAGTATATCTTAGCACCATAGGTTAATAGCTCTCCAACATAAACTCCAGAAGCCCATTTTACAAAAGGATGATCGCGTTTATTTGGTATCATAATCCTTATATCCACTCCTGATAATAAGGCGATTTTACATGCGTCCATAAAACTGGAATCAGGAACAAAATAGGGTGTTTGTATGTAAACATTCTTTTTTGCAGACAGGATAAGCTTGATATACATATTTTTGAGGTGCTCCGTTTGGGAATTCGGTCCGCTCGCAATAATTTGAATAGGATTTTTACCAGCATGTTTCTCTGCCTGTAAAGAATAATCTTCAAGACTTAGCTTGTGCTTTGCAGCGTAATTCCAATCTAATATAAATCTACCTTGAATGTGAGTAACTGCTTCACCCTTGACCCTAAAATGGGTGTCACGCCAATAACCGAACTTTTTATCTAAACCCAAGTACTCATTTCCAACATTAAAGCCACCAATATAGGCAATCTTATTATCAATAATACAAAGTTTCCGGTGATTTCGGGTATTGATACGGAAATTGACCATTTTAAAGAAAGAAGGGAAAAATACTTCTACTTCTCCACCGTTTGAAACCATTTCCTTAAAGAAAGATGGAGATATTTTTTTTGAACCAATTTCATCATAGAGTACCCGAACTTTTACCCCTTCCAAAGCTTTTTTGGTGAGCTCATCTCTCAGTCTTTTACCAAGAGAATCGGGCTGAATAATATAATATTGGAGATGTATCTCCTTTTTTGCATTTTGAATGTCTGTAAATAAGGAATGAAATTTTTCATGACCATCACTAAAAATGACCAATTCATTATCCATTGTGATTAATGCATTCGAAGACTTTAAATTCATCCTGAGTAAGTCTGAGTACTTTTTGAGCAAATCGTTGTGATACCACCTACTCATCTTTAACTGTTCGAGTTGTTCAGCTGTCGCAGATTGCAGATAACCTCTTTCTGCAGAAGACAAATGGTAAAAGTTTTTTTGTTTTAATTGACGTCCAAAGAATAGATAAACGATAAAACCTAAAATCGGAATAAAATAGAGGATCAACAGCCAAGCCCAAGTTGAACCAATATCCCTACGCTCAATAAAGATAACAACCCCTGCCAGAATAACATTGATGGTCAGGAAGAACCATACTATGAATGTGATGATTTCACTAACTTCCATAAAGAATGTCCTTTCTAATAACAACTTATGATAGTAAATAGTAACTATCTCTTAACAATAAAACAACTTACACGTTTATGAAAGGCAAATGATTATCATTTCTGGATAACTAGAGGATACTTTTTCAAATATTTTTAGTGTTCATGAAAGTAACGATAATTTTAAAAAACTTACTTCCTTCTACAAATTGTCTCTACTATTACTTTTCGGAATTTTGTTGAAAAATTCGCCAAAAAATTATGGATCAAGTAGCTTTGGGGAACTATATAATAGAAATTAATCTTTTGAAAAACGGACTAGTTCGAAAATAAATTCGAACGTCATTAATATTATGGAGGAACTTGTATGAAAGAGATAAAGCCACCGAAGAAACCACTCATTTTTTACTATGGAATTATATTGGTTGTCATTCTATTATTAAATTCCTTTATTTTTCCATCCATATTTAACCGTTCGGTAAAAGAAGTGGATTATGGAACCTTTTTATCCATGGTTGAAGAGGGTAAGGTAAAACAGGTTGATATTGAAGCCAACACGATTACGTTTAAACCAGTTGATACATCTGAGGCAAAGCTTTATAAAACGGGAACAATAGACGATCCTAAATTGGTTGATCGTTTGCATAAAGCTAATGTAAAATTTGCAAAGGTGATTCCAAAAGAAACATCACCGCTTTTAAATTTCATCCTTACGTGGATCCTTCCATTCCTAATCTTTATTGCAATCGGTCAATGGCTGATGAAAAAGATGCAAAATAAGATGATGGGCGGCGGAGCAATGTCGTTTGGAAAAAGTAATGCCAAAGTATATGTAGAAGCAGAAACAGGCATTACGTTTAAAGATGTAGCAGGACAGGATGAAGCAAAAGAGGCATTGCAGGAAATTGTCGATTTCCTTCATAACCCTAAGAAATATAGAGATATTGGAGCCAATATTCCAAAAGGAGCATTGTTAGTAGGCCCTCCTGGAACAGGTAAAACCCTTCTTGCGAAAGCAGTAGCTGGGGAATCTAAGGTTCCATTCTTTTCTATGTCAGGTTCTGAGTTTGTTGAGATGTTTGTGGGTATGGGTGCCGCTAGGGTAAGGGATTTATTTAAACAAGCACAGGCAAAGGCACCATGTATTGTGTTCATTGATGAAATCGATGCGATTGGGAAAAGTCGTAATTCTGGTATGGCCGGTGGCAATGATGAAAGAGAACAAACATTGAATCAACTGTTAACCGAAATGGATGGATTTGATGCTGATAAAGGTGTCGTGATTCTTGCCGCCACCAATCGACCAGAAACTCTTGATAAAGCACTTTTAAGACCTGGTAGATTTGATAGAAGGGTACCAGTAGAATTACCTGATTTAGCAGGTCGTGAATCCATTTTAAGGGTCCATGCCAAAGACGTAAAATTAGCAGATGATATCGATTTTAATGTTATCGCCCGGGCGACATCAGGAGCGTCAGGGGCAGATTTAGCCAATATTATTAATGAGGCCGCACTAAGGGCCGTCAGACTTGGGCGCCAAAAGGTAATTCAAAGTGACCTGGAAGAGTCAGTTGAAGTGGTTATTGCTGGATACCAACGGAAAAACGCTGTGATTTCAATGAAGGATAAGTTAACGATTTCTTATCATGAAATTGGACATGCTTTGGTTGCAGCAAAACAAACACATTCGGCTCCCGTTCATAAAATTACCATCATACCTAGGACCTCCGGTGCATTAGGTTATACGATGCAGGTAGATGAGCAAGAACAGGTGTTAATGTCGAAAGAACAGGCATTGGATAAGATCACCACGTTTATGGGTGGACGTGCAGCAGAAGAGATAATTTTTAATTCCATCACCTCTGGTGCATCCAATGACATTGAGCAAGCAACAAAGATAGCCAGAGCCATGGTCACTAGGTTTGGTATGAGTGAAGAATTCGATATGATGGCACTAGAAACCGTCAATAATCCTTATTTAGGTGGGGATACTTCTTTGATGGTGTCAGGAGAAACGGCATCCAAGGTGGATACGGAAATTCTTAAAATTATCAAATCTTGTCATCAAAAAGCTAAACAAATTCTAGAAGATAATAAAGATAAATTGCATGAACTGACCAAATATCTATTAGAAAAGGAAACAATTTCAGGAGAAGAGTTTATGTCCATTTTATCAAAAGAGGCATAATAAATGGTGGGTTCTTCTAATATACTGAATTAAGTGATACAGATTATATTAACGAGCACAAAAAGCCAGGATCGGAATGAACCGCCCCGTAAATGTTAGACACTAAACTAACATTTATGGGCAGTTCAAAACACATCCTGGCTTTTTAATGGTTCCACCTATGGGAATTATTAATATATTGAAGGGAAAGATTCATGAAACAAGTGAGGTGGAACGATTGTATTTTTTAAAATCAATTTCTGATGATGTTAGAGGTGTCCAGATAGGTTTTCAACAACAGTCTAAAACGAAACGGTTTATTTTAGTTGCCCTTTTCTCAAGTATCACAGCAGTTCTGCAATCTACAGGTGGTTTTCTTCCGGGGATTGGATATTTTATCAGCCCATTTGCGACTGCACCCATTCTTATCTGTTCCATGTTTTCTCTCCCACTTGGGGCTCTGTCCTACCTCCTTACCAATCTATTGCTGCTTATCCTGCAGCCAAGTGAACTCATCGTGTTTCCTTTTACCACTGGACTATTAGGACTAGGCACCGGAGCGGCTTTCTATTTTTTCAAGAAGAGATTAAGTATCATTGTAGTTGGGGCCACTTTCTTAACAATTGGCATTATTAGTCTCTTATTTGTTTTCCAGTTCCCCGTCCTTGGTCCGGCCGTATCTAATTCGTTGTCATTTCTCACAACAAGTGGAATTTTTTTCTTCACTCTCTTTTATAGCTGGCTATGGGTTGAGACGGGCTTAAGCCTTTTTAAAAGGTTAACAAAGGCTATTTCTTTGTAACCTTCCAAATTACACCTGTGTCATTAATTTTGCATTATAACATCAATTAAAACAATCTTATCTATAGACCGCAGCACCTCTTTAAGAACATTTTCAAATTCAACTAGATTACTGACCCGAACCCCTTTAATACCGAAACTAGTAGCTAATTGAACAAAATCTGGATTTTGGAAGGTGACACCGTAGTTTTCACCAAACTTTTTATTCATTTGCTGTACTTCAAGTTTTAACATGGAATCATTTAATACAATGATGATGAAGGGGAGACCTAGACGCTTGGCTGTCTCGATTTCAGCAAAATTCATAAGTGCGCCACCATCACCTGTAATACAAATAACGGGGTCAGTGGGACATGCCAATTTAGCACCGATTGAGCCTGGAATTGCTATCCCCATCGAAGCCAGTCCGTTTGAAATGATTAAGCGGTTCGGTAATTTAGGTTGATATGTTTTGGCAATGGCAACTTTATGGTACCCGACATCTGAAATCACAATCGTGTTTTCTTTAGTATGCTTTTCAAGCATAGGGAGAACATTCTCGATTGTTAAGGGGAGGGTACCGGGCTCAATCTGCTCCTTATTTAGTTGATAAGCTGTCAAGATATGTTCACGGACATCTCCTGAAGGTGCCCATGATTTAGTCGGAAGCTCCATTTGATTGAGCAATAGTAGTGTCTTCTTTAGGTTTCCGACCAATTCACCTTTGACAGGATAGTATGGATTTATTTCAGCTGGTAAGGTATCAATATGTAAAACCGGCTGTTTCTTCTTGTTCCAATCCTTTGGCAGTTTTTCTACAAAGTCGAACCCTATGGAAATCAATAAATCGGCTTCCATCATAGCGGGTAATACTTCATCGTTCTCATTGAAGCCAAATGTAAAATAATTAAAAGGGTGATCCTTCGCTAGAACGCCTTTTGCCATAAAGCTGTGTGCTGCAGGGGATTGAAGGGTATTGATAAAGGTTTGAAGCTCTGGAACTGCTTCTTGCCTTATCACCCCGTTTCCGATAATGATAAACGGCTTTTTGTGCTTATCTATAAGGTCCTTTGCCGCTTTTAATGTTTCCATAGGTGGAACGCTTTCAGGTAGAGGTGTTACCGGCAATGGCTGATTAGGAATCATTTGTGCAGAGAAGGTTTCTGGAATGGTAATCGCTACCGCTCCTGGTTTCTCCATTTTTGCCATTCTAAAAGCTTTCCGAATGATAGAAGGGACCGTCTCTGCTTGCTGAACCTGTGTACTCCACTTTGTTGAAGGTTCAAATAGCTTAACTATATTAATATATTGATGGGATTCATTATGCTGTCGTTCTATTCCGGCTTGTCCGATTAATGCTACAACAGGTGAATGGTCGAGCTGTGCACTGGATATACCTGTTAATAAATTTGTAGCTCCCGGGCCAAGCGTCGATAAGCAAACGCCCACTTTTTTTGACAATCGACCATAGACATCTGCCATAAAAGCAGCCCCTTGCTCATGTCTAACGTTCACAAATTGAATCTGCTTTGATGTGGATAATGAATCGGCGAGATCTAGCGTTTCACTGCCGACAATTCCAAACACATATTCTACACCTTCGTTTTCTAAACACTGGACGAGCACATCAGTTACTTTCATTTTGTCCTCCTTTAACTTTTATAGAAAATGAATGTGTATTATAATACCCTATTTTTGCTAATCCATTCCGTGAGACGTTTTCACTTTCTAATGGTACAATAGAAAAATAATGGAAATTAAAACGATAATGGGTGATGATGGATGAGTGAAGACTAAAGTATGTTTGGTATGCAAGCTATGGATCAAATACCGATAGATTATTATGCGAGTGTTATTTTATAAAATAGAAATGAACCTTTTATTACCTATAGCGAGATAAGGTTTGATATCATATAAAAAAGGAGTTGTATAAAAAATGGCAAAACAAGTTCGAATAGGAAAAACAGATCTATATGTAAATCCAATTGGTCTTGGGACAAATGCAGTTGGTGGTCATAATTTATTTCCAAACCTTA
Source organism: uncultured Bacillus sp. (assembly GCA_963530265.1). Taxonomy (GTDB): domain Bacteria; phylum Bacillota; class Bacilli; order Bacillales; family Cytobacillaceae; genus Neobacillus. Next base: position 119,193 of record CAUSCO010000013.1, read on the forward strand.
ATGAAGAAGCAGGAAGAGAATTGGTTAGAACAGGGCTGGCAAATGGTATTAATTTATTAGATACCGCTTTTATCTATGGTCCAAAACGGTCAGAAGAAATGATTGGGGAAGTTGTAAAAGAAGCAGGAAATCGTGCCGAGATTGTGATTGCCACTAAAGCAGCCCATAGATTTGCAGGAACTGAAGTTGTATTTGATAATTCACCTGCGTTTTTAAAGCAAGCAGTTGAAGACAGCTTGCAAAGGCTGCAAACGGATTACATAGACTTATTTTATATTCATTTTCCTGATCAAGATACTCCGAAGGATGAAGCAGTGGGGGCATTAAAACAATTGAAGGATGAAGGGAAAATTAGAGCGATCGGTGTTTCTAATTTTTCTATTGAGCAGTTAAAAGAAGCTAATAAAGATGGCTACGTTGATGTGTATCAAGGTGAGTATAACTTATTAAGCCGAGATGCTGAAAAAGAATTGTTTCCATATGCAACTGAAAATGGCATCTCATTTATTCCCTATTTCCCGCTCGCATCAGGCTTATTAACAGGTAAATATGACAAGAATACCAATTTTTCAGAGAAGCGTGGCAAATTCTTTCAGAAGGAAGTCTTTGATCTAACCTTGGAAAAAGTAGAGCACATTCGCAAAATTGCAAATAGTAAAGGGGCGGAAGTTGTTCATGTTGTGCTTGCCTGGTATTTAACCCGTGATGCTATTGATGTCATAATTCCTGGGGCCAAGCGGGCAGAACAAGTCCTCCATAATGTAAAAACACTAGATGTTCAATTAACAAATGAGGAAATACAGGAGATTGATCGAATCTTTCAATCCTAAAAAGGAATAAAGTTTGTTTGAGGTACTATAACCAAATAGTACCTTTTTCAATGTGATGTTTTTTTCTAATGACACGTTTAATGGTTCAAATGTAGGAGAAAACTGTTCAGAACAAGATGGGAGAAACTTTAAAAACCACTTTTGTCAAGGCTGAGTCCATTTTCAAGAAGGATGGAACGGGGACAATTGTTTTCCTCTTTCGCCGAAATTTGTCAAATCCACCCGACTTTTTGCGTGTTTTTGAGTAAAAAAAACAAAAATTTATAGATTCGATGTATAATAGGGACTTGATATAAAAAGAAGGAGGTACCATCATGATGGAATGGACTTTAGTCGGATTGTTTGTGATTTCCGCTATATTACTAATTTTTTCTATTTTGAAATCTACTCGTACATCAAAAATGGAACACAATCAAGTGGATCAGATTCACATTGCTACTATGAAGGAAATCAGTGCTCTCCAAGATTCTATTCGCAAGATTGAGCTTGACATAGAAGTGGTTACAAAGGAAGCAGGCATTCAACTTTCTGCAGAGGAAAAACTTTTCGTCCGTGAAGTAATAGATTTATCTAGACGAAATTACTCGATTGCCAGCATTGCAGAGATGAAACAGGTAACAGAAAATGAAATCGAACAGACGCTTGCTCCTTACCAAAAATCAAAGGATGAAGGGAGAAAAGTTGCAAATGAGAATTAACTTATTAAGCAGCTTTGCAGCAGGCATCCTTATTACAACAGCGATATGTGGTAGTGTTTATTTTATTGATAAAAGTGGTACCACAAACACCTCGGATAACTCCAAAACAGTAAGTGTTCAACCATCTGAAAAAGAGATGAAAGATCAGCTTGCAACGAAGGGCTATATCATTCAAACCAAAGCTGAATATGATAAAAATATACAAGCTGCAAAGGCTTCTGAACAAAAACAAGCTTCACCAGAAGATAACCAGTCTGCGAAACAAGTAACCCGTGTAATCGTGAATGTATCAGAGGGAATGACCAGCATAGATGTCGGAAACATGCTGGAACAAGCAAAAATAGTTCCAAATGCTTTTGACTTTTCTAAAGATATCGAGCAAAAAGGTCTAGAAAATAAGTTGCGTCCTGGTGTATTTGTCGTGGATAGTGAAATGACCTACGACCAGGTAGTCTCAACAATTTTTAAATAATAATAAATGCCTATAAAAAGCCGTTCTCTATTAGAGAAAATGGCTTTTTTTATTGGGATTGTATACGACTTTTTCACTATATTTCATTGGTTGAAGCATACTGTTTGAAATTTCAGATTAATATTTTTATAATCGAATTGTTGTGAAATATGAATCTATAAAAAGGTGTGAACAGCAGAATGAAAATTGTAGCGATTGTGGGAAGTTTGCGCAAAGAGTCTTATAACAGGTTGCTTGCAAATACAATAAAGGACAGATTCGCTAATAAATTTGATTTGGAAATACTTGATATTGGTTTACTACCCCATTTTGACCAAGATGCAGAAAATGATCCAACCGAAGCAGTACGTGAATTTAAAAGAGCAGTCAAAGAGGCGGACGGTGTTATGATCTTTACACCCGAATATAACTGGTCCATTCCAGGCGTGTTGAAAAATGCCCTTGATTGGTTATCTCGTGTGGATAAAGTACTAATTGACAAACCTGTGATGACTGCGGGAGCAGCAACTGGATTAATGGGTACGATTCGTGCACAGCTCCACTTGCGTCAGATCTTAACTGCGTTACAAGTAAAGCTTTTACCACCAGTAGGAAATGAAATCCTTATTAATCAAGCAATGGCTAAATTTGATGAAAAAACAGGACAACTAGTCGATGATGCGACACTTACATTTCTTGATGGTGTTGTTGAACGGTTTGTAGACTTAGTAAAGGAGTAATTTATAGTGCCTGACCCAAAGTGCTTAGAGGTTTAAAGCTGAGTGGGGACAGGCATTTGTTTTTTAAACTGATGAATTATTTGACTAATAAATGGGCCAACATAAAACTGATTGGCAATCTGGCAATTGTTTCTTATTGACAATTAGCATTTGAATATAAAAAGTAATATAATTAGACTTTATTGATACAATTTTAAATTTTGAAGGAAGCGATCAGGATGGACAGAATCCAAATTATTTTTAAACAGGCCATGTCTGTAAATCAGAAGCCGTTCCCATGGATTAAGGCTTTTTGTGCAGGTTTGGCTGCAGCACTGCCAGTCATGATTGGATTATTGTTCGGTAATCTAGCATATGGATTATTAGCTGGTATGGGTGGCTTTACCTATTTGTATGTCTTTAATATTCCCTATGCACAAAGGGCTAAAAAGCTAGTTGCAGTCGTTCTTGGCATGACGTTAGTGACGGTATTAGGGACACTTGCTGCTCCATACCCGCTTGCCATTGCCGTTTTGATGGGGATTATCGGGGCTGCAGTCTTGTTTATTTTTGGGGCTTTACGAATTACAGGCCCCTCTGCGATATTTTTTGTTTTAGTTTTTTTGATGACATCAGGTATGCCTGTTCAACCAGAGCTTGCCCTTTTGCGTGGCGGCCTAGTTTTTCTGGGGGGAACACTATCGTGGGTCATTGCCATGGCTGGCTGGTTTTTTGATCCCCATGGTCCAGAAACAGGGGTTGTAAAAAGAGTATATTTAGAATTAGCGGCCTTTCTTGATTCGGTCGGTACTGACAAATTTAATGTGATGAAACATCGTGTAATGTCAGTCCTGAAAGAAGCAGATGAGACACTAGCCGCCGGGTATATTCCCTGGCGGACAACGGATTTATTCAAACGATTATATATTTTAAATGACAAGGCAAATTCAATTTTTTTATACATACTTGAAAACTTATCAAAAGGAAATTCAAAGATACCTCCTGAGTTAGGGCAAACAGTCTGTGTGATTGCTCATTCATTTGATCAAAAGGATCAGAATGAACGCGAGTTTAAAAAAATTCTTCAGCCTGACAAAATGGATGAAACTGTCAGGAGGTTATTTGCAGAAATATATGATGCTGATGCCATTATGAATGAGCCAATCTCCAAAATCAATCGAGTGCTTCAAATTTCCAAACCTTCACTGAAGACGATTTTTATGGGTGCCTTTGATAAAAATTCTATTGTATTTATTACAGCATTACGGTTCGGGGTAGTCTCAATTATTGCGGCTATTATCGCGTATCAATTTGAATTTGTTCGGTCCTACTGGGTGCCATTATCCTGTGTTGCTGTCATGGCAGGCTCGACCATTGTTGCCACACATCATCGAGCCATTCAAAGAGCATTGGGTACAACTATAGGGATCTTAATTGCTAGTTTGATTCTAGCATCACATCCAGATGGATATATTATTACTTTATTTATTCTCCTTTTGACGTTTATTACAGAGCTATTTATTGTAAAAAATTACGGATTGGCTGCTTTGTTCTTTACACCGAATGCCTTGCTTATGGCAGAAAGCACTAGTCAAGGAAGCTTTAGTTTTTCCTATTTTGCTTCCGCTCGAATGATTGATGTTCTAATCGGAAGTGCAATTGGTCTCATCGGTGTATGGCTAATAGGAAGAAGATCTGCGTCTAGTAGACTGCCCCATTTGTTAACCAAAACGATCAGAAGTCAGGCACAATTTTTATTAATCCTTTTTTCTGATCAAGGAGTAGGCTTTAATGCGACCGAAAGCCGAGAACAAATCAAAATGCAGACGAATATCACTAATTTAAGAACACTATATAGTACAGCTATAGGTGAGATTCCTGTTAATCAACAGGCAGTGGATTATTACTGGCCCATTTTATTTTCAATCGAACACCTAGGTTATTTACTTGAAAATTGTGCAAAAATCGATAACCGTCCTATTCTTTCAGACGAAACACTCTCACAGTTGCTTTACGTTTGTGAAACAATGGCGAATGCCGCCGCTCGAAAAAGAGTGCCTTCTACAAAAACGATTCCTGAAATAGAGGCATTTCCTAGTATTCAGAATGAATTAATTAATTTGCAAAAATCGCTGCAAAGAATGAAAGAGTTTTAGAATAAAATTACCGAAAAGTGGTGCGATACAATTATCGCATCATTTTTTGTACATATATCAGAGTTGATTTCATACATTTAAAATAAGAGGATTAACCTTCATGCGAAAATGGGCATCTAAACTAATATAGGACAAACTATTATAACCATTTAGGAGGAAAAGGAGAAATCAATCTGGATGGAAATCCTACAAGAAATCATAAATAGTTATAGTACAATATTTTCGCTAGAAGCATTAAAAGAGATATTCCTTAATCCAGCTAGTTGGGGAGTTATTGGTACACTTATTATTCTTGAAGGATTATTATCTGCTGATAATGCACTGGTTTTAGCGATGATGGTGAAACATCTACCAAAAGAACAACGGAAGAAGGCCTTGTTTTTTGGGATATTTGGTGCCTATTTTTTTCGTGTGGTCGCGATTGGGATAGGTGTAACTTTAACCACGATCCCTTGGATTAAAATTGTTGGAGGCCATTACCTTCTATGGATTGTTTTTCAAAACTTTGTCAAGAAAAATGATGAGGGAGACGAGGTACAAAGTAAAAGTAGAAGCTTCTGGAGAACGGTGGTAACAGTGGAACTGATGGATATTGCCTTCAGCTTTGACAGTGTGATTGCTGCTTTTGGTGTTTCAAATCAGGAATGGATTTTACTTCTAGGAGGGATACTAGGGATTTTAATGATGCGAGGGGTAGCCCATTTATTCCTGGCCTTGATTGAAAAAGTCCCTGAATTTGAAGTAACAGCGTTTGTGCTGGTTGCCATTATTGGGGTGAAAATGATTGTTTCTGCATTCGGATTCCATATGGATGAACTCACCTTTTTTAGCTTAATTACCACGGTATTCTTTGGAACATTTATCGTCCATTTAGTTCGAAAGAATTCTGGTAATGAAACAACCATGTGAATACTTGAAAAGGGAAGGCACAGGTGGCCTTCCTTTTATTTATTTTTTAAACCGATATCATCCTTTTTAATAATCAGGTTGTTTGGACAAGATGGCTAAAAGGAAGGCGATTAAAAAAAGGAGACATATCTATGAATACCCCATTTGAATACCCGGAAATTTTCTATAATGAAGTTATTTATTATTTAGAAACTAAATGGGAGCGAAGACTATCTGACCATGAACGACATGTGTTAATTGAAGGATATCGATTTGGCAGAATGGTTGAGGCAGAAACTGAAATAAAAATTCTGTTTGCTAATTAATTTTGGATTTTTACTAAACAGAAGGGTGTCCATGTTAGGACACCCTCCTGTTGAAATCAAAAGTTATTGACCTTTTTGATTCCCTAATGATTGTTCAGCATAAGCAATAAGACGTTTCGTCATTTCGCCGCCAACTGAACCGTTTGCTCTCGCGGTCGTATCAGCACCAAGTTGAACTCCAAACTCGCCGGCGATTTCTTCTTTCATTTGATCCAGGGCATTGCCCGAACCAGGAACCAAAAGTTTGTTTCTTGCCATGATACATCACTCCCGACGATGTTTTTTGAGCAATTATAAAATTGCTCTTTTATAATTTATCCTATTTATGATTACAGATTCGTGGTTCTTCAATATGTGCATTTATTTTTATTTTAGAAAGATTTTTGAGAAAAGTTTTATAATAAAAGAAAGGGATTAAAAAGGGAGAGAGTGTACATGTTTATCGCCAGTCAAAAAGAAATGCAGTTAATGGATCAATATACGATGGAAAAGCTGGGCTTACCAGGCGTTGTCTTAATGGAAAATGCTGGAACAATGGTAGTTAAGGAAATCCTTTCTAGTTCTCCTTGTGAAAATCCGCGTGTACTAGTGCTCGCAGGGGGAGGAAATAATGGCGGGGATGGATTTGTAATCGCGCGAAGACTTTGTGATTTAAGACTTAATCTCCAATTATGCTTACTAGTTAGCCCTGATCGAATAAAGGGAGATGCAAAAGTTCATTTCGATGTCTATATCAATCGGGGTTTACCCATTTTTTATTTACAAGAAAATGAGTTAGAGACACTTCGGAATGAAATCAATCAGGCTGACATCATCATCGATGCCATCTTAGGAACTGGTGTGAATGGATCTGTTAGGGAACCGTTGGCTAAAGTAATTTCATTGGTTAATGAATATGAAGGGAAGAAATCCATCATTTCTGTCGATATTCCATCAGGAGTAAGCCGTGATAGTGGAAAAGTAGAAGGTGTGGCAATCAAAGCTACAAAGACGATTACCTTTGTTTTTCCGAAAAAAGGTTTCTTTTTACATGATGGTCCAAACTATGTGGGGGAATGGAAGGCCGTTGACATTTCTGTTCCACCCTCTATTGCCGTGAATTTGGGACTAACAATGCCTACACTGATTACGGAAGCACTTGTGAAAGCTGCAATCCCAGTTCGACCCAAGCATGGTCATAAAGGGACTTTCGGTCATGTTTTGATTTTAGGTGGGTCTCGTTCATTTGTCGGTGCCCCGATTTTTTCTGCAAAGGCTGCCTTACACGGTGGAGCGGGATTAGTAACATTAGCAATACCTGAAAGTATTTATCCCATGGCGGCGGCACAAAGTCCAGAGTCCTTATTTCAACCATTATCAGAAGAAGGGGGGCATTTTTCCGAAAAGGCGATTACTGAAATTGCACCTTTACTTCCTCAATTTAACAGTGTGGCAATTGGTCCGGGGATTAGCAGATTTTCTGGTGGGGATGAGTGGATCAAATCGTTTTTTGAGTGCCTTACAAGCCAGCCTATTGTTGTCGATGCTGATGCCTTATATTTGCTCCGTAACGACTTGGAAATGGTCGATAAATATAAGGGACATGTTATTTTTACGCCTCATCCTGGGGAAATGGCTAAATTATTAAATGTAACCGTAAAAGATGTGGAAGACGATCGAATTGGTATTGCCAAATCTTTTGCCAGAGAGCATGGTGTTTATCTTTTATTAAAAGGGCATAGAACAATTATTGCGACACCCGATGAAGAGATTTTCATTAATCCTTACGGTCATGATGCACTTGGAAAGGGAGGGAGTGGGGATGTGCTGACAGGGCTGATTACCTCGTTTCTTTCCCAGGGTGCTTCTCCCGTCAATGCCCTTATAGCGGCTTGTTATTTACATGCTAAGGCTGGAGAAGAAAAAGCAAAGTCCTTATCAAGCTATGGGGTAATGCCATTAGACATTATTGATGGGATTAGGGAACAGCTTAGACTATTTTCTTAAGTGGATAAATGAACCTTTTAGAAAAACCGACATTCTACGAAGGCTTTCTGGATAGAAAATGGTGTAAATCCCTAAGTAGACGCCTTCTACGTAGGGTTTTTGG
>CAUSCO010000014.1:0-117428 GCA_963530265.1 uncultured Bacillus sp.
GCCAGGATCAAACTCTCCATGAAAGTTGATTAGCTCATTTTGTTACGTTGGCTTAACTTCATATAAAGAAGCTAATAATTTATTGATTGTTGACGTTTTTGTTTGTTTAGTTTTCAAAGAACAATTATGTTGCTTTTTCAAGAGCAACTCTATTAATATATCAGTATGTCACTAACAAGTCAAGTTATTTTTTCAACATCATCATGTTGTTAACTTGTCGTTAACGACTGCTTAAATATATTACCACCCATTTGAGATTAGGTCAATACTAAATTTATTTTTTCTTTCAGCTATTCAGCTTGAGCACGCTTATATAATGTATCTACGTTTACTTTTTGGTTGAATATGTATAATAATCCATACATACAGCCCTTCTACTTTGGTTTTCTCGATCGAATTTCATTACACCCCTATTAGAGCCCGCGAAAATCAAAAGAATCCGGCCACCACAGCCGGCTCTTTCAATTTTGTTATTTTATTGATTCCTTCTTGTTTCATATTAACCTGGCCTTGTTTCTCGATTACGATTTTTTCACCGTCAGCTAAGTTTGTGAAAACAATAGGAGTAATCGTGGATGATGCATGTTCTTTAATGTCATTTAAATCGAACTTCAATAATGGTTGACCCTGAGCTATAATTTCATCTTCGGAAACTAATGTTTCAAAACCTTGTCCTTTTAGGTTTACTATATCGATTCCCACATGGATAAGTATTTCTCGCCCAGTATCAGATAAGATCCCAATCGCATGTTTAGTCGAGAACAGGTTGACAATCTTTCCGTCTACAGGAGCAACAACCAAATTAAACCAACGATAATCCCGCCAAACACCCCTGTTTGCAGTGTGGGAATTCCTAATACCGTTGCGTAACCTGGATCTTTAGCAACCATTCCAGCTGTAAAGCCAGCCCAAGTACTCATAACCTAGTTTAGGACGAGATAACCTACAATGGCTGCAAGAGCAGCAGCACCATCTCCCGCTAAACCAATGGCAACACCGGCAGCAAAGATAAGCGCTAAGTTGCCAAAGATGATACTACCAGCATCCTCCATCACATTCGCCACCAACTGAATCCAATTTGCATCTAAAAATGGCAAATATTCAAGCGTTGTTGGCTGCTGCAATGCATTACCAATACCTAACAGCAGGCCTGCTTCCGGTAGGAGAGCAACGGGCAGCATAAGGGCTTTACCGATTTTCTACAAAACGCCAAAGGCGCTCTTAAACATGATATAAACCTCCATTTGTTTTTTTTGCAAATTACAGGTTTACTAAAAAAGAACAAAAATGGCATGAGTAAAAAGTTCAATGGAATGAAGTTATGGGCATCGAATACCCTTATAACACCATTTCAATCACCTTTTTTACTCATGCCTTATCAATAACACGTAAAAATATAAGTGCTATTTCATTTTGTTTTGAAGTCTTTGTAAATGCATCCTGTTATAAGAACTGTAATAGGAAGTCAGCCAAGTGCGGGACAATGTTCGACAATTCTATGTGTAATTACAAAGAAAATTATTCGAATTTTATCCCTCTTAATCCAACGAAAAAGAACAAGACAGTAAATCCGATAAGGGCAGCAGCATCCTTCAATAAGGTTCCAGTATGAAGGCTACCACTAATGATTTCTTTAAATCCAGACATTGCCCAGGTTTGCGGTACAGCCAATGCGATTTTTTGCATGAGATCTGGAACTAAATCGATTGGCCAGTAGACACCACCCAGCATGCAGGTACTTACGATTAATACAGCACCTATAGCGGTCGCTTGTTGTTTTGTTTTGACCAGTCCGGCAATCATAAGCCCAAAGCCAACCACACATAAGATTACTAGTGAGGCAAATGGAATGATATAGCTCAACTTCCCCCAGCTTGTATCAAACAGTAAGTTCATCGTCGTCATAAGCATTGCCAGTTGAATCCATCCCATGAGGAAATAGGCTAATAAGTAGCCTAAAATAATTTGAAGTTTACTTGCCGGAGAAACTATTAATCTCCCCCATGTACCGCCGATTCGTTCATCAAGAATCGTGGAAGCCGCACCAGAAAGGCCAAACATCATAAACATGACAGCAAAACCAACAAACATTAGGTTTATTTGCACCAGATTATTTGTATCCTTTTGGATCGTTTGCTTTTCGACCGAGATCCCCTTATTCATTGTAATGGCTTCCAATACCTTTGGAAAAGCATCTCCATCTATGTTGGCGGTTGCCTGATAGGCACGCAGCACCAATCCCGCTGTTCCCTCTAATTGTGTGGAAAGGGCGATATAATCCTCTGTTTTTCGTTGTACAATGACATCAAACAAAGGCTTTTTTTTCTGGATTCTTTCGCCAAGATTATCAGGAATAATTACCGCCGCAACCGTATCCTCTGCAGAAACATTTTTTTCCGCCTGTTTTCGCGTTGCCCTTTTCCAGTCAAAATGGTCATCTTTCTTTAAAAGCTCTACTATCTTATTGCTTTCCATCGTATCGCTTAGTACCACGTTAACAGTAGGTTTAGTTTGTTCTGAATTCACTGCAATCCCACCGAAGATCCAACTAAATAACGCTGGCATCACAAACATAAGTACCCATGAACCTGGGGATTTAAAAAATTCCTTCAAGCGCAGCGAAACAATCGTCCAGATTTTACGCATATTTACCCCTCCTTTCCATTGAAAGGCGCAATAAGCCCAAGGAAAAAAAGACCAAACCTAGCCCAATGGAGCCGACAATTGCAGGTAAAATTCCAGTAACAGTTGCGCCGGACATAAGCTCCAGATAAGTTTGCAGGGCAAGGCCATTGGGCAATAGCTTTGTGACGAGGATGACCCAATCAGGGAATATATACAATGGTGCCATACTTCCCCCTAAAGCAGCCATGATTTGTGTACCAAGCATCCCGGCAACATTAAACGCTTTTTCAGTATTGATAAACGACCCGACTAATACACCAAGTCCGCTGGCATTCACGACAAATGCAAAGGTCAGCAGCACAATACCAGGAATGGATGCACCCCAATTAACCCCGAATAGGAGGTTTGTTCCGACAATAATAATACAAGCTTGAGTCAAACAAATAATTATTAATCCGAGCATTTTTCCAAGTAGATAATTTGGGTAAGTTAAATTCGTAAGAAGCAAACGTTTAAATACATCTTGTTCTTTCTCAAGAATCATTGTGGAAACACCTTGGACAACTGTCATCAGTAAGAACATAACACCCATTGCCGCAGCATAATATTGAAATGAACTAACAGGTTTTGTCCTTGCATCGACCGCAGTTTCTTTTAAAAATGGATTTTCGCCATACCCTTCCTGTACAATGCCACTTTGACCTCCCGCTTGAACAGGTTGAGCCAATTGTGAAACAACTGCTTCAATTGGAAGGGACCGGGAAAAATGCTCAATCACGGTTTGAACAATGGCTGCCTTAATAACGGTGTCAGGCACCGATAAAAGCTTTACTTTTGTTCCCTTTCCAGCGATTAGGGATTGGGTAAAATCATCTTCTATTACAATGCCAACGGCAAGTTTGTGGTCTTTTATTTTTTGATACAATTCATCCTTTTGATAATATTTCACTTTTATTTGTTTGGATAAACTTTTTGATAGAACTTCGTCCGTTAATATTTTACTTAACGGGCCTTGATCTAAATTCACGACTCCAACTGTAAATTTTTCAATCGTAAATTCAGCGTCTTCTTTCATCATATTTCCAAAGGCTGAGCCTAAAATGGCAATGAGGAGAAGCGGCATCATAATCAATGTTAAAAAAGCTTTTTTATCGCGTGCAACAAGAAGTAAATCCTTCCATGCCAGCCACCAATATCTCATGTTACCGCCCCCCTAATCTCTTAAGTTTCGCCCAGTCAGATGTAAAAAGACACTCTCGAGATTTGGTTCCACGATATCCACAGATGTAATCTTTGTGCCCGCTTTCGTCACTAACTGGATAAAATCACTTAATATTTTTTGTGGCTCTTTATGAAAGGCCGTAACTTGATGGTCGTCAACTTGAATATCTATCTCCGAAAAAAGCGTGCTTAATGTCTCCGTTATCTTTGCCACATTTGCACTATCTTTTTCAATCGTTAAGATAATACTTGAATGATCACCAATTGACTCACGGAGCTCTCGCAGCGTACCGGAAGCGATTAATTGGCCATGGTCAACAATCCCAATCCGTTCACACAGGTATTCGACTTCCTCCATATAATGACTCGTATAAATAATCGTCATCCCTTCGCTGTTCAGCCGCTTTACCGTTTCTAATATATGATTTCTGGATTGAGGGTCGATACCAACTGTTGGTTCATCCATAATTAACAATTCCGGCTTATGTAAGATTGCGGCTCCAATATTAACACGGCGCTTCATACCCCCTGAGAAGGTTTCTACCTTATCTTTAGCCCGCTCCGTTAAGCCAATGATCTCGAGCACCTGGTCGACACTTTTCTCAAGTGCACTGCCAGATAAATCATACATTCTTCCCCAAAACTTTAAATTTTCTCTTGCTGACATCGTTTGATACAAGGCAATCTCCTGCGGAACAACCCCAATCCACTTTTGGGCCTGCTTTTGATTCTTGATAACATCGATGTCTTTAATATGAATTTCACCAGATGTTGGCGGAAACAATCCTGTAATCATATTAATGGTTGTGGACTTACCGGCACCATTTGGCCCTAAAAGCCCATATGACTCCCCTTTTTCCACCGTAAATGAAACATCCTTCACCGCCTCAAAATTCCCAAAGCTCTTCCGTAAATTCTGAACAGTTAACATATCCATTGGTAACTACTCCTTATTCCAACATTTTCCTTATACCTTTATCATACAGATTTATTTTAGAAATAGTATAAAAATTATGTTAATTATTCCAACACTGAAAGCGATGAGCCTCCACTATTAACCAGTGTCTAGATTCAAAACATAAAAAAGCGGGAACTGTGAATATCACAGTCCCCGCTTGAAAAGTTAAATCTTATTTTAAGAAGATAAAGTATAGAACAAAGATGACAAAGAAGAAGTACATGACTGGGTGAATCTCTTTTGTCCGACCTTTTACGACCATTGTAATTGGATAGAAGATAAAACCAACCGCAATACCCGTTGCAATACTGTATGTCAGTGGCATTGTCACCATCGTTAAGAATGCTGGAACCGCAATTTCAAACTGTTTCCAATTGATTTTTCCTAATGAAGAAACCATCAATACCCCTACGATAATTAATGCAGGTGCCGTAACAGCAGTTGTAATAACAGATAATAACGGAAAGAAAAAGAGCGATAAAAGGAATAATACAGCTGTTACTAAAGAAGCAAACCCTGTTCTCGCACCAGAAGCAACGCCTGCACTTGATTCAACGAACGAAGTAGTTGTCGATGTACCAAGAATGGCACCAACACCAGAAGCAATTGAATCGGAAATTAATGCTCTACCCGCACGAGGAAGTCTATTGTCTTTCATAAGACCAGCTTGATTTGCGACTGCAACAAGTGTACCAGCATTGTCAAAGAAATCAACAAACAAGAACGTTAAGATAACCCCAAGCATGGCAGTCGTGTAAAACGAACTGTCTCCAAAAGATGAAAATGCAGCCCCAAATGTAGGTGATAAACTTGGAACTTGACCAATGATTTGATGTGGTACTTTAATTTCTCCAAAAATCATCCCGACAATGGCAGTAATGATCATGCCATAAAAAACAGCACCTTTAATTCCTCTTGTCATCATGATGACAGATATTACAATCCCAAAAATGGTTAGTAATGGTCCAGGAGCTGTTAAATCTCCTAATCCAACAAGCGTAGCATCATTATTTACAATAAGCTGTGAACTTTGTAAACCAACAAAAGTCACAAATAAACCAATTCCTGCACCAATGGCATGCTTTAAATCAATTGGAATCGCATTGATGAGTTTTTCGCGAAGACCAGTCAATGTTAATAAAAAGAAAACAATTGCGGATATAAGAACTGCACCTAGAGCATGCTGCCAAGGAATTCCACTACCTAAAACAACAGTATAAGCAAAGAAAGCATTTAAGCCCATGCCTGGTGCTAAGGCAAGTGGATACTTCCCAATAAGCCCCATGATAATCGAACCCAGAGCCGACGCAAGAGCTGTTGCGACAAACACTGCACCATAGTCCATTCTTAAGGCATCAGGAAAATCCTTCACCGAAGTAAGTGATAAAGTTAACGGGTTCACGACTAGGATATAGGCCATTGCCAAGAAAGTCGTGATTCCGCCAATAATTTCGCGGCGATAGTTGGTACCATGTTTCTTAAACTCAAAATACTTCTGCATATTTATTCCCCCTGAGTATCTCTATTTTTATTATGCAAAAAGACGCTCCGGTATATTCTACCGGAGCGTCTGACTTTGGGGCTTGTGTAATAAATTGAGGAAAAGTAAGTCCTCTCTATTCAAAACACTGCCTCGTAGTCAAGCCATTTACGGTAGCTCGGTAGAAACTTTTGGGCCTTATTCCCAACGTTATACGATGCAATTTATTAAGTTCTTTTTAGCACTTTTTCATTCTAACAGGAAATATCGAGCATGTAAACAAAAAATACGAACGATGTTTTAAAAAAGCTTAACATCGTTCGCATTTTACAAGTTATTCCCACTCAATAGTTGCTGGCGGCTTGCTAGTAATATCATAAACAACCCGATTTACATGTGCTACCTCGTTTACTATCCGGGTGGAAATGACTTCGAGTACATCCCACGGAATACGTGCCCAATCAGATGTCATCCCATCAATCGACGTGACGGCACGGATCCCAATCGTATAGTCATAGGTTCTTGCGTCACCCATGACACCGACACTGCGGATGTTCGGCAGCACGGTGAAGTATTGCCAAATTTCACGGTCGAGTCCGGCTTTCTTAATTTCCTCTCGTAAAATCCAATCGGATTCACGGACAATTTCAAGTTTATCTTCCGATAGGGAGCCAAGTACGCGAATACCTAGACCTGGGCCAGGGAACGGCTGTCTCCAAACAATATCATCAGGTATGCCAAGTTCGGTACCAAGTGCGCGAACCTCGTCCTTAAACAAAGTGTTTAATGGCTCAATCAATTTAAATTGCATGTCTTCAGGAAGCCCTCCGACATTGTGGTGAGATTTAATGGTTTGGGCAGTTGCAGTCCCGCTTTCAATAATGTCAGTGTATAGCGTTCCTTGAGCCAAAAACTCGATGCCCTCCAGTTTTGTCGCCTCATCATCAAACACATAAATAAATTCATTACCGATAATCTTACGCTTTTTCTCTGGGTCGGAAACGCCCTCTAACTTCGATAAGAAGCGGTCTTTTGCATCGATCTTGATGACATTCATATGAAATCCATCGGCGAAAGTCTTCATTACACTTTCCGCTTCATTTTTACGAAGCAAACCATGGTCAACAAAAATACAAGTTAGCTGGTCACCAATTGCTTTATGAATTAAAACCGCAACAACCGATGAGTCCACCCCGCCGCTTAGAGCACAAAGAACTTTTTTATCGCCAACAAGTGCACGAATCTTCTGCATTTCGACTTCAATAAAGTTTCCCATCGACCAGTCGCCACTGCAATTACAAACGTTAAATACAAAATTCTTCAGGAGCTCATTTCCATAAACAGAATGACGTACTTCCGGGTGGAACTGGACTGCGTAAAGCTTGCTTTCTTCATTGCTCATTGCTGCAATTGGACAATGCGGGTTGGTGCCATCGATGGTAAACCCTGCTGGTGCCTCAACTACTAGGTCGCCATGGCTCATCCATACCGTTTGCTCATTAGGCAGTCCGGTAAATAATGCGGAGGGATGTTCAATGGTCATGGTCGCCTTTCCATACTCTCGCTCTTTAGCCTTTTCAACCTTGCCATTAAAATGGACAGTCATCAGCTGCATGCCGTAGCAGATCCCGAGAATAGGCAAACCCATGTCAAAAATAGCTTCGTCACAGCGAAATGAATTTTCATCATAAACACTGTTTGGGCCTCCGGAAAAAATTATCCCCTTCGGATTCAGTTTACGAATCTCTTCTGCGGTAATGGTATGCGGATGCAGTTCACTGTAAACGCCGAACTCACGTATGCGGCGAGTAATCAGCTGATTATATTGGCTTCCAAAATCTAAAACAATCACCATATCTTGATTTCCTGTCAAAGCAGCCACCTCAATTTTCTAAAGTTATTACTAGCATTTACCAAAATTAAAAAAAATAAAAAAAACTAGAATTCTCCCCTTAAAATATCAGGAAGGCAGAATTCTAGTTATCTAACAAATATATCTTATCGAAAAAATTCTGCCTTCATAGTCAGGCCATTTAAGGTGACCCGGTAGAGACTCTCGAACCTTATTTTCGAGGATATATGAAGGAAACGTACCCTATTGAGAAAAGCACAAGCACCCGAAGGCTGTTTGTACTAGACATTAATTTGTTCATATTGTATCAATAGGTTGTTTTTCCGGTCAAGCTATTGTCTTTTTGATTAAATTTTCCCACAATTCATGTGACTCTTCCCAAGTTCCTTCTGGAAGACTTTGATGATAGATATATTGTTCATAAAGAACGGTCAACCGCGTCATTTCTCGGGTAGAAAAGAACCCATCAATATAACGAGCATAATGACGGAGGGTTTGGTGATCCTTCCGTTTTAATCCGTATCGCTCTAGTTGCTTCAATAACATCAAATACGCAGGGCCAATACTATCATCCTTATTTTTAAATCTGTAAAGCAGGATCACTCCATATGGTGTCCATTTTCCACGAAGTCGATAAAGGAGCACAACAAATCCTGTTACCAGAAGCAAAATTAGTAAAGTCCATTTCCAATTGGTTTTTAATGTATCAGAAATGGTTTTGAAATTGAAGGATTTTTTTGAATCTGTCGATGACTTGGCTTGTTTTTCCTGTTCTTGTTGAGGCTTTTTCACCGGTGATGGTGTTGCTTGCTGATTAGTTTGGGTAGAATTCGCCTCGATTGCGTAATTAATGGAGGTCTCATTGTAAAAGCCCTTCGTCGGTTCAAATGGTACCCAGCCTTGATTAGGAAAAAATACTTCTACCCAAGAGTGGGCATTATTGTTGGTTACCTCATAAAACTGTTTCGACGGATTGTCAGGGCTATATTCTTGAAAATCGCCGCCTGTGTATCCTTTTACCCAGCGGGTTGGAATCCCAAGTGTTCTTAACATAACAGCCATTGAGGTTGAAAAATTATCACAATAGCCCCTTAATGTCTCGAATAAAAATTGATCGACATAATCGTCATTTTCCCCAGGCACCGCAACATTCTTTTGATCATACGTGTACCCCGAGCTTCCAAAATATTTTTCAATCGCGCTCGCTTTGTCAAACCAGTTTGTCTTCCCTGCGGTAATTTCCTCTGCAAGTTCCTTTACACGAGGGGGTAAGTCTGCTGGCAGTGAGGTATATTTTTCATAAAATGCTTTGTTCTTTTCAGTCGGGGACTCGGTCGTGACCATTAAATCAACGGCATTGTATTTGGGAACTTCAAAATCAATGGTAAAAAACATCGGTACGACCGGTTCTTGGCTACTAGTGTAATAGCTGATTCGCTCTATGGTTGTATCAATCTTAAATAGGTTGTCTGGTTGGTCTAAAGGCTCGATTTTCACGATCTTCTTAATCCCCGCAGGATACATGAGAAAGTTATAGTTATAACTTCCATTTACTATGACACGAGCAGATTCCTTCACGACCTCCACCGTATTAGGAAAAGGGGAAACAGGAACAAGATCCTCTTGCCTAAATGGAATTGGCGTGGACCCTGAGGCAATCCAGCCCTTTCCCGTGTACACATCCTTTGTCTCCATCTTCCAATAATTCTTTCCATTCCCTTCATAAACAAAGACAGGTTGGCTGTTCCCAATAAACGGGCCACCTAATGCACTATCGTTTGGCCCATAGCCAATTCGG
Source organism: uncultured Bacillus sp. (assembly GCA_963530265.1). Classification (GTDB taxonomy): domain Bacteria; phylum Bacillota; class Bacilli; order Bacillales; family Cytobacillaceae; genus Neobacillus. The sequence continues at coordinate 9,935 of CAUSCO010000014.1, forward strand.
TGTGGACCCGCTCCAGTACCTTCCACTCCAACTTTATCATTATTGGCAGTAAAATACGGTACAGGATCTGGCCATATCGGTGCTGCCTTAGGTGCAGCATATCCCATCAATACACTAACGACAATCATCACTGTCAGTGGCATCATCCATTTTCGAAGAAAAGAAGCATCATAGTCTACCTTTTCCTTTTGGCTGATGCGAAAAAAGGTCAGCATCCCCATGACAGCAAAGCCAACCATGACTGTCCGCACAATGGCTGCTGTTGCATTATAGGGCGTAAAGGTATCCAACACAGTAATATAAACTAAAGTTATAAAGAAAAAGATAAAAATCCGCTGCCGTTTTAACAGCCAATATTCCATTAAATAGACCATTAACCACAGCAAAATGAAAAACAAAAGTGTACGGAATTCATTGGATAAATGATTCCATTCCCTGCCCAATAGCAGACCCAAATTATTGACAATATCTATGAGGAATGAATTTATCCAGCTAAATTGAAAGAATCCTTCTTTATAGTGAAATTGATTAATCGAAAATAAGATTACTACCAACTTAATGATCGATTGCCATATCCATTTCATTCGAAAATAAGAAACGGCAAGGGCGATCAGCAAGAAAACAATAAACATCTCAAGATGATTGGTATCAGTTAACTGTTCAACTGGCCTAAGCCATTCCCATAAAAGCAGAAAGCTGAGCACGTATAAAAGGACCGTAGGAATATTCCTTTTCATAGTCGTAAACTCACCTCCGAAAAGGCAGCTTTATGGTCGCCCTCATGAACTAGGACAATTCGAACCCCTCGTGCATTTGCAACCGCTAATAATGATCGTTCATTTTCTGATGGCATTTCATTCTGACCCTTTATGAGAAAAACAGTGATGCCCCCTTTTCTTTGTCCAAAAAAACTGGCCCTTTCAATCAATGATTTCGTTATCTGTGCTGTAACAAGCATAAATGAAACCGTCTGCTGAATAAAAAGTCCCTCTGTCTCCAATACCTTTTCAAATGGCCATACACTTTTGGCCTCAATTTTAGCTAGATGAAAAAAGAGCTGCCTTAAGTGTAGTTCCCCGCCGTTAATTGGGAGTGCTGCTCTTTCTTTACTGATGGTTAACAGCCCTGTTTGCGCACCCCTTTTCAAAATGACTCGAACAAGCGAAGCTGTAAAGGACACGATTGCTTCAAAATGCAGATCAGGAACACAGTCCATAACAACAAATACATCATGTGATTGACGCTGTTCAAATTCCTTTGTCATAATTTCATTTCGTTTTGCAGAGGCTTTCCAGTTGATCCAAGAAAAACGATCGCCCGGCTGGTAATCCCTTACACCCACTGCCATAGAGGTATCACGCTGAACTCGTTCCCTTGATGCTGTTAAGCCTTGATCATATTGATTTTCAAATGGCTGATATAAAAGCTCTGAATAGGCTGGATAGACAATAATTTTCTCGACAGCCTCAAAGGTTTTTTCTTTTTCAAATAAGCCAAGCGGGTCACCTGTTTTTAATGTGAAGGAATCAAAAAGGTGCTCACCACGGGGGAGTTCCTCAATGATATATTCATAGGAAAATTCTTTTTTCAGTCCAGGAAGGATCAGTGCCTTTGCTTTCTTTCGTTGAGGTGCATATTTCAAGACATCATTTAGATGATCTTCAATAAGTAAATAAAATAATGGAAACCCTCTTGATCGTTTTACATGTACCATTACTTTTAACGGTTCTCCGGCATTATAATCTGTTTTCAGCAGGTCCCTTGTTACTTCCAGCTCATTTAGTGAATAGAAGGAAAGGGCAATGCCATATATGGCAAAGGGTAAAAAGCTATAAAATAAAAACCAGCTGACAAATCCCCCTTGGAACATCGCATACGAAAAAGTTAGCAGAATCAAAATGAACAATAGGATAAACTTCCAAACCTTTTTGAATGGTATCCATACTTTTTTCATCATTACTTCACAAGCCTTTGAACGGGTACTGGAACTCTCGCAACCACCCGATTCACAATCTCCTCTGCTGAAATCCCTTCAAATTTTGCCTCGGATTTCAAAATAATCCGGTGGGATAACACGAATGGTGCTAAATATTGAATATCATCTGGCAGCACATAATCACGACCGTACATAAATGCATAGGCCTGTGCTGCTTTCATTAGGGCGATTGAACCCCGTGGGCTTGCCCCAAGGTAGACACTTCCATGTCCTCGTGTACGGTTAACAATCTCGACAATATAACGTTTAATCGTATCATCGACGTATACATCTTTGATTTCGCTTTGAAGGGCGAGAAGTCCTTCGAGATCAACGACAGGGGATAGCTCTTCAATGGGTGGCACCTTTTGGGCTCGATTGAGTACTTCCATTTCCTCATAAATATCTGGATAGCCCATTTTCATTTTTAATAAAAAGCGATCAAGCTGGGCTTCTGGAAGCGGATACGTCCCTTCATACTCAATCGGGTTTTGTGTGGCCATAACAAAGAATGGCTTGTTCAATTTATGGGTCACGCCATCGATGGTGACACTTGCTTCCTCCATCCCTTCTAACAGTGCAGACTGGGTCTTCGGGGATGTTCGGTTAATTTCATCGGCGAGGATAATGTTGCCCATAAGCGGCCCGGGACGAAATTGAAATTCCATTTCTTTTGGATTATAAATAGAAATGCCCGTTACATCTGATGGCAGCAGGTCTGGGGTAAATTGAATTCTGCGGAAATTGGCATTAACAGACTTGGCAAGGGCACGGACCATCATCGTTTTTCCTACGCCCGGTACGTCTTCTAATAGCACATGACCACCGGCCAGCAAGGCTACAAGACTCAATTCAGTGACGTTCCTTTTACCTATCATAACCTTTTCAATATTGGCAATTATCTTCTCGATCATGGGATTCCTTTTTTCATGGGACAAAGTACATTCCTCCTTAGGTGGATTAAACCGATTTATGGCATTCAACTATGTATTCTCTTTTTTTCTGGAAAATTCCTGTTAAAAAGACACACAATCTTCAGAATTGGCTTAAATATTAGACCTGCTGGCAGCCCTAGAATTTGCTTCAGACATTGTTTTAGTTTCGACAATAGTAAAATCAAACATGATTTCCTTCTTTCTTTCCGGACTCCTGTTCGGGGTGCCGATTCTTGCAGAAAGCATCCTAAGCATTGATATTAGCTGGGTTCATAAACTTCTTTCCTTCACACTGACTGACATCATGAAGGTCGAATCTTTGTTTATGAATTTCATTTCATTTAGTGTTTTCAACCAACCAATACTTGCTCCATTTATCGGGATCTTTATTGCGATTGTTGTCCTACTCAGTTGTGCTCTTTGTTCTAGAATGGTCATCAAGAAGAAACAAATTGCCTAAGGAAGAGGTAGTTTTGTTTTCACCCATTGCAAGTTTATAAGCTCTTCGAGAAGCAGTCATGAGGAAAAAAAATCGACCTTAAATAGTAAACATCAAATTTGTCCTCATTAGGGGTTGAAAGAAAAGTCCTTCATCTGTGCTATGAAGGACTTTTCTTATTGAGTCTTTAATAGATTTGTCCTTCATCGGTGGTATGAAGGACTTTTCTCATTGGATCTTTAAAAGATTTGTCCTTCATCGGCGGTATGAAGGACTTTTCTTATTGAATCTTTAATAGATTTGTCCTTCATTGGCAGTATGAAGGACTTGTCTTGTCGAATCTTTAATGGATTTGTCCTTCATCGGCGGTATGAAGGTCATTTCTTACTGAATCTTTAATAGATTTGTCCTTCATTGGCGGTATGAAGGTCATTTCCAATAGAATCTATGATTCCATCGCTTTTAAAGGTTCGGTGCGTTAAAAGTATCACCGCCTTCAATGGTACCGTTATTGAATCCTTTATTAAACCAGCGCTCACGCTGTGCAGATGTTCCATGCGTAAAGCTTTCTGGAACCACATAGCCCTGTGCTTTTTTCTGGATATTATCATCACCAACAGCATTTGCTGCATTCAGTGCCTCTTGAAGATCACCTTGTTCCAGGTACCCCTTCCCTTGGGCGTAGTGGGCCCACACACCTGCCAAATAGTCTGCCTGCAATTCAAATCGAACAGAATATTCATTCGTTTGCCTTTCAGCTTGAGGAACTCGTTCTCCACTATGTAAAAGTGTCTGGACATGGTGGCCTACTTCATGGGCAATAACATAGGCCATTGCAAAGTCGCCCGGTGCTTGGAATTTTTGTTTCAGCTCTTCATAAAAGCTTAAGTCAATGTAAAGCTTGTGGTCACCTGGACAATAAAACGGTCCTACAGCCGAACTGGCCGACCCACAGGCTGACTGAACGCTATCCGTATATAAAACGAGCTTAGGATTTTCGTAGTTGAGTCCCCTTTTCTTGAATTCACTTGACCAAACATCTTCTGTATCAGCAAGGACTACAGATACAAAGTCCGTCAGCTCCTTTTCTTGAGCCGTTTCTTTGTATGGAGTACTTATCCCAGAGTTTGAAGTTGATGGCATGTTGTTTAGGATGTCTCCTGGATTTCCTCCAAGCAGGGTAATGAGGAGAACAATAATAATACCGCCTATTCCGCCGCCAACTATTGTCTTTCCCCCCATTCCCCTTCGGTCTTCAACGTTTGAACTTTCCCGTCTCCCTTTCCATTTCATCTTTTTTCCTCCCCAATGCGAGTCATGAATTACTATATATCCATAGTGTTATACCCAGCTTTTGAAGAAATTAAAATATATAGATTTTGGAAATTGGATGCTTGTTTATTTTTAAAAAGCTAATTTTAACAACAAAAAAACCACTCCTCCTATTGAGTAGCGGTTTTATTCACAAAAGTAGAGAAAAATACCCTGCTGCAAAATTGATCTTGTCTATTATTTTCCTTGTATAGTTGAGATATATTTTTTCACGACTTCGTAAACATAATCCTGATTGGCTGCGGATGTATTCGGGTTATAGGCACCGCCATTTGTTTTATTATTAGAAAGGATGCGAATACCCAAGAAAGGAACATCATACGCTTGGGCAATTTGTGCTGCTGCGGCACCTTCCATTTCTTCTACAGATGTTTCATAATTCGTATGGAACCATTTGATTCGATCCACTTCATTATTCCAAACGTCTGCAGAGCCGATTGTACCTTCAACCACCTTACCCTTTGTATATTTATCTGTTACTGCATTAGCAGCTTCAAGTAAACCCTTATCCCCCTCAAAATAACGGACTTTTTCAGCATTCGGATCGGACCCGCTTCCTTCAGAAGCCATTAAATCCATAGGTTTCCATATAGTTGGATCCATTCCTTCGTTTTCATTCTTATTTCCTGTTTTTAATGAACCGATGTTTGTTGTTCTTTGTCCTAAAACAATATCAAATACGTTTAGATTAGGATCATGTCCACCTGATGTACCCTGGTTTATGATGGCAATCGGGTTATATTTTTCAATTGCAACTGCCGTAGCTGCAGCTGTATTTTCCATACCTTTACCTGTTTTAGCTACGATTACAGGATAATTGTTCACTTTTCCTTTGTAAAAAACAAAATTTCCTGATTTTTCCACTTTCACTTTATCTAACTTTTGGGCAAAATTCTCAGCTTCTATTGGCATTGGACCTTGAATGAGAATCGGCCTTGCTGCACCTTCTACTTTCGTTTCATCGGGTGTTGTTAAGTTGAATCCTGCAAACATCAATAAGAGTATTGCAGTAATAATAGCGAATGATGTGTATTTCTTTAGTATATTGTTAGCCATACAAAAACCTCTCCTTTTCTCTTGTTGTTTGATACGCTCGGGTTGTTTTATCCAAAGAAAAAGGTCTAGAACTGTAGATCGAATTCTACCTTCTAGACCTTCGGAAGTTAAAGTATCGATAATTAAGCAAAAGATGAAGCTCATGCTAAACTAAAATGGCAAAGGAAAAAAGCAGCCAAATACTTTAACTCGTAGTCTAGTTCTTTCAATGGGAACCAGGTAGAGACACTCGAACCATATTACCGAGTATATACGAGTACTGTTTTTTACGATTATTACTATGTAAATATAGCAAAGTAAGAATAGTTTAGCAACAAAAAGTGAACTATAAATTTAAAAATAGTACTTAATGTTCGTGTTTTTGTGAAATTAAAGAAAAAAATTCAAAGTTCATTTGACTTTAAATCCTGCATGTCATTTATTTTGGTTTCTCCCTAAACTGTTACGAAAAACCATAATTGCTTTCACTTGTTAAAAATTTATAATTTCCTACAACATTAAAGTCTACCTGTTGTTCTGCTGTTAATGCTTCAAAATTTTCTAGCGTTATTTTTATCTTATCTGCATTAGGAAGAGTTTTGTCACTCCAAACTTTCTCTCTTAAAAACACATTAAAATCATCTTTATCTCTAAGTGTATGTTATAAAAAAAATGGATACTTTCACCTAAAGGCTATCAATAATCTAAAGAGAGCCTATAAATCTTATAGTTATTACAGCTTTTATAAAAAACTAGCTATTTTTATTCAGCTAGTTTTTGTAGGGGTATTTTATCTAGTTATTTATTACTTCACCTTAGAAATAAATTCGCTAAATGTATCAGCTATAAGGTATGTTACAGGCTCCAATTCAGCAGATTCTTCATGATTCCAAACAATCACATTTGGATTTTCTCTGTCATTCCTAAAATCCAAACATACAAAATCTCCTGCAAAAAAAACAGCAATAGGTAAAATATCTGCACCTATCAAATCTTCATTATCAGTCAATCTATCTTCAAGTTGTGTTAATGTAACATCAATATCATACATTCCTAATGGATTTTCTCTAGGGGTTTTTAATAAACATAAAAAGCGGTCTATTGTATGTTCGTAGCCATTATATTTAAAAACTCCTACTATTGGTCTTCCTCCATTATTTTCTTTCATAAAATCAATAAAATCCTTTGGAAGTTTGACTCTCCATATTTTCTCTTTTCTCTCAAACAAATCATCTGTTGGTAACGGAAGAGTTATAGTTGACTTATCTATTTTCACATAAATTCCTCTTTAATAATCATCTAGGGGCATCTGCCCACATACCAGTTGACCTGCCACCATTATGCGGTGTATTATTTTTGTATTTCATATGGGACAAGTTCCATTTTTTCAGGTATTTTAGTGTGGGTGCCAAGTCATTTCAACACAATCACTTCTAATTTGTTCATCAAGCCATATTTAAGTGATTCCCATTATAATTTTATTAATAAATTTAAAGTACCTATCCTTTTAATAATAGTGTAAGAAATGAATCTGAATATATTTTTTGTGGAGATAAAAAATAAACAAAACTATTGGGCCTTGCCTTCTCTAATTTTAGTATCTGCATTTTGGTTTTTAATAATGGTCAAGGTAGTATCACAATCATGCCTACTTCATTTTCTTTTAATCGATTGTCATTACACCAATTAAAACGTTGAGGCCCTCACACGTTATAATGTCCTTGGCTTCCTCATTCGTCATATCTTATCCACCTTAGGGTAGCTCATCTCTATCGGAATTTACTTCAATCTAAATCAAAATCCATATTACCGTTGGGATTGTTTTAGCAACCCTTTTGTTACTTTATACATTGATTCAAAAATTTCATCTTCATTTCCTTCTCTGACGACTACGAGATTTTGTCTTTCTCCAACTTTATATATCTTCCAAATCTCTCCATCTTTAAAGCATCCTGTTGTATAGGGTACATTTGTAACGTTCCCTATAACAATTTGTAATTTATCTAAATTAATATTTTCATTATGAATTCTTTTTTCATATTCTTCTTTAGTCATTGTTTTCCCTCCTCTATTTCAAAATTCCTAATCTTATCAAAGATCCTAACACTGGTGTATTTATTTGTTTTGCACCACCATTAGTTAGGATTTCACCATTTTTGCTATACCATGGAGCTGCTTTTCCCATAACACCATATGTCGAGTCAATTCCTTTTTCCAAACAGAGTTCTTTCAATTGTGAATCTGCCTGAAATTGTAGATAGTCCAAATTCCAAGTTTCCATTGTTAATTTAAATATTTCATTCCTTCCAATATATTTAACGTCTTTACAAAACTATTTTTACTTTTTTACCGTTACAATCAAAAATGATTTCATCTATCTTTAAAATGGGAATCTTGATTTCAACTTTATGAATAAGCTGTAAATCCCCATTACCATTTTTTTTAATATTTTGCTCTCATTTACAAAAAAACTAGCCAATCTTTATTTTAGCTAGTTTTAATGTTACATAAGAGAAATAAGATAAATTAATCCCAATGCAACGATATTATTGTTTATTTTAATAATTCATTCGCTCCAATATATTTAACGCCTTTACAAAACTCATTTTTGCCTCTTTACCGTTACAATCGAATATGATTTCATCTATCTTCTTGTTAATAGAGTTCTTCAATACTTGATATAAACTATTAATTCCCACAGAGGCAGCAAATTTTCTTTTAAATCCATATCGTAAAGATTCCTCTTCACAGTCCTCCTGATTTTCATACACTTTAATAGCACCCTCAATTTGAAGAGGAGAAAAATTATTAAATATTAATTCCTCTCCAGTTGTTTCTTTTGCTGGAATTACCCATAACTTTTTATTGCTATATTTCATTTGATTAAACAGATTCATAATTTTATATTCCTGTTTTTCTAATACAGGTTGTTTGCCCACCAAGATTAGTGAAGTATTTACCAAATCATATATATTTGTTACAAGAGTACTTTTCCCTTCATCCACAATTAATCCACTTATACCGGAAAACATGGCATTAAACGCAAATACGGTTAATTCTTCAATTGTTACCTTCTTATATAAAGGAAAACCATCCTTTTTCAGGTTGTAATAATTTGTATATTCTTTTGCAATCGATTCTTCAGTGAATAACCAAATGGTAGGAATATCTTGATAACTAAGACCACAAAAAATAGGAGCGGTACCATCTTTAATAGTTTCGAATGATGATTCTTTTCTTACAATCGTATATAAATCTTTTGATGTTACAATATCCTTCATAATCTCTTCATATAATGTTTCATATGGTTCTGACAATTCATGAAAATTATTTGATAAAGCAATCTTTTCCTGTACCTTATTTATTGTCATCCATTTCCCCCCTATTCAAACTTCTCGTTATCTATTGCGTATAACTCCTCCAATGCCACTTCTTTTCTGGTCATTGTATTCCTCAAATAATCTTCCTTCACATAAATAAGTTGATAATCATCATTTGGACTAAGGCTTTTAGTAAAACGATCTCGATCTTGATAGTCGAAATTACATTTTCTTCCTATATTTGCATCTGCCGTTATAATTTCTATTTCATTATCATCCTTGAAATAACTTATAACATAGAATTCATAATTTTTATAACTTGCTATAAAATACTCACGATATAACTCTGAAACCTCTTCTTTTTTTACTTTTTTTTCATGTAAATCTTTATCGTATGCGGACATAACAGATGTAAAACCCGATTCATTTCGGTGCAGAAATAATTTGATGTTCGTTATTTGACCTCTAACCCTTTCGGCATAGGCCTTATACTTTTTATTGTTATAAACAGCAACGCATCTATCCATAATACCTCCACACTACTTATTATTCATTATATATAGGATTTACAGGTTCAAAACGGCCATTTTTAAAGATGGCCATTTTCTCCTCTTTACCATCTACTACTCTATACATCTCAGCACCTTCTTGGATGTTTGCCCGTGCATAATCCTTCACTTGCCATTCGGGAACGATGGTACCATTTCTTCCTCCCAAAAAGCCATTATGTGTACAAGGATAAGCATCCTTATTCGGTCCATAGAATTCTGTTCCATACGGAATATCTATCAAATTATCCGATACATCACTGTATTTAAACCGAATCACCGCATACGAATCACCATCATCTGGATAGGTTCTAATAACAACTCCATCTTTTTCGTAGGTATAATCTAACCGCAGCGTCTCCAGAGTTTCCTTATAATTACTTGTTGCATTTGCGACATCTTCATACTTTGCCACATATCCAGCAACGGTTGTGTAGGGATTATCCTTCTTTAGATAGCCATCAACGGAGTCAACTGGAATAACCTTACTCATTAGGGTGTCTTCTGTTGGTTTTTCTACAGACTCCCGAAGATAAAATATTAAGTTCATTTCGCGGTCTGTTAATTCTGATACTGGTGTCAGTTTAATCCGTTGAAATTCTTCTACACTTATATTATTTTCCTGTAAAACCTTTAAGATATTTTCTGAGATCCTTTCCTCAGCGGGAACCGCCACCTTAGGGCTTCCACTTCTAAGGTTAACCCCATCAATCCTGCTAAGAACATCTTTCAGCTTATTCTCCACCGCATGGGTATTCTCAACAGGAGTGTGAACCTTCCCGGTTTCACCCAATTCCTCTATCACCAATCCCATTTTTCGAGATGTGCCGATGTTTTTCGCTACTGTTATAACAGAGTCGACTAATCTTCCTGCTTCCAGTGTATCTTTGGCAAGTTTATTTTTCATTACAATGGTTTTATCTATTATTACCGATGAAGCACTCTTCAATCTTGTGACCGATTGCTTGCCGGCGGTTTTAACCATGTTATCGATATGCGTGATTCCTTGATGGATGCTCCCCTTAACGCCTGTCCGCAACCCTATTCCTCCGATATTCTCACCAAGATGGGCGAGCCGGACGGTACTTGAGAATTTGGTTAAGCCACTCACACCGGGAACAATATCTAATGGAGCCAATAAGCCTCGAAACCAACGTTCTGACGTCCCAAGTTCACGACCGGATACCCAATCCTTTCCGGAAACAGCTGAACTCAATTCCATTGCACCATAGGCTGCTCCTAAGGCCAAGCCCGCCGGCGGACAGATGAGTGTGGCCCCGACAATGACAACTAACGCTCCAATTTGCACCCAGAATTCCTTGTTTTCTTGTTGATTTCGAATAGACTCATACTCAAAGGCACGTGTATTTAGAGCAGCCTGCTGATATTCGACTTGAGATAAATCTTGGTCAGGATTGAGTTCTTTCCAAGTATCGTATTCGAGCTTCATCTGTCCTGCATAGAAATTATCGTCACTGAACAAATCATCTAGACTCACTTCTGTTTTGGGAACTTCTACAGATTGCGCTGGTCCGTATTCTGTATAGACAAACTGTGTCTCAGTCATACCCATACGATTTGTTGCCGTATAGTTTGAAATCGTTAAATTCCGCATCGCTTCGACAAAAGCGTCCATATCTTGATAGAATGGCTGGTCAATTGTTCGGTCCACAATCTCTCCGACCTTACCGGTGAAACTATGTAATATTTCAAAATCCTCATAGAGTCCTTGGTATTTACTTTTTTGACTTGTGTGATGAAATGTTATGACCCCATCACTATCATAGTTCGCGATGTCAGACTCAGCATCCTCTAAATTATCGCTTAGATCTTTCAGATTATCGATCATTCCTTTGCCCCAGCGGCCAAGACCAATTAAATCCCCGATTCCATCCTTCATCTTCTCCCAGTCAGAAGGGATATATTTTACATCCATACAATAACCCCTTTTTCAGTTCTAATGAGTTTATAATTCAAATATGACAATATTCAAAAATATTACTGGAATAATCCAAAAACTTCGAAAAGCTAAAATGCAAATCGAGGTTTTTTGTCTAAATTACAAGTATTCTACTGCGCCTAAAAACTCTAAATTACTTGTATTAATTGTGTTTATCTTTTTAACTCCCTCATATTTAAAGTTGTAGAGAAGTATTACAACATTATAAACTTGTAAGTTTGCTTTACCATCACAGACTCTTGTTTAAAACAGATTAGTTTTTTTTACTATAAAATTAAAAAAACTTGAAAAGCATGTTGCCAATCAAGATCTGGTTTTTACACATTTCTTTGCCTCACTTCTTCGAACCATAAATCAAAAATATCATCAGGTAATAGTTCATCATCATTAGAATAAACTAAATCATATCTATATTTTCCTTTTAAACTGTTTCGCTTTACATCATAGTACAACTTCATTTCTGTAGGCATTTCTTTATTGAACTCTTCACATTTTTTATGAATAAGCTTTAAATTCTCATTACCAATTCTTAACAAAGCCTTTTGTCTATCTCTTGAAACATCATACCCTACACTAGGTTGACCATCACAGTTTTTTATTACCTCATTTAGTTGATGTTTATGCACAACTATTTGGTTAATTTTGTAAAAAAAGTCAAAAAAATACATTTTCGGTTCATAAGAACAATATATATATATATCATCTGCTTTATTATCCACATACTCTAAACAGACAGCCACCAAATCTGCTTGTAATTCTGAAAAGTAATCTTCAAATACCTTTCCCATGCTTATACCTCCTAATTTTCAATACTAATGAACCTCACACGTCCATCTATTTCATATTCTATATCGAAACCACTCGGCCTCATATTATTCCCATGATAATTAACTTTCACATGAACCGAAACCTTTTTCCCTTCATTTATAGCCTCAGCCCACCGATTTTCTAACTTCTTGTATTTACTCAAATTCACACTACTCGATTGAGATACAAGATTATCTAAATCTGGAGAACCACCAAATCTATCCGCAGCTAAGTGTCCAGCATGGTCCCCAGCTTCTTTTCCCGGAGTATTAGATTTATGCGGTAATCTACTTTCCCTATCTGTTAATTCTAAGTCATCTGCATTAAACTCTTTAAGTCTCCCAATGTCATCTGTCTCGTATAAATACTCATATTCACCCGTTTGATACTTAACATTTGGTTTTAATGTTCCATCTTTAAGCATATGACTTCCGTCCCTAATGATGTCAGCCGGAACCAGACTAGTTTTATTAACCATACCCTTAGAACTCTCAATATTTATCCCTTCAATCTTATTAAGAAAGCCCCTTAACGAATCTTCAACCACGTGGTTATGATCTGCAGGGATGTAAACATTCTCACCTGTCGCCGAAACTACAAGTCTTCTTTGGGAAGGGACTGTGTTTTTGATACCTGTGATAACTGTGTCCGCTAAACTACCTATTTCAATTGTATCCTTTGCCAGCCTACTTTTCACGGCATTAGCTGCATCCTTTATAGCTGCAGAGGCACTCTTTAAACGTGTCACCGATTGCTGGCCAGCGGTTTTGATCAAGTTATCCATATGATTGACTCCCTGACGTAAACCCGCTTTAGCCCCCGTCTTCAAACCTAACTGTCCGACTGTATCACCCACATGGGCAAGACGCACCGCGCTGCTAAATTTGCTTAATCCGCTCACCCCAGGAACGATGTCCAACGGAGCTAATAATCCGCGGAACCAACGTTCTCCCGTCCCAAGCTCACGGCCAGAGACCCAATCCTTGCCTGAAACGGCTGAACTCAGTTCCATTGCCCCATAGGCCGCTCCTAATGCTATTCCAGCCGGAGGGCAGATGAGGGTTGCCCCAACAATAACCACTAAAGCTCCAAGCTGTACCCAGAATTCCTTATTTTCTTGTTGGTTATGGACCGATTCATACTGGAACGCACGGCTATTAAGGGCCGCTTGCTGATACTCTTCTTTGGAAAAATTTCGGTCCGGATTAAGCTCTTTCCAAGCATCATATTCCAGTTTTATCTGACTTCCAAAGAAGTTATCGCCGCTGAATAAATCATCCATACTGACTTCTGTTTTGGGAACGGTAAAGGATTGTGCGGGACCGTAACCACCGTAGACGAACTGTGTTTCAGTGGCACCAATCCGGTTTTTCGTCGTATAGTTGGAAATCGTTAAGTCTCGCATCGCTTCAACAAAGGAATCCATGTCTTCATAGAATGGCTGATCAATGGTGCGGTCGACAATGTCCCCGACCTTGCCTGCGAAACTATGCAATACCTCGAAATCCTCATACAATCCTTGGTATTTACTCTTCTGACTTGTGTGAGGAAAAGAGATAACACCATCACTATCATATTTCGCGATATCTGACTCTGCATCCTCCAAGTTATCGGTTAAATCTTTTAAATCATCAATCATTCCTTTGCCCCAGCGTCCAAGACCGATTAAATCACCAATCCCGTCCTTCATCTTTTCCCAGTCTGACGGGATATATTTTACATCCATCAAATCATACCCCCAGTTTGGCAATGATTTGTTCAGCAATCGCTTGGTCTGCTTGCATCATCGTATTGAGAATATCAATCACCAATGCAGAAGCACGGGAATAATTGTCGTGTAGATCCATTACCTTCTGGTTCGCCTCGGCATAAACCTCCATCGCTTTTTTAGCCTTTCCTTCTTGGTAATAGTCGAGGTTCCCCAGCTTTTCAATATTGGGAGCAGCATTGGTCTCTAATTCGGTAATAACGCCTTGTAATAATTGATAAATCGTGGTTATTTCGTCAGGATTAATATTAATTAGCAGACCTGAGCCGCCCCCATCACCTGCAGCCTTATGCATATGACCTCGCCTCCTTATAAGGGAAATCCAGTTCATCAAATAGGACTTTTAAGAACCAATATTGACTAGCATGATAATATTTCTTATTCACACTATCGACCATCATTAACTTCTCGTCTTTTGTAAAGACAAGCCACTGCTGATAATAGTGCCAATTAAACCGATCTTTATGTTCCTCCTTAAGATGAAAGAATTCTAGATTCATAAACATTTGTTCAGGCTCAAAGCTTTCAGTCTCACGTCTTTCCTGGTTTGATAACTCTATTTTTAAGAAGCTTTTCTCCTTTTCCGACGGCTCTCTGACAATGAGGGGAAATTGTTCAACCAATATTTTAAGCACGATGGCTTTAGAGGTAACCCGAAGCTGATATCGTCCTGGTTGTTCCGTTTCCACCAGGACAATTAGCTCGTCGCTTTCCTTATCCCTAAAGGCAAACATTAGGTTATTAATACGAACATACTTCTCACTTTGATAGTAAAACTCTACGGTTTGTATGATGATGGCCCCGTTTTTCGTGATTTTACCGTCCACTGTGATGATTCCCTTTTCCATCAGCTGCTCGTGTGCCTCTTTAAATACATCCTCACCTTTCAACTGAAAAATCTCTTTTTCCGGCAAGCCAAAAAGGACATTGCCGCCAAAGGCAGCTGCTAACAGATACAATTCTGGGGCTGTAAATACGTCTGCAGACGGCCTCATCCTAAATTCCTCACTTCTCTGACTGAAGGATCCTGTAGAAAATCGTTGAAGTAACCCTCAAGGTTATTTAATGCTTTGGTCTGTATGGCAGCTGCAGATTTCATATCAAAATGATATTTCTGAATAATTTCAAGATAGGTTAAAAATGAATCCCTAGATTTCCCACTCCATTCTGCAGAATGCAAGTACGAAATCAATTGTTGACATTGGTCATATGTTTTCTCAATCGATTGTTCTAAGGCCTTCGCAGCAGCCTTGGCTTCATTTACTTTATCCCCGTCAATTCTAACGCTCCCCACTGGTTAATCGCTCCAATCTCTCCTGTAACTCTTTCAATTCCTTTTCTCTTCTGACTCTTTCCGCTTCTGCTTCTTGAATGGCCAAATTTTTATAATAGACATATCTTTCATAGGCCTGATTTTTTGCGGCAACAAGGGATGCCCGCTTTTCTTGATCTGCCTGGAAATACTGTTTTAGTTTATCCGTCACTTTTTCGCGGCTTGTTTCAAAATCATTTGAAGGGATCTTGGTATTTGATAGATTCGGAATCGTACCAAGATAAGAGCTGTATGCCGCGTTTGCCTCTGAAACCTTATGATCGTGTTTTGAAATGGCACTCTTAAGTTTTTCATACAGCTCGTAATACTCTTCTCTTTTTCTCTCCGTACCACTTTTAAACCAATTAAACACTGACCTTCACTTCCTCTCTTAATGGGTAAGGAGCAGCAATTTTAATTTTTTCGGCTTTGCCATGTTTAATGTAGTAGGCTTCATACGGAAGTAAGTTTGGCTCTTTATATGGCCGATTCAAGACTTCTAGAATGTTCTGCTCAGTGATTCTTCCAATCAGTACTCCGGTCTTTTGTTTCTTGACGGTTGTTGCGAGATCATCATACTGTCTTTCTAATGCACCATGTACAGCTCCCACTACAAAATGAATCCCTACTCTAGACCCTGTTTCAATAAGTTTTGCTAGTGACGTTTGTGCTGTAAAGGACATCGATTCGATGATGAAGGACACATCTGTTAATAATACAATCATTGGACGGATTTCTTTCAGAAAATCCTTCATGGTCGCTCGACCACCCATCGCCATTTGTACTTGGCGGAAGGCATCTTCTCTCGTTTCAGATAATAGCTGCAGTTGCTCTACAAAGTGATCCATACGTAAGGTATTGTCCGCATAGATATTCACATTTTCTTTAAACCCGCTAAATCTCGACGAAGCATTATCAATTAAACCGACATCGATGTGTTGATTGAATGAAATACTTGCAATCAGTGTTAGATATGTTTGTTCAACGGCATCGATTCGATCACTTAAAATCAATGTTGTTTGATCTTTGACAACACTTAACTCGAGCGGCTCAACATTTTCAAAATCAACAGCAAACGGAATACCGCCTCTGCTTAAAATGGCTTTTGTCTCCTGTTTATTGATAAACTCTTTAAATTCAATGGCTTCAGGAACCATCGGAATCGGAGCTGGAACCTTCCCTTTCCAGGCAGCCCGCATTTCCCTGCACTCTTCTTGGAGGCTCTTAATAATGGCGAGCGTATCTTCACCTTTTACTGGAAGGGCAGTCTGGAATGAGGTTGGATGCTCTAATTTAACTAAGCCGCGTCCAGGGACTTCTTCAATTGCTAAATCCGTTCGTCCGACAATATTCCGTGCTTCCATTCCGTCAATCAAAAATAAAGAAATTTGATGCTTGATATTGGCAAGCAATGGTGCTCTCATTACACTTTGACGCCCAGCACTAATCACTAGATGGATTCCTACACTGACGCCTTCCCTAGCAATCTGAGCGGCAACTTTTTCGAACTCGTCGCGATAAACAGCATCTGTGATGGAATCAAGCGTATCAATGAGTAAAAGAATCGCAGGAACCTCTTCTCCGCTCGCTTGCTCATACATGTGCATATTGGCTACACCATATTGACTTAATCTTTGCTTTCGTTCTTTTAACTCATTTTGCAGACGCCTGAACAGCTTTCCAAGCTTGATTTCCTCATCGACCATAATCGTGTCCGCCACATGCGGCAGTTCCTTCAGTGGCAGCAAACCATTTGTTCCCAAATCAATCAGATAAAAATGGACTCTTTCTGGACTATGATGTCTCGCAATATTCATCGCTACACTTTGTAAGAAGGTTGACTTTCCATAGCCAGGACTGGCAAAGACGGCCATATGTCCATCCTTGGAAAGGTTTAATGTGAGTGGTTTTTGTTGTTGCATTTCTGGAATATCTAGAAAACCAAATGTTACTTTTAGAGATTTCTTATCTTTATACCAAGCCTTCCGATAATTGACATCGTCCAAATCAGCGAGAAAAATCCGTTCTTCGAGTGGCGGCAGCCATGGCCGCGGAAGTTCCGAAATCCCTTTTTCTATGGCATAGGCATGAATATACTCCACCACCGCATCCAGTTCTGTCGGCACTTTTGTAATTTCCTTCTTAAACGATAAACCACTTAAGTCATCAGAGATGATCTCATATTGGCCGAGATCATTAATGGCGTAAATCGTTGTATCCAGTAAGTCCTGCTCATTTTTATCTGGAATATAATCTGCGCCGCTCCAGGCACTTTGGAATAGTTCATATATTTCATTATTGCCGACCTGCAAGTACGCCCTTCCTGGTAACGTGATTTCCGCTGCATCAGGCGTTTTTAAAATCTCAGTGGAATCACTGGCATTTTGAACTTTGAGTGCCAGCTTGAATTTGGAGTTGGACCATATTTGGTCATCGACCACACCACTAGGTTTTTGTGTAGCTAAAATTAGATGGATCCCTAGAGAACGGCCGATTCGGGCTGTGGAAACAAGTTCCTTCATAAAGTCCGGCTGCTCAGATTTAAGTTCGGCGAACTCATCTGATATTAGGAATAAATGCGGCATCGGCTCCCTTGCCTCACCTAATTTAACTAGTTTTTGATATTGATTGATGTGATTGACATCATGTTCATTAAATAACCGCTGGCGTTTTTGTAATTCCGCTTTAATAGAAGCGAGTGCGCGCATTGATTGGGTACCGTCCAAGTTTGTAATCGTTCCTACTAAATGCGGAAGATCTTTAAATAAATTAGCCATTCCACCGCCTTTATAATCAATTAAAAGAAAGGCTGCTTCGTACGGATGAAAGTTTACTGCAAGTGAAAGTATATACGACTGAATGATTTCCGATTTCCCTGAACCAGTGGTACCTGCGACTAAACCATGTGGTCCATGTGCTTTTTCATGGAGGTTCAAGTTGACAATGTCCTCTTTTCCCCGCATTCCGAGTGGAACAGCGAGGCTTTTATAGGTTTCATTTTGGGACCAGCGCGACTGAATACCAAGCTCCTCTACTTTCTCGACGCAGTACATTTCAAGGAATGTCACGCTCTCCGGAATGGAGTTTTTTAAATTTTGTAAATGATTAAGCGGTGCTAAAGCACGTGATACATCTTCTTTATTAAAACCTTTCGGGAATCGGTCTGGGGTGAATTTTCGATTGACCAATTCGCCTTCCTCAAGAATCATCGTTCCACTTGCGGCATCCCGAATATCGATGACTGTCTTCACATGTTCAGGCAGGGACTGCATTACATCTTGGACAAATACTAGCGAAACACCTAATTCACTTGGATCTTCATTAAAATATTCCATTACTGAATGATCTAAAATCATTTTTTCATCGGTAATTAAGACGACAAAATGGGGCGAGAAATAAAGCTTTTCATGTTTATTGCTTTTCTCATCGACTTCGAGCTTACGTTCTTTTAAAATTTGATAAAGTGAATTAAGGACTTGATCACGGGACCGCTCATGATAAACAAAACCCCTTACGTTTATATCTCGTAAGCTTGCGTGCGGGAGCCAGCGCATCCAATCCCATTTCTCCTTTTCCTCTTCCGGAAAAATAGTAACAAACTGGACATCATGGTAACTGTGGAATAAGGCCGCCTGCATCACCAGCAATTGCAGCTGTTCAAGGACAAGATGATGCTGTCCGATATACCCAACCGGACCTTTCATTAAGGATGCCGCGACCGGCACATCCTCTAATCTCAGATACTGTGTCCGAAGATTGCGTGCTGCATCGACCAATTCATCCTTTACAAGGGTAAATTCCTCGTCATTGAATTCAACTTCAAAGCTCAAATCAACCTGCCCTACTCCAACTCGGTACATAAGAAAGTCATGATGAAAAATCGTCTTTTCATAAATACGCGAATCGACTTTCATCGCCATAACCTGTAATTGCTCCACATTTGGAAAATGATAATGCAGGGCATGGCGCTGTTCTTCACTGGCAAGATATAATTGCTGTGTCTTTTGCTTCAAGTAATCTCGATAACTTGTATCCCGTTCCTTTGTATCCAAGCGATATTGCTTCAAGCTTTTTACATAGGTGGTAATTGAGAAAATGACCGTTGTCAGCGTCATAGCCAGCATGATGATGATATAAAACCCGTTTGACATAAAAATGGACACCACTACCATAGCCGCAATCATCACAAGCGGCGGAACAATAACACGTGCCAGCTGTTCACTCGGTTTTGCCGGTTTATTGGAGGGTTTGGCAATTTTCTGTTTTTCCTTAGGCTCACGATAAATAATCCGCGGGGAACGATGATAATCAGGATACTGACTGCTGAAACCATGATCCAGCCCAAACAAACGAACCAATTTCGTTTCGATGATTAATTCTTGACCCAGAACCTCTAGGTCATCCTTCCCAACCCTTACTATAAATCCGTCAAAAAAAAGTTGGTCTCCTTGTTCAAGCGTCACATCACCTGTTGTACGAATAAAGTTATGGTAGACCTCTCCGTCATAGACTTCTAGTCTAAAAGGTGCTCCCAATTGCTCGCGAATGAGCACAAGGTCGGCAGTTGTTTCTTTTATCCGAACATCATCGAAATCATTAGCACCAAATGTGACACTATAATGCTGTGCAGTATCATATCGACACCACTCATTTTCTTCGACTAAATAAAAGCGAATGGGGTCATTCTGCTGTTTTAAGGTTAGGCATTCATTTAATTGGAGCTGCTGTTCGTCGATTATGCATGAAACACCGTCCCAATCGATCATCAAAGATGTATGCAAATCTTTAAATGTAATCGTGTTAGACCAATCATTTCCGACGGTCAGGCTCTTTGGTTCATTGATCATTAAATGGCATTTGTGCAATTGGTCTTTAAAACTCAGCAGTAATAGTCGTTGTGCCATCTTTCTCTCCCTCTCTACACACAAATAATCTCTAGTGGTTTTCGCTATCCACCCTTTTCTAATTCGCCTTCTCTATATCTACAGTTCCTGCTGGTTCTTCTTGCTTGATCACATCTTGATTACTTGTTTCCTCTTGTGTTTTCTGTACATCGGCGGGTTCAGCTTTTTTAGTATTTAATAATGCATCTAGGCCGTATTTTTCAGTATATGTATCATATTCCTGCTGATATTTTCCGACCATCTTTTCACGTTCTGTCCCACTTAGCTCAGGGTCATTTTTCGCCCTTTCTATTTGTTTAATCAGTCCATACATAATTAATTGGGGATCATCAATATACTTTGCAAGCTCAACCGTTCGGTCAAAATCCCCCCGGCCGTTGTAAATCCAATACAGCAAATAATTAGGATCACTTTTGATACTAATATTTTTCAGGATGGCCTCTTTTTGATTATCGGATAGTTTCTCTGATTTAATAAAAGAATAGGCCAGTACATACATACTGGTATCAGGTAATTTTTCAGGAGCTTGACCTTCTAAATC
The DNA here is from genome assembly GCA_963530265.1 of uncultured Bacillus sp. Classification (GTDB taxonomy): domain Bacteria; phylum Bacillota; class Bacilli; order Bacillales; family Cytobacillaceae; genus Neobacillus. The sequence goes on from CAUSCO010000014.1 coordinate 30,811, forward strand.
ATTTATGACATTCCCATAATCTAGTGATAAAAAATGACGATCTGCGTCGAGGAGATGTCCTTGAAAAGGTGCTTTTACAAAGCTTAAATAGACGAGTGGGACAGCCAAGATAACGGAAAGAGCTATCATGGTAAAAGCTAATCGCTTAAAAAGACGAAATCGCTTTTTCGCTACCATTTGCATGTTTTTTTCTGTTTCCTTTTTTTCTTTGAGATAATTTTCTTCCAATACCTTTAGTAAACTATCAAAATCTTCCTGTTCACCCACTTGGCGTTCAAATGGAGTATCTTTAGCATTCTTTAAGGAACCAGCATAGAGTTCATCAAAGCTATATTTTTTCGAAAACAACGCAATAATTAAACATTTATATTGGAGGATAAATTTCTCTTCATTTAACTCATAAGGGGGAACTAATTCCCGAATTCCACGATACACAATCGCCGAAATAAGATTATCGTCAATGATCAGATTATCGGGATGTAAGAAGAATGTCATACGTGTGGTTAGGCATTTTTTGAATCGAGCGAGATTACATAAGAAACGTAATTTATCTTTTCGGTCTAATTTCCGTATATCTTCCCATGTTTTAGCACGTGAGCCGACCATAAATGAAAAGGTAAAAAAATCGTCCTCTTCTTCAATAATTGCTGGTACAAATAAGTCTGAGTCTTTATTGATTAAGGCTAGCTGGCGAACATCTTTCACTCGTGTTTGTGATTTCGGCAATTTTAACTGCCATTGATCATCATGAATGAGAAACTGGCAGGTTATAGACTCCAGTCGGATGGTTTTTTCGTTCATGTTTGCTGACTCCTTTTCTAGAAACAGGCACTGCCGAATAATGATAGTTTGCGATAGTGCCTGTTTCTATACTTTATAAAACTAGTAAAATATCTCCATTTGTAACCGGATAATCGGTAAGTCGATCATCATCCGTCAATAACAGCCCTTTGTGGGGGAGCTTTACGGCAAAAGAAGATGCCTTCGAGATATCGAAGTTCAAGGTTTCTGCCAAATTTAACAACAGCAGTTTAAGCGGCTGGTGCACAGGGATTCTGACGTCATATCGCCCTTTCCCCCACTTACTAAAATCAACTGTCACATTAACATGTGATGCACTAGGCATGTTCCCCTCTCCTTTACTCCAGCATTTTTCTCATCATGGTAAATAATCCTCCACAGCCTACTACGATGCATCCTAAGATTGCCATCCATGTTTTGGAACTGATCAAACCATCTTGATTATTCTCGTTACTACCCTCACTTGGTACAGCAGTATATTGAACCGTATAATCACTCGAAAACAAAATTTTTTCCGTGTCTTTTAATGTTGTATTGAGCTCACTTGGCGTCACAAATAGCCCTTGTTCTAATTCCTCTGTTTTCTTTTGATTTTCTACTTGTTTGGTTTTGATGGCAGCCCGAGTTTGCTCCTTAAACAAATCGGGTGCCGTTTTTTCTAATTCCGTTTCTTTATGGTCCTGACTTTCTAACTTCTCCCTTTCAACTGCATCTTGACCAATCCGCTCCGTTTGCAATCGTATTTTCCCACTATGATCAAGCGAGGTTTCCGCTAAGGGATGTGGCGAAAACAGCATCAAGGCTCCTGCCAGAACAAGGAGAACACTAAAGTGTTTCACTAATTCCTTCATGATTAACCTCCTCGCTTTTAGCAGAACGGTTGAAAACAAACAGGTGGCCAACAAGACTAACCAAACTGATCACTACTAAGCCAAGCATAATGAACATAGTATCTGCTCCACCACTGGCAAACTTCATTACTAACAATTCAATGTATTGTAAGGGTGAGTATTCTCTTAATTTACTTGCCACAGAGAATTGGTCAAAATGAAGTCCGAGTGCTTCTGTTAGGAATAAATACAGGCTCAAAATGACCAATAGGATAAACATGCCAACCATTTTCAACTGCCTTAATAAATAGGCGGCCACAAGGAGCATCGTTACCATAATTAACGTAATCATAGCGGTCCAATCGAAGAATTTCCCATTACTTATTTGCAGTAAATTGGCAGAAAGTACACCGATTACTACCCCTTCGATTAGTCCAATGCTAACTGTCATAATCGTTATGGGTGTATTATTAGCCACTATGGATCTTTCTCCTGCAAATGAATCATCTTGCAGTCGTTTCCGCTCATGATTAGAGATAACATACGCCGTAAATAAAGCGACGATAAAACAGATTAATACGACGAAATAAGGAGTAAATGTGTCACCTGGTGCAATGACTCCAGCATTCTTTGTTTGGACCGGATTAGAAAGGAAGCTTAACAGATTTTCATTTGGCCGTTCGCCAATGCGGCTATTGGCAAGCACTCCTGCAAAATTATCAGCGAAGTCCTGATCCTCTGCCAATTTAGTTGTTAAATCATTGGAAAGGTCGCCGGCCTGTTGGACTAATGTTGAACCGCTGGCTTCGATTTCTTTCGCTTTAGTATCAAGGGCATCAAAAGTTTGATAAACCTGATCGGCAGATTGTAAATTACTTCTCGACTGGTCTGCAAGCGACTGACTGGCAGCAAGCAAAGTGTTAAACTGATTATTCAAAGAAAGAATCGCACTTTGTTCTTCTTCCCCATTAAGCACTATCTTCGATTGTTCATTTTTCAAATTAAGACTGGCTTCACGCCATAATGTTAAATCCTTTAAAGTCTCTGCAAGATTGGTATTCAGTGTTTCGGCTTGTTCGGTTGTTTCCTTAATCAAATTGGCCATTTGCAGAGAACTTGCATTTGCCTGATTGACAAGTTGACTATACTCACCTATTTTGCCCTTTAGGTCTTCTGTCTGCTGACGGATTTCCTCCGTTATTTGCCCTGCTACATAATTAGCTAAAATGTCGACCACGTCTTGTTTATTGAATAAATAATAAAGGGAGTCCTCTGACGCCAAATCCTTCAAATTGGTCTGATTTAATTCATTTACTAAATCGGAACGATTGAACTGATCCATTCCAATTCCAAAATAAAGCTCATAGAGCGTTAATAATTTTTGAAAATCACGAACTGTATCACTTGAAGCATTAATAAGAATACTTGTTGAGTCACCAGTAAGAGATGACATCACTTGATGGGTAATTTGATTATTTTGGACCAATAATTTTTCAACTAGTGATGGATCGTTAGTCTGCTGAACCGCTTGTTCTCCGGCAGCTGGAGAGGCAGTTTCACCGCTTAGTTGAGACGTGGAATCCACGGTCTTGTCGCCCGTCGTCGCTTTCGTACTGTCAACTTTTTCTACTGCTGCAATCGTTTGTACCGTTTCTTGTGGCAGTTCAGGAGTATCGACACCTGTTATATCCTTTTGGTCCAGTTTCCAGCTCCAGGTGATTGGTTGGAACACATCAATGTTTGCAGCCATGTCCTTCAAAGTAACCTTCGTCGTTACAGTGAATTGTCCCTCCTCATTTGCAGGCAGTTTAATCACATGGTTTTTTGAAAATGGCTCAGTATAATCCATTTCGGTACTATTTGGTAATGTTAATAAAACTTGTTGTACTTCAAATTCGCTTGGAATCGCTAGTGTCAATTCCTGCCCGTTCTTTTTATTTTGTTGAAGATTGACCGTATCTGTTAAGGTCACACCTTTCGTCATCAAGTCCGTTTTGACTTGCTTTACTCGGTCTGATAAGGGAATACTATTGGGACCGCGATTGGGCGTATACCCAAACTCAGTATTGTATTTATTCGTTACCGCCATTACATTTCTTAACTGTGTGACCGTTGCATCACTAAGTCCTAAACCTTCTAAATCGTTAACATCCATGGAAGGCAGCCGGTCAATTTGCTTTTGTAATGTCCCCCGGGCATTTTCATCCGGTTTTGCAAAAAAGTGATTTAAGTACACATTCTGTTCTTCACCAGAAGTAGTTTTTAATTCCTTTTTTAGCTTTTCACCCAATACTTGCTGCATATCTGCTGCCAGTGTGTCAGCCAACTCGGTATCCATTTTATCGATTTTGTCTTTTGTGTTCATAAGGTAGTCTTGAAGGGCAGCGGATTCTGACAAAATCGTAGCGGCCTGATCGTCCTTTTGATGGAACTCATCGTTGATGGCTTTGTTCGCAGAGCTTAAATACTCTAATTGCTGCATAACATCGTCATGATTCATATCGCGATCTAATAGACCCAGCTGGTCAGTGAAACCTTTTGAGATAAGTCCATTGGCGGCCTGCATGTTGGAATAATCTCGAAAGCTCGATTGATAACTATTACTTGTTTGAACACTCTGTCCTAGATTTGTTTCAAAGTCCTTTAAAATACCGTTCAGGCCTGTAAAACTATCCCTCGAAACGTTTGTGTGACTCTGAAGCGCCCCAAACTGAGAGGTATAACCTGCTAAGGGGCTATGAATCCTATTATTATAGGTATTTGTATAGACTTGTTCTTTTTTTACGAGTGTCCCGATATTGTCTTGGGCATCGTGTAAATTTCCTATGACACTTGCAAAATAAACATCTATAATGCGGCGATTAAAATCACCTAAGATGGAGCTCGCTGTTTTCTCAGCCTTTGCTTTCATATTGCTGTTATCGGAAGCATTAATTTTGTAGTTCAAAACCACCTTTTCTGGTGATGTTGAATCGATTGATAATGCTTTTTGCGTAAAGTCATTTGGTATAATAATCATCATATTATAAACATTTCGGTCCAGTCCGCTTTCTGCCACACCACGGCTGACGACGTACCATTCCTGTTGATTATCTTTTTCAATATTCTTGATAAACTCCGCACCAAATTCATAGTTTTGATCATTAAATTTTGCACCTTGATCCTCATTAACCAATGCGACAGTCATTTTCTGGTCATCTTGTTTGGCTTTGCCTTTTGATGATTGATTTAATGCCAAATAAGAACTACCAGAAGAAAGCACAAGGATCAGAACCAGAAATAGCAGGATACCCCGCTCAAACCTTTTCATCCAATCAACCCCTGAAAATTTAAAATATGTATTTTTCTATGAAGGACTAATCTTCTGTTTTCCTACCCGAGATTCGGCCTTCATCGTTGCATAAAACTAACCTATATGTAAGGAGAAATTTTATAGATTCCTAGATGAGGTAATGTAAAGAGTAAAAGCCACACAACGATTGTCGCGTGGCTTTTGGTTATATGGGAACACAGTCCCGAATGACTCATTCCACTTATCTATCAGGCTGTAAATTTATTAATTTAGCCCAAAATTCTGTGATAATTGCTCATCTTGTTGTGCGACTGCATCCGCCGTTTTGTTCAATTGTGTGTTAATTTCTTGCATCAATTGAGCAAAATTTTGCACTTTTGGCTTCAATTGATTAAACTGATCATCGAATCTTTGGAAGGCACGGCCTTCCCATTCGACGCGGAGTTCGTTTTGTAAATTTGTTAAATCCCTTAAAATTTGTTCAATTTGTTGTGAACTTTGCCCATAACGAGTCGCTTTTGCCTTTAACTCTGCTGGGGTCATCCGAATTTGTCCAGCCACTTTCTCCATCTCCTCTACCTATAGTTTGCCTTTTAGTTCATAGACAATTTTTATCATAAAGAATGCAATGATAAACATAGTTGACTACATTAGCCATTTTGCTTAGGCCAAATGATTTAGGATTCACTTTTTTTATCAGCACTTTGTTGGAAGTATATTCCTTCTATATATTTATTTAACATAGGTTCAGTAAACATTCAAACGCACGTGAAGCAGTTTCCAATTTCATCTAGTGCTTTGTATCTATTTTTACCTGAACCTAGTATTTTTTAGGAGAAAAATTTTTGGTAAATGATTCCTTTTTAATAGGTCTATTGAATTGCTTTTGGAAAATAAATGACTAAATATTACAAAATACAGAACCTTTTTACTGTTTTCCCTTTAATTTGTAAAGATTTTGTTAAGCTACTAAGAATAATAGACTTTTCCGCTGCAAAAAAAGAAATCAGCTCCAATGGCTGATTTCACCCATTATTAATAAATGACCTTCCAATTTTGATTAACGGTTGCTTTTACTACTTTATTTTCTACTATATAGTTTGCTATGATTTCTGATAGATCTGTTGGGATCTCTTTAATAACCGGTTTGTTTTGATACATAAAATAATTACCGCCGCCACTAGCACGATAGTTATTCATGACAACGTCATATTCCTTTTCAAGTTCAACCGGTTTGCCTTTGTATTCTAGCTTTACAATTCGTTCACCAATGGGCTTCGAGATATCAATCAAATAGTCAATCCCTTCCCACATATCATAATTGTAATGTTGTGGCTTCGGTGTTACAAAGGCGGGATTCACTTTGATTTCTTCGCCATCATATTGTTCAAAATAGGAGGCGGTTTGTTCCAATGCTTCTAACATATCCTGTCCTGTTATACGGATCACTTTTAAGGTATTAGGGTAAATATAGTTGGAAACAACTTCTCTCATTGTTACATCCTCAGGAAATCCAAGTGATATACTATCAAATATGGCTGTATTTGAGATATCAGCTCCTGTAACCTCCATTTGGACACGGTTGATAAATTCTACTAAGGTATTATCCTTTGTTCTTATTTCCAATGGATTTTGAAAAATCATCTCTCCCTCGATTTTTCCAATCGGCTGATCTAACCATTCTTGTGTATCGTCTTCGTATCTCTTCACCTTTTCTAACAGGCTGAAGTCTTCTTGGACAGAGATTACAGGTAGCAATTCAGAGGACTTTTGCACACAATTCCAGCCAGCTTCATCTTTTTCTAGCTGTATGGTCACCTTTCCTAGGACAATTCCATCTTTTCCAGGCTGAACCACAATTACTCCATTAATCATATTGCCAGCAATTTGACGATGCTGGTGACCCGTTAATAGCACATCAATACCTTCTACTTCCATACATAATTGGTATCCTTGATTTTCACCTGTCAATGTTTCTGTTGGCTCTCCCGTTTCTAAATCACGTTCAAACCCTCCATGGTAGGAAACCACGACAATATCTACCTTTTCGTCATCCTTTAATGTCTTAACCCACCTTTTGGCTGTTACAACAGCATCCTCAAACCTCAATCCTTCAATATGGTGAGGCTGTTCCCAGTTAGGTATATACTGGGTGGTTAAACCAAGAATGCCTACCTTTAGGTCTCCAACCTTTTTCACTAGATAAGGTTTTCCAAAGTAGGGTTCACCCGTTTCGTTACTAACGATATTAGCCGAGAGCCAAGGAAAATTAGATTCATTGACAGCGGAAGCTAAGATATCTTTACCATAATTGAATTCATGATTTCCAAAAACAGCCGCATCATAATTCAATTCATTTGCTAAAACAATCATTGGATTAGGCCGATTGTTATTGATTTGAGCATAGTGATAGGTTAAAGGAGTTCCTTGAATGAGGTCACCATTTTCAACCAATAATACATGTGGGTTTTTTGCTCGCTCCATTTTAATTAGAGAGGCAATTTTACCTAAGCCAACGTCAGAAGGTCGATTATTTCCATAATTAATTGGGAAAATGCTGCCATGAACATCACTTGTTTCAAGGATGACAAGATTCATTTTTTCCATTATTAATTTCCTTTCCACTCCTACATTCTTTCTTGAGTACTATTTTTCGCTATTTGCGGATAGTTGATGATCTTTTAAGACATAATCCACGCCATAGTCTGCTAACATTTGAATTCCAGATTTAGGTTTTAACCTTTCAGGATGAAAGCTGTGTAATGGAATTAAGAATTTGGGATCAATTCGATCGACTATATATTTTAAATGTGAAGGAATAGCATGACCGGCAGTACCAATAAAATCATAGCTGAGTTCCAATTTTTTTAAGATTCTTTTTAGATTTTCAAATGCTGGATCAAAGCTTCCCAGCGGAACACCGTTAGAATGAATGTATATTCCCTCATTGACATGTAAATCAAATAACTCAAGGACATTTTCATACGTATTTTGCAGATAATATTCTCCAGGATTCTCATTAATCATTTCGGCACTAATCATGTCATGCTTATTTAACAATTCCGATTTCCATTCTGGTAATGTTCCTGCTTGTTCTTCAAACACTGTTTCAACTGACTTATAAACTAGAAAATCATGCTCATCTGTTAACTTGTCTAATAAATAAGCGGTCTCCAGTTCAAAAACAGCTTTCCTAGAAGCACATTGTGCTGCTTTTATTATTCCTATTAGTCTATCAATGTTACGATGATAAACGTTAAATATTCCTAACCCTTTTGTCTCATTTAACCTATCACTCATTTTTTCAGGAATATTTACTTCTGTTGTCATCCCCTCAGGAATGACAGGATTTCCAACAATCGCTTCGCGCATTTCTTCTACACTGCCTAATGTGGTTCCTTCCATGATAAGGGCATCTAGTCCAAGTCTATTCACTTCATTAATAAAATGCTCTATTAGTTCCGGGCGTTGTCCATGCATCCTGAGGTCTCCCGTATAAAGAATGGCTCCATCTGGTGTTTGGATATGGTAAGCACATGCCCCCAGAATATCATGGTCCACCTGAATAGGAGTAATGTTGATTTCCCCAATTGAGAAGGAAACACCATATTCACAAATTTGGTAGTCCCGTTTGCCCGGAACACCCTCTCCAATTACTTCTAATGTCTGATAAAGTTCATGGCTCTCTTTCGTCAAATACACAGGAATGGAAGGAGCAATTAATCCCATTGCACCTATATGATCAAGATGTAAATGAGAAATGATAACTGCTGTTTCTTGAGTAAACTCTTCAGCAGCGATAAGGTCTCGCTGATAAGAAGCTAGACTCTCAGCTGCGTATATGCCATCAATGGCTGGAATCAAATTTAGTCTAAGGTTATCACGCACCATTCCATGAGAACGCCTTTTAATTTGCCCATCGAAAATATTCGTTGCCGGATTATAAGTAAGACCAAAGTCAAAAATAACACGGGAATTTTTGTACTCTACAGATACAACTGTTCCGCCAATCGTTCTTAGGCCGCCCCAAAATCGTATATTGGTATGATGTAAATCTTTTGCCATTTTATTTGTCACCTCGTAAAATATTCTCAATGATTGAATCATGTCTATTTGAAAGAAGAAGGGAACCATTGACTGGCCCCCATTTCTTCTTTCTTCTATTTATTTACTAGCCTTGTCTAAAGCGTCTTGAGTATTCTTTACAGCATCTTGGAGTCCTTGATCGACAGACTTTTTCCCAACCAATACTGCTTGAATTTCAGTAGAATATGCATTTTTCATGGCAAATGCACCGTCAAGATGCGGGAAGAAGTAGCCAGCATCAAATTGTTTTTCTGCGGCAGCATATTTTGGATTCTCTTCAATATATTTTAACCACACAGGGTCTTTTAAAGCCGATTCTCGAACTGGTACATATCCAGTGTTTTGAGCCCAATAAATAGTCTGGTCTTTACTAGATAGGAATTTCATAAACTCCCAAGCTGCCAGTTTCTGTTGATCGTCTGCTGAATTGAAAGTCACTAAATTTGTACCTTGGAATTGTGTAGATGCTTTCTTGCCTGCAGGAAGTGGAGCTGTTGCCCAATTAATTTTACCTTTCGCTCCAGCTTCTACGAAAGAGATTCCTGCTGATGATCCGATATACATTCCTACATCACCACGGCTAAATGGATCAGACATATATTTATCTTCACCAGCTAGTCTTGCAATCTTTTTAGTGTTAACCATATCATTTAAGAAAGTAAGTGCCTTTTTACCCTCTTCAGAATCGAAGGTTACCTTTTTGCTGTTAACATCTACAAATTGGCCGCCCGCTTGTTGAACCCAAGTTGGGAAATTGAGACCAATTGCATTCTCAAAGCCCATTCCAATTACATTTCCCTTTGTTAGTGTTTGAGCGGCATTTTCAAGTTCTGCCCAAGTAGTAGGAACTTTTAAATTATTTTCTTTGAACATATCTGTATTATAGTAAAGAACTTCTGTACTTTTATTAAATGGAACACCATAGAATTTATTATTCCAACTATTTTCGTCGCGGAATACTTTTACAATGTCATTAAGTTCAGAATCAGACCAACCTACTGTCTTATTTTGAACATATGGGGTTAAATCTGTGATTAAATTATTATTTATATAATCTTGCATCCAATCTTCATATGCTTGTGCCATTACAGGTGAAGTATGTGATTTAGCTGCAGCCATTAACTTTTTGTTTAAATCATCATATGTCCCTTGATTGACAAGCTTAACTGTGATGTTTGATTGTGAATCATTAAATTCCTGTGTCATTGTCTGTAAAGTCTTTTCTAAGTTACCAGTCATAGCATGCCAGAATTCAATGGTTACCGGCTTATCAATTTTCGTTGGGATATCTGCCGTTTTTTGCTCTTCAGAAGTAGATGGTTTCGTCGCTGTTGAACATGCTGCAAGACTAATAGCCAACAAACAAACGAATAAAACGTGTACGATTTTTTTCATGTTGTCTAACCTCCAATTTTTTTATAAAAAAATATGATATTAGCGTTTTATTTTAACAGGATCACTTAGCGACGATCACCCCCTTTAATATCTTTTGAATTAACCCTTAATTCCTGCTCTAGCAACACCTTCAATGATATATTTTTGTAAAACTATATACAGAATAATCATTGGTAAGATAATCATGGATGACGCCGCCATTAACAATTCATATTTCGTACCCGTATCTGTACTAAATGCTATTAATCCCACTGGTAAAGTTCGCATATTTTCTGAACTTGTAACGATTAAAGGCCACATAAAAGCGTTCCAGCTGCCGATAGCTTTTAATATGGCAATCGTTATTAATGCTGGTTTTGCAAGTGGAACCATGACAGACCATAAGAAACGGAAATCACTACAGCCATCTATTTTTGCAGCAAAGGAAAGTTCCTTTGGAATCGAAAGGAAAAATTGACGCAATAAAAAGATGGAAAAAACACTTGCTAACCATGGAACAATTAATGCCTGGTAATGATCAATCCATCCTAAATTCGATAAGGTGACAAAATTAGGAATCAGTAGGACTTCACCAGGGACCATCATGGTTCCAAGCAAAATGGAAAAAATAATATCTCGGCCATAAAAATTAATTCTTGAAAAAGCATAGGCAGCTAGAATAGTAGTGATCAACTCACCTATCGTACTAGCGACTAGAACAATCACACTATTAACCGAATACGTAGCAAAAGGAGCTGAGAACCACGCTTTTATATAATTGCCCCATTGAATATCAGAAGGAATCCACTTTGGAGGCATAATCATCACTTCGTTTGCTGCTTTTAAGGAGGTACTTATCATCCATATAAAAGGCAAGAGCATCAATATGCTGCCGATGATTAACAAAAGATAAATAAACCCTTTAGAAAGTGCTTCTTTTTGCAATATTCTCCCCCCTTGTGTTAATAATTTACTTTCTTCTTACCAACATAAAGTTGAATCAGAGTAAAAATAAAAATAATAAATAACAAGACATAGGCCGCGGCTGAGGCAACCCCAAAGTTCCATTCTCCGTAAAATTTATTATAAATATAGTAAACAATCGTCTCTGCACTTCCTGCAGGTCCAGGTTGTCCACCAAAGAGAGCAAAGATTTCATCAAACACCTTAAAAGAGTTAATAATGGAAACAATCGAGATAAAAAATGTCGTCGACGATAGCAATGGGACAGTAATATTCTTAAATCGCTGCCAAGCCCCTGCACCATCGATTTTAGCGGCTAAATAGTATTGCTTATCAATATTTTGTAATCCTGATAGGAAAATAATGATATTATATCCAAGACCCTTCCACACCGCTAAAATAATAAGGGAAGGCATGGCCCAATCAGGGTCCGATAACCATTTAATCGGTGATATCCCCAAAAAACCAAGGGCATAATTCAGCACCCCATATTGGCTGTGGAAAATCCATCGCCAAACAATCGATACGGCCACGACAGATGTAACAAACGGGATGAAGTAAATGGTACGAAACAACCCGCGAAACTTTATTTTTTGATTTAAGAATGTAGCAATAACCAATGAAATGATAATAGAAAGCGGAACAACGCCGATGACAAAAATCAGCGTATTTTGCAACGATTTCCAAAATTCAGGATCCTGGAAAATAAATGTATAGTTATCCAACCCTCGTGCAAAAACAAGGTCTTTAAAATAGTCATAATCCGTATAAAAACTCATAAAAAAGGACTTAATAATAGGATAAAAACTAAAAGTTCCAATGATTAACAATGCCGGAATAAGATAAAGAATCGCCTTCATTGTTTTTTTCATTGTTGGTTTATCATTCAAAATAGTTACCTCCTATCCTTTTTGATGCAGCAAGTTTTTACCATTGCTCATATCAAATAAATGAGTGCGCCCAGGACGAATGGCTAATTTGACCATATCTCCTCGATTAACCTTTACATCTGGAGAAACAATGGCACGCAGGTTTGTTTGTCCCAATCTCGCATACAATAAATTATCTCTTCCAATTCGCTCAACCATAATGACCTCCACTGTGATTCCCGCTTTTGCTAAATCGGGCTCAATATAAAAGTCTTCCGGTCTAACACCCAGCTCAAACTCCCCATTCATTTCAACATGACTTTTTACGAGTGATTCTAATCGATAGGTATCCTCCGTATCGGGTAAAACAATCGTTTGCAAATCATTGCGGAGTTTAACTGAGAGTATATTAATAGGTGGATTCCCCAGAAATTGAGCGACAAACTGATTTTCAGGATAGTCATACATATCTTGCGGAGGACTAAATTGCTGTCCTTTTCCATCCTTCATTAGTAAAACTTTATCTGAAATACTCATGGCTTCTTCTTGATCATGAGTAACAAAAATGGTCGTAATTCCAACTTCTTGCTGAATACGTCTAATTTCTTCTCTCATTTCTAAACGTAGTCTAGCATCTAAATTGGACAATGGCTCATCTAACAGGAGTAGTTTCGGCTTTTTAACCAACGCTCGAGCAATTGCCACACGTTGTTGCTGTCCACCTGATAATTGACTTGGCTTACGATCTAATAGGTGATCTATTTGAACGAGGGCAGCCATTTCTCTAGCTCTTCCTTCTGCTTCCTTTTTTGGTACTTTCGCCATTTTTAACGGAAACATGATATTCTTGAGAACAGTCAAATGAGGATATAAGGCGTAGTTTTGAAACACCATCCCAATTTCACGATTTTCTGGTTCCACTTTATTTACGAGACGCTCGCCAAAATATAATTCACCTTCGGTTGGTTGATAAAGGCCTGCTAACATAAATAAAGTAGTACTTTTTCCGCAGCCGCTTGGTCCTAATAAAGATACAAGCGTACCTTCTTCTATCGTCACATTTAAGCGATCAACAGCGGTAACATTATCGAATCTCATGGTGATATCTCTTAGCTGTATTTTCAACAGATTGCCTCCTCGTGCTGATTTTTGTTACTCCCCTATAGTATCTAAGTTTTATTAAGTATTTGTGAATTTAATGTTCTGATTAAATGAATACTATGGTATAATAAAATCTTGACCGTCTACCCAAATTTAAAAATATGATACATGCTTGGTCAGTTTTTACCATTTATGTTGTTGTAAAAAACAGGGGATAAGCGACTTAATTTCACATGTATATACGTTTTTGCCCATACAAAAACACCTCCGGTATATGTACTTATTACTAGGAGGTGTTTTATTTTGTCTTATTTATTTAGGTTAGTGCAATTTGTGTTATGGTTTTTTCTCTATATTTATGCGGTAAAAATACGGTTATCAACATTGAGACATCCTTCAAATTTTCAGAGCTAGTGGGTTTTATTGAACTTACATCATTGGCCTTTTTACTACCTTAAAATTTAATACAGGATAAACCTCTTTTTAAAATTAAAATCCAATTCAAATTGATTGTATTCATCTGTTAGATTTTTATAATCAACATACGTTCTTTCTTTCTTTGACATTTCATCTACAAATGGTGAGTAGGTACGGAATAACAGTTTATTTTTCTGTTCATCAAATTCAACAAGTCGTAACCAGCCATTTCCCCCGCGGTAATCTGCTTGGTAATTAACTAGCATCTGAATAACATTGTTCCCTGCTGCGTTTTGTTTGACTTGGTGTGTTACGCCAAAATAATGGCCATTAACTGTCATAAACACTTGATTGTGATCATTGACTAGCTGATCCCAGATGAGCTTGCCGTTCGATGACTCCATGGCAACCGTTTTATTATTTTTTACTTCAGGATAAATAATATCATGAGAAACAATAATCGTTGGTTTATCCTTATGTTGATTTAACACAGCTTTTGACCATTCAAGATCCTGTTGAAGATTTTTCATATCAACAATTAAGAATAAGTATTCATAACTGCCTGCCCTAACCATTGCATATGAACCATATCCTGAAGGAGAAGATCCCATAAAGTAATCTTTATCCGCAAAACGTTGTGGTCCATAATAGCTTAAATAAGGATCTCCGCCAGCATAATCATGATTTCCTGCCGCCATAATATAAGGGATTTCCTTTTTATCTAAAGGTGAAATAGCGTCAAGAGAATTTTTCCATTGTTGTTCTGAATTATTATCGACAATATCTCCCACAAATGCGTTCATGGCAATATTGTTTTTCTTAGTGTTTTTAGCAATCCAATTCATTTGGCTATTAAAAATCTCTGGATTCATGTTTGAATATTTTTGCGTATCTGGAACAAAAAGAAAATTATAATTATTTTTGTTTGTAAGGAATGGTGTTTTATCGTTTGTTCCTTCAAATGGATGATCATCACGAGCATCTTGAACGAGCCATTCTTTTTCAGTCAAAGCCTTGTTAGCAATTCTTATTTCTTGGATATTACCGGCAAAGAGTGAATCTAATTCATTTCCCCACTCCGAAGCACCAATGTTCCAGCCTTTACCTTCTACAACTGCAATGCCCTTTACCTCTTCTGATTTTCCGTAATCACTCACACCATTCACAGTTAAAGTCGTGGTTTGCCCGTCATTAACAACCGCCAAATGGTACCATTCATCAGTTTTTAAGGAACGAGACCAGTTGGTCACATTATAGTTTAGATTAGATGGGTGGCTTGTCCATTGAATTTCTTGATCACTGGATACAGATAATGTAGTAAGAATTTCTTTCTCGCCTTCCATTTTATTGACATCGGCTGCCTGGCCTTGTCTTGTTAAAATTCCCATCCAGCTATGTAAACTACTATTAAAATCACTTGGTAATTTGAAAACGGCTTCGATGGTAAATCCATTATCAAATTTCTCAGAATTGATTGGTGCCCCATTGGCAGTTTTTAAATATCTTCCTACAGGAGCATTTTTATAATTAGCAAATTGTAAGCTATCTACATTTGCTTGATTATCATAATCATCATCAGACCATTTCAGCATATTTTTCAATTCTGGTGAAGATGAATCCCCAATCGTCGTTAGCTCTAAATCATTTCCATTTTGACTTACGTCTTCAATGATCATCTTCCCATTATCAATGGTTCCACTCTTCACATTTTCTCTTGAAAATTTCCAATCGGCCACAATACTATTGGTTTTCTTTTGAACTACAGAACTCGAAGCCTCTGCAGGCGCCGCAAGGTTGGGAACCATCATACAAATGAGCGATAACCCGATTATTGCATTTTTCATGTCCATAAACCATTTCCTCCTCATTACACAAGTTAACAATAGGTTATCAGCTATTTATGAAGTTCATTTTTATAATTGGTTAATCTTATGTAAATCACCTATAATTCGTTCTTTTGGACCATTCTTTGTTATTCTTCTTCATATTTAATAATTAAAAAAGACTACCTCCTTATTTTTAGGAAGTAGTCTATTCTTTAGAATAAAATCTTTTACATGATTAATTCTAAGTTTGGTCTCTTATTGTTTATGCAATCACTCTGGAGTACGAATTACTAAAACATCACATTTAGCTGAACGTACAATTGCTTCCGATACAGACCCTATTAAGAAACGCTCAACAGCATTACGACCTGTAGCACCGCAGATAATTAAATCTGCTTCTACTAAGCTAGCAAGCTCATTCATAATGATACTTCTTGGAGAACCGTATTCGATTACTACCTTTACGTTTTCAACACCTTCAACCTCAGCTTGTGCCTTGTAGCCATTTAAAAGTTCCTCTGATTGCTGCTGCTCCCGCTCCACAAGGGAACTTTCAACTTCGAATGGTCGTGTCTCAATTACGTTTACTATGTTTAACATTGAACCTTTGTTCCGTTTTGCAACGTCTATTGATTTGCGAAATGCGTATTCTGCTTCTTTTGAACCGTCAATAGCTACTAAAATACTTTTATAATGATTTGCCATCTGCCATAATCTCCTTCTAAATGAGTTGAAATCAATACTATCCTTAAAAGATACTTAAGTGTAGATGCTGTGGAAATTCAACTACCTGCTTACTGGTTCTGTTGTTTTCACCGCAACTGGAGATTTCTCTTTTACTTCGCTTGGTTTTCTCATAAACAAAGAACAGATGACTGCAACGACTGAAATCCCTGTAATAAAGTAGAAGGCATATTTTACGCCAGCAGCTAATACTTCACCTTGTGCTGCATCTGGTGCACCTGCTGCAAAACTACTTTGACCAGCTGTAAGCAGCGAAATTGCAATTGCTGTACCTGCTGCTCCAGCTACCTGGTTCAATGTATTCATACCAGCTGAGCCATCTGCATATAACTCACGTGGCAATGAATTGAGTGCATTTGTTTGTGCTGGGATGGTTACCATCGTTAACCCAACGAATAAAACCATAAATGCTACGATGATTTGCCAAGCAGGTGTTGTTGCTGAAATAGCGGTCGCAAAAATAATATTCCCAATTAATACAATGACAGATCCTGTGATTGCTAATTTACGTGGTCCTATTTTATCAAATAGTGTTCCAACAATCGGTGACATAATGACATTGATGGCATTACCAGGAAGTAATAATAGTCCAGCCGCTGCAGCACCAAATAATAAAGCACCCTTTAAATACAATGGCAATAGAATAGCAGTTGATAAAATGACTAAAATACTAAGAAACATCATCGCTGTTCCTAATGTGAACATAGGATATTTAAAGACACGTAAATTAATCATAGGTTTATCCATTTTCATTTGACGAATTCCAAATAAAACAAGGGCGATAATCCCTACAAGTAAAGGTGCCCATACTCTTGGCGATGCAAATGATGCTTCCGCCATTGTAGCCAAAGCAAAAATTAATCCGCCAAAGCCAAATGTTGATAAAACAATCGATAATACATCAATTTTAGGTTTCGTAATTTCCGAAACATTGGCAATTTTAGCTGCTGCAAAAAATGTCAATAACACATAGATAATAGCGCTAATCCAGAAAATATAATGCCAGCTCAACGTACTAATAATGACTCCTGAAAGTGTTGGTCCTAAGGCTGGACCTAATGTAATAACTAGACCCATAATCCCCATTACAACGCCGCGTTTATGAATAGGGAATATAATTAAAAGAACATTCGTCATGACCGGCATTAAAATACCTGTTCCGACTGCTTGTACGATACGGCCAGTTTCTAATACAGCAAAACTTGGCGAAACCGCTGCTAAAACCGCACCTAACAGCGAAATAACGAGTCCGCCTATAACTAATTGTCTTGTACTAAACCATTTCATTAAAAGTGCTGAAATCGGCACTAAAATGGCTAATGTTAATAAATATCCTGTTGTCAGCCACTGTGCAGTAGGAGCTTGGATTGAAAATTGTTCCATGACATTTGTTAATGCCATATTTAATGCCGTTTCCCCAAATAATCCTATAAAAGCACCAAACATTAAGATAAATGCCATTGTCTTAGGATTTTTTACTTGAATTTGTGTACTCATAACAATCCCCTTTTTAATTAATTGTATTTAGTAATACTTGTGAAATCATTTTTAGTGGCTCACTTGTTTGTTTGGTTAAACAAAGCATAATGCACCCCTCAATCGAAGCCGTCATCAGGAGAGCAATTGCATCAGCTTTTCCTTTCAAAAACCCTTCTTCGACTAATTTCTTCGAATAAATATCTTGTATTCTAGTATACAAATCAGAACAAGCATTTCGGACTGGTTCACTTAGTGATGCCAATTCACTAACGATGCTGCCAAACGTATGACCAGTAATCGTACCTTCACGATCAAAGTCAGCAACTAATTTATCAAGCATCGCCTGGGTGGCACCTTTAGTAGTTTGATATTGTTTGAAAATATCATCAATGTCCGTAGTAATCTCTTTATCCATTGATTGAAGACAAGCGATCAGTAATTCTTCTTTTCCATTCGGAAAATGATGATAGAGTGCACCTTTTGTAACATTACATGCTTTTAATATTTCGTTTACTCCAACACCCATATATCCTTTTTGTTGGAAAAGAGTTGTCGCGATGTTGATTATCAGCGATTTTGTATCCATTCCTGTGGTACACCCCCTTATACCAACCGGTCTGTTTTAACTATAGCAAAAATTTTTTCTAGAATTCCAACGTTTTTTTTGTAAAGATTTATGAACCGTTTTCATATGAAAGCGTTATGAAAACAAAAAAAAGAGCATGTAATAATTGCTCAAACACGCTCTTCTGTATTCAAATTATTTATGTTAATACGATCTGATTCGAAAGATTATTTATAAGGTCTCCTCTGCTCAGCACACCAATGACACGGCCAGCTCCATTCACGACAGGGAGTTTTTTGTAATGATGTCGAGACAATAAACGTAAAGTACTTTCAAAGTCTTCATTAGCTGATACGGAAAGGATATTTTTTTTCGTCATAATTTCTTCTACAGGTGTATCCAACTTTGCTTCTAATACATCCTCCAGTTTCTCTTCTTCTATTAAGTAAACTTGAGTAAAAAGGCCAATTATCTCCTGAGGCTTTGGGGATAAGTAGCGCAATACGTCTCCATCGGATACCATACCTACCAAATTACCTTTATGATCCACAACTGGCACACCGCCAATTCGATTGGAATTAAAGACCTTTAACAATTCTCTGATCGTGCATGAAGGTTGTACAGTAAAAACTTTGGTAATCATGAAGTCCCTTACCTGCATAATGGATCCCTCTTCCCATATTTGTAAACGCATACATTTCTTTATATATTTATATCCTACCACAAATTTTGTTTCCGTGCTTGTTGGAAATTTGTCAAATTAATGTGATTTTACAATAACAACCTAAGGATCTATCTACTTCATACAGAAAAAGCAAGTGGCTATTTAGAAACTACTAATTTTGTCGATCTCTACTCAGAATTTGTAGATATTTCCCGGGAATTTGTTGAAATTTGAAAAATAGTAAATCCGAGAAGCGGGTTCCAGGGATTCATATGCAAGTTATATCGCCCAGCGATACGAGGTAAAAAAAGAGTCAATCAGCCCCTTTTTTCAGGAACAACTATTGAGGACATGCTGGAGCCGGGAAACCGTAGTTATAAGCGAGACACGATATCATTTGTCAGTTCTACTTTTTTATTTCTCGTGTGTTTGGATTCATTGAATGGAAATTTCAGAACTCTTTTACATGTACTCTCGAACAGGGGGTGGTGGTTCACCACTTCTTCTGCCACCTTCTTGAAACAGAAAGCTCTTTAAATCGGTTGTAGAACATATTTGAATGTCGAACCTTCTTTTTTGTTAAATATGAAGGTTTTGGAATTTTTTCTATTTATATCGCCTAGCGATACATCACATAAAAAAGAGCCAATAAAGCCCTTTCTTAGGGAACTTTATTAAGGATAACACTTGTTTTTGATTGAGTTCTTCAACTGCCATCAACTCCCATTTTATCAAACATTCCATTTTTGCTTTCCTCAAGTTGTGTATTTTGTTTAGATACTGTCCAAATTATTTTTTCGGTCATTGGATGTATGCCTTCATAGGTATCTTATTTTCGAAAAAATGAGAAAAGTCCCCCCCATTTTCCTTTGGGTTTTTGTATCGCTTCTTCTAAACGTTTATTAAATTCATTTTGTGAACGCCATTCTTTTTGCTGTTCGTCCCGCATATTTTGTATTTCACTTTGTAAGATTTCATTTTTTTCTATTTCTTGCTGCAACAATGTTTCATAATATGTTTTTTGTTGTTCCGTTAATTTTTCAATTTTAGCATGAGTTCTTTGCGCTGAATTTCCAATACTAGAACTTATCACATGATGATCTTGCTGGAGCCGGGAAACCGTTATTTTAAGCTCGGACATATCGCTTGTCAGTTGAACATTCATTTCACGCGTAGCTGCGAGTTCATTGACTAAAAACATCAAAATCTCTTTTAATTGATTGGGGTCTTGGGGTAAATTTTCATATGTATCGGGTATCGCAATCTCTGCTGTATGCGATTGTTCTAATCTTTCCTTTTGTTGATTCACAAGGTCTTTCGCTGTATCGTCTAGGGGCTTGTCCGTATCGCGTAACACTATTAGCGCTCCGATATCAGATTGAAGAAAAATTCGACGATCGCCATCTTTTAAAAACTCATACCCGTTCCGCTCCAAGATTTGGCCATACTTTCGAACAGTAGGTGTTGCAATTCCCACTACTTCTGCCACTTCCTTAGAAGTGTAGGCCCGTTCATTCGGTTGTATATCACTTCGCATATCGCACCTCCTTTTCTATTAAATATGAAGTTTTTTAGATTTATTTGCAAGCTATATCGCCCAGCGATACGAAAGAATAAAAGCACAAGCGGCCATTTAGCAGCATATGGACTAGAGTGCTTTGACCTATCGTAGGGAAAAGAGCGAAGTACACTATCATAAATTTATTTTTAAATTCTTCTGTATATGTAATAGCCAAATTACTGAACCGTTGTAATATTAGGGTTTTTTTGAGTGTTTTTACTTCACTAGGTGAAAGCATTATTTTACTCATTACAGTGAAGAAATACAGTTAAAATTCAGGGCATAGTGCTATAAAAAAGCCTTCCTTAAGTTCAATATCTTAAGGAAAGCCCGCGATTACATTATTTTTCAAAACTTTAGTAGGGGTGAAGGGGTCTGCACAATAGACAAGATTGCATTTGCCTCTATAAAAACCGAACCCATTCCTCCACTTCCTCTGAAAAACGTTTGGTTAGATCATTGGCCTGGGTACCTAATAATACAGTGGCTTTGTTTAACAAATCTGTCATTTCGAGTGGATTTCCAGGTGAACCCATTGGAGCGTCCACTCTGGAAACAAATTTCTGGCCATTCCTAAGGAAAATTTCCGCTATACAATATCTGCCCCTTGGATAACTATTCTCGCTGTTCGGAATCCGATCATCATATTTTCTATGGATCTTTGCCATCTCATCATAGACATCTTCAGAAATTCTCCTGACTGTAAAATTCTTGATTGATAAATCTTTCTCCAATAATAATAGTGCTGTGCAATATTCCGCACTAAACCGCCCTTGCTCGCCATTTTTAGGCCGAGTGTAAACTAATGCTGCATCGCCATTAGGAGGGAAGTATAAATCCACAGAAGCTACTTCATCCGCCGTAAAGGTTTGCTTTTTTTTAATTTCCTTCACGGCATCAATTACATGGGCATTGGCAGAACAGCATGGATATAATTTAAACCATAAACCAGGCGTGTCAACCGCCCATGTTTCTCCCCATTTTTCAAAAAACTGCCATGGATTCTCATGTTCGGAATACATGGAGAGTAATCCATTCTTTGATAGAATTGTATTTTTATTTCCAGTCACATTATGTTCAACCAAATGGAGAATTTGCCAAGCATTTTGGGCTGCCAAACCGGCATGTAATGGCTTAATCAATGTTCCAAAATGGCTTCTAGAACCGCTTATTTTCGATACACATAAGTTAAGAGCGTGAGCATATTTCTCCGTAGAAAAATCTAAATAATAGGCTCCTGCAGCAACAGCGCCATAAACTCCCGCTGTTGCCGTTGTATGGAAACCTTTTTCATAATGCTTAGGACCCAATAACTTTGCAAAGCGCGTCATGGTTTCAATGCCAATTAAGTAAGCAAGATAGAATCGATTCGTATCTTGCTTCTCTTTTAATAATGATAATAACAAACTCAAAAGAACCGCAGAAGGATGGCCGCGGATTTCAGAATGGACATCGTCCAAATCTAAGGCATGTGCCGAATATCCGTTAATCAGGCACGCATCAAAGGGATGAACCTTTACTGTCGTGCCAATTACAGCTGCCTCCTCGCGGCCGGAATAAATTGCAGTATTTAATACATTGGGGAAGTTTGGATCGAATTTCACACTTGTGAAACACGAAATAAAATAATCCAGAACCCCCTTCTTTAAATTCTCCTTCGTCTTCATTCCAAGCTGTTCATATGTGGGTGTAGTTTGAATCTGCTTAACAATTGTTTTGGTAAAATCATTCATTTTATTAATACATTCACTGCTAATTTGGCGAAAAATTCGGAAGCAACTTTAATCGCTTCTTCTTTTAAATCATACTTAGGATGATGCCATTCTTGCGGTCCATCTACCCCCATCCAAACAAAAAAGCCTGGAATGTATGTTTGGTAAAACGCGAAATCTTCTCCGCCCGCACTCGGTACAGCATCTACAGCCTGGTAGCCGATTTCAACGGCAGTCGTGCGAATGATTTCTTCAAATTGAGGATCATTATTTACCACTGGTAAGTAATCTTCCCAAATAAATTCAACCGAACCGCCATTTCCTTCAGCAAGGGACTCAGCCAATTTCTTCATTAAACCAGGAATCGCTTCACGTGCTTTAGGCTGGAACGTACGAACCGTACCTTCAAGTGTCACAACATCTGGAATGACGTTCCACGTGTTACCGCCATGGATACTAGTAATACTGATGACGGCATTATCAAATAAATCCATTCTTCTAGAGACAATTGATTGGACAGCCATTACATATTGACTAGCAATGACAATCGGATCAATTGCATTATGAGGGATCCCTGCATGACCGCCTACACCATTAAATTTAATCTCAAACTTATCGACACTTGCCATAAGACCCCCGGACTTCACACCAATGGTTCCCACCGGCAAATCCGGTTTATTATGCATACCAAAAATTGCTGAAACGCCTTCTAATGCCCCTTTCTCGACAAATTTCTTCGCACCTTGGGCAACTTCTTCGGCGGCTTGGAAAATAAATCTTACGGTTCCATGCAATTTTTCCTTCTGACTATTTAATAGTATCGCAGCTCCTAAAATGGAAGATGTATGGAAATCATGACCGCATGCATGCATTTTGCCTTCATATTTCGATTTAAATGGCACGTCCGTATCTTCTTTTATCGGTAAGGCATCAATATCCGAGCGAATCGCAATAGTTGGTCCATCGAACTCCCCTTTTACCTCGGCGACTACACCCGTTTCTAAATCAAGTGGCAAGATGGAAATATCGTGCTCACCTAACCACTTTTTAATATGCTCTGTCGTATTGAACTCCTCAAAAGCAAGTTCTGGATTCTCATGCAAATATCTTCGTTTTTCAATTAAATCGCTTAATAGTTCATGAGACATGTTCATGATTGTTATTCATCTCTTTCCAATGTTTTTAAGAATTGTCTTGTTCTTTGATTCTTCGGATTATGGAAAAGTTCTTTTGGTTCATTTTCTTCGACAATATTGCCGTCTGCCATAAAAATCACCCGATTGGCCACTTCTTCGGCAAATTTCATTTCGTGTGTCACGATAATCATCGTTGTTTTTTGTTGGGCAATATTTTTTATAACCTGAAGCACTTCAGAGACCCACTCTGGGTCAAGTGCCGATGTAGGCTCATCAAATAAAATTGCATGCGGGTTTACAGCAAGTGCACGGGCAATCCCGACACGCTGTTGTTGTCCGCCTGATAATGTTGCCGGATATTGATGGAACTTATCCTTAAGACCAACCTTGACTAAAAGCTCTTTTCCTATTTTCTCTGCTTCCTGCTTGTCCATTTTCTTTGCAACAATCAATGACTCCGTGACATTTTGCAATGCCGTTTTATTTTTAAAAAGATTATAGTTTTGGAAAACCATGGCTGTTTCCTGTCGCAGCCGATGGATTTCATTTCTACTCATTTTCGTTACATCTACTTTTGTATCGCCAATATGAACGATGCCTTCGTCCGGTAATTCTAACAAATTTAGGCAGCGCAATAACGTCGATTTTCCCGATCCAGATGGTCCGATAATGGCCAATACATCGCCGCGGTCAACATGTAAATCGACACCATTTAGAACGATATTTTCACCAAACCTCTTTTTCAGATTTGTAACAGATATCATGGTAAAACTCCTTTACGATATATACGGTTTTTCCATTCGTTTTTCAACCACTTGTTGGATCATTGTAAATAGGATCACCATGAACCAATATAGCAACGCTAATGCTAAATACGTTTCAAAGAATTTAAGGGACCCAGCCGCTAAAATTTTCCCTTGTGCAAATAATTCCACTACTCCTAAGGTAAATGCAAGGGAGGTTTCTTTAATTAAGCCGATAAAAATGTTGCTGGTCGCTGGAATCGCATTACGCGTTGCTTGCGGCAAAACAATTCTGCGAAAGGCTTGTGCTTTTGTCATCCCAACGGATAGACATGCCTCCACTTGTCCTTTGTCAACGGAATTAAGCGCGGCACGGAATATTTCAGCCAAAAACGCCGACTGTTTTAAGCTGAGCCCCAAAATAGCCGCCGTAATGGCTGTAATCGCACCGAATGCAGGAAAAATCTGCGGTAATCCGTAATAGATTAAAAACAATTGCACCAATGTTGGAATGGCACGAAAAAACGAAATATATATCGTTGCTAACTGTTTTAGTACTGGAATATTCGATCTAGTTATTAAGGCTAAAATCAAACCGCCTATCACCGCAAAGATCATCGAAATCACAGCAAGAAATAAAGTAAGAGGTATGAATGTCAATAGCTCTGGGATAATATCGACTAAATACCCAAAATCTAGGTTTAAATTCATGATGTACCTCCGGGATTATTGCTTAACTGTGATGTCTTCATCAGCGAAATATTTCTTAGATAATTTTGTCAGAGTTCCATCTTCACGTAATTTTTTAAGTTCAGCATTAAATTCTTTGCTGAATTTGTCGCCTTTTTCATTTTTCACAAAAGGAAATGAGATATCTTCATACACAAATGGCTCGCCAACAAACTTTAATGGAAGTTTGCCTTTTGCAATTTCAGCAATTAATGATGATTTTGAGTTCACATAGCCGTCGACACGTTTATTAATGGCATCATTCATTGCCCCATCGCGTGTTTCATATGTTTTTGGAATAATTTCAGAATCAAATTTTTCTAGGTTTTTTACATTGTTTGAACCAAGGACACCGGATACCGTTTTTCCTTTTAAATCTTCAAGACTATCATATTTATTATCTTTATGTGTAACAATAGTAGCCCCTGCATAAGCATATGGTTCTGAGAAATTGTATTTGGCTTTTCTTTCGTCTGTAACAGCAACAAAGTTTGCTACCGTATCAATTTTTCCTGTTTCCAATTGACCCATTAAACCTGCGAAGTCAGTTTTGACCCATTCTACTTTATAGCCTAGGTTTGCAGCAACTTTTTCAAGTACTTCCACATCAAATCCAACCAATTTGCCATTTTCCTCATATCCATTTGGATAGCTCTGTGCCGTTGAACCTGCACGCAAGACCTTTTGTTCCTTACTTGCTCCATTATCTCCCGATGTTTCTTTTGTACCGCCACAAGCAGCTAATACTAATATAAGTGCAAAACTAATGAGTAAAGCGAATTTTCTTTTCATCCTAATCCCTACCTTTTCTTATATGATTTTGCTAAAAGTAATTTTTCTAAATAAACGGTAATATGTCCTTTTCCTAAGTCGGTCTCACCAACTTCTTGGTAACCCCGTTTTAGATACATCTTAGCAAGCCAAGGGTGTTCCTTCGCCGTCCCAAGGGAAACAGACGGGCAATGGAGTTGATCTCGCAAAAAGTCATACTCGATAAATTCTAATATTTTTGTTGCATACCCTTTTCGTTTATACTCTGGATCTACTGCTACCCACCAAATATGGGGGATTTCATATGGTCCATGATGGCTGCTCCATGGCATGCGAATGGAAGCAGTCGCGACCATCTCGTCCCCATCCTTCATATAAAAGCAAATATTCTCATTGATATTTTTTTTTACTAGATCTTCATCGGCTGTTGCGGCAGCAAAATGAATACCTAATTCACGAATGGAAGCATAACCTCGTAAGATCAAATCAAGTAATGCAGGAATATCCGCATTTGTCGCTTGATGAAAGGTCAAATTACTCACTTAAATTTCCTCCATTTTTAATCGATGCAATGACTTCATCTACCTTTTTGCTCGCTAGCCCCGTATACTGGCTAGGATCCAAAAGCTGATTAATTTGCTCCTCAGAAAGGACTGCACTGACCTTGTCATTCTGAATAAGAAGCGTTTTAAATGAAGTGTTTTGTTCAGCGGACTCCATTGCTATTTCATAAACAAGATGATGTGCTGTTTGTTTTCCTACCTTTTCAGATAACGCAAACATGACACGTTCTGAAAGGATAAGTCCTCCCTGCAGCTCCAAGTTTTTCATCATATTTTCAGGCTTAACAACAAGTCCTTGTAAAACAGTGATCGTGCTTTTTAGCTGTGAAGATAAATATAAACAAATCTCTGGTAATGCAATCCATTCACTGCGCCAGCTCATCGCATCCCGTTCATGTTCCATCACTAATGATTCATGAAGCAAAGCAACGCTATGCAGGATTGGTTTGGTTAAACTGGCTATCCCTTCAAAAATAGCAGGATTTCGTTTATGAGGCATCGTTGTCGAACCAACATTCCCTGCTGCAAACGGTTCTTCGACTTCATTAATCTCGGTGCGCATTAAATTATAAAATTCATTTCCCAGCTTTCCGAGTGAGCCGCTAATGAGTCCAAGAACAGAACCATATTCCGAAATCCTATCCCGGGAAGAATGCCAACAAATAGTTGGAGCATTCAGTTCCAATAGTTCCAAAGCTCTTACTTCAACTTCTGGACCAATATTCCCTAATGCGGCATATGTTCCAACACCGCCAGCAAGTACGCCAGTAAAGATACGGGTTTCAGCAGCCTTTAATCTTTCCAAATGACGTTCAAACTCACTTAATACAACAGCAAGCTTAAAGCCAAAAGTTGTCGGCAATCCTTGCATTCCATGTGTTCTTCCAGGCATTGGTGTATCCTTATATTTAGAAGCGAGTCCAATTAAGAGCTCGGCCACTTTCTTCGTATCCCGCCTGATCATTTCATTTGCTTCTTTCAGTTGGAGAATCGTACCCGTATCGGTCACATCTTGTGTTGTTACTCCATAATGGACATACTCTCCATACTCCCCTGACAGTGATTGCAAATGATTGACCGTCGCCATTAACGAGTGTTTGAGTTTAGCAGACTCTTTTGCAATTGTCTCAATATCAAAGTTTTCTATTTTAGCAGCGTTTTTTATCGTACTTCCGGCTTTTTCTGGAATAACTCCAAGTTCACTCTCTGCCAATGCTAATGCTGCTTCAACATCAAGAATCTTTTGCAATCTATTTTCATCATTCCACACAAAACGCATTTCTTCTGTACTAAAGTTGTTTTGCAGCATTCTTAAATCCAAAACATGAGAACCCATTTGTTAACACCCCTACGGAGAAAATATAAATCATTTAAAATATTATTTGAAATTTCCTTCAAAAATATTATTCCTATCATTTTACTATGAATAATATATATTTTAACATAATTGAATTATTAAACAAATTAATTTCTTCTAAAAATAAATAATATTTAAATATTAATTTCCACCATGTTTCCCTATCTATGTTAACCTTTTCATGTAATGCTATAAATAACCATATTTTATACCGCTCAAATAAAAAAAAGCGTTCTCTGAATAAAAAGAGAACGCCTTCTATTTAATTAGCTCATTGATTCTTATTAAGAACAAGTTTTAACGCAAAAAAGGGACGCCCTTTTTGGGATAATCTCTCAAATTAATTTCGATGAGAGTTGCTTACGCATTTAATCGTTGTCACGTTGTCTGGCATGTGCCTTTCCGCCTTTACGACCAGCTTCTTCTTTGCTCATTTTCCCCTCATTGCCATTATCGTTATCGCGTTGATAGCACGTGCTTCTCCGCCTTTTCGTCCTGCTTCTTCTACAGTCATCTTATCATTATCGTTGTTATTTCTGTCTTTGTTAGCCATTAAAAATTCCGCCCTCAATATTCTCAATTTTTTAATACATTTTGCTTAATATCACTAGATAACTAGTAATTTTCTAATTAACTATTGTCGTCGTCATGTTGACTGGCACGGGCTTTGCCGCCTTTACTGCCAATTTCTTCATAAAAATCTCTATCATGGTTTGCAGCGGTAGCTTCTCCACCTTTTTGCCCGATCTTTTCATAAAATTCCCTATCATGGTTTGAGGAGGTGGCTTCTCCACCTTTACGTCCCGCTTCTTCGACAGTCATGTTACCATTATTGTTCTCGCTGCGATTGTTTTTGGTATTCCTAGCCTAAAAAAATTCCTCCTTAAATTTACTAGAATTCAATTACAGTCTTTATATCCCGCCCTCTATTAAATTAGACACCTATTTCCTTTTCAGATGCTTTTAGAATTACTCTGCTAAATATATTCAGAAAACTATTAAGAACAAAAAAGTCCTCCAATAAGTTCACTTGAACCTATTGGAGATCTCCATTTTTAGGGTTTTTCAAGTGATTATTTAAATATATTTGTTTTCACAGGATTTTTTTGGTGTCAAGCCGGGTAAGTATTCCTATACCAATTGATTGATGAACTAGGAGGATAGGAACATGGAGAGAAACAATATTATAATGCAATTTTTCGAGTGGCATCTAGAGCCAGATGGCAGCCATTGGAGACGTCTGAAGGAGATGGCACCAGAATTAAAAGAAAAAGGAATTACCTCCATCTGGATACCACCAGTGACAAAAGCGACCTCGCCTGAGGATAATGGCTATGCCCCATATGACTTATACGATCTGGGTGAATTTAATCAAAAGGGATCCATCCGGACAAAGTACGGGACTAGACAAGAACTAATAGAAGCAATAGCAGCATGTCAAAATGTCGGCATTAAGGTCTATGTAGATGTAGTAATGAACCATAAAGGAGGTGCTGACGAAACGGAATTAATTAAAGTTATTGAAGTGGACCAGGAGGACCGGACCAAAGAAATATCTGAACCCTTTGAAATTGAAGCTTGGACAAAATTTACATATCCAGGGCGTGAGGGAAAATATTCTTCTTTTGAATGGGGGAATGAACACTTTAATGGAACTGATTATGATGAAAAGACGGGGAAATCGGGAATATTCAAAATCCTTGGAGACGACAAGGATTGGAGTCAACATGTGGATGATGAATACGGGAATTATGACTATCTAATGCTTGCCGATATTGACTATGAACATCCTGAAGTAAAAAAAGAAATGATAGAATGGGGAAAATGGCTTACCGATACCCTTAACTGCGATGGATTCCGCCTTGATGCAATCAAGCATATTAATCACTATTTCATCAGCGAGTTTGTAGAGGAGATGCGTAAACACCGAGGCGATGATTTTTATTTTGTCGGAGAAGTCTGGAAAACTCATCTTCATGCATGCCAGAAATACCTTGACCATGTCGATTATCAAATAGATTTGTTTGATGTACCCTTGCATTATAAGCTGCATCAGGCCTCCAACGAAGGCAGTGATTTTGATTTAACCAGCATTTTCGAGGATACCCTTGTAAACTCCCACCCTAAAAATGCTGTTACCTTCGTTGATAATCATGACACTCAGCCCCAAGAATCCCTTGAATCGTGGGTACAGGATTGGTTTAAGCCAAGTGCCTACGCCCTGATTCTTCTTAGAAGAGATGGAAATCCATGTCTCTTCTATGGGGATTATTATGGTATCGGAGGCCCAGAGCCGGCAGAAGGAAAAAAAGAAATCCTGGATTGCCTCCTCTTTGCCAGGTACGATAAAGCATACGGGGAACAGCACGATTACTTCGACCATCCAAATACCATTGGCTGGGTTCGGCTGGGTATTAAAGAACTTAAACACTCAGGTTGTGCGGTCGTAATCTCCAATGGAGAAGATGGCGAGAAAAGAATGTACGTTGGGGAAAGGAAGGCTGGAGAAACATGGGTAGACCTAACAAACTCCAGGGATGACCACATTACTATCGAAGAAGATGGATATGCAACTTTCCCAGTTAACGGCGGCTGCGTATCAGTTTGGGCTTGCCATCCTAAGGACTAAGATAAATTATATGTTCGGCCAGGACCAGTCTAGCAATTCTTATAAGCACAAACAAAATGTCCACTGGAGGTGGACATTTTGTTTGTAGTGTCTTTTTGTGGTGTCAGGCACCATTTATAGTATGGATGTATTGTTCTTATAAAAGGGATTCCGCCCCGTCAATGTAGATTTCGCTTCCGGTTATGTGGTTTGATTGGTTGGAAGCAAGGAATAGTACTAGGTCGGCGACTTGTTCGGCTTTTCCTGGTTTTTGTTCCAATGGTTGATTTCCTTCTGGGTATTCAATGGGGATTTCCACTTTTTTTATTTTTTCGTTTTCTTTCCATGTGTTTTCATTGATATTTGTTTCAATCGCACCTGGACAGATCATGTTGACTCGAATACCATAGTTGGCAAGCTCAAGAGCTGCCATTTTTCCAAAGCCCATCTGGCCAATTTTGGATGTACTATATGCAGACATTCCAATATTTTTATAGATCCTGTTCCCATTTATTGAACTAGTAATAATGATACTTCCCCCATTTGTCTTCAAATGCGGGATCGCATATTTTACCGTTAAAAAGGTACTCGTTAAGTTATTGGAAATGGTTAAGTCCCATTCCTTCGGCTCCAGGTCTTCTATGGGTGCAACTTCCCCATTAATCCCCGCATTAGCAAAGACCACATCTAGTCTTCCCCACTGATCAATGGTTCTTTTGTAACAGTTCTCTACTTCCTTCGGGTGAGAAACGTTGGCTTCCAAGACAAGCGCTTCACTTCCCGTTTCTTCGATTTGGTTTTTCACTTCTTCCACGTTTTCTTTATGCAAATCTACTAAAGCAATCTTTCCCCCATTTTGAGCCAGCTTTAGAGCAGCAGCCCTTCCTATCCCCGAGCCAGCTCCTGTAACAAAAGCAACCTGATTTTGAAGTAGATTCTCCACGTTAAAAAGCCTCCTTTAATGATGATGTATATTACTATATCCACCATAGAGACTTTGAAACATAAATATTATATTAATAGGTTCTACCCAGCGGTTTGGTAAACATATCTATAGCAAGTTATCATTTCAACAGCATAAAAAGACTACCCCCGTGTTTTTGGAAGTAGTCTTCTTTTAGAAAAACGCCATTTACAATATTCCTAAGCAATTTGTTCGGTTTGCTTAGGTACAAGCTTATTATATAGCTGTAAATCCTTTGCATATAAATTCAAATAAGTTGCCATTCCTTGATTTTTCGCTTTTTCAAAGCTTGCTAAGTCAACAATATCATATTCCATATTCAACTTTTCTGCATTCGCCCAAGCCGTTTCTTCAAAACCGATATTCATCTCATGCTCTTCGATTAGTTTAGCAAGAAGTTTGTAATTACTGTATCGTTCGTAAAGAGTATAGTTTTTTTTCATTTCGTAATATTCAAGTGTTTTTTCCAGTGAATCCAATAAAGCTTTCCGGTCTAATGCATGCCCTAACTCATGAAGTGTAAAAGCCTTAATATATGATTGGAGCGAAACTGAAACCTGCATTTCCTTTATTGCTTCTTCTATACGATTCACATCATAACCTATATAATCAAGGATAAAATTATAGCTCATATTCACCCCAGTTAGCTGATGCTTTAGTTCAATATCTATTCCAACATTTCGTATAGTGGACTGTATTAGGTTCTCAATCCACTTTTTTCTATTTTCATCGTTCATTTTTACCCTTACTTTCTCATTTTTTTGTCTTATGGAGCAATAATAGTTTACGCTATGGACTATTAGTGTTTGAAGTTTCTATTTACAAATTATAGTAAATACGTTTTTCTCATTATATGAATATATATCAAAATAAATTCCATTTCAACAGGTAATACGAAGTAAAACTCTATTATCTAAAAAATCTTAAACCAAAAAAGACGAAAAAAAAAGCTGGCGAAAAACGAAACGTTTTTCACCAGCTTCTTACTATTTTAGGGGTCTTTTAACAGCCCCGCTCCATTTTGAATCATCACTCGAATTCATTTCGATAATTTTTTCCTACCTATTTAATCGTTGTCACGTTGTCTGGCACGTGCCTCTCCGCCTTTACGGCCAGCTTCTTCTCTGCTCATTTTTCCATTATCGTCATTATCGTTTTCGCGTTGGTTAGCACGTGCTTCGCCGCCCTTTTGTCCAATTTCCTCGTAAAAATCTCTGTCGTGATTTTCTGAAGTCGCTTCGCCACCTTTGCGCCCGATCTCCTCGTAGAACTCTCTGTCATGGTTTTTAGCCGTAGCTTCGCCGCCTTTTCGTCCTGCTTCTTCGACAGTCATTTTATCATTATCGTTATTATTTCTGTTTTTGTTAGCCATAAAAAATTCCTCCTTCAATATTCTCAATTTTTTTAATACATTGTTCTTAATATCACTCGATAACTAGTAAATTTCTAATTAACTATTGTCGTCGTCATGTTGTCTGGCACGTGCTTTTCCGCCTTTACTGCCAATTTCTTCATAAAAATCTCCATCGTGGTTTTCAGCGGTAGCTTCTCCACCTTTTTGCCCGATCTTTTCATAAAATTCCCTATCATGGGATGAGGAGGTAGCTTCTCCACCTTTACGTCCCGCTTCTTCGACAGTCATGTTACCATTATTGTTTTCGCTGCGATTGTTACTGGTGTTCCTAGCCATAAATAATTCCTCCTTAATTTTTTTAAAATTCAATTACACTCTTTATATTCCCGCCCTCTACTAAATTAAACACACTTTTATCTTTTATTGAAGTGAACCAGGGGGACCGGACCAAAGAAATATCTGAACCCTTTGAAATTGAAGCTTGGACAAAATTTACATATCCAGGGCGTGAGGGAAAATATTCTTCTTTTCAATGGGGGTATGAGCATTTTAACGGAACCGATTATGATGAAAAGACGGGGAAATCGGGAATATTTAAAATACTTTAAGATGACAAAGATTGGAGTAAGCATGTGGATGATGAATACGGAAATTATGACTATCTAATGTTTGCCGATATTGACTATGAACATCCTGAGGTAAAAAAAGAAATGATAGAATGGGGAAAATGGAAGAAAAAATGACAAATACTAAAAGGACCCTAATTGAAAAATGGAACCTTTCGCCAGTCGAAGCAGGAGCAATAGGAACCTATGGATTATTTGGGATGATGTTCGGTGCTATTTTGTTCGGAACACTAGCAGATCGTATTGGCAGGAAAAATGTTATCACGATTACTCTTCTGTTATTTAGCTTATTTACATTTCTTTGCGGCTTCTCCCAAACACCAACAGTCTTCTCCACCTATCGTTTTCTGGCAGGATTAGGACTTGGCGGGATTATGCCGAATGTCATCGCTTTATTGACGGATTATGCACCTAAAAAAATGAGAAGTATGTTTCCATCGTATTATGCGGCTATTCAGTCGGGGGGATCCTTGCTCCTTTATTAGGAATATTTTTGATGCCTAAGTTTGGCTGGGAGTCCATTTTTTGGTTTGCAGGTTTTCCTCTATTACTTTTACCCATTATGCTTAAGCAATTGCCTGAAACAACTAGCTACCTTATTCGAACTGGCCAGAAGGAAAAATTAATCGCTACCCTTTCCAAGGTAAGTCCTGAGTCCACGTTTAATTTAAATGATGAAATTGTTGAGGTTAAGACACAGGAAACAAAGGTTCCTATCATTGGATTATTTAAAGAAAAACGTGCCTTAAGTACAGTCATGTTTTGGATTGCGTTTTTCAGTTGTTTATTGATGGTTTACGGTTTAAATACATGGCTTCCTAAATTAATGATAGAAGCAGGATATGGATTAAATTCAAGCCTGGGCTTTTTGATTGCTCTTCAAGGCGGTGCCATTATCGGAACACTTATTATTGGACGACTTTGTGATCAATACGGTTCTAAAAAGATGCTTGTTCCAATGTATGCATCTGTTGACATTACTCGGTTTTGGCGGAAGTTCATATTTCATTTACTTTTTAGTAGCCATTGCAGGAGCTGCGACCATCGGTTCCCAAAATATTGTCCAAGCCTATGTTTCCCAGTACTATCCTCCATTTGTCAGGTCCACTGCTTTAGGGATCGCTTCTGGTATCGGCAGAATTGGCGGTATGGCCGGACCACTTTTAGGCGGATTCCTTTTATCGATTTCTTTACCGATTCACTTAAATTTTATTGCATTTGCTATCCCAGGTTTAATTGCGGCTATTGCGCTAGCGATTGTGCCTGTTAAAAATGCGTATAGCACTGGAATAGATACCAATATAGAATCCGTTACAAACCATGTAGATGTAGTTTAATTCCTTCTTTCTCAAATATTTTTTTAAAAAAACAAAAGCGCCCTTTAAGCCAAAAGGAAAATTTCACAATGGCTAAATAGGCGCTTTTTGCCTTTCCTATAAATAATTCTTCACAACTTCTGCCTAAGTTCTACACAAGTATGTTTTATGATAAAGGTAACTTAATTAAGATGAAAGACCTTCTCCTATAGTTAGCTATTCTTGCATAGTTTGCCTTGTTTTTTAGAAAACAAGGACAAATCCAATAACAAGAAAAGCATCATATCATTTTAGACATTGATATAACAAGGTTTTAAAATCCTAATTACATCATACCGCCCGTAAGATGAGAGTGTGTAATATAAATTAATATGGGCTCTCAAAAAAATCAGAAGACTCATGAGATGTAAATGCTTCTAATTTTGTCGATAACTACTCATAATTTGTAGATATTTCCCGGGGATTTGTTGAAATTTGAAAAATAATGAATCCAGATGTTCGGAATAAAGGAATTTACGTTTTTATTTGGTTTCCTATAGTTTAAATAGTATCCCAATAGGTTTTGGTACCTTCTAATCCTTCGTTTTGTTGATAGACAAGCTCTTTTGTTTAGCGTCTAGGGACTTGGCCGTATCGCGTAACGCTATAAGCGATTCGATGTCAGATTGAAAGAAGATACTCAGTGCATCGTCTTTGAAAAACTCATATCGATTTCCGCTTTAAGATTGGGCCATACGTGTTACATTTACCACTTCTTCTGCTGCTTCCTTAGAAGTGAAAGCACGTTCATTCTGTTGTATTTAACGCCGCATATCGTACCCCTATTCAACGTTTTTAGGTTGAATTGCAATATATATCGCCAGGCGATATGAAAAAAGCGATACGATACCCCTTACATGATAAATATAAAACGCAACCTTATAACAAAAGTCATAAAGTTGCGTCCATTTCCTGAGCGAAGAGCATTTTATTTCTATTTTATTACTTGTTCTTGTTTTTTGTTTTCGGGTATGGGAGCCGGTTCAATGCTTTGATCGTTTGCTGTAAGGTCTATGCCGTAGTCCTTTGCAAAAACCATATGTGTTTCAGCTAAAACACCCTCTTTATTTTCATCCAAATTAAATACACGGGCACCGCGTAATCGATTTCGTTCCGCACCAGACAATCCATAAGCACCAAACCCAGTACTGCCCGAATAACCTAGTAAAATTCCATAATAATTGCCCATATATGTATTTACATGATCATGGCCGCAAAAGACCCCTTTGACATCTCCCCTGTCAAGCATAGCTGAAAACATCCCGCTATTAAATGGACCCGGGCACTCCTTTTCATTTCTTTCTCCTACGATTTGATGCTTTGATGTAGCACGTGCATGATCAGCCTCCGTTCTGCTGTCCACACTGTCAAACCACATATATCGATGTTCCCAAAGTGGAATATGGATGAACATAAGAGAAGGGACTTTATAGCCAATTTGCTGTTCCAACTTTTTGGAAGTCTCATAATACCAATTTACTTGATTAAATCGAATCCAATCCCAGGATGGATACCCGCTGAAATCCTGTCCTGCAATTGTGTCAGGGGCATACCTGCCGCTATCTAGCAGCCAAAGGTTAAATGCCGCTTTCTTGCCTGCAGAATCCCTAATAAGCAGGTTCATGTTCCCTGTTCCATTTATGCCAGTTGCTCCTGGCTGATTAACATTGTATGGGTATGCCATATAAAATTTAAGCATGGCTTCTTCATCCAGCCCGCCATTTGGTGTTGAATCCTCATCATGGTTCCCAAAAGTAACGGCCCACTTGATCCCTCTTTGTTCCATTGGCTGGGCCACATTGTTCATTGCTTGTCTCATCTCAAGCTCTGAATTACAGCCACCTGAAATATTGTCACCATTTAGTACGACAAAATCCGGTTTCTCACTGTCAAGAACTTTTTCCAATAGTTGGATGGTGCGGCGATCAATATGCTCATCATCCTGTGTATCGTTAAACTGCACAATTTTGAACTTTCCATCTGCATTAAATTGCAATTTAGCATTCGCATTTGTTTCTGCGTGAGCAACGGTGCTTAATAAATTTACGCCAGGTATTCCAGCAGACGCGATCGTTAAGGCAAGTGTACTCATCCCTCCTACTTTTATGAAGTCCCTTCTGTTAAAAGCCTTATTTTCATTCTGAATGCTCATTGAAATCCCCTCTATTTCTTAGTAGTTTTAGTCTTTCAAACAAGACAGGTTCACCAGGAAAGCATGAAACCATATGGACTATCCACACTTTATCAGAAGATTGTTAATGCAGTTTTAGAGGAAGGTAAGGTTTTTGTTATTTTTATTAATTAGTAATTTAGTCACTTTTTTCAACATATTAAGATGCGTTTCCTTCATAACTGGAGATGTTTATAGATAATTTGACATATAAAATTCATTGTATTTTCAATTAAAATTAAGAAAAGTAGGAATAAAGTAGATTTAGGTAAGAAGAAAAGATTGTAAAGAAATAGTAAATTTCCTTTTTTATTTTAAAAATAAATAGTCCCCCCGCCGCTTTAACGCGTCGGGAGGACTGACCAAAATGCCTACTAATCTATTAAATCTATTACTGAGCAGTATAACCGCCATCAATGACAACTGCCTGGCCTGTAACACTTTTAGCTTTATCGCTTGCTAAGAACAATGCATAATCAGCAATTTCACTAACATCTAACAATTTCTTTTGCGGCACTTGGGCAAGAATTACATCCTCCAAAGCCCGATCTTCAGGAATATTACGGGTTTTGGCTAAATCTTTTATTTGACCGCGAACAAGCGGAGTATCTACGTAACCTGGGCATAGAGCATTAACAGTGATACCGTCACGGGCGCCTTCTAAAGCAGCTACTTTTGTTAAACCGATAACACCGTGTTTCGCACTGTTATAAGCCGCTTTACCAGCAAAGCCGATTAAACCATTAATCGAAGAAATGTTAATAATACGGCCGAATTTTTGCTCCTTCATGATTGGGAAAACTAATTTTGTAAGAATGAAAGGTGCAATCAACATAATACGATGCATTAATTCAAATTTTTCTGTTGGAAATTCTTCAATTGGAGAAACATGCTGTAAACCGGCATTATTAATCACAATATCTACTGAACCGTATGTTTCTTTTGCAGTGTTTACTAAAGTTTTAAGATCTTCTTCTTTTGTAACATCTGCTTTAATGCCAATTGATTCAAAGCCTTCTTTTTTAAGAGATTCTGCGGATTCTTTTACCATTTCTTCATTAATATCTGAAAGAACCACTTTTGCACCGTTTTCGGCAAACCGTTTACCAATTTCGAATCCAATCCCGCGGGCAGAACCAGTAATAATGACAACTTTATTTTCAACCATTTTAAATTTCCTCCTTAAATTTTATTCTGGGTGACACTGTTTGTATTATTAAACTAAACCAATGGCACCCAAGATGACACCAACAATCAACGCAATGGTAGGAATTAAGAACGCGACCATAAAAACATCTTTATAGGTTTCTTTATGAGACAATCCGGTAACTGCAATTAATGTTAATAATGCACCGTTGTTAGGGAAGATGGATGCCCCAGAAGCAACTGCAGCTATCCTATGCATGACATCAGGATTAATCCCGGTTGTTTGAGCAAGGTGATAAAAAGTATCTCCGAGTGTCGTAAGTGCAATTCCCATACCGCCTGAAGCGGATCCAGTGATGATAGACATGATTTGAACAGATAATGCTTCGGCAATTAATGGATTATTTGAAATGTGTAACAACCAGGAAGTAATGTTGTGAAATGCCGGTACTACTGCAATAACTGCTCCAAATCCAACTGCTGCACTTGTATTTAGAATTGCCATTACAGAACCTTTACCTCCATCATTAATGGAGGTAATAAACTTTTTATAATCTCTCAAATTAAGAACCATAATGCTCAAGACACCTATTAATAAAGCATAGATGGGTTTAAGTTTTACAATGTTTAGTAAAACAACGACAACAATAAGAGGAATTAAAGATAGAATCCAGTTCGGGATTTTCTCATCTTCTATTGTTTCAGTATCTGTACTATTTGCCGGCTCTGTATATACGTCTCCTTTTGCAGCAAGCCTTTTTGCTCTGTATGCTAACCAAAGGTAACCGCCAACTGCCATAATTAAAGTCGTGACAATCCCGATAACCGGTCCTGCGGCAGGGGAAGAATGAAAATATTTCATTGGTATTAAATTTTGTATTTGTGGCGTACCTGGCATAGATGTCATGGTAAAAGTAAAAGCACCAAGTGCAAAAGTCGGAACAAGCAATTTTCTTGTTACATTTGCTTCACGGAACAGTTGAAGAGCGATTGGATAGATGGCAAATACAACTACAAATAGACTAACTCCACCATATGTTAATAAGGCTGCAGCGATTAATACGCCAAGAATAGCTCTCTTTTTACCAATTAACTGTGTTACCTTTTTCGCAACAGATTTAGCTGCACCTGTGTCTTCCATCAATTTTCCAAAAACTGCTCCCAACAAGAAAATAGGAAACCAGTTTTTCACAAATCCAACTAGCCCATCCATATAAGTACCTGAATATGTTTCAAATACATCTAAACCGCTCAGTAATGCGACAACCCCAGCTGCTAATGGTGCTACCCATATAATGGACCATCCAAGGTATGCTAAAGCCATTAATAAAACTAAGCCTACAATTATACTTAACAGTTGAACCCACCCCTTTTCATGCTGTCAGTATTTATGTACCACTTCTCTTACTGTATTAATCCTGTTCTTATAGCTCTTTACAATACAATCCTTGATTTCCATTAAATTCTTGTATATCTTTAGACCTTTTTATGGTGACAATATACTAGTGGATAATTTTTTAGAGAAATACTGGAGGAAACAATGGAAAGAAATATATTAGATAACGCGGAATTAGTCATTTTTGATTTTGACGGCACTTTATACGAGGATACAGATCATTTCGTCTATTATTCGGAACAATTAAAAAAGCAGCTGCCAGACGATGTGCAACCCCTTTTTGCAAAAGAATACGAAAAGATATTATCTGGAGAACATGTTGTAACAATAGGAAAAGTATATGATGTTATTCGTGATCATGTATTAAAATTAGATCCGGTTCGATCAACGGTTGTAAAGGCTTGGACTTGGAAAGGAGAAGAATTGGAAGCCGGTTTGATACAAAAGCTCTACCCGCAATCATTACATTTTGATTTTGATACGATGATCGCTATTGGTGACGGATGGTGGCTCCCAAATGTTTGTGCAAAACATTTTGGCCTGCAAGATACACATTCCGCCTATGTTCAAACAAAAAACTTTATGGCTACGGATAAGTTTCATTTAACCAAAATACCTGGTTTACGAGAAGCACTTGTGCATCTAAAAGAAAAGAAAGACATAGCGCTAGTGACGAACAGCCAGAAAGATAATGTACAGCGCATTCTTCAAAATTTAGATTTGCAGGACATATTTGAAAATATGATCACAGAAGCAAATAAACCGCTGGATACAAAGAACCATTTTTTAGACCTCTTACAAAAGTTTAATATTCGTCCTGAAAGAGGATTATCTATTGGTGATAATTACATAAATGATATTGCTCCAGCTAGGAACATTGGGATGGAAACGGTATATATTGATTTATATGATGCAGAATATCCCGAATATAATGGAAGAAAAGTGAAAAGCATATCGGAATTGATCAAAGAGATGAAGTCACTTTAAATAGGCGGGAGGATTTATGCTTATTTAAAAATTAGCTAAGAAGATTAATTTCTTCCCGGCTTTATGTGCCCAGCAAGGATGAGACCTCTAGGACCCAAAACTGTGCATGGAAACCGCAGGGACGGTTCACCGTCCCTGTAATCCAAAAGCTTTCCAGCATTTTACTCGCTTCTCTTCTCGACAATATTCTTGATAATAAGGAGGTTTAAACACAGGTTTGACAGGATTTAAAGCAATTCTAATCAATCGTTTGATTAACGGATATATATTTAATTAATCGTTTGGTTAAATAGCTGGTAAACCCTTTTATCAAACGAACTTTTGCCTGTGTTCAAGAGAATTAATTGTCGTATAAAAGTTGTGGGTGTTTGGAATTATCTTAAAAACTGACAATAGAAACTAGCAAAATACATATTCCGATAGGTACAGACAAGTTGTTAAACCAACTAAACGTTTGATTAAAAGTACAGTAAACCCTTTTATACCGAGTTTTTATTTGTTTTCCAGAAAAATTTATTGTCGAAGAAAACTCTTGTATTTCCACTATAGGTGATACGATTGTGGAACAAATCTATGATACAAGAATATTCATCGAAACACAGGGGGACAGTATAACCCTAATAATCTTCTTCCCCTGCAGTTAAATCGAGTTCAAAATAATCAGGGATATGGCGCCCGCCCAATGAATTCTGGACCAAATCACTAATCTTTGGAGGATGCGGCGAATCTACCACAAATTCCAATAGATTCGATTGTACTTGTTCATACGAATATTTTTGCAGGATCATATGCCAGGCATCCAGCTTCTGTTGATCAAAATAAAACTTTTCATAAAAGGCTTGAATAAGTTCCATCAACGTATAAATCTCTTTATTATTCATCTAAATTAAAATCCTCCTCTGACATTCTCTTCTTTCCTTCCTACTGATTGAGATAAGCTTCAAATTTTGTTCAAACAATGTCTCCGGCAGCAGAAACTTATTCCATGCAGAACCTGGGCTGCCATTCCGCTGATTTCAAATCGATGACTCTTTTAAAATCCTCAAGGGTAAAACCTTCTCCATATCTGGCATGAATCAGTTCCCTCAACATGTATATATAAATAAAATCGTATTAAGGGTAGGTAATTTTAAAAAATATTTTTGCTTGATGGAAATTAATTCGAAATGGAAGAGGATATATTATTTTCTTCTTTGAAGAAATTTTGAAGTAATCTAAAGAAGCTATTGCGTTAGCAAAATGTTAGCATCTTTTAAGGCTGCCTTTAAGACTTAAGATTTTATAGAATTCTGCAAATATTAGAGGAAAGGCCACCCCACAAGTCTTTCTAAGTGGAAAGGGGTATAGTAGTTCCGGAGAGTCCTTAAGTGGCTAACTTATTAATGGACTTTTGGGTAAAATACAGTTGTATTCTCATTGAGGATAAACAGATAAAATTTTGGAGGGATTTAGTATGAAACATTTTACAGAAGAAGAAAAGATAAAGATTTTATCTGACATTATAGCGATTAAATCTATTAATGAAAACGAAATCGAAGTGGCAAATTACTTGAAAGATTTATTTGCTGAATACGGCATTGAATCTAAAATTGTTCCAGTTACAGACACTCGTGTTAACTTAGTGGCTGAAATTGGAAGCGGGAGTCCCGTCATTGGCGTTTCTGGTCATATGGATGTCGTTTCTCCAGGTAATGAAAGCGAGTGGACTTCAGATCCGTTCACATTGACAGAAAGAGACGGAAAATTATACGGACGTGGAACAAATGACATGAAAGCAGGTTTAGTAAACCTTGCTTTAGTGATGATTGAACTCAAAGAAAATAATGAACTAAAAAATGGTACTGTCCGTTTTATGGCAACGACTGGTGAAGAAGTCGGTGGCGCAGGTTCTAAAAAGTTATACGAAGAAGGCTATATGGATGATGTAGATTATCTATGGGTAGCTGAGCCTTCTCATGACACGATTATTTACTCTCACAAAGGATCACTTAACTTGCGTGTAACGTCTATTGGTGAAGCAGCACACAGTTCTATGCCTGACCAAGGTTATAACGCGATTAATCCATTGATGGAATATCTATTAGAAGTAGACGGAAAATTGAATGGCGATGATCGTAAAAATGAAGTTCTAGATAAATTGGTTATGAGTACAACTATTTTTAATGCAGGGAATCAAGTAAACTCAGTTCCAGAAAAAGCAGTAGCTGAAATAAACGTGCGTACTATTCCAGAATTTGATAACGATGAAGTAATTGACTTATTCAACACAACAGCTAACAAATACAATAAAGAAGGCTCTGATATTGATGTTGAAGTGACAATGTCATTACCAAGTGTTTTCACTTCAGGACAGTCTGAAATGGTTGATCTTGCTAAAGAACTCGGTAAAAAACATTTAGATTTAGAAATTTCTGTTAAAGGTTCGCCAGGAGTGACGGATGCATCAAACTTATTACGAGGTAAAGATGACAACTTTCCATTCATGATGTTTGGTCCAGGCGAAACAAAAATGGCACACAAAACAGATGAATATGTCTACAAAAATTACTACTTTGCATTCTTCGATATCTATAAAGAGTTAATTTTAGGCTTATCGAAATAAAAAGAGATTTTTTAAACAATAAAGAGGTGACTACCATTTTTGGTGGTCATCACTTTTTTTCTTTTCACTATTCGAGATGGTTGTCCTACAACTTAATATAAATAAGGCGATAACCCTTTAAAAGTTATCGCACTCTTTTAACTGTAATTATTTGAACGTATACGCATTAATAGTTCAATTTTTTTAAAACAGATTTCTTTGTGTTTGGAGCCTTTGCCTTCTCTTCCAGATATTTATATGTAACTTTTAGATTGTGATACCAAACATCGAGCTCTGTTTCATCCCCATATCTTGCTTCTAAACTTTCGTTCATTGCAGCAACCTTAATAATAGACAAAGGGCTCTGTCCCTACAATCAGGATTGATGAAATGATAATCAATATGTTAAAGACTATTGGTAAAAAGTCTATAGCAGAAGAACAAATAAATGCTTCAGCTATAGACATTAATAACAAATCAAAATTTGCTTAAAAAAGTATTGACATAGTTTTTCATTTTATTTATACTTTTAATGGTAAAAGACAATCAGTATTAAAAATCTAAAATATGATCAGTTTAATGAAGCTTAGCGTGGAGAGCTAATTTTCGTAAGTTGATTCCTATTACTTCGAATTATTTCTATTATTTTTAATATTTCAGGACTAAACTCCCGATACTTCAACTTTACTAGCATCATCTTCTTCCTCTGTTACAGGTTTCACATAGTCGACCATCATTATGGTTTCTTCATCCTCATGTTTGAATGTACAGTTACTATAATCTTTTTTAATATCTGCTATTTGAACGGTATGACCGATTTCAAAATTTGTGATATCAATTTCAATACTATCAGGGATATCATTTACTTTTGCTGTTATATTCAATTCGTGAAGAAGCTGTTTAGCAATTCCTCCAACTTTTTCTCCATTAGATGTTCCCTTTAAAATTACACTAACACTTGTATCGATTTCAGTGTGCTTATCAACTTGAAGAAAATCCACATGAAGTATATCCTTTGTTACAGGGTTATTTTGGTAATCTCTTAAAATAACATTTTTTGATTTTTCATTAAGGTTTAACGATATAATACCATTTCTACCAACGTCCCTTATCACTTTTCGTAAATCTATGTTCTTAATAAAAATAGATTTAGTATTAATTTCTCTTCCATAAACAATTGCAGGGATTTCCCCATCATTTCTCAATGTTTTCAAAGTAGATTTTTTAAAATCTTTTCTTTCTTGAGCTACTAGTGCATTCATTTTTTACTTCCACCTTCCTGATTTGATGAATCTTAGACATTAGGTTTTATAGAAATGTCTAAGAAATATTAAAATTACTTACACTTCAAGTATATCTAATCCTTTATATTATTTCAAACTTACCTGATAGGTTAACTGAGTCAAGTAGCTGACATGGACGCAGGGACAGGTAACTTTCCCATTAAGTTTGTATACAGGACTGGGACAAATCCTTTTCTTGTAATCATTTGAATCTTCATAAAGCCTTTTCTAATTGTTGCATATTGAAATAAAAATGTCATTTAGATATTCTTCTAAGATTCCATCGTTCTCAATTTGCGGTGCCCTTTTATGCTGATCTGCCATATGAATAATCTCTCCACTTAATTTTCATGGAAAATCTAAAATTTTTTACCCGTTTTATTTACTGTAAAATCCTATACAAAATAACTCGTTCGAAATAGAGCGCTTTTATAAACATTCTTTTTCGATATCTCATTCTTTGACAAAGTGATATAAGGGCAATATTATATGTGTTAACAGAACCCATCACACCTCTTAACAATGCGAACCAAGGTGGGTCATTTTGTTTATTTTAAGAAGAAATGCAGAAGTAGATCAAAAAATCAATGTAAAAGAAAAGGCCTTTCATCAGTTTCATTAAACTGATGAAAGGCCTTTTCTAATTCAACCAATATTTAAGGCTTTATGATGTTTATTACACCATGCCGCCCGTAAGGTGAGAGTGTGTAATATCTTTAACGGTGTGTGAAAAATGTTAGTTTATATCAAAGTCTTGCTAAATTCTGTCTGTAACATCTTTAACGATAATTTACTGTTTTTCATTTGATTGCGTTAGCAAAATGTTAGCAATTTCAAGCAGATAGGCTTTTACCATTGT
The DNA here is from genome assembly GCA_963530265.1 of uncultured Bacillus sp. Lineage (GTDB taxonomy): Bacteria > Bacillota > Bacilli > Bacillales > Cytobacillaceae > Neobacillus. Next base: position 75,723 of record CAUSCO010000014.1, read on the forward strand.
TCACACACTCCACATGGCTTGAATGGTGATCGCAGAAATATGATGTAGTATTGTTTCAATTTTAACTTTACCATCTGAAGAATATCCGGAATAAAAATTGTTGTTTGGGCTTAGGTTTGCTGGATTTACAAAACCATCGTTATTCGAGATGGCATGTTCCACTTCAGGTGTAGTTAAACTCATCCCAACTAACAGGGAAAAAAATGTTCAATATACTTCATTACCACTCTTTATAACTTCTATACCGTCATCTGTTTCTACCTTAACTTTAGCGCTATATACTCTATTTTCAGCCATCTGAATATCATTTATTGTTGTTTTGTACCCACCAGTCACAGGAGTATAATGTGCTATTTTTGAATGAACACCCGAAAAACGTATACTTCCTTAAGAAGTACTTTTAAGTTCAACTTTTGTTATATGGTTCATTTTAGCTAGTACTTTCTCTGAGATATCACTAACGATAACGCGAGCAAACCTCGAACAATCTGTATTATGAACCCAAATACCTAATTCACTGACAAAGTACGTGTGGAAATCAGCAACAGTAAAGTTATACACCATTACTGGTTCTTTGTTTTGATAATTTCGATGTTGGTAATCTCCAGCAGGTTTCCATTATCCTGTTGTAATTTATCACCTACTTTTAACTCTTCCCCTAGTACCCAACCTTTTCCTTCAACCCAGAATGGATGATTATCAGTTGTTTCTATTACTTTACCAATGGAAACCTTGTAGGTGGTATCTCTTGTATTTTGGAACAGTTGAGTTACCTCTTTATAGGCTGTTTCACCATTTTGAAATTATGTTATTGTGACATTATTATCTTATTCTTGAGTAAACTCTCATCAAAAGATAGTATATAGTTTGGGATATATTTAGGAAGGAGACAACATGGATAAACGTATTTATTTTTTAATGATCATATCCTTTATTATAGGTCTGGTCGAACTGATCATTAGCGGGATATTAGATTTGATTGCAGAGGATTTACATGTAAGCATCGGCCAAGCAGGTTTGCTGATCACTGTTTTTGCTGTCATTTTTGCAGTTGCAGCGCCAATTTTACTTGTCATGACAGCTAAAATAGAAAGAAAACGGCTAACATTAGTTTGCTTGTACATCTTTTTAATTGGTTGTATCGTAACAGTATTTGCACCCACTTTTTCTATTTTGTTTATAGGAAGAATTATTTTAGCGTTAAGTGGAGCGCTATTAATCATATTGTGTTTAGTTATGGCTCCTAGCTTAGTAGGAGAACAGTATAAAGGCAGGGCCATTGGGATTGTCTCTATGGGAGTAAGTGCTTCATTAGTTTTAGGGGTGCCGATCGGAATAATAATAGGAAATAGTTTTGGCTGGAAAGCACCATTCGTACTTATCACTATTTTAACAGCATTATCAATTATTGGCGTTCATGTATTAATGGGAAGGATACAACCGAAACCTCAAATTCCGTTGAGGCAGCAGCTTGCAGCATTTAAAAATAACAAAATCACATTAGGGCTAACAACGACATTCCTCTATATGACAGGCCATACGATTATGTATGCCTATTTTAAGCCTTATTTAGAAGCAACCTCTGATTTTAATGCTACTTGGATTAGTGTCATCTATTTCATTTTTGGTTTTTCTGCTGTTGTCGGTGGAGGTCTTGGCGGTGTAATGGCAGATTTATTGGGATCAAGAAAAACAATGGTTATTGCCCTAGTCATTTTTAGTGCTTTATTCTTTATATTTCCATACTCAACAAATTCCTCTCCAGTATTTATCACCATCATTATCATTTGGGGGATTCTCAGTTGGGCGATTTCACCGGCCATGCAATCTTATTTGATTGAAATAGCGCCTGAATCATCGGAAATTCAGCAAAGCTTGAATAATTCAGCTCTTCATTTAGGTGTCGCTGTTGGTTCAGTGATTGGAGCTGGAATTGTAGATACACTTTCAGTCGAAGTAAATCCATTTGCAGGTGGAATATTCATCATCTTATCATTCATTACTGTCGTCATTTCTATTAGCAGTAAGAAAAAGACTTCTTTTAAAACAAAGAGCGCAATTTGAGTTATATCAAGTTGCGCTCTTTTAATGTATATTTCTTTTCCTACATAGTAGTTTAAAAAAGGATATTAAAAAACTTATGACTATTTAAAGAAATCTATTTCAATTTCATTTTTTCGTGAATCAGCAGAAATTAAATCAGCTAATATTTGATAACCCTCTAGTCATTAGGGTGTATAAAAAAATTTAAAAATTATATTGAAAAAATAATTTTATCTGGTTATAATATGATAAATTCTTATATATTTAAATCTTGTATAATTTTCAGAAAATTAATTATTTTTCTGAAATAGTAAATTTTAGTTATTTCATGGAGGTTTTAACATGTCTAATAAAATACCGTTTTCATTTATAGTAGTTATTGGTTTAATGCTATTTGCTCTATTCTTTGGGGCAGGAAATTTAATTTTCCCATCGATGCTGGGGCAATCAGCAGGTGAAAATATCTGGTCAGCTAATGCAGGATTTTTAGTAACAGGAGTTGGATTGCCGTTACTTGGTGTGTTAGCATTTGGATTTTCGGGGAAGGATGATTTACAGTCGTTAGCGAGTCGTGTACATCCTGTATTTGCTGTTGTTTTCACAACCGTTCTTTATTTAGCAATTGGTCCTTTATTTGCTATCCCAAGAACAGGAAGTGTTTCTTTTGAGATAGGTGTCAAACCTTTTTTGTCGGAAAATTCAGGTCCCTTACCTTTACTTATTTTCACAGTCATCTTTTTTACCATTACGTGCCTTTTTTCGCTCAATCCTGCGAAAATTGTCGAAATTGTTGGGAGAATATTAACGCCAATCAAACTAGGGTTTATTGGAATCCTAGTAGTAGTTGCTTTTGTTAATCCAATTGGTAATTTCCAAGCACCTAGTGAGCATTATGCAGTTCAACCATTTTTTAATGGATTTAGAGAAGGATATTTAACAATGGATACTCTTGCATCTTTTGTTTTTGGTATTATTATTATTAATGCTATTAAAGAAAAAGGTGCAAAAACAAAAACGGAAATTATGATTGTTTGTGGAAAAGCAACTGCAATTGCTGCTGTTATCCTAGCGACTATTTATACATCCCTTTCTTATATGGGTGCTTCAAGTGTAGAAAAACTTGGCCGCTTAGATAATGGAGGTGCTGTCTTAGCAAAAATTTCGGATTACTATTTTGGATCTTATGGTGGGATATTATTAGGATTAATGATGATAGTAGCTTGTTTAACAACGAGCGTAGGACTTGTTACAGCTTGTTCTTCATACTTCCATAAACTATTTCCAAAGGTATCTTACAAAACATTTGCTATTAGTTTGTCTATTTTTAGTGCAATAGTTGCTAATATTGGATTAACACAGTTAATTGCTATTTCTATACCTGTATTAACAGCTATTTACCCATTAGCTATTGTATTAATTTTCCTAACATTTTTTCATTCTTTATTTAAAGGTAAAGCTGAAGTTTATCAAGGAAGCCTACTTTTAACATTTATTATTAGTTTCTTTGATGGATTAAATGGAGCTGGTATACACCTTTCATCGATTAATAATTTCTTTAATGCAATTCTTCCTATGTACGAGGTCGGACTAGGGTGGATTATTCCTGCTATTGTTGGAGGATTCATAGGGTATGGCAGTAGCCTATTACGAGTGAAATTCATTCCTAATCATCCAAAACTAGATTAATTAATAAATAAAAAATAATATATTTTAAATTTTTATATAATTAACCATTATCTCTAAAAAAAGAGGCTCCCCATAAGTTTGGTTAACTTACGAGAAGCCTCCGTTAAAAATTCAACGTTAGCAAAATGTTAGCGATTTTGTAAAACATGTTTTAAATGCAGTTAGTAAGGAATGAGACTGACTCTCCTTCTTATGCGGTTAGGAATACTGCAATTTCCTCGTCTGACAAACTCGTTAATTGATATTCCTGCACGAAACGATCAACGGTTTTATCCAACAAAGCAAGCAAATAAACGAAATCAAACAGTACTGAGTATGCTTCCCAGTCTTCTAATTTTACCGTTTCAAAGACTATTCTATTATTTTTTCCAATGAATTGAACTTTTGATTCAGTTGGCGTCACTCGTGATACGTGTAAACTATGCGGAACGATGGACTCATCATAAAAGCTGTAGTTTACATGACCGACATGAAGCGAACTTAAGGCTTTGTGTAAATCTGCAATCGTAAAGCCTGGACTGCCAATGTTTAATGAAGCACTTTTTTCTTTGAATGGAAAAATATAATTGCGGTAAAAGCTTGTTTGTAATGTGACTAGAAGGAAATAAATAGCCGCCTGTGCTTCAGATTGGAAAGTTTCCAGAATGGTTCCCTTTCTGCTGCCTCTTTCATTTTCGATAAATAAATAGACCCACTGATCTCCCCTTTTCTCTAGCTTATATATGTGTTCGTCCTGATAAGAAGGAATGACTTGGATCGACACGTCCACTGCCTCCACTTGAATTCTTTCCTGTTCTAATAAATCAGCTACCTGCTTAATATTCATAGTTTTTCTCTCCTAGGACGGAAAAAGAAGAAGCTTTACTATCAGCAAGAACATATTGATCCATGGAATAGTCGACAAAATCATGGATGTTTTTTATTTTTCTCTCCAGTTCTTGCAACGACTTAACCGCATTGTTTAAACGAACGTCCTCATAAGTTCGTTGAACAATTCTTCGGTCAATCGTTGATTTTAGCGAAGATAAACGGTTCATTACATCCGTTAACTTTGAGGGAATGGCCGTTAGACGAAGATTCGTAGATTTGATATTACTAACTTTTATATCAATTTTCGTCAAACTATGGGCCCTCCTTCCTTACTAATTGATTTTTAGCGAAACAGCTTGTTCCATTGATTTAGTGAGGAACTTTGATAAAACGGCTCAATATTTCCGACAACTGAGCTTCTTAGTGGTAGGTTTTCATCAAGAATGGCAAATTCGATTTTTTAGTCAATCGCAGAGTTTTGACGAATGGCATCAAATAACTGAATAAGTATCACCCGGTCCATCTTTTCATCCCTGGATTCAAGCTCTAATCCAACCAATACATAAGGTTGATCATCGGTCACAGGATCAAACAAATTCGTAAGATAAGCACTTCTTACCATAGGGAATCTCTTCAAGAGCTCAATTAGTATATTCTTTGTGCTAACAGACAATGGTTTCATTTGCGATTCTAAATAGCGCTGCTTCTTTTCTGGTGAAAGTTGGTCAAAAAAATAAGAAAGAATCCGTCGATCCCGCAATGTTTCAATTTCCTCCGGGATGATTTTTTTACTGATATCAAACCCTGGATTTACAATTAAAGATGCATCGGGTTCCAGCAATTGAATTAACCTCTGTGCAGACATCCTCAAATAGGGTTGATTATCTGGAAAAATAGTTACAAATTTATCCATACTCAAATAGACAGGAAGAACAAGTTCACCGTCTATATCTAGGTATTTTAAATAAATGGTGGATTCTTCATCCGTTGTTTCAGTTTGATCTCCATCAACGGTACCTAGAATAACCAACTCCAACTCTAAAAGAGCATGATAAAAGTAAAAACGTTCATCGGGTCTGCTAATTGCTGCTGACAATATTGAATCAAACGAATCTAAAGATTCCTTTGTTCTTTTTACCATGTTAAACCTCCAGACAATTTTGTACTTCTATCTTAATATACCTATACATACCATTTAAGGTAAAAATATACTATTTTATCTCTATTACCATTCTTTCACTTATTAACTCATTAAAAACTTGTCTTAAATCAAGTTATTGAACATCTGTAACTTCAAATAAAATTAAGCAAGGCTTCCCAAAAGTTTATTCAACTTATGAGAATCCTTGCTTAATTAATAAGACTTATTAATAAAGAATTCGTAATCCATTTCGTTATGATATTTTTTACATCTTTTTGGATACGTAAATCCTTTTCTCTTTTAAAACTTTTGTTCTCCCGTCGTAAAAGTAAAACGTTCTCCACATGCCCAACATTTATAAGCAGGTCATGCAGTTCTACGTCCTCTATTACCTTTTTGATAGATTCTGTTCTTTCATTTATTACGGCTTTTTATCTTGTCTTTTTATTTCTGAATTGACAACAGGCTTCACTGTTTCAATCTTATCGAACGTCCCGTTATGGAGGGTTAAATTTTAACATGGTGGGTAAATATTAGTATATTTTTTTCTAGCAACTGATTTAAACAGCGGGGAGTGGAATAAATTGAATATCTTATTGACATCAACTGCAAGAAGAATAGACTTTGTAGGATTTTTTCAGGATGCTTTAAAAAATGCTGGTATCAACGGGAGGTTAATTGAAGATGAGGGATTTTAAGAGTAACAAAATAATATACTTTTTTTCTGTAGAACAATGATTCAAAAAAACCTAGCATTTAGCGAGGTTTTTTTATTGGAGAGATGCAAGTAATATTAATTAGTCGATGAGCATTGATGACAGGGGGAAACAAATGAGATTATAATTATCTAGAAAATCTTTAAAAACAGTATCTAAATAGGTTTTGATAATAACCATGAAGCTTTTCCTCCTGATTGTTTAAGCTTTGTTTATTATATTCTTCTTAAATTACTAACATTAAATACGTACTAGTTAGAAGAAACTTCCCTGAAAACAAAATTTTATAGTGTCCCTGTGTCAGAAACTTTCATGTTAATTCAAATAAACATGAAAGTCGTGAATTTCACGCTTGTTTCTGACATAGGTACATATTACAAGACCATAGTCATTTCAAACAATCCCCTTAAACAACCGCTTCTTCACTGCTTTGTCTGTTATAAACTATTAATCCCATTACGCCGCTGAGGAATAGTAAAGTGGAAGCCAAAACAAAAACAAACGCATAGGGAATGGTTTCCGACAGCCAGCCTGTCAACAACTGAGAGATGGGAACTGCCCCGAAAGCCGCTAGCGAAACGATACTCATCGTTCTGCCGAGCCTTGCCCTTGGAACATGGGCCTGAATCTTTGAAATGATGATGACGCTTGATATACCATTCAAAATCCCTATGGCCGCTAAAGATAGCAACACGACCCATACGGAAGGAATAGCTACCAAAAACAAGAGCAGTCCCTGTATAAGTTCAAGCCAGTAAAACGAACGAAGTGTTTTATATTTTGGGTGTAATTTGGTGACAAACATCATGCCTATGACCGAACCAGCTCCAAAGGCAGCCAAGACGAATCCCATCTGTGAAGGTGCCAGATCGAAGCTTTCCTTTGAATATAGCGGTAATGCGATCTGCATTGGACCGACTACTACCAGTCCCCCCACTAAATCTACCAACAGTACGGTACGGAGCCACTTGGTTGTCCACACTTGCTTAAATCCTTCCACGAAATCTTTCACAATACGCGAGTCTTTCACTTTAGGTGGGCTTTCCTTGTTAACGCTGACCATAATCCCGGTGATAGCGCCAATCAAATAAGACATGGCATTTATGAGAAAACCAGCCTCTATTCCGTAGAGCCCCACCACTAATCCAGCAAGAGGAGGACCAATGAAGATGGCGGTTTGAGAGATTGATTGAACCCATGCATTGGCATTTTCTAAATCCCTTGTTTCTACGATGGAAGGAACAATGGTATTAAATGCCGGATAGAAAAAGCCGCTTGCCACACCAGATAAAGAAAGTAAGAGGTAAAGCAGTGGAAATGACAAGGCATCAAAGAATAAAAATGAAATCAAAACGGTCAAAATCACAAACCGAGCGAAGTCTGAAATCCAAATAACCTGTTTCGCACTTAACCGATCAACTGCAACGCCTCCCACCAGCAATAGAAGAATGCGGGGAAAGACCGAGAAGAATAGGGAAAGAGCCATTTGGCTGCCGCTTCCACCCATCTCAAAAATCAAGTAAATCAGGGCGATCTGCTGGAATCCATCTCCTATTGTCGAGAAGGACTGACCAAAGAAAAAATAAGCGAAATTCTTATTGGAGAAGAGGCTGTTTTTAAATAGTCTTCTCATTGTTCTGTTTCTCTTCTCTTAGATTTTGGAGAAACTGGATGAAAAAAACTGCTGAGCGTGTAGAATTTCCGATTATCTGTAGGTGTTCGTTTCATGGAAGAATTATTCATAATTTGATCGATAGCAGATAAATGCTTCTTAATAGAAGCTATTTCTTCGTCTGTTAACCACGCGTGTTCCTGAGTGATGAATGAGTTTGGAAGGAAACCTTCATGATAATCGACACTTTCGATGAGATTCCGGTAAGTTTCATGAAAAGTAGATTCGTAGAGCATATGTTCATCGGATTTGGCCAATTCAAGAGAAGGAGAAAGTCGGAATGAACGGGCTGAAGCCGTATAATATTTTTCGATGATGGATCCTTTTACTTCTTCTCTTGTAAGTCGGATAATGCCAGCGTTCAGGAGTTCCTTTACGTGAAAGTGCACTTTAGGTGCAGACTCTTTGAGGGCGTTTGAAATTTCTTTATTTGTCATTTCATCAAACGAAAGAACGGTTAAAATACGCTGTCTTAGTGGATGAGATAATGCGTGCAGCTGCTCAGTCGTTTCGATGATCATTTCATATTTCATGTTTTAGTCTCCTTTTGAGTTTCTCAGATAATAAAATTATATTTATTGATAAATTATAATTTATTAAAGAAATTATAATTCACCTTTTTTAAAATTGCAATATACACATCTAAAGTTTTAGGTTAGAAGCCGGGATAAACTAAGGACTGTTTCTCAAAAACTTTACTCTAAAAAGAATCGAGCCTTTTGATATTTAAGAAAGAATCATTTAAAAATGATAGCAGAGTCACGTTTTCTAATGAGGGAATATCAAAAGGGAAAAGTAATGCTGATCAGCAAGACCATTCCCTCTTTTTATCTGTATGAGTTTACTTTTATAAACGGTTATATTTTCGATATTAAGTAGCTATCTTTAAGAGTACTTTGAATGGGTTTAAAAATTTCAATAAAAGTATATCGTTTGCCTTACATGTTTTATACAACAACATCTCTTTTCAAAATCAACTATTAGGAGATGCATGTTCCGCTTTTAATTGCCTCATCGGGCTTTAATAGAATAACATCGCGCTCTTCTGGGACGCATAGAAGAACAATGAAATTAGATATGCCACTTTAATAGCAGGGGTACTAATATGTTTAATGGCAGTCATAAGTTATACTAACTGGCAGGATAGTTGAATAAGGTTAGTCATGATTAGGAGTATTTTACTTTGAATATTGAACTAGTTGAAATAAATAGAAAGTAGTTTATTCGAAAGCGAAAAGGACTATTATTTGGTATTATATACCTTGACTACTATCGATAATAAATCAGAGGAGAATAGATGAGACAAATTTTTAAAGATAATAAGTGGATTATTCCTATTTCATTATTGATTGTATTAATCCCTGTGGGTCTAAATATCTTTTATATATATGGTGATTTAAATACAGGTAAGGATTTAGGTAATGCCGAATGGTTGGCGTTTTGGGGGAGTTATCTTGGAGGGGCAGCAACCTTAATCGCAGTGTGCTTAACATTAAGCCAAAATATGAAGGTTATTAAACAAAATGAAAAGATTTTTATTCAGAATCAAGAAAATTTAAAATTTCAAGAAGAGCGCTCAAGGATAGCTCTTATGCCGTATATAGAAGTAATGGTATCTCTTGATGAAGATATGAGTTTGCATAAAACAAAACTTCATCCTCCTAATGGTTTTATAATCTTAAAAAACAAAAATGATGCCATAAGTTTTAGTTCTGATTTCCCCGAAAAGTATCATCAAACTATTGAACAGTTATGTGAATGGGGAGAAAAAAACCGTAATAATTAACTTCTTTTGTATAGATAATGAGAACCCATTTGGAAACAGAGTGAGATTAATTCAGTATTTTATATTAGAGAACAGAAAACAGTTACCTAATTGGTAACTGTTTTCTGTTCTAATAGTCGTGCCAGTAATCCTGTAGTAAAAAGTAAAGAAGTTCTACTTATATTACAACAGGGCAGAATCCCTATAATAAATGGGTTAGCGTCAGGAAAATTCGGATTTCAACGTAAGTAGATTCCAAGGACGCTACCCCCGTTTTTAACTACATTAAGGAAGCTTTAATGGTCTTAAAGAATCAGTCGAGGCCATCTACTTCGAATTAAAATGGCCAAATCTTAGTACAACAATAAAATACCTTACATATAAGGTGTTATAAGCTGGTTTCCTCATTAAGAAGCCTCTTCTGGTTGTGCGATTTCAAATTCACCTTCTGCATACTTTTGCTCCGCATAATGGCTTCCCCATTGACAGAGCTCCTGCAAGATAGGTTTAAGAGATTCTCCAAGTTCAGTGGATGAATATTCAACCTTCGGTGGTACTTGATTATACATCTTTCTGCTCACAAGTCCACTGTCTTCAAGCTCTCTAAGTGTTTGAATCAGCATTTTCTGAGTTATATTTGGGACAATGCGCTTTAATTCACTCGTTCTCTTTGGTCCATTCATTAAAAAGTATAATACAAGACCTTTCCATTTTCCGCCAATAACTTCCTTTGTCACTTCAAAACCACAACTAAATTTTTTCAAGTCTAAACCTCTCCATTCCACATTTATTACTTTTTAGTTACTATATCACAAAAAAGTGGGTACTTCCGTTAATGTGCTTACTGAAGGATACTATATCTTGTAAGTTGTTCTTCAAGTACTTAAAGGTATTAGACATAAAATAAAATTAATATTAGGATACTATATCTTGTAAGTTGTTCTTCAAGTACTTGGGGAATGGTGTAACGGAATCGCCGCAAAATATAAAATTTATAGGAGGAGTCAATATGACCAATCAACAAGTTCAACTCAATATTCGTTTTAAGGCTAAACCAGGGAAGAAAGAAGAATTCCGCAAGGAGCTATCTTCCCTTATTGAGGAGATGTCATCCGAGAAGGCATTCATTAGCGCCATTGTATCGGACGATCTGGATCAGCCGGATGACTTGATCATTTATGAAACATGGCAAGGCACGAGAGATAGCTGGCTTGCGGAAGAATTTATTAAACCATACCGCAAGAATTACGAAGGAACACTGGGCGATTTAATTGTGGATAGAAGCGTCAGCTGGTTGCAACCGAAGGGCGAATGGGGAAGTCATATAACGAATGCGTGATGACGTTGAATCTTTAATCATTTAACCGAAGAAGGCAAACGCCTTGAAAGTGTGGTTATCCCTATTCTTAGGGATAACCATAAAACCGTATTGAATGGAATAACGGATGAACAATCCGAAGTGTTACATAATTTAATTTCAAAAATTATTACCAATACATCAGGAGGAAATAAATGATGAATATTGTTGTACTCGTAGGAAGTCTAAGGAAAGAGTCTTATAACATGCAGCTGGCTAAAACAATGCAGGAAAGATACAAAGAAAAAATGAACTTGGAAATTGCCGACATCCGTTCCTTGCCTCATTTTGATCAAGATGAAGAAAACAATCCGCCGCAGTCTGTAAAAGAATTCAAAGAGGCAGTTTCAAATGCTGACGGAGTTGTCATTATTACTCCGGAATACAACTGGTCGATTCCTGGTGTTTTGAAAAACGCCTTGGACTGGGCTTCGAGGGTGGATAAGGTTTTCATTGGCAAACCAGTCATGGCTCTCGGTGCGACTATGGGAATGCTCGGAACCGTCCGTGCCCAAATGCATTTGCGTGAAATTCTGGATGCCCCTGGCATTCAAGCAAGAATCCTTCCTCCGGGCGGAAATGAAGTACTAATCGGTTTTGCCCATCAGAAGTTTGATGAACAATCAGGCCAATTAGTTGACGAAGGAACGCTTAATTTCTTGGACAGTAAAGTCGAAGCATTTATTGACTTTGTAAAATCACAAAATTAAATGAACAACAAAAAGACCGGCCCGCAATATGGCCGGTCTTTTCGCTTACCTGAGGAGGTGTCTGCCAGGTAAGGTGGATATGGCGGCTAACGGGATCCTCCTCCTATGGACAGGTACGTTCTACCCCGGCTACCGTAATGATAAAACTATATAAAAAATGGTCACCCAGAAATATCTGGCTGACCTTATAATACGAACGTGGCAGGTTGAATAAAGCAGGTATCTTGACAATCGTTTTTACACAATTCTAATAGATATTAGAGAGTCTTATAGTCTTTAATAGATAGGAAGGGTTGAATACATTGAAGTACTCAAAAGCAACTAATTACGCTCTTCATACAATGTTAAATTTAGCCTTGTCAAAATCAAGCAAACCAATAGGGGTACAGACACTAGCAGAAAAGCTGAATGTTTCACCAACTTACTTATCTAAAATCCTAACCAAGCTTGTAAAAGAAGGAAGGTATCTTCTGTGTCAGGAGCAAATGGTGGATATTCATTGACAAGAGGCTGGGAATCCATTTCTTTTCTTGATATTATTTTTGCTATTGAGGGAAAGTCATCATTGTTTGAGTGCGGATTAGACCATGGACCTCAATGTCAGATCCAAAAAGTAATGTTGAAGTCCGAAGAAAAAATGGAAGAAGAATTAAGGCGGCAAACCCTGGCAGATTTAGCTAAGACATCAGAACGTCTACCTCCATGTAACGAAAGAAATGAAAAAAGAGGCTTCCCATAAGTTTGCGGAACTCATGAGAAACCTCTAATTTTAGGAGAGAAATGTTAGCAGGATGTTAGCATTCCACTCCCCTCTTACATAAAACCCTCATATATTAAGGGGTTTGGGCGATGATTACATCATGCCGCCCATATTTCCACTAATCTGTAACATGTTTAACGTAAGTTAACACATACTAACTAACCCGCGTTATTATGCGTTTTTTTATGACTTTTAATGTAACATCTTTAACTCAATTTAATGGAGTAACACAGGGGTGCGTTACCCTTTTGTTACTCCACTTTCATCAATTGTACGTAAGAATATGGCCCTATACATAAGAAAAAGCACAATTCTTATTCCTGAATTGCGCCCTTTAATTGAAGATCGTTTAGCAATGATTTTAATTAATTAGCAGTAAATGATAAAGCCATTATAAATATTGACGTTCGCCTGTTTCAGTGGCTTTTACGATTGCATCCAAAAGTTGATGGAGTTTCACTGCATCCGCAAAAGTAGGCATATGGGAAGACCCTTCCTGAATATCTTTGGCAAATTTTCTATGTGCTTGTGCCACATTTAGAGCTCTGCTGTCCTCGTTATTAATTGTATCAGGTACCCAAAAATATTGATCAGGTACAGTTAATTTCTGAAGTGTAGATTGTTTTGGTTCACCCTCATTTTGACGCGCGCCCAACAAATTATATGGTCCCATTTGAATATGACCGTTCGTGTTCGGGGCCGAGAGAATAATAGTACCTTCGTCTCCATAAATTTCTAAATAAGCACCTGACTGATGTTTCACTCCGCCTTGAATATGGACGTTTGCGGTTGCTCCGCTTGCCAATTTACCCGTAATCATAATTTGATCATCAGCTGTTTTTTCTATGATTTCATCTGTATCTATTATTTTAGCTTGCTTGTAATGTCTCTCCATTGTAGACGAGAACTCTTTAAAATCCCCTAGCATATATGTAAGTGCATCAAGGCTGTGTCCACCTAAAATAGTAAACAGGGTCCCTCCTATTTTTTTATCAAAAAGATAGGCACCTACTTTATACCCAACTCCTCCCATCATATCTGTATAAATTTTCATATTGACTGAAAGGACTTTCCCTATAAATCCATCCGCTATCAGGTCTTTAACATAATTGATTTCAGGTGCTTGTCTTGCTTGCAAACCAACCGTATTACGAACATGATTGGACTCTGCCAATTGCTGCATCTCCATTGCTTGTGCCGTATTAGAACCTAAAGGCCATTCGCAGTAAACTGGTTTCCCAGCAGAAACTACTTCTTTTACTGCATCATAATGGTCCCTCACGTTGATACTGACCACAACCATGTCTACTTCAGGGTGCTTTGATAATTCACTTGCATTCGCAAATGCATGACCAGCTTTGAATTCACGGGCGCTTTTTTCTGCGCTTTCCATGCTAGATGTACTTACAGCTGATAATTCAAGTTCAGGGAGTTGTTGAACAGCAGGAATATGCGTTGTCTTAGCCCATCCATTATTTACGGACCCCCCTATAATACCAATACGTAATTTTTTGTTATTCATTGTAAGAACTCCTTTTCAATTTTTATTAACCTTCGTTTAACTAGAGCTATTTATTTAGGTGACTAAATAAATGGATAAATTATGATAAAAGGTTATTCTCCATTTGTTGTAACAGTTGATTAAGCAACTTACGCTCATCAGCTGATAGTCCTTTTAACAATTTTTCTTGCTGCTTGTTCCAAATCCGCTCAATTGGCTCGCGTATCTTTATTCCTTTTTCAGTTAAATAAACACGACTCACTCGGCCATCAGCTGAATCTTTTTTACGATAAATAAAGCCCTTTTTCTCTAATGTTTTGACCATATTCGTTACGGTAGGAGGCTCACAATTCAAACGTTCACTTAATTGCATATGGGTTATGCCATCTTCTCTCCATAATCGGCATAATAAATTATCTTGACCAACATGAAGATCTAGTTGGCGTAACGAATCTGAGTAATCCCGGCGCATTTGTGCTGAGATTTTATCAATGTGTTCACGTATTTCATTATCAACCACGAGCATTTCTCACTTTCAATAAATATTTAGCAGGCTAAATATAAAATATCATGAGGTCAATTATTAATCAAAGGTTAATATATTAATCTCCATTTCTTCATTTAGCACCAGTAATTGAATAATATATTCTTACTCATACTTGTTCCACAATCTGGCCCGATAACAAAAAGACACGCCTTTATATGCGCATCTCGATTTCGATTAAGTTTAATTTGTATAGTTTTCAAAAATATTTACTATAAAAATCATGTCTCAATTTGCCACTTAGCTGAGCATATATTTTTGTGGTCTCACTCTTTTCATGACCAAGTAAGCTTTGGATCACTTCTAGTGGCGCACCGTTATTAATCATATGAGTAGCATAGCTGTGTCGTAGTTGATGAGGATGAATACTCTTTTTTATCCCAGCTCTATTTGATATGCGTTTGATTATATATCTCAGGTTATCAATACTCATACGCCTTTTTGGCCTTCTTTCCGTAATAAATAAACCAGTCTCTTTATCATCTCTTTCATCCAAATATCTTTTTAACCAAATAGAACAACGGGTATTAAAGTATACTTCCCTTTCTTTATCACCTTTACCATGTACAATGACTGAATTCGTCCGAAAATTAATATCATCTTGATTTAATTTTACAACTTCTCCAATACGGCAGCCGGTCGAATACATAAACTCAAATAGTGCATTTTCCATCGTTGTATGACAAGCTTCTCTAAGATGTTCGATCTCTAGTTCACATAAGAATTTTGGGATTCTTTTACCTAATTTCGGCTCTTTTAATTTCGCAGCCGGATTTTTCGGAATATAGCCTTCTTCATGTGTCCATTTGAATAGTGATTTAATGAAGCGAACCCTGTGTCCTAAACTAGATGGCTTTAAATGCTCTCCTGCCTGTACTAGATATCCTTTTAGTTTCTCAGTAGTTAACTCACTCATGTCAATATCGCCGAAAAATCGTAATAATAGGTTATATTGAAAACAATATGTTTTAAATGTAAGTGGCGAATATCCCTCAATTTTTTTATCTTGTTGATACTTTTCCCACGCTTCAGATAATAACATTATTCTTTCACTCTCCTACTGTTTAAATCAATTAATCTAGATTCAATTATGTTCAAGGAGAGTCTTATTCATACGTAGGTTATTGCGCAATCGAAGACAATAGCAAATTTACCGAACCATGAGAACACTTACAATACAAGAAAAAAGACGCTTTCTTTACTCAAGGAAAGCGCCCGATTGTTGCATAAAGAACATCCTTCTATTAGCTGTTTAATGGAATAAATCTATTGCCTCTATCGCTAAACAAATAGGGGAATTTATCGTAACACCTAAAAGCAAGGTATTCGATTTACAAATTATTATCTACAAACTCTTTAAGTTCTAAGACAAAGTTAGATGGCCCATAATTTTGATACCTACCATAGTAATCGTAATACCATCCTGAACATAATAAATGAATTTCATCTTTTGCTCTAGTTAGACCTACGTAAAATAATCTCCTTGACTCATTTATCTTATCTTCACTGGCATTCAACCAAGGTATCCTTCCATGCTCCAAACCAAACATAATGACATGCTTAAACTCTAATCCTTTAGAACTATGCAACGTATATAAATTTATATGACTTTTAGATCCTACTTGTCGAGATAAAGAGGATACTTTAAAGTCTTTTAGTTGTCCATTTTTTGCCGATTCAATCAATTTATCATATTCTTTTACTATATCTGGCTCTTCAGTAAAACAATCTAATAATTCAGAAACAATACTATTATTAAATTCATCAAGCCAATCACTTAGTTTAAGTTCAACATCTCTGCTTCGAAATAAAAATTTGAATAGATTTAATTTCTTACTTTCTAGTTTTGCTTTTGAAATATTTGAATTTGAAAAAAATGAACTGAAAGTACGCCCAATTTCAGAAAATTGGGGATTTCCCTTTAACCATCCTCCAGAACACCACATTGCACAGTTTTCTATCCACACAGTTAGCTGATTTTTATTATAAGGAGCATTTCCATCCACTCGAATATATTGTAGACCTTCTTTTGCTACTTTCTCAGCAATTCGATCCCCATCATTTTTATCAATGTACAACACTCCAATATCCCCAAGCGAACTGGAAGGATCTAAAGTAAGAATTTTAGGGATTATTTCTTTGCAAATATAATCACATTGCGCATCTATACCGTCCCTAATACCATAAAACTTAATACTTCCTTCTTCATCTCTGCTTGAAACAAAATCTCTTTCTTCTAATAACGAAGCAATCGATGCCTTAACAATATTCCCCTTTGATCTGTAATTCTTTTTTAGTCTAATTTTTAATACACCTGATTGATTAGCAAGGTCATTTAATAAACTAGGTTGAGCTCCTGTAAACCCATATATTGATTGATCAGGATCTCCAACTGCCAAAAGACGAGTGTCATTTTCTATACAGAGAACTCTTATTATTCTATCCAACGATGCACCTAAATCTTGATACTCATCAACTGCTATAACAGGAAACTTAGCTTGAAGTAATCCTTGAATCCATTGATTTTCCTCAATCATCCACAACCCATTCAAAACCATATCATCATAATCAATTAATCCTTGATATCTTAATGAGTTTTCGTAATTAAGAATCCATTCTGCTATATCGCTGTCGTTAGTTTTCCATTCGGATGATTTCCTCTCTATAAACGTTCTTCTATAAACATTAAACGCTGTTGACCAGCTTGAAGTATACCGTTCATTCTTTCCAATAGTTAAGTTGAATGTTTGAAGCATTGTTTCCCTTACTTCCCTTGAAGTAGCAACTTTAATTTCTTTTGGTAAATTAGTGTTCGCTAAATGTTTGTATGGTCTAATCACATGATTTAAACAAAAAGAATGTACAGTATCAATAAAAACTTTAGATGATTCAATGATTCCTAAATTGTATAGCTTCTCTTTTAGTTCTCTAGCGCATTCTTTATTGTAGGTTAAACAAGCAACTCCTTGAGGTGCTTCTATATCTTCATTCAAGATTCTTGCTAACTTTAATGTAAGAATTTTAGATTTTCCACTACCTGGACCCGCAAGAACGACACAATTCCCTGTAGAATCATAAACTTTTAGTTGTTCTTCATTATTTGATAAATCTTTAGAAGCTTCTCTATAGAGTACCTTGTCAAACTCTAGCGATGACATAATCTAAGGCTCCCTTCACATACTCAGGAACAACTGAAAGATTTGTAAGATTAGTCGATAATCTCTGAGCAAATCTTCCTTTACCAATATTTTCTATATCGGAAAGATAGCGTTTTTCATCTCCTTTAATGCTACTTGCTAACTTCCATCCTTGTGCTCTACTGATTGCCTTACTATTTGTTGTCAATTCAATTAACGTTTTTGTAATTTCATCAGGCATTGTATCAAATAGATCAACCTCTAAAGTGTGGCTATTTGTAAAAATACCAAATTCTTTTCCATAGGTAATTAGATCTTCAGTTCCTAAATCTTTATATTCATGTTCTTTATCTATAAAATTTAATAATGATATTAAGCGATTATGAATTAGAGGTAGCGTATCTCTTGGATCATAGTCGGTAAGAATTGCAAAAGGAATATTTAATCCTTCAATCCCCAAAAGTTTGATATATGGAAGAAAATTGGTGCCGGATACCGAGCACACAGTAATTCCATGTTTATCAAGATCAATTCCATTCAATTCTGACAATGAAGGTAACAGAAATTCTTCAGCGTCTCCTTCAACTAATATTACCCCTTTAGAAAAAACAACTTCTCCTCTTGTGACATTAATGTAGCGCTCCAAATCTTTCACATCTTTATCATCAAAAGAAGTTTTTGCAGTAGAGACTATTTTTGTAGATTTATATTCTCCGTGCGTTTCTTTTAATAAAACGATAGATTTTAATGGAGCAACACTTACAATATGAGGTGAGTGCGTTGTTAAAATATTAGAAACACTATGAATTTGATGCTGCTCTTGAGAACCTTCAACTATCAACTTATCGTGATTCAACAAATATTTGTAAAGTAATCTTTGTAAATGAGGATGTAGATGTGCCTCTGGTTCTTCAATAGCTAAAAAAGAATGAGCACGTTCATTTTCATCTACATATTGTTCTAAAGAAAGAAGCTTCAGCACTAAATAAAGCAAATTGGAAGATCCTAAGCTAGCCTCATTAATTCCTCTATTTCCACCATCAATAAACATCTTTATTGCCCGGTAAAGTTTTGAAGCATCAGTAGGAGAAAACCCTAGGCTGGTTTCTATCGAATGTCTATCTCCTACAATATTTTCTAATTGAGTATTTATTCTTTCAGTTAATGATCCAATTTCGTCCAATTCTTTCAAAGAATCTGTAGAACGAGTAATTTCCTCAGCAACATTCGCTAGTTCTTGCTTATCTGTCGTTTCTATTGCTCTTTCAATTAAAGGCCTTAAAGGAGATTTTCTCCAATTTGATAGATCACTCTCGGTGTCTCTTAACCCTGATAACACCTCAAGCGGTAACCATTTCCTTTGTTCATAACTAAAAATATTTTCTGTTTTTGTTCCATAAACTTTAAAATTATAAACTTTATTTCCGTTTTCATCTTCTGGAAAAAATCTATACGTTAAGCCTACAGTTAATGGCGAAGCTTTCACTAAAAAATCAGAAAGGACAGATTTTAATTTATCATCTTGTTCAAACTCAGTAAGTTCAATATCTATTCTTATTTCTTCGTCATTTAATGGTCGAGTTAGACCATCCCAAAAGTCTGAAAGCTGTAATATACGGCTAGATTCAGATAAAGTTGGATCTAAAACCAGTCTTAGCGCATGGATGAAGTTAGACTTTCCAACTTTATTTTCCCCAACAATAACCATTTGTTTTCCTAATTCGACTTCTGTTTCTTTAAAATTTCTAAAATTACTTATTTTCACTTTGCTTATATACATAATCCTGGTTCCCCCTTCAATTCTTCTAATGTAAAAATTTCCATTATATTTAGTATATCGAGCATGAAATAAGATATCTAGTGAATATATAATTGAGATAGCTGTTAGGAAATCTGTAAAATTGAATCACCCACTTCTTTATCCCTGCTGTTCAAAGGCAATGAGGTTAAAGATCCTTGTCCTAAATGGATGGTGGTTCTATTAGGACCACCATTACCATTGATATTTTTGGAGTATCGTTTTGGAATAGACGGTTCAGTATAAAATTTATATTGCACAGTATGTGTCTCCTACCTAACATGAGTTCCTCCACAATCTGGCCCGTTTGTTGAATAAGAAAAGCGAAAAAGCGTCCCTTCTCTATTGAAGCATCGCACCCCGTTAGCCATACAGGAATCTTTACTTCATCACAAAATATGCAAGTAAATTACGTTCATTTATATGCCTATATAATATGAAGAAATTCGAAATAAAACAATCCTTGTCATATAAAGGTTTAGTCACTTTTTTCGAATAGGAAGGTAAATGAAAAATATACCGTTATATATGTTTCGTGACCAAAAAACAGTAGCACCTGACTAAAATAGTTAGGTGCTATGATTGTTTGCAATCTAACAGCTTTGATAATGGATGATATTACAGGCTCTGCGTTGGTCTTAATACGATTCAATTAGGCGAAAAGGATGATTGATTTTTACACCCATTTTTTTTCACTTCCCACATGATGTGGAGAAGCTAAAAGCTATTGCTAAAAAGAATGCTGAAATATAATAAGGCCGAGGTCGGCCCTTTTTTTATTATTTAAGCTTTAACCCTAGTTTCCCATGCATTTAAAAAGACCTTTTTCAACCAAATCTCCTTTAAATCAGTATCATGGTCTATTTGAAAAGAATCTATGAATTGTTTGGTACTTTCTATCTTTTTAATATACCTCTCATCATAACCGTACCAAGCTTGAATCATATCTTTGGAATCTATTCCCACATATTCCTTACAAAAAGCCTCAAATGCAAGTAGAAAAGCCTGAACCTCATTCGCAAATTTCATCTCAGTATTTATTTCTCTGTCTTTATATTTAAATCCATTGAGTATCTTTTTGATTGATATTATTTTGTCGTACTCTAAAAGTTGAATAATAAAGACTGTAACAATGTCCCTAGAAGCCTCTATTCTCTCTGTGTAGGCATGATCTGATTCATAGTAGGTCACCTTGGGGCATGAATTTACAAGCTTTTCACGATGCACTTCATCACCATTAGCAAATGTTTTGATAACCATTTTAAAACGTTCATCAGGGCTTAATTTCGGGTACATTTTTTCATTCATTTTTTTCAAAGCATTAATACTGGCTTTAACACTCACATATTTCCCCTCCCCTCCAGCCTTTGCACCACTTCCTTGAGTTGTTCCATTTGTTCTTGCAGGTCCCCCATTTCCATACTTTTTAGCGTTGTATTTGATAAAGCGTTAATAGCCTTTGCTTTCTCATTCGTCATTTCTCCAGTAGTTAATAAATAATTTATCACCCTTGACAACATTCTCCGAACGTCTTGAGGTCTATTCAATCTTACTTCGTTTTTGTACAGCGGAGCCATTTCTTCATACCTCCCTAAAAAGGCTTTAAATTAACTTACCCAGCCGTTATTATGGTACATTTTTTAGCAAGTTTTAGTACATTTCATTCTACTGAAAATAGGAATTTAGAGCATACTGTAAAAAACTAACCTCAAAAGGTATCATGCTTTCCGCCTCTTTTTTATAATATAATCTAGGTATTGTTTTACTTTTAGAAAAACAAAATCGAACGTGTCACCAGTAGCAATTATTTTGCTACTAGCTGCTTTACGTTGGTGCGAATAATGAGTTTCTCTCCATGCTTCCCATCTGTTTTCTATGTGCTCAATATAGACGCTACTAATATTGCTTAATGTGACCGTGTACAGTTCCCCCGGAATAGTAATAATAAAGCCTGCTTGTTTAGCTTGGCTATCCATTTCTAGAATGGCTAATATCTCCCGCTTATGATCTGCTATGCTAGCGGTAATT
This sequence comes from uncultured Bacillus sp., assembly GCA_963530265.1. Lineage (GTDB taxonomy): Bacteria > Bacillota > Bacilli > Bacillales > Cytobacillaceae > Neobacillus. Next base: position 97,391 of record CAUSCO010000014.1, read on the forward strand.
GAATCAGAGAGATATTTGCCTTTTTTTATACGGATATAGCCATCATCTGGTAGCAACTCAGCACCCAACCGCTCAACTGATTGAATAATGTCTACAGTGTCCATCAGATAAACAAGTCCTCATCATCATTTTCTAATCTTGGATTTTTACCCACATTACCCACATTTGGTGTAAACTCTTGTGTCTCTTGTTTTTGTGGCGTGGGCGTTCCGGGTACACATTTATACACATTACCCACATTTGATTTATCTCTTCTTGAATTGTGTGTATTGTGTACCGATGTGTACCCATCATCCCCACGTGTTTTTTCTCTCTCTGACTGGATTTGTAGACTACTGTGGGTAATGTGGGTGCTTTTCTGGGCATCTAAAAGGTACGGATTCACTTCTAATAATTTTTTTCTGACATCTTTTGGTTGATAGATAAATCCCCGTTCCTCCAATTCCAACAATGTCGCTTGCAGATGCACGGCTTTTTTAAATCGTTTTTTTGTGAGGTTTTGAATGTCTCTGTATTCAATAACAGGCTTAGCCTGCCGTTTAATCACCTCCAGTAGATACTTTGCATCTTGTGTTCCTTGATCGGCTCCCATGCAGCCATAAGCGGCCTTGGCATGTTCAATAAAGTATATAGCTAGCTTTTGAGCTTTGATAATTGTTTCTGCTTGTATTTGTTTTGGTATCTCCTCAATGTTAGGCATGTCCATTCGTAAGCCTTGGACATGCTCGGCTATATGGAGTAATCCTGCCAACCGGATAATTTGCCCCGATAATTTACTTCCCCATTCCTTCATCTCTGCCAGTTCGCCACCATCTAAAAACATCTTTTCTATTTCTCCCCTAAACGCTTCTTCTGCCTGTCTTGCATTGTTATGAAGGGTAAGCTGAACCTCTTCTTCAGCTTTCAGATACAATAACTTTTTGACATTCAACAAATATTGATTCTTTACTTCTGCGTCTATTACCCGTGGGGTAATTTTACGATGACCAACCAATGAGCGGGGGAAGGAAAATAAAAACCTTGGCATTAACCCACGCTCTAAGAAACTTGCTGGAACACTTTGAACCACATGAGGCTGTAAGAAAAGACATATAGTTAAAGCCGGTTCAATTAGGATTATGGTCGCTCTTCCTATCCGATCAACTGCGCAATAATCACCACTGAACCCTTTTAAAAAAATTTCAAGGTTTGCTTTTCCATCAGAAGAATAACGTCCGGCCATAATGCTAAATATCCCACCACCTTCGGCAGACAGCAAGGCCATTCTTTCATTATTCTCGGCCATTAAATCTGCAAGTTTTTCCGGTGTAACATCTTCAGTTATAAAACGAGGAAGGGATAATATTATTTGTCCTTCAATCTCATTTGTTAAAGCATAAATTTCGTTTAAGGTGGCTGGGTTCCCATTTTTGGCATATTCCTTTTCAAGATGTTCCAAACGTTTTTGTTTAGCTTTAAGCTTTGCCTTTTGCTCTGATACTTCCTTGGCTAGCCGTTCCCTTTCATCTTTTTCATAGTGCATTATTGGCTCAAGTAAAGCTTTAAAGACAGAACTTTTCCGATTACCGGGAGGTAGTGCTAAAATCGTATAGGTGTTTAACGATTCGCTCCATTCCCCTGTTAAACGAACATAAAATCGTTTGGTTAACGCTGTGGACAATACGGATATAGCCGCCATTCCCGGCGCATCTATAGGTGTCTGTGTCGATTCCGCTACTCCTTCCACATAAATTCGTAACCATTTTGGAAACACATCCACCGGAAAGGGAGGAAGCATGTAGTCATCAAATTGGATAGGTTCTTGCCACTCTATTTGATACTCCTTTTTACGTTCTTCTTTCTTAACCTCTTTTACGGCCTCGTATTCAGCCATTAATTTAATGTTAAGACTCACGCTCTTCGCCTCCCTTTTAACCGCTTCAAATCTCTTTTTAAAATACTATGAAATGTAGTTTCTATAACTTCAATAGATTCCGGCGGATCATTTCTCTCATTCCATAAAAGCATTAACTCATAGGCTATTGGAGCCGCTATACCGTGCCCTAGTAAGTACCCGGCAAGGGAAGCAGCGGACATGTTCCGCTCTCCCTCACCAACGCCTTGAATAATCTTTACCCAATAGTCGTCTGGTTTCCTCGCAGGCTTATCCTGTACAGGTTCGACTATCAGCCGTAACAACCATTCCGGCATATCAGATAATGGTACTTCAAGCGGCCTGCTAGATAACTCCCACTCGTACCTTTTCCCACAAGCATGCAGAGAGGGAGATACAACTATGTACCCTCCTTCTCCCCTAACATCTAATCCTGGTAATATATTAGTTCGATTTTTGACCTGGCCTGGATTTTTAAACAATATATGGCGTCCTCCACCTCCAGTAATAGCCTCTATTGTATTTGGAAGTGGCCCATACTGATTTATTAGTAGTTCTAAAGAATCTTGTCCACCATGTCGAGGATCAACAACTAAAACAACAAATCCGCTCTCTTGTCCTGTGGCTATCGCTATATTGGCATCCGGGCACCTTTTCCACCACCCATTTATTACATTTAGGTTAGTTGATGCTGCTTTTAAACCGTTTTTTGTACGAGGGTGTTTACCAGGACTTTGACAATTAGGATTACGACAGGAGCAAAGTTTTCCTTTTAGTGTATGAAGCGGAAAGACTGACCAATTTAATTTACTTGCATACGCTATAGCTGCTTTTCCGTTTGGTGAAATTTTGAATGTAATCAATTAAGAACCTCCTTTTAATCAAGTTCATATCATCTATTCTCTTTCTTCTTTTCAATCCACTTAAAAAAGTCATCTTTATCTACTCGCTTTGATAAACCAATCTGAAAACACTTTATACCACCAGCTTCTTCACTCATCTGTAAAAGCTCATAAACACGACGGCGTGAAATACCTAAATATTTAGCTATATGTTGTGCTGTTAAGATTTGAGGTAATTTTTCTTCACTCATTTATTAAAAGGCCTCCTTTAAACAAACTAATCCTGCTTTAATTCTTCAATTATTTTTAAAATCTCTTCTTTTTTCTCTTTAGATAATTCTTGTCTTAATAAACGATAGAAAGAATTTTCATGAATACCTAACTTTTCAGCAATAAGCCAATTTGGAACTGATCCCTTAGCTCTTCTGATTTCTTCATTTCTCATAAGATTTTTCATAATATCCCTCCTTTAGTATTGATTGGTGATGGTGCTGGTGTTACAATCATTATAGGCTTTTCAGTTACGATAAATAGAGATTATATTTGATTATATCGTAACAAAAAGTAAATATTTTTAAGAGGAGGAAAATTAATGTATAACTACTATCCGTTATCTCATAGTGCAAAAATTAACTTATACCCTGTAGAACTCGTGGAAACCGACCATTTACTAGTTGAAGAACAGAGTTTAGGGCCAGCCTCCAAAGAAATTCTAAAAACCAGTATAGATAATTGGAGTAAAGCTTTAGGGGGAAAAGTCTCACTTGCCTTAAAATTGGCTGGGTTAGAAGAGAATTCTCATAAGATGGTTTTTAATAATAATGGTTTAATGAGCGAATTTGCCAGTTTAAAAACCATCAAAGATATTGAAGCATTTTCAAAGAAGTATGGGTTATTAGGAATAAAACACCCGGATAGTGAACAGGTAAATTCCAAATCTCCATTAATTAGGGCGACCTTACAACCTTCATTGGTTTTTAACAATTATGGTTTTAGCGTTTTTGAGCCTGTTAAACTATGGCAATGGCATATAAAAGAAGTTCAAAATATTTTGAGATTATATCATGGCGTCAGAAAAGCGAGTTCTGATGAACTGATATATGAAATAGTTGAAATTAAAATGCATAGTGGGATGTTTGGTAGTCTAGCCGAGGATAGGGCAATAACAAATCGTTATTTTGTCCACTGGACTGATGGGGAAGAAATTCTCATGTTACCTGAGGATTTTGAAGAAAAGACCATATTAGAAATTGCTCAATATACACTAGCCAAGGTTCTGGAGTCTCATATATCAGGAGGAATCAATTTAGGTGTAGGTGACCTTATCTCTAAACCTTCAACTAAAGGATTTATGATTACAGAAAAAAGGTATTCTAGGTACTTGATTGCTGCAGTTTACTATGATTTATGGCAAACAATTAATAACTCTAAAAATGTCTACATTTGCGAAAATAAGAACTGCCGTTTACCCTTTGTAAGATCTGGCCGTAGATTGCACTGTAATGATGCGTGCAAGATGGAAGCCTACAGAATACGTTTAGCAGAAAAGGAAGGGATGGATAATCTATGAGCCATATATATCGACCTCGTTGCAAATGCAATAGCAAGAAATGTAAATGCGGAGCAAGTTGGGCATACATTGTAGATATAGGCAAAGACCCTAAAACTGGGAAACGAAAGCAAAAGAAAAAAAGCGGCTTCCGGACAAAAAAAGAAGCTGAAGCAGCGGCTGCTATTATTGATAACGAAATAAATCATGGCCTCTATGTGGAAGAGAGTGATGTGACATTTGAGGACTTTGCTTACGAATGGATATCCCTTTATGAAGGAACTGGAACTGTAAAAGAAAGCACTGTACGAATCCGAAAACACGAAATTAAACGGTTATTAGACTATTTTGCTAAGCTAAAATTAAAAGACATCACCAGAAGACAATACCAGGACGCTTTAAATGACTTAAAGAAAAGAGGATATGCTCAGAACACAATTGACGGAGCTCATCGAACTGGCAGAATGATTTTTAAAAAGGCTGTAGAATTAGAAATATTAAAAAAAGATCCGACAGAGTATACACAGGTACCTAGACAGCAAAAGACTATTGAAGAATTGGAAGGACAAAATGGTTTACCAAACTATTTAGAGAAAGAGGAACTTAAGCATTTCCTCCACATAGCAAAAAAGTTTGGATTAGACCAAGATTATCCTATCTTTTTGTTAATGGCATATACTGGTGTACGTGCAGGCGAACTGTGTGCCCTGAAATGGCGCGATATTGATTTTGAAGCACAGACGATTAGCATCTCAAAAACATATTACAATCCCACTAATAACAAAAAAGAATATAAGCTGCTAACACCTAAAACTCCAACATCTGCACGCATAATTGATATTGATGAGACAGTGATTAATGAACTAAACAAGCATAAATTAATTCAAAAACAAACAATGATGAAATATCGAGATATTTACCACAATGAAGATTATGTTTTTGCAAGTATTGATGAGGAACTACCTGGTTACCCGCTTTACATTAAGAAAATAGAGAATCGTATGCGACGTTTGTTGAAAATAGCAAAATTAAACCCTGTACTTACACCCCATTCGATGCGCCACACACATACGTCTCTTTTAGCACAGGCTGGAGTTAGTCTTCCACAAATAATGGAACGATTAGGGCACAAGGATGAAGATACTACAAAAAATGTTTATTTGCATGTAACAAAAGAGATGAAAAAAGAGGCTTCCCAAAAGTTCAAAGAACTCATGGAAAACCTCTAATTTAATCCCTTAATCCAGAAAAGGTTACCCTTTTGTTACCCTTCAGGTTTTTTCATAGAATATAAGGGGCTTAAAATCCTATTATTACTGGGATTCAAGCAAGCAGATTACATCATGCCGCCCATACCACCCATGCCGCCCATATCAGGCATTCCGCCACCAGCACCAGCAGGCTCTGGTTTGTCTGCAACAACTGCTTCAGTTGTTAAGAACATTGCAGCTACAGATGCAGCATTTTGAAGAGCTGAACGAGTTACCTTAGTTGGGTCAACGATACCAGCATCGATCATGTTTACCCATTGGCCAGTTGCAGCGTTGAAGCCTGTTCCGACTTCTTCACGTTTTAAGCGGTCAACGATAACAGATCCTTCAAGACCCGCGTTGTGAGCAATAGTACGAACTGGTTCTTCCATTGCACGAAGAACGATGTTGATACCTGTTGCTACGTCGCCTTCTTCTTGAAGTGCAGCAACCTTGCTGTATACGTTTAGAAGGGCTACACCACCACCGGATACGATACCTTCTTCAACCGCAGCACGAGTTGCGTTTAATGCATCTTCAATGCGAAGTTTGCGTTCTTTTAATTCAGTTTCAGTTGCAGCACCAACTTTGATAACCGCAACACCGCCAGCTAATTTAGCTAAACGTTCTTGTAATTTTTCGCGATCAAATTCAGAAGTAGTTTCTTCTAATTGAACACGGATTTGGTTTACACGTGCTTGGATTTCTTCCGTTGCACCCGCACCCTCAACGATTGTTGTGTTTTCTTTTGTTACAACAACCTTAGAAGCGCGTCCTAATGAAGAAATTGTAGTTGTTTTCAATTCACGGCCAAGCTCTTCAGTGATCACTTCAGCGCCAGTTAAGGCAGCGATATCTTCAAGCATTGCTTTACGACGATCCCCAAAGCCAGGAGCTTTAACAGCAACGGCATTGAATGTTCCGCGAAGTTTGTTTACTACTAATGTAGAAAGTGCTTCACCTTCAACATCTTCAGCAATCAACAATAATGGCTTGCCTTGTTGAACAACTTGTTCTAGTACTGGAAGGATTTCTTGAATGCTAGAAATCTTCTTGTCAGTGATTAGGACATATGGATTTTCTAAAACAGCTTCCATTTTGTCTGTATTAGTTACCATGTAAGCAGAAGTATAACCACGGTCAAATTGCATTCCTTCCACAACATCCAATTCAGTTGTGAAGCCTTTAGATTCTTCGATAGTGATAACGCCGTCGTTGCCAACGCGTTCCATTGCTTCAGCAATCAATTGGCCGACTTCTTTATCATCAGAAGAAATTGCAGCAACTTGAGAAATGGATTCTTTGCCTTCAATTTGTTTAGAAATAGCTTTTAATTCTTGAACAGCTACAGCTACAGCTTTTTCAATCCCTTTACGAATACCCATTGGGTTTGCACCAGCAGTAACGTTCTTTAAGCCTTCGCGAATCATTGCTTGAGCAAGAACAGTTGCAGTCGTTGTACCGTCACCGGCAACATCGTTAGTTTTGCTTGCTACTTCAGCAACAAGTTTAGCACCCATGTTTTCGAATGCGTCTTCTAATTCGATTTCTTTTGCAATTGTTACACCATCATTTGTGATAAGTGGTGAACCAAATTTTTTCTCAAGAACCACGTTGCGTCCTTTAGGTCCAAGAGTAACTTTTACAGCATTTGCTAGAGCATCAACACCTCGAAGCATTGCGCGTCGTGCATCTTCACTAAACATAATCTCTTTAGCCATGATCAAAAAACCTCCTCATATTGTTAAAAACGTCTATTTTTTAGTAGTAACCTTACTCACCAATTACAGCAAGGATATCGTTTTCGCGTACAATTAAATATTCAACACCCTGGAATTTTACTTCAGTACCAGCGTATTTTGAGAAGATGATACGATCACCTACAGCAACATCAAGTGCTACACGTTCTCCGCTTTCAAGTACACGGCCAGTACCAACGGCAACAACTTTTCCTTCCTGAGGCTTTTCTTTCGCTGAATCTGGTAACACGATACCGCTTGCAGTTTTTTCTTCTGATTCAACAAGCTCAATGATAATGCGATCACCTAATGGTTTTAACAAATCAAACAACCTCCTCAAAAAATTATGTAATTCTGTCATTATTAGCACTCTCTATTAATGAGTGCTAACACAATTATTATAATAATGAATCTGACTATTTTTTGCAAGTATGAAGCATAAATTTTTATAAGAAATTTACATTTCTACAACCTTATCAAGTATGTGAAATATTGGATAATCTATACCTGCCATTTTAAAAAACCTTTGTTCATGATAAGGAACTCTCGGGTCGGTCTATCTGCACCAGAATTAATATGGATTAAAAATTAGGATGTCTGTGAGGTGTACATGGTACTTCTAGACGAAATTCCTTGAAAAAGTCTAAATAGAAGGGCTCTACTTTTACTTTCTTGCGGAAAATTCCAGTAAAACCCTATGTAGCAAGGCTCTACTTCGACCTTTACACTTAAATTCCGAGAAAACCCCTAAGTAGAAGGACCCAACGTCGCCTTACAAGCTGAAATTCCAAGACAAACCATAAAAAGTCGTTTCCGCTTTTCAGATAAAAAGTTCATCTAAATTGAAACAATAACCCGTTTAAGAGTAGAATAAATAATAGCGTTTATAGGTTCGAGTGAAAATTTGCCACTCTTTAAATCATATAGATAGTACGAAAAGGAGACTAACATTTGAAAAAAGAATATTGGTGGGTCATCATTGTTTACATTATTATGCAGCTGTCAAGTATTGTTGGACTTCCACTATTGGTCTTCAGCTTTAAATCTGTAGGGATCAGTCAGAGCCTTGCAGTTCCGATTTGGCTGATTGCCAGTTTCACCATTGCCCTGCTAATCATTTTGTTTTTATTAAGGAAGGAAATGAATTTGCGAAATTTTGATAAAAGAGGCAGTTCGATAAGCTATTCGATCATGTGGGCCTTTTTAGGGATCTTTTTAGCGTTATTTGCCCAGTATGCCGCAGCTATTATAGAAACCATGTTAGGCATTCAAATGGGGTCTGAGAACACTGAAAATATTTTAAACATTATCGAAACCTTACCATTAGCGATACTTGTAACAAGCATCATTGGCCCAATTTTAGAAGAAATCGTGTTTCGAAAAATCATTTTTGGAGCACTTCATAAACGCTTTAACTTTTTTCTTTCAGCATTAATCAGCTCTGTCATTTTCGCATTGGCCCATATGGAACCCGTCCATATTTTGCTCTATTCGGCCATGGGCTTTACCTTCGCCTTTCTCTATGTCAAAACCAAGCACATCCTGGTGCCTATTTTTGCTCACGTCGCAATGAATACCATGGTGGTACTTGTACAGTCTGTTTACAAAGACGATATTGAAAGACTGCAACGAGAGGCAGAAGCTGTTCAAAACTTTATCGGAGGCTTTCTATGAAACGTTCACCTTTGTTTTCCGGATTTATTTACTTCCTGCTCGGCGGGCTATTTACTTACTTTGCCATCGATGATGTGCAACGAAGCGGCTGGGGCTTTTTCAGCTATCTCCTCGTTTTGTTAGCTACCTTTGACTTTGGCTCTGGACTAAAAATGATTATCTTTCACTTTAAATACAGTAAAAAAGGTAAAAAATAAACAAAGGGTGTCAGGCACCATGTGAAAACTTCACATGGTGCCTGACACCTTTTCTATCATTTTGATGTTTGTTTTCTATTTATGACCATTCGCTCTTTGCCAAGGATAAAGATGAACAGGAAGGCTAATCCGGCTGGTACGAGTCCCCATGTAAAGGTATGGACGATGGAGCTGGATAAGACGTCGGTTATTTTCTCTAAAATCTGTGGTGGAATGTGACTTCTTGCTTCTTCTGATAATATCGCCCGAGCATCCCCAGATTGCCCCTTAGGTATCCCACCCATTCCTGCAAAAGCCTTGTCTAGCCCTTCGCTGAAATGGTTCCTTTGAATCGTCCCAAAAACCGTAATCCCGATTGTCATTCCCAACGAGCGGATAAAGTTACTAGTCGATGTGGCGGACCCCCTCTGCTCCATGCCAAACGGATGAATGGCCGCCATACTTAAAACAGAGAAGGAGAAGCCAACACCTAAACCAATCACAATCATATACAGCGTTAAGATCGCCCTGCTGGTTTCTGGTGTAATGGTGCTAAGCAAGATAAATCCGCCAATTAAAATGACTCCTGACAAAAACATGATGTTCCGGTAGCTCATCTTCGTTGTCAAAAATCCTCCGACCTGTGCCGTAACAACAGACCCGAGCATCATCGGTAACAAAATCAGCCCGGAATTGGTGGCACTACCCCCGTAGACCCCTTGCACGAATATCGGGATATAAACGGTCGCCGCCATAAAGGCTGCCCCGTAAAATAATCCAACAAGCGTACTTCCTGCAAACAAACGGTTCTTAAACATCGAAAAAGAAATGATTGGATCCTTCGCTTTTGTCTCAACAAATAAAAAGAGTAGAAATAGTGCAGCAAATCCTGTGAATAAACTTAAAATAATGCTAGAATCCCAATCATATTTCTGCCCTCCCAGTTCAAGGGCAAACATTAAAGAAACAACCGCACCAATCAAGGTCACCGCACCCCACCAATCAATAACCTGCTTTTGGTGAACCGGTGATTCTTTGTACGCAATGACAATAAAAATAAGTGATAAAATCCCCAGTGGTAGATTGATATAGAAAATCCAATGCCAGCTGATATGATCGGTAATATACGCACCCAGCAGCGGTCCGAAGATACTCGATAATCCAAAAACAGCCCCAAACATGCCGCCCATTTTCCCTCGATTTTCAGGAGGAATTAAATCAAACATGATTGTAAACGCAATGGGAACAAGGGCTCCGCCGCCAATCCCCTGAATCGCACGGTAAATGCTTAATTGGGTAATGGTTTCCGCTGTACCGCATAAGGCTGAGCCTGCCATAAACACGATCAAGCCAAAAATAAAGAAACGTTTTCGCCCATACATATCCGAGAGTTTACCGAAAATCGGCATCCCCGCCATCTCCGCCACCATATAGGCTGAAACGACCCACACAAAGCTCTCCAGGCCGCCAAGATCACCGACAATCGTTCCCATTGCCGTAACTACGATCGTATTATCCATCGATGCCATTAAAATTCCCAGTAATAACCCCACAATAACCAATCCTAATTTTCGCTCGTTCGCAGCCATCCCATTTCTCCTTTATACTTTTATTTTTGTTTTGATGGTGGATGACGGATTTTCCGTCAAACCATTGGCGTATTCTATCAATCCAATTTGACATCCCGGGCCAATTTTAACAGTCTTCCCTCTAACCACTTCAGCAGAGGTATTTTCTAGATAAATGTCATCCCCCTCGATCAACTTCGCATTGAGCGTGCCAATCTCTTTTCCAAAGGGAAGAATGGAGTTTTTCTTTCTTTTCACCGTAATCGTCCCGCCTCCAATTTCGGCTGCTGTGCTTTCACCAAACCGTAATGCGATTTTAACTTTTTCTGCTGATAATAATCCTTTGATTTCAAAGCCGCCGCTTGAATCGAATGTCTCATATTCAACATCCCCATTGACAGCGATACTTCCTTTAATGGTCGCTTCATCACCACTAAGGCTTTCATCGACTTCTAACAAACCAAGTATCTTCATTTTTTTCAGTTTGGCATATTGGCCGACTCTCATGGTGCCCAAGACGAGTGTTTCCTTAGCCTCAACATTCCCTTTAAATTCGGCCTCACCCATTATTTTAATCGACCCTGTTGTCACATTTTCGTTTGCCTCACTGGTGCCATACACATGAAATGCAGAACATTCGACATCATTTACAATTGTCCCTTCCCCACGGATGCTGATTTTATCGTATTGGCCGCCAGGGTAACTGCCTGATCCATTAATGATTAAATTTTTGCCCATGTCTATCCCCTCCAATTAAACCTTTCTAACATCACCTATGACGGCATTTTTATCCTGGGAAAACTCCTCTGTGTATTCTACGATACCGATTTGACAGTTAGGACCGATTTTGACGTGATGACCACGGACAATTTTTGCAACTGTATTTTCCAGTTCAATTTTGTCACCTTCAATGAGATCCGTTTCCAACTGATTTTTAAAAAATGGTTTAAATAGCGTCCCAATAAATGTTCCTTTATGCTGTTTGACCTTTATCGTTTGCCCGCCGATTTCCTTTGCCTTACACTCACCATAAATCTCTATATCTACTTGGTCTGCATTTAAAAGACCGCCTATCGTAAAGCGGTATTTTCCTTTGAATATTTCAGCCTCACAGTCTTCGCCCACTGTTAGAATGCCATGGAGTTTTATTTCCTCCCCTTTCACTCTGCCGCCAACCGTTGCTTTACCCGAAACCTTTATGTTTTTTACATAGACATTTTGGTCAAATTTTGCCGTGCCATCGACCGTTAGCTTTTGACCCTCAATATTTCCTTTAAACCGGGCATTCCCGCTTACCTTGGCTGCCTTCGCAGACACGTTACCATTCAGAGTTCCAGATCCATTACAATCAAACACATTACATTCAATATCATCGTTAATGGTTCCACGGCCATTTAAAGTAACAAGATTAAACTGACCTCCATTAGATGAACCTAATCCATTAATGACCAAGTCCCCTCTGCTTTTCGTATCCATTGCCATTCTCCTTTATATTAATTTAGCCTTAATTTCTTCCATACAACTTATCAGCGATAGTGTGACGACCACTTTCGTTCCCTGTTCAAAATGGAAGGCTTCCGCGTTCATGATTAACAGACACGATGATACTCCAAGCTTTCGTGTAATCACCAACTCACAGTTTTTCTGCGAAATCATCGATACATTGTCCTTTAACACTTGAAGTAACATTTTTGCTTCCTCTAAATTGATATCACCTGATTGGAGAAGTTTCTCTAATACATAAACTTCAAGGATTCTAGATACATTAAATTTGGAGCTTCCTTTGTCATTTTCTAAGTAAAAATCCAATACCATTTTTGAAACAATGTTACGTTTTACTAATTCATCCTTCTCCAACTGCAAATCACTAATATTGGGAGAAAACATATTTGCGAGCTCATCTAATGACAAGTTTTCTTTCATGGTCTGTATTTTGTTAATCCGTTCTAAGATCTTTTCTTTTGGAAAAAATGTTTCCTGACCAGTAAACGTGGATTTTCGAATGAACCACTCTTCTGGAATCAAATCTTTCCGTTTCCATCTATACAGCTGCCCGTAAGATATCCCTGCTAGATCTAGTAAATCCTTTTTAGATATTAAATCCTCGCTCATTTTGGAAGACCCCTTTCTCATTACCAATGTAACATAACACTGTTACGTTTGTAAATACGGTAATACCAAAAAAGGCGTTCCACAATAATTGTGAAACGCCTTTTTTCCATTATTCTTCTTTTTCCTCTGTTGGATAATGTTTTAAAAAGTATATCAATGATTGCAGTTCAACTGCTAAGTCAATATGATGAACCCTAATGGATGGAGGAATATTTAATCGTGCTGGAGTAAAATTCAATATCGCTTTCACATCCGCTTTCACTAATCGGTCCGTAATCATCTGTGCAGCAGGAGCCGGAACGGTAAGAATGGCAACTGATATTTGTTCCTCTGTTAATACCCGCTCCAGCTCATCCATGTTATAAACCGGAACCTCCCGGATTTTCGTGTTCATTTTAGCGGGATCTACATCAAAGGCACATTCTATTTTCGTATTATTATTTTTTAAAAAATTATAATTTAAAAAGGCTGTTCCTAAATTACCAACCCCGATTAACGCAACCTTTGTTAATTCATCTTGGTCTAGCGTTTTACGGAAGAAAGTTAACAGGTAATTGACATTGTAGCCATACCCCTTTTTCCCTAAGGCTCCAAAATAAGAAAAATCCCTGCGGATCGTTGCTGAATCTACTTTTACAGCCTCGCTTAACTCTGCAGATGAGACCCTTTGTTTACCAGAAGTATGCAAGTTTTTTAAAAATCGATAATAAAGAGGCAGCCGTTTGGCTGTCGCTTGTGGTATCTTCGTTGTTTCGTTACCCATTATTCTCCACACCCCTTCAATAAATGTTGTTAAAATCTATTCAATCCTTTTAAAGTCACCATTTTTCCCGCCTGTTTTCTCTACTAAATAGGTCGGTCCAATGACCATGCTTTTGTCCACTGCTTTACACATATCATAAACAGTTAATGCACAAGTTGAAGCAGCTGTCAGCGCTTCCATTTCTACACCTGTATTTCCTTTCGTTTTAACGGCTGCAGCAATATATAACTGATAATTTTCGTTTTGACCTTTTTCCCATGAAAAAGAAATATTGACCCCTGTTAAGGGTATCGGGTGACACATCGGAATGATGTCCCATGTCTTTTTAGCAGCCATGATTGCCGCAACCTGGGCTACAGCTAATACATCGCCTTTTTTCATCTCATGGTTCGTTATTTTTTCATATATTTCTTTGCTCACAGTAATACTGGAATGAGCAAGAGCAGTACGTGCCGTTTCAGGTTTGTCGCTCACATCGACCATTTTCGCTCTGCCCTCATCATTAAAATGAGTAAATTCTGCCATAAGTAAATCCTCCTACCCCAAAATAATACACTATAAATCCCTTTATGTGTGTGAAACTTTGAACTAAATATACACTTTTTCTGTGAGAATAGAAATATACCCTCTAATTGATGGACTTGCTTTATTGCCGACACTTGGGATAATTGGTACACTATTTATATAGAAAAGGGGCGGAGCGCCGCCAAACTTAGACATGTAACTAGTCTTAGTTAAAAAAAAATTTACACACAACGATTAAGTAAACTACAGCTCTGCTCACACCGCCTTTATTATGTTGGGTCGGTAATTTGAACAAGTTGTCTATCCATAAAGGTATAGCTTATATAGTTTTGTTTGTAATAGAGGTGAATGAAAATGATTTTGTTGCAAGTGAACCAACTACAAAAATATTATGGTGCTGACCTTATTTTATCGAATATAAAGTTAGAATTACAAACACGGGACCGTGTTGCCCTTGTCGGCCGCAATGGTGCCGGAAAATCAACTTTATTGAAAATTATTGCCGGGCATTTGTCACATGATGGCGGTGAAATCATTAAGCCAAAGGAAGTCACGATTGGCTATTTAGCCCAAAATACCGGCCTTGAGTCCAATTTGTCGATTTGGGAGGAAATGCTGACCGTTTTTGAACACCTTCGTGTGATGGAAAGGTCCCTTCGTAAATTGGAAGAACAGATGGCCGACTCTAGTGTTTTTGAAGAGACTGCAAAATACGAGCGTATTTTAAAGGAATATGATCAACTTCAGGTAAAATTCAAGGAACAAGGCGGCTATCAATATGAAGCCGAAGTTCGTTCTGTCCTGCATGGTTTAAACTTTCACGACAATTCCTTGATGATTTCTAGTTTAAGCGGCGGGCAAAAAACCCGGCTTGCCTTAGGAAAGCTTTTGTTAACAAGACCTGATATCTTAATTTTGGATGAGCCTACCAACCATCTGGACATTGAGACCCTTTCCTGGCTTGAACAATATCTACAGGGTTATGATGGGGCTATCTTAATTGTTTCCCATGACCGCTACTTTTTAGATAAAGTCGTCACACAGGTCTATGAGATATCACGCAAGCAAATCGGGCGCTTTACAGGCAACTATAGTTCTTACCTAGAACAAAAAGCGGCCAATTATGAGCGCGATATGAAAGTTTATGAAAAACAGCAGCAAGAGGTCGCTAATCTGCAAGATTTTATCAACCGAAATTTGGCAAGGGCCTCCACGACCAAACGGGCGCAAAGCCGGCGAAAAAAGCTTGAAAAGATGGAGGTTATGGATCGTCCGCTCGGAGATGAAAAATCAGCTGCCTTCTCCTTTGAAATTGAAAAACAGAGCGGTAATGACGTCTTAATCGTTGACAATTTAGCAGTCGGTTATGAAGGGGAAAAGGTCTCAGAAGCCATTTCATTCCGTGCCTATAAAGGGGAAAGTATTGCCCTCGTTGGTCCAAATGGAATCGGTAAATCAACCCTTCTAAAAACCATTATTAAGAAGCTGCCTTCGCTTTCGGGGACGGTCCAATATGGGTCAAACCTTGCAATTGGGTATTATGATCAGCAACAAGCTGAATTATCCTCTAATAAACGCGTCTTGAATGAGCTTTGGGATGATTATCCTTTAAAAAGTGAAAAGGAAATTCGAACGGTTTTAGGGAATTTTTTATTTTCTGGCGATGACGTTTTAAAAATCGTTTCAACCTTAAGCGGCGGCGAGAAAGCAAGGCTGGCTCTTGCTAAACTTATGTTAGAGAAAGCAAATGTATTAATTTTGGACGAGCCGACGAACCACCTTGATCTTGATAGTAAGGAGGTTCTAGAGAATGCATTAATCGATTACCCAGGTACCATTCTGTTTGTTTCACACGACCGGTATTTCATTAACCGTATTGCCACAAAGGTTTTGGAATTAAGCCAGCATGGAAGTGTAGAGTATCTTGGGGATTATGATTATTATGTGGAAAAGAAACTAGAACAGGAAGAACTGGCAGCACTCGCTTTAGAGGCTTCTGCTAAAAATGCGGCTGAGAACACAGCCCAGGAGAAAAATAGCTATCAGCTAGATAAAGAAAGCAAAAAGCTGGAACGGCAGCGTAAACGTAAACTAGAAGAGATTGAACAGCGAATCGAAGAACTCGAAAATCAAATTCAAGATTACGAGCAGCAGCTGTGCGAACCGGAAATTTTTCAAAATCATGAAAAAGTATTAGAAATTAACATAAAAAATGAAAAGGCTAAGGCTGAGCTTGATGAAATGATGGAAAATTGGGCTGAGCTTGCTGATTAAATAAGAAAAGCGTAAGCGCCCGTTTAGCGGTGTATGGACTGGAGCGCTTCGACTGAGATAAGGTGAAACTTCAATCAGCGAACGTACTTATCGCTGATTCTTAGTTGAACCGATCGGGTTCTTACGGGCAGTTGAGAATCTACTGCCCGTTAAACGCGATAAAGGAAACACGGAGAGCGTTAGCTATTCCGTGCTTGACTTATCGTAGGGAGAAGAGCGAAGTACACTAGCCGCTGGGCGCTGAAGCTGGACAATTCTCAAAGTCAAAAATTTATACGTTCTTATCTTCTAAGAAAAACCGGGTGCTAAACCCGGTTTTTGTTTTTTTCGAATACATTTCTTTGAATTTCAACAAAATCCGACGTGATATCGACAAAATTCTTATAGTTTTTACAGACATTTTGACAAATTTCATAGATATCAACATATTTTCCACAACTTTATTCACATATAAAAGGTATTAGTAATAGGACATCTAAATACTTATCCACTTTATCCACATTAAACACGATATTTATCCACATTATCCACTGTATCCACAGACTTATCCACATTATCCTGATATTAACCTGTCGATAGCTTAAGATTATCCACAAAAAAACTCTTCTTTTCAGAAGAGTTAATTGTTATATAATTGAATATCGAGTCCTGGATTGGCATTAAGATTCAGTCCAGCCCTGATTCCCTTTTCAAACATTACGCTACCGGCCGCAGCAATCATCGCCGCATTGTCCGTACATAATGATAAGGGAGGTATCACTAATTGAATATCCGGTTTTTTTGAAAATTCCTTTTCTAGTGCATTTCGAAGTCCCTTATTTGCGGCAACTCCTCCTGCAACTAATACTTGCTTTACGCCATACTGTGCTACTGCTTTCACCGTTTTTTTAACTAACACTTCCACCACACTAGCTTGAAAGCTTGCAGCTAAGTCTTCAGGAGCGATTGACTCACCACGCTGCTCCGCATTGTGAACGGTGTTAATCACAGCTGATTTTAAGCCGCTAAAACTAAAATCATAGGAACCTTCTTCAAGCCAAGCTCTTGGCAGATTGATTGTCGGACTTCCATCCTGTGCTAAACGGTCGATATGGGGGCCGCCTGGATAGGGCATATGTAACGTTCTAGCTACCTTATCGTAGGCTTCTCCTGCAGCGTCATCTCGCGTTTCACCAATCACTTCAAAGTGTCCGTGTTCTTTCATGTAAACAAGCTCTGTATGCCCGCCTGATACGACTAGAGCTATGAGCGGAAATTTGAATTCTGTTACCAGCCTGTTTGCGTAAATATGCCCAGCAATGTGATGGACAGGAACAAGTGGCTTGTTATGGGCAAAGGCAAGTGCTTTTGCAGCATTTACCCCAATTAAAAGTGCCCCCACTAAACCAGGGCCTTCTGTCACGGCAATGGCATCAACTTCTGACATAGTAAGTTTTGCCTGTTGCAATGCTTCTTCGATTACAATTGTAATTTGCTCAACATGGTGACGGGAGGCAATTTCAGGCACAACCCCACCAAATCTTTTATGACTTTCGATTTGCGAGGCCACCACATTTGCCACCATTTCATGGCCATTTCTAATAATCGCAACCGCTGTTTCATCGCAGCTCGTTTCAATTCCAAGTATCAACAGATCTTTTTTCATATATTCACCCACATAATTTGTGCATCTTCCTGATTATCGGAATAATAATGTTTCCGAATTCCGCCATTTTGAAAGCCAAACTTTCGGTAAAGCGATTGTGCGACATAATTGGTAACCCGTACTTCCAGTGTCATACTTCTCGCCCCCATCTCTCGGGCGACTGAGATTAGTTTATTCATCAATGCCTCCCCGAGCTTTTTTCCTCTATATTCAGGCAAAATTGCTACATTCGTAACATGTGCTTCATCAACGACGACCCATGCACCACAATATCCGATAATTTTATCATTTTCTTCCATAACGATATAGACAGCAAATTTATTATTGTGCAGTTCATTATAAAATGCTTCCCGACTCCACGGTAGTGTAAAGGAAGCATGTTCAACTTCTAAAACCTGGTCTATATCCTCTTCCCGCATATAACGAAAACCAACAGAATCTACCATTTTTCTCTATCCCTATCCGTTTAAAATTTTCCCTTTTGCCTCCAACCATTTTGCTTCGGCTTCAGCCAAACGTATATAATTTGGCACAAAGGAATGTATGTCTTCCCCTGGTTGGTCCTTACCTAGCCATGCAAGCTCAGCTGGGCGTGGATTTTGTTCTGTCATGTTGGCAAAAATGGCTTGTGTACCTAACAGTTCTTCAATTTTTGCTTTATGAATCGGCAGATCATTTCCA
This sequence comes from uncultured Bacillus sp., assembly GCA_963530265.1. Classification (GTDB taxonomy): domain Bacteria; phylum Bacillota; class Bacilli; order Bacillales; family Cytobacillaceae; genus Neobacillus. Next base: position 116,062 of record CAUSCO010000014.1, read on the forward strand.
ATAAACATAATCGGTTTATTCAGTTCCGTTAATTTTGCTGCCCAATCAGCTAACATAATTAATTGATCCTGTGCTACAGCTGTCAATTCCCCATTTTGATACTGATATAGTGCTGTATAAACTTGTCCTCTTCTGGCATCAAACAACGGAGATACAAAGCCGTCAAAGTATCGCCCTGCGCCTGCAGCTAAAATTTCCAGACTAGAAATACCGACAAGTGGAATGTTTAAGGTCCAGGCTAATGTTTTGGCAATCGTTACACCAATTCTTACACCTGTATAGGAACCGGGGCCCTTTGCTACAACAATTTTTGTTAAGTCGGCAGGCACTCTTTCACAATCCTTCATTAATGTCTGAATGGCTGGCATGATTCGAACAGAGTGGTTCTTTTTTAAATTTGTAATATACTCCCCAAGGACTTGATTATCTTCTAAAAGCGCAACTCCTAACGTGTAGTTAGAAGTATCGATCGCTAATATCGTCATTTAAAAATCTCCTTACATAATTGCTCATATCTATTTCCTTTTGGTACAACGACGATTTTACGTTGATCTGGACCTTCATGATATAAATGAATGGTTAACAGTTCTGTTGGCAGCTGCTCATCAATTAAATGAGCCCATTCCACTACGGTAACACCGTCACCTTCAAAATATTCATGAAAACCAAGGTCTTCACAGGCATCGGATACCCTGTAAACATCCATATGGTACAGGGGCAACTTGCCTTTATACTCTTTAATGATTGTAAATGTGGGACTATTAACAGTTCTTGTAATATCTAACCCCTTAGCCAATCCTTTTGTAAAGGTTGTTTTTCCGGCACCTAAATCCCCCTCAAGGGCAATGACATCACCCGGTTGTAAAAAACTGGCTAACCTAATGGCAAATTGGGTCGTCTCTTCAGAACTTGTAGTATTCAGTTCAAATTTATTCATGCACTCACCTTTTACCTTCGCATAACAATCTATCTTCATTTTACCTTAATTTAATCAAAAAAAAACCTTAGGAGCTTTTCCTAAGAATACCTATACTTATGTAGTTTACCTGATATTTCATATTTGAGCAAAAAAGGTAACATATTGGGATGAAATTGGTTCCTTAAAAACAGAGATGAAGTTTATACAGTTTGATTTTAAAGACAGATTTGACGCATTTTCGTGGTTTTTGTCGGTTAGCGAGCGTTAATAAGCGACCGGTCTCTCTCTTTTTTCGTGACTTCGGGCGGTTAGAGCCTCTATAAGCGACCGGTCTCTCTACTTTTTCCGTGGCTTCGGGCGGTTAGAGCCTCTATAAGCGACCGGTCTCTCTCTTTTTCCGTGGCTTCGGGCGGTTAGAGCCTTCATAAGCGACCGGTCTCTCTCTTTT
>CAUSCO010000015.1:0-116368 GCA_963530265.1 uncultured Bacillus sp.
GTTTATCTGTGGCTTTTCACGTTTTAAGCTGTTGCATTTAATTTTACAACTAGCCCTCGTAAAATAGACAGTAAAACTATTACGAATATCTTTACTAGTGTTATAAGGTGATTAAGCGTTTACAGATTACTCGCGATAAAATTTACCGACCAAGTTATTTGAAAAAGTACGAGCACAAATTGACTTAAGCGGGACTTTTCATTTTGCTATTTCCTACTTTAAAAAATAGCCTGAGTAGCGGAGGTACGGCAAAATAGATAAAAAAGAGCCGGAATAATTGGTACCCGGTAACCATCGATAAATCAGCCTGAACCACATGTGCCAGTATGGCCATCTGGTCCATTCCACCTGGTGCCAAACTAAGTAAACTTGTGGCTGGAGTGATATGGTAAAAATGAATAAGTAATAAACCCAATCCCACAGACCCTATTATCATGAGTAAACCACTTAGAAGAGCAAGGGAAATTATTTTCGTTTTATGTTCCAGTTTTTCGGGCTTCAATAATAAACCGATATATCCACCAATCATGAATTGGGAAACGTCCAAAACTGATGAGGGAAGGGCAGGGCCTTGTAGTCCAGATATACAAGCGATCGCTGTTCCGAGAATGGGGCCTAATAAATAAGGAGTCGGAAATTTAAGCTTCTTGGCAAGAAAGGCACTGAGCACACAAATCAGGATAAACCATACTACAGTTGGAAAAAATGGAACCGAAGATTGGATCGACTTTTGAGCTAGGTCTGTAGTGGTTAGGCTAGTTGTATGGTTAAACAACGGTCCAAATAGAAGAAAAGGCACAAAGAAAATAATCATCAGTAACCGGGCAACTTGCAGAAACGTAACCGTGGTAATATCGATTCCTTTCATTTCCTCCGCAAAAATAATCATTTGCGAAAGCCCTCCTGGAATGCTTCCTGTTAATACCGTTGGATAATCGACCCCGGTAAGTTTAGAAACAGCATAGGCAATTCCCGCACAAAAACACACAAGTAAAACCGTCATTAGCAGCATCGAAGGCAGCTTCTCTATTATTTGCAGCAACGCCTCTTTCGTGAACGCCATTCCAGTAGAATAGCCTACGATAATTAAACCGGTATCCCGAATGGAGACAGGCCAATAAAATTCAATTTTTCTAAATCTGGCACCAATTAGAACAGCCGCCATTGGTCCAAGCAGCCAAGGAATCGGTGTATGGAGGGCTGAGAATATTAGTCCGCCTATTAACGCGGTTATGGCTGTGGTTGAAAAACGCAAAACCTTGTTGTGGCTGTTCATAGTGGATTGAGTCAAAATAAACACTTCCGATTATTAAATTTTACACATGTTCTTTTATTTTACCATGTGGTTAGGTGAAAACTGAAGTTTTATAAAGCACTGACTTAAAATGAAATAATTGTTTTAAAAATTTACGGAATTCAAACTATTAATTAACACTGTCTTAACGATAGTTTTGTAATGTTTTAAGTGAAGAGCAATACAAATTAAGGAGCGAAGTTTAATGAAAAAAAAATTCGTCGTACCAGTTCTTGCAGCATCATTAACCTTAACATCTTTAAATGCAGCTATGGCGGCATCGAAGGAATCCGCGAAAATTAAATCGATTGAATTTTTGGGAATGGAAGCACCAAAAACTGATCAAGAAAAAAACGACTTACTGTACTCGAAGGCATCAGTTGAGGTTACATACAATAATGGAAGCAAGAAAACTGTTCCACTAAGCTATGAAACATTGTTCAGACCTGGCGATCTAATTAATGGAAAAGTTGCAGGTGTTACTACCAATGCAGCGGGCGAAATCCTTACAAAGGCCGATGGAACTCCATATTCTTCTACAGCTCCTGACATGAACAGCCTGATGAAGGTTCCAGGTCTTCCAGAAAATACTTACTATTTAATCAGTCATTATGAATCTATGCCTAAAAACGAGAATGGTCTTGAAAATCCAGGATCGATGAGTTTAAGTACCGTTGAGATGGATCCTGCCACTGGCAAATTAACTGTTATTGATATTAAACCAATTGACTTTTCTGAGGTAAATGGCATTTGGAAGCCATGTGCGGGGTTATTAACTCCATGGAATACACATCTTGGTTCAGAGGAAACAGATCCGGATGCAAGAGCACATGAACTAAATCCTTCATCTTCCTCCGTTACCAAGTTTATGAGAAATTATTACAATAGTAAAAGTTTAATAGGCAATCCCTATTATTATGGACATGTTCCAGAAGTAACGGTGAAGGCAGACGGTTCGACTAGTGTTGTAAAACATTATAGCATGGGCAGAATGGCATTCGAACGTGTAAAAGTTATGCCCGATAACAAAACCGTTATTTATGGAGTGGACAGCAACCCAGGTGGATTTTTTATGTATGTAGCTGATAAAGAGAAAGATTTGTCAGCAGGTACATTATACGCAGCCAAATGGGTTCAGACAGGAACCGAAAATGGCGGTGCAGCCAATTTAGAATGGATTAAGCTTGGTCATTCAACAGATAAAGAAATACAAACGTTAGCAGACACAACGAATTTCAGTGACATTTTTGACGTAACTGATGATGCTGTTAAAGGAAAAGCCGAGGGTTATACACCAATCAAAACAGCAGCAAACGGTAAAAAGGTAGAATGGGTTAAAGTGAAACCAGGGATGGAAAAAGCAGCAGCATTCCTAGAAACACACCGTTATGCAGCATACCTTGGTGCAACTGTAGAATTCAACAAGATGGAAGGTCTTGATTTTAACGAAAAAGAAAATAAAGCTTACCTAGCCATCTCCTATCAAGAAGGGACAATGTTACCTGAACCAACTGCACCTGTAGATGATATTCAATTACCGAAGATTAGTGCAGGTGGAATATATGAAGTCTCTTTCCAACCAAATCGTAAAACGAAAGATGGTCAAAAAATAAACAGCCATTACGTGCCTGTCGACATGTCAGGATATTTAATGGGTGAGGATTTGGCAGCTCCGGACGCCGATGGCAACACAGCGAACGTTGATAAAATTGCCAATCCCGATAATGTTGTCTATTCACCAAAAATGAATACACTCTTTATTGGAGAAGATTCCGGTCTTCATGCAAATAACTATACATGGGCATACAATGTAGAGACAAAAAAACTTTCTCGAATACTCTCAGTACCAGGTGGCGGTGAATCGACTGGCTTACAAATGGTAGAAAACCTTGATGGTCATACCTACCTTTTGAACAGTTCGCAAAATCCAGGATATGTAGGATATCTATCCGGACTTCCTTCCTTGGGTGAAGAAAAAAATAATAAATAGGAAAAATGATATTCCTTTTGTCAGTTGAACAAGAGTTGACACTTAAAAGGAGAAAGCAAGCTGATTCTTGCTTTCTCTTTTATTCATTTTCCTAAAGGTTTATTTTAATCATTACTACTTTCGTGTTGTTCTTCCTCGACACTATTCTGTCCTGGACTAAAACCAAATGGTCCTCTTTGCATTTGTTCTACGCGAAAAATCGCTACTATCACTTCAATTCTTACGCCCAAAATCCTTGGGCGGATTCTACCCCTGCTTTCTAAAACCAAAACATCCTTACCTACCTCAAGCAGTTTCCCTGTAAAATTCCCTTGAAGTGTAACAATTTCAACCTCTTTTTCTAGCAGTTCATGGGCAATTTGATGAAAATTTAACTCTGTCATCATTATCATCCTCCTTCACATTACAGTAAATGCAAATTTTTAAAATTGGTATCGGTATTTTTAAAATTTTTTGGATCCACTTCAATCTGAAAAATACGACCATCTACTCAGGTTAATCAATATAAAGACCCATAGACAAAAAGGTGCAAATAAGAATTTTTAAAATTTTGTATTTTTTCATTTACATAAAACCTATAGGTATGGTAGGATTAATTTCATTAAATACTATATTTCTAATCTAGAGTGGCTAAGTGACTGGCCCGATGAAGCCGGAAACTTGCGTTGAAAGGTGCCAATTCCAGCAAAATGGCAACCATTTTGGGAGATAAGTGTTCACGGGTGTAGTGAAACAACTTTCTAAAATGGGAAGGATGTTTTTTTAAAGGAGGCGAATCAAGCTGAACACTCATGAGAGGGAAGAACTCATTGAACATATTGAGAAAATGATGGAGTCATTAAAATTTGGCTCAATTACATTAGTTGTTCAGGATGGTAAGATTGTCCAAATTGAGAAAAATGAAAAGGTTCGTCTTCAACCAAATAAAAATCGCTGACTAGAAAAACTAGAGGCGGTCTCTACTTTAGTAAGGTGCGAGACTGTCTTTTTTTAATGGGAAAAGGAGGAAAGTGGCCATGACAGCTGCAGTAACTTATCAAAACTGGCAACAAATATCAGACACATTTCCAATTGGAAATGAAACAAAAGGTGCACGCTCCGTATTAGAGTGGGCTTACAATTCTTATCTGGAAGATCAGATTGTCTATTCATCGAGTTTCGGTGCAGAAGCGATTGTGTTAATTGATCTTATCGCCCAAGTTAAGCCAGATGCGCATATCGTTTTTTTAGACACTGGCTTACATTTTCCGGAAACATATGAGGTCATAGATAAAATAGAAGCCCGTTTCCCGACGTTAAGAATTGAACGAAAACTGCCAAAGATAAGTCTTGATGAACAAGCGGCAGAGTATGGATCAGCCTTATGGAAAAGAGATCCGAACCAATGCTGTAATATTCGCAAGGTCATTCCATTAAGGGAGACGTTGACCGCTAAACAAGCGTGGATTTCTGGCCTTCGCAGAGAACAGTCACCTACCAGGGCCAATACTGAATTTTTAAATAAAGATGAAAAATTTCAGAATATCAAAATTTGCCCCTTGATCCACTGGACATGGGATGAAGTTTGGGACTATATCAAGAAGAAGGATCTTCCATACAACACTTTGCATGATCATCAATACCCAAGCATAGGCTGTTTTCCTTGTACACAACCTGTTGGCGATGATGGTGACTCACGAGCAGGACGTTGGGTTGGTAGCGGCAAGACGGAGTGTGGGCTACACACCCGCTAAAGGAGGGTATTTCATTGCTTACAATTATAGCGATTACAATAGGATTATTTTTTGCAATAAATATTGGTGCCAGTGGTGCGGCGGCTTCCATGGGAATTGCATATGGAGCGGGTGTAGTCAAAAAACGCTTGGCCTTGCTTCTATGTGCAATTGTAGTATTCTTTGGCGCCTGGCTCGGCGGTGGCGAGGTCGTTAAAACAATCGGAAGTGGAATAGTCCCGAGCAGCACGTTTACGATTCCAATTGCGTTAATTGTTTTAACTTCTGCAGCACTGGCCTTGTTTTTGGCCAATATTTTCGGCATTCCGCTATCTACTAGTGAGGTGGCCGTAGGCTCTGTAGTTGGGGCAGGGATTGTGTACCAATCAGTATTTGTAGGCAAACTGGTTTGGATCATGGTTTTCTGGCTGTTAACACCATTTGCGGCTTTTGTGATTGCAATCGGTGCCTCCTATTTATTAAAAAATAAAAGGATAAAAAAATGGATGCAGGCGCCAAAAGCTGTTCCATTCTTGTCAGTGCTGGTTGTTTTTATGGGATTATTCGAAGCCTTTTCAGCCGGTATGAACAATGTCGCTAATGCGGTTGGCCCGTTGGTCGGTGCCCAAATCATGACGACCGGAAATGGAATCTTCTGGGGCGGATTATGCGTTGCAGGGGGAGCGTTACTTCTTGGACACCGAGTTCTTGAAACCAATGGAAAAAAAATAACCACGTTAAGGCTGGAAGAGGGCTGCGTGATTTCAGGTACAGGCGCAACCATTGTGACAGTTGCCTCCATGTTTGGGATTCCTGTCCCGCTTACACAAATTACGACATCCTCCATTATTGGCATGGGCTTTGCGAAGCATGGCAAGTCCGTTTTGAAAAAAGGTATTGTTGTTCAATTACTTACTGTTTGGATCGTATCACCAGTGTTATCGATGGTATTGTCGTACACACTCATTCAATTAATTATTGAGCATAATTTTTATCCGATCATTGCAATGGTCGGGGTGTTAATTTCCGTCCTGGGTGTCTTGTCATTAATGAAAGGGCGGAAACCCACAATCACAGTAGGGCAGCAGGAAATTGTTAAAGAGTAAATATGTTAGATTGTGAGACTAGGATAGTTACTAGGCAGTCAGTGGAGATTATCCCAAAGTCAAGAGGGGCTATCCGCAATAAACATCTCATTCTATATAAAACTTATTTTTGAAAAAGAAAGGAAATGATTTTACGTGTCATTTTTACCAGCACCACATGGAGGAAAACTAATCCAAGCATTTGATCCACACTACGATGTAACTCAAATCGAAAAAGAACTTGAAATAGATGCCATTGCCTTAAGTGATCTAGAATTAATTGGGGTCGGGCTATTTAGTCCATTAACAGGATTCCTAGGGAAGGCCGATTTTGAATCTGTGGTTAGCAACATGCGTCTAGCAGACAATACCATCTGGTCGATTCCCGTAACGCTGCCTGTTTCCTACCAAACTGCTGCATCACTTACTGAAGGCGAAGAAATCAAGTTAGTTTTTCAAAAAGAGGTTTATGGTGTCATTAAGGTTTCTGAATGGTACGAACCAGATTTAGATAAAGAAGCACTGGAAGTATACAAAACAGCTGAGCTTGCCCATCCAGGCGTAAAGCGGCTTTATGAAAGAGGACCGGTCTATGTAGCTGGTGAAGTAACACTTGTCAAAAAACCAGAAAAAGGGGTATTCTCCGATGTCTGGCTTGAGCCAAAGGAAACACGTGCCTTGTTTGAAGAAAAAGGCTGGAAAACCATTGTTGGCTTCCAAACAAGAAATCCGATTCACCGCGCACATGAGTATATTCAAAAAGCAGCACTAGAAATAGTCGATGGACTATTCGTTAATCCTCTTGTAGGTGAAACCAAGTCGGATGATATTCCTGCAGATGTCCGTTTAAAAAGTTATCGTGTCTTACTAGAAAACTATTATCCTGCTGAAAGAGTACAGCTTGGGGTATACCCTGCGGCAATGCGTTATGCCGGTCCAAGAGAAGCTATTTTCCATGCGATCGCTCGGAAAAACTTTGGCTGCACGCATTTCATCGTTGGCCGCGACCACGCTGGTGTCGGCAACTACTACGGAACATACGATGCACAACATATTTTTAGCGAATTTCCTGAAGGCGAACTTGGCATTAAGCCGTTATTCTTTGAACACAGCTTTTATTGCACGAAATGCGAAGGAATGGCATCAGATAAAACATGCCCGCATGGCAAAGAAGACAGAGTAATCCTTTCTGGAACAAAGGTTAGAGAAATGCTGCGTGCCGGTGTTCTTCCTCCATCTACTTTCAGCCGTAAAGAAGTGGTAGAAGTGTTGATTGAAGGAATGAAAGAAAGCACAATGGTCTAAGGAGGAAAAAACACATGTCAAAAGCAACGAATATCACATGGCACTCTACAACAGTTACTAAGCACGACCGCCGGACACAAAATGGTCATGGCAGCTGTGTCCTGTGGTTTACCGGCCTCTCTGGATCTGGTAAATCGACCATTGCTAACGCTGTTTCAAGCGAATTGTACCGCCAAGGAATTAATGAATATGTACTTGATGGCGATAATATCCGTCACGGTCTTAACCGTGACCTCGGCTTTTCTGATTATGATCGAAAAGAGAATATTAGGAGAATTGGGGAAGTTGCTAAACTATTTGTAGATAGTGGCGCCGTTGTTACAACAGCTTTTATTTCTCCATTCCGTTCCGACCGCGACCAGGTTCGTGACCTGTTTGAAAAGGGAGAATTTATCGAGGTATTCATTGACTGCCCCATTGAACAATGCGAGCTTCGTGATCCAAAGCAGCTTTATGCCAAGGCGCGCCGGGGGGAAATAAAAGATTTTACTGGGATTGACTCACCATATGAAGCACCGGAGCGTCCAGAAATTACGATTCGTTCTGACCAATTCTCAGTGGGAGAAGCGGTAGAACAAATATTCCAATATCTTCAGAAAAAGAACATTATCTAGTTATCTAAGTGGGAAAGGATGAGTGGCTATGGTTGGCAAAGTTTTTTTAGTAGGTGCGGGTCCTGGAGATCCAGAATTGATTACCGTTAAAGGATTGCGTTGCCTGCAGCAAGCTGATGTCATCCTATATGATCGGCTCGTAAATCCCGAACTACTTTCGTATGCAAAAGAAGGGGCACAGCTAGTATATTGCGGTAAGCTCCCACACTATCATACTATGAAGCAGGAAACCATTAATCATTTTCTAGTAAAATACGCTAAAAAAGGGTATCAGGTTGTCCGCTTAAAGGGTGGAGATCCGTTTGTGTTTGGGCGCGGAGGAGAGGAAGCCGAAGAATGTGCTAAAAATGATGTACCGTTTGAAATTGTCCCAGGCATAACGGCAGGGATTGCGGCTTCTGCTTATGCCGGGATTCCGGTCACGCATCGAAACCTAAGTAAGAGCTTTGCGTTTATTACTGGTCACCAAGCTGGCGATGTGGCGGCTGAGCACCAATGGTTCCACCTGGCAAATGCGGTTGACACGATTTGTATTTATATGGGAGTTTCCCATCTTTCGTCGATTACTAATCAACTCATTCAGCATGGCAAATCACCACAAACACCGATTGCGCTTGTCCAATGGGGTACATTAAGCGATCAGCGAACAGTGGTTGGCACGCTTGAAACAATAGAAAAGCGGGTGAAAGATGCCGATATTTCCAATCCAAGTATGATCGTGATTGGAGAGGTTGTTCGACTCCATAATAGGTTAAACTGGTTTCATGAAGAAATTATTTCGAATTTGCCAGTTGTTCACGGATAAGGTAGAAAGGTGTATTTTAAATGAAAGCCATTTTATACATTGGTCATGGTACACGATCGAAAAAAGGAGCCGATGAGGCAAAAGCTTTTGTCTCAAAAGTAATGGGGCGTATTGATGTCCTAGTTCAAGAAATCTGTTTCCTAGAGTTGACAGAGCCATCGATTGAGGAAGGCTTTGGGCGATGCGTGGAACGAGGTGCAACTGAAATTACAGTGGTTCCGCTGTTTTTGTTAGCTGCCGGCCACATCAAACAGGATATCCCACTTGTTTTATCGTCATTACAGCAGAGGTTTCCTGAAATTCAGGTTACTGTTAAGGATCCATTCGGTGTCCAAGGGAAGATTCTTGATGCTGTTGCTGATTTGGTTAAGGAAACAGTTGGTCCTTTTGTTCGTGAGGATCGGGCATTGATAGTCGGAAGGGGAAGTAGTGACCCTGATATTCAGTCAGATTTTACTTTAATTGCTAATGGCATAAGGGAGCGGCTAGGTATTAAGGAAGTTTCTGTATGTTATTTGGCTGCTGCAGAACCACGGCTGCAAGAGGGATTCGAAACGATTATGAAAAACGCTGACGGTATAGTAATTGTAATTCCTTATTTATTATTTTCTGGTCTGCTTACTGCTGAAGTAACACAAGAGATTCGTAAGTGGCAAAAACTAGGCAGGGAGATTCACTATACCGGACCGTTGAGCAGCCATCGGATGATTGAGGATGTTGTCCTAGAGCGTGCGACTAATTAGGGATTGATGAGTGACCGCCTGCACAAAAAGATAATTGTGACCTAGGAGGCCTCAAAATGGGTGCTCATGGTCACAAAAAAAGATAATTGTGCCCGAGGGGGCCTCAAAATGAGTGCCCATGGTCACAAAAAAAGATAATTGTGCCCGAGGGGGCCTCAAAATGAGTGCTCATGGTCACAAAAAAAGATAATTGTGCCCGTAACGCCGAAAAAAAAGATCACACGGTCACTATAAGAGATGGACAGCGCCCGTGACGCCGAAAAAAATGGTCATACGGTCACTATAAGAGATGGACAGCGCCCGTGACGCCGAAAAAAGAGGTCACACGGTCACTATAAGAGATCCATAGTGCCCGTAACACCGAAAAAAGAGGTCTCACGGTCACTATAAGAGATCCACAGCGCCCGTAACGCCGAAAAAAGAGGTTGATCAGGCACTAAAAGAAGTCCAGAGTGTCCGTGCCACAAAAAAAGAGAATCACTAGACTCTAAGAGTTAATAATTAACCACCCCGGAATCCTATTAAAAATAAAAAATATTAGTTGTTGTCGGCAACACGAAAAAATGTCATGCTAGATTCAGAGAGAGATAGAATATTCTCACTTATTTTCTAAAGACATTAACAAAATTACTTTTATTCCATTGTGAGGTGTTATTGTTTGCAACTTCAGGTATTGAACAGTCCGTTTACACAGGAGCAAGTTGAGCTCCTTAACAAAATTCTGCCCACCTTGACAGAATCACAAAAAGTTTGGCTAAGTGGCTTTCTTGCTGGTTCTCAATTTTCATCCGTTCTAGGAACAGCTGGAGAACAATTCGTACAGCAGCCAACTCAGACAAAAGAAATAACCGTTCTCTACGGATCTCAAACAGGCAATGCCCAAGGTCTAGCAAAGAAATCTGCCAAGACACTTGAAGGGAACGGTTTCCAAGTAACCGTCTCATCGATGAGTGATTTTAAAGCGAATAATTTAAAAAAAGTTCAAAACCTTCTTATTATAGTGAGTACACAAGGTGAAGGTGATCCGCCGGATAGTGCCATCACGTTCCATGAGTTCCTATATAGTAAAAGAGCACCAAAACTTGAAAATCTCAATTATTCAGTTTTAGCACTTGGAGACAGCTCATATGAATTTTTCTGTCAGACAGGAAAAGAGTTCGATGCTCGACTAGAAGAACTTGGCGGTACACGACTATATCCACGCTTTGACTGCGATGTAGATTTCGATGAGCCCGCAGCAGAATGGTTAGAAGGGGTTCTTGGCAGCATTAGCGATGTGCCAAGTGGAAGCACAACTTTATCACAAACAGCAGTCCAACAAACAATTGAATCAGAATACTCCAGAACCAATCCATTTAAAGCAGAAGTGCTCGAGAATATTAATTTAAATGGCAGAGGCTCGAATAAAGAAACGCGTCACCTCGAGCTATCACTAGAAGGCTCTGGTCTCACCTTTGAACCAGGTGACAGCCTGGGGGTTTATCCGGAAAATGATCCCGAACTAGTTGATTTGCTTTTAGCAGAAATGAACTGGAATCCTGAAGAATCGGTGACAGTGAAACAGGGAGATGTTCGTCCACTTAGAGAGGCGCTACTATCATATTATGAAATTACTGTTTTAACCAAACCGCTTTTACAGAAGGCAGTACAATTTTCCTCAAATGAGGAATTGCAGAATCTACTGTCTCCAGGCAATGAACAACAGTTAAAAAGTTACTTGGATGGACGGGACTTGCTGGATTTAGTTCGTGATTTTACACCTTGGAGTGGATCTGTCCAAGAGTTTGTAGCATTGTTAAGAAAAATACCGAGCCGACTTTATTCGATTTCAAGCAGTTTAACTGCAAATCCAGAGGAAGTCCATCTGACAATCGGGGCTGTCCGCTATGATGCACACGGCCGTATGCGGAATGGCGTCTGCTCGATTTTAGCAGCGGAACGTCTTAACCCTGGGGACATTCTGAACGTTTACGTTCAACATAATGAAAACTTTAAATTACCACAAAATCCAGAAACACCAATCATTATGGTTGGTCCGGGTACAGGTGTAGCACCGTTTCGAGCTTTTATGCAGGAACGTGAAGAAGCTGAAGTCAAAGCGGGTAAATCATGGCTATTCTTCGGCGACCAACATTTCGTGACAGATTTCCTTTACCAGATTGAATGGCAAAAGTGGTTGAAAAATGGAACATTAACGAAAATGGATGTCGCATTTTCGCGGGATACCAACGAAAAGGTATATGTCCAACACCGCATGCTTGAACACAGCAAAGAATTGTTCGAGTGGCTTCAAGAAGGAGCTGCCCTATACATTTGCGGCGATGAGAAACACATGTCACATGACGTTCATCAGACCCTCGTTGAAATTATTGAAAAAGAAGGCGGTTTGAGCCGAGAGGATGCAGAAGCATTTCTTGCAGATCTGCAACAGCAGAAACGTTATCAGCGAGATGTATACTGATTTTTGGATGGAAAGGAGTTTTCAACATGGTAAATCAAATTTTAAAAGCGCCAGACGGACCACCAAGCGATGTTGAGGGTATTAAAGCAAGAAGCAATTATTTACGCGGCACGCTAAAGGAAGTTATGCTTGACAGGATTAGTGCTGGCATTCCTGAAGATGACAACCGTTTAATGAAACATCATGGCAGCTATTTGCAGGATGACCGCGATCTCCGCAATGAGCGCCAAAAACAAAAACTTGAGCCAGCGTATCAGTTTATGTTGCGCGTTCGCTTGCCAGGTGGGGTAGCAGCTCCGAACCAATGGCTTGTTATGGATGAATTGGCAGAAAAATATGGCAATGGCACACTGAAACTAACAACACGTGAGACATTTCAAATGCATGGGATTTTAAAATGGAATATGAAAAATACCATTCAAGAAATAAATGGTGCTATGTTGGACACGATTGCAGCATGCGGTGATGTCAATCGTAACGTGATGTGCACATCAAATCCATATCAATCGGAGCTACATGCGGAAGTATATGAATGGTCAAAAAAATTAAGCGATGACTTATTGCCACGCACAAGAGCCTATTATGAGGTTTGGCTCGATGAAGAAAAAGTGGCCGGCACTCCAGAAGTCGAAGAAGTGGAACCAATGTATGGTCCGACCTATTTACCGCGAAAGTTTAAGATCGGTATTGCCGTTCCACCATCCAATGATATCGATGTTTTTTCACAAGACCTTGCTTTCATTGCGATAGTGGAAGACGGAAAACTGATCGGATTTAACGTTGCGATTGGCGGTGGCATGGGGATGACCCATGGCGATACGGCAACCTATCCGCAGCTAGCAAAGGTAATTGGCTTCTGTAAACCGAATCAGTTATATGAAATTGCCGAAAAAACGATTACGATTCAACGTGATTATGGTAACCGTTCTATTCGTAAAAATGCCCGCTTTAAGTACACTGTGGACAGACTCGGGCTTGAAAATGTAAAGGCAGAACTGGAGAGCCGTCTCGGATGGAGCCTCTCAGAAGCAAAGCCATTCCATTTTGACCATAATGGAGACCGATATGGCTGGGTAAAAGGCGTTCAAGGAAGATGGCATTTTACGCTGTTTATAGAAGGCGGCCGTGTTGCCGATTATGAAAATTATAAATTAAAAACAGGTTTACGCGAAATTGCTAAAATCCATACGGGTGATTTTCACCTGACAGGCAATCAAAACGTCATAATTTCCAATGTATCGAGCCAGAAAAAGAAAAAAATCAATGAGTTGATTGAAAAATACGGATTAACAGACGGGCAGCATTATTCCGCTCTTCGCCGCAGCTCCATGGCGTGCGTCGCGCTGCCAACGTGTGGATTAGCGATGGCTGAAGCAGAACGCTATTTACCAGGTCTGATTACCAAGATTGAGGAAATTGTTGATGAAAACGGCTTGCGCGATGAAGATATTACTATCCGTATGACTGGTTGTCCAAATGGATGTGCTAGACATGCCCTCGGTGAAATTGGCTTTATAGGTAAAGCACCAGGAAAATACAATATGTATCTTGGGGCAGCCCATGATGGCAGCCGCTTAAACAAAATGTATCGTGAAAATATCGGTGAACAAGAAATTTTGAAAGAATTAAGTACCATTATTCCTCACTATGCGAAAGAACGGCAGGAGGGCGAGCACTTTGGTGACTTTGTTATCCGTGCTGGTATTGTGAAAGCGACAACGGACGGTACAAATTTCCATGAATAATTAAGTTGAAAAAGAGACAGATAAACTGTCTCTTTTGTCTATAAAAAAACTTTGATTAGTCATTTACTTTGTTTTGCTGTAATGTTCATAAAACACTTTAAAAAGCCGTTCATCTCCTCCCCGATCTGGATGGAGCGATCTGAGTAACTTTTTAAATTCTTTCTTTATTAACTCTTTGTCGGCATCTGTTTCTAAACCCAAAAGGCCGGCATATGTAAGGGGAGGAGAATCAGACAGTGCATATTCTGCTTGTAACATCCTTTTTAAGCCGCGAACTTTTGATTGTTCAATCCGAACGATACTTTTTAATTCCTCATTTTCCTGTTTCAATTTCTGGTTTTCATGAAACGTTTTTTCCCAGTGCTGATAATCAACACCATACAGTTTGCTCTTTTTTTCAATCTGCTTTTCCAAGATGAATGCTGCCAGATCACTGGGTTTAATCATGTAGTCCATTTTAAAATTATTCGTTCGTTTAGCTTTCAGTTTTCCTTCTAGAATCCAACGAATGACTACCTGTTCGCTATTGGTTATACCTTCGTCTCGTAGTTGTTCTATGACTTCCTTTAAATTCAACATGTCATCACTCATTCTTAATACGGAGTAACTTCCGATTTTTTACAAAGATTGGCCTTAAGAAGAATCCTATTAAGGTTAAAATCAATGTATCATATAAAACTCATTAAAGTTTTACTGAATGATTTAATTTTCATTAAAAATTCTTTTCAGAATAAATGACATAATGATATGGATGTGGTTTGATGAAAAATATCATGATTGAGAAACAAAGATTTACAGGTATTTGAGATGCTGATTTCCATGAAATATTTTCAATATATAATTAGAATCTGGAACGTTTAGCCTGCTATATCCTAATAAAAACTCTTTATTATCATAATGCACTTCTTTGAATGTAACATTTATTTCGCCACATTCACCTATTGTTAAAATAGTGTAAGTGGCGATGGGCTTATAATCACATCCCAATGAACTGGGATTAAGGTAGAGTCGTTTTTTTGTTTTAAAGTGGTGGATGACATGGTGATGGCCAAAACATACCACATCAGCATGTGAATTTCTGTAAAGGAAATCCAATTTTTCACTTGTCGGTTCATAGTCAACCGGTAAAAAGTCACCATGTTCATCTAAATGATAGTGGACAAAAAATAATCTTTTGCCATTATACTCCGCAGAAAATGTGGTTGGGAGGTTTATTAAAAATGGGAGAAATTGCCTGTCTAAATGCGAGGCAATCCACTCATGATGCTTTCTTTCTTTCCCTCTACTGTAAGGTTCTCTTCCCGAAAGAATATCGAAGATGGCTTCGTCATGATTACCGATTACAAAAGAAAGATCGTTTCGAGAAATAAGAAGATTGAGCACTTCATTTGTTTCATACCCTATTCCTACTAAGTCCCCTAAACAATAGATATGATCAATGTGATCAACATGGTCGATTTGTTGAAAGACTGCTTTTAGGGCAGAATGATTGCCATGAATGTCTGATATAATTGCAAGTTTCTTTTCCATAAGATAATCACCGTTTTTAACTAGTTTCCCTACTTTGGTAAAAAAAATCACAGGTGTAGAACTACAATTTTTTAATAAAATCTAGGTATTCCACTCAATCTCTTGAATTGAATTCGTTTCCATGGTAATATAATAAACATCAATTGAGTATAAATTGTGAACTTTAAAAAAATTCAAATAAACGTAAAATCACTTTTAATACGAGATAGCGCTCCTGTTGATCGATTAAAAGCGTGGATTCCTTCATAAATCACCACAATATACCATCGTGTGAACATGGATAAAAGCAAGAGAGATGTGTTTTATGAATAAATATGAAGCAGAATTTAGTAATTATGTTCGTTCTTATCGAAAAAGGCATATGGGGAAAGGGCCAAGTCAAGTAAGAACCACTTTTTGTAAAAATTGGGCAATATGTGAATTAGAGGGTAATTTATCTCCAATTGAAAAATTTATTGCCACAGCAGAAGATGGAAAACAGATGCTGCGAGCCGCCCGTACGGAAATGGTCAAGGAAATTTATAAGAAAAATCACCCTGTTGAGATGGAGGAACTCTTAGGCGTAAAGTTCCTTCAGGTATTTGTTGATATCGATATAGAAGAGGACAAAGGCATGTCCATCTTCGTTTTCGACGGAGATATTGAGGAAAAGTTTAAAGCGTAACAACAGTTATCTACATTATGATTGTAGTTGGCACTTGACAGCGAACCTGTTAAAGACTAACCACCTTGAAATAGTTCATTCTTGTTTTATAGGATGAATGGTTTCTAGGTGGTTTTTTATTGGATTTTTTTAAAATTGATTTCTAGAGGAGGGCATCAAAATGGGAAAAACGTTGCATCCAGGACCACAGAAAAAATCTATAGTACCTGCACCGAAACACTGGGTGAGTCCAATACCTTTCGGCCTGGGTAAAATTAAACCAAAACATATTCGCGATACCCTAAAAGTGGCATGGGAGAATAAAGATAATATCGGCTATGCAGCCAATATTTTAACAAAAGGCGTGTGTGATGGCTGTGCGCTTGGAGTGTCCGGTTTACACGATCAGACGTTAACAGGGCCGCATGTCTGCACAACCCGCTTAAATGTCTTACGGCTCAATACAATGCCTGCGATTAAACCTGACATTCTCCATGCAGATATCGATGAACTAAGGAAATATGACAGCACGGAGCTTCGGAAGTTGGGGCGGATTCCCTATCCGTTAATTCGCCGCAAAGGAGAACAGAAATTTTCTCGTATCGGCTGGGATGAAGCGATGGATATGATTGCAGCTAAAATGAAAAAGCTGAATCCGAAACAATATGCATTTTATTTAACTGCCCGTGGTATCACAAATGAAAGCTATTATGTGGCAGGTAAAGTAGCTAGGTTTTTAGGGACCAATCATATTGATAACGCCTCACGGATTTGTCACGCTCCCAGTAAAACTGGATTAAAGCGCTCAATAGGTGTAGGAGCTTCTACTTGTAATTATTTAGATTGGATTGGAACAGATGTTTTATTGTTTTGGGGAAGTGTTGCATCAAATTCCTCACCTGTATCCTCTAAATATATGCTGGAAGCAAAGAAGAAGGGGACAAAAATCATCGTGATCAACCCGTACCGGGAACCCGCGATGGATCAATATTGGATTCCTTCCAATCCGGAATCTGCCTTATTTGGAACCAAAATTGCCGACGACTTTTATCAAGTGAACATTGGCGGGGATATTGCGTTCATGCATGGAATCATGAAACATTGGTTTGCAATGGAAGAGAATGCAGCCGGTTCAGCGATTAACCACGAGTTTGTAGATGCACATGTTAATGGGATTGAAGGGCTAAAGAAAAAGGTTCAAGAACAATCTTGGGAAGCCATCATTGAATCTTCTGGAGTGTCAAAAGAACGCATCATCGAATTAGCTAAAACTTTAGCCAACAGCAAAAATGCTGTCTATGCCTGGGCCTTAGGACTTACCATGCATTCATTTGCAACCGACAATATCTCTCAAGTGGCTAACCTAGCATTACTCAGGGGGCATCTTGGAAGAAAGCACGCGGGTCTTATGCCATTTCGGGGACACTCAAGTGTCCAGGGAAGCAGTGAAATGGGGGCAGACCCGTTCGTTTTACCTGGCGGCGGCTGGGATGGAAACAATGTTGAGCGAATCGAAAAACTTTGGGGGTTTGAACTTCCTAAGTGGCAGGGTGATATCGTTGGGATCACACTAGAAAACATCATTCTTCCAGAAGAGCATGAGCGAAAACTCAAGCTGTATTATTTATCTGGTGGGAACTTCTTAGAAACCATGCCAGAGCCTGATTTTATTAAAGAAGCCTTATCAGAACTGGATGTTCGTGTCCACCAGGACATTATCTTAAACACTTCGACATTAGTCGATGCAAAAGAAGCAGTCATCGTACTTCCTGCAAAGACACGATATGAGCAGGAAAATGGCGGAACGAGTACATCTACGGAACGGATGGTGTATTTCTCGCCTGAGATTTCTGGGAACAAAAATAGTATGGAAGAAGCACGAGCAGAATGGAAAATTTTTATTGACCTTGCAAAGAGAGTGAAACCAGAAACGGCTCATTTGATTGATTTTGTCGACGGTTACGCCGTTCGGGAGGAAATTGCAAAAGCAAATCCTGATTATGACGGGATTCAAAACTTAAAAAATCAGGGGGACGTCTTTCAGTGGGGCGGTGCTTGGTTATGTGAAGACGGAATTTGTCCAACTCCAGATGGAAAAGGAAATTTAATCTCTGTTGATATTCCGGATTTACATAAAAAGCCTGAACAATTTATTGTAACGTCTCGCCGTGGAAAACAATTTAATTCCATGATTTATAAAGAAGTAGATCCCTTAAATGGTGCGGGCCGTTATGACGTACTGATGAGTGCTGCAGATGGGCAAAAATTAAGCATCGCAGAGGGAGAAGGAATTGTCGTTTATAACGGGTTTGGTGTATTCCAGGGTAAGGCTAAATTCGTAGAGATTGCACCAGGGAATATAGAAGTTCACTTTCCTGAGGGTAACTTTTTACTGCCGCGCGGCCGATATGAGAAATTTGCCGGTATTCCCGATTACAATATTACTGTTTATGTAGAAAAAGCGGAACGATATAACGCGAGGAAAGATACCGACTATCTTGAAAAGCCCATTCCTGATTTCGAAATAGAGGTAAGTTAATTTTCCATGGAAAGGGGGCAAATAATGTGTTAAATGAAATCAAAACTTCTCAGAACATTATCAGGTTTAACGGCCAAACCTTTGTAGAGGAAGTAGATGACATAGCTGTCGAATCAGCCTTAACAATTATAGTAGATGGAAACGAATTTGCCACCATGGTATGTACCCCTTCTGAATTGAACGAATTGGTGGTTGGATTTTTAGCCTCTGAAGCTGTCATTCGGACATATCAAGATATTAAATCTCTTCACATTGATGAAGACAGGGGATTCGCCTATGTTGACCTTATAAACAAACATTCCTTGCCAAAAGAGTTTCATTCAAAGCGGTTTATTGGTTCCTGTTGTGGAAAGGGGCGGCAGTTTTACTTTCATAATGATGTAAAAACTGCAAAGACAGTGAATACAAAATTAACGCTATCAGCGGAACAGTGCCGCAAGCTAATGAAGGAAATGCAGGAAAGCTCATCGGTTTTTCAGCAAACAGGCGGTGTTCATAATGCTGCGTTATGCACAAGGGAGGGAATTATAGTATCAAGAACCGATATCGGTCGACATAATGCATTAGATAAACTGTTTGGTTACTGCATTCTTCACCGTATTTCATTGAAGGATAAGCTTATAGCTTTTAGCGGCCGAATATCATCTGAGGTTCTACTGAAAGCAGCAAAGATTGGCGTGGGAATTATCTTATCGAAATCGGCTCCTACGAATCTTGCCTTAAGTCTAGCAGAAGAACTTGGAATTACAGCGGTTGGATTCATTCGAGGAAATGGGTTTAATGTATACACCCATCAGGAACGAATCCGGGATAATTGAGTCGAACCATCCATCTCCCTTGAATCAATGGATTTAGAAATTGATAAAGTTTTTCCTCTTTTTCAAATATCTCTTCTTTCATTGTTATGAATGGTTTATGATAAATTCATACTATAATTACACCGATGAGTTTACCTAGGAGGAAAGAAGATTGGGAAGAGGATTTAGTAAAAAATTTGTATTGATGGGTATAATCGCATTATCAGCAGGTTTGTTTTTTTATACTGGATTTCATTTAGCGAGAGCTTCATCCAAAAATATGAATCATCAGCATGCAAAAGGTCCTATAACCATTTACCTTGCCGGCGATTCTACTGTTGCAACCTACCCCAAATCCCTTTCGCCGCGTTCTGGTTGGGGGCAAGAACTTACACATATGTTTGATGATCAGATTATTGTCAGCAATCAGGCCAAGTCGGGGAGAAGTTCAAAAAGTTTTATTGATGAAGGCAGATTGAAATGGATTCTGAATCATATTAAAAAAGGTGACTACCTGTTTATTCAATTCGGTCATAATGATGAAAAAATAGAAGATCTAAATCGGTATACGAGCCCTTCCACCACCTATAAAAGCTACTTAACACAGTATATTGACGGTGCAAGGAAAAAAGGGGCAATCCCTATCCTTGTTACACCTGTCGAACGAATGGGCTTTTCAAAGGATGGTACGGCATTAAAGTCACATGGTCTTTATCCTGCTGCCATGATGGAACTTGGCAAAGAGAAAAATGTTCCAGTTATTAATTTAACAGCAAAAAGTAAGAACCTGTTTCAGCAGCTAGGACCAGATAAAACAAAAAATATGTTTCTATGGCTGAACGCTGGAGACTATCCTAATTATCCTAACGGTGCGATGGACAGCGTTCATTTTCAGGAAAAGGGTGCAAGGCAGATAGCCCGATTGGTGCTTGAAGGAATCAAAGAAGTAAATTTACCGCTGAAAGAACATATTCGAAAAGATTTTCACTAGTACCATATTGCAAAAGGTGCCTGACACCATTTACGAGTCAGGCACCTTTTATATTATGTTTAAATTAATTTAACGATGATTCTTCCTCGTGCTTGTCCTTTTAGTAAGGTTGGGAGGACATCTGGGAGCTGTTCTAGTGTTACTTCTTGTTGAATAAGGTTTTCTAGGTTTGCTGGCTTGAAGTCTGTTGCTAGACGATTCCATATGTCCAATCGGGTCTCCATTGGACAGTAAACAGAATCAATACCCAGCAAATTTACACCTCTTAGGATGAATGGGAAAACGCTTGTTGGCAGCTTGGTCCCAGCTGTTAGCCCACTAGCAGCTACCGAACCGCCGTATTGAATTTGGCTTAGTAATGATGCTAGCGGTTCACCGCCAACTGGATCGACAGCTGCTGCCCATTTTTGTTTACCAAGAGCTCTAACTTTACCGCCATCATATACTTCTTCACGAGAGACAATCGAAGATGCTCCTAGTTTTTTCAAGTATTCATGCTCTGATTCTTTGCCTGTACTTGCTTCGACCATATAGCCTAGAGTAGATAGAATCGATACAGCAAAGCTGCCAACCCCGCCAGTTGCACCGGTTACAAGTACCTTGCCTTTTTCAGGGTTTAGATTATTTTCTACCAATCGTTGAACGGATAGGGCGGCAGTAAAGCCAGCCGTTCCAATAATCATCGCTTCTTTTAAGGTTAGCCCTTTTGGTAATGGAACAACCCATTCTGCGGGGATGCGAGCAAACTCACTATAGCCGCCAAAATGGGAAACACCGATTTCATAGCTTGTGGCAATGACTGCATCGCCTTCATGAAAACGAGCATCATCAGAGGAAACCACGACCCCAGCTAAATCGATTCCTGGTACAAATGGATAGGTATTGATGATGTTGCCATTCGGAATACTTGCAAGACTATCTTTATAATTAACACTCGAGTAGTGAACACGAATCAAGACCTCGCCTTTTGGTAAATCAGAAAGAGTTAACTTTTGAACCCCAACAGAAAATTGCTCGTCCTGCTTATTTACTATTAGTGAATCAAACGATTGTGTCATAGATCATGCTCCTTTGGATTACACAAATTTATTACTTAACTAAATAATACATCTAGTTTATCACACTATTGTCTTGTCACGAATCCTTATTGTTTTTATCGGGGCGTTAATTGGTCTTGGTTATGGGGCCATGCTGCCAACCATTCAAACCATTGCCGTGTCCGCTATAGGTTAATCTTAGAGCAGAGTTTTTATATACGGGAAATCCAGCGAAAATGTCTAATAGAAGGGTCATAAAGGACAAAACTTACCCTAGTAAAGTAAATCTGCCTCCTTGATACTTCTCTTCCGGCGGCCATACACAAAGGTCAAATGGATAATCCGAGCCGGGGACAACACGATCTTCACCAACTGCTTCCACAAGAAAATCAAGACTTTGTTTGTTCCACAATACTGTGTCATACCAAAACCGTTTTAAGTACTCGGAAGGTGGTGCTTGTAAGTTAGTAGAGACTAATTTCCACTGCTCATATCCTTTGTCAAGCCTGCCAATTTGATAGGGAAGAAAGCCGCCGCCATGGGCAAACAAGATTTTTACATTTGGATACCGGTCAATCAGACCGCTTAATAAAAGATCTGTCGCACAAACGGTGGTTTCCCACGGGACACCAATTAAATTGGGCATCATTCTTCTTTTTAAACGCGGGTCTTCACATAACAGTGGATGAATAAAGACAATGGCTTTTAGTCGGTCAGCTTCTTCAAAAAATGGTGTATAAAATTCATCTGACAACATTTGACCTGGCAGTCCTGGGCCGATAATGTAGGGTGGATTTCTCCGGCCAACATGGGTTAAAAATCTGACTGGATGATTACAATCTACCTTCTGGAGATAGATGACCTCTAATTTATCCAAAAGGGAAATGTGAGCGGTTTCACCAAGGTTTTCAACAAGCCTGTTTAAAATGGATTGAGACTCGCGATAGACATCCATATTGCTGTTGACAATGCCGCTTAACGATAGAATGGATAGACCTAGGCGGTATTTTTTCGGATCATGATCCTTGTAGACAAATCCCTCGCTTGCAAGCGTTGTCATTGTTCGGCGGACAGTACTCTTGTTTAGTCCAAGTGAAGTAGAGATATCGCTGATTTTTTTTCCGGTTCATCCATGGTGAATGATTTTAAGATTCTTAAAGCATTTTTTACTGAGGATAAATGATTATCCTCTCTTGTGTTGAGTTCCAAAAGTCTTCCTCCTTTTGCCATCCGCCAGTAAAACTTCTTTCACCAAAATTTGTTTCATTATAGAAAACAATGTTGTTCTATAGTACGCAATATAACAAAAATTCATGCAGAGGGGAAGGGGAAAATAGGAATATTTAGAATTATTTATATATTCATTCAAAAATACTTGCTTAAAGTATATAGGGGCTCCTTGTTCATAAGTAGGTATCTAGATAGGGGGATATTATTAATCATTAGAAATAACATCATCCAAAGAATTAATAAGTAAAACTGATTTCTGTAATAGGTTTCAGATATTTCAAAAAATACTAACTATTAAGTATGATGAATTCAAGAAATGTTTTTAATTCTTAAAATTATACTTAGTAGGTGAATGGCATGCTTGAAAAATTAGAAACTGGTATAACGATTGTACAGAAGGATAATATGAGGATTTTGTGGCAGGTCCCCATCCAAATGGAAGATGGCATTATATTGAGGGCCGATGTATTTCTGCCGGTTGAAACAGGGGCCTACGCAACCCTCATGACATACGGCCCATATGCCAAAGGTCAATCCTTCCAAGAGGCTTATTCTGGTCAATGGAACAGAATGGTAGAAGACTTTCCTGAGATTATGGAAGGAACTACAAGTAAATACCAAAATTGGGAGGTTGTTGACCCTGAACGATGGGTTCCCCATGGATATGCAGTTGTCCGAATAGATTCTCGCGGAGCAGGCTGGTCTGAAGGAATTCAAAAGCTATGGTCTAAGAAGGAAGTAGAGGATTTTTACCATTGTATTGAATGGGCGTCAGAACAAGTATGGAGCAATGGGAATATCGGACTTGTTGGAATCTCGTATTATGCGGCAAACCAATGGCTAGTAGCAGCTATGGAGCCGCCACATCTTAAAGCGATTATCCCATGGGAAGGTACGTCTGATTGGTATCGGGATTACTACTACCATGGGGGAATACGATGCACCTTTGTAGACAGCTGGATTGTCAAACAATATCCAATGCAATATGGATATGGAGAGAGAGCAAGAAAAAATCCGAATACCGGTGAATCTGCTGCTGGTCCGATTACCTTATCAGATCAGGAATTGGCGCAAAATCGTATCGATATTGTTGCTGAGGTGAAGGCTCATCCATTATACGATGAATTCCATCAAGAAGTAGCAGTTGACTGGTCAAAGGTGAAGGTGCCCATACTTTCCGCAGCAAACTGGGGCGGTCAGGGGCTGCATCTTCGTGGCAATGTTGAAGGATTCCTTCAGGCTGCATCCGAAAATAAGTGGCTTGAAATCCATGGATTAGAGCATTGGACGCATTTTTATACTCCCTATGGAGTGAACCTGCAAAAACGATTTTTAGACTATTTTTTAAAGGGACAAAATAATAATTGGGATCAGGAACCAAAGGTTCGATTACAGGTGAGGCACCCTGGTAATAAATTTATTGAACGCACAGAGGAGGCATGGCCAATTCCTCGCACAACATGGAAAAAGTATTTCCTGGATGCAGAACAGAACACAATAAAACCAGAGCGTCCTTTAAAAAATTCAGCAGTAAACTACCATCCTTTAAATGAAAGCGCCGTCTTCTATACTCCGCCAATGGAGCAAGAAACGGAGATAACAGGCCCACTGTCAGCTAAACTATTTATCAGTTCTGAAACAGCAGATGCAGATCTCTTTTTAACCTTAAGGCTCTTTGGCCCTTCTGGACAAGAAGTCGTATTCCGTGGGGCAATGGATGCACATACCCCGGTTGCTCAGGGATGGCTGCGAGCATCTCATCGAAAACTTGACGAATACCAAAGTTTGCCGTATCGACCATACCATACGCACGATGAATTGGAACCTCTTCATCCAGGTGAAATTTATGAGGTGGAAATTGAAATTTGGCCGACTTCAATTGTAGTTCCTCAAGGCTATCAACTTGGACTACAAGTTGGTGGAAAAGATTATGAATATGAAGGGGAAATTAAAGAAGCCTCAAGACAAATCCATCGCTACCCTTCAAAAGGCTGTGGTCCGTTTTTACATGAAGATCCTAAAGACCGTCCGGCTGATATCTATGGGGGGAAAGTGACGGTTTATACAGGCGGAGACAATGAATCTTATCTATTGCTTCCTGTGATCCCGGAAAAATAAATCATTGGTAAAGAGGTAACCCAGCCTTTCTTTTATAAAAAAAATGTAAGCGTTTAAATTAAAATCATTGTTCATCAACATGCTTTTTATAATTAAGATAATTTCTATTAAAAATGGAGGAATAATTCATGGTAAACAATCATAAACGTGCAATTTCATTTAAATCATCTAAAGAAGTAGAACTTGCAGCAGATTTTCAAGAACCAATTTTTGATGTCGCCCAACTCGCACATGTGGAAATTTATTCACCAAAACCAGAAAAAACCGTCCGATTTTTTACGGATATTTTGGGAATGGAAGTCAATGACCAAGCAGGACAATCGGTTTATCTCCGAGCCTACGAGGACTTTTATCACCACTCGTTAAAGGTAACAGAAGCTAAGGAGCCAGGGCTTGGGCATGCCAGTTGGCGTGCTACTTCACCACAAGCATTGTTAAGGCGGGTTAAAGCAATTGAGGCAAGTGGTTTTGGGGGTGGCTGGATTGAGGGCGATCTTGGCCATGGGGCTGCCTATCAGTTCACAACCCCTGATGGACACCAAATGGAATTGCTATGGGATGTGGATTACTATCAAGCACCTTTGAATCAAATGACAAAACTTCAAAATCGGCCGCAAAAGCGGCCAGGTGTCGGCGTGCCGGTAAGAAGGCTTGATCATATTAATCTAATGACTCATGATACCACTAAAAATACTAAATTTCTCATGGATAATCTAGGATTCCGTTTGACAGAACAAATTATTGATCAGGGAAATCTATTGGGAAGTTGGCTCAGTGTATCGAATATTGTTCATGAAATTGCCTTTATGCACGATCCAGTTAGTCAAGGAAGATTGCATCATGTTTGTTATTGGTATGGAACCCCTCAGAATCTCTTTGATGTTGCGGATTTATGCAAGGATCATGATATTTTCGTAGAACTTGGACCAAGAAAACACTCCATTAGTCAAGCCTTTTGTCTATATGTCTATGAACCTGGTGGAAATCGGATTGAATTGTTTGGTGATGCAGGATATCTCATTTTTGACCCGGCTTGGAAGCCCATTACTTGGACAAATATTGAAGAGGTGGATGCAAGAGGGGTCGGTGCTGGGTTTACCGAATCATATTGGATTTACGGAACACCCGATCCAGTAAAAGCGGCTATTAAGTCTTAAAAAGGTCAAAAGCTGGATCTGAAATTATTTAAAATTAGATAAAGGACGGTGGAAAAAATGAATGGTCAAAAAGGAAATTCTTTCTTACGCTATGAAAATGGTATTGTCTTAATGATGTTTTTTACTTTCGGTTTTGTTTTTATGGAACGATTAAGCATTGTGTTTTTATTCCCTTTTATTGCTCCTGATTTGAAACTGTCAAATACAGATTTAGGTTTAATTGTAGCAGTTCTTGCCATCACTTGGGCGTTATCGGGGTGGATATTTAGCTCGGTCTCGGATTTAATTGGATCTAAGAGAAAAATTCTCTTGCCAGCAACACTGCTATTCTCAATTCTTTCCTTTTTGTCTGGTTTAGCTACTAGTTTCTGGACCATGATTATTGTTCGTGGTGCAATGGGATTAGCAGAAGGACCCGTCCAGCCGATTGCACAAGCAGCGATTATAACAGAATCAACTCCTAAGCGCCGGGGGTTTAACTCAGGATTTATGCAAAGTTCCGTTGGATTAATTGGATCAACATTGACCCCGATTATTGTAACAGCTGTTGCCATCCATTATTCCTGGAATGGGGCCTTCTATTTAGTAGGAATTCCAGGCTTAATCATGTTTGTGATCCTAGCAAAATATATGCGTGAGCCTAGAAAGATGGTTGATGAAGGACAGAAACATAAAAAGATTACCCGCAAAGAATATGCTGAAGTCTATAAAAATCGCAATACATTACTTTGTACACTTATTTCAGCCGTTTTTATGACATGGTTATTTGTTTTTACAACATTTGCACCGGTGTATTTAACATCGGTAGGATATACCCCTGGAGAAATGGGCTTAATAATGGCGGCATTGGGATTTGGTTCGTTTATCTGGGGGTTTGCCGGACCAGCTTTATCAGATAAATTTGGAAGAAAACCGACACTCATTGTATTTTGCTTGATTGCCAGTTTATCTCCCGTTATCTTAGCACTAATCCATGGATCCCTTGCGGTTATGATGTTTTTAGGGTTTCTTACTGCTGTTGGTCAGGCTTGTTTCCCATTGTTCATGGCGATTATTCCTGGGGAGTCGATGCCAATTGGTTTAGTTGCCAGTGCAATTTCGGTAACACAATTAGTGGGGGAAATTGTTGGCGGATGTGTGGCGCCTGTAATGGCTGGAATGGCTGCAGATGCGTATGGACTTGAAGCACCATTATGGATTGCCTTTGCAGGTGCATTAATTGGTGGCGCAATCGCCTTTGGTCTAAAAGAGACGGCACCGATTAAACTTAATAAGGGCTTGGGTCAATCAATCGCCATTGCTGGAGTAGAAGATGCAAAATTGTAGTGAAACAGTAAAAAAAGAAGATATCCCCTTCTTTTTTAAAAAAAATAACCAAATAATTTTGAGTGCCACCTAAATAGATAGCGTAGAAAAGTCGTTATGGTCATGTTGGAGAAGGGAATGTATTTCATTTAGAAATAAGGGAAGCGCCGGATTTTTATTCGTTAATTTGTGATAGACTACAATATCAATAGTATCTATTTCGCCATCAAGATTTATAATGCTAATGGTTGGGTTTGCATACATCCGAAGATAGCTTGGTAAAATGGCGACTCCTAAACCGGCATCGACTAGCATTAAGACTGTTTCAATTCGTGGATTGTGGCTAACGATATGTGGAGAAAAACCATTTTTTGCACATAAAGATAGTGCGAAATCGTACCATTGAGGAGCCTCGGCCCTATCCCTAAAAACGAATGATTCTTGAGATAATTCTTCTAGGTTAATACTTTTATTCTGTGCAAAAGGATGTTTATGGTTTATAAAAACACAACAAGATTCGGAAAATAATGAAATATATTCAAGGTCTTCAATATCCTGGAATCCCATTGAAATTGCAAAAACTAGATCTACGTCATTATTTTTTAGCTCTTCATTTAATCTGCTTAAATTTAGATGATTTAACTTGATTTCGATCGCGGGGTATTTGCTATTAAATTGCCTAATAATTTGTGGTAATAATCTTCTTACCGGAGCGGCCAAAAAGCCTATTTTTAAACTGCCAATTATTCCTGCGTCCGCTTTCCGGGCTTTTTCAGCTGCCTCCTCGGTCTTTTTGATAATATCAATAGCCTCTTTAAGGAATACGATTCCGGCATTGGTTAATTGAACAGATCGCTTATTACGTTCAAAAAGTCGAACTCCCAGCTCTGATTCTAGGTACGCAATTTGCTGACTAACAGCCGATTGTGCCACAAATAAATGTTTCGCTGCTTCTGTAAAATTAAGATGTTCAGCAACGGAAATAAAATATTTTAAATGGTTAAGTTGCATAACAGCCCCCTTGCTTAGAATAATTGGTATAATCATAAACGATGTTATCAGAATATTCAATACAAACGAAAAGACTAAACAGGAGGGTGAGAGAAACCATTAAAACAATATAGGGGAAATTCTATGTTTGTTGCATATATAGAAACATCCGCCTTGTATCTGAAATACAAGAGCGTTATCATTCTGAATAGAGGATATAATTGGTAATTGGTATATAAATAAACATAGCTAAAAATAAGGTTGAGGGTGAGCAGATGAACGAGCATAAATATCGGTTTCGAGTAGAATGGGGAGATACGGATGCCGCAGGGATTGTCTACTCTCCGAATTTTTACAAATGGATGGATCAAGCAGCACATTATTATTTTGAAAGTATTGGTTTTCCGCTTTCAAGGCTGGTGAGAGATGAAAAGATTGGGATTCCATTGTTAGAATCAAAATGCAATTTTCAAAGGCCGCTATATTTTGAAGATGAAGTGATCATTCATACTACAATCGAAGAATTGCGAGATAAAGTGGTCCATTTTAGGCATGAGTTTTATCGGAAGGATGAGAAAATCGCCAAGGGGTATCAGATACGAGCACTCGCCAGTATCGGAGGAAACAACTTAAAAGCGATTTCCATCCCACAGCCTATTAGAACATCAATCTTAGAAAGCGGAATCATCCAACCAATCTTGCAGACTGAGTAATTTTAGCCTCCATTATGTCTGACACTAACGTTTAAGTTAGTGTCTTTTTGGAATAAATAGTGGATTGGTACAAATAAAAGGCAGAAAAAATATGAGGAGTGTGTTTTTTATGACAACGAATAAAAGTTTAGAATCCAGTAAACTTTTACTATACTCTTTGAATAAAAGTTTTATCAATGGCCAATGGGTGGAAGGAAAAAGTAATGAAAGCTATGATATTTTAAATCCTTATGATCAATCTGTAATAACAACAGTACCTTTAGCAACTGTTGAACAGGTTAAAGAAGCGTTTGAAATGGCAAAAGAAGCGCAAAAAAGTTGGTCTAGATCTACAGTAAAAGAACGAATAGAAGTAATTCAAAGGGCGGAAAAATTTCTGAAAAATAATAAAGAAGAAATTATTTCTATCATTGTTGAAGAAACTGGTGGTTCTATTTTAAAAGCAAATGTCGAATTCCATTTAACAATAGAGGTATTAGAAGAAGCGGTTAAGTTTGCAGACGAAATTTATAAAGTTAAAGAAGTTCCTTCCATGGCTGAAGGGAAATTAAATCATATTTATAGACTGCCATTAGGAGTTATTTCATCCATTTCTCCATTTAATTTCCCTGTTAATTTATCGATGAGAACCATTGCGCCGGCTATCGCATTAGGAAACAGTGTCGTTCATAAACCGGATATTCAAGTTGGTTTGTCTGGAGGCTCAATCTTAGCAAAAGCCTTTGAGGAGGCCGGTTTGCCGAAAGGTGTCTTTAATGTGATTCTCACTGATATTAACCAAATTGGGGATGAAATGATAACCAATCAACATGCTGCTTTAATCAGTTTTACAGGCTCAACTGCCGTGGGAAGACATATTGGAGGGATTGCTGGAAGGAATCTAAAACGGGTGGCCCTTGAATTAGGCGGCAATAGTCCTTTTGTGGTTCTATCTGATGCAGATGTGGATCAGGCTGTGAATGCTGCTATCTTTGGAAAGTTCACACACCAGGGACAAATATGTATGATAATTAATCGAATAATTATCCATCAAGATGTGTACGAAGAATTTGTGCAAAAATTTGTAGAAAGAGCTAAGACTGTCCCATATGGTGATCCGCGAGATCCAAAAACGATTATAGGTCCAATTATTAATGAACGACAAATGCAAAAGGCTTTAAATATCATACAAGAGGCAAAAAATGAAGGAACGAAGATGGCACTAGAAGGAAAACGTGAAGGAAATATACTTACCCCATTTGTTTTCGTAGATGTTGATAATTCGAGTAAACTCGCACAGTCAGAATTATTTGCACCAGTCGCAGTAATGATTAAAGCGGAAACGGACGAAGAAGCGATTCGAGTAGCAAGCGAAACTGAATATGGCCTAAGTTCTGCAATCTTTACTAGCGATCTTGCTAAAGGGGAAAAGTACGCCTTGCAGATAGAAAGTGGAATGACTCATATAAACGATCAAACGATTAATGATAGCCCAAATATTCCATTTGGAGGAAATAAAGCAAGTGGGTTAGGGCGCTTTGGAAACCCGTGGATTGTTGAGGAATTTACCGCAACAAAATGGGTGTCCATTCAAAAAGAAAATCGCAAATATCCTTTCTAATAGAATTGCAGTAACTGAAGTTGAAATTCGGTTACTGCTTTTTATTTACTAGAATGACAATTACACTGATATTTTTCATCACAGACATAACGTGAGATAGTCATTATGAATGTCTGTTGGTCATGTGCATCCAGTGGCCTATGTGGGTAAACTTACCTAATCCTATTTGCCTGCTAATTTCCTCGCCTTTCCGCAATTATGATGAAAATTACACTTGCTTTTCGTGTAATATGTAGGTGTTTTTTTAAAAATCAA
This sequence comes from uncultured Bacillus sp., assembly GCA_963530265.1. GTDB lineage: Bacteria > Bacillota > Bacilli > Bacillales > Cytobacillaceae > Neobacillus. The sequence goes on from CAUSCO010000015.1 coordinate 30,660, forward strand.
TAACCTATAATAGGGTTACTGAAATATCTGAACATTCATAAATTTTTAAATTATCTACCGTAACAAATTACTAGGAAAGAAGGGTTGGATTATTTAAATTATTAAGATGTAAGATTTCAGAAATTTTATGGAAGCGATTTCATTTGTCATTTAGGGGAGGTGCACATAAATGTTTGAAGCTCGATACAAATTGTCTGTTTCTCAACTGCTTGCTCAAGCTTCATTATTTAAGCCAGAAAATGAAGTGATTTTTGATGGGACAAGAAGGATGACATACGGTGATTTAGAAGCAGAGTCCAATCATATTGCAGCTGGGTTACAGCAATTAGGTGTAAAAAAAGGTGATCGGATTGCAGTAAGTTTGCCCAATTGGCACGAATTTGTTGTAATTGTTTTTGCTCTGGCAAAGCTGGGCGCCATCCTTATTCCATTTAATACACGCTTTAAGAACGATGAAGTGGAGTTCATCTTAAAAAACTCAAGCGCAAAAGCAATCTTCTTTCCAAAAGAGTTTGATCACGTAGATCATTACCAACAATATCTACGTTTGAAACAGGAAATAGACTCAATTGAACATCTAATAGGAGTTCGTTTTGAAGGAGACGGGGTCCTTGGTTACCAAAAGCTGCTAGAGATAGGGGGAACGGCATCCCTAATTACTGAAGAAATAGAACAGAAAGAAGATATATTTGTCATTCTTTATACCTCAGGAACGACAGGGAAACCAAAAGGTGCCATGCTAACACACAAAAATATTGTACATACGGCTACAGCGTGTGCAGAGTGGATGCGATGCACCCCAGAGGATGTCTTTTTGATGCCAACGCCCATTTTTCATGTAATGGGATTAATGTTCGTTTTACGTGCTATTGCATCTGAAGCCCGAATGGTGTTAATGGAAGCGTTTAAACCAGAAAAGGCCTTGTCTTTAATTGAGCAGGAAAGGGTTACTATCCACCCCGGGGTACCGACAATGTTTATCTTGGAACTAAACCATCCATCATTTAAAAAATATGATTTATCCTCTTTAAGGACTGGTGAAATGGGGGGAGCTCCTGCACCAGTGGAAATTATCCAAAGAATTAGAGAGGATATGGGGTGTAATATTTTAATCGGATATGGCATGACGGAAACATCTCCTACGCTTACATTAACAGGGTTCGAGGATGAAAATATTTTAAGAGCTGAAACCGTGGGAAGGGCATTACCAGGGGTTGACATAAAAATTGTCGATGAAAACCGAAAAAATGTGGGGGCTAATGTGGTCGGGGAATTGGCCTGTCAGAGCTTTGGTCTGATGAAAGGTTATTATAAAAATCCTGAGAAAACCTTTGAAGCCATTGATGAACATGGCTGGTATTACACGGGTGACCTTGCAACCATGGATGAAAAGGGCTATATACGGATTGTCGGGCGGAAGAAAGAAATGATTATCCGCGGCGGATACAATGTATATCCTCGTGAAATCGAAGAATACTTCTATACCCACCCTGCCGTAATGGACGTAGCAATTGTTGGGTTACCTGATTCTGTATTAGGAGAAATATCTTGTGCATGTATTCGTCCTAAACCAGAAATGATAGTTTCTGAGGAAGAATTGAGAGAGTTTATTGCTGGAAAGATTGCCGACTATAAAATGCCTGATAAGATTCTCATTGTTAATGATTTTCCAATGACACCTTCTGGAAAAATCAAAAAAATCGACCTTCAAAATCGGTTAAGAAGTGAACTGCAATTACGATAATAAATCTAGTTTTAAAGCGTAAATGTAGCCAATAACGCATCCATGTTTATACTAAATACATTAAAAAATGGGGGAAAAAAGGATGAATAGGTTGTTTAAAAAGTTTGGAGTGTTCAGTGTTATCTTATCGCTTTTATTAGTATTTACAGCATGTAGTTCCGACAAGACAAGCAGTTCCGAAGGTGAAAGTAAAAAAGGGGAGGGCGAAGTCATTAAGATAGGTGCAATCCTAGCTGAAACTGGGCCAGCCTCCACTTTAGGAAAAACCGAAGTAAATTATGTAAAGCTTCTTCAAAAAAAATTAGATGAACAAGGCCCAATTAACGGCAAGACAATTAAAATCGTCATGCAGGATTATGAAACGGATGATACAAAAGCAGTGGTTGCCGCTGATAAACTAATCTCGGACGGAGTTGTTGCAGTTGTCGGTGCAACACAGGCAAGCACGACCATGGCAATTGTTCCAAAAATTTCGGCAGCAGGCCTTCCGTTAATGACTGTTGCACCAGTTAATCCGGATACAAAAGGGATCCAACAAATGCCTACTAGTAATTTAACTTCAGCAAATCTAATATTAAAATTTTTGAAAGATAAAAATATAACAAAAGTTGCATGGATTAATGCCCGTGATGGGTTTGGCGTGGACGGTCTTCCATCATTCGAGAAAGTTGCCAAGAAAAATAATATTGAAATTGTTGCTCATGAAGAGTTTGATGCTACTGCTACTGATATGACAGTCCAATTAACAAATATTCGTAAAAAGGATCCTGAGGCTGTGATAGTTTGGTCAAGAACACCTGGTGCGGGAATAGTTGCCCGTAATTTTAAGGCATTAGGATTTGATATACCGATGATTCAATCGAATGCAGCTGCAAATCAAGGATTCGTCGATCAAGTGAAGGAAAATAGTGAAAATATTTATGTCATTGGCAGTAAATTAAGTATTGTAGATCAATTACCTGACGGAGATCAAAAAGAGCTGTTAAAAGCTTTTAATGAAGAGTACCGCGCTATGTTTAATAGTGATCCAGATAACTTTACCACCCTTGCGGCTGACGCCTTCCATTTTATCATTGAAGCAATAAAGGCTGGAAATACAACTCCTGAAAAAATCAAAGCTTATATAGATGGTGCAAAAGAATACAAGGGGCTTTCTGGTACCTTTAATTTTAAATCGGGTCAAATAGGTCCAAATGAAGATGGCATTGCAATCGTTGGAATTGAGAATAACACCTGGAAATATATTAAGTAATTTCCGCCTACTGGCAGAATCTTGTATTCTGCCAGTAGCTTTATAGAAAGGAGTGAAAATAAATGGATTTGTTCGTCCAATATATCATAACAGGCCTTACAGTGGGAGCTATTTATGCATTGTTGGCTGTTGGGTTCGTAACCATTTATAACATTACTGGAATTCTGAACTTCGCTCAAGGCGAATTTGCTATGATTGGTGCCCTAACATGTATTACGCTTGTAAATGCAGGGCTGCCAATGTTTCTGTCGATTATTCTTGCGATTGTTATTACTGGAGCTATTGGCTTAATCGTTGAAAGGACCGCCATTTTTCATGCTAGAAATACCTCAGTTATCGTTTTGATTATTATTACTATTGGGGTATCTACTTTTTTAAAAGGCATGGGGTTAATTGTTTGGGGATCATATCCAAAGCAGCTTGCTCCGATTATCAAGATGGAGCCCATTCAATTCATGGGTGCAGTTATTAATCCTCAGAGTATTGTCATTTTTATTGTTTTATTTCTGCTATTAGGTGTATTGTATATATTTTTCGAAAAAACCTACATTGGCACTGCATTAAGGGCAAGTGAAAAAAACCCGAGAGCTGCCAAGTTAATGGGAATCAATACGAGTACCATGTCAGCTTTAGCGTTTTCTCTGGCTGCTGCTCTGGGGGCGGTTGCTGGTATCATGATTGCACCTATCACGGATGCAACATATGAAATGGGATTTCTTATCGGGGTTAAAGGGTTTGTCGGGATGGTTATCGGTGGCATGCATAGTGTTCCAGGAGCTGTTGCCGGTGCTTTAATCGTCGGTTTATTAGAAACTTTTTCAGGTGCATTTATATCCACTTTTTATGCCGATGCCATTACGTTTACCGTTTTAATCCTTGTCTTGTTTTTAAAACCTAATGGGATATTCTCCAGGGCTTCTGGTGAAAGAGTTTAACAGGGAGGTTTAGATATGTCGAAGTTTGAAAACGTTTTATATGGGAGCCGGTGGAAACCTCTCCTTTTATTAGCCGTACTTATTTTACTATTACCGCTTGTTGTTAAATCGCCATATATTTTTACCTTATTAATTTTAATTGGCATTTATACGATTGTAACTGTCGGTTTGTGTTTACTGGTTGGTTTTGCTGGACAAATATCACTTGGGCATGCTGCATTCTTTGGGATTGGTGCCTATGCCTCGGCGGTATTAACCGTTAATTACCAGTTTTCTCCCTGGTTAGCTATGATAATAGGGATGATTGCTACATTCTTAATCGCTTATGTAATTGGAATACCAATATTAAAGCTTAAAGGTCATTTTCTTGCCCTTGCGACACTTGGAATCAATATCATTTTTTATATTCTGATTTTAGGACTGAATCAATGGACTGGAGGGGCAGCAGGTAAGGTAGGAATACCTACCCTTTCATTCTTTGGGATTTCACTGACGGACAAAGTTTTTTTCTATTTCTTAGTTTGGCTGGCTGCTTTGCTAATTATGATCATCTCGTTAAATATTGTTCGTTCCCATGTTGGCAGATTGCTTAGAAGTATTCATGATAGTGAAATAGCGACCGAAACACTCGGCGTACAAGTTTCAAAATACAAAGTGGCTATTTTCGCTTTAAGTGCTGCTTTTGCTTCCCTTGCCGGCAGTATTTATGCCCACTATATAACGTTTATTTCTCCTCCAACATTTTATATAACAAAATCTATTCTCTTTTTAATCATGGTAATGGTTGGTGGAGCGAGTACCATATGGGGCGCAATTATAGGGACTACACTTATTGTGTTTTTGAATGAATTTATTCGCTTTGTTGGACATACGTATTTTGGCATAAGTGGTGAGGTAGAAATTGTTGTTTATGGGTTAATCATTATTTTAATGATGATGTATATGCCTAAAGGGCTGATGCCTGTTTTTTCAGGGATATTTCAAAAGATTAAGAACAGAAAACAATTAAAGAAGGATCATAAAGGTTTAATTTCTGAAAAAGGAGCCTGACATGACAAACGTACTTGAAGTAAAGGGGTTAACGAAACAGTTTGGAGGAGTTACTGCCGTTTCCGATGTTAGTTTTACTGTTGGGGAAGGGGAAATTGTAGCTGTCATTGGACCAAACGGGGCAGGGAAAACGACCTTGTTCAATATGATTTCCAGTTTTCTTACACCTACTAAAGGTGAGGTATTTTATAAAGGGGAGAAGCTAACAGGGAAAAAGATTCCTCAATTAGCGGGATTAGGTATCTCAAGAACCTTCCAAAATCTGCAGATATTTGAAAATATGACGGTTCTAGAAAATGTCATGATGGGCGTTCATGTCAAGTTAAAGACGAATGTTCTAAATGCAGCATTCCGTCTGCCACGGATAAAAAAAGACGAAACGGTTGCCTACAACCTGGCATTAAAAGTATTAAAGTTGGTTGATCTTGAGGATTTAATGTTTGAGAAGGCTGGACAGCTCTCGTACGGACTTCAAAAACAATTGGAATTTGCCAGAGCCATCGTCTATGAACCGGAGTTTATTATGTTAGATGAGCCAATGGCTGGATTAAACGATACAGAAACAAATAAAATGGCCGGGTATATTCAGGAATTGAAAAAGAGTGGACACTCGTTTCTATTTGTAGAACATAAGATGGCAACGGTTATGGAGTTGGCAGATCGGATTGTCGTTATTGATTTTGGACAAAAGATTGCGGAAGGAACACCTGAAGAAATTCAACAGAATGAAAAGGTGATAGCTGCATATTTAGGCGAGGCGGTGGTTTAATGCTTAAAGTTCAAGGACTGAGCACCCATATTGGTAAAATACAAATCCTTCATAATATTGACTTTCATGTCAATGAAGGCGAGATTGTTGCGATGATTGGAGCAAATGGAGCCGGAAAAAGTACCCTGTTAAATACATTGGCAGGGCTATATCAGGCAACTTCGGGGACGGTAACACTTAATGACCAAGTCATTAGTGGTTATCCTGCCAATAAAGTGGTCGGAAAAGGGTTAAGTCTTGTACCCGAGGGACGCCAAATTTTTTCTAATCTTACCGTTAAGGAAAATCTCATGCTTGGTATGTTCTCGAAATATTATAAAGAGAAGGAACAAGCAAGTGAAAATTTAACTAGAATACTTGATATGTTTCCAGGGCTAAAAAAACATATAGCTAATCTTGGTGGTAATCTAAGTGGTGGCGAACAACAAATGTTAGCGATTGGAAGGGGTTTAATGTCCAATCCTAAAATCATTTTACTAGATGAGCCTTCCATGGGGCTTGCACCGAAAATTGTAAATGAAATACTAGATACATTAATGATCATTAAAGAGGAACTCGGGACAATGGTTATTTTGGTAGAACAGAATGTCAAAGCTGCCCTTTCAGTAGCAGACAAAGCCTATGTCATTGACCAGGGAAAAATCATTTTAAATGGAACAAGTGGGGAAATAAGTTCTAATCCTCAAGTAATGTCAGCCTATTTAGGGATTAAGACTGTCGGTGCCTAGCAAGCGAAAAAGTTGTATGTAGAATAGTCTAAATAATTTTAATGTTCCCATTATTTATTTCTTCCTTTAAAATGAGTAATAAGGAAGAAAAATGGAATGAGGGGAAATGGGTTGTGATTGAAATGAAGAAAGATAAATTAATGAAGAAATTAGAAAACCATTTACGCTCAACAGCACGTCACCTTATAAAATTTGATACAGAAGAAGAAGTTCTCCAATACTTAACAGCTACATTTCATTCTGAGCTTTACTGTGATTTTGTCGGAATTATTATAAATGAAGGAGGGAACTTTCTACTAAAAGCATGGAGTGGAACTTTACCTTCCGTTACGGAAGCATTCCCGCTTTCGATTACTGATTGTTCCCCGAAAATCCTTCTTCAAAGCGTAACATTTGAATCAACTGAATCAGCAGAAAAGTGTCAGCTGTCGAAAATATTAAAAGATGCAAATGTAAAAACATGGTTTACCGTTCCTTTAAATGACAACGATTACTTCTTAGGATTTTTTATTGTTGGATTTTTGAATTATGTTCCTTTACTGGACATGGGGACATCCTTCGAAGAATTTGGCAAGGATATTGCAGTCGCAATGGCAATGGCGCGGCAAAAAAATTCACAATTAAAAAAAATAGAGGGTATTGAATGGATTAGTAGAAATCTATCTCTCAATGCCCCTATTGAAAAACATATCGAAGAGTTGACAACAAGGGCAGGAGAAGGAACAAACGCTGATTTCTCCTGTATTTATTTATATAACGAGAACGAAAATTGTTTTGTTTTCCAGCCGCCATCCTATGGAATGCTGGAGTGTCCTCAGAAAATCATGATTGAAGAAAATTATAAACTCAATAAATATTTTCCCTTTTTAGAGAAACCTGGCGGCCCACAATTGACTATTCCACTGAGTATTGACCTAAAAACAATTGGTGTTTTACATATAGTAAACAAAAAGAACGATATTTTCACAGAAAACGACCTAAGGGTGTTGGAGCTATTATCCAACCATGTTGCGGTCATTTTGGAGAATGCTCGTTTATTTACCAACGAGAAAGAGCAAAAAAACCGCCTCCAATTTCTACTAGATTATCAACAAGAGCTAGTAAAAGAAACCGTGGAAGTTGAAAACTTTGATGGTATTACAACGATGCTTTCTAGCCTTTTTCATCATCCAGTCATTTTATATGACCGGTTTATGAGGCCAATCTCATTTTCTATGGACGAAGCGAAAAGTTGGGACAAGGTTCCCCAACAAATTTCTGCTCTTGCAAAAAGTGAGAAAGGCACATCAAAAGGGCCAGACCTTTTTACCATTCAAGATCCAAATGGCACTTCAGATTGTTATTCCTTCTGGATGATTAATGGGGGAGGAAGCTTACTAGGATATCTGGCTATACGAAGACCCAATCGGGAAATGGATGAAATTGATCGTTTAACCATTGAGTTGGCTCGAAATATATGTTCCATCCAATTTATTAAGCAAAAGCTTGTACTAGATGCAAAAGAACAAGCAAAGGATAGTTTTATTAATAAGCTTCTTACAAAAAAAATCGATGATACAGAAGGAATCCTCCAGTATGCGAATCTATTCCAGTGGGATATTTTCCAGATCCATCAATTAGCTGTTTTGTCGATAACTTTAGATGAAATAGAATTAAAAGGAAGCAATCTTTTTGAACAGCAGGCTAAGAAAAACCTCGTCTGGGATTATCTAAAATCACAATTATTGGAGTTTAATTCGAACATCTTAACCGTTTACCATGAAGAGAAAAATATTCTAATTGTGCCACAAACAAATGAAACCAGCCATTTGAAAAAAACTTGGCAATCTCTTTACGCAAAGATTAATAATTGGGCTAAAGAAACACCCATTCATTGTAATCTGTTAATGGGTGTAGGTGGAAAGACAATGAACATAACCGACTATTATGTGAGCTATCAACAAGCAATCCAGGCGTTAAACATTTTAAGCAGCCGTTTACGTCAAGAGGGGTTTTCACTGTTTGACGAGCTAGGGTCATATGCAATCCTTCATCATTTGAATCACTCAATGGCTGTTGACCTTTTTGTAAATAAACAACTGGGCCCACTTATAGTATATTCCGAAGGCAAAAATACAGATTTAGGTAACACCCTTCACACATTCCTCAGAAATAATGGAAATGTGAAAAATACTGCGGAGGAACTTTATATTCACAGAAGTTCTTTATTATATCGCCTTGAAAAAATCGAGTCACTTTTAGAGGTTCAATTAAATGATCCGGAGGTACGGTTTAATCTCATGATGGCCTTTAAACTTTATGATATGTATGGACAAGAAATAGATAAAAACAAAATTTTTCATTCGAACTAGCAATTTATTATAGGGGGAAGATTCGGTCGATAATTCAAATGATTATCGATCTTTTTTTTGAAGTGTCAAATCAAACTATCATTTAAACAATTATCGGATGTTTGACGAAAAACTTTAAATTTTTTCCTACATTTTGTAGGTACAATTGGAAGCTGCTTTTTCGCTATAATTAATTTACAGAATATTATTAATATACTTTATCTTAAGGAGATGTAGATATGACCATTCAAACAATTGGTGTTGTAGGAGCAGGATCCATGGGGGGAGGTATTGCAAACCTTGCTGCCATAAATGGTTTTAATGTTATTTTGAGAGATTTAGAGGAATGTTTTTTAGAAGGCGCTTTAAAACGCATGAGTAACTTTATGGATAAGAGTGTTGCAAGAGGAAAAATGACAGAAGAACAGAAACAAGATGCACTTGGACGTATTCGAACCACTACGAATTTGGAAGATTTCAAAGATGCCGATATCGTGATCGAAGCGGTCCTAGAGGATTTAACTTTAAAAAAGGAAGTATTTTCAGCTCTTGATCAGATTGTTCGAGAAGGAGTGATCTTGGCAACAAACACTTCTTCTATGTCCATCACAGAGATTGCATCCGCAACAAATCGTCCAGAACTTGTAGCAGGGTTGCACTTCTTTAATCCTGCACAGCTAATGAAGCTGGTAGAAGTTGTCCGAGGATATAAAACGAGTGATGAAACAGTTCAAGAATTGAAAACGTTGTCTAAAAGACTATCAAAGGAACCAGTCGAAGTTAAAAAGGATTCTCCAGGTTTTATTGTTAACCGAATAATGCTTCCTCAGTTTATCGAAGCAATTAAACTTGTGCAAGAAGGCGTTGCCTCCTACGAGGATATTGATAAGGCAGTCAAACTTGGGTTGAATTATCCAATGGGTCCGTTTGAACTTCAAGACTTTGCTGGTGTAGATATTGGTTACCATGTTATGGAGTATTTTAAAGAAGAATTTAATAATGACTTTTATGCACCGCCGCAGCTCTTAAAGCAAATGATGAGAGCTGGCAGACATGGGAAGAAAACGGGTGCAGGATTTTACGATTACGAATAATAAATGGGAGGGGAAAACAATGAGTTACGAATATTTATTATGTGAAACTGAAAATAAGGTTGCGGTTGTAACGATTAACCGTCCTCCAGTTAACCCATTGAATACAAAAGTGTTTACTGAATTAGCTAATTTGTTTGATGAACTTGAAGTGAATGATGAAGTGAGAGCAATTGTTCTAACTGGAAGCGGAGAAAAGGCATTTGTTGCCGGTGCGGACATTAATGAGATGGCTAATCTCGATCTTGTGGGTGTAAATAAAATGAACAAAATATCTAGAGCTGTTTTTTCAAAAATTGAAGCTCTAAATAAACCGGTCATTGCCGCACTGAATGGACTTGCCCTTGGCGGTGGCTTCGAGCTTGCACTCGCATGTGATTTGCGGATTAGTTCAAATAAAGCGAAATTCGCATTCCCAGAAGTGGGACTTGGAATCATTCCTGGTGGAGGCGGTACACAGCGCCTACAAAGGATTGTTGGTCAAGGGATTGCCAAAGAACTCCTCTACTTTGGGGATATGTTTGATGCTTACCGTGCGTTAGAATTGCAGATTGTTAACAAAGTAGTCCCGGCCGAAGAATTACTAGAATCAGCGAAAGAATGGGCGCAAAGGTTAGCGCAAAAACCACCAGTTGCCCTGCAAATGATAAAACTTGCGGTTAATACTGGTGCGAACACGGACATGGAGTCTGGATTAATTATTGAAAGCTCTTGTTTTGCCAATGCCTTCTCAACAGAAGATCGTAAGGAAGGGCTTCAAGCGTTTGTCGAAAAAAGAAAACCGGTCTTTGCTGGAAAGTAATATGATGTGACTCATAATGAAGTATCCGTATGTTCAAACGGATACTTCATTTTCCAATCGTTCAAATGAGAGTTTATGTGAATGAAACAAATGGAGTGATGAAATGAATGGAAATAGATCGTAATCAATATACTGTCTATGGACTTTTGGAGCATGCAGCTAAAAGTTTTGGAGAAAACGAAGCACTATATGATTTAAAAAGAAGAGTGTCATATTTAGAGATTAAAAATGATGTTGATCAATTCTCAGCTTCTCTTTCCAGACATGGTATAAAAATGGAAGACCGGATTGCGGTATCATTGCCGAATTGGTATGAAACGGTCGTAATCTTCTTTGCTGCTGCTAAAATTGGGGCGGTGCTCGTTCCTATTAACCCAAAATATAAAGCCCATGAAGTAAACCATATCCTAAGAAATTCAGAACCAAAATTAATCATCGTATCAGAGGAATTTGAAAAGAATATTGGTTTAAACGAAGCGCTCTTTTTTGTTCCTGAGGTTATTACGGTTCGCTTTAATTGGCAAGGTCTTCTATCCTATCGTGATTTAATGAATGAAGTGCCAAGTGAAATAGCAGAAGCGGATATTGACGTAATTAACGATTTATTTTGCATTTTGTATACTTCGGGCACAACTGGTGTACCTAAGGGTGTGATGATTACTCATCGCGGTGTGGTGCAATCTGCTAACACAATTGGTCAAGAGCTCCACTGCTCTGAAAATGATGTATTAATTATTCCTTCCCCTTTATTCCACATTTTTGGGATGGCTGTCAACCTGTTTTGTGCTGTTTTTGTAGGTGCCCGCATGGTCCTACTGGAAAAATTCCATCCACAAGAAATACTTAAATTAATAGAAGAAGAAAGGGTGACCATTCTTCATGGTGTTCCTACTATGTTTATTAAATTATTAGAAGTTAACGATTTTGATAGCTATGATTTATCTTCGCTCCGTACTGGAATTGTAGGTGCATCCCCAATCCCAGCGACGAAAGTGAAAGAAATTCGGGAGCGAATGGGGATTAATCTGTGTCAGTCGTTCGGAATTACAGAAACTGCAACGGTTACACTGACATCATATGATGATGTTGAAACCAAGATAACAGAAACACTAGGAAAATCGATACCAGGAGTGACGTTAAAAATTGTTGATGATAATCGCGGATCCCTTCCACATGGTGAAAAAGGGGAAATTGTGATTAAGAGCTTTGGTACGATGAAGGGTTATTATAATTTGCCAGAGCAGACTGCCGCTGTTCTTGACCATGAAGGCTGGTACTATACTGGTGACCTTGGCATACTGGATGACCAAGGCTACTTGATATTTATCGGCAGAAAAAAAGAGTTGATTATCCGTGGCGGGTACAATATTTACCCACAGGAAATTGAGGGGATTCTTGCAAAGCATCCAAAAGTGGTAGAATCTGCTGTTGTTGGTTTACCTGATGAAATTTTAGGCGAAGTAGTGTGTGCAGTCGTTCAGCTAAAAAGCGGAAATGATAGTACAGAAGATGAAATAAAATCCTACCTGAAGGAGAATCTTGCACATTTTAAGGTACCAGGTAAAGTCATGTTCACGGACCAATTCCCGGTTACTGCAAGCGGTAAGATTCAAAAATTAAAACTCCTTGATCAAGTCGGTGCGGAAATCAATCGAATCATTCAAAAATAGGAGCGGAGCAATGAAAAATAAATATGAATTTCAAGTACGATGGGGCGATACAGACGCTGCAGGTATCGTTTTTTATCCGAATTTTTATAAATGGATGGATGAGGCAACACATGAGTATCATAACGCCATTGGATTTCCCTCTTCCAAGCTTTTTGCAGATCAACAAATTGGGGCGCCAATCTTAGAGGCTAATTGCCTTTTTAAAAAGCCGCTATTTTTTGAAGACAAGGTAGTCGTGAATAGTTTTGTCGAAGAACTGCACAACAAAGTGTTTAAAATCAAACATGCGTTTGTAAAGGGTGGGGAGGTAGTGGCTGAAGGTTATGAGCTGCGGGCATGGACTTCCTTTAAGGAGAAACCAAAGGCGCAGACCATCCCAAGCGAAATTCGGGAGAAGATGATGCCGCAAGCTGAGATAGTGGAGGGTAATACATGCTGATTGATAAAAAGGAAAGTAAAAGTTTCTTAAATAGTGATATTTCAATAATGAATGTTTTTACTCCAGAAGACTTTGATGATGAACAAAAAATGTTAGCCGACTTGGCAGGGAAATTTGCCATGAATGAAGTCTATCCAATCCTTGAGAGAATCGAAAACCAGGAATTTTCAGAAACAGTACGGTTAATAAATGAAGCCGGAGAACTGGGTCTGATTGGGGCAGATATCCCAGCGGCAGATGGTGGTCTCGAGTTAGGAAAGGTTAGCGCAACGATTATTTCTGAAAAAATGGCAGTAGGGCGCTCATTTTCGATAACGTTTGGAGGCCAAACAGGGATTGGGGCATTACCTGTTGCCTATTTTGGAACAGAACAACAAAAGCGAAAGTACTTGCCGGATATCTTGAGTGGAGAAAAAATTGCCGCTTACGCCTTGACTGAGCCATCATCCGGTACTGATGCATTGAGTGCCAGAACGACTGCTTCTTTGTCTGAATGTGGTAAGTATTATCTTTTAAACGGTGAAAAACAATGGATTACGAACTCTGCTTTTGCCGCTATTTTTATAGTTTATGCGAAGGTTGATGGAGAGAAATTTACTGCTTTTATTGTTGAAAAAGGTTTTGTAGGCGTTACCACAAGTGCAGAAGAAAAGAAGATGGGATTAAAAGGTTCCTCCACTCGCTCACTTATTTTAGACAATGTCCCGGTTCCAGTTGAAAATGTGATAGGGGAAGTCGGTCGTGGACATGTGATTGCCTTTAACGTCCTGAACATCGGCCGTCATAAAATTTCCGCTTCCTCCCTCGGAACAGCAAAACGTGCCATTGAACTTGCAGTCAAATATGCGAATGAACGGAAACAATTTGGTCAGTCCATTTCCAATTTTAATCTCATTAAAAATAAGATTGCTGATATGGTAATCAAAACGTATGCCAATGAAAGTGCGATATACAGGACCTCAGGTGCGATGCAGGATGGGTTCGAAGAAATGAAACAGAATAAGGATGATTATGGTACAACAATAGCTCGTTATGCCGTGGAATGTTCCATTAATAAAGTCATGTCAACTGAAATACTGGATTTTGTTGTGGATGAGGCAGTACAGATTCATGGTGGTTATGGGTATATGGCCGAATATGAAATTGAAACACTTTACCGTGATTCGCGGATTAATCGAATTTTTGAAGGAACAAACGAAATAAACAGAATTCTTATTGCGACAACGGCCTTAAAAAACTATTCCGAACCAAGTGAAAATAAGGAAATCAAAAGCGATTTTCTCTTTCACGAAAAGCAAGTGCTTCAGCTTATGAAAAAACTGTTTCATGCGACAATTCTATCGGTGAAAAAGAATTCACTGGGTAATTTTAATGATGAACAGGAGATAGCGGCTTTCCTTTCTGACCTTGTCATTTCCATTTACGCAATTGAAAGTACAATAGTAAGAACAGAAAAGGCGTGGCTGACAAAGGGTCAAAAACAAGGCAGCCAGAAGCTTGATTGTACAATTGTATATACCCACGAAACCTCACAGCAGCTTGCCCTAAGAGCATTAAATATCATCAATTATCTTGGCGATGATGAAATGTTCTCACGAACAGCAAGCCGCCTGATCATGAGCAGCCGTGAAAACATCGTGCTGGCCAAACGTCGAATCGCTGATGTGATCATTGCGAAAGAAGGAAATATTTGTTAAATAATTTAGTTCTTTTCTCTATAAAACGTTGCTTTTTGGATTCGCTGATAAAATTGAAAATTCGCTGATAAAGTACTAGAATTCGCCGATAAAGTACCGGAATTCGCTGATAAACTTACGATATGCGCTGATAAATAAAACTAGCTTGAAAAAAGGATAAAAAAATACTCAGATAAAAATGTTTTTAGAGGATTATACGTGACAGAAACAACAATCATTATGAAAACAGCCAAGTTTTAAGTAAAGTTTATACAAAAGGAGATGGATTCAATGAGCAATATCGTTTTAGTGGAAGGGGCACGTACAGCATTTACTGAAATTTCAGGCACATTTAGGGGTATATCTGCAACGGATTTAGGGGTGGAGGCAGCGCGAGGCGCGATTGACAAAGCGAATATTAATCCGGAGGAAATTGACCAAGTAGTATTCGCCAATGTCCAGCAGTCTAGCAAGGATGCACATATTCTTGCTCGCCATATTGGTCTAAAGGCAGGCCTCCCTATTCATGTACCTGCCCTTACGATTAACCGTTTATGTGGAAGCGGTGTCGAGGCGATTTTAACAGCTGCCCGTTATATTTTGACAGGCGAAGCAAGAGCGGTTCTTGCAGGCGGTACTGAAAGTATGAGTAATGTTCCGCATGTCATTCCTGGAATGAGATGGGGAAGCAAACTTGGCGGTCCTGCAATTGAAGACTGGGTATGGGATGGTTTATACGATACTGTCGGCGGCTGTACAATGGCGGAAACGGCAGAAAACTTGGCTGAAAAATATCAAATTTCCCGTGAAGAGGTCGACAGCCACGCATTATCGAGTCATGAGCGGGCATTGGCAGCAATTGAAAAGGGATATTTGCAAGAAGAGATTGTCCCTGTCACGATTCCTAATAGAAAAGGAAACAAAGTGGTTGATCAAGATGAACATGTGCGGAAAACAAGTATGGAACAGCTAAGCAAATTAAAAGCACGCTTTGTGGAGAATGGTGTGGTGACACCCGGGAATGCTAGCGGTATGGTAGATGGTGCGGCAGCTGTTATTGTCACTTCTAGTGAATATGCGGCTGAAAAGGGACTAAAGCCAATTGCAAGACTTGTATCCTGGAGTGTTGTTGGAGTAGATCCAAAATACATGGGGATCGGACCTGTCCCAGCTATTCAAACGGCTTTACAAAAAGCAGGATTGAAATTGGAAGAATTAGATTTAATTGAAATCAATGAAGCTTTTTCTGCTCAATATTTAGCCTGCCAAAAAGAGTTAGGTTTCGATCCAGCCATCGGAAACGTGAATGGCGGGGCTGTTGCTCTTGGCCACCCGCTTGCCGCAAGTGGAACAAGAATTACCCTTTCTCTTGCCTATGAATTACAAAGACGCAATGGAAAATATGGCGCCTCAGCTGTCTGTATTGGGGGAGGGCAGGGAATCGCCTCTATTTGGGAACGGATCTGACATGTTTCTAAACAATAAAAACCAATCAAAATCCTATGGTTGGTTTTTTTAGTGCTAAAAATGCAAAAAAATTTCATGCGTTGCGTATAGCGGAACAATGGCGTTGTATATGAAATTCAAAAACGTTACCATACAATTAAGAATTTTCAAAAATATATTATAATTTAGGAGGAATTCACGCATGCAAGTAGAAACAAGAGTAAGGTCGATTAATTGCTTACATTTTATTAACGGACAATATGTCGAATCACAAAACAAAAAAACCTTTGAAAATATCAACCCGGCAACCGAAGAAGAACTAGGAACCGTTGCTGAAGGTGGGAAAGAAGAGGTTGACTATGCGGTAGCAGCTGCCCGCAGGGCGTTGAATGGGAAATGGAAAAATATCACTTTAGTAGAGCGGTCCAAAATTCTCCGCCGCATAGGTGATCTGATTCTGGAGAGACAAGAAGAGCTGGCCCATTTAGAATCATTGGACACAGGGAAACCGTTTTCTTTAGCCAATAGTGTGGATATTCCAAGGGCAGCGTTTAACTTCCATTTTTTCGCTGATTATATGATTTCAGTCAATACAGATGCGAATCAACAGGATGATACCGCACTGCATTACTCCTATCGTCGCCCAGTTGGGGTTGTGGGGATCATTAAACCTTGGAATTTGCCATTGTTGTTATTAACTTGGAAATTAGCGCCATGCCTAGCGATGGGGAACACAGCAGTTATTAAACCGGCTGAATGGACACCGATGACAGCAACGGTATTAATGGAAATTTGTAAAGAGGCCGGGGTTCCAGATGGAGTCGTCAATCTTGTTCATGGCTTTGGCCCAAATTCTGCCGGTGGTGCGATTTCCGAGCACCCGGATATTGATGCAATTTCCTTTATTGGTGAACCAGGTACAGGTTCAGCGATTATGAAGGCTGCAGCTGATTCATTGAAAAAGCTTTCCTTTGAATTAGGCGGGAAAAATCCGAATATTATCTTTGCCGACTCCGATTTGGGTGAGGTCATTGAAACAACTGTGAAATCAAGTTTTGTTAACCAAGGGGAAGTTTGTCTTTGCGGCTCACGAATTTATGTAGAGCGCCCGGCCTACGAAGAATTCTTAAACAAGTTTGCCGCAAAAGTGAAAACGTTAAAAGTGGGTCATCCGTTAAACGAGGACACGAATGTCGGCGCATTAGTGAGCAAAGAGCATTATGACCGCGTCAACAGTTATATCGACATTGCCCGCAATGACGGCGCGACGATCCTTACAGGCGGGAAACGTCCTGACGGGTATGAAAAGGGCTATTATTTAGAGCCGACCATCATTACAGGACTAGATAGGAATTCCCGCTGTGTTAGAGAAGAAATTTTCGGACCGGTCGTTACCGTTACTCCGTTTGATATGGAAGAAGAAGTGATTATGCAAGCAAATGATACTCACTACGGGTTAAGCGCAACGATTTGGACAAATGACCTAAGACGTGCGCATCGGGTGGCCCATCAAATCGAAGCAGGGATTATTTGGGTGAATACATGGTTCTTACGTGACCTGCGTACACCATTCGGCGGGATGAAAAATAGTGGAATCGGCAGAACGGGCGGGATGCATAGTATCGATTTTTACTCAGAGCTATCTAATATTACGATTAAGTTATAAGTAAGGGAGTTTGTCTAATGACGAATAAAGTAAAACAATATGCAACATAAGAATTAAAAACATTTATTTCGCTAATTCCTATCTTCCTACTTGTAAGCGCTCGCTATAAGAATCTGCCGTTGGTTTTGAGAAAGTTACTATTTTAGGAGGGGATTGTTTTGACGATTGAATTAAGTATGTTGGTCCCGCACGTCCCGAGTATGTGTCATCACGACCAAGTACCAGAATTCCAGCAAGATATGGCCGCTGGCATGAAAGAAATAGGAAACCATTTAAAGCAGCTAAAGCCTGACACGATTGTTCTCGTTTCCTGCCATTGGCCGTCCACATTCTTCCACTATGTCGATTGTACCCCAGTTCATAAAGGGATTCTTACTGCTTTTGAAGCACCTGATTTAATAAAAGATGTACCGTATCACTATCCAGGGGATGAAGCATTGGCAAATGAATTAGTGAGCGCAGGCGAAGAGGCCGGGCTTCAAGTTCAAGGTGTCAATGATCCGTATTATATTTGGGACTATGGAAGTGTCGTTCCGCTCCGCTATCTTGTGCCGGACGAAGACATTCCGGTCATTAATTTATCGGTCACCCTCGCTGCCAGTTTAGAAGAAACATATAAATGGGGGCAGGTGATTGCTAAGGTATTACGGGAAAGTGACAAAAAGATAGTCTTCATTTCAAGCGGTGCCTTGTCCCATAATTTAGTGCGGGGGAGACATAATATCCCTACGGTTACAGAACACTCCATGGACAAACAATTTATCGAATTTGTGATGACTAAAAATTATCAGGCAGCCTATGCCATGCTCCCGGAATATGCGAGATTTGCAAGGGTTGAATCTGGCGGCCGCCATCTGGCTATGCTGTTTAGCATGATTGAAGAAGGGAGCATACCTGCCTATCATGCCGATGGCCAATCATCCGGCAGCTGGAATGCCCTGATTACGTTTGAGAAAACGAAGACGGCTGGTGCGCATCAAAATGAAGCAAGTGAATATGTGAAATAAACATAGAGTGCAGAATGAAGTGATCAACGGCATATTCATTCTGCATTATTTTTAAAAAGGAGCAATGCTGTATGCGAACACAAGTCGGAATAATTGGGGCCGGCCCTGCAGGACTATTGCTGTCCCATTTATTACATTTACTAGGAATTGAGTCGATTATTCTTGAATCCAGGACAAGAGAACAAATCGAAGGAACGATTCGTGCGGGGGTGTTGGAGCAGGGGACGGTTGATTTATTAAATAACACTGGTGTAGGCAGCCGGATGATGGCGGAAGGACATGTTCACGATGGAATTGAATTGCAATTCAACGGCTTTAGACATCGCATTGACTTACACGAACTGACTGGTGGAAAAAGGATTATGGTATATGCGCAGCATGAGGTCATTAAGGATTTAGTTGCCGCCCGCCTTGCTGCGGGAGCACAAATCTACTTTAATGTATGTGATGTCAGCTTACATAATATCGAAACTTCCACGCCGAAAATAAGCTTTCGCCATGAACCTGAAGGAGAATTGCAAGAAATTGATTGTGACTTTATTGCCGGCTGTGACGGGTTCCATGGGCCAAGTAGACAAGCAATTCCCGCGAATATCCGGGTTGAGAAACAAAAAGTGTATCCGTTCGGATGGTTAGGGATATTAGCGGAGACACCGCCTGTTAATCCTGAATTAATCTATTCAAATCATGAACGAGGTTTTGCTTTGATTAGTACGAGGTCGCCGGAAATTCAGCGTCATTATCTCCAGGTTGATCCTAAGGATGATATAAATAATTGGTCAGATGATCGCATCTGGACGGAGCTTCATGCAAGGGTGGATTTGGAGGGATGGAGCATTCAAGAGGGACCGATTTCCCAAAAGAATATTGTTTCCATGCGCAGTTTTATTTGTGAGACGATGAGGCACGGACGCTTGTTCCTTGCAGGGGATGCAGCCCACATTGTTCCACCGACTGGTGCAAAGGGACTCAATTTGGCTGCTTCTGACATTCAAGTTCTATCACGTGGAATCGCTAAATTCTACCAGGCTGGCAGCGAGTATATACTTGATCGCTATGCTGATATTTGCTTGCGCCGAATTTGGAAGGCCCAGCGATTCTCCTTCTGGATGACGACTATGCTTCATTGCGATTTCGAAAAAAGCCCGTTTGAACATGGTGTACAGCTGGCGGAATTAGATTATGTCACATCGTCGCAGGCGGCTTCCACTAGTCTTGCAGAAAACTATGTCGGTCTGCCGCTAGAATGGTAAATACTATTTAGAATAATCACGTATAGTAGACTAATAGAAGGGAAAGCTGCAATGATTAAAAAGACATTGGATGAAAAGGCGTTCCATCTGCTAAAGGAAAAAATGGCCCAAGGCTTATTTCCACAGTGGGTGCTTACAGACCCTGATATTTATCAATTAGAAATCGAAAAAATTTATGGCTACACATGGCAATTCTTAGGGCATGAAACAGAATTGAAAGAGCCTGGAAGCTATGTGACGAGATGGATGGCAAACGACCCTATCTTGCTTGTAAAAAATAGAGATGGGGAAATAAATGCGTTTTTGAATTCTTGTTCGCATCGCGGGACCATGCTCTGTACGGCCGACCGTGGGAATAAAAAAACATTTACATGCCCGTATCATGGCTGGAGTTATAATACTGCTGGAGACCTAATTGGCATTGTTGCCGGAAACAAGGTGTACGGGGAGGAAATGTGCAAGTCCGAATGGGGGCTTCGTAAAGTTCCAAGGGTGGAAAGCTATCAGGGGATGATCTTCGGAAACCTGGATGAAAACGCAGAATCGTTAGAAGAATATTTAGGCGAGATGAAATGGTATTTTGATTTATTATTAGGCCGAAGCGGCGGCATGGAGGTAATGGGTCTGCCCCAGCGCTGGGTCGCAAAAGCGAATTGGAAAGCAACCGCAGAGAATTTTGCTGCAGATCCTTATCATGTCCAGACAACGCATCGATCGACGGTTGAAATGGGCATCAGTCCTTCAGACCCTCTATATGCCGGGTATGGCCATCAAGTTGTGATGAAAAATGGCCACGGTATCAATGTCATCACATCAAAAACCGGCCAGGCGAGAGTACCGTTCCAAGGAACACCTGAATCGATGTGGCCGCTATTTAAGGAACATTTAACTCCGGAGCAATTTGACATTCAGTCAAGAGTAACGGTGTTTGTAGGCGGAGTGTACCCAAATCTCTCCTTCGTCAGCCCTGTCCATGGATCGGAAGGAGATCTGCACAATTTCTTGAATTTCCGCATGTGGCGCCCGCTTGGACCGGATAAAGTTGAGGTTTGGTCCTGGTTTATGATTGATAAAGCAGCTCCTGAAGAATATAAGACAGCTTCATATAAAGGCTATTTATCCTCGTTTGGACCCTCCGGTACGCTTGAACAGGATGATACAGAAAACTGGGCACGGATTGTTGAGGTAAGTCAAGGCTTAATGATGCGGGATAAAGAGTTGAATTACAATAATGTCAATAACTATTTAATGGGACTTGGACGAGTTGAGCCAGATGATAATTTCCCGGGCCCTGGGACTGCGTATCCGACAACCTATCTTGATGCGATTGCCAGAAGTATGCATGAGCATTGGCTAGACTATATTTCGAAAAGCATGTTTGTAAAGGAGGAATCGAAATGAGTTCCGAATTGATAAACAAAATAACGCCTGAAATCAAATTGGAGATTACGAATTTCCTCTATCAAGAGTCCTATCTTTTGGATCATCGGAAATTAAAGGACTGGTTAAATTTATTAACAGATGACATCGTTTATCGGATGCCGCTGCGGGAAACTGTTGAAGGAGGGCTTGATGTTATCGATTTAGCTAATGATAGTGCCTTTTTTGAAGAAACAAAAATGTCATTAACTACAAGAGTGAATCGATTATACACAAAATCAGCTTGGGTAGAAAACCCGGCAACAAGGCAGCGCCATTTCATTACTAATATTATGGTAGAAAATACGTCTATTCCCGAAGAATTTAGTGTTAGGAGTTATTTTTTATTTAAACGCAATAGAGCATTTACCCATGATTTGGAGGAAATGATTGGTGAAAGAACTGATCTTATTCGGAAAGTGGGGAATGAATATAAAATTGCTGCTCGAACAATCTATCCAGACCAAGCAGTCATTACAACGATGAATATGAGCATGTTTTTATAGGTAAAAAAAGTTAAGCCAAGCACAATTTAAAAATGAAATGGAAAAAATGGCCCTCATTGATTAATGGGGGCCATTGCTGTTTTTCCCTTCTCTTGTTTAATATTAAGCTGATAATATTTTCTCTGTTCTTTCTGTTGCTTTTTTTTTACAATCAATTAGCTAAAGTTGGTTGCATGATTTTACAAAAAAAACCAGTGTCACTCAAGTGATGTTTACTGGTTTATTAACCGTATTTGGAATATAATTAACTTATTATTATGTAACAACCATGGGGGCTAACTTATGAGCATAAAACAACGAAAGTTTAATTTTTTTCAGCGACTTGGACGTGCTTTTAAGTTTAATTTTTTGAAACTTCTACGTTCCCCTGAAGGAGCTAAAAAGGTATCATTAGGCTTTGCTATTGGGTTTGGCCTGGAAATGTTAGTTATTTCCACAGCTTCTCTCATTTATATATTGTTCGTACCGATTGTTAAATTAGCTAAAGGTTCATTACCTGCTTCTATTATTGGAAATGTAATTGGAAAGCTATCGCTCCTTCCCGTGATTCTATTGCCGTTTGCGAGAACATTAGGAAGAATCATCTTTCCAATGAAAGTAAGAGCAGGCCATCAACCAGCTTTTTCTTTCAAACGTTTCATCCATGGCGATTTCCATGCTATGATCGGCGTTATTCATGGCGGTTTTCACGCTTTAATTGGGATGACGATTTTTGGTATAGTACTTAGCATTTTTTCATACTTTATTGTTCATTATTTTTATGAAAAAGAAAGATCAAATAGACTAAAAAGAAGACGCCGTAAAAATGAAATTCGCATAAATGGTATAGATAAAAATTATATCTAGGTTTGAAAACGTTTGCGTTCTTTCGTAACAATATTGTTTATCCAAAATTTTATTGATTGAAAACTGAAATTAGTCCAAGTGTTTATATCCTAACAACACGCCCTTTAAAAGCATTTTTCCAATAACCTTGTGTCATGTCTGCAATGGCAACACCAGTTGAGCTCTGGGAACCAATGAATTTACCATCACCAATATAAATACCGACATGACCATCTCTTTTGTACGTATCAAAGAACACAAGATCGCCTGGTTGTATTTCTTCGGCAGAAACTTGTTTTCCATCATTTTTTATCTCAGCAGTATTGCGGCCTATTTCAAATCCTGCTTGAGCAAACGCCCAATGAACAAAGCCTGAACAATCAAATCGTCCACTGGCAATATCATTGGCAGTTCGGCCACCGCCAAACACATAATCAGAATTTCCAATATACTTTTTGCCTGCATTAATAACCGTACGTATGTAATCATTCCCTGTATTTGAAGAGACTTCTTTGGAAAATTGAACACTTTCTCTTTGCTTTAACTCTTGATCAATCTGCACTTTTAAATGCTTATATTCACTTTGTTGTTTTTCAAGATGTTCCTGCCTCGATTCCAGATTCCCTTTTAAGGCGGCCAAATCAGTCAGCTTACTTTCTAAAGCAGCCTTTTTCTTGGAAACTTCCTTTTGCTCTTCTTCTTGTTGCTCTATTATAGTACGATCAGCCTCCGCAATGGCCGCAATGGCACCAACTCGATCCAGAAAATCACTCAAACTTGTCGCACCGATTAGGACTTCGAGATAGGTGATATGTTTTTCACTTTGCTGATAGGCAAGTGCACGGTCCTTTAACACAGTTGTTCGCTTATCGATGGTGTCTTGTAATGCTTTAATCTCTAATTTAAGTTTTTCAGTTTCCATTTCCATCGCTTTACTTTCGTTTTCCGCCCTATTTGTTGCAAGAAGATTCTCCTGTATGGCTAGGGAAACTCGTTTTAGTTGGTCAGTTATGCTAAGAGAAGTACCTTGAACGTTTGGTACTTTAGGTTCAGGAGATAATGGATTAGCTGGAATAGTGGAGTGGTCTGCTGAGGTAGTATCATTATGTAAATCACTTACAGATTCAGCTTGAACCGTATGTAGGGAATAATCGAACCCTGTTGCAGCAAGCACGATGGATAAACACAAAAGAATTAGTACCTTTTTGATCACGTAACACCACTACTTTCTTTTTTAATAAATTTCTATTAAACAGACTCAATATTTTCCTAATATTCATACTATTAAATCTATAAGGATTGTAACAAATCATTCTGTCAACTGTGTTATAGGAATATTACAATTCGATAACATAGGTTTAAAAAATAGAAACATGTTTCTAAACCAGCAAAAGTTTTGATAAAAACAAGAAATATAACAATACTATTTAATATTACGAAAAAATATTTTTCTTTAACGAAATTGTTGCGTTCATTAAAATATGCTTACAATATTATATATCGGATGGTTCGACAATATTTTAAAATAGAACTCTTTATAATTAGGTTAAAGAATAATTTTTAGTTTGTGAATGGAGGTTTCTAGGGTGAGCGAGCTACTTCAGGAAGCTGTCCGCGAAAAAAGAAAAATTTTGATTGATGAGTTGATTAAATCTGGGGTGTATAAAATCAAAAATAAACACCTGTATGAAATGACTTTGTGTGAATTAGAAAAGGAATTTCATCACAATGGAGAAAATGAATTGGCCAATTAATGAACCACAATTATAGGCTTCCCAAAAGGGCTATAGATACATTAGGAAACCACTTGCGGGGCATTAAAAATAACAAAGGCAAATACCAATAACGGTATATGCCTTTGTTATTTTTTGTTTAAAAGGTTGCCACTTATGTGCTGTGCCTGTCATTTTTCTTTACAGGAACACCTAGACATATTTAAGTGTAAATATCTAGTGTTTAACTAAACTGGAAAAATATTAACAGATTAACTCACGGCTGAATACAATAAATGGGTGCAAAGGGTAATACGAATAAATATTTTTCCTAAAATGCTTTCGATTGGAGGGGGAAAAGTGAAAATCAATTATCAGTATCTTTTTGGTTTGCCAAGGAATACGGTTTGGAAATATCTGAAGGATGAAAAGGTCCTTAGAAGCACTCTCCCCGGATGTACTTCGTTTATTGAAATATCGAAAGGTGTTTACCACGCAGAATTAAAGATTACGATTGGACCCATACAGGATTTAATTAAACTTGAGATTTTTCTTAATGAAGAAAAGGCTCCTTCCAATTTTCAACTGCATGTGAGAGGGAATGGAAATTTGGTAAAGATTATGGGTCATGCTAATCTTTCGTTAAAAGAGAACCAGGGAGGAACACTTTTAACCTGTAAGGGTGAGGCACAGATAACGGGTGCACTGGCATTAGCCGGGCAAAGCCTATTAGATTCTGGCACATACAAAGGTTTAGACAACTTTTTTCAAAAACTTGAAATGGAAATAAAAAGAAGAATTTATGAGATGAAAAAGAAAAGAAGGGAACACAGATAACCCCATCTTTCGAAATCGGAAACCTCGTTTTTTAATGTCAATATTTAAGCGTTATCCTTGTTCCTGTGTAATGATAATGAACGAAAAAAAAAGAACGTGCTGCCAAATGCTCTAATACGTTCTTAAATGTAGACCTAAATTGAAATCCTGTTTACATCATGTGCTTAAAAGAATCTGCGTCTTCCAAAGCGCCGTCTTCTTCTTTCGATTTCTATTTCAATTTCAATGGGGAAAAACCGTCTTCTCCTAAAGCCATCACGAAAAAACGGATCTCTTCCAAATCCAAAAAATGGCATTTCTTTATTCCCCCTTTTCATTTCAGTTTTTAAGAAGAAAGGATGGGTTTACCCCCATCCTTCCTTCCTTATTAATTAGTAGCCCATGAAAGATGCTCCAATAATGATAAGAAGAATGAACAATACTACGATTAACGCAAATGAGTTTCTAGTTCCATCCATGTAAACCACCTCCAGCACTTGCTTTAGAATATAGTCAAACGGTTTGGTTCATTAGAATGCTGAAAGTACGATAATCAACAAAATGAACAATACAACGATTAAAACAAAAGTTGAACCGCCGCCATAGCCGCCGCCATAGCCTCCGCCGTAGCCTCCGCCATATCCATAATAACCCATATCTACTCACCACCTTTTGAAATTTTTGAAGAAAAAAACTCTTCTATGTAATATATTCCGAATAAAAAGGGTTGATTGGACAATCCTCATGGTAGTAGGACAAAATCAGTGCTTTGCAAAAAAAAATTTAAAAAATAAAAAGCGTCTGTAATAAATACAAACGCCTCTTCGGAGGAAAAGATTTATGCAAGATGGTGCTGGCGGTGGTAGTAATAACATATGCAATTCACAATGAAAGTGAATGGACAAGTGCTTATTTTAAAGTAAAAAAACACTGCATTTCAAAGAGAAAATGCAGTGTCCTCAAGCTTTTCTTACAATATTACCTAAAGATTCTATTTACAGTATTTGAAAAATTGTCCCATATACCATCTCTATTTCGACCGGTATTGATATCATTTGAATAGTTCCTCATTTGATTGAAGAAATTTGTATCGTAAGAAACATAAACATTATTAATTGTTTTATCTGCCGCACGAACCTGTTTAGCTATTTTCTTATCAAGACCTGAAGTGGCTTTTCGATAATTGGTAGTACCTGTCCCAACAGTCCCGTTATTGGTCCCTGTATCACGGATTCCGGTCGTTCCAGCATTCGTGCCGTCAACACCAACACCAGTTGTGCCAGGAGTAAGCGCTGTTCCAGTGGTGCCTGTACCCGTTGTTCCTGGGTAGTTTCCATTCATTCCAATCCCGTTACCAGGAGCATTAAGATTATTGTTACGAGCGTTGGTGCCGGTTCCAGTAATATTTGTTGTACCATTGTTGGTGCGGTTTCCAACATTGTTATTTGTACCAGTGGTACCTTGATTATTTAATTTTACCGCAACATAGGCATCATTATTTCGAATGATGACATGAGCCAAATCCACTTGCTGCAGCTTTTCAACATCTCGAGCGGCACGATTAGAAACGCGTAAGTTTTGATTGGAGACGTTTCTGACATTGAGTGCGTTGTTTGTATTGTTTCTTACATTTCTAGTGGTGACACCATCATTTGTATTGTTTCTTAGATTTTGCCCCAAATTGTTGCCTGTAGCATTATTATTATTTCCGGCACAGCCGGTTAAACCTATTAGTGTAGTTGCTAAAACAAAAGTTGCCCAACTCTTTTTCACCAAGAAAGTCACTCCCTTAATAAAATAGTCTTACACATATAGAGTCACCAATTGAAATGGTACTATTCGTGGCCTAGAGCGAGTAATAATTGGTAAAAGTTAAGCGGGCAAAGTTTGATTAAGGAAAGAGTAAGTGGATAACGTTTTAATAACTGTTCTAATAAAGATTTAAAATTTTGTCTATTTGTTATACGTATGAATTAAAAGCCAAGTCTAAAAATAAGTGAGTAGAAGTAGCCATATGTTGAGGATAGAATCCTTTAAAATAGTTTAAATGGTATGGTACGATGAAAAAGAAGAGACATTTCTAAATAATCAAATACGGGGGAAATTCAATGTATAGCTTTAAGAATGACTACAGTGAAGGCGCGCATCCTAGAATTTTAAATGCGTTAATCGAATCTAACTATGTGCAGGAGGAAGGGTATGGCGGAGATCGTTATACATTAAAAGCGTTAGAATTGTTAAAAGAAAAAATTGGACGGACGGATGTCGATATTCACCTTTTATCTGGCGGAACACTGACTAACCTTACTGCACTTTCAGCTTTTCTAAGACCACATGAGGCTGCGATGGCAGCTAGTACCGGACATATATTAGGGCATGAGACTGGTGCCATCGAAGCAACCGGACATAAAGTAATATCTATTGAAACGTTAGACGGCAAATTAACGCCATCGCACGTAGAAGCAGTGCTTGAGGGCCATCCAGATGAGCATATGGTGAAACCGAAGTTAGTATACATATCTAATTCTACAGAAATAGGCTCTATATATAAGAAGAGCGAACTGCAAGAGTTAAGTGATTTCTGTCGTGAAAAAAATCTTATTTTATATATGGATGGGGCAAGACTAGGGTCAGCACTATGTTCAGAAGAAAATGACCTTACAATGAGCGATCTTGCTGCACTTTTGGATGCTTTCTATATTGGCGGGACCAAGAATGGCGCCCTCATTGGGGAGGCATTAGTCATTTGCCGAGATTCACTGAAGGAAGATTTTCGCTATCATATTAAGCAAAAAGGTGGCCTTCTAGCAAAAGGGAGACTTTTGGGCGTACAATTTTTGGAACTATTCAGGGATAATCTTTTCTTTGATTTGGCCATGCATGCGAATAAAATGGCAGACATGCTTAGAACAGAACTCAGCAATGCTAATTTCAAGTTTGTCACCCACTCACCGTCCAATCAACTTTTTCCGATTTTACCGAATGCACTTATAGCGGAACTACAAAAAAAGTATTCTTTTCTTATTTGGGAAAGGGTGGACTCTGATAACTCTGCCATTCGTCTAGTAACTTCCTGGGCAACAAAAGAAGAAGAGGTAGTGGGTTTTATTGAGGAGATGAAAAAAGCACTAAATTATCAATAATCTTTAAAGAATATGTTGGGCGGTTTCCACTCGGAGACCGCTCTTTGTTTTTAGTTTGACTTCACGACTATTTCTTCGTGAACAATATGAACAAAATGGTTAATAAGATTTTAATGCTGTTTAAATGTATAATCTATGAATTTCCTAGAAATTTTGTAAAATTAAGAAAACGTTTACAAAGGGGGAAATGAAATGTTTTCTATTAAAAGAATTTCTGCAGTAATGTGTGCTGGTGCCTTGGCACTAAGTTTGGGGGCATGCAGCAGCAAAGAGACAGGAACCACAGCAAAGAAGGAGGAAAGTACAGGCTATCCAACAAAATCAATTACAGTTGTCGCTCCATCTGGTGCGGGGGGTGGCTGGGATTTAACGGCCCGTTCCTTTACAAAAGTACTGAGTGGAACAAAGCTTGTCAATCAGCCATTAACAGTTGAGAATAAACCGGGGGGCGGTGGTGCCGTCTTTATGGCAGAATATGCAACACAGCAAGCTGCAAATAACGATATGCTTTTTGTTAATTCACCACCAATCATTATTAATAATCTGAAAAAAGAAGGAAACAGTCCTTACGGATACAAAAATACGACGCCATTGGCCCAGCTGACAAAGGATTTTGGAGCGATTGTGGTCAAAGCAGATTCTAAATTTAAAGACCTTAAATCAGTATTGGAAGAAGTCAAAAAAGACCCTACTAAACTTACATTTGCAGGCGGTTCGGCACCGGGTTCCATGGATCACTTGATATCAATTCTTCCGGCCTACAAATATGGTGTCGATCCTACGAAAATAAAGTACGTATCCTATGATGGCGGCGGGGAAGCCATTACCGCACTTCTTGGCGGTAACGCAGATGTTATCGGAACTGATGCCTCTAGCGTGAAAGAATTTTTAAAGGCTGGAAAGGTTCGTGTATTGGCAGTGACCTCCACTGAGCGTTTAACAGGTGATTTTAAAGACGTGCCAACAGCAAAAGAACAAGGTGTCGATGCCGAATTCACAATTTGGCGCGGGGTTTTTGGTCCTGAAAAAATGTCCAATGAAGCAAAAACGTATTGGGAAAAAGCCATTGATAAGCTAGTAAATTCTCCAGAATGGAAGAAGGAAGTAGAAACACAAGGCTGGGAATTAGAGTACAAAAGTAGTTCCGATTTTAAAAAGTTTTTAGAAGAGCAGGACAAACAAGTCCAGCAATTATTAACAGCACTAGGTATGCAAAAGTAATAAGGGCAGGAAGGAGTATTCTTTCTCCTTCCCCTATTTTTTTCAAGAAGGGGGACCACCAATGGCTTTAAAATTCGACCGTATTGCCTCTATAGCCTTTCTAGCAGTTGGCGTACTATTTATTATTGGGAGCAAGCATTTATCCAGTTCGTCTTATGGAAGTGTTGTCGGACCAGATATTTTTCCAATGGTTCTTGGCATTATACTTGTTTTATTAAGTATTCGTTTGTTTTATGAAACGTTTAACGGCAGCGGTGAGCATGGGACAAAAGAAACATTGCAGTACAAACCATTTTTGATCATCCTTGTTGCTACATTGGTCTATATATTAACGTTAGAATCGGTTGGCTATGTGATTACCACTTTTCTCTTTTTATTTGTTTGTTTTCAAACGATGGAACGGTCTAAGTGGATTTCATCTTTGATCATATCTGCTTGTTTTTCAGGTATCGTTTATGTTCTCTTTGTTGAAATATTAAAAGGGACACTACCGGGATGGCCAATATGGTTTTAAAAGAATTAATGGAAGAAAGGAGGAAAAAGTCATGAGTACACTTGAGTATTTAATGCACGGTTTTGGCACGGCACTTATTTGGTATAATATCCTTTTTGCTTTTGTTGGCGTGTTAATTGGAACAGCTGTTGGTGTTTTACCAGGGATTGGACCAATGAGTGGGGTAGCCTTACTTATTCCCGTCACAGCTTCGATTACAGGCGGGCTTCCGCCAGAACAAGCTGCTACTAGCGCAATCATTCTTTTAGCTGGAGTTTACTATGGAGCGATGTATGGTGGTTCGACCACATCCATTCTATTGAATACACCTGGCGAATCATCCTCTGTAGTGACTACCTTGGACGGCTACCAGATGGCGAAGAAAGGACGAGCAGGCAGTGCTCTATCCATTGCCGCAATTGGCTCTTTTGTTGCCGGAATCGTGACACTCATTGCGCTGATTGTCTTAGCGGAGCCATTGTCAAATGTAGCCCTAAAATTTGGTCCTGCAGAATATTTTTCCTTAATGCTATTGGGACTGGGGGCTGTTAGTGGTTTAGCAGGGAAATCGGTAACAAAGGCATTAATTATGACCGTATGCGGGCTATTGCTAGGTACGATTGGAATTGATAGTGTTTCGGGCATTGCTAGATTTACCTTCGATATTCCATGGTTATTCCAAGGAATCGAGTTCTTAACCATTGCAGTAGGACTTTTTGCACTTGGTGAAGTTTTTAAGACGATTTTAGAAAAAGAAGAGGAAGAAGTAGACATAGCGAAAATCATTAATTTACTGCCTTCCAAGTCAGAATTTAAAGAATCCGCAGGGCCGATTGCCCGAGGTTCCATTTTAGGCTTCTTTGTGGGAATCTTACCTGGTGCCGGAGCAACACTTGCTTCCTTCTTTTCTTATATTCTTGAAAAAAAGGTCTCCAAAAATCCAGAGAAATTTGGTACAGGTGCAATTGCAGGGGTAGCAGCACCAGAATCAGCCAATAATGCGGCATCCGGTGGTGCGATGATTCCCTTATTAACATTAGGTATACCGGGGTCGGGCACGACAGCCATCCTAATGGGAGCGCTGATGATGTATAATGTACAGCCAGGGCCGTTATTATTTGAAGACCATCCGCAGGTAGCATGGGGACTGATTGCTAGTATGTTTATTGGAAATATTATGCTATTAATTTTGAATTTGCCGCTTGTGAAGGTATTTGCAAAAATCATCCAAACCCCAAAGAAATATTTAATCCCGATGATTATTGCTATCTCCATTTTTGGTGTCTATGCGGTTCAAGTGTCAACCTATGATCTTCTGCTATTATTGGGATGTGGTGTCCTTGGCTACTTTTTAAATAAACATGATTATCCAATTGCTCCACTAGTGCTCGGGTTGGTACTAGGACCAATGATTGAGAATAACTTGAGGAGAGCATTGACCATTTCAAATGGAGACTACAGTGTATTTTTCACCCGTCCCATTTCATTAGTTTTTCTTCTGATCACAGCTCTTTGGCTGCTTATTCCATTCATTTTGAAAAGAAGAGGGAAAGAAGTCATCATCAATGTGGAAGGATAAAAATCTGATTTTTGTGAAAAAACTCCTTTTTAATAGGAGTTTTTTTTTATATGATAGAGAAGAGGTGTTTTGGATGCGTTTACATACGAAGTTAATGCTCGGAATCTCTGTTCTCATTATTATCATGGGAACGATTATCGAATTTACTTTTAAAAATATTATGGAATCAAACCTGAAACACGAAATTGGTTCGAAGGCTTTATCCGTAGCCCAAACAATTGCTACTATGCCTGAGATTCAATCTGCTTTTAAAACTGAGAATCCCGCCGGCATTATTCAACCAATTGCCGAAAAGATTCGGAAGCAGGTGGGGGCAGAATTTATTGTGACTGGAAACAGAAACGAAATCCGTTATTCGCATCCGAATCCCAATCGTTTGGGGCAGAAAATGGTGGGGGGAGATAATGGACGTGTGTTTAAGGGTGAGTCTGTCATATCGGAATCGACAGGGACACTCGGTCCTTCCTTGAGGGGAAAAGCACCTATTTTCAGCGAGGGTAAGGTCATCGGGGTGGTTTCGGTCGGTTATTTACAAACGGATATTGAACAAGAGGTAGCGAAGTTACAGAAAAAAGTATTTGTGGCCACATTAATAATTTTAATAGGTGGCATACTCGCAGCCCTATTAATCTCTTTAAATATCAAACGGGCCATTTTTGGCTTAGAGCCTAAGGAAATTGCCTGGATGTACCAAGAGAAACATGCCATTCTGGAGTCTATTCATGAAGCAATTATCGCAATTGATACGAATGGCCGGATCACCGTTGTCAATGAAACGGCCCATAATATTTTAAAGGTTCCAATCCACACCTTACTTCGCGGAAAAAGAATTGAAGAGGTGCTGGAAAATACACATCTCCTTAAGGTAGTCAAAACCGGACAGGCTGAATATGACAAGGAGATTATGATTTTTGGTGACGTATATTTAGCCAACCGCATTCCTATTTTTAATAATGAAAAAGAAGTGGTAGGGGCAGTGGCAAGTTTTCGAAATAAATCAGAGCTTTCACATCTTCTCCAGGAGATATCCCATGTTAAAGCCTATGCGGAGGGCCTGCGTGCCCAAACGCATGAATACTCCAATCGACTGTACACAATACTTGGCCTGATACAGCTTGGCTCTTATAAGGAAGCGATTGATTTTATCTCGATAGAAGTAGATGTCGCCCAAGGGTTCATTCAGTTTTTAATGAAGGAGATTCCTGATCCGATCATTGCAGGATTCATCTTAGGAAAAGCTAGTTTAGCAAGTGAACTGAAAATTAATTTTATAATTGATCGAGAAAGCAGCTTTACGGATTTGCCGCTGGAAATAAGCCGAGATTCGTTAATAACCATTATTGGCAACCTGGTTAATAATGCCTTTGAAGCTGTAAAAGAGAACGGAAGGGCAGAAAAAATCGTCACACTATTTTTAACAGACCTTGGGAAAGAGTTAATTATTGAAGTTGAAGATAACGGCCGGGGAATAAATGAGAGTAAAAATGAACTGATATTTAAAGAGGGATTCTCAACTAAAAACAGAAGTAGTAATGCCGGAATTGGACTAAGTTTAGTAGAAAAAGCGATTAACGACTTAGGTGGATCAATCACGTTTTCTTCGAATTGTGGTGAAGGCACGATTTTCACTGTGGCGATACCAAAAAACAGGGGGAAGTTGAATGAAGGGGAACAGAGCGATTGAAGTGTTAATTGTGGAGGACGACTTAAGGGTTGCGGAAATACAAAGACGGTTTCTAGAACAAATTGAAGGGTTTCAAACAGTAGGGATTGCCGCCAGTTATGTGGAGGCCAAAACCTTAATCGACATCATGCAGCCTGACTTACTCTTACTGGATGTGTTTTTTCCAGATATGAACGGACTGGACTTACTGAAAGAAACAAAGCAATATTCGAAGCAGATGAATGTGATTATGATTACGGCAACAAAAGAGATTCATAAAGTCCAAGAAGCCATAAGTATTGGTGTATTTGATTATATCATTAAACCCGTTGTGTTTGAGCGCTTCAAACTAGCATTACTCAGATATAAGGATTTTCATACAAAACTAGTCCAATTAGAAAAAGAGAATCTCCATGTTAACCAGCAGCAGGTAGACCAGCTCCTGCGAAAAGAGATTGATGGAGTACTTAACGAAAAGTCCTACCTGCCTAAAGGGATTGATCCACTCACACTTGACAAGGTAATGGAGGTTCTGGGCAGGGGTGACCGTGGGTTAACCGCTGAAACAGTTGCCAAAGAAATTGGAGTCAGCCGAACAACTGCTAGGCGTTATTTAGAACATCTCGTTTCTGAAGAAAAAATAGAGGCGGACCTTGCTTACGGAACTGTAGGACGTCCGGAGCGGGTTTATATCGTTCCAGCTTAATGTATTCCTTTTCTCGTGTTTTATTTCACTGTTTGCCTTTTTTTTGAAAAAAATCACTCTGAGCATCACATATTGATGCTCTTTTTGATGCAGTTTAATTTCTCATTTGCAGTCTCCTAAAATAGAAACATATTCTATTTCCAAAAACAAATCCTTTTTTTTTTTACTTAATTTACATATAATGATAAAAGATTCACTAAAAGTTTACAGTGACCCTTATAATTGAACTGCTTGTCAAAAAGGCATTTTCGCATATTCTTACAAAAGATAATCTTAAATATTCCTATTTTTATTATATAAAAGCTTGAGAGGACATAGAAATATTTTGATAAAAAGTTCAAACAATTTTAGTATTTTAGAAAGGTTTGATACTGTGACTAAAAAAATTCTGGTGATTTCCTCTGACCATACAGGTCATGGACATAAAAGTATCGCTGAATCATTGCAAGAAAAAATCGGCTTAAATAAAAACATTGATATCCATACGGTTGATGGCTTTGCATTAGGTGGTACTGCCTTACTAAAAATCGGTAAATCATACGGACCGATTACTAGATATTCGGCCCAGCTGTGGAATGCTATTTGGCATTTTTCTGCAAAAAATTCCACTTTAGTGGATAAAGGCATAGAAATGATGATTAGAAATAATTTTCTAGCTTTATTGAATGAAGTAAAACCTGATTTGATTTTATCGATTCACCCTAATTTCAACGGATCTGTGATTAATATACTGCGTAAAGAAAACATTCATATCCCTTTTGGCACCCTTATTGCCGATCTTGTAAATATTTATCCTTTATGGGCAGACCAACGGGCAGATTTTATCCTAAGTCCTACTGTTGAAGCCAAAGTAAAATGTTTAGAATTTGGTGTTCCTGAAGAAAAAATCAAAGTGATTGGATTTCCAGTTCGAGAAAGATTTCATTGCCATTCAAGCAAACAGAACAGTGGAAAATCGACGATCAACTTTTTAATGATGAGCGGCGGTGAAGGTGTAGGCAATATGAGTGTGATGGCAGAAGAACTGCTTGAACATTTCGATTGTACGGTAAGCATCATTGCAGGCAGAAATGAAAAATTGAAAATGGAATTGGAATCTTCTTTAAAAAATCGTTTTGGAGACCGCACTCAAATTTATGGATTTGTTAAAAATATCCAAGATTTAATGTTGGCAGCAGATATTGCGATCACAAGAGGAAGCCCGAATGTAATGTTTGAAGCTGTTGCGACGAACTTGCCCATTATCATTACAGGAGCTTTACCAGGGCAAGAAAAAGATAATCCATGGTTTGCAGAAAATCATAATTTAGGTGTGTTTTGCAAAAATACTGAACAGCTTTCTTCCATTATCGATGGATTGTTAGCAAATGACGGGGAACGTTTAACTTCTATCAGGGAATCACAAAGAAGATTTAACAATGAGCATGCAGCAGAAGATATTTTGAATTTTCTTCTATCTGTGGAAACAGAAGAGTATGTACCTGTGAAGAAAAAAAGATTTTCTATTGCTTTTGCTTTCACTTCAAATAAATAAACTTTCCCTTATTTTTGATAATAACAAGTCTTGAGTGTTCTTCAACTTGAGTCTTGTTATCTTTGACATTTTTGGTAATCTTTTTTCTATTTGATAAATAATAATTATGTCTATTTTTGAGGAAGATAAGATCGTTCTAATCCTGGTGCATTTATATAATATGTTATTAAATTTCTGTTTGGGGACATGAATGAAAGGATGATTATTATATGAAATACTGGGTAAAGATTCTTATTATAATAGATATACTTATAATTTTGGCTGTTATATGTGGGGAAATGTTTTTTAAAGTATGAAAAAAAGGTAAGCATATGAGGGATAGAATAAATATAAAAGCTCTGAGCAAATTGATTTCGCTCGGAGCTTTTTCTAGCATTATCGAATTCTCCCTTTACGAAAACTATCGAATACTTCAATCAAAATGGAGACAACGACAGCCGCAACGGTGATCCACCAAATCCCATCGATGAAAATTGTAGCAGAGGAAGTAGTAGTTTCCGTCAATTTCGCCATATACGGAATAAAGGCGTCATTCATTAAATTGGGATTGCTGGCAATGACGATAAAAGTAATCGCACTCAAAACATGGATGATTGCATTCCCAGTTGCAAGCTTCATGTTCCATTGTCCTGCTTTCCATTTATATACCGCCAAGCCGATTTCCAAAACAATAAAGGTTACAATGATAGACCAATAGGATAATAATGTATCTTGATTAAATATTGGCATTACGAATTGCAGTCCCTCGCCATTTACTGATCGATGAACTCCAACAAGATGATCAGCATTGAAATAAACAATGGTCCAAATTGCTGTCCAGATGAAGCTGAAGACAACATCAACCTTTGATATCGCTTTTTTCTTCGCAATGATTTTGACGTTCTTCAAATCATCCGGTGTCCATGTAACTTTATTCTTTATATGGGGGTGATCCACTTTTGATAAACCAATCCTTTCAATGGCGACGAATACAATGGTGAACCAAAAGAACACTTGGATTAACGTAGCTATTACATTGGCGATCATAAACCCAAACGTTTTAATGGCCACAAAAAGTATTGCTTCTTCCCCAGTAAATGAAATAATACTCTCGACCGTATGAATGAGAATGGTTATTAAAATCGCCCATGGTATTACCATTTTCATTGTCCGAATATAAACGTCGTATACTTTAGGCCCGATCAAATAATGGGGTGTATCACGATAACTTGCAGCCAGTACGGCTGGATCACCAAGTTTTGATAGTGCATCCTTCACATTTTGATCCGTAAATTGTTCCGGCAGCATATCCTCAATGGAGGATCTTAGCTCCATGGAGATATCATCCCGCATTTTTTCCGGAAGCCTTTTCGTCACTTCATACACATAAACCTCAATCAGATTCAAGGTTCTCATCTCCTTTTAATAATGATTTTAGTTCCAGCGTCATCTTCTTCCATTCATCCTTTAACTGCTCGTAAATCTCAATACCGTAGTCACTCAATACATAGTACTTCCGCGGCCTGCTTTCGGTTGTGTCCCAACTGCTCGACACAAGTTCCTGTTTCTCTAATCGACGCAACAGGGGATATAAAGTACTTTGCTCAATGGATACACCGGCATGTTCAAGGCGCTGTACAAGCGAATAACCGTATTGAGGGGTACGCAATTGACTTAATACTGCAAGTGTAAGTGTTCCTCTCCTTAATTCCGTCGTGAATGAATCCAACAAAGAACCCATGCGTTCATCACCTCGTTTTCTTATACTGTATGTCGTACAGTATTGTAATATGAATAACAATACATAACATATTCTATTTTGTTTTTAATAAGTTGATTGGGCCTTTAGGAAATAAAATAGCCCTTTCATGCTCAATGATGGTGAAATAATCTAAAGACTGGAGCATTTAGGTAACCTTTTTCAAACCAACAATCACTATTTACAATATTAAATACTTTCGATACTATTTAGTAGTTATAGAGAGAAAGGTTGATTAGATGTTATTTCATTTAGATCCGTCATTATTAATAATTTTAATTGTATTTGGCTTTCTAGCAGCATTTATTGATTCTGTTGTCGGGGGTGGCGGACTGATAGCCTTGCCAGCATTATTATTTACAGGTTTGACGCCAGCAGGTGCTGTTGCAACAAATAAATTAGCAGGATCAATCGGCTCGTTAACCAGTACGATTATGTTTTATCGTTCAGGCAAGCTCGAATTAAAATCCGTTTATAAGTTATTTCCGCTCACGTTTATTGGCTCGATGATTGGGGCTTGGACAGTCCATTTGATGAATCCTGAATTGCTCAAGCCACTGATGCTTGTCATGCTCGCAGCTGTTGCGATATATACCATTTTCAAGAAAAATTGGGGCAGTAATTCAACCTTTAAGAAGTTATCACCCCATCACTTTATCATTTTTATGGTTTCCATCTTTGCTATTGGTTTCTATGATGGTTTTCTAGGTCCAGGAACAGGCTCATTTTTAATGTTTGCCTTTTTAATGATTGGCTTTGATTTTTTGAAGGCAGCAGGGAATGCTAAGTTTTTAAACTTTGGCAGTAATATTGCAGCACTGCTCATGTTTATGTATTTAGGACAGGTCAATTATGTCTATGGTTTACCTATGGGTCTTGCACAAATTGCAGGTTCCATATGTGGCTCGAAATTTGCAATTAAACGAGGAAGCGGTTATGTCCGTGTACTTTTCATTATTGTCACCTTTTTATTGTTGGCAAAAAATACCTTTGATTATTTCAATCAATAAAGAATTTGGTGAGGGAATATGATAAAAACGGCTCGTAATCGAGGAAACATTTTGATTTTCTATCCTTCATCCAGTAGAATTTCCTTAATCGAAAATTAAATGAGGGATTAATAGTGAAAAGTGTTTATAGTGATGTCATTCAGTTTCGAGGAAATCATTATGATTTTGGATATATGCAGGGCAATCTTTTAAAGGACTCTCCTGTTCTTCTAAATCGTAAAAAACAATGGGGAACCAAATCCAAATTACGTCATTTTATTACGGATGAAATGGAAGCAAAAAATATGATTCTTCATTTCGCTCCTGGAATTTGGGATGAGTTAAATGGATTGGCAGATTCTTTAAAGATGAATATGGAAGACACGATACGGGAATTCGGCGGCTATTACCTTGAATACGGAAAAAGCGGGTGCTCTATTTTTACAGGTACCGATTACATGATACGAAACTATGATAATGATCCTCTCTCCTATGAAGGACGTTATATTCTCTATCAACCGACAGATGAAGGCTATGCAATGATTGGCCCCTCCATGCAAATCACCGGGCGCACAGACGGGTTAAATGAAAAAGGATTATCGATGGGTTATAACCTTATCAATCGCGTCAAGTCAGATGATGGATTTATTTGCAATATGATTGGACGGTTGATTTTGGAAAAATGTGCAAATGTGGAAGAAGCCATTTCATTACTTAAAGAAATTCCGCATCGTCGCTCGTTTAGCTATGTTTTGCTTGATCAAAGTGGGAAGTCAATCGTGGTTGAGGCCTCTCCAAGAGAAGTTGTCGTCCATCAGTCCAATATTTGTACCAATCATTTCGAAGTCCTAACACATGAGAATCGTTACCGGATAGGAGATTCTCTCCAAAGATATCAAGCAATCGAGCGACAGGAAAGCAATAGCATCAATCCATACCAAGCTTTTCGAATTATGAATGATACAGACAAAGGAGTTTTCTCTAAAAAATATGGAGCTTGGGCTGGGACATTGCATACAGCAGTCTATTTACCGAAAAAAATGAAAGCATGGCTGGCCCTAGGAGGAGACAGGCAGCCTTTTATTTTTGACTTTGACCAATGGCTTAAAGGAGAAAAGGTACATGTAAAAAGAATAAAAGGTGAACTGGATACAAACTTGCCATTTGTAAATGTGTAGGAACCAAACCGACTGTTCATTTATTGTGGTATTCTAAAAAAAGACAAAATGCTATCTGATGGGAATTACTATACTACTATATTGATGGGAAGGTTTAATTTTGAATGATGAAACAAATGATATTTTTGTGGAAAAATTTAAATTTTATTGACATCTCTAAAACCAACCAATATAGTAAGGTGTTAGAAAAACAAGCTCAAGAGGAATTCATGGTATTTTTAATACTTTTTCGGAACCAGATACTCAACTAGCAAAAAAATTAACATCTAGAAGGAGCAACATGTATGCAACAAAAAATACCATTTTCAACTTATGCCATAATTGGTACCATGCTGTTCGGAATGTTCTTTGGTGCAGGGAATTTGATTTTCCCTATCCAAATGGGACAGCTCGCTCGGACGAACTTTTGGCCGGCATTAATCGGTTTTTTAGTAACAGCGATTGGTTTACCTTTTTTGGGTATTTTAGCGATTGGTTTATCTGGCAGTAATGGATTGCGTGATTTAGCTGGACGAGTACATCCCTTATTTGGAATTTTCTTCTCTATGGCCCTTTACTTAACAATTGGCCCGTTTTTTGCTATTCCACGAACAGCCACAGTACCATTCGTTGTCGGTTTTGAACCATATATAAATCCAGAAAACGGCAGTTTATATCTAGTGCTCTTTAGTTTCGTATTTT
Source organism: uncultured Bacillus sp. (assembly GCA_963530265.1). Taxonomy (GTDB): domain Bacteria; phylum Bacillota; class Bacilli; order Bacillales; family Cytobacillaceae; genus Neobacillus. Next base: position 70,721 of record CAUSCO010000015.1, read on the forward strand.
TTGCAATCGTCTATTATTTTTCACTGAATCCGGCGAAAATTATGGACTATATCGGCAAATATTTAGCTCCGGCATTTTTAGTATTTTTATTCGTTTTAATTGTCACTTCCATTGTCAAGCCGATGGGGCACTTTGGTAATCCGACAGGTGATTATAGTGGATTGGCATTTATAACGGGCTTTAAAGAAGGATACAACACGATGGACGCTCTCGCATCACTTGCATTTGGAATTGTGGTTATCAATGCCATTAAGGGACAAGGCATCACCGATAAAAAGGCGATTGCAAAAGCAACTTGGAAATCTGGCATTTTCGCAATGGCCCTGATGATGCTGATTTACGGACTGATCACCTATATGGGGGGATCTAGCGTATCGTCAATTGGAACGCTTAATAATGGCGGGTTGATCTTCTCTGCGGTTGCACAGCACTATTTTGGCTCAATGGGCAACATTTTGCTTGCAATTATTATCGTTTTAGCTTGTTTAAAAACGAGCATCGGACTTGTTACATCTTGCAGTGAATTTTTTCATACTGTATTACCGAAAGTAAGCTATAAATGGTTCGTACTCGTCCTGTGCATCGTTTCCTTTATCATTGCGAATTTTGGTTTAACCAATATCATTCAATTCGCTGTGCCCGTATTAATGTTACTGTATCCTTTAGCCATTGTTCTGATTCTTTTAGTGCTCTGCTCACCATTATTTGGCCATAAGCAAATGGTGTACGCTATATCTATGCTGCTTACGTTTTTTGTTAGTGTCTTCGACGGCTACAGCTCGTTAGTCGGCAGCTTGCCAGGAGCAACTATCTCTTTGTTCGAATCCATTAAAGCGTTCTACGTGGATTATTTACCGTTATACACGATTGGTCTTGGATGGATTTTACCCGCACTAGTTGGTGCGATAATTGGATACTTCTGGCCAAAACGCTATAAAGAAGAGATTAAATAATAGAAAACATGTAGGTTATAAAAGACATTCTAATTGGAATGTCTTTTATTGTTTGTTAAAATTTTCTTTATTAAAAATAACCTTTACACAGTTATTGATTGGAGTGAGACGATAATGCCAAAAGTGTCTGATGAGCATAAGGAGCTCCGGATTCAACAAATTCTGTTATCAGCATCAGAGGTCTTCAAACGAAAAGGGTATGAACAAACGACGTTGAAGGACATTGTTGAGGAAGCAGGGATGAGCCGGGGATGGATTTATTTATATTTTAAGGATAAGATCACGATATTTTTTGCTTTAATTGATTATTTAGATACACAGCAAGAGAAGCGGATATCAACGCTGCTAAAAGAACATCACGGTTCCGCATGGTCGGTTCTACAAAGTTTTTTGCAAGAAACAGCTCAATCAATTGATAGTCTTGAAGATAGTGTGGTACCTGCCATTTATGAATTCTGTATATCAGGGTGGAGAGAGCCGCAAGTGCGGGATTTTTTTGTGAAGCGCTACACCCGTGTGGCAGGGCTATTTATTAAATTGATCCTTAGTGGTGTAGATGAAGGCGAAATCCAAACAAACCAATCAGTGGATGAAATTGTAAAGTATATGATATCTGGAATAGACGGGATTATGCTGCATAGTTTAGCGTTTGGATCACAGCAAATTAGTGCGGAGCAGCAAATGAATCAATTGAAGAACCAGTTATTGAAAATGTTTTGTATAAATTCAGAAAAATAATGGAAAAAATTGTTGTAAAATGAACCCCCTGCCATTTATTATAATGACAGGGGGTTCATTTATTTTTGGGGGGTGTATAGAATGGTTAGTCAATTAACAATCGTTTCGATGTTCGTTTTTATTTTGTTTTCTTTTGTATTGTATACTGGAATGATCGTTTTCTTTAAGAAGAAAGAGGGAATCTCTGTTAAGCCGATTGTACTCGGGGCCATTGGTTTTATCGTATTTGTGCAAGTATTAGAGAAACTATTGCATGTGCTAGTCATAACGAACTTTCCGAACTATGCTGATCATCCATGGTTATTTGGTCTTTATGGCTCATTGGCAGCAGGTATTTTTGAAGAAATGGGACGGTTTATCCTGTTCGTTTGGTTGTTGAAGGCCTATAGAGAATATAAGGATGGAATAGCGTTTGGCGTGGGTTGGGGCGGAAGTGAGGCAATCATTTTACCACTTATGATGGCCCTGCCGAATATCATATTCTCGTACATGATTAATGCGGGGTCATTTGAAACATCGTTGGGGAGTCAGATGACTGCAGATCAACTTGTCACGTTAAAAGATACTGTAATAAATCAAGGGGCTGGATTCTATTTGTTTGGAATAGTTGAGCGCTTCCTAGCGGTATTCATTCAACTTGCGTTATCGATTCTTGTTCTTTTAGGGGTAACGAAAAAGAAGTTTTCGTTCGTTTTATTATCGGTGTTCATACATGCCATCATTGACTTTCCGTTTACCTTTTTCCAAACCAAGCACCTGTCACAAATATGGATGGTTGAATTGTATCTCTTGCCCATTGCCGTATGTGCGGTGCTATTTATTATCAAGTCTAAGCAGTGGTTTCGTGTAAGGTAAAGGGGGTTTTGTGATGCTGAATCACATCATTAAGGTTGAAGGTTTATACAAACAATTTAAAGGTAAGGAAATATTGAAAAATGTATCATTTTCAGTGAAAGAGGGAACAATCACTGGACTTCTCGGTCCAAATGGCTCGGGAAAAACGACCATTATCCGATTGTTAAGCGGTGTCATCGAACCTTCAAATGGAGAGATCCAAGTGATGGGAAGGAACCCATTTGCAAACGGAGATGAAATTAGAAAAAATATAGGCATTGTGACAGAAACGGCTAGTTTATATGAGGAAATGACGGCATGGGAGAACCTCATGTTTTTCTCCGAAATTTATGGGGTCACTGATTCTAAAAGGGCGGAGGAGCTGCTGAGAGCGTTTGGGATGTGGAAGCATAAGGACAGTACAATAAGTTCCTTCTCTACTGGAATGAAGAAACGCGTTTCCCTTGCTAAAGCACTGCTTCAAAAACCAAAGATTTTATTTTTGGATGAGCCAACAAACGGACTCGATCCAGAGGGTATTCATCTCGTTTTGGACTATCTGAAAGAGCTGTGTGAAAGAAGTGGCGTTACAGTCATCATCTGTTCCCATGTGCTGCAGCAGCTTGAGGGTATTTGCGATACGTATTTATTTATCAAACATGGCGTATTAATGGAGAGTGGCACAAAGGAAGAGATTGAAAAGCGCCATCTCAAAAACGTTCTTGTCGACGTTGAGACCGGCTTAATACTGGAAGGCACTAGCTTTGCAGGTTTTCCGGTTCAAACCATTAGAAAAAATATCTTTCGTTTCGAACTGAAAAGTAAAGAGGACATTTCACCGCTGCTATCAGCATTGCTTCAACGAACCTGGGTCCATGGCTGTACGGTTACAAATAATACTTTAGAAGACTACTATTTTCTGATTGGAAGTGATGCAGATGAATAAAACTATGATCAAGGCGATCGTTAAGAAAGACATTAAAATTGTGATGAAAAGCAAGAAAACATGCGTGCCTATCTTACTCGTTCCGATTTTGTTGTGCGTTCTATTCCCTGCTGGCCTTGCTTATCTTGGTTTTCATACCGATGTCATTTCCGCGGAAACCGATGCAGATATACAGAAAATTACTGAAAAAGTCATCGGCATTCTGCCAAATGGTGAAACGAAAACTTCGTTACTAGAGCTTGGCACCACAGGGAAACAGCTTGCTTATTACTTTTTAAACTTCACCTTCATTTCATTGTTTTTAATAACGGCCGTCATAAATTCGACAGTGACCTCTACTAGTAGTTTTGCGACGGAAAAGGAAAGAGGGACGCTCGAAACTTTGTTATTCGCACCCATTTCCATTCGGGATATGTTTATCGGAAAGGCGCTGGCTTCGTTAATCCCTACACTTGTGGTTACGTACGGTGCCTATATTCTGTCACTTGTCATCGTAAATGCAATTACGTACCCGGTCTATTCTAAACTACTCATGTTTAATGAGATGTGGGTTGTGATGATGTTTTGGGTAACTCCAGCTCTCATTTTGCTCGTGATTTTGTTTAATGTGTGGGTGTCAGCGCGGTCGAAAACATTGCAAGAAGCCCAACAACTGGGGGGGATTATCGTTCTTCCCGCGGTAGGATTCTTCATCTCTCAAACAGCAGGGCTCTTTCTACTGACGGTATGGATTTGTTTTCTTATCGGTGTGGTCTTGTTTGGCATGATCGCACTTTTGTTATACGTAACGGCCAAATACAATAATCGTAATGTATTATTTGAAAGTCAAATTCGCTAGTTAAAAAAATTCATAGGAAAGGAGATTGCGGATGAATTCCTATCGTATCAAGTATCCAAACCAACGCATTGCTGGCCCTTGGTTCATATGGATTGGTATCATTATTATTCTCGCGGCTGTTTTCGGAAATGGGTTATTTCTTCAGCCGGCTCTTTTTGCAGGGGGATTTGCAATCGGATTTTTGATTATATTCATACTCCCTTTTATCAAGAAAAAGCTTTCCTACGGTACACCTAGCAAAGTGCAAAAAATCGCAAGTAATGCTTCCATGGGATTAATGGTTGTTTTGATAATGGTGTATGTTCAATACATCCATCATTCGGACTTAAGGACATTGTGGTTGGTCATTTTCTTGATTGTCGGAATTCACTTTATTCCCTTTTTTATTGTACATGGTAAAACATTATTGTTACTGGCTTTTTTGACGATCCTTTGCTCTGTTCTAGGTTTGGTTCTTACGTCAGTCCCTTTTAGCTATTTTGTTTATATAGATGCATTGATTAAAATTTGCTTTGGTGTCTATTTATTTACTAGAAGTCCCGATTATTATTCTTAGTCTTTTAGGGAATTTTTTTCAAAAACATTAGCTGAAAAATAAATAGAAAGCCAGTATCTACGATTGTATAGTAATCTAAGATACGGGCTTTCTATTATTTTTTTAATCGGCCCGCCTTTTTTGCTGCCTCTTTTAAAATGACTTCAATTTGGGCATTAACGCTTCTAAGTTCATCCTCCGCCCATTTTTCAAGCACTTCGTATAATGTTGGGTCAATGCGAAGCGGAAATGATTTTCTTTTACTCATTTACAACACAACCTTAATAAATGCTTCCTGTATTGATAATAGGCTGCGTTCCTTTTTCGGAAACAATGGCGACCATTAGGTTATTGACCATCTGCGCTTTTTTCTCTTCATCGAGTTCCACGATTTCTTGCTCCGCCAGTTGGTCAATCGCTGCTTTTACAAGGCCGACTGCACCATCGACAATCACTTTACGTGCAGACAATACAGCTTGCGCTTGTTGTCTTTGTAGCATAGCAGAGGCGATTTCCGAAGAATAGGCAAGATGCATAATACGTGCTTCGATGACATCTACCCCAGCTACATCAAGCCGTTTTTGCAAATCAGACATCAGTACATCGGCTACTTCATCGCTATTTTGACGAAGAGTTAGTGTGTTTTGCGTATTTTCGAATGAATCATACGCATATCTGCTCGCAATATGACGAATGCCAGTTTCACTTTGAATTTGAATGAATTTTTCATAGTTTTCTACGTCATACAATGCTTTTGCTGCATCCCTTACTTTATACACAACAACTGCAGCAATCTCAATTGGATTTCCTTCTAAATCATTTACTTTTAGCCTCTCGCTGTTAAAGTTCGTCACACGTAATGAAACGCTCCGTTTAAACGTAAACGGAATGGTTGCCCATAATCCTTGGTCACGGATGACACCGAGATAGGTACCAAAGAACGTTAATACTTTGGCTTCATTTGGCTGAACAATGGTTAGACTAGTTGCAACAATTAATCCAATAACGATGATGACTATTCCGGCTATTATTTGCGAGGTTGGTCCTGTTACGATTAAATAAATGCCAAAACCAATACACAAAAGCGCGATGATAAGAGCTGCAAAACCATTCATTTTAAAAATTGATTTCTCCCTCACTTTGCCCCCTCCTTATAATAAAAGTGATATAAAAGTGATATCACTTTTATATCATATTATAATTGGTGGAAAAAGTAAATTATTTTATTATTTGCCAATGTCAAGTTGGAGTGGTGAGTGTTGTAATGCAATTTATTGTATGAGTACCTATGATGAATGGTAATATAGCAATATATGAACAATAAAAATTGAGATAAATTACATCGAAAGTTGGAATGAAAATGATAAAACCAAGCGTTATATTTTTTGATATTGACGGAACATTACTAACACACGATAAAACATTGCCGGCCTCAACAAAAGAATCTATTTTTAAATTGAAGGAAAATGGACATGAAGTAGCGATTGCAACGGGGCGAGCTCCATTTATGTTTGAAGAGTTACGAAAAGAATTAGACATTAATACATTTGTAAGTTATAACGGTCAATACGTCGTATTAAATGGGGAAGTTTTATATACAAATCCATTAAATATTTCATCGCTTGAAAAATTAACAGCAGCAGCACTTCTGAACAATCATCCTGTTGTCTTTATGGACCATGAAGATATGAAAGCGAATGTTCCAGAGCATCCCTACATTAAGGAAAGCATTGATACCTTAAAAATTAATCAATTCCCTACACATGATCCTCTTTATTACCAAGGCCGTAATCTATATCAAAGTCTCCTTTTTTGTCCAGTAGGGGAAGAGAAACAATACGAACAGGCATTTCAAGATTTTGATTTTATAAGATGGCATCCTGTTTCCGTTGATGTCCTTCCAAGGGGAGGGTCTAAAGCTAAAGGCATCGAGAAGATCGTTGAGAAACTAGGGTTTCCGGAACAGCAGCAATATGCCTTTGGTGATGGGTTGAACGATATGGAAATGCTCTCAACTGTAAAAAATAGTGTTGCAATGGGAAATGCGGAGGAAAAGGTCAAGGCAGTCGCAAAATATGTCACGAAATCGGTTGAAGAGAATGGTATACTTCATGGTCTGCATATGGTTGGTTTGCTATAACTAATATTAGGTAGGTCCGGAGGAAGAATCTTTTTATTTCAACAAGTAAAAGTTAAACATCTAACTCATTAATATTGAATGATCATGGCTGCTCATTAAGAGTAGCTTATTTTTAATAAATCAAGTGTATCTTAGTATGAACAATGTACCAATGAATACCTGACTCGTAATAGTTAGAGGTAGTAGTCGAGAAAGTAACGAATCTTAGTTTAGTGGTATAATTAGAATATAAAATCATAATTTTTTAGGTTTATTTGAGGAATGAGCAGTAATCAATATTGCCGTTATTATATATAAGATTTTGACTAAAGGAGAAGAAATGAATAACTATATTGTCATGCAAGGTCAAACGTATCAAGAGGAAATGGAGTTAGGGATCATTTGGTCACCACAAAAAGATGTAGGTGGTTTGGTTCCCCACTCCTGGAATCGTATGAAGGAAGTGCAAAAAGGAGACCGAATCTTTCACTATGTAAAAGGTTTCATTGAAGCAATTAGTGTAGCAGCAAATCAATATCAAATTGCGCCTAATCCATCTATGGTGCAGAACCAGAGCAACAGGAACGAGAATGGTTATTTAGTTAATCTAGAATACCATGAGCTAGAAGTTCCTTTACATGTGAAGGATTATTTTAAGGAAATCCTCCCGCTCCTTCCTATAAAATATTCGGCCTTTCAAGAAAATGGGGATGGTAATTCTGGCTATTTATATCCATGTAATGAGGAGCTAACGATTAAATTCCTAGACTTGATTAGGGATTTAAATATCTACCAAGTGGACGAAGTACAACTTGAACTATCAATTGATAATGTACAAAGAACAGAGAGAAATACATTGATACCGGTCATGGCGGAAACAGAATCAGAGATGAAAACAAAAATGCGAATAGATCACCACAAGTTTCGCAGGTCACTCCTTCCCTTGTGGGAGCATAAATGTGCATTATGTGGGATTGACTTACCGGAGTTACTGCGTGCAAGCCATGCAAAACCATGGAAGGATAGTACGAACGAAGAGCGGTTAGACCCTTATAATGGTGTGCTGCTATGCTGTAACCATGACGCACTATATGATAATGGTCTGATTGCTTTTGACGGACAGGGGAGACTGCACATTTCCTCCTTAATTAAGCCTAAAGATTATGTAAAATGTGGATTAATGTTAAAAACGAAAATAAATTTGTTCCAAGAAAATAAGCCGTATATGAAATGGCATAAGAAGTATATGTTTAATAAAAATCACGAAGAAACAGAAAGCTGAGTGATGAAGCTTTCTGTTTCTTTGTGTTAACACATAAAATATTCACAAAAAAACATAAAAATAACACAATTCAAAATAGTTTAAAAATTTATATAATTAAATAGAAACATATGTAATCGCTTACATTAAACGATCTCTAAAATTAAGACTATGGAGGTGCGATCAAAGAGAAATACCTTTAATTAACCTATTTTTAGTTATGATTTATCAGCCAAATTTCAAGGAGGTAGAAAAATTGTCTAGTAAATCGAAACGATTGAGGAAAATTGTTATGTCATCACTGGTATCCACTGTCGCTGCTGCTACCATTGCAGGGGGGGCACTTGCTGCTCCACCAGACCACTCCAACGCCGGTGGCAAAAATTCTCCGGTAGTTGAGGCACATGTTAAGTCCGTTATTAAAATAGGGCAGCGTAACTTCAAAGATCTCAACAATAACGGCAAACTTGACCGCTACGAGGATTGGCGCTTGTCCACTAAAGAGCGTGTTGCTGATCTTCTTCCGCGCATGAGCATGGAAGAGAAGGCAGGTATTATGCAGATTACCTCATTAGGCGCAAACGCTGATATTGTTAATGATTACGTAAATAACCGGCACATTCGCTACATGATTATACGTGACAACCCTACAGCTGAGGAGTTAGCAAAGCGGGCGAACACATACCAAGAGATTGCGGAGGCCTCCCCGCTAGGTATACCGATTGTTTTTACTTCTAACCCACGTAACCACATTAATGAACAAAACCAGTTCGGCATTAGCGAGGCTTCCGGTCAATTCTCCACTTGGCCAGGAACGTTAGGACTTGCCGCAACACAGGATCTCAGCCTAATCCGAGATTTCGCAGAGATTGCCCGCGATGAGTGGCGCGCGTCTGGAATCCAGAAGAATTATGGCTACCAAATTGAGGTTGCGACCGAACCGCGCTGGCGCCGTATTTCTGGTACCTTTGGCGAGGATCCAACCTTGAATGCGAAGATTGCTCGTGAGTTAGTCCTTGGTTTTCAGGGCAAGGAGCTTAGTAGCCAGTCTGTAGCCCAGACGGTTAAGCATTTCCCTGGTGATGGAGCAGTACTCAATGGCCTTGACCCGCACAATGAGGAGGGTCAGTGGGCAGTCTATCCGACAAAGGGCAGCTTTTACAAATACCAGCTTCCTCCGTTCCAAGCTGCAATTGATGCCGGTACAAGTTCAATAATGTCCTACTATAATGTACCGAACAATGAGAAGAGTGCGGTACAGCTTCCGAAAAAACTATGGTACTCTCCGACGCAGCAATTCGAGGAAGTGGCGGGTGCTTATAATAAGAAAATACTTACCGACTTGCTTCGCGGCGAGATGGGCTTCAAGGGTTATGTAAACAGCGACAGCGGTGTGCTTACCAACCGTGACTGGGGCGTGCACAATCTAACGATTGAGGAGAAGTTTGCGAAGGCAATTGACGCTGGAACGAGCATTTTTTCAGACAACAACGACCCAAGCGGGCTGATTTCTGCTGTTAACAAAGGCCTGGTCAAAGAAGCAGACCTTGATCCATCCGTCTCGCAGCTACTTACAGAAATTTTTAACCTAGGTTTGTTCGAGAATCCATACGTAGACCCAGCATTGGCTCAGGAAATTGCCAGTTCTGCTAAGTCTCAGGCTCGTGCTGACGAAGCACATCTCAAGTCCATCACACTCTTGCGAAACAACAAGGATTTGTTACCGTTGACTGATGCAAAAGTTGCCCAAACAAAGCTTTATGTAGAAGTTTTCGCTGGTAAAGACAGCGCAGTTCGGACAACTGCACTGAAGGAACTCATTAAAAAGGATGACCCGTCGGTGACCATTGTCAGTACGCTTGAAGAGGCGAACGCCGCCCTTGTGATGCTGCGTCCAAGCCCATTTGAGAACCCTGTTAATCTCGATGCACCAGTAGATATCAAGCTGGGTACATCTACTGGCATTAACGTTGACAGAGTGAAGGAGATTGAAAACAAGGTTCCAACAGCGCTCGTCATAAATATGAATAATCCGTGGGTCATCGATGAGGTCGAGCCTGCTGCTGCAGCTGTTATTGCAACGTACAATGTTAAAGGTGAGGCCCTTCTAGATGTGTTACGCGGCCGTTTCAATCCAACTGGTAAGCTGCCGATTACAATCCCAGCGAACCAGACTGCTGTAGATAAAAACGCGTCCGATGTCCCAGGCTATGCCGAATCGTTCGACTACACCTACACCAATGCCATTGGGGACGATTATACCTTCGGCTTCGGTCTAAGCTACGATAAGAAAGATAAGAAATCCAATAAGGATAAATAAATAAACGAATAGGGGTGTCGCATCAATAGCGGCGTCCCTTTTCGTTTTTATCACGACAGATATACTCTACAAATGAAATCCACTCATAATTATGCTAGTCTAAATATATAACTGAAAGGAGTGATGATGTATGGAAAAATCAATACCTGAGATCATACTTAATGATGGGCTTACCTTGCCAGTGTTGGGTTTGGGTACCTATAAACTGAAAGGTAATGAAGGGGTCAATGCCATCCAACATGCAATCGATCTAGGTTATCGGCTGATTGATTCTGCTTATAACTATGAAAATGAAGGAACTGTAGGGGAAGCCGTTCGACGCAGTTCTGTTGCAAGAGAAGAGTTAAGAATTACATCCAAATTACCTGGCCGCTATCAAGCGTATGACCAAGCGGTTATGACTATTCAAGAATCCTTATATCGTGCCAATCTAGATTATTATGATTTATATTTAATTCATTGGCCTAACCCAAAACAACAACTTTATGTTGAAGCGTGGCAAGCATTAATTGACGCTAAAAAGGCTGGGCTTATTCGTTCAATTGGTGTTTGTAATTTCTTACCTGAACATATTGAATGTTTAGAAAAGGAAACGGGCGTTAAGCCGAGTATAAATCAAATTGAATTACATCCATATTTCAATCAAGCGGGGCAAAGAAAGTGGCATGAAGAGAATGACATTAAGACAGAATCTTGGAGCCCATTAGCTCGAGCAAATGATGTTTTACAAAATGATGCCATTCAACAGATTGCGGATCATCATAATAAGTCTATTTCACAAATTATTTTACGTTGGCATTATCAACTTGGATCCATTGCCATTCCGAAATCTTCATCTCCTGCACGACAACTTGAAAATATCTCAATCTTTGACTTTTCTCTAGATGAAACAGAAATGAGTATCATTTCCGGATTAACTCGACCTGATGGTAGAATGAATAATCAAGATCCTGCTACATACGAAGAATTTTAAATATTCCTGAAAGAGAGTTGATAGGTTGATGGATACTCAAATAACAACAAAATTTAAAATACGCAAGCCGGCTTATGATGTTTATGAGGCCATTGTTGATCCTGAAAAAATCGGAAACTTTTGGTTCTCTTCGAGTTCAGAAAGATGGGAACAAGGCAAGGCAATTACTTTGAGATATGATGAATACGAAGCAGAAGGAGCTATACATGTATTAGAGATCCAAGAAAATAAGAAAATCGTATTTTCTTGGGGTGAAGAAAATGGTGCAGGAACCGTTGTAGAAATAATACTAAAAGAGTTTGATAATAAGAGTACTGTTATTAAAGTAAACGAATCAGGTTTTAAAGAAGGTGACCCAGATATAGTTGTCAAAATGATTGGACAAAAAGAAGGGTGGGTCTATATGTTATCCTGTTTAAAGGCCTATTTGGAAAATGGAGTTACTGATTTGAGAGCATCATTGGTTTTTTAGTTTTTTCAGTCGAAAAGCCTAAGTAGAGAGCGTCTTCAATTTGATTGATTTTTGGTGATATCCACTTTTGCTCCTTTTTGTACTTGTATGAGCATTACCATATTTTGGAGTCAGCTAGGGATTGGAAGTTTTAGAATCACCTTCATATAGTAAAAATCTCTAAAGGATGAAGGCCTTGCTCTTCATCCTTTTCCTATTAATTTATATTTAACGAAAAATAATTCTATTGTAATATATCAAAATATTCTCTATAATACTATTTATTAAAAAACAGTAATTAAGTTGTGAATAGAAAGTCTAAAATATATCGTATCCAAAGGGGGACTATCGTTGAAAAATCTATTAAAAAAATGGAATCAATTTAGTTTGGTCAAACAAATCATTGTCGGTTTAATTATTGGAATTATCCTAGCCGTAGCGATTCCAGAAGTTGCTAAACCCGTTGTCCTTTTGGGTTCATTATTTGTAGGTGCTTTAAAAGCCCTTGCACCTGTATTGGTACTCTTCTTGGTTATGTCGGCCATCGCACAACACAAAAAAGGTCACCAAACTAATATGAAATCCATTATCTTTCTTTATCTATTAGGAACTTTTTTAGCTGGATTAATTGCCGTTATTATAAGTTATATTTTTCCTGTCGATATATCCCTTGCAAAAAGTGCTGAGGAAGTGACAGCTCCTGGCGGGGTTGTAGAGGTTCTCAAAACGTTATTATTAAACGTGGTAGATAACCCTGTTAAAGCAATCTATAATGCCAACTATATCGGGATTTTAGCTTGGGCGATCCTTCTTGGGGCAGCGTTAAAAAATGCTTCTGATACGACGAAAACGTTGATTTCGAATTTTTCAGATGCTATATCTAAAATGGTGACATGGGTGATCAAGTTAGCACCATTTGGCATTATGGGTCTAGTAATCGACTCTATTACAACAAATGGAATCGAGTCTTTACTCAGTTATGGAAAATTACTTGCCGTTTTGATTGGTTGCATGATTTTTGTTGCGCTTGTGGTCAATCCAATTATTGTTTTCGTATATATACGTCAGAATCCATACCCGCTTGTACTTAAGTGTTTAAAGGAAAGCGGAATTACAGCATTCTTTACACGCAGTTCGGCCGCCAACATTCCTGTAAATATGAGATTATGTGAAGACCTAGATTTAGATAAAGATACTTATTCCGTATCGATTCCACTAGGTGCTACCATTAATATGGCTGGTGCAGCCGTAACGATTTCTGTTTTGACTCTTGCAGCAGTGCATACACTAGGCATTCATGTGGACATACCTACGGCAATAATCCTAAGTGTACTTTCAGCTATATGTGCTTGTGGTGCTTCAGGGGTTGCAGGTGGTTCCCTATTATTGATTCCTCTAGCATGCAGCTTATTTGGAATCCCTGCTGATGTTGCGATGCAGGTAGTCGGTGTAGGGTTTATTATCGGGGTGTTACAAGATTCGTTTGAGACTGCCCTTAACTCATCGACAGACGTCCTTTTTACAGCAACAGCTGAATTTAAGAAGTGGCGTAAAGAAGGAAAAGATATAAAAATATCAAAAGCATCATAAATAAGATAGCCCACTATTTCAATTAAAGGGTCCCGTTCTCGGGTGCTTTCTTAATAAATGAGATAAGAAATGACGTATGAATTGCATACGTCATTTTCTTTGTTTATATAGGTTCTTAGAATTTTATTTACTGAGAATTATCATTTTTCCTTTTTTTTATTTGATTTTTATTATTTTTATTTTCCTCTTTTAAAGAATTTTCGTTACTGTGGATTGCTTCTTCTTTTACAGGAGCTGCTGATATCGGTACGTAACTTTCACTTACATTTTCCTTCATAACAGGAGAATCTGTTAGCGTTCCGTTCGTTTGGTCCTTATTACTGGCAGATAATTCTGGATTGTTTCTCTCTCCTTGTACAGCGAGGGAGCCTGTACGTTTTTCACGGGTTCCGTCCTTTTTAACCTCGTTCATTATGGTTGCAATATCGGGATTGCCTTCCACTATCAAAATATTTGGGCTTTCCGTAATAACTTCTTCTTGTCCTACATCGGTCTTGACCATCCTCGCTGCTTCTGTTACCGAAGGGATAGAACGCGTAATCCTTGCTTCTTCTTTTCTAATGGTATCCTGTACCTGCTTTGTTTCTTGAATTTTTCGCTTGCCTACAATCACTTCTTCAACGACTATTGGTCTTTTCGATACTTCTATACGTTCTTCCATAATGGGAATACGAATAATTTCATCCCCTGTAAACGGGGTGCCATCATACTTTCCATTAATGACAGGACGACGCTCTACATATACTTCTTCTCGCATGAGTGGAACATGAACTGTTCGCTGTTCTTCAACTACATCTTTATGGAGCTGTAATTCTCCGACTTGGACACTCTCTTTTGTAATATCAAGCCGTTCTTCACGGAGTTGGACGGCTCTTGTTTTTTCAGTATCGTATTGTACTTTATTAACAGTGCTGTCGAAGGTTCCATACGTATCAACCAGCAAAATCATTTTCCCATTATTTATTTCCTCTTCACACTGTTTAGCCGTAAATACTGGTAGTCCTCTTTCAATAAGCCTGCTGGACAGAGCGTTTGCAGGGCTTCCGCCCATTCCTGCCGTCATCATGGTAAAAAAACTTTCCATCATGACACCAGCTAGGGTACTCACTTGTATATCCGCTTCTACCATGACTCCAGTTTGAGAAGTGACCGACGGAATGTCACTTCGATATTTTGCCACAACCATCATATCTGTTTCACGATGCCCCTGACGTTTCAAACCTTCAATCGCAAACAAGACTTCTTGCTCTGAATTAAATGTTCCAACGATTCTTTTTTCCATAGTCACTTTTCCATTCCTCCTATAATATACTATCAATGTAAATAAATTACATTGAAGTGCATAGTATGTCTACCCGGGTTGACTTCACTTGAAACATTAGGAATGAGGAACATACGAGTTTTCTTTAGGGAAAATCTTGTGTGTTTTTTTGCATCGAAAATACTTTGAACTGGGAGGCAAAGCAGCCAATATCATCTTTGAAGATGCAGACCTGAATAAAGCGGTACCAGGTTCTATACAAGCAGCCTTTATGAATTCTGGGCAAGTCTGTCTTGCCGAGTCGAGAATTTTAGTCCAACGAACCATTTTTGATGAATTTCTGGAGAAATTTAAGCAAGCAGCAATGGATTTTAAAGTCGGTGATCCCCAAAATGAAGACACTAATATGGGACCTCTTGTAAGCGAACAACATTACAAAAAGGTGATCAGTAATCTAGAAATAGCGAAAGAAGAACAGGCTACGCTTATCTGTGGAGGCAAACGCCCAGAGCTTCCAGAATACTTACAAAATGGATTTTATCTTGAACCAACAATATATATTCAAGAAAATCCAAAATCGAGGATTTGTCAGGATGAAATATTTGGGCCAGTTGTAACGATTATTCCATTTGATACGGAAGAAGAGGCACTTCGAATTGCCAATGATACAGTATATGGATTAAATGGCGTTGAGTGGACAGAAAATCTTCAACGGGCACACCGAATTTCCCACAATATTCGGGCAGGTACAATTTGGGTAAACTGCTGGTTTGTCCTTGACCTTCGTGCCCCGTTTGGAGGATTTAAGAAAAGTGGAATTGGTAGGGAAGGCGGTCATCATAGTCTGGAATTTTTTACAGAGGCGAAAAACATCTGTATAGCTCTAAAATAATTTTACTTTTACTATTTAGTACCAAATAACGAAGTTTTCTCGAAAAGGCGTACAGTGTACGCTTTTTCTACTTATGGGATGGGGAGAAGAGAGATGAAAATCTTAAATATATATTAAAGCTGGAATTATTTAAAATGGAAAGGATGGATGTGATATACTTAGATTACCAAAATAATCCACGTGGGGGTGCATGGTGAAAATCACTAACAAGATCCCTAAAAGTAATGAAAAGCTGCATATCGATTTACTAGATAATGATTGGATTATACTCAAAGAGCCTAGCACACTACTTAAGACGATCTTAGTGTCTATTCCATTCATGTTGCTCGCTTTCTTCATTACAGCAGGAGTCATCAATTTCTTCTCAAAACTTTCCTTAAAGGAATACGGGTTCACAGCAGATTCCTTCTCCATAACGATTCGTATTGATGTTATCATTTGGATATTCCTAACAGTGGCCATTCATGAACTAATCCATCTCCTGTTTGTTCCAAACTTCATTAAGTCATCGAGGACATCTTTAGGATTAACTTTTTTTGGCGGATTTGTTTATACAGAAGAAGAGATTACTAGAAGGAGATATTTAGTCATAACGATTGCACCGTTTGTGATACTGTCCATTTTTCTCCCATTCGCATTAGGTCTAATGGGGTTTTTAACACCAACGATAAAATTTTTTATATTGCTAAATGCAGTCTCGTCTTCAGTAGATGTGCTTAATCTATTTTTTATACTAACACAGGTACCAAGAAATTCTGTAGTAAGAAGCAATGGAATGAAGACGTATTGGAAGACTTTGTGAACAAAAAATAAAAATAATAGAAGGATATTATTCAAAATAAATGAAAGCTAAAAAAAGTCAGTCCCCTTATCAGAGGAGACTGACTTTTTGGTCGACGTAGATCTTCTTAACGAATGACAAATAGAAAGAATAGAACAGCCAAAACGATTCGGTAATATGCAAAAACAGATAACCCGATTTTTTCTAATACTTTTAGGAACCCGAGTGCTACTAACATGGCTACCACGAATGCCGTGATAAAACCGATAGCGAACAAGGGGATGTCACTAGTATGTAAGAAGTCTAAACTCTTAATAAAATCCAAGCCTGTTGCCCCAACCATTATTGGAAGTGCGACTAAAAATGAAAATTCGGCTGACGTTTTATGATTTGCTCTAACTAGTAAACCACCTGAAATTGTAGATCCTGAACGAGAAAAACCAGGAATGACCGCTAAGCATTGAAATAGTCCAATCATGAATGCTTGTTTGTAACTTAACTCATCCACGGTGTTAGTAGTGAAAGTTCCATGTTTTTTTTCAGCATAAATCATCAGAATGGCTCCCGCCACAAGACTGATAACGACAACAATGGGAGAAAAAAGTTGTGTTTTTATAAAGTCATGTAACGCTAAACCTACGACCGCGGCAGGAATAACCCCTAAAATAATGTGGACGATATCTAACCTTTTTTCCGGTTTTCCAATCGTGCTGAAATTCAAAAGTGAAAGGTATCTTTTCCAAAATAAAACTAATATTGCAAGCATGGAACCAAGCTGGATTATTACCTCAAAGGTATTTGCCTTGTCCCCTGTAAATCCTAACAAGTTCCCTACCAAAATCAAGTGCCCTGTCGATGATACAGGCAAGAACTCTGTTAACCCTTCTACGATGCCTAAAATAAAGGCGATAATATGTTCGTTCATGTTTTTCCTTCTTCCTTTTCTTAGTTGACTATTAAGATGATACTACTGCTTTCATAAGAATACACAAAATTCGATTCTCTGTAAATGGAAGTATTGTATCAATAGATTGAGAATGAAAAATACACAATAAATTAAGCAAATTTAATACTACCATTAAATCTAGCTAACAAGGTTAAGTTAATGTAAATTTATGATTGTTTTAATAAAATTTTAATATTTTCTGGTATAAAAAATATAAATTGAAATATCAGAATATTTATATTACAATAAAAGTGTGCCTTGTCGACAGCCGACACAAAAAAGAAACGAACTACAATGAAATGACAATAATGAAAAAACAAGTGAAAAGAGGTGAAGTAATGTTGGATTACAGTCCATTGAAAAAGCCATTACCGTACTATCAACAAATTCAACAATCCATAAAAGAAAGTATCTTTAATGGTATCTACAAGCCTGGAGATCGATTATATGAAGCCCAAATTGCGAAACTGTACAATATAAGCCGAAGTCCAGTGAGAGAAGCAATTCGTGCTTTGGTGATTGAGGGTTTGCTGGTAATGGATGAAAAGTCACAAATATCCGTCTACAAACCAAATTTACAGGATGTACGGGATATTTACGAATGCAGGATTTCCCTAGAGTCTACAGCTGTGGCACTTACAGCGGAGCGAGCAACAGAGGAGCAGCTCCTTGAGCTGGAAAAAACGTTAGAAAAAACTGTAGAAGCAATAAAAGAAGGCAAGATTGATACCATTATCGCATATAATGCCCATTTTCACGAACTCATTATCCAGTACAGTGCGAATGCAAGATTAATGAAGCTTGTAGAGGATTTGAATGGCTTAATCTATTATTACCGAGTTTTAAATATCCAAGGGGAAGACCGTTTGAATACAATTTTAAAAGGTCATACTGCCATTTACCTAGCATTAAAAGAAAGAAACCCGAAAGAAGCAATTGATAGATTAAGAAAGCATACGCAAGAGGATCTAACAAATTTGGTTCAAATCATTGAACAATTAGAGGAGAGATAATTGTTGCGAATCGTTCATGTAGATCAAATTATTGAAACCGTTGCCAAACTTTGCTGGGAGGCCTGCTATTACTTACCTGAAGATGTTTTAGCGGGATTTAAGCGTGCTGAAAAGTCCGAAGCTTCTCCAATTGGGAAAACTATTCTTCAACAGCTTCTAGAAAATGCAGAAGAAGCCAAGCAGAATCACATGCCTTATTGTCATGACACTGGAATGGCCGTAGTTTTTGTAGAGGTAGGCCAAGATCTGCATATAACAGGCGGAAACTTTTTAGACTCAATTCAAGAAGGAGTGCGGACCGGATATCGGGAAGGTTATTTGAGAAAATCAGTTGTCGGGGATCCACTCATACGCGTGAACACAGGGGATAATACACCAGCTGTTGTACATACCGAAATTGTTCCCGGTGACCAAATAAAATTCACTGTACTTCCTAAAGGCGGTGGCAGTGAAAATATGAGTGCGATGAAATTCCTGCTTCCAGGTGAAGGCATGCAAGGGGTTAAAAATTTTGTTTTGCAAACGATTAAAGAGGCAGGGGGAAAAGCATGTCCACCGGTTGTGGTCGGAGTTGGCATCGGCGGCAGCTTTGATAAAGTAACATCACTAGCGAAACATGCTGTGTTGAGAGAAATTGGTGTTCACCATCATGAACCGCATATTGCTCAGCTGGAACAAGAACTTCTTGAGGAAATTAACAACACAGGAATTGGTCCTCAAGGGTTAGGCGGGACCAATACTGCACTATGGGTGCCAATTGAAACATATGCCTGTCATATAACCGCATTACCGGTTGCTGTAAACATTCAATGTCACGCTGCTCGTAAAAAAACGGATGTGTTATAGGAGGAAACGAGATGGCAGAATATCGGTTAAGAACACCGCTATTAGATGAGGATATCCAAAAACTTCAAATTGGAGACCAGGTTCTTTTAACGGGGACCATTTATATGGCCAGAGATGCCGCCCACAAAAGAATGGTTGACCTTCTTGAAGCAAATCAGCCATTGCCGGTCGATTTAAGGGGCGAAATTATTTTCTATGCTGGACCTTGTCCGCCAAAACCTGGGCAAATTATCGGCCCAGTTGCTCCTACAACAGCCTTTCGCATGGATCCCTTTGCCCCGGCCATGTATGAATATGGGGTAAAAGGAACGATCGGGAAAGGGCCTAGAAGAGAAATGGTAAAGCAAGCCTGTAAGCAGTTTGGTGCAATTTCCTTTGCCGCAGTCGGCGGGCTATCTACCATTTTAAGCAGAAGGATAACAGCAGTTGAAGTGGTGGCCTATGAGGATTTAGGCCCAGAAGCAATCAGACGGCTTGAGGTAGAAGATTTCCCCTTACTGGTTGCCTATGACGCACACGGCCAAGATTTGTATGAACAAGAAATTGCCAAGTATGAAAACTTCAATAAAAATGAGAATAAGGGAGTAGGTATATAATATGAAGAAACTAGAAATCGCCGTCATTCCAGGGGATGGAATTGGGAAAGAAGTCGTTCCTGTTGCCACCAAAGTTTTAGATACAGTTGCAGAAATACATGGCGGATTAAAATTTGAGTATAAAAAGTTTCCATGGAACTGTGATTACTACATGGAGCATGGCAAAATGATGCCGGAAGATGGACTGGATCTATTAAAAAACTTTGATGCTATTTTCTTAGGAGCGATTGGAAACCCTCAGCTTGTACCCGATCATGTCTCCTTATGGGGACTTTTAATTAAGATTCGCAGGGAATTTGAACAATCGATTAATATTCGTCCAGCCAAATTTTTTAAAGGACTTACATCGCCGCTAGTCAACCCAAATGACTTTGATTTAATTGTCGTAAGGGAAAATAGTGAGGGAGAATATAGTGAGGTGGGCGGAAGGATACACCGCGGAGAAGATGAGGTCGCCATTCAAAATGCAATTTTTACAAAAAAAGGAACAGAGCGGGCGATGCGTTATGCGTTCGAATTAGCCAAACAGAGAAGAGGGCATGTCACATCCGCGACGAAGTCAAACGGTATTTTCCACTCGATGCCGTTTTGGGATGAGGTCTTTAATGAAGTTAAAATAGATTATGCGGATATCCAAACAGCTTCTTATCATATCGATGCATTAGCAGCCTTTTTCGTGACACGACCGCAAATTTTTGATGTGATTGTCGCAAGTAACCTATTTGGTGATATTTTAACCGATATCGGCGGAGCCATCATGGGAAGTATCGGAATTGCACCTGCAGCCAATATAAATTTAAATGGAAAATACCCTTCAATGTTTGAACCGGTGCACGGGTCAGCTCCGGATATTTATGGCAAAGGAATTGCCAACCCAATCGGGCAGGTATGGACAGCAAAGATGATGCTCGATCATTTCGGAGAGCAGGAATTAGGTCAAAAGCTTCTGGATGCAGTAGAAGAGGTAACGAATGATGGAATCAAAACTCCGGATATTGGCGGTACATCCTCAACAATTGAGGTGGGGGAAGCGATTTGCAGCCGTTTAAAAAAGGTTTGCTCTGTATCCTAAAGAATCTTGATCCCAATAAGAGAGGCTGTCTCAAAGGTCGTTCATCGATAACGCCTTTGAGCAGCCTCTTTTTTACATTTTTTCACCTTATAGTGAAAAATAAAAACCCCTAATCTATCAAAAATCTATAGATTAGGGGTTTACTAATATTATTTATTTCTGCTTTCAGCATCCTTAATGATATCTTCACCAATTTTCTTAGCCCATTCTTGGTAAACTGGCTCAAGGGCTTTTTTGAATTCATCAATTTCTGCTGGTGAAAGTTCGTTAATCTTGGTTTGACCGCGTTCTTTTAACTTCTTCAAAGATTCCTCATTTAACTTTTCTGCAGAGTCACGAGCAACCTTTGTTCCTTCGTCCACACCTTTTTGGACGATGGCTTTTGTTGCATCATTCAAGCTATTCCAGAATTTCGTATTTGACAATAGGGCGTAGTCAACTCGGGTATGTCCCATGACAGTGGTATACTTCTGCACTTCGTCGAATTTCTTTGATTCGATGTTACTGTAAGTGTTTTCTTCTCCATCAACCGTACCTTGCTGAAGGGCAGTGTAAAGTTCCGCGAATGGAATCGATACGGAACCGGCATTGAGTTTACCGTAAATTTCTTCAAGTAATTGCCCGCCTTGGGTTCGAATCTTTAAACCTTTTAAATCTTCTGGTTTTGTAATTGGTTTCTTATTATTTGTCATGTGTTTTGCCCCATTTGGCCACATAGCAAGACCAAGAACACCGTCCTTTTCTAGGCGTTTAAAGATTTCTTTCCCTTTTTCACCATCCCAGAAAGCGTCTGCTGCTGCATCATCTTTAAACAAGAAAGGCATAGCGGGAACATTAAAGCCTGGGTCATTTCCTACTAACTTAGACATATCAGGAATAAGAAACTGAACGTTATTGGCAACTAAGTTCTGGTATTCATCTTTATCGCCAAATAGTTGGCTGTTTGGATACACTTGAACCTTAATCTTACCGCCGGATTCTTTTTCGATAACCTCTTTCATGGCAAGCGCACCGGCTTGCTTTGGTGTAGTTTCTGCTACCACATGGGAGATTTTAATCGTCAACTCTTGCACACCGTCGCCGGATTTACTAGCGGAACCGCCGCTTGTTTCTTTCGAAGAAGAGCCGCAGGCTGCAAGACTAAATACTAATAGAAGAGTTACTGCTGCCACCAATAGTTTCTGAATTTTTTTCATTTGATTTCCCCCTTTGTAATAAATAGCTTGATACATATTGATAAATTTCTGTATGGTCCGCGTCCATATCAAGTGCATGACTGGCTTCATCGAATCTGTCAAAAATAAGCTGTGGAAGTTGTGTCGCCGCTTCAGCATTTGTAAATAGGTGTTTTGCCATTTCTAAATCTTTCCTTAACAGTTCTAGACTAAAACCAGAATCAAAGCTTTCAGGTAAAATAAACGACGGAAACTTATATTCTGTTGAACCGCTTCGGCCAGTACTTTGGTTAAATACCTGTATAGCTGTCTCTGGTTCGACATCAAAACGCTGGAGCAATTGAACCGCTTCACAACTGGCTAATAGATGGGTGGCAGAAAGATAATTGTTAATGGACTTTATTAAGTGACCGCTTCCAATTGGTCCCACATGAAAGAGGTTACTACCCATAGATTCTAGCAAGCGTTTACATTTAGTAAACGTTTCCACCCTGCCGCCAATCATAATCGTCAACTCGGCAGAAACTGCTTTCTTAACTCCTCCGCTGACAGGAGCGTCTAAAAATTCAATGTTGTTTTCTGCAAGTTTTTGCAAATTCTTTTTTGTTTCATCAGGGTAGGAGCTGCTCATATCAATGATGATTAAAGGCTCTTGGTGAGAGTGTTGATCTGAGGCGTAATGGTCAATTATTTCGTCAATAACTTGATTTACTATCTTGGATGAGGGAAGCATGAGAATAATCATTTGGACGGTGTGAATCCAATCCAAAAGCTTACTTGGTTTCCCGCCGAAGCTTTGGAAATCACGGATAGCTGAATCATTTACGTCCATTCCGTGCACATTGTATCCATTGGTTACTAGGTTTTTTGCCATAGGCAAACCCATCTTACCAAGCCCAATAAAACCTATTGTCTGAATCATGAAGGGAAAACTCCTTCAAGCTCCTTATGTAAAGAGCCAATGCGCGGGTGAGCACGTCCGCTTGTTGTGACAACAGCGGCAATGACGATTTCATCATTTCTAGGTGCATCAGGGATTCGTGTTTCAAACGTCATGTGGTGGCTGCGAATCTTCGCATCCATTTTGTGCTTAATAGCTAGATCAAGACTGCTGCCGGCGGCTCCTCTTTTCTCAGCAGAGGGTAGGAGTGTTTCCGCATCTCCGCAAAGTGAGCGAAATGGATTTCCAAAGGTTAGGGTATGGATGATCGCAGACCCATGTTCAATTTCTCCATCAAGTCCAACGAGTGCGCCCTTTCCATAACCTTCCACTTCATCTCCTGTAACTCCTAAAGCCTCCATAGCTTTCTTGGGCAGCAGTTCACCAAGTTGTTCAGAACAGGCTTTAATGAGAGGAAGAAGGTCTTCTACATATCTGCCGGCATAAGGGTTTTTGATGACGGCTAGGGCAGCGGCTACCCGAACAGGCTTATCTGCTTTTTTGAAACCTTCAATAAAGGTCTCTTCGGAAACGGTGACAATTTTTCTAATTTCTAATTCCATGTGTTACCTCCTATTATTTTGGATTTTGGATACAATCTATAGTCGAGTTGTCTTTTCCATTGCTGATAGTAACACTATAACAAAAACGTTTAGAGTTGTGAATACACAAAAAATATAAAATAAATAAAATTTTCTGTTTATTTTTTGGGAACTATCTTGTATATTTTAAATTAGGTCCAATTGTAGATTGGATACAATCCACAGAATAAGGAGTTGATTATTATGAAGAAACTCTTTAAATGGCTTGATCACATCGAAGAAGGCGTAGCAGGGGTGCTGTTTATTGGAGGAGTAGTAGTAAGTTTGTACGGAGTTTTTACAAGGTATATTCTAAATGCACCAGAATCATGGATTACGGAAATATTTGAATTTCTGCTTACCTGGTCGATTTTTATTGGCTTTGGATTGGCATTGAAAGACAACCGTCACATCCAAGTAGAAATTTTATTTGATGTGCTTCCCAAAGGTTTAAAAAGAATTGTAGCGACAATTAGTAATTTGATCGGCGGCGGATTTTCCTTCTTCCTTGCTTATTCCTCTATAGAGTTGATAACGATTTCAAAAGAACAAGGAACTAAAACGATTGATATAGGTATGCCAATTTGGATTTCCTATCTGGTACTTCCAATCGGAATGGGGCTGTTAGGGCTTTACTTTCTTGTAAAGGCTTACAAAGCAATGACAGGTGATCAAAGAGAACTTGTAGGTGAGATTGAACAGTTATACGAATCGATGCAAAATACCGAAGGTAGCACTGATGAGAAAGGGGTAGGCGCATGAATCCAGTTTTATTGCTGTTTTTAGTTTTTGCAATACTATGCTTAATACGGGTACCGATAGCGGTTAGTTTAGGATTATCGAGCGTCATCGCGTTATCAATGTCGGATTTTACCCTATATACGGTTATTCAAAAAATGTTTAATTCATTAAACTCAGCCACATTAATGGCCATCCCAGGCTTTGTCTTCGCTGGAATTATTATGTCAAAAGGCGGTATCTCCTACTATTTAATTGAAGCATTGAAATCATGGGTGGGACATATACGTGGTGGACTCGCTGTTATCACCATCATAGCATGTATGATATTTGCAGCCATTTCAGGTTCAAGTCCTGCAACAGCTGCTGCTGTTGGAAGTATTATGATTCCTGGAATGGTGAAAGCTGGATACAGTAAAAGGTACGCAATGGGGCTTGTAGCTGCATCAGGTACTCTTGGGATTTTGATTCCGCCTTCGATTCCATTAATCATTTATGGAACCGTCGCGGAAGAATCAATTGGGAAACTCTTCTCTGCGGGAATTATCCCTGGATTTTTGCTTGGGGGAATTCTTTTAGTCTCTGCAATTATTCATGCAAGAATCCATAATTTTGGTAAATTGCCAAAACAGTCGATGAAAGAAAGATGGCAAAAGACAGCAAAAGCTTTTTGGGGATTTCTGCTTCCAGTCATTATTCTCGGTGGAATCTATTCCGGTGCCGTCACACCAACAGAGGCAGCATTTGTATCGTGCTTATATGGTTTGATTGTTTCTGTCTTTATATATAAAGAATTGTCCTTTCCTAAATTTAGAGAGGTTATGAAAGAATCGATCAACATTACTTCCATGATTTTTCTTGTCATCGCATCAGCCATGATTTTCGGTATGTTCCTGACAACCGAACAGGTACCACAAGATTTTGCGACATGGATTGAAGCGAGTACAACGAATAAGTGGATCTTTATGATTGGCGTCAATATTATGTTCTTTATTTTAGGGATGTTCCTTGATTCAGTTGCCATCATTTTAATCACACTGCCGATTTTATTACCAGTTTTAGCGATATTTGATATTAATGTGATCCATTTTGCCATCATTATGACCATTAATATGGAATTGGGTATGATTTCACCGCCAGTAGGGCTAAATTTATTTGTCGTGAGTGGAATCACCAGGGAGAAGGTAGGTGAAGTAGTCAAAGGGGTTTTACCATTCTTTGCTCTGATGGTTCTCGCACTCATTATCGTCGTTATTTTCCCGCAGGTATCATTACTATTAGCAAAATAATCATGCGGCAAAATGGACAAATAGTAATGAGGGTTTGCTTACTCATTTCTTAGAGCAAGCCTTTCTTTTTCACTCGCTGGATCCAATATCCTAAAAGGAGGTATTCTACGTAAATGAAGCGATCTTATTTATTTGTTCCTGCAATTTCCACCAGGATGTTTGAAAAGGCGTTGGCAAGTGATGCAGATTGTATCATTTTTGATTTAGAAGATGCAGTTGCCATCTCTGATAAGCAAGAGGCAAGAGAGCGGGTAAAAAATTTCCTCCTAAACAATCAACCTAGAAAAGATATTCTAATTAGAATAAACGACGTGACGACTACTTTTTGGCGGGAGGATTTAGAAGCTGCCATTGGGGCTGGGGCCTGTGGGGTGATTGTGCCGAAGGCTGAAAGTGCCGTTAGTATGAAGATGGTAGGTGAAACAGCCCTTCACAGCCTTGAAAGACTGAACAGGGATCTTCATTCCTTTGTCATTCTGCCGTTAATAGAAACGGCAAGAGGGGTTCAATTTGCCTATGAAATCGCAGCAGCAAATTACTTAATTAAAAGATTAGTATTTGGCTCGATTGATTACTCCTTAGATGTAGATTGTGAGCTTACCGATGACGGGACAGAACTGTTGTATGCCAGGTCGCAGGTGGTCAATGCTTCGAGAGCAGCGGGAATTGGCAGTCCGATTGATGCCGTATATCCGGATCTTGCAAATGAACAGGGGTTAAGGAACGAGTCGCAAAGAGCGAGAAAGCTTGGTTTCAAAGCGAAGCTAGCCATACACCCAAAGCAATTAATGCCGATTCATGAAATTTTCTCGCCAAATCAAAAGGAACTGAATGCTGCTATAGAAATTGTCAATGCGTTTGAGGCCGCGGAGCTGCAAGGGACTGCTTCAATTGCAGTAGGAAACAAACTGGTGGATTATCCGGTTTATAAAAAAGCAAAAGCTTTATTGCAGTTGGCTAGTCTCTAAAAAATGAATAATGGAGGAAGCTCTAATGGTAACCGAAAAACTAGCATTACATATCACTAATACATCTTACGAGCAGTTTAGTAAGAATGCTTTAAGAGAAGCGAAACGCAGTCTATTAAACTGGCTTGGGGTGGCGATCGGTGCGGCCAACCATGAATCGATGGACATGGTGCTTAACGTAGCACAACTTACGGCCAGCCAGCCGCAGGCAACCGTTTTAGGAAGAAGTGAAAAAGTCGATATACTGTTTGCTAGCCTTTTAAATGGAATGTCTTCGCATATCTATGATTTTGACGATACCTTATTAGAGACTGTACTACATCCTTCGGCACCTGTTTTTCCAGCCATTTTGGCTTATGCTGAGCATCAGAAGAAAACTGGAAAGGATGTACTTGAAGCATTTATCATCGGCTGTGAGGTCGAAGCGAGGCTCGCCTTAAGTGTCTATCCATCTCATTACTGGCGCGGCTGGCATATTACTGGAAGTGTGGGAGGAATTGGGGCAGCAGCAGCTATTAGTAAGCTGATGGATTTAGATGTGGAAAATACCATTTATGCCCTTGGAATTGCCGCGACCGATCCGACAGGGTTACGAGAAATGTTCGGTACCATGACCAAGCCGTATCATCCAGGAAAAGCGGCGATGAACGGATTATTAGCAGCACTGGTTGGCGGGCAAGGTTTTACCTCCTCCAAACAGCCGCTTGAAGCCAAACGGGGATTCCTGAACGTTTTATCTGAAGAGAATAAGACAGAGCTCGTGACTGAACAGTGGGGCGAAAAGTGGGAAATCGAGAAAAATAGTTACAAACCGTTTGCCAGCGGTATTGTGACCCATCCGGCGATTGATGCAATTATTACGATTCAAAAGGAGCACAGCCTTCAAGCAGAAGATGTAGAATCCATCGTGATCACAGCCCATCCGCTTGTAAAAGAGCTTACCGGAAAAACGGCGATCACCACAGGGCTTGAAGGGAAATTTAGTGTGTATCATTGTGTGGCAGCCGGCTTCTTTAACCTAAAGGCCGGCGTCTATGAGTTCACAGATG
Organism: uncultured Bacillus sp.; assembly: GCA_963530265.1. GTDB lineage: Bacteria > Bacillota > Bacilli > Bacillales > Cytobacillaceae > Neobacillus. Next base: position 98,426 of record CAUSCO010000015.1, read on the forward strand.
AATATGTGAATGATACGTCTGTCAAGAACCTTCGTGATAAAATTTCACTCGTTATTGATGAGAATATTAACGAAGATCAAGTTCATATGAAAGTGAAGTTAAAGGGTGGCAGAGAGGTCTCTCATTTTGTAGAACATGCCATCGGCAGTGCAGATACCCCAATGACTGATGAACAAATCAAAGAGAAGTTCATCGATGTTACAGGAGAGATCATCAGTATGGCGGCAAAAAATGAACTGATTGACCTTGTCAACCGCTTCGAAGAGGTTGAGGATTTGACCTCGTTCTTTCAACTATGCCAGCCGAAAGAAACAGCGAATCAATATTAACCAAATCACCGAGGGAACAGCTGTCAGGTTCCTAAGGTGATTATGTATTTCATAGGAATAAAGGAGAGAATTATGGCTTACCCAAATACGAGGGTGAAAGTAAATGTAGTAGCAAAAAGGAAGCATGGGTCTTACGGAGAAGTAAAAAAGATGATCATCTTGCTCATTGGCATCGCATTAATGGCGGGAGTTTATTTCATTCTTCCGGCAAACTATACCGGATCAGCGAGAATCATGCTGGCATTTTTGGCACTGAGTGTATTTTACTGGACGTTTGAACCGATTCCGATTGGCTTAACGGCCGTAATTTTACTTGTTTTAATGCTTGTTTTCGGGGTGGTGACAACGGATGTGGTCTATAGTGGATTTGCTTCACCAGCTGTTTTTCTCATCATTGGGGGTATGATGCTGGCCAGGGGGGTTAATGATACAACTCTTACGAAAAGAATAGCCTATCTTTTTTTATCGAAATGGGGAGGCACAGCCAAGGGATTGCTCGCAAGTATCCTCATTATTCCGCAAATACAGTCGTTTTTCATTCCAGCTGCTGCAGTTAGAGCAACCTTGATGCTTCCAATTGCGACGATGTCACTTGACACCATTGGAAAAAAAGCAAAAGGGAATCTCGGAAAAATGATCTTGCTAGGGGTAGCATTTGGCGGCACGGTTAGCGGGACAGCGGTGATGACAGCTGCAATTGGGAATATTTTAACCGTTGAACTACTAAAAGAGTTTGTGGGGATTAAAATCACCTACATTCAGTGGTTTACCTATACCTTCCCAATTTGGATAATCATGATTCCAATTCTATGGTATACATTATTAAAACAGTTCCCCTTGACAGAAGAAGAGAAACACTTTCCACATGTAAAAGCAGAACTTAAAAGTAAACTGGAGGAATTAGGAAAATTAAATATCAAGGAGAAAAAGTGTTTAGCGATCCTGTTCATGATTGTTACCCTATGGTTTACCGAGCCCCTACACGGATTGCATCCAAGTATTCCTGCTCTGATTGGTGTGGTGTTAATGGCCTTACCGGGGATCGGCTGCTCAAAATGGGACAATTTGGTTAAGATTAATTTTGATACGGTCCTGCTTATGGGAGTAACGCTTTCACTCGGCTATGCCTTTAATAAATCCGGAGCAGCCAAGCTTATTGGCGATAGTTTAAGTACGGATTGGATTCTCTATTTTCTCCACTCACCAGTTGTAGCGGTCATTACAGTTTTATTGATTACCCATATTCTTCATTTGGCAGTGGCCAATGTATCAACAGCGGTTGTCACCCTTGTTCCGATTTTTATTGGACTTTCAACCAAAGCCGGAGCAGACCCCGTGCTTATCTGTTTAACTGCTTCATTAGCCTGTTTACATGGATATATTCTAGTAGTAGAAGCCACTCCAAATATCATTGTTCACAGTTCAGGGCGGATCCAGCAAAAGGAGTTCTTAATGCCGGGTATAATGTTAACGGTTCTAATGAGTGCCGTAGTAATTTTGACGGCTGTGACATGGTGGAACTGGCTTGGGCTTCTTTAAGAAATATTTGTGGTAGAGTGCCAGAATCTATAGACAATTTACATCGGATTTTGTATCCTATTTTAAAATAGGATGTTGAAAGGTAGTTAAAGATGATTGAAAAAAATGGATTAATGATTGAAAACAGAGATACATTGCATTTAAAAGTGTGTAACATCATTCGCGACGCGATTTTAAAAGGAGATTTTAAACCAGGCGAACGGCTTAAACAATCGGATCTTGCCGATGCGATGGGTGTCAGCCGAATGCCAATTCGCGAAGCGTTTCAAAAGCTGGAAGCCGAAGGTCTTATCAAGCTTGAGCCGCATAAAGGGGCCGTGGTGAAGTCTATCAAAGTGGGGGATATTGAGGAGATTTATGCACTTCGGGCAAATTTAGAAAAAATGGCTGTTTACCAAAGTGTGGAGAACTTAACAGATGAAGACCTTAAGCAATTAACTGCATTGGTGGAACAGATGGAATCAAGCGAAGATGTGGATGAATTTATCCGCTACAATATTGAATTTCATCGTCTGTTAATTAAGCGCTGTACCTGGGAGCGGCTCAATTCGTTTATCAGTACATTATGGAATGGCCTTCCACAGCAAACACCTCATATCTTAAAAGGTCAAAAGGGAACATCGAATGTCGAGCACAGAAGTATTTTGAATGCGGTATTAAATAAAGATAAGGAAACCGCAGCCAACCTGGTCTCCAATCATATTTCACGTACCGGTAATATGTTAGTGAAGCGTTTAAAAGAAGATGAGAAAAAATAATATCCATTATTTTTAGGTAGGTTTCGAATATTAGTAGGTTTTATGAAAGTGCGTTATTGGAGCCCTTACTGTTGTTGCTTTAAATGAGGAAACGGTCGTTTACCGAGGCACTAAGCGACCGAACTGGCTTGTAAAAAGAGGAAAGGGTCGTTTACAGAGGCTTTAAACGACCGAACTGGCTTGTAAAATGAGTAACCGGTCGTTTACAGAGGCACTAAACGACCGAACTGGCTTGTAAAAAGAGGAACTGGTCGTTTACAGAGGCACTAAACGACCGAACTGGCTTGTAAAAAGAGGAACTGGTCGTTTACAAAGGTTCTAAACGACCGAACTTGCTTGTTAAACGAGGAACTGGTCGTTTATAGAGGTTCTAAACGACCGAACTGGCTTGTAAAAAGAGGAACCGGTCGTTTACAGAGGTTCTAAGCGACCGAACTGGCTTGTTAAACGAGGAACTGGTCGTTTATAGAGGTTCTAAGCGACCGAACTGGCTTGTTAAACGAGGAACTGGTCGTTTATAGAGGTTCTATGCGACCAAGCTGGCTTGTAAAAAGAGGAAAGGGTCGTTTACAAAGGTTCTAAGTGGAATCTTTGTAAAATAAACTGTATCCAATATCCAAAAAACGGTCCTAAATGGAAGGAACAGATAGGCCATTTACATTCCTAATAAGAAACAGGATATCCCTCTTTCTTATCGAACTAATAAGGGGGAGTGGGTAAAAAAACGGTCTGAATATTTCAAGCATAAAGGGGAAGATGGCTTTGCGAACGATTTTCTTTGAAGAGATTGTGAACCAAGTGGCAAACATGTGCCAAGAGGCCAATTTTGAGCTAGGTCAGGATGTGATTCAAGCCTTTCAAACAGCCTTGAAAAAAGAAACATCTGAAACGGGGAAAGACATTTTAGAACAACTATTACTGAATGCCGATATCGCTAGGTCGGAGCGGGTCCCCATGTGTCAGGATACCGGAGTGTCTGTTTTTATCGTAGAAGTCGGTCAAGATTGCCACATTGCAGGCGGCAGTCTTTACGACGCGATTAATGAAGGAGTCAAGAAAGGATACGAAGAGGGGTATTTAAGGCATTCGATTGTTGACCATCCAATTAAAAGAGAAAAGAGTAAGGGTTATAACACGCCTTCGATTATTCATATAGAGCTCGTACAGGGTGAGGAGCTGGTCATTCATATGTCGGCCAAAGGCGGCGGCAGTGAAAATATGAGTGCTTTAAAAATGTTGAAGCCTGCTGATGGATTGGACGGGATCAAGGACTATATTTTAAACATTGTGGCTCATGCGGGACCGAATGCCTGTCCACCTTTAGTGGTCGGAGTAGGGATTGGCGGGAATTTTGAACGCTGTGCGTATTTGGCGAAAAAGTCGTTATTTCGCCCAATCGGACATCGCAGTGAACGGCCGGACATCGCGAACCTTGAAAGGGAATTGATGGAAAAAATAAATAAGCTCGGCATTGGGCCGCAGGGAATGGGCGGAAATACAACGGCACTTGACGTGAAAATCGAGATAGAACCCTGCCATATTGCCGCCTTGCCTGTTGCCGTCAATTTGAACTGCCATGCAAGCAGACATAAAGAAGTAAGAATGTAGGGAGGGAGAATAAATGTTAGCTGTTCACATTACGAATCCACTTTCCGAGCAAGAATTACTGAAATTAAAAGCAGGTGACAGCGTTTTATTAAGTGGAACGATTTATACGGCTAGGGATGCGGCACATAAAAGGATGATTGAAACGCTTGAAAAAGGGGAAGAATTGCCCTTCAATGTGGATGGGCAAACGATTTATTATGTGGGGCCAACTCCTGCCAAACCGGGGCATGTGATTGGTTCAGCCGGTCCTACCACCAGCGGACGGATGGATAAGTACACTCCAGCGTTAATAGATCTTGGGTTAAAAGGGATGATTGGAAAAGGATACCGCAGCAGCGAAGTCATTGAATCGATGAAGAAAAATAAAGCTGTTTATTTTGCCGCGATCGGCGGTTCGGGTGCCTTGATCGCCCGAACAATCCAATCAGTTGAAGTCATCGCCTATGAAGACCTGGGTCCGGAAGCCATATATAAATTAACAATTAAAGACTTTCCCGCTGTGGTCATCATAGATAGTGAGGGTAATGATTGGTACAAAATTGGAAAACAGCAATTTCAGGAGCAAATTAACTTACAAGGCACTGATTGAATTGTCGTGCCTTGTTTTTTTTTAAATATAGAAATAGATTTATGAATATTCAAAAAACTATTGAAAACGTATTTTGGATACAGTATCCTATTTATATAGAAATTAAGTATATTGATGGAGGAATCTAATACGATGAAATTAGCCAATTTTTGAACGATGGACACTTTCGGTGGATACGGTTTTGCAACAGAATACAATATCGAAAGAAAATTTAGAAAAGCACGTTTGTTTATTATAACTCCAAACAAATAACCTGGTTGTAAGCTATGTAGGACAGTATGTTCTTGGTTTACCGCGTTCATTTTAAATACTTTGAGGACCTTAAAACACAAGGTCTTCTCTTTGAAAAGGAGGATACAAGATGCCAGGACCATTAAGCGGCATTCGAGTAGTGGATGTAACAACAAATATTTCAGGTCCAAGTTTAACGATGATATTAGCAGATTTAGGTGCGGAGATTATTAAAATTGAAAGACCAGATATTGGGGATGACTCTAGAGGAATGGGGCCATTTTGGGAAGGTGAAGGGGTCTATTTTCTTCACATAAACCGAAATAAACAATCGATAGTCATCGATTTAAAACAGGAAAGCGGCTGTCAGATTGTCTATGATCTTGTAAAAACGGCAGATGTGTTTGTAGAAAATTTTCGGTTTCAAAAAGCGGAAAAAATGGGGCTTGGATATGAACGCTTAAAACAATTCAATCCTTCTTTAGTATATTGTTCATTATCTGCATATGGCCAAGATGGTCCGCTTTGTGAGCGGCCAGGCTATGATGCCATAGCCCAGGCAGATTCCGGGATTATTGGGATCAATGGCGCGGAAGGTGCTGAGATTGCCCGTGTCCCTGTATCGGTCCTAGATCAAGGCAGTGCCATGTGGGGAGCGATTGGGGTCATTTCAGCCTTATTCCATAAACAAAAGACGGGAGAAGGACAATTAGTGACCACTTCTCTTTATGAAACAGGCGTCTTCTGGGTCGGGTACCATATGTTGTCATGGCTTGCGACAGGCGTAGAGCCGAAGAAAAATGGCGCAGGTCATACAGCCTTCGCACCTTATGGGTCCTTTCAGGCATGTGACGCACCTGTGATCATTGGCATCTCGAATAATTCATTATTCCAGCGACTTTGTAAGGTTCTCGGCAAAGAAGAATGGGTAGAGGACCCACGCTACAAAAATAACCTTGTGCGGGTTGAACACCGAGAAAATTTACGAGTAGCGATTGAAAACATACTACAGGCAAAGACGGCGGACGAGTGGGTCCAGCTATTAGCGGATGCGGGGGTTCCAAGTTCAAAGGTGAAGAAAATATCAGAAGTTGTCCAGGATGAGCAAGCAAATGCCATCGGGATGTGGACCGACGTCAGTCATTCAACCATTCAAAACTTCAAACTGCCAAGACTGCCGTTTGAACTCAGCAATTCCCCTGTCTCCATTCACCAAGCTCCGCCAAAACTGGGAGAGAATACGAAAGAGGTATTAGGTAAGCTTGGGTACAACAATGAACAAATAGAACAGTTTTTAAAGGATGGCACGATCCAAATAGAGGCTAAAAAGATAGAAACACATAAATAGGACTAAACGAACCCACTGCCTAATGTTTAGCAGTGGGCATTCGTTTGCCGACGAAGCAGGAATTCAGCCCTATATAGCAAATATGTAAATGAAAAGGGGGAAACAGTAAATGAAAGCAATTGTGGTCACCAACTTTGGCAGTCCTGAGTACTTAAAATATAAAGACGTAAATATGCCAGAAATAGAAGAAAATGAAGTACTGATAAAAGTGGTTAAAACTAGTGTGAATTTTGCCGATATTAAATCAAGATACGGACAAAAGGGTGCTTCCCTTCCGTTTATCCCCGGTTTAGATACCACAGGATTTATCGAAAAAATCGGGAGTAAGGTTTCAGGCCTAACAGTAGGGCAAAGAGTGATCGCCTTCCCGAAAAATGGTTCTTATGCAGAATACGTTGTGGCATCTGAAAAATTAGTCTTTCCCATTCCAGAAGAATTGGACTTCAAGACCGCAGCGGCTTGTCCGATTGTATCTTTTTTGTCACACCGATTACTGAAAAATGTTGCCGCAATAGAAAAGGGAGAAACGGTGTTAGTTCATGCTGCTGCAGGAGGAGTGGGGACGACAGCAATCCAAATAGCAAAGATATTGGGAGCAAAGACGGTGATTGGGACTGTTGGCAGTAGAGACAAAATAAAATTGGCTGAAGAGTGCGGTGCGGACTACGTTGTTTGCTATGAAGAGGAAAATTTCGCACCAATCGTAAATGAAATCACGAACGGGCAGGGTGTGGATATTGTTCTTGATTCCATTTCAGGATCGGTTACAGAAAATAGTTTTAATTGTTTAGCACCTTACGGAAGGCTCGTTCAATTCGGTAATTCCAGCGGTCATGTAGGAACTATTAAAACGATAGACTTACACGCTAGTTGCAGGAATGTATTAGGTTTTAGTCTTGGTACTACAAGAAAGCTCAGACCGCATTTATTAAAAGAAACGGCTGAGGAAGTATTTCCACTCTTGATTAATAATCAGCTAACAATTAAAGTTGGGCATGAATACACCTTAGAAGAAGCTGCGGAGGCTCAGAACTTAATGGAAAAAAGGCTTAACAAAGGCAAGATTCTATTGAATGTTGATCCAAGTTTTTAATATAAGGATCTTACAATATAATCAAAATTCAAAAACTACTTATTAATAAGGAGGGATTACTTCGTTTGGGTTTATTCAGACTTATTGTAGCTTGACTGGATATTATTTGACTTTTCTAACAAAAGTGTTAACATTATCCATGTAGAGTAATCATTACAAATTAATATGTGAAGCAAATCCGCTAGAGGTGCCCTTTTAAAGGGCTGAGATTGAAGTGCAACTTCGGGACTCTATGAACCTGATCTGGGTTATACCAGCGTAGGGAAGTGGAAATCTGGATATTTGAAGATCTAAAGGCATTTCTATTTCAAATTTTCAACCACTTTCTTAACAAAAGAAAGTGGTTTTTTGTTTTTCACTTTATTTCATATAAAAGCGGAATCTTCTTAAAGAGGTGACTTGAATTTTAACTAGAATGAAAGAGTTACATATTATCTCCAATGGTAAAATGCCAATCGAACAGTTGCGTGAAATTGTAAGAGATATTCACCCATATGTAACCGCGATTCACTTACGAGAAAAACAAAAATCTGCAAGGGAACTGTTTCATGCGGTCGAACTATTAACTACTGCGAACATACCACTATCAAAGATTATGATTAATGATCGAGTGGATGTTGCCATAGTTACAAGGGCTCGAGGAGTTCAATTAGCCTTTCATAGTTTAAATGCATCCATTGTCAAAGAAAATTTTCCTCGACTTTTGATAGGGAGTTCCATCCACTCCTATGTGGAAGGACAAACAGCAAAAGAGAATGGTGCTGATTACGTGCTATTCGGCCATGTCTTCCCGTCTAAATCAAAACCAGGTAAAACTCCCAAAGGGCTTGCGGAATTATCAAGGCTAAGACAATTAGACATCCCGGTTATTGCCATTGGCGGGATAACACCTGAGAATACGGAGCAGGTCCTTGCTGCAGGTGCAACAGGTATTGCTGTCATGTCAGGGGTTTTAGATGCTCGCGATCCATTATTAGCAGTAAAGGATTACTTAAATATATTAAAAGGTGGAGATGGATGAAGTGGAAAATTCGTTTGAAGTTGCCATAATCGGAGGCGGTGTTAACGGGGCCTCTATTGCCTATCAGTTATCAAAGATGGGGAGGAAGGTCATTATTATTGAGAAGGAACGACTGGCTTGCCAAGCTTCCAGTGCGGCGGCTGGAATGCTGGCCGCACAAGCGGAGATTGAACAAGACGGTCCCTTATTACAGTTGGCTTTAAAAAGTCAGGCGATGTTTTCTACTTTCGCAAGTGAGCTATTTGAATATACGGGAATCGATATCGAATATGTTAATAAAGGAACGTTAAAAATTGCGGAAACGGAAGAAGTAGCAGTAGAAGTTATAAAGCAGGTCACCTTTCAACGGAATTGGGATCCATCTATCAAATGGCTTGATGAAACGGAATTACGAGAAATGGAACCATCTCTATCACCAAGTGTAAGTGGAGGGATGTATCTCCCGAACGATGGGCATGTTCAACCAGCAAAGTTAACACAAGCGTTTGCAAAAGCAGCCGTTTATTTTGGAGCGGAAATACGTGAAAAGACGGAGGTCCTTTCATTTATTTATGAAAACGGTCAAGTTAAAGGGGTTAAAACCACCAATGGCGTCATACATAGTGAACAAGTTGTCGTTGCCACCGGTGCTTGGGCTGCGAAATTAATGCGTGAATCTGGGATGAACCTTCGTGTATTTCCTGTTAAAGGAGAATGCTTTTCCATTAAAACGGAACAGCCGATGATAAACAGGACCATTTTTTCTGATAAACGTTGTTATCTAGTACCAAAACGAAATGGGGAAATTTATATTGGTGCTACCATGATCGAAAATACCTTTGATAAAAAGGTAACACCTGAGGGTATTGCTACTTTAATAGAAAGAGCCACCCAATTAGTTCCTCAGATTAAGGAAGCAGCGTGGGAGCGAGTATGGTCTGGAATAAGACCTCAGACAGGTGATGGGCTCCCATACATTGGTGAACATCCAGGATGGAAAGGTTTATTCGTTGCAGCAGGGCATTTCCGAAATGGGATTTTATTAAGCCCCATAACAGGGAAACTAGTTGCTGACTTATTAACAGGTAGACTACTAGATGAGGCACTTCTTTCAGCATTTCACCTAGAAAGGCACAAAGAAACGGTTGGATAGGAGGAAAAAAATGAAAGTGTTGTTAAATGGCGAGTTTATCCAATTACCAGAGCATGTCGTGTTAGTTTCGGATATTCTCAAACATTATGAAATCCATGATAAAGTCGTTGTCGTGGAAGTAAACGGTGAAATATTATCCAGGTTAGAACACCAAAGTACAAGATTATCAGATAAGGATCGAATCGAAATAGTCCATTTTGTAGGAGGCGGTTAATATGTTAAAAATAGGTTCATTATCCTTTCAATCTCGTTTGTTACTTGGAACGGGAAAGTATCCAAGCTTTGAAATCCAGAAGGAAGCAGTGGAAATTTCCGAAGCAGAAATCCTCACGTTTGCGGTTAGACGAATGAACATTTTTGAATCAAGCCAGCCGAATTTTTTAGAGCAGCTAGACACAAATAAATATAAGCTTCTGCCAAATACAGCAGGAGCGAAAACAGCAGCAGAGGCTGTCCGTATCGCAAAATTAGCAAAAGCTTCAGGCCTATGCGATATGATTAAAGTGGAAGTGATTGGCTGTGATCAAACATTACTTCCTGATCCGATTGAAACCCTGAAGGCCACAGAAGAATTAGTAAAGGAAGGTTTTATTGTTCTCCCCTATACTTCCGATGATGTTGTTTTAGCTAGGAAACTTCAAGAAGTTGGATGTCATGCAGTCATGCCAGGGGCCTCGCCAATAGGATCTGGTCAAGGAATCATTAATCCAGTAAATCTTAGATTTATTATCGAACAAGCCGTTGTCCCTGTCATTGTTGATGCTGGGATTGGCTCACCAGCTGATGCTGCTTTGGCGATGGAATTAGGTGCCGATGGTGTGTTATTAAATACGGCTGTGTCAGCGGCAAAGGATCCGGTTAAAATGGCAAAAGCAATGAGCTTAGCTATTAAAGCAGGACGATTAGGCTATGAAGCCGGTCGAATGGAGAAAAAGAGATATGCTTCAGCGAGCAGTCCAGTGGAAGGATTGAGTATCGGGTGAAAAATCGGTACTCACGACAAGAACTATTTTCACCGATTGGAAAAAAAGGGCAAGAGCGAATTGTCAATAAACATGTACTCATAATCGGAGCAGGAGCACTCGGATCTGGATGTGCCGAATCACTTGTCCGCTCTGGAATTGGTAAACTAACCATTGTTGATCGTGATTATGTGGAATGGTCAAATTTACAACGGCAGCAATTATTTTCAGAAGAAGATGCAAAAAACCGAATTCCCAAAGTAATCGCGGCCAAAAATCGCTTAACATCAATAAACTCTTCTGTGGACATTGAGGCAATCATAGCAGATGCCTCAGTCCAAGAGCTTGAAGACTGGGCAAAAAAAGTGGATCTTATTATTGATGCAACGGATAATTTTGAAACAAGAATGATTCTTAACGATGTATCACAAAAGTATGGTATCCCATGGATTTATGGTGCTTGCGTTGGAAGTTACGGAATATCCTACACGATCATTCCTGAAAAAACGCCGTGCCTTTCTTGTTTATTAGAAACCGTTCCTCTAGGAGGATTGACCTGTGATACAGCTGGAATTATTAGTCCAGCTGTGAACATGGTCGTTTCTTATCAAGTAAGTGAAGCATTGAAAATATTGGTCGGTGATTTGGATTCCTTACGAAACAAACTCGTTTCATTTGATTTATGGAAAAATCAATATAGTGCCATCCAAGTAGATAAATTGAAAAAAGAGGATTGTCCTTCTTGTGGGAAAGAACGTTCCTACCCATATTTATCATTTGAAAATCAAACAAAAACAGCTGTACTATGTGGAAGAGATTCTGTTCAGATTCGTCCATCCAGTCCAACCGTTCGTGATTTGGAAACTTTAGAAAAAATATTTGCCAAACAGGGGGGAACTGTTCAGCGAAATCCTTACCTTTTATCTTATAACGTGCATGCTTACCGATTAGTTGTTTTTAAAGACGGAAGGGTTTTAGTACATGGAACGAAGGATATTTCCGAAGCAAAGGCATTATACCATAGACTCTTGGGGTGACATCAGTAAAATCAATCCCTTTAAATGTAGAGATTAAGTTAAAATCAAAAGCTTTCAGAAAAGAGATATTCTCTAATATCTCTCATAAAAACATGTAATAGTAAATGCTTGGAGTGCATCCAAGTGTTTTTTTTATAATCAGAATCCCTTTGATTCGCTGATATAAGTGAAAATCCACTTATATATAAGATTAATTTGTTAATTAGATGTAATTTTACACCTTGTATTGATTTTTAGGAGTTTAAACGTGGCTAATGATAACATTCCTATCGAAAACAGCCTTAATTTTTTTCTCTTAGGCAGCCCTTATATATTTTTAGTCAAAATGTCACATAGAACGGAAATATTCGGCAAAAATGTATAGGAGACGGTCATTATAAAAATGAGGTGACAGCATGAAACCCAGCATAGAGGTTAGAGGAGTTTCTAAGATATTTGGTACGAACCCAAAAGCTGCAATTGATTTTATGAAACAAGGAAAGACAAAAAAGGAAATTTTGAAAGCTACTGGACAGACGGTAGGAGTTAAGAATGTTTCCTTTGAAATTTACCCTGGTGAAATTTTTGTCATTATGGGTCTATCCGGAAGCGGGAAATCCACCTTAATCCGGATGTTTAACCGCCTGATCAAACCGACAATTGGAGAAATATTAATTGAAAATGAAGATATTGTGAAGATGAATGAGGCACGCTTGAGGGAAGTCAGGCAGAAAAAAATCAGTATGGTGTTTCAGAATTTTGCACTGTTTCCTCATAAAACGATCTTGGAAAATACGGAATATGGTCTTGAAATCCAGAAAATACCGGCTGAACAGCGCCGTAAAAAAGCACAAAGTGCTTTGGAAGTGGTCGGTTTAAAAGGGTACGAAAACCAACTTCCCAAACAATTAAGCGGCGGCATGCAGCAACGAGTGGGACTAGCCAGGGCACTTGCCAGTGATACGGATGTAATCTTGATGGACGAGGCATTCAGCGCACTCGACCCGTTAATTCGAAAAGATATGCAGGATGAATTGCTGGAGATCCAAGAAAAATACAAAAAAACGATTATTTTTATCACCCATGATTTAGATGAAGCCTTACGGATTGGGGACCGGATTGCGTTGATGAGGGATGGCAGTATCATTCAGCTTGGAACACCTGAACAAATTTTAATGAATCCTGCCAATGAATTTGTCGAGAAATTTGTTGAAGATGTAGATTTATCAAAAATAATAACGGCCTCCCATGTGCTGAAACCAGCAGAAAGAATCGGTGTAGACCGCGGGCCAAGGGTGGCATTGGAAATCATGCGGAAGCAGGGATATTCAAGTATATTTGTTGTGGATCGCAATCGGAAACTATTGGGTGCTATTACCGCTGAACAGGCACGACAGGCGATTGATCAAAATCAATCGATCGCAGAAGTTATGACAACGGATATTCCAACCGTTTCCGGAGATACCTTACTCACCGATCTGATGGACGTGATCGCCACATCGAGTCTGCCTATCTCCGTTATCGATGAAGAACATCGCTTAAAAGGCGTGGTTATTCGCGGAGCTGTTATCGGGGCTTTGGCCGGAAATAAAGATTCCTTGAACGATTTGGAGAGTGAATGAGATGAATGTGCCAAAAATCCCTTTAGGAGATTGGATAGACGCTCTTGTCAAATGGGTCACCGTGGCCTTTGCCGGATTATTTACCTTTTTAACGACTGTCATTGAGTCCCTACTAAATATAATTATGGATGTATTAAGTGCGGGTCCGCCAATCATCTTAACCATCGTCCTAACACTATTGGTTACTTATACGAGCAGATGGCCGTTAGGAATTTTCACGCTTGTCAGCTTGCTCTTAATTGATAATCTTGGGTATTGGGATTCAAGTATTCAAACCATTGCGATTGTATTATTATCCGGTATACTCACCATCATCGTCGGGATCCCAGTAGGAATCTGGAGTGCCCAACGAAAAACAGTGCATAGAATCGTGACGCCGATTTTAGACTTTATGCAGACCATGCCGGCTTTTGTTTATTTAATTCCATCCATTTTATTTTTTGGAATTGGTGTCGTACCAGGAATTATTGCCTCATTTATTTTCGCCATTGCACCAACGATCCGGATGACCAATCTCGGCATCAAAGAGGTCCCGAAAGATTTAATAGAGGCAGCCGATGCTTTCGGTTCCAGTAACAGTCAAAAATTGTTCAAGGTTCAACTGCCAATAGCAACGCCAACCATTATGGCAGGGGTAAACCAAAGTATTATGCTTGCTCTATCGATGGTGGTGACGGCTTCACTAGTGGGTGCACCAGGACTTGGAGCAGATGTTTACCGGGCTGTCAGTCAAATAGACGTAGGCCGAGGTTTTGAAGCTGGATTATCGATTGTGTTCATCGCCGTTATTCTCGATCGGATTTCGCAAAACTTACGAAAACCAGCCTATGATAATTTAGTGAAGAAAAAAATAGTCTTTTCCGCTTTAGCGGTTCTAATCATCGTGACGGCAATTGTAACAGGAATAACAAAAGAAACAGCTAAAAATAAGGATGGGAACAGCATTGGAGCCCAAACCGATTATCAAATTATTGGGATAGAGCCTGGAGCTGGAATCATGACACAGACCAAAACGGCATTAAAAGAATATCAGCTGAATGATTGGCAGCTGCAAGAAGGTTCATCCGCAGCCATGGCGGCAGAATTGGAGAAGGCATATAAGAGTAAGAAACCAATTATTGTTACCGGGTGGGCACCACATTGGATGTTTTCCACGTACGATTTGAAATTTCTTGAAGATCCAAAGGAAGCGTATGGAACAGTTGAAGATATTCATACGATCGTAAGGAAAGGTCTGGACAAGGATGTACCAGGTGCATACACAATCCTCGATCAATTTTCCTGGAAACCAGCGGATATAGAAAAAGTGATGGTGGACATTAAAGATGGCACTGATCCAGCTGAAGCAGCGACAAATTGGATAAAGGCCAATGGGGATCAAGTAGGGCAATGGACAAAAGGTGTCCAGGCAGGAAATGGGGAAACCATTAAACTTGCTTATGTGGCTTGGGATACTGAAATTGCAAGTACGAATGTCATTGGAAAGGTTCTGGAGCAGAATGGCTATAAGGTCAAATTGAGCCAAGTAGAGGTCGGACCTATGTTTGCCGGTGTGGCTAACGGCAGCGTGGACGGCATGGTGTCTGGCTGGCTCCCGAGTACCCATAATGAATACTATAAGCAATATAAAAATGATCTCGTTGATCTTGGAACCAATCTTCATGGAACGAGAAATGGACTAGTTGTACCAAAGTATATGAATATTAATTCAATTGAAGAATTGAAGTAGAAAAAAGAGACTGTCCAACTTTTTAAATGAAAGTGCCTTCTAAAAATTAGAGGGCACGTTTTATTGAACCAACCTACACGACTGTTAATTTTTATCTAATCCTAGTTTTTCTTTCATTTTAGTAACCGCTTGGTCTAGTGCCGCATCTTGGACAATAGTTTCATCAGTGTCCCACTGTTCACCTACAGGTAGTTCAAATTGGAACTGCTCGGCGTATGGGGCAGGACGGTTCAATAAGTACTCAACGATTTCCTTTGCAATAAACTCTCTAGCTTCTTCCGGTGTCCGTTTGCCAGTAACGATTTTATGCATCATATTTAAAGAGAGTGTATTCGCCCCTTCGTTATCGCAATGGACAGACACTTCGCCTTTTGTTCGATCGAAAACAATGCTGCCTTCCAACTGGGCAACTAACCCTACTTTATCAGCGGGTACATGATAATCGATAAACTGTTCGAGGACATCGGTATTGGCTTGCTCCTGTTTTTTGTACATTATGATCCATTTGATAGCCCTCCTACTAATGTGATATACAGGTTGTTTTCCCGTTAAAAGCTAATTTAAGCTTTGGAGGGAAAAGGAAGAAGATACGCCGTGAATACTGATGGGATTAAGCTGGAACCACAAATTCTTGGAATCGACGAGGACAGTGGAATACCATTCTGACCAAAAAGGAACGCAATTCATATTAACGTGATGAATAGGTAAATACATATAACTGAACAAGCAAAAAAGATTAAAGTTATTCTAAAATTCCTCCTAAATTTAATACCGTATGCACAAAAAAATATAGCCGCTGCTAATTTGGAACAACTTTGCATAAAAGAATGATTTGAAAAAAATGAACTGCTTAAAATAATTGAAGCAAGGAAAGTTATAGAGATTAGTATTTTAAACCACAAAGGTTCATTCAGAAATATTTTAATCATAACTTTAATCCGCTGCATGAGAGTAGAGTAGAGCTCCCTTCAAAAAACTAAATTTTTATTAAGCATATGTTGAAATTTTAAAAGTATCACTTGTAAGCGTTTCACCTAAACAGGGTAATTAAGCGGAAGATCCAGATGACTCTACGCCTACAGGCAGTGAGGTTGTCAGCAAACTTACAGAGAATTAAAACAGGTGTGGGTGTCACAAAAGATAACTTATAGGGACATCTTCATTTGTGTGAAAAATGATCAGCTAAGAATGGCTGGTCTTTAAACATTCGAACTCCTCCAAAAGACCTGTTACGACAAATTATAAATCAAGGAATGGGACTATTTCATTAAAAAAAGTGAAAATTGTGGATTTTTAGGTAGAAAAGCAGGATTTTTGCTTTTAATAGAGGAATATATATGATAAATAACTTCAATACACTGGCTTTTGGAAGTCACTTGTCAGATTACGAAAAGAACATTGATAAAAAAGGATAATGAGTAGATCAACCCTGGATATTTTTTCATAATTTTAAATAACTAAGGTAGAAAAAGATAATAAGCTGTTTTTATGAACCATTCTATCAAGATATGGAAGGAAGGTATACGTATGATTGAAAATTTCTTTGCTTCTTATAAAAACTTTATAGTTGTGCCGAAAGATGAAAAGCTAGTTGTTAATGAAGTATATGATCCAAAGAATTATGCTGCCTATTATATCCTGACATTGTCCATTTTTGATTCCCGTTTATCGACATGGAAAGATGCAAGTAAATTTGAAATAGATGTTGAAAAAAGTATTAAATAGTCCTGATGAATTTCAATCAAATGCAGCGTGAGAGGTACCATCTTCAATTACTAGAATTAGATAGGTTTAAAAATTAATTTTCTTGGCCCTTTCTTCCAAAACAAAATTTAATCCAGGGGAAGAAAATGAGTGTATGACTAATATCATTGAAAAAATCCTAACGAACCCTTTTTACGTTGGACAAGGCTGGTTCAACCTCATAGGTGAAAAAGGAAGAGTGGCTCGTAAACTATTTTGCTGGTCCTATAAAGAATATTTAATAGACGACCAGAACTATTCAAATAGGGAAGAAAAGTACGAAAATATCAGTGAATTAATCCTTAAAAATGGAGAAATTAAGCTGGTTAAAAGCTCTCCGAAAAGAGATATTCTCTAATATATTCAATAAAATATCTAAAATAGTAAAATGCTTGGAGAAATATCCAAGTGTTTTTTTTATTGGATGAAATAGGAAGGCCCATTGATGTTATCACGATAGTGGAGGAACTCGGAAAAGTGTGCCTAGGGCTGATGATAAAAACTGTCAACAGCCCAAGGGACGCTTATTTTAGTTTGATTAACCGACGTATTTGCTGATATTTATCCTATGACGTAGTAACGCTTTTTAGGGACCTAAGTATTAAAAGACAGGCTAATTACTTAGGACGACTTCCTGCAGTGATACATATACATGCAGGGTATTAATTTATTTAATAAAGGGGAGATTTTTAGTGGGTAAAGACATCAAGCGATATTTTACAGACAAAGTAATCAAGGTTGATCGAGGCGGTCCAGAATCCAGAATTGGGAAGATACTGGATGCAACTGACGATTATTTCGCAGTTTTCACAGAAAACGATGGGGTCGTTTATTACCATACTCGTCATATTAAAAGTTTTACAGAAAATATGAAGGGGCAGCTGGAATTCGATATTGACGTTCCTAAGGATTTTGAATTTAAAAAAGCTGAAAATTTCAAAGAACTGCTGGAATCATTGAAGTATATTTGGGTAAGAATCAATCGTGACGGCCCTGACACGGTAGAGGGGGTACTCACAGACGTAAAAGACGATTTTGTTTACGTGATCACTAATGAGGAAATCGTTCGCATTACCATTTTCCACATTAAAAATGTTAGTTATGGTCTACAAATTGAAAAAAATAAATCCGAAGATCATAAGTCACGAGAACATAAAGTACGACCACCTAAATCAATACAAAATAAATCAATACAAAATAAATCAATACAAAATAAATCAATA
>CAUSCO010000016.1:0-112052 GCA_963530265.1 uncultured Bacillus sp.
CGCTCAAATTCACCTTTCTTACTATTTGAAGCTAGTTATGTCCCAGCCTCTTTTTGTTTAAAAGGTTATAGTTAATCTAACATGGCCAATAACTTATTATAATTTGACAGTGTATCATGATCCTCTACTTTGCAGCCAGACTTATAAAATGTAATTTTTCCTGTTCCATCACCAATTTGATTCCTTGTTTCGAGGATACGCTTTAAGTTTTTAGCCGTTCCAATACTTCCTGAAATAATATCGACATCTTCAGGAAAAAGTTTCCTTAAACTATTTTTAAAATAGGGAAAATGAGTGCACCCTAATACAATGGTTCCGTACTGTTTTAGATCAAACGAGAATAATTGATCTCTTAAATAAGGGACAACTCTATCCTGACTAAATTCAAAGTTCTCTGCAAATTGCACAAGACCTGGAAGCGGTAAACTGTCAACTATATCGTGATGATCTATTCTATTCACGAGATTATGGAACTTTTCCTCTTTGAGAGTCAATGTAGTCGCCAATACTAACACTTTTTTTCTTTTCCCTTCACATTGTTGAACAGCTGGTTTTACTGCTGGCTCAATCCCTAAAATAGGGAAATCATACTTTTTGCGAAGGTCTTCCACAGCGATACTGGTTGCCGTATTACAAGCAATGACTATTGCTTTGACACCTTGATTTGCAATGAAATCGACAGCATTAAAAATATATTGTCTTACCTCTTCTTTTGGTTTTTCACCATATGGAACATGTTTGGTATCAGCATAAAAGATAAAGTCCTCATTCGGTAAAAACCTTAACGCTTGATGAAGTACAGTCATCCCGCCAATACCAGAGTCGAAAAATCCTATTTTCACTACTTTTCACTCTTCCCCTTTACTAATTCTGTTCTATTTTATCACTCACGACTTTCCTATACCATAATCCTTCTCAATTGTTTTTCATTGAACAAAAAAATGCTGCCAAAGCAGCAAAAAATTCCCAATATAATACAACCATTAAACAGTTTAAATTCGTTTTATTTATTTTTGATAATTTAGTAGCCATCCAATCCCAAACTGATCGACTACGTTTGCATGAATCGCACCCCAAAATGTATGTTGCAATTCAGCAGTAATCTTTCCTTCTCTGCTTAAGGCGTCATAGACCCGTCTAATTTCTTCTTCACTTTCACACTCCAAAGAGATTCGAACATTATCCCCTTTTTCCACTTTACCGTATGTATCCGAAAAATGAATGATACTGTTACCTAGATGCAGTTCAGCATGTAAACACTTGCCATCATCGCTTTTTTGAATATTAGTAATTTCTCCGCCAAATAGACTGTGGTAATATTCCATGACTTCCTGACAATTATCTACAAATACATAGGGACTGGCATTTTTCATTATTATTCCTCCATATGTTTAATATAATCATGAAATGATTCATCTTGTTAGGCACTCATCTGTTTTAAAAACATTATTTTTAGTTCTTTCCTTGCCCGATGAAGCCTGGTTTTTACAGTGCTCTGCTTTAAATTAAGCATGTCGGCAATCTCATTTTCTTTTAAATCCTTTCCTATTTTGAGCAAAAGCACATCTTGATAAACAAGTCTAAGTTTCATAATAGCACTTTGAACCTGTTCCTTCAGGATTCTAGTTTCCACTTCTTCCTCCACATTTTGCCCCATTTCTTTCCCCAAACATTCAAGCATTTCCTTTTCCATTAATACCGGTTTCTTTTTCCTTTCTCTGCGGACAAAGTCAATAGCTGTTCTAGTTGCAATAACTGATAGCCATGCACCTATTTTACTTTCATCTTCAATTTTTTCTACTTTTTTAATTGCTTTTATAAACGTTTCCTGGACAACATCCTCAGCTATATGCATATCTCTTGTAATAGAGTAGCTTATATAAAAAAGCCGTTTATAAAACAAACGATATAACTCTGAGAAATTAATTGTGCTCATTCTAAATCTCTCCCTTACTGTCCTATCTTTTTACACTTATTATAGGAGACTATTCCTCAAGATTAAGAAGGATACAAACCTTAAATAAATCTCCATCCGTTTCAATATCAAGTCGTCCCTCATGCAGATCAACGATTGATTTTGCAATTGCCAGTCCTAGACCAGACCCTTCTGTGTGGCGCGATCGATCGCCTCGCTTGAATCTCTCATAAAGCTCATCACTATTTTCATTTAATTCATATTTTGAGACATTTTTAAATATAATCATGGCTTGGCCATTTTCTTTCGATATCGTAATATAAACGCGTGAGTTCTCTATTGAATACTTAAGGATATTACCAATTAAATTATCAAAGACACGCCACAGCTTTTGTCCATCTACAAGGGCGTAAACAGGTTTTTCTGTATTTGTTACTCGGAACTGAAGAGTGGATTCCTTAATTGTGTCATCATATTCCCCTAAAGCCTGTTGTAAAAGCTGCACGAGATCTACTTTTTCTTTTTTCAGATCAATATTTCCGCTTGCCATTTTTGACACTTCAAATAAATCATCAATTAGAACCTTTAACCGCTTTGATTTTCGATCAATAATTTCTAGATAGGCTGCTCTCTCATCACTTGAAACGTCTTGTGTTTTTAATAATTCCGTATAAGTAATGATGGAGGTTAGCGGTGTCCTGAGGTCATGACTAACATTGGTTATTAACTCGGTTTTAAGGCGTTCACTCTTTGCTTGTTCCTTTTGTGAATGTTTAACGCCTTGTTTTAACACATTGATATTACCAGCGAGTTCTGCCAGCACTGATCTCCCTGTTACCTGCAGGTTTCCCCCTAAATTTCCTGCGGCAAGCTCATTTGTTATCTCAACTATTTGATTAAAATAGCCTATTTTTTTAACCAATATCATGACAATCGGAATTCCAATAAACGCGAGAAGAAGCAAGTAAAATATAATAAAAACAGGATGAACGATGACTAATATGGGTGCTGTCCCTAGTCCAAATATGACGGCTAAAACAATAAACAACTGCGTGCCCATGCTCCGATTCAAAAAGGCATCTTTTAGACTACGGGTCATGGTAGAAACTAACACCTTTATTTTTCTTCCAGCTCTAGTTACAATAGCCTTTCTCCATTCTTTTTTAAGATTTTGCAAATCTTTTATTTCCGGAATGAGGTATTTCCACTGTACAAAGGTATAGCCCCATGCACACGAGGCCAAGATTAGACCGAATAGCATTTCCACACCATCATAGGGATTTTCTAAAACGTATATTAATTGGCTGCTGACGCCATAAATTGTAGTCATAGCTGTAATACCAGCAACAATAAATAATAGGATTCTACTATCAATCGGCAGCTTATTATAATAATGCCGCCATTTTTCCACCCCTATTGGAGTCGTTTTGGATCTTTTTAAAACAAATAAACTACCGATCAATGCTATTACCCCAGCCAAGGAATAAATCAATACAAGTAAGTGAGCCTGTTGATAGTTCTTATATTCAGTCATGATAAAACTTGATGAGGATAATGATTTAGGAACTGCAATTTGACCTTCAAGCGTTCCAATTGTGGTAGGCATAATAGTATTTGCCAGTTCTTCATATTCTGGCCAAGCAAAATGTATAGCGTGATCCCTTGTTACGGTCATATCAGATACATAAAGCATGTTTTTTTCGTTCAATTTCTCTTTTGGTAAAGCTGCTCCTGATTTCTGTAGATTAGTAAAAACTTTCCCTGTTTCGGTATTTTTAAAATAGAAAGTAAACGCCTTTTTATATCCCAAATAATCTGTGCGAAAGGCTTCTCTTTTTTTATAATATTCGGCAATTCTTTTTTCTTTCTCTTGTACGACCTTTGGCCTGACATAATCATCACTTTTGAAGTTTTTTGTAATATCCTCTATTTTTGAATCCCTTTCAGTCGTAAAAGCCTCAGCAGCTGCTTGATTACCTGCATCTGTTGCTCCTTGAATTCGTTCTTCATACTGTGACTTAATATTATCTATTTGTGCAGGGAGAGTGCCATAACGATATCGATGTTCTTTAATTTCATCTTCCGTTACGGTTATAGTTTTTTTCGCTTCTTCCACTGTTAAATCGTTAAGCTCAAACATACCTACATATCCTGCAAATGTATCAAGCTTGCTTTGGAATTCCATAGTATGGAAATAGTCACGGTGTATATATTGACCGCCATAAATAAAGAAGGCAAGGATACCACTAAGGCCAAATGTAAATAGTACGGACCAGACAGCAATCAACCTTCTATTTTTCCATTTTGTATCCAATCCCCCACACCACCTTTAAAAATCTTGGATTTTTCGCGTCGATTTCAATTTTCTCACGGATTTTTCGGATGTGTACGGCTACCGTATTTTCCGCGTTATAGCAGGGCTCTTTCCAAACCCGTTCATAGATTTCATTAATAGAGAACACGCGGCCGGCGTTTGTCATTAACAATTCCACTATTCTATATTCAATTGGTGTTAGTTTTACCGACTCACCGTTCACCGTTACTTCTTTTGCAGATTGGTCTAATGTTAGGCCATTTAAATCTATTACCTTCTTTACCCCTTCAAAAGTACCGAGTGTTACATATCTCCTCAACTGAGATTTTACGCGGGCAACAAGTTCCATTGGGTTAAAAGGCTTTGTCACATAGTCATCTGCTCCAACCTGAAGCCCTAAAATCTTGTCGGTATCTTCACTTTTTGCACTTAAAATAATGATGGGAATATTTTTCTGTTCCCGAATTTTATATGTAGCCGAGATACCATCAAGCCTTGGCATCATTATGTCTAGTATAATTAAATGAACGGGATGTTCATTTAATATCTCTAATGCTTCAATTCCATCCTTGGCTTTTAACACGGTAACCCCTTCATTTTTTAAATAAATTTCGATTGCATCACGTATTTCCTTTTCGTCATCTACAACCAATACAAAATAATGATTCATTTCTATCCTACTTTCCAGCCGTCATTTATTACCTTTATAGTAAACGGAAAATCTTAACTTTAATTTACTATAATTCTTAAGGATTTCTTAATATTATTTTTTGATAGATTAAAAATAGCCGTATGAGAAATACTCCTTGAAAAATAAGGATTATTTGTGAATTTATTTTGTTCTTTTTGAGTTTTGTGCTATTTCTGGAGGGTTTTGTGCCATTTTAGATAGGTTTTGTGCGAATTTCTCACTGTTTTGTGCCATTTTCGAGTTGTTTTGTACAAATTGACATTTTTTTCAAGTCAAATTCTATTTTTATAAAAAAAAGGAGATGTGCATGGACATCTCCTTTTTGGCCGTTATTTAATAAATGGTTTGCATTCCTTTTCCAGCAATGGTCATCCATTCGAACTGACGCAATCTTACATCAAAAAGTGTCAATGGATCACGGAACATTTCCGGATTGGTGTTCATTTTATTAAGCATATCTTGATTGGTCTGAATTCCCAACCGTGCATCTTCCACAGAACGATTTAACATATTTAATGGACTCTTGAAGAAGAAAGTGATGTCTCGCTCCAGAGATTTTTCAAATAACTCAAACGGCTGGAAAAATTGCTTACTAACTGATGCATTGACTTCGGAATAATCCTCATTTTCCACAAAGGATTTGTACTTGTTATAAAGCAATGCTTTGTTTTGTGATAGGGCACCAAACAACTTACCGGCACTCTTTAGTAAAAATTGTGACGGAGTGCGGCGCAGGAGGATATTAATAGTGTCCAGTTGGAATCCGCTTGTCATTCGATTAGTATCACGCCGCCAATCATCAAGCACCTTAAAATCGCATTCAAGTTTGAGACGCTCTTCCCCATACATATGATTAAAACCTTGACCCATCTCATTCAAAAATTCTTGAGCTTGATCGAATTCCTCTTTACAATGGCCAATCCATTCTTGCAGCGAACTGTAAAATTTCGGCATGACGGTTTGTTCCAAGTAATCTTGTATTCTTCTATTCATTTCATCATTGAGTTCTAGGTGAATTTTGCTAAAATTACTATCTTCCTTAATTAAAGTCGAACATTCCTTTAGCATACCAGGAATTGTCCCTGAAATTTCCTTTTCAATCGATTCCCTGATTGCACGGTAAGATTTTGTAATGGCTTTTGATTTTTGGACTTCTGTATCTTTTAGTTGGTTAACGGCTCCAGTTGTCTTCATTAACATTTCTTCATTCCAGCGCACAGACTCTACTAGTTGATCTTCAACATCAATTCGTTTTTGTAACAAGCTGGCAATTGTGGATCTGATAAAATACAACAGTTTTGCCAGACGTTTATCCTCTAAGTTTCTAGTATTTTTTATCGACTGAATAAAATCTTGTATATCCTTTAATTGGCCTGATTCATAATGCGAAGAAAAAGCAAATACTCTTGCATCAGGCAAATAGCCTTTAATGATTGAGCTAGTTTCTTCATAAATTCTAACGGCTTCCTGCTCGGCTGCAATGGTATCCAATTTACTCAACAGAAAATGAACGGGAATATCAGGTGCAAGTTCTTGGATTTGAGTCAGAACACCTCGCTCTTTATCTGTGAACGGGGCATTGGCGTCAAGGACAAACAGGATTGTATCGGCAACTTGCAAGTTCTTCAACACTTCATAGCGATCATTATGGTTCCCCTTTAATCCAGGAGTATCAATGAATGCAACTCTATTTTCCCTTAAAAAATCGCTTGGCCTTTTAAATTCTATAATCGATTCCAAGGCGTTACGACGGCGATCCATCCGTTCTTGGAATTCAGAAAACCCATCCAAACTAGTAATCTCTCGATCAGTAATTTCGGTAATTTCTACTTCCTCAGCATGGTTAAACATCACAATTGAAGAGGTTGGGCAGTCTTGCAAATCTTCTCCTAGAACAGTATTAACAAAAGTGGATTTACCGGTTCCACTTAACCCCGTTATAAGAAGATGCTGCGTATTAAAATCAACTAATTGTTGAACAAGCCATTGTACTCGGTTATTCTCACCCATCTCATGTGCTTGAGCCCATTTCATAATAGCATCAAAAAGTGTCAGGCACTCATCTAGTTCATCCATGTCTGTTTCTGTGATGCTGATTAGTTTTTCTGCTTCACTGACAACCGTCATACTTATGCTTGCTGGAAACAGCTCATTCCAGGATAGGACAGCTGCTGACGATAAAACGACATTGGCTTCATCAGACAAACGAAGCCAATTGGTTAATAAGTCAGGAATAAAATCCTGAAGCATCTTAATAAAGTATCGGCCTTCAATTAAGCCAAAATAAGCCTCTTTATGAAGGCTAGTAAGTTCTGACCAGTTTTCTGCTTGATTAAAATCAAGATTTAATAATAAATGATTGATTTCTCTTAACCAAGTAAAATAGGATTCTTCATGCTTGTAGCTTTCCCACAGTGATGAAACAAGCTGCTCAAACTTCTTCTTATCCAAGTTAAACAATAGGATTAATGCCTGGGTAAAATAACTAGGTTCGTGACTTTTCGTTACACCCTTTTTAATATAAGCATTTAACATTTCGAACCATTCCAAGGACTCCGTCCGCTTTGCTTCTGTTATGGCCAATTCGACCGCATTTGTCCAATCTTGCTGTTCTTCAAAAAAGGTACGGGCGATTTCGGTGACATTCGGATAATCAGGGTTTGCGACAATCGTCTTTTTTATAGTCGAAACGGCAGCATCTTTTTTGCCGCGCTCGATATAAAGTGAAAATAATTGTAAGGCCACTTCTGTATTTAATATGGAATTATCTGTTTTTATTGCCGTATAGATATCCTCAGCAGTTGAATGCAATCCCAGTTCGTAGTAGGCATCTGCTATATTTTTCTTTGCCCACGGCTCAAGCTCATTAATGATGTTTTCCCATTTAAAAATGGCGGTTTCAAAATCTTTATGCTGAAAATACACTTCACCCTGTGCAAAGCGTATGGATGAGAGGTCTGGCAGGTCATTTTTTGCTTCTTCCTGAAACGCCTCACCAAGAACGCGAATTGGATGAATATTTTCATGTTCATTAATGAACATTGTATAATAGGTCTTTTGTTTTAATTGCTCATCTAATGTCATTTTCTTTCCCCCCATTTGCAACACTCTATGTCATTCATATGGAAAAGAGTTGTAATTATTCCATATACTATTCGACGTATGTACGGATTTTTAGTCCCAATTATATTGATTCTAACAAAGCAATTTTTTAAAATGATGACAGTTATATTTCATTTTGGAGACAAACCATTTGTGTGAGGAATTTAGTGTATGTGTTTTTTGGTAATTCTGCAAATTTTACTGGTTTTTCCGCCAAACTTCCCATTAGTTCCGCCAACTTTCCCAATTATCCCGCTAAGCATTGATTGTATAGTTAAAAATCGAATTGAGCATTCTTCCCTTTTTCTAGTTCTGCAAAGTATAATGAAACCAAAGACAAAAAGGGGATTTTTGATTTGGAAAAGGCACAGGCAATTTTTTTAGCCAATCAAATGGAAAAATCAAGTTCAATGGCTTATGAAATAAATAAACTGGAATTAGTTGGTGGTATGTTACCAAAATTCCACCAGTGGGCAAATGGAAAGAAAACATTATCTGCCTATGAGGTCACACGGCCGGAACACGACATTGGCTATTACTTTTTATTCATTGACTGGCACCGGAATGACAATTATTATTTAGTCATTTATGCTCATAATAAGTCCACTACCTGTGCAGAGATTCGGCAAATTTCAGTTCTTGAGGATGGCCCATACCTAATTTGGACATATAATCCGCTAAAAAGAGATGGGAAAAATGTGCAAAGAAAAGCCTATTATAAACAAATGTTTGGTTCAACTAGGGTCCAAATCAAACTGCCAACATCTCCACGTGAAGTGGAAGCATTTTTTTCACAATTGTTTAAGCTCTGTCAAAACCGGATAAAAGCAGACAAAATTGTGGAAGTATTTGATTTTGATAATTGATTAGGAGGTGGAAAAATGGCAAGTTATAAAAACTGTCAAAGCTGTGGAATGCCCTTAGCAAAAGATGAACTTGGCGGCGGGACAGAGAAAGATTCTTCAAAAAGCACTAAATATTGCAGCCATTGCTATATGAATGGAGAATTCACGCTTCCTGATCTTACAGTTGAAGAAATGAAAGATAGAGTAAAAGAAAAGATTGTGGAATTTGGTATGCCCAAATTTATTGCTAGTCTCTTTACAAGAAATATTCATAAGCTTGAAAGATGGAAGAGATGACGGTGTTCATCTTTTTTCTTTTCTTGTCAATATTGCTTAGTGTGTTACCCTCCAACAATTTTTTTGTGACTGTTTGCGCCTCCAAACTAGGTCTCACGGGCACAATTATCTAATTAGCTATAAATAGGCATTCGCCGTCTCCCTCCCAATGCCACTGCATAATTTATAGGGTACTATCACATAAGGAGAGATGCCCACATGTACCCATATGGCTATTATCAACAACAACAACAACCACAAATGCCAATTGAACACCATTCCTATGTTCCTGTTGAGCAAATGAATTCCTATGTTCCTGCTGAGCAACATAATTCCTACATTCCAACAGAGCAATATACTTCCTATCTTCCACTAGATCAATATGATCCTAACAGACAACCACAACAACTGGAACGCCGAGTCAATCAGCTTGAAAGACAGAATGAGCGCCAAGAGAGAGAAATCAACCAGCTTCAACGTCGATTACAGCGTGTTAATCAACGGGTCCGTGTACTTGAAAGAAGATTTAACATTCCATTTACACCATTCGATGGAGAGTACTAAGAAATCAGAGGAGAACCAGGTCCGCTGCCTGGTTCTTTTTCAATTAACCTTCCTACATAGTCAGATTCTCTCTCATATATCTTCGTCATTATGAAATATCCTGTTAATTTATCTATCATACTCTCTGACAAATGTTAAAAATTCAGTTAACTTTCTTATATAAAACTTGAAAGGAAGATCCTAATGGCTCAAAGAAATGAGATTAAATTAGCCGAAAGAATTCTTCAATTAGATAAATTAAGAGATGAGTTGTATGAGGAGCTCCTGCAATCAATGGGTTCCAAGGGAAACGAACTTCTAAGAAGACTCCAAAATGCTTGATGTCTGCTTGAAGGAGGAAATACTTTGGCAACTCAATTGCGTAAAGGCCTCGATCGACTTAAAAAATACTATATTAAGAAACTAACAGAATCAGACTTTATTGATTCATCCGTCAAACTTCAATCCCTCACAATCAGTGAGTTAGCGAGTTTATATAAAAAATCAATACCCACTAAAAAATAAACTACTTTCTACTTCACATGAATTTTTTTAAAAAATAAGCAGTATAGTACAAAAATTTACATCATGTGAGAAAATCTAACGTATAATAGTAAAAATATTCTAACTATGCAAAACAATAGGGTTGGTGAGTGCTGGGATGGGAAAAGATTTGTCATATAAAGATAAAAAGGTTATTACAATTGGCATTGTTAGGGATCTTACAGGTCTTTCCGAAAGACAAATACGTTACTATGAAGAAAGAAAATTGATTTTCCCTGAAAGATCAGCCGGTGGCAGCCGAAAGTTTTCCTTTTCAGATGTGGAATTATTGATGGAGATTGCCAACAAGATTGAGGATGGAATTCAGACACACGAAATTAGAAAGGAACTGCTTCGGGACCAAAAGAAACAAAATCAAGAGGATGTTCGTCGAAAAATGATTCAAGGACAGCTTAATGCCCAGTTTGGATTACGGAAGAATAATTAACACATTATTCGTGAAGCTTCGTTTCTTTCATAAAAAGCGAGGCTTTTTCTTTGCCATAATGCCCGAAGGAACGTCAGAAAATCCCCCCTATCTAAAAACCATGTTAGATTTCCTTCCAACCTTATAGAAATATATACTCCATCCATGTAAAAATACAACTACACCAAATGTTATAAAAATTAACATAACTATAAAAGGGGGAGAAAAAATGGATACGGTATTTTTAATGAATAGTCTTTGGGTTATGGTAGGTGCTGTACTCGTCATTTTAATGCTTGGAGGCTTCATCCTTCTCGAGACAGGATCAACCAGAATGAAAAATGCAGGACATATTGCCGGGAAAACGATACTTACCTTTGGAATTGGCTCACTCGTATTTTGGGCTGTCGGGTACGGTCTCATTTTCGGCAAGGGAAATCCATTAATTGGATTCTCCAATTTCTTCTATTCAGGCTATGACGTTGATGGTTTACCATTGTCTGGTGCAGTTTTCTTTTTATTCCAATTAGCCTTTGCTGTTATTTCATTAACGATTGCGTTCGGCGGATTTGCTGAACGAGCTAAACTAAGTGCATATCTCGTATTCGCAGTATTATTCTCAGCAATTGTTTACCCTCCTATCGCTCACTGGATTTGGGGAGGCGGCTGGTTAGCAGAGCATGGTAAACAAGACTTTGCAGGTTCAACAGTTGTTCATTTAACTGGTGCAATGGCAGCATTAGCAGCTACTATTATTTTAAAACCTCGTATTGGTAAATTTAATAAAGATGGATCTGCAAACAATTTGGCAGGTCATAACCAAGTATTCACAGCATTAAGCGTATTATTATTATGGGTCGGCTGGTTTGGTTTTAATGCCGGTAGTACCTTATCTGTTGACAAAGCATTTTTCGGATTTGTCGCCGTTAATACCAACTTAGCCGCCGCCGCCGGCGTTGTAGCTGCCATGATTATTTCTTGGGTGGTATTAGGTAAAGCCGATGTTCCAATGATGTTAAATGGGGCATTGGCTGGACTTGTAGCCATTACTGCTTCCTGTGCATTTGTTGATACATGGGCAGCTGTACTGATTGGTTTTATCGCTGGAATCCTTGTATTTTATAGCATTCGCTTCTTTGAAAGCAAAGGAATTGATGATCCGATTGCAGCCCTTTCCGTACATGGAGCCGCTGGGGTTTGGGGTACTTTATCCACTGGTTTCTTTGCCACAAAAGAATTAGCCACTGTCGGCAAGCCTGGTTTATTTTATGGAGGAGGTTTCCATCAGCTTGGCGTTCAAGCATTAGGAGTATTCACTTGTGCCGCTTTCGCCTTTATCGTCTCCTTTATTCTGCTTACCATCATGAAAAAAGCAATGAAAGGATTACGTGTCACGGAAGAGGAAGAGGTTATCGGCCTTGATATGAGTGAGCATGGCAGCTATGGATACCCTGAATTGCTTAAAGCAGAACAAAAGCTAAATGCATAAAACATGTATAGTATAGGTATAAAAGTCCATTCCCGTTAACTTAGGGATGGACTGCCTTATCGTTGTTGATAAAAGGTGGTGAAAACGATGATTAATGATATTTACTCTGAGATTGCTGAATTTAGGAAAGTAAACATAACGGAGGCCGCTTCCGATCACTTTAAGTTAAACCAACTGCACGATGGAATTGTCAAACAAGTCGTAGCAGTAGCACTTAAACAAATTTCTGTCCAGCATGGTCCCCCTCCCTCCTTATTTACATTTTTTGTTATGGGTAGTGCCGGTAGATTTGAACAATCCATTTGGAGTGACCAAGACCATGGAATAATTTATCTCGAACAAAACGATGAAGTGAAATCATACTTTTTAACATTAGGAAAAGAAATTTCAAAAGGACTTTATCACGCAGGTTATCCATATTGTGATGGCGGTGTTATGTCTAGCAATCCATTTTGGTGTAAATCTCTACCCGAATGGCAGCAGCAATTAACGAAATGGGTCCATGAATCCTCGTGGGAGTCAATTCGGTATCTGTCAATTTTCCTTGATGGGAGAACCCTGTACGGTGAGAGTATTTATATTGATACGTTAAAAAAACATATTTATCAAACCTCTAATAAAGGACAATTACTATCAAAATCTTTAAGCAATACCCTCCACCTCAAAAAGGGGATAAATGTGCTAGGAAAGCTTTTAGTAGAAACACACGGCCCGCATGCTGGATCACTCAATATTAAAGAAATTGGCCTTTTTCCATACGTAAATGCCATACGGCTTTTTTCTATTAAAGAACAAATGCTCGAAACCTCAACACTAGTCCGCCTTGAAAAAATATCAGAATGCTGGCTTCCTTCTGGTGACAAACTTTTTTTAAAACAACAGTTTTTAAAACTATTAAACTACCGCCTCTTATTTGCTGATCATACTAACTATGATTCCAATCACTATTTACCCATAAAACGACTTACAAAGGAACAAACGAAAGAGGTAAAGGAGATCATTAAAAATGGTGCGGCGTTATTTTATAACATCAAAAGGCTACTAGAAAAGGAAGGTTTATATGAAAATGAATGAGATGATTCAATTTTTCAGACAGATATCAGGCAAGGTAAATTCTAATTTATATGCCAGTTTACAAGAACCATCCTCTCTTCAGCAAATGGCATTTGTAAGAGAGCTGCAAAGAGAATTGAAACAGAAAAACAGTTTGGACACCCCGCTTAAAGAATTAAAAGTAGTCGTATTTGATTTAGAAACGACTGGTTTTTATCCAGAAAAGGGAGATCAAATTATCTCAATTGGAGCCATCAAAATGGTTGGTGATCAAATAAAGGAACAAGATACATTTTATACCCTAGTAAAATCAGACCTTCGATTGTCAGAAGAAATTTCTGCATTAACCAAAATTCAAGAAGCAGATTTGCGTAACGCCCCCCATGCATCTGACGGACTTATGCATTTCTTCAAATTTATTAAAAGCGATATTCTTGTTGCACACCATGCCCATCATGAACATTGCTTTATGAAAAAAATAACCTTGGATTTGCTAAAAACGAAATTTAACCATCGTATTATTGATACTTCTTTTTTAATCCGCCTATCAAACCCCTACATGAAATCTGCTTCGCTGGATGAAGTATGTAATGAGTGTAGTATCGAAATACAGAATCGCCACCACGCTCTTGGAGATGCCATTATGACTGCGAAAATTTGGAAATACTATATTCAACTTGCTCAACAAAAGGGTTTTTACCACTTACGGGATGTGTATGAATATCTCGCTAAAATTGAATAAAAAAAACATATTCTCTTAGGAATCCCCCCTATGAATACAGGGGTAACCATACTTATTTTCCAACACTTGCACCTTACAAACCACTGAAATTTCTCCATCATTTCCCCCATCAATAACACAATAAAAAAAATTTTCAAAAAAATATTTTTTCTCCTTTTCCTTATCACATCAACATTGTAAACGCTATCAATTCTTTATATTTGTTTGAATTGTCAGATTTTAATGTTGACCATGTTTTCAATTGGTTGTATGATTATCGAAAATAATCATCAATAGTTAACACGACCTATATTCATCACCGATATTGGATGAATTCAGACGAAGTGGCTTGTTACCCAACTAGTGCAAACCATGCAATAGTCAGTTAGGAGATAGAAAAATGCGTAGCGATATGATTAAAAAGGGCATTGATCGTGCCCCCCACCGAAGTCTTTTATATGCAGCAGGGGTAAAAACGAGTGATCTAGAAAAACCATTTATTGGTGTTTGTAACTCGTATATTGATATTATCCCAGGACACAAACACCTTAATCATTTCGGTGAAATTGTAAAAGAAGCCATTCGGGAAGCCGGAGGTGTTCCTTTTGAATTTAATACAATTGGAGTAGATGATGGGATTGCAATGGGGCATATTGGAATGCGCTATTCCCTTCCAAGTCGTGAGATTATCGCAGACAGTGCTGAAACGGTTATTAATGCTCACTGGTTTGATGGCGTATTTTACATTCCAAACTGTGACAAAATCACACCAGGAATGTTAATGGCAGCTGCAAGAACCAACGTTCCATCTGTATTTGTTTCAGGTGGTCCCATGGAAGCAGGCGTTTCTCCAACGACCGGGAAGAACCTTTCCCTTACTTCAGTTTTTGAAGGAGTTGGTGCTTACCATAACGGCACCATTAGTCAGCAGCAATTGCTTGATATTGAAACAAATGCCTGCCCTACTTGCGGGTCTTGCTCAGGAATGTTTACAGCGAACTCGATGAACTGTTTAATGGAAGTTTTGGGTATGACCGTACCTGGCAACGGAACAATCGTTGCTACTTCTGAAGAAAGACATGAACTCATTCGTCAAGCCGCTAGACATTTAATTGAATTAGTTAAACAAGATATTCGCCCGCGTGACATCATTACACGAGATGCCATTGATGATGCCTTTGCACTAGATATGGCCATGGGTGGTTCAACAAACACTGTCCTTCATACATTGGCAATTGCCCATGAAGCGGGTATTGACTATGATTTAAGTGAAATTAACAAAATTGCCGAAAGAGTCCCTTATTTAGCAAAAATTATGCCAGCATCCGATTTTTCAATGGATGATATTCATCGGGCTGGCGGAGTTAGTGCTATCCTTAATGAACTTTATAAAGTAGATGGTGCCTTGCATAAGGATCGCTTAACCATTACTGGTAAAACCCTTTATGAAAATGTGAAGGATGCTACAATCACAAATGAAACGGTCATCCGGACAAAAGATAACCCATATAGCCATGTTGGTGGACTATCCATCCTATATGGAAACATTGCTCCTGATGGTGCAGTTATTAAAGTTGGCGCAGTCGACCCTTCCATTAAAACATTCTTGGGGGAAGCAATTGTTTTTGAAAACCAGGATGATGCACAAGAGAATATTAATAACGGTACGGTCAAGGCAGGTCACG
This sequence comes from uncultured Bacillus sp., assembly GCA_963530265.1. Classification (GTDB taxonomy): domain Bacteria; phylum Bacillota; class Bacilli; order Bacillales; family Cytobacillaceae; genus Neobacillus. The sequence goes on from CAUSCO010000016.1 coordinate 15,605, forward strand.
TTGTTGTGATTCGCTATGAAGGACCAAAAGGCGGCCCAGGCATGCCAGAAATGCTTGCACCTACCTCCGCTATTATGGGCCGCGGCTTAGGGAAAGAAGTTGCCCTCATTACTGATGGTCGCTTCTCGGGTGCCAGCCGCGGGATCTCGATTGGCCATATCTCACCCGAAGCAGCAGAAGGCGGTCCAATCGCATTAGTTGAAAATGGTGACAAAATCTTAATCGATCTAGAGGCACGCTCCATTGAGCTACTCGTTGATGAAGAAGAATTAGCTGAAAGACGCCAAGCTTGGGTTAAACCTGAGCCAAAAATTAAAACTGGTTATCTTGCAAAATATGCAAAACTCGTAACTTCTGCTAATACCGGCGGAATTATGAAAATATAGTGAAAAGCAGAAGTTTAATATAAATGGGAATTGTAGTACCCCTCCCCTTCCCATGGAAGTCAAGGTACTAAAGTGTAAAATGACAATCAATTGACAAAAAAATAACCATAAATCGATGACGGGAATAAAGGAATAAGAATTTGTATTTTCAGAGAGCTGGGGTTGCTGAAAGCCCAGTAATACAACTTATTCTGACATCATCCCCGAGTGTTGAGCTGAATGTTATTGACTTAGTAGGCTCAATCAGGTGTTCACTATTAGATACCTGTTACCAAAAGAAGCGTTGTATTTGTCGTCGCTTCATAAGGCAGTGTCCGTAAGGATTCTGTAAAAACCGGGTGGTACCGAGAAAATGAAAGGCCCTTTCTCCCCGATTATTCTGCTAAGTTGTCTTTACTGCAGTGTATTCGTGGAGAATAGGGCCTTTTTTATTATGTTTGAGATGATTTTAAACTACCCATTTTATTTTTAATAAAACAAAGCACTGTGCTGAGTTTTTTTAATATTCAAATACTCTTAAGGAGGGATTATGACGTGAAAGTAGAAGCAAAAAAGCTTGAGGTCCAAACAAGTACCGAGCCAAAAACCGGTGCAGATCTTCTCATCGACTTACTAAAAAAAGAAGGTGTAGAAACACTGTTTGGATATCCTGGCGGTGCTGTCCTGCCAATATACGATGCCATTTACCGAGCCCAGGGTACAATCAAGCATGTTCTCTTCCGACATGAACAAGGAATGATCCATGCTGCTGAAGGGTATGCCCGAGTTACTGGCAAACCTGGAGTTGTCATTGCCACCTCAGGACCTGGAGCAACAAACCTGGTTACAGGAATAACCGATGCGATGATGGATTCCCTGCCTCTCGTCATTTTCACAGGGCAGGTTGCACGAAGCGTCATCGGAACAGATGCCTTCCAAGAGGCTGATGTTATGGCTATTACCACACCCATTACTAAACATAATTATCAGGTACAAAACATCGCGGACTTACCACGCATCGTCAAAGAAGCTTTTCATATTGCTTCTACCGGACGGCCAGGGCCAGTCTTAGTCGATGTCCCTAAAGATATTTCCGCCGGATTTTTAACCGAAGAATTTGAAGAAGCGAGCATTGATTTGCCTGGATATCAGCCAACTACAAAGCCAAATCCATTTCAAATTAAAAAGCTTGCCGATTCCATTTCAAAGGCTAACAAGCCTGTGATCCTTTCAGGCGCCGGTGTTCTCCATGGAAGAGCATCAGCCGAATTAACTGCTTTGGCAGAAAAACATCAAATTCCGGTAGTCACGACTTTACTTGGACTTGGTACCTTTCCTGCAGATAATCCCCTTTCGTTAGGAATGGGTGGAATGCATGGAACATACGCAGCTAACATGGCCATTTACGAATGTGATCTGCTTATCAACTTTGGGGCACGATTCGATGACAGACTAACAGGTAATCTTAAACACTTCGCACCATTTGCAAAGGTTGCCCATATTGATATCGACCCTGCCGAGATTGGTAAAAATGTTCCAACACATATTCCAATCGTTTCTGATTCTAAAGAGGCACTAAGCGAACTTCTTGATCAGGAGTTCCAATCACCTAAAACTGCTGAATGGCTGGAAAAACTGAGCCAAAACAAACAGGAATATCCGCTTTGGTATCAACATGATCCAAACGGAATGTGTCCGCAATGGGTCATTGAAGCAGTTCATAAAGTAACGAACGGTGACGCCATCGTCGCAACCGATGTTGGGCAGCACCAAATGTGGGCAGCACAATATTACACCTTTAAGCAGCCACACCGCTGGATTACTTCAGGCGGACTAGGAACAATGGGCTTTGGCTTCCCTGCAGCGATTGGTGCACAAATTGCCGAACCGGAAAGTACAGTCGTTGCGATTGTAGGCGATGGCGGCTTCCAAATGACACTACAGGAATTATCGATTGTTTATGAAAGAAACCTTCCTGTAAAAATCATTATTGTTAATAACGGTGCACTTGGGATGGTTCGCCAATGGCAAGAACTATTACACGGAAACCGAATTTCAGAATCGATTCTTCATACACAGCCTGATTTTGTCAAGCTTGCTGACAGCTATTCGATTAAGGGATATCGGGTTGACAACCAGGAAGAACTAATTACGGTTTTACCGGAAGTATTTGCTCATAATGGTCCGGTCTTAGTTGATTGCCGTGTGCTTCAGCAGGAAAAGGTATTTCCGATGATTGCCCCTGGTAAAGGAATGAATGAAATGTTGGGGGTGAAACCATGAAACGGATCATAACAGCAACGGTTCGAGACCGCAGCGGGGTATTAAATCGGGTTACAGGTCTTTTGCAAAGGCGTCAGTTCAATATCGAGAGTATTTCCGTCGGTCCATCCGAAACCGAAGGTGTTTCAAAAATGACACTTGTTGTGGAGGTGGAAGATGAACAACGACTTGAACAGGTTACAAAACAATTAAACAAGCAAATTGATGTTTTAAAAGTTTCCGATATTACTGATAAAGCAATTGTCGCGAGAGAGCTAGCCTTAATCAAAGTAGCCTCCGGCAGCCAATTACGCAGTGAAATCAACGGAATTATTGATCCGTTCCGTGCCTTAATTATTGATGTAAGTAAAGACAGTCTAGCCGTTCAAATCACAGGCCGGCCTGATAAAATCGATGCTTTGATTGAAATGCTCCGCCCTTACGGCATTAAAGAAATTGCCAGAACCGGGTTGACTGCCCTCCAGCGTGGGCATCAGCCGCAAGTAAACGATCTAGCAACATATTCTCTATTAAAATAATAATATTCCTGGAAGGATGATTAAACATGGTTAAAGTACTTTATAACGGAGATATTCAAGAGGAAGTTTTACAAGGAAAGAAAATCGCAGTAATCGGTTATGGTTCACAAGGTCATGCACATGCCCTTAACTTAAAAGAAAGCGGCTTTGATGTAGTGGTTGGACTACGCGGAGGAAAATCATGGGATAAAGCAGTCGAAGATGGTGTTGATGTTCGTTCAGTAGCTGAGGCAACTGCAGCAGCTGATATTGTGATGGTACTCCTTCCTGACGAAATGCAGCCAAAGGTTTATGAAGAAAGCATCAAACCAAATCTTGAAGCTGGTAATTCCCTAGTTTTTGCTCATGGATTCAATATTCATTTTAGCCAAATTGTCCCTCCTGCCGATGTTGACGTATTCCTTGTTGCACCAAAAGGACCAGGACATTTAGTTCGTCGTACTTATACTGAGGGTGCTGGAGTTCCTGCCCTTTACGCTGTTTACCAAGATTACACTGGTCAAGCACGTGATATTGCCCTTGCCTATGCAAAAGGAATTGGAGCTGCTCGTGCAGGTGTGTTAGAAACAAGCTTCCAAGAAGAAACAGAAACAGATCTTTTCGGTGAACAAGCGGTCCTTTGCGGCGGAACTACTGCCCTAATTAAAGCTGGTTTTGAAACACTTGTTGAAGCAGGTTATCAGCCTGAGGTTGCTTACTTTGAGTGTTTACATGAATTGAAGTTAATCGTTGACCTTTTATATGAAGGTGGCTTTGAAAACATGCGTTATTCCATTTCTGATACTGCACAATGGGGAGATTTCGTTTCTGGACCACGTGTCGTGAATGCCGAAACAAAAGCACGTATGAAAGAAGTATTAACAGATATCCAAACTGGTGTGTTTGCTAAAGGCTGGATTTTAGAGAACCAAGCAAATCGCCCTCAATTTAACGCAATCAACCGCAGTGAAAACAATCATCAAATCGAAAAAGTCGGCCGAGAGCTTCGTGCGTTAATGCCATTTATTAAAAATCCAATTAATGCAAAGAAAGAAGTGGTGGTAAATGGTTCACGTTAACATCTTTGATACAACCTTACGCGATGGAGAACAGTCCCCTGGTGTGAATTTAAACCAGCTTGAAAAATTAGAAATTGCCAGACAGCTAGAACGGTTTGGCGTTGATATTATGGAGGCCGGCTTCCCGGCTTCCTCTCAAGGCGATTTTGAAGCAGTAAGAGCCATTGCCCAGACGATTAAAAACTCATCTGTTACAGCCTTGGCCCGCACAACAAAATTGGACATTGACATTGCGTGGGATGCGTTAAAGGATGCTGCAGAACCAAGGTTGCATGTTTTTCTTGCAACCTCCCCCATTCATATGAAATATAAGCTGTTGAAAACACCGGAGGAAGTCATTCAAACATCAGTTGAAATGGTTAAATACGCCAAAGAGAGATTTCCTCATGTGGAATGGTCAGCTGAGGATGCGTCTCGCTCAGAACTAGATTTTCTCGTTCAAATTATTACGAAGGTCATTGATGCAGGCGCAACCGTGATTAATCTTCCTGATACAGTAGGCTATACAACTCCGGAAGAATATGGACGGATGTTCCGTTATATCAGAGAAAACGTACCAAATATCCATAAAGTTGCATTATCTTGTCACTGTCACGATGACCTAGGAATGGCTGTTGCCAATTCCATAGCAGCTGTTGAAAACGGGGTTACCCAGGTCGAAGGTACCATTAACGGCATAGGTGAACGTGCTGGTAATGCTTCTTTAGAGGAAATTGCCGTTGCCTTTAATATTCGGAAAGATAAATATCCATATACAACGAATCTAGTTTTAAATGAAATTAAACGTACAAGCGACCTTGTCAGCCGCTTTACAGGTATGATTGTTCCTCCTAATAAAGCAGTTGTAGGTAAAAATGCGTTTGCACATGAATCAGGTATCCATCAAGACGGTGTATTAAAAAATACGTTAACTTATGAGATTATTACGCCTGAATTAGTGGGTGTCAAATCCAATGATTTGGTCCTTGGAAAACACTCTGGCCGCCACGCATTTAAAGATAAAATTGAGCAAATGGGCTTTACTTTAACTCCTGAAAAACTAGGAGAAGCGTTTACTTCTTTTAAACAATTAACGGACCGTAAAAAAGAAGTAACCGATGAGGATTTATTTACAATTTTAACAGATATACAAACAACGAATATTGATGTGAAGAAATATGAACTACTCGCCTTTCAAGTTCAGTATGGTTCTGCCAACCTCCCTACTGCAACTGTTGCACTGACAACTCCAGAAGGAATTAGAGTTGAAACGGCCAGAACGGGATCAGGCAGTGTCGAAGCACTAATGAACACACTAGAAGCACTAATTAAAGAAGAAATTCATCTTACTGATTATCGGTTAAGCTCTGTTGGTCAGGGTCGGGATGCCCTTGCAGAAGTACATGTAAAAATGACCGTGGATGGAACTGCATTTAGCGGGCGCGGCTCCGCTCAGGACGTTCTCGAAGCCTCTGCAAAGTCATTTTTAAACGCCGTCAATCGTGTAATTTATAATCAAAAAGCCGCTGTTATAGAAACTGTTACTCGTTAAAAATAGGTTTCTTAGCTCGCGGCTGAAAACAACAAAAAAATGAGGAGGTTGCTTCTATTGAAAAAACACATTGTCTTACTTCCCGGTGATGGGATTGGCAAGGAAGTTATTAATTCAGCAAAAGATGTATTAACTGCAATTGCTGAAGAATATAATCATAGTTTTAGCTTTGAAACCCATGAAATCGGAGGAGCAGCCATTGATCTAAACGGCACTCCCCTTCCAGATTCAACCGTTGATGCCTGCAGGCAAGCGGATGCTGTTTTATTAGGTGCAGTGGGCGGCCCTAAATGGGATAACAATCCTTCCCATCTTCGGCCTGAACGGGGATTGCTTGGCATCCGTAAAGCGCTTGATTTATATGCAAACTTACGGCCAATCAAAGGATTTAAAAACATGCTTCATGCTTCGCCATTAAAGGAAGAAGTGGTTTCAGGAAGCGACCTCCTTATTGTACGTGAATTGACAGGCGGGCTTTATTTTGGAACACCAAGTGAACGGCGTGATAATGGAAACTCTGTTGTTGACACGCTTGTTTATTCTCGTAAAGAGATTGAAAGAATTGTCGATAAAGGTTTCCAAGCTGCCCAGCAGCGTCGCGGTCACCTCACTTCGGTTGATAAGGCAAATGTCCTTGAATCGAGCAAACTATGGCGCGAAATTGTGGAAGAAAAAAAGGCGCAGTATCCGGATGTCAAAGTTGAACATGTTTTAGTAGACGCAGCCGCTATGAAGTTAATCACAAGGCCGACCCAGTTTGACGTAATCGTGACTGAAAATCTTTTTGGCGACATCTTAAGTGACGAGGCTTCAGTATTAACCGGATCTCTTGGAATGCTCCCTTCTGCCAGTCTGCGTGAAGATGGCCTGGGGTTATATGAGCCCGTTCATGGTTCTGCTCCGGACATTGCTGGAAAAGGTATTGCTAATCCAGTTGCAATGATTTTATCCGCTGCTCTAATGCTGCGATATTCCTTTGAACTGAATGATGAGGGAAAAGTGATTGAAGATGCTGTCCAATCGATTCTCGATGCTGGTTTCCATACAGGCGACCTCCAAGTTACAGACGGACGCCTTGTTGGGACAGTTGAAATGACCAAATTAATTGTGGATTATATAAAATCACAGGATACTTCAAAATGCATCGCCAGCTGTTATTATTAAACATTACGTGACTCATTAATTGGTGGGATAAACCGTCCTTGAAGGGTGGTTTATCCGCCATTTTTCATTAGAAAAAAATCTATTTAGTGAGGAAGGAAGCTATGCAAACACCAAAAACGATTATCCAAAAAATTTGGGAACAGCATGTTGTTCATCAAGAAGAAGGAAAGCCAGACTTACTTTATATTGATTTGCATCTCGTTCATGAAGTAACCTCTCCTCAAGCTTTTGAGGGTTTACGAATGAATGGCCGAAAGGTCCGCCGCCCGGATCTTACTTTTGCGACGATGGACCATAATATTCCTACCCGTCAGCGTCTAGTGATTAATGACCCTATTTCAAAAAAGCAAGTCGATACATTACAAGAAAATTGCCAGGAATTTGGGGTAACACTTGCTGACATTCATCACCCGGATAACGGAATTGTCCATGTTATCGGACCTGAGCTTGGTCTTACCCAACCGGGTAAAACGATTGTTTGTGGTGACAGCCATACGTCAACACATGGAGCATTCGGTGCGCTGGCCTTTGGTATTGGTACAAGTGAAGTTGAGCATGTTCTAGCCACCCAAACGCTTTGGCAAGCACCGCCAAAAACGCTTAATGTAAAAGTAAATGGAAAGCTTGGGACAGGTCTTACTGCGAAAGATTTAATCCTTGCTATTATCGCCAAATTCGGCATTCAATTTGGAACAGGCCATGTGATTGAATACACAGGCGAGGCGATTCGTGCCCTTTCCATGGATGAGCGAATGACCATCTGTAACATGTCCATTGAGGCCGGTGCTAGAGCTGGACTGATCACTCCAGATGAAACAACCTTCGAATACCTACGCGGCAGAAGACATGTTCCTCAAGGTGAGACGTTCGAGGAAGCCGTAGTCAAATGGCGGGCACTTGCTACTGACGAAGGTGCTGCCTACGATGCTGTCGTTGAGATTGAGGCCGCAGATGTTGAACCACAGGTAACTTGGGGAACAAATCCTGGTATGTGTATTCCTGTTACAGCAGCAGTTCCAAGTCCAGATGAAACCGATAAACCAAACGTCAAAGACGATATTAAGCGTGCACTTGAATATATGGGACTAGAAGCCGGACAGCCCCTTTCTAGTGTGAAAATAGATCATGTATTTATTGGTTCCTGTACGAATTCAAGGCTAAGCGATTTACGCAAAGCAGCCGAAGTAGTTCGTGGCCGGAAGGTGAATCCTTCTGTTAAAGCGATTGTCGTACCAGGCTCATTTAGTGTTAAGCTTGCTGCAGAAAAAGAAGGCATTGACGAGGTCTTTAAAGAAGCCGGTTTTGAATGGCGTGAGGCTGGGTGCAGCATGTGTTTAGCCATGAACGATGACATCGTTCCACCAGGTGGACGTTGTGCTTCTACTTCTAACCGTAACTTTGAAGGACGCCAAGGTAATGGAGCCCGTACCCACCTTGTTAGTCCTGAAATGGCTGCGGCTGCGGCTGTTGCAGGTCATTTTGTTGATGTCCGTCAATTCACTGCCCAGGAGGTAATCTAAGAATGGAACCATTACGCATTCATCAAGGTCTTGTCTATCCATTAAACCGCACGAACATTGATACAGACCAAATTATTCCCAAACAGTTCTTAAAGCGAATTGAACGCAGTGGATTTGGCCAATTTTTATTTTACCATTGGCGTTTTGATGATGATGGAAATCCACGCCCAGATTTTTCTTTGAATGAGCAGAAATACGCCGGTGCTTCGATTTTGATTGCTGGAGAAAATTTCGGCTGTGGTTCCTCACGTGAGCATGCTCCATGGGCCGTCCAGGATTATGGTTTTAAAATTGTGATTGCACCAAGTTTCGCTGACATTTTTAAAAATAATTGTGTTAAGAATGGCATTCTTCCAATTCAGGTTAGTGAAGAAAATGTTCAATACATGATGAAAAAGGCCGAATCCGAGGAATACCGCTTAACGGTAAATCTTGAAAATCAAGTCGTTTATGACCATGAGGGATTCGAAGTCCCATTTGAAATTGCCCCGTATCCTAAAGAAATGCTGCTCAATGGATGGGACGAGATTGGCGTTACCTTAACCTACGAGGATAGAATTAAGCAATATGAACTTGCACATTAAATGTAAAAAAATGAGCTTGGTTTCAAGCTCATTTTTTTACTACAAATTTTTTCTGCAGTTAAAATTCAGGTAATTGATCAAGATTGTTTTCCTTAATACCGTCTGGTTCACTGCGAATGATGTCCCGTCCATATTTATGGAAAACATCAACATGGGCGAGCTTGCCTTCCTTAACTTCTGTTAAGGCCGTAATATAATCTAACTCTCGGCCAGTGCTTGTTTTGAAAGCTATAATATCACCGTCATCATTTTTTCTAACTGCTACAAACTCTTCATTCCCTGTGCTAACATTTTGACTTACTTCCGCTGTTGCTTGCTGCTCACTTTTTCGCTTATACTCTTCATAAATTTTTTCATAATCATTTTGTTTCATTGTTTCACCTCCGAACACTTGTTAGTATTTTTCTATTTCTCTTCATTTATTCTTAATAGAGAAAGTATATCATCAAAGTTCACAAAAAATTCAGACTCTTGTTTTTACATAAGGACTTTAAATCTACTTTCATACCAAACAGGGTATAATACCCTTAACAAGCCTTTTATGGAGTTGACCGAAATGCTTAAATTAAATAAAAACCATGACCCCCGCAAAAATAAAGAACTGCTGGCGTGTATTACAGGAGAGCAGCTAGATATAAAACAGGCCATACAAGAGACAGAACTTTATTTTGAGCAATGCCGAAACAAACCCAGTTCACCTCAACCTGAAAAACGCCACGCACTCCCCTTTTCAGAAAAAATCCATGAAAATGTATTTCGCCTTACAGCGAAATCCTCTCGAGTTTTGGAACCTTCACGGATTAGTTTCGATGCTGAAGGCAATGTCGTTCCTGATTGGAAGGGTAAACTCGATCAAGAATACTACCGATTGATTCAAAACATTGGGTCAGAAGTTAATGTTCTTGATTATGGAGCGGTTGGAGATGGTAAAACCGATAGCACAGAAGCTTTTAAAAAGGCCATTGGTAATGGACGAGTAAAAGTCATTGTCCCATCAGGCGTTTTTATTACACAAGGCATCCGTCTGCCATCTTGGACATGGCTTGTGGGGGCTGGAAAAGGGAAAACAACTATTAAGCTCCATGACCAATCAAGTAAGGATACGAGACTTATTACAAACATGAACCACTGGAAAGGAAATCATCATCTTCTCGTACAAAGTTTGAGCTTAGACTGGAATGTTGAAAGACTTGACAGGGTTGCAAAAACGAGCACAGGGGGCAATCATTCTAGCTGTTTGACGTATGCGAATGTTACGTACGGCTGGGTAAAAGAAGTCGAAGGAATGAATCCGGGTCTGCATTGTTTTGATATATCGTCGACACTGTATAATTATGGCGGCGATGGCTATCGGGCCCGCGGCGGCAGCAAATATATCTGGCTCGACCAATTAACTGGTTACGGTTTCGGTGATGACGGTATTACGACACACCATAGTGACTTTATTTATATAAGTAATTCCCATATGTGCGACCCAAGCGGACGGGCCCATCAAAAAGGTTTTTCAAATTCAAATGGATTTGAAATCGATGATGGCTCAAGAAATGTGCTGCTTGTCAATAATTCAAGTGCACGCTGTTTTGGCGGAGTGGAAATTAAGGCCCATCAAAATTCTTCTGCCGCTTCCAATGTACAAATTGTTGGTCATATTTCAATGAATGATAACCGTTCCTTTAACTTCCGCCATATCGGTCATCACAAAATAACGGATGCAGAGTCACGTACGGCCTTTAATATTTTGGCTGTCAATCTCCTATCTATCGCACCAATTTTTTCAGATTTATATAAGGATTCCACACCTAGAGGCATGGTTATTTCCGCCTACAAAAATGTTGTCATTAATCATTTTACTTTGATAGGGAACCCTAATTACGACTTTAAAGGCAATCCTGTGATTGCCATTCAATATCGGGCTAGAAATGTGACCATAAATCAGGTGTGCGTTAAAGACTTTAAAAACGCAGGGGCAACTATAAAAATTTATGGCGGGGACAATCGTGCTGATTCTGTCCAAATATTTAACGTGTTGACACCCCATTCCACTTCTAAATTATTGGAAATTGGAAAAGATGTCCAGAATGTAAAATGTCACCAAAGGTGATCCTTTCCCGCTATTCTATTTAAGATAATTAAACAAAAAACCATATGGTAACCATATGGTTTTACAATTAAAGCATTTTTTCAATAACTGCCTTTGCGGTATTTTCTTTATTATGAATGGATTCTAAGTTAGTTCTTTTAAAATACTCCATATATAGGATATCTAACAAGTAAAGCTGTGCCAGCTTTGCAGATAAACTCCCCCCTTGAAGGGGACCTTCATTTGCACCGCAAAGCAGTGTGATATCAGAGTAATTCGTTAAGGGTGACTTGGCAAAACGGGTAATTGAGATAACTTTTGCTCCCCGTTCTTTTGCCAGTTTTGCTACTTCAATTGTATCTTTTGTCGAACCTGAATAAGAAATAGCCACAGCCACATCATTCTTTGTCATCAGAGCAGCTGACATAATTTGAAGATGTGAATCAATAGAGCACTCTGTTTTATTGATAATTCTCATAAACTTATTCTTTGCTTCCATTGCAGTCATTAATGAAGACCCTACTCCAAAAAAGTGAATTCTTTCAGCCTTTATCATACTATCAATTGCACTTGAAATATCATTTTCATTTATTAAGTTAAATGTTTCTGTAAGTGCTCCTACATTTGTTGAGAGTATCTTTGAAGATATTTCTACAATGCTGTCTTGTAGTGTTATCTCACCTGAAATCTGTGGTGTTTCATCACCTTTGGAGATGCTATGGGTCAAGGCTATTTTAAATGCCTGATACCCCTTAAGGTCCATTGTTTTACAAAACCTAAAAATACTAGACTCCCCAACATTACATTCATCTGCAAGGTCCGTAATCGACATGTATATTACATCCTTCATATTTTCAAGGATGTAGTCTGCTACTTTTTTTTCTGTATTCGTAAATGCATTATATCTTGCACGAATTTGTGAAGAGATATCTATATTTGCCATAAATACTCCTTTCTAATTTCCTCATCTCACGTGAAGGGAAACTGCACCAAGAATCCCGGCTTTGTTTCCTAAAGAAGCTTTCATGATTTTCACACTTGAAAAGCTCTTCATTATTTTTCCCATCACTTTTTCTGAGACCATTGTAACCAGTTTGTCCTGTTCCATCACCCCGCCGCCAATTATAATAGCTGGTGGATTAAATATATGGATCAAAGATATTAGACCCAAGGCTACTTCAAATGTCCATTCCTCAAGGACCTTAGCTAATCGGATATCACCTTGTGTTATTTTTTCAAAAATAACTTTACCATTAATGCATTCTGGGTCAATTTCTTGCGCTTTTTTAACTAATGCCGTCGTGGATGCATAAGTTTCATAGCACCCCTGGCCACCACAGTTACATGCATTGCCTAAAGGGTGGGTTATCATATGTCCAAATTCTGCGGCTACACCATTATAGCCCTTATAAATCCTAGAATCTTGAATAATTGCTCCACCAATTCCCGTTCCATACGTTAAACAAAGAAAATCAGTAAACTCCTTACCTGAACCAAAATAAAATTCGCCTAAAGCAGCGGCATTCACATCATTTTCAACTTTAACAGGGACTTTAAATTTTTCCTCTAAGATTTTTTTTAATTGTGTTCCAGTATAATTTGGAATATTATCATTGGCGAAAATAATTGACCCATCTTCACTGTCTACTTGCCCGGCCGTACTAACCCCTATAGCTTCATAGCCATCAAATTCTGATATTATGTGAATTAGTTTTTCAACTACAAATTTCCCGCCTTTCTTACTTTCAGTATCATATTCTTGAAAAACTTCAATATTTCCTCTTTTATCAGAGATACATAGTTTTATGGATGTTCCACCAATATCAACAGCTAATATTTTCATATTTATCCCCACTACTTCTATCCACCTTAGGCGAAATAAATCCCACGAGATAACTCGAGGGATTCATTTCGTGGATCAATTTTCCTGTATTTAGCTAATAGCCTTAATAAATCTTTTAGTAATTTCCATCGGTCTAGTAATCGCTGTCCCAACTACCGCTGCATAAGCTCCATTCTTTAGAACAGCATTCAAATCCTCTGGTGTCCAAATACCACCCTCAGCTATTATTGGAACCGGAATATCTTTCGCCAATCTTGCGATTAAATTGACATCTGGCAACTTATTACCTTTAGTGTAATCGGTATAGCCATTTAACGTTGTTCCTACACAATCAAAACCTAATTCATAAGCTAATTTCCCTTCCTCATAGGTCGAGCAATCTGCCATAAAGAGTTGGTCACTGTATTTTTCTCGAATAAGCGGGAAAATTTCACTAATGGTTTTTCCATCAGGTCGAACCCTAGTAGTTGCATCTAAAGCAATAATATCAACACCTTCTTGATAAAGAAGCTCTATTTCTTCAAGAGTTGGAGTGATAAATACATCCGAGTCTTCAAAAACACGTTTAATGATACCGATAATTGGTAAATTAACGGTTTTTTTGATTTCTTTAATATCCTCCACACTATTTGCTCTTATACCAGCAGCTCCCCCTAGCTCGGCAGCATGTGCCATTCTACCCATAATAAATGGACTGTGAAGCGGCTCCTCTGGCAGGGCTTGACAAGAGACAATTAGTTTCCCTTTAATTTGCTCAAATACTTTATGCTGTGCTTTCATCTATAACCTCTCCAAGTAGAAAAATTTATTCTTTAACTGCCCCAATTGAAAGTCCCTTTGTAAAATATTTTTGGAAGAAGATAAATATCAGTAACATTGGAACAGCGGCTACTGTTGCTCCAGCCATCTTGTAAGCAAAGTTTGGATTTAGATCTTGCATTAAGGTAGCAATACCAACCATTAATGTTTTTGAATTCTCACTTTGGCCGACAATTAACTGCCAGAGGTAATCATTCCATACCTGAACGAAGTTAAGAATAAATAATGCACCAATACCCGGTTTTACGATTGGCAGGATAATTTTATAAAAGGTATAAAACTCACCTGCTCCATCAATCCTGGCTGCTTCTCTTAAAGAGTCTGGTATCGTATCAAAAAATCCTTTAAGCAGGAATACTCCAAAGGCAGTGGCAACGTTCGGCCAAATCATACCATTAAGCGTATTAACCATATCAAAGTTTTGAATAATCCTGAATAAAGGAACGATCATAACCTCTTTTGGAACCATGAGGCTTGAAATAAAGATAATATAAATGACGTTTTTACCCTTGAATTTCAGCTTTGAAAAAGCATATGCAGCTAGTGAACTCACAATAATAACTGCAATGGTAGAAATAAGAGAAACATATATACTATTAAATGTCCATCTTAACGCTGGCTGGCTCTGGAAAACATCTACATAGTTGTTCAAAGTAAAAGTTTTTGGGAACCAATCCGGCGGCATTTTTATTACGTCCGAGCTGTTCTTCAATGAACTTGTAAAAAGCCAGTAAAGAGGAAATAGGTTTAAAATAGCAAAGAACAGGATGATTACATTTGCTACTACGTCGACCGTTTCTCTCTTTTTCCTATTTTTATTTTTCAACATACTCTACCACCTCTAATCCTTCTTAAACATTGCTCTTAATTGTGGAAGTGATAATACCAATGTGATTAAGAACATAATGACACCAACTGCAGAAGCAACTCCAAGCTGATTATACTTAAATGCATTATTGTATAAGAAATACATTAGAGTTGTTGATGCATTGTTTGGACCGCCGCCAGTTAATAGCTGAATAACTACGAATATCTTTAATACTGCTATGATATTCATAATCGTAATATAGATTGTTGTAGGTTTTACAATTGGGATAAGAATTTTAAAAATAATGGTCAGTTTACTTGCTCCATCTACTTCTGCCGCTTCAAATAAGTCTTTAGGAACACCAATCATCGATGCGATATAGAGAATGATTGCCTGCCCTACGTTGGTCGCAAAAGTAACAAAAATAATGACCGGTAAAACCGTTTTAGGACTTCCCAGGAAATTTACATTTGAAAACTCTAATTGTTTTGCAACGTAAGGTATAAGACCATTTGCTGGATTCAACAAAAAGCTCCAAATCATACTCATGACAACCATCGAAACCATAACCGGAATATAGTAACTTCCTCTAATGAAGGAAACATATTTTGCATTTTTATCAAAAACAGCTGCTGCAACAAAAAGCGCAAATACTACGGTTAAAGCAACAATTAATATGACGAAAATAACAGTGTTAAGAGTAGATTTTATAAAGACTGGATCTTGAAATAATTTTTTGTAATTTTCAAATCCAACGAATACTTCATTTGTATAATTAATTCTAAATAGGCTTAATCTTATGCCTTCAATAATTGGATAAACGAGGAATACTAAAAAGAGTATTAGCTGAGGTGCAATAAAAAGATATCCAGTCATATTCTCTTTTAATAAATGCTTGTTGAATTTCATAAGTACCCTTTACCTTTCTTAAAACTTAAGCCCCGATTCAGGGGCCTAAGTTTTTAAAGTCTTTTGCGTAGAAGGTTATTTTATTACTGAGTTTTCTTTCGAATCTTTAATGACTTTATTACCATTTGTTTGGTAATCTTTAATCGCTTGAGCAGCTGATTTTTGTCCAGTATATAAAGCTTGAAGTTCTGGGTAAAGAACCTGTCTTAATTGGCTGTAACCTGGAACGCTTCCAGTAAAGTTAAACATATACTTAGCATTCTTATCATAGGCCGCGAATAAAGGATTTTGCGACTTGAACTCATTCGCTACAGAAGTCCTTACCGGAACACCGTTTTTAGAAGCCTTTACCAGTTCAGGGTCAGTGGAGAAGAATTTTACAAAATCCTTACTTACCTTAATTCGTGTTTCGTCTTTGGTATTAAATACAGCTGCACCAGAAACATAAGTAAATGTTAATGGATCGCCACTTTCAGACGGAATGTTAGCAAGTCTAATAT
Organism: uncultured Bacillus sp.; assembly: GCA_963530265.1. GTDB lineage: Bacteria > Bacillota > Bacilli > Bacillales > Cytobacillaceae > Neobacillus. The sequence goes on from CAUSCO010000016.1 coordinate 31,587, forward strand.
CAAACTTTGGTGCCTTACCTGAAGCCATATCAGCCTTAGCATTGTTAAATAAAACGGAGTTAGTAAAACTGATGGCAAGTTTTTGATTTTGGAACATAGCGTTTGTATCATTGGATGAAACGGATTCTGCACCTGGGTTTGTTAGGCCCTCATCATAAATTTTCTTTAACCATTTTGCTGCATTAACACCTTTTTCATCATTAAGAACAATATTTCCTTTGTCATTAAAGAACTTATTTCCAAACATTCTTAAATAAGCAAGGTTCCATGTATCTGCTTGGTTATTTAGAGCAAATAAGGCCATTGGATAGGCGTTAGGATATTTGTCCTTTGGTAAGTCCTTCTTAAGGGTATTAAGAATAGTTTCATACTCATCTAGAGTCCAAGTCTTAATTTCATTTTCTCCGCCAACATACTGTTCAAGCCCTGCGGCCTTAAGCATATCGGCATTGTATGCTAGTGTTCCCGGCATATGTGAGAATGGGTAGAAATAAATGTCCTTGCCGAAGGTTACACTTTCCCAGTAATTTTGATCAATATCTTTCTTAGCTTGATCATCCACAATATCATTTAGCGGAACTAATGCACCACGGTGTGCATAGTCACCCATTGCGAAAGTATTTTCAAAGAAGATATCTGGTGGAGTTCCACCGTTTAGTTTTACGTTTAACAGTTCATCCCTTTGATCGCTCGCAACTACTTCCACATTTACTTTAACATCATAATCCTTATATTGTTTGGAGAATTGCTCTGCTGCATGCTTGAAGAAACTATTATAATCAGCACCTTCTTCGGTAGCATCCATAACTCCCTTCCACTGCGGAGTTAGCATAAGTGATAATTCTACTGTTTCTTTCTTTTTACTATCTCCAGCTGTTTTTTTGGTATCATTATCCGCGCAGCCTGCTAAAACTGATAGTGCAAGCACACCAGACAAAGCAGTTGCAAGAAAGCTCTTCTTAATCATTTGTTTCTCCCCTTTATAAAATATTTTTTATTTTATTAAAGACAAGCTTTGATAAAAGCTTATGACCTTCTTCATCTAAATGCATGAAATCAATTTTATTCATTGAGACTAAACCATTAGTATCAAGAAACTCGGTGCCTTGCATTTCTAATAGTTCTTTTAAATGGTTTGAGATTTTCTCTGACTTACGGTCACATTCCTTACCCATTGATTTTCCTACTTCTGTATCGTAGTACTCTCTACCAATCGAAGGAGGGGCAATAATTAATACATTAGGAAAGTTTCCTTTTGGACCTGCAGGGGTATTTTTAGCCTTTAGTGACAACCTTGCTATTCCTTGAGCAATATTAAACGCTGTTAGATTAAATCTTTCCTTCGTATCATTTGTGCCAAGCATAATAATGACAAGCTCCAGTGGCGCATGACTCATTAAACAGGGATGAATATATTTGAAGGCATTTAATCCTTCAAATAAAGGATCATCCATTACAGCTGTCCTGCCTGATAGTCCTTCTTCCACAACTTGAAATTCATCACCTAATTGTTCAGCAAGGAGGCTTGTCCACCTGATTCCCTCTGGAAATCTACTCATTGTTCTTGCATCGTAACCCCAAGTATTTGAATCTCCAAAACAAACAATTCTTCTTTTCATGTGATTACCTGCTGTATTTAAGAATGGCCTGATCAATCATTTCTTTAATTTCTTTAATTTTGACTGAATCTTCACTAGTCACGGCCGCTAATGGTTCTCTAACACTGCCAACGTTAATTCCGTTTAATTTTAGGACTTCTTTAATGACAGCGTACATGTGGCCGTTCTGGGAACATAATGCAATAATGATATCGTTTATATCTCGTTGAATTTTACTTGCCTGTTCAAAATTCCCAGAGGACACAAACTCTTCAGCTTTTAAGAATAACTCCGGCATGGCTCCATAGGTTCCGCCGATTCCACTATCTGCACCTATTAATCTACCAGAAACATACTGTTCGTCTGGACCATTAAAAACAATAAAGTCCTCTCCAGCTGCAGCCTTAAATCGCTCAATATCCATTACCGGCATGGAAGAATTCTTAACCCCAATAACTTTTTTATTCTCAATCAATTTCTTAAACGTGTTAATAGAAAGATTGTATCCGGTTGTCTGTGGGATATTATAAATAATAAACGGCAGTTCAGTTGACTCCATAATGTCTGTCCAATACTTAATGACTGATTGATCAGGAAGTTTAAAGTAGATTGGAGGTATTGCAGATAAAGCATCATACCCCATTTCTTCAGCAAATTTTGCTAAAATGACACTTTCTCTCGTAGAAGGCGCGCCAACATGAGCGATTAAAGTAAGCTTTCCTCTTAATGTTTCGGCAACATATTTTAAAGTTGCTTTTCTCTCCTCAAGATTTTGGTAGATACATTCTCCTGAACTTCCACCAACATATAGACCTTTAACACCTTTTTCAAAAAGATAGTTACATAGTTCCCTTGTTCTATTTTCCGATACTTCCCCTGAATCATCGTAGCAAGCATAAAAAGCAGGAAATACACCTTTAAATTTATCCAATTTCATTTTTCCCCCACCTAGCATGTATTTAATGATAACGTTTACAAACCAAATATATCATAGGTGATATATATTGTAAATAATTTTCTCCAATTTAATAATTTTTGAAAAAATTCTCCAACATTTTAAGCGATTTTAAAATTCTCTATACAAAAACTTTATTACATAACATGTAACAAGGTTCAAACGATTAATGGAAATTGAAGAGCAGTTTAAAATCTTTAAAGGATATAAACAATCTTTTATTATATTTTTCATCCTCAACTGGATAGTCTTCTCGGTAATGAGCCCCCCTGCTCTCCCGTCTTTCCACCATCGCCCTTAAAAGAACCGTAGAAAGGATTAAAAAGCTTCTTGCTTTAAATGCACTTTTTCTTTCCTTCTTATTATTCACAAATGGATTCATATCAAAGGAAGACTTCAATTCTTCTATTTTTTTAATCGCAGCTAAAAGAGTGGATTCATCCCTAATAACATTTCCATAAAACCACATGATTTCCCGAACCGCTTCCATCACTTCATTAGGGGTCAGAGAATGATCAATTTTTACTGAATAGGGTTGAACTAAATTTTCTAAGTTGATCATTTCCTCCTGTACTTCTATTTCCTCTATACCTATACTCTTTACATATTCGATGCAATTCTCTGCCGCCCTTTTTCCAAAAACCATACAGGATCCAGTTGAATTTCCACCAAGTCGATTAGCTCCCTCGATTCCTCCAGCCAGTTCTCCTATCGCAAATAGTCCTCGGACTTCGGTTCTCCCATAACTATCAACCTTGACACCACCATTGCTTGCATGCGCGAAAGGAGCAATTTTCACCCTATCAGTAACAAGATTAATCCCTCTTTCTTTCAACCAATCTAAATAAATTGAATAAAATTCCCGTTCATCCTCATAAATCCCCTTATCATAAAGTAATTCGAAACCGTTTTCATTTTTTGTCCTCATAATCTCTTTCATCATAGCAATGTCAAAGTACTTTGAAGGTAAAGAGTTCGTAAAAGGCCCATGTGTGCTTCTAATCTCCAAACACTCTTCCTTCCGCAGGCCTTCAGGAAGAATCTTGTCTAAAAGACTGTTACCATCCTCATCAACTAAATCCTTGCAATAATTGAGGGTATGCTCTCCCCACAATGTCTTATATTTAGGGGTCGTAAACCCAGGGATAAATTGAATGAACTCCATATTAATAAGGCTTGCTCCTGCTTCAAGAGCAAGAATGTGTCCGGAACCATCGACATCATGTGGATTTAAGTTATGCTTGTAAATATTACCAAACCCACCTGAAGCCAGCACAATTGCTTTGCATTGTACCATAATAAAATCATTGTTTTTATCCAGAAGAATGGCACCTGCAATTCTCTCTCCCTTTTTTGTTAAAGAAATAACAGCAGATCTTTCCATTAGAGTAATGTTTGGTTGTTCTTCCAGGATTCCTTTAACATTTTCTCTAATCTTATTCCAATCCCTTAGCATATAAATGGTTCTTCCATGTTTAGCAAAGCATGCCTTCCGGTCATCCGAAAGTTTATAGGGTTCTATTCCGATTTCTTCAAATTCCTTGACGCGTTCCCTAATGTCCTCAATATAAATTTTCGCCATTTCCCTGTCATGCATATTATGGCTGACATCTTCTATGTCTTGTAAAAATATATCCCTGTCCAAATTATCTTTGGTAACCTGTGTTCCTAACGAGGCTTTTAGTGGAAAGAAGCTTGATCCGGAACAGAGCTGAGTTTTTGTTACCATTACTACATTATTACCAGCATTTGCTATCTCGGTACTAACCTTTAAACCTGCAATTCCACTACCGACAACTAAGACATCAGTGGTTATTGTTTCTTTTATATTCAAGGTTTCACATCCTAAATTTTAACTTTAAAGACAAGCTTTCTAACCTTTTCCGGATTATCTACCATTATTCCAGTCATATGCACATCCTTTGGATAGCAAATCATGAAATCACCTTTTTGTAGTTTTACCTTTGACAATACGTCGCCTTCCAATAGAAAATAGTCATCCTGCTCATTGTATTCCGTTTTAATACTCATTCTTTCAAATAACTCATATCCTACAAATTCTTTTCCTTCTATTAAATAGTGGATATCAATATATTTATTATGTGATTCCCAAAATCGGTTATCTTCCGTTTTTGTCTCATATTCTATTAGATTGAAGAAAAGTTCTTCTTCATCAACTACATGGATACCCGTAGTTAAATTCTCAAAATTCACGGTCTTGATATAATCAATCGCTTTATCTACTTTTTCATTATTATTTTTGTATAAATAATAATTACTGATATGATCAACTATCATCGTAAGAGCTCCTTTTAGTGTAAGTATTTATGTTGAATCCGCTTTCAATGAAAATATATCATATTGTAAGTATTTCGTAAATAATTTCCTACTTTATATTCTTTTAAGAAAAAAATTTCCATCCATAAAATTTTCTTTGAATCCTGCTTTAGAAATTTCAACACAATCCACATATATGTCTCCTAATCATAGAAAAGCGCCAAAGATAGGCACTATCTTTGACGCTTTCCTTCTTTTTCAATAACCATATCATCCACAAGTTTTTCTGCCACTCTTCGATATAAATTACTCATATGAACAAGTGATGTGATCATCAATACCTGCTCGAGATACGAAGAATCTTCCTTTTGTGCCACAGAAATCTCCTCTTTAATATCCTTTACTCTTTCCTCGATATCTACTTTAAAATCCGTAACATTTTGGCTGGTGAGCTGCAAATAACTCGTATAAAACGATTCTAAATCTATCTCTTCATTGATAATTTTTTTATTCACACCGTTAAGGGTTACTTTTATATCATTGATGGATAAAGCCCCTTTAAGCTGGTAAATCAAGCTCATTAAGATTAGATGATCTTTTGAATATTTTTTGTTTTGAATAGGAAAAATCAGCTTTCCCTTCGCATAGTTATTGATCATCGTTTTGGTAAGAACCTTTTCGTCTTCATTCCGCTTCGACTCATTGAATTTATTTTCGAATAATTGGATGACCTGATCCATATATAAATCAATCTTCGGGATTTCGGCCAAAGTCAAGCTTGTTTCTAGCCCTAGAGAATCGATTATTTGTTTGATATTTTCCATCGTTTAGACCCCACTATATTAATTGATAATTTTATTATACAGAAAGAAATAAACGTTGACTAGATTACGCTTTATCAGTATTATTATAAGTAGTTATTAAAACTACATGTTGTGATAAGGAGGTTTAAAGTGAACAATTACATTCGGGAACCTATTAATGGTTTAACCCATTTGGCAGGTGCTGTGTTATCTTTTATTGGACTGCTTGCCATGGTCATTAAAGCGGCAATGACTACTCCATCCCCACTCGTACTTTCGGCTGTAATCATTTTTGGCGTTAGTATGATTCTGCTATACTCCGCATCAGCGACCTACCATATGGTCATTGCCCGAGATACGGTCATTGCTTTTTTACGACGGCTTGACCATTCGATGATTTTTGTGTTGATTGCTGGTACGTACACACCTTTTTGTTTTATTAGCTTGAATGGAAAAACGGGAGCCCTTTTATTTTCAATAATTTCTGGTATTGCGATAAGCGGGGTTGTTTTTAAGATGGTTTGGTTTAATTGCCCAAGATGGATTTCTACTGCCTTGTATATTGCTATGGGCTGGATGATTGTGTTCGTCTTTTCACCATTAACAGGAAGCTTAAGTTCGGTCGGCTTGTTTCTGCTGATCCTTGGAGGAATCTTCTATACAGTTGGGGGCATCATTTACGGGGCAAAGCCAAAGTTTTTAGAAACAAAATATTTGGGCTTCCACGAGATTTTTCATATTTTTATTTTGCTGGGAAGCTTGTCCCATTTCTTAACTGTATATCTTTATGTAATTTAATCTTTGAATCATATAATACTTAATACACCTGCTGATAGGTGTATTTTTTTGTTTAGAACAATACTATTATTTTTTTAATAAATTCGTAACATTAAACTTTATATATTGACTCAAACTAAAATGAGGTTTTTAATATAAAGGTTGAAAAAATGATAGAGGTGTTCAATTTGTTTCGTTTAATTTTTCAAGTCATAGTGATTGGACTATGCTCAATGCTTTTCGGCTTTGCCTTTAATACCTTCCTGATTCCCCATAAGCTAACTTCTGGTGGTGTAACGGGAATTTCCTTTTTGATTCAACATTTTACAGGTATTAATACAGGTTCGATTATTTTAGCCATTAATATTCCCTTATTCTTAGTAGGACTGAAATACTTAGGAAAAAGATTTGTATTACTTACGGGTTATTCTGTATTGGTTTTATCTCTAAGTATGAAATTTATTCCAATTAAAGCGATCAGCCCTGATATCCTTCTTTCCTCTATTATTGGCGGTGCACTCTATGGAATTGCGGTTGGACTCATCATTCGCCTTGGGGGATCGACGGGTGGAACAGATATTATCAGCTTAACACTGGCAAAAAAGAAGAACATGCAGGTTGGTTTTTTAAATACAATTATGAATCTTTTCGTAGTAGGGTGTTCTGGACTTATTTTTGGGCCGAATATTACACTCTATACCATCATCGCAATTTATGTAGCGGGACGTGCGGTCGATATGGTTTATACCACACAGAACAAATTAACCATAACGATTGTAACGGAAAAGTATGAAGAACTTACGGAGGCATTATTCCAATTACATGCTAGGGGTGTAACGGTAACAGATGTGGAAGGGGCATACACCCATAAGAAAAGAAAGATGTTAACAACCGTCATTACTAAATTCGAACTAAATGAAACAAAACATACGATTAAAAATGTTGATCCGAAGGCGTTTGTGAACATTATGCAAACCATGGAGGTAATGGGGCGTTTTCGGAGGAATTAAAAAGCAGTATGAAGGACTAATCTCTTGCTGTCTTACCGGGATTAGTCCTTCATTGCCGTTACATTTTAAACCCAACTGTTTTAATCAAGTCACTTTTCCATTAATCCAGTAAGTTCTTCCATCAATACTTGAGCGTGATTATTAATGGGATCCTTCGCCCCATATAAAAGTGTTACCTTCTCCTTTGAAGCCATATCGATAATTTGGGCGATGAGATGCTGTTTTTCTTCGTTAGTTCGAAGCTCATTCAGATAATGAGTACGAAAATCTTCAAAACGTTCTGGTATATGGCAAAATGACTTTCGCATCTCAGGACTTGGTGCCACTTCTTTAAACCAATACGACAGTTTTGCTGCCTCTTTAGAAATCCCCCGCGGCCACAACCGATCAATCAAAATCCGGCACCCATCAGTCTCATCATAAGGCTCATAGATTCTTTTTAGAAAAATAGAAGACATCACTTAATCCTCGTCCTTCACGTCGATGCTTTCAGGAATGGGCTCACTCATGATTTCGTCAACGAGCTGTTTGTATTTTTCGAGTTGTTTAAAATGAGTGGCAAATTGTTCTTTATTAATTAAATATTGTTCTCCATCAAAAAGACTGCGAATTTTCTTTTGTTGGATTAGGCTTTTAACGGTTGACTCCGGAACTGATAAATATTCTGCTGTTTCTTTAATAGTAAGGTACAAAGTAATTACTCCTTCTTTCTCTGAACTTCATCGTCCAATCCCAGGCCGATGGTCTAAAAAGTTTTGATAGGCAAAGCCGCGGACTATTTCATCACTGTAATATTTTAATAGTTCATTAATTAAATTCTGGCTTTTTGAAGCGTCCTCTAAATTTATAACAAAAGTCGAAATTCCATCAAAATCCGAGCCCAACCCAATTTGTTTGACGCCTCCTAATGAACAAAAATGATCAATATGTTTAACAAGGTCTGAAATCGTCGCTTTTCCTGATCCTTTTATAAAAGGTGGATGGTAAACCACATGGATAAGACCGCCTTTAGCAAACATTGCCTTCGCCTGTTCATCTGTTAAATTTCTTAGGTGATGACAAAGTGCCCGTGCATTGGAGTGACTCGCAATCGGATACTTCGCTAATTCAATGACCTCCCAAATCCCCTTGTCACTTAAATGTGAGACATCAGTTAGAATTTGGTGCTTGTTATTAAACTTGACAATCTCTTTCCCAAACAGCGTCAGGCCAGCACCGCGCGGTTCACCAGCACCATCTGCTGCCAAGTTCGCTGGGTTCCAGGTCAGCCCAACAGACCGAACCCCCAATTGGTAGAGAATATGGAGTTTCGCTAAATCATTACCAATGGCATCGACACCTTCAAGGGTTAACATCGCACCAATTTGACCAACCTTGAGCCGTTCAAAATCAGACCATTCTTTGATATGAACCATATCCGGATTTTTCCCCAGCACTTCCTTATAAAAATAATCGATTTGCTCGAGGGCCACCTGAAATTTCTGATCGCCTTTAATGTCCGGTTCAATGAATATCGCAAAGCACTGCACTTTGATTTGGCCTTGCTGTAATCGATATTTATTCGTCTGTAGTTCTTTAGCATCGGCAAATCGTAATGACCCTTTTGCTTCTTGAAGTTTAAGCAAGGCATCACAATGAAGGTCAATGATATTCATGTTAAAAAACCCCTTTTTATAAAATTTTACCACACAATAAAAAGAGCTAGTTAAAAAGGATTCCCTAGCCCCCATAAATCAATTAAACTAATTTTGTTCCGCTAATTCCTTTACCTTTGGCAGCACCTTATCCCAAATCTCGGCACTTGCATCTCTGTATTTTTTGCCATCTGTCATCGCAGCGAAATCGCCTTGTAAAATATGTAGTGTCGTCTTGCCGTTATTTTCTGCCAATTTGAAGGTAATGCCATCTTCTTCCGTCACCTGTGGTCGTTCAGGACTGCGAACGTCAAATACAGTAAAACGAAGTAGTCTGTATGGTTCAACTGCTGTTACGTTCCCTTCAACAATAACTTCCCCATCCTGGCCTTTCCATAGAACTGGACTGTCAAGTTCCCAAGTAGACTCGAGGTGAAACTCTGGTCCGCCGCTGGAGAACTCTACCGCCCATTGTCGATTATTCTCACTTATTGTGATGGCATCCCACACCTTTGATGCGGGTGAATTAATTTCAATGGTTTTGTCCACAAATAGTTTTGCCATAGGTTCCTCCCAGATTACGTATTAGATAATTCCATTATACTTTAATCATGATTCGTCTCAAAATTTAGAACGTCTTAGACACTAAAAATCGGCGATGATTGATTCATCTGCCTGCTCTTTCCTGCTGCAGGAAAGACAGCAATGATTCCGTTATCTTTCAATGACTAACCACCTTCTCTGGTTCTTTATTATTGACTCTCCTTCTTTTCCTATAAAGCAATTGATTCTTGCTCCATGATTTGTTTCTTACTGTAATAGCGTTGCACAAAATGTCCGTTTAACGATGCCAGAACTTGTTGAAAAAGCATGCCAACTACTACTGGAACAGCTACTGCTGCAGGGAAAAATGAAACCGCTAATACCGCACCCGCACTGATATTTCTCATCCCTCCAGTAAAGGTAAGGGTGATGATTGTCTCCTGATCCCTTTTCATCACTCGGCCCAAAAGGAAGGAAAACAAGTACCCCGTTAAGGCAATGAAAAAAACGACTAATACAATACCTACTAGTTTAAGATTGATATTTTTTAAATATGGAGCCACGACCGATCCATTAAGCATAACAACAATACCTAAGCATACCTTAGAAAAAGGAGCCAGACGTGTACCTAATTGTTCATTAATTTTCCCTTTTGAAACTTGGTTTAAAGCCATCCCAATCAAAGATGGAATGACGACCATGCCCATCATTCCTTTCATAATACTAAGGAAATCCATTTCAACTTGTTGCCCGATGAATAACGAAAGCGAAAACGGAACAATAATCGGCGATAACAGGGTATCAATTAATATCAGCGATAAGACCAATGGAATGTTTCCTTTATAGATGGAAACCCAAATAAAGCTGGTTACACCCGTTGGAATGACCATTGCTAAAATAAGTCCAGTAATGGTATAAACATCCCCAGAAAAAGCAATATGCCCTATGCCCCATGCCCAAATTGGCATAAGTATATGTAGAATTACTATTCCCAGAATGATTGGAAACGGATGCAGCAAAACATCTTTTAAAGCGCGGAAATTAGAGTTTAAACTTCCTGCAAAGGTCATAAAGGCAAATATCCACGGAATTAAATATGAAAATTCCTTTATAAAGGCACTGAGCAGCACACCTATCACAACACTAACAGGCGTAATCAGTGGCATAATTTTTTCAAGCTTTTTATTTATTTTTTGCAGCATGTGCGTCTCTCCCCAATGTTCTTTAAGTGCAACCCGATTTCTTGTCTGTAGAAAGCACTCTCCATTAAAAAGAATACCATAAATTTAATTTTAGGAACGGCATAAATATTTCTGTTATCGAAATATTTATGTAATCCTCCATCCTCCCAAATTCAGTTTAAACTGCATAAAACTTGATATACATCTTAGGTCTTAGAGAAAATAAACCTCTAGTACATAGAGAAGTGGTGAAGGATTTATTATTCTAGATAGAGAAGAGTTAAGATGAAAAGGGGATGTCAAATAATGAAGAGAATTTTGTTACTTTTATTGGTGATTACCGGCTTATATATCTTATTTAATCAAGCATCAAGCTTCAATATATTCAGTGCACGTGATGGTGGTAAAAGTGATGGGCAAGCAGCGGTGTCAAATAGTACTGAGGTGATAAAAGTAGATGTATCGAGTGTTAGTACAACAATTATTCCCGAAGATCGGCCAAATATAAAGGCGATCTATGATGGGAACCAAAAATTAACGGTTTCAGAGAATGGCAATACAGTCGACGTTTCCGTAAAAAGCAAAGGGTTTAATTGGTTTAACTGGTGGTCAAAAAAATCGAAACTTACCATCTACATTCCTAAAGATTATGATCGGAATATGATGATTGATTTAGGCTCAGGAAATGTAAATTTTTTCGGACAGTCTAAAGAAAAGCCCATGAAATTAGATGAATTAACGGTTGAGATTGGTTCTGGAAATATGAATCTGAAAAATCTGGTCGTTCAGCATTTCAAACATGATGGTTCTTCGGGGAATGTGAACATTGATTCTATCCAAACGAAAACAGGTACAATTGATGTCAGCTCTGGCAATCTCACCATCAAACACTATAGTGGGGCACTGGACGCGGATGTTTCCTCTGGACGACTGAATATTCAGATGGATAAGGTAAGCGGTTCAATTAAAATGGATGTAAGCTCTGGAAGTGTGGGACTTGATTTACCTGATAATGCTGATTTTACTCTTAATGCTGACGTGAGCAGCGGTAATGTCTCATGCGAGTTCCCCTTGACCTCCAAACACCTGAACAAGAAAAATATCTCTGGTACGCACGGAACGGGAAAGTATAAAATTGACCTTGAAGTTTCAAGTGGCAACTTAAACATACATTAAACAAAAAAGCTAATCGTCATTTTCGATTAGCTTTTCCATTCTATCTATTAATCAGATTGATGTTACTTTTCACTCATATTCTTTAACAAATTCCTTGGTACTTCTTACTGTATCAATTGGACGAACTAGTTTTTCAATTTGTTCACGTTTTGCTTCAAAAAATGGTGGCAATGATAACTTTTCTCCAAGTGTTTCATAAGGTTCATCCCCCATGAATCCAGGTCCGTCGGTTGCAAATTCAAATAAAATTTGTGGTGCTACATTTACATATAAGGATCCAAAATAGTAGCGTTCAACATATCCTGAATTTGGGATATTAAAGGATTGCATACGTTCGATCCATTCCTCTAATACAGTCCGGTCTTCCACTCGAAATGCTGCATGGTGAACTGTACCAAAGCCTTGTTGTGCCCTTGGAAGGACAATGTTTTTTTCTACAATGACTTGGGCACCGTTTCCGCCTTCCCCTACTTCAAATAAATGAAAGGATTCTTCTTGAGCAATTTCTTTAAAAAGGAGAACCTGTTCCATCATGGCTTTAAAATAATCAAATTGGTCAACACGAACAAAAATTGGACCTAATCCAGTGATAGCATATTCTAAAGGGATAGGACCTTTTTGCCATGGTGTACCGGCTGCAACCCCTTTGTTATTTTCATCTGAAATGAGTTGGTATTGTTGGTCATCAAAATCAACAAAAGAAAGTGTCTTTTTCCCAAATTGTTCTTTTATTCCCGTATGCTTGACTTCAAGACGATCAAAACGTTTTACCCAATAATCTAATGCTGCATCACTAGGTACACGGAAAGATGTTTTTGAAATCTCATTCGTTCCATGTACTCCTTTTGGAATGCCGGGAAAGTCGAAGAACGTCATATCTGTTCCTGCACTCCCCACATCATCTGTAAAATATAAGTGATAGGTTTGGATATCATCTTGATTGACTGTTTTCTTTACTAATCGCAAACCTAGGGTATAAGTGAAAAAGTTATAAATCTTTTCTGCGCTGCTGGTTATAGCTGTTACGTGATGCATCCCTTTTAATTCATTCATGTTAAATTCCTCCCGTTGTTAATACCATTCAACTTTTACCCGCCGCATTCTTATCAAATAATCATAACTATTTAATATTGTTTACCTGGTGTTTAGTTGAATGTATTATTTTTTTCTTAACAGATAATTAGGTGAAAAAATTATATTTATTCAAAGTATTTTTAATTAAAATATCTCTAATTCGAGATAATTTTACTATGTTTAAATAACAAAGTCAATCCTTTTATCTTAAAATATACTTTTGACCACAGAAGAAAGCGAAATGAAAACCCCACTGCATATCTTGGGATTAGAAACTGACTTCCAAAATGTATATATTTCCAAAAAAGTTGAAAGATAACAATAATCATGTGTTATTAATTGGAGTGATGTGGATGGAAAAAGGAATGAATACAGATGATATCGGAGAACTATGTTTACTTGCGGGTAAAATCATGCTGCAAAGTGGCGCTGAGACTTATCGAGTAGAAGATACAATGATGCGAATTGCACGGTCCTTAGGATTCAATAACCCCAATAGTTATGTTACACCGACTGGAATTATTTTTTCATTATGTGGAACTGAACCAACGAAATTAGTAAAAATTTCAAATCGAACTACGGATTTATACAAAATCATTATCGTAAATAGTCTTTCCAGGAAAATTAGCAGTGGGGATATCTCAATAGAAGAAGCTTACACTTTTTTGAGAAATATCGAGAAACAAAATCTTAAGTATCCTACTTATGTAAAGATTATTGCAGCTTCTATCGTAAGCGGCTTCTCCGTGCTTATGTTTAATGGCGGATGGAATGACTTTTTATCTGCATTCCTTGCCGGAGGTGTAGGCTTTTCATGTATGATTTATATTCAACATATAGTAGATATTAAATTCTTTATGGAATTTTTAGCAGCTTTACTAGTTGGACTATTGTCATTTTTCTTCAAAATTATTGGCTTTGGTCATGACCTTTCTAATATCATTGTCTCTGGCATTATGCCTCTAGTACCTGGAATTCTTATTACTAGTGCTGTAAGGGATTTAATGGCAGGGCACCTTGTTTCCGGATTATCAAAAGGTGCAGAAGCAACCTTAACAGCATTTGCAATCGGGGGCGGTATAGCAGTTGTCTTTTCACTCTTATAATATAAAAAGGAAAATGATATGATCACACAAGTATGGACAAATTTCATCGTTTCGGGAGCCTTTGCCGTCATATTTAATGTTCCACAAAAGTCTATCCTTCAATGCTGCCTTGTTGGCATGATAGGCAGGCTTTTACATAGTTCGTTGGTAAACCATCATTTTGATACGGTACAAGCTACTTTAATTGCATCATTTTTTATTGGCGCTATAAGTAAAATATTTGCAAAAATCTTTAAAACACCCGTTATTGTTTTTAGCATCTCAGGTATCATTCCTTTAGTACCAGGTGGTTTAGCCTATGAAGCGACAAGAAACTTTGTTGAAAATCATTACAACTTAGGAATTCAGGTTGCAGTAAAAGCAATCATGACTGCTGGTGCCATTGCTGTTGGACTTGTGTTATCAGAAGCTATGAACCAAATCTTAAAAATAAAAAGGAAAATTCATTTACCTCATTTTCATGAATAACATAATGGAGAAACCCTCTTCTTATAAAATAGGAAGAGGATTTTTATGTCACTATTAAAAAATCAGACCGTGCTGAATAATGTCAATTTACCTTACTTTAAAAAAGCAGCTAGTTCTAAAATATCCATAATATAAAAAGCTAACCGAAACGATTTCCGATTAGCTAGAAAATAGTAATTATTTATTATCATTAAACAGCTTCCTAAGTTGGATGGTTGTTTCTTTTCTACTAAACTTAATACATTATCTTTAAGAAACCTATCTGATTTATATGTTTTTATCGATTATTTCTAAAACACTTCTTAATTCCCTGTCTGTCCTTATGCCAAAAGTGTGTTGGTAAGTAAGGAAGAGTATCAAGATGTCCTTGCAAATAAAGGTCTTTATTTTAAGTAGCATAAATTAAATAAGTTAACGGACCCTCACAACTTTCACCTCGTGAGGTTTTTTAAATTGATACTAACTAGCATAATGGATTTGCAGTATGTCATATCCTTAACTGATAATAATCCATAATGGAAAGTTGGTGTCTATGGTGGTGAAGTATAAAAATAATTGGATTCCAACAAAAACGCTTGATGAAATGTCAAGGACCAATTATGATGTCCTTATTGTCGGATCTGGTCCTGGTGGAGGCGCCACCCTGCAGAGACTCTGTGAACTTTGGAAAAATCAAGGGACAAAAAAGATTGGAATTCTTGAAATGGGTGATAAGTTATTTCATTCCCATTCTCTTAATATTCCCACTCAGAATGTAAATACGGCAAGGGATCAACTGCTTCCTGATAATTCAACTGTAATAGGAGAACGTTTACCACAATTTTCAGGGGCCAGAATGATATACGCTCTTGGGGGAAGGTCCTTGTTTTGGAATGCGGCGACACCGAGGCCGATTCAAACTGAGCTCAATAAATGGCCCATTCATCCACAGGAATTAAATGTCTATTATAGAATGGCTGAGAAATTATTACATGTGACAACGGATTATGCTAAAGGTTCCTCGATGCAAAAGGTTTTCTTAAGGAGACTCCATGGAGAAGGCATACTCGAAGCAGATGACATGCCCGTTGCTTTTGACATGACACCTTCCCGCCAAGGTGAAGTCCATTCAAACCCTTGGTATAGTTCCATTAACGCTTTAGCTGCAGCACAGTTTGATCGACCCTACGATCTCGCTTTAAATGCTTTTGTTTCTAAAGTAACGATACAGGGTGGGAGAGTTTCTGGCGTTGAGGTATTTTCTGCAGACAAGAGAGTTCACAGAATTCAGGCAAAAAATGTAGTTGTATCTGCGAGTACATTAGAGACACCACGTCTTTTACTTAATTCAGGAATCAAAGGGCCTGCTATCGGGCGTTATTTAACTGGTCATGTGTCCATCATTGCCATTGGAACAATCCCTCGTAGACAGTTCTCTGATAAACTTGGAAATTTTTCTATTCTGAAATTTGAGACGGAAGAATCCCCTTATCATATTCAGATTCTAGGGCCGGATCAATATTTTTCCTACCAGCAATTTGAAGATAAAGTACTAAAAGACCAGTTAGTGGTTGCTTACGCAGCCTTTGGGAGAGTAGAGCCGCGAGCAGAGAATAGAGTGTACATTGATCCTTCCACGAAGGATGAATTCGGTGTACCGTTACAGCAAGTTCAATATTCTTTAAGTAACAAAGACCGGCAAACAGCCGAGAAAGTTGCACACGGTATTAGACAATCTGCAAAAGCTATGGGAGTGACTCTGGATGAGTCCACTATGGGACTTAGACCGCCTGGAGCAGATATGCATGAATCCTCCACCTGCAGAATGGGGGATAACCCCGCAACTTCAGCAACAAATCGTCACGGTCAAATACATGGTATTCAAGGTTTATATGTAGCGGATAATAGTGTTCTTCCTTCCCTGACAGCAGCTGGCCCAGTTCTCTCTAACTCTGCATTGGCCATTAGACTGGCAGACCATATTGTCCGTCAGTCAGGTTAACAGTTTAGAAGCTATGTACATTGATTTTCAACTCAAAAAAGGATGCCATTTATATTAGATGGCATCCTTTTTTGAGCTGAAAATATTTATCATATAAAAGTAACCGAAACGAATTCCGACTAGCTTGAAGATACTTATTATTATTTAACAGCTACTGCCGATAAATTTTTTGCTGCAGCTCTTCAATTCCAAATGGAATGTTTTTATAAATAAAACTGTAATCCATTAAATTATACGTAACCAGCATTGGTTCAACAGAATAGTAACCAAAAATACCTCTATCTCATACCGTATATTGCCTTGTGTTTTTTATTTTGGAAGGAGAGTAACGCATGTATTACAACCCTTTTCATAATCCTGCCATTCCCCCAATGCCGCCCTATCCAGCATATGCGATAAACTATCAACTCGCTCGCATGTACCCGCCCGTTGATATTAAAACATTTGAAGGTTCAGTAAAAACATTTCGTTTATTAATGGAACAAGGAAGTATCTTGTTAGACCGTTTAGGAAATTTGGATTTCTCAAAGAAACTGATGAGTGCTGCTCAGCAAGGGAAACATGCCGAGGTCGATAGCCTAATTAAATCCATTGGTCTTAGAGTCTCTGTTGTAACCAAATTTACACCAACCGGCGTGAATTTTACCCTCATGACTCCAGGAACCCAGAGCCAACCAGTGAACTGCTGCACATTAACTGTGGCATTGAAGTGGGGTACCTAGAACGGATTAAAAGTATAGATTTACCCTGAATAAAATAATATATGGTTTAGGACTTTTAGGCGTCTGGCTTTCCCAAGGTGCGGATGAATGGCTGCGGGGTTGTTTCGCCTTAAAGCGTTGGATTATGAAACCATTGGAGAGGTTCAGAAAAGTAAGTATAACAGGAAATGCTCAAAAGGCTAGAAAAGGAGGCCTCTTAAGCCTCCTTTTCTTTATTTTAATAAATATACCCTTGTTTCATAAGGATTTAGGGTAAATTCCTTCCTTAATTTCTTTTCTGCCACTTGATAATTATGCAAGACAAGCTCAGATGAAGAAAAAGATACACTAGTTGGAACTTTAAATCTAGTCGATTTTTTGCTGAAGTTGTTAATGACAATGGCTATACGACCGCCATAACGTCGGGTGTAAACAAATAGCCGCTTGTGGTTAGCTGCTAATAATTCATATTTTCCATATACAAATAATTGATTCTCTTTACGTAAGCGTATTAACTTTTTATAAAAGTTTAAAATAGAGTCGGGATCATGTACTTGTTTCTCTACATTGACTTCCATATAGTTTGGATTTACTCCGAGCCATGTTTGATCCGCGGATGTAAATCCTCCCATATGGGTGGCATCCCATTGCATTGGAGTACGGGCATTATCACGGCATTTTTTCCAAATGGTTTCCATAATCTCCTCGTGAGAACGTCCTTTTGCTGTTTCAACCCTATAAAAGTTGACCATTCCAACATCATTATAATCGTCAATGGATGGGAATTGGACATTAGTCATTCCAATCTCCTGACCTTGATAAATAAATGGTGTTCCTTTCATAAGGAAGTATAACGCTCCAAGCATTTTTGCGCTTTCCTTCCAATATTTCTTGTCATCTGCCCAGCTTGATACCCGTCGCGGCTGGTCATGGTTTTCAATGAATAAGGCGTTCCATCCCCTGCCATCCAACCCTTTCTGCCATTTGGTCAGATTCTTCTTCAATGCACGTACATCCACACGGTCATCTGCATCCTTATCCCAGAGACCTAAGAATTCAAATTGGAAGATCATATTGAAGTAGCCGTTGTCTTCACCGACCCATTTATCCGCATCGTCCAGCCCAACACCGTTAGCTTCCCCAACCGTCATAATGTCGTAGTTTTTAATCGTTTTTTGTGAGAATTCGGTTAGGAATTCATCAATCCCGGCCACGTTCATCATTTTGGGAAAGCAGGGGACAAAGTCTAGATTCTCAGGGTTCGGCATATCCGGGAATCCTGGTTCTTTTTTAATGTGAGAAATCGCATCCACACGGAATCCATCTATTCCCTTATCCAACCACCAATTGACCATCTCATATAATGCATTTCTGACCTCAGGGTTTTCCCAATTTAAATCCGGCTGGCGTGGTGAAAAGATGTGCATGAAATATTGCTCTGTTTCTTTATCATATCTCCATGCCGGTCCGCTAAAAATGGATTCCCAGTTATTTGGTGCCTTACCCCCTTTACCATCTCGCCAAATGTACCAATCCCGCTTTGGATTATCCTTGGAAGAGCGAGACTCAATAAACCAAGGATGCTCGTCACTTGTATGATTAATAACCAAATCTAATATTAATTTCATCCCGCGTTGATGAACTCCTTCAAGGAGCTCATCAAAATCTGCCATCGTGCCAAATTCATCCATGATATCTTGATAATTGGAAATATCATAGCCATTATCATCATTGGGAGATTTGAACATTGGCGATAACCAAATAACATCGATGCCAAGCTCTTTTAAATAATCTAACTTGGAAGTAACACCTTTTAAATCCCCAATCCCATCACCATTGCTGTCCATGAAACTTCTTGGATAAACCTGATAGGCCACGCTTTCTTTCCACCACTTTTTATTCATCATGCACCTCTAATCTTAGATGTTGTTCTTAGGGGTTATACCCACCACATTTGAGAGACAGGCTGCTCAATTAAGACAGATTTCAAATTATTTACGGCACGTGTAAATCCTTCCTCAATTGACATGATTGGATCTTCATGCTCGATGCTGACCACATAATCATAACCATATGTGCGAAGGGCACTCATCATGTCAGACCATTCTTTTAAACCATGTCCACAGCCTACCGAACGGAACGTCCATGCCCGTGTCTGTACTTCTCCATATGGCTGCATATCCGTTAGCCCATACATGTTCACATTTTCTTGATCAATGTATGTGTCTTTTGCATGGAAATGATGAATAGCATTTTCTTTTGCTAAAATCTTAATTGCAGCTACAGGGTCAATTCCTTGCCACCATAAGTGACTTGGGTCTAAATTAGCTCCAATCGCATCACAGGTTTCTTCACGCAATTTTAACAACGTATATGGGGTATGAACTAAAAAGCCGCCATGTAGTTCAAGACCGATTTTGACATTGTTTTCTTTCGCATATTGGCCAACTTCTTTCCAATAGGGAATCAGCTTTTCTTCCCATTGCCACTTCAGGACATCACCATTTTCATTTGGCCATGGAGTTACAGGCCAGTTAGGATACTTTGCTCCTTCATGATCTCCTGCTGTACCTGAAAAACAGTTTACAACCGGTACATTCAGTAACGATGCCAATTTAATGGTTTTTAAAAGTGTATCATGAGAGCTTTGAGCAAATTCTTTTTCAGGAGAAATCGGATTGCCATGGCAGCTGAACGCACTAATTATTAATCCGCGTTCCTCCACTTTTTGAATATATTCACGTCTAGCATTTTCGTCTTCTAGCAGTAGCTCTAAATCACAGTGGTTGTTTCCAGGGTAGCAGCCGGTTCCAATTTCAACTGCATGTAAACCTGCTTTTTGAACAGTATCTAACATTTCATCAAATGTTTTTTTAGCAAATAATACAGTAAAGACGCCTAGTTTCATTTTAATTTCTCCTCACTTTTATAAACTGTGTACCTGTGGCATAAATAAACAGCACAGAGTTGACCGCAAACTTTGCTGCCAACTCTTTTATTAAAAAATTATCTTACTTGAACAATTTGTTTTGTATCGTTTGACTTAAGAGCTGCTAGAATTACCTCTAATGATTTCATTCCTTCTTCACCAGTTACCGCAGGCTCTTCATCTAACAGAATAGCATTTACAAAATGCTCGATGACGTGGGAATTGTTCTGACCTCCCGATTCATTCGATTGAATTTTACCTAGCTCATACTTAACTACTTCTCCATTCGCATATTGAACGACAAGGGAATTAATTGGATCATCTTCTAAACGAAGGATTGCCTTCTCACCATAAATAATGGTAGAGTTATCCTCACTGCTGACATAAGCCCAGCTTGCTGCTAGTGTTCCAATGATGCCGTTTTCAGTTTTCAATACACAAACGGCATTGTCATCAACATCCGTAAAATCCTTTGCATTCGTTTCTACAAACGCACCTACTTCAGTTACTTCCTCACCTAACACATAACGAATCAAATCAGCTTTGTGTACACCCAAGTCTCCCATCGCCCCTACAAATGCTTTTTCCTTTTGAAAAAACCAGCCTTCTTCTCCTTCTACACTCCAGTTTTCCGGTCCACCGTGGCCGAATGCCGTGCGGAAGCTGTAAATTTTGCCGATTTCTCCACTTTGGATTAGATGACGAGCTTTTTGATGGGACGGCACGAAGCGCTGATTATGACCAATCATTAATTTTTTGCCGCTTTTTTCGGCCGCATCAATCATCGCTTCAGCTTCCTGTTTAGAGGTTGCCATCGGCTTTTCACAAAGAACATGTACACCTGCTTCTAATGCAGCAATAGAAATGTGGGCATGAAGATAGTTTGGTGTACAAACACTAACAGCCTCCACTTCACCGCTATTCAATAATTCCTCATAGTTTGTGTAAGAAAGAACACCATATTTTTCGGCGACTTCCAGTGCCCGCTCTTGATTAATATCGCATACGGCGACAATCTCTACATTAGGATTCATTTGATATTCAGGTAAATGACGATGTTGGGCAATGCTGCCGCACCCGATTACTCCAACTCTTAACTTTGTCATAAATTACTTACCCCCTTTAATTGTTTCAAGCGGTTTTGCATTCCCGTAAACTGGCCGCTCGCGTTTGACAGGTTCTGCCCATTTGACCGCATTAATAATGACACGCTGAATTTGTTTGTTGTGATAGGTCGGATACGTTTCGTGGCCAGGTCTAAAATAAAACACTTTTCCATTTCCGCGTTTGTATGTACAACCGCTGCGGAATACTTCGCCGCCTTCGAACCAGCTGGTAAAAATCAATTCATCTGGATGTGGAATATCAAAATGTTCACCATACATTTCTTCATTTTCTAATTCAATATATTCAGAGATACCCTCTGTTATTTGATGATTAGGGCTCACGACCCAAAGTCGTTCCTTTTCACCAGCTTCGCGCCATTTTAAATCACAGCTTGTCCCCATTAGTGTCTTAAAAATTTTCGAAAAATGTCCAGAGTGAAGAACGATCAACCCCATCCCATCGAGAACACGCTGTTGGACCTTATGGACGATTTCATCTTTTACTTCGTCATGTGCTAGATGACCCCACCAAACTAATACATCGGTATTAGCTAGCACCTCATCCGTTAATCCATGCTCTGGCTCGTCAAGAGTAGCTGTTCTAATATCAAACCCTTCAGCTTGAAGAAACGCAGAAATCGTTCCATGAATTCCGTTCGGATAAATATCCCTTACCACTGGATTTTTTTGTTCGTGTCGGTTTTCATTCCATACGGCTACTTTTAACATAACAATCACTCCTTCTCATGTTACCTTTCTTTTATTTTAGTCGATGCCCGCACTAATGAAACTGCTTACATTGACAGATAGGGTGGAAAATATTGAACGATGTTTTTACTTTAGAACAGCGGGAACTTATGACCAAAGTTAATTAAGCAAAATCTCTAATAGAATCAAAGTCTTTGATGACTTCGTTCTTTTCCGCAGATTTAAAAATCGTTTCCATCAATTGTAAAACACGTAAAACCTCCTCGTTTTTGACAATTGGTTCTGTGTTTCCTTCAACTACAGAAATAACGTTGTCGTAAAAGCTTTCCATAAGCGGTTTTGCTTTCGGCAATTTCGATGTACTGACAGCTTTTTCAGACGGCGGAGCCA
This sequence comes from uncultured Bacillus sp., assembly GCA_963530265.1. GTDB lineage: Bacteria > Bacillota > Bacilli > Bacillales > Cytobacillaceae > Neobacillus. The sequence continues at coordinate 54,004 of CAUSCO010000016.1, forward strand.
TTGTTTTCGTTAACCCTTGACCCGCTTTAATTGGTTTAGGAGCTTCTATCTCTCCTTGATTTTGAGTCACAATTTTACCATTGATATCCCAATCATGTATCACTGCTGTACCCTTTGTACCTTTTGCATACCAGCGCGGAAGTTGGATAAAGTTTGTTGTACCAACTTCCACTAGGGAGGTACAGCCATTTTCGAACGTGATAAAAGCATGAAATCCATCATCTACCTCGTCCCCTAAAATATAGCTTAAATTGGCATAGACACTGGTAATCTTACTGTCAACCATAAATAGCAGCTGATCTAGTAAATGGACACCCCAATCCAGCAGCATCCCCCCGCCATTAGCTTTTAGATGGCGCCAATCTCCAGGAATTCCGTTTGCCCCTTGAACTCGTGATTCAAAGTGCCAGACCTCTCCAATCATTTGTTCATCGTATACTGTTTTAATGGTTAGAAAGTCTTCATCCCATCTGCGGTTTTGATGGACAATAAACACACGATCATTTATTTTTGCAATCTCCATTATCTCTAGGAAATCATCACTGTAAATGGTAACTGGCTTTTCGCAAATTACATGTTTTCTGGCATTTAATGCTGCAATAGCAATTTCTTTATGCAAATCGTTGGGTGTTGCAATGAGAACAAAATCCACCGATTCATCAGCTAAAACAGCGGAAAAACTTTCATAGGTCATGTATCCATCAGCAAGTGATGCAGCTCTTCTCTCTTCTAGAATATCAAAGGCACCAACAACTTTAATGTTTTGATTCTCTTTTAATAGCTTTGCGTGATAGCTTCCCATGCCACCATAACCAACTATAACTAAATGATAGTTTCTATTCGTCATATAAAGTCTCTCCTTTAATGTATAGGCTTTTGTTCTCTTTATCTTTTATTTTAAAGAACAACAATATTAATAAAACCGCTTACGTTGACAAATGGGGTGTAAAATATTGAACTGCAGATAAAAAAATAAGCAGAACCTGTTTTGGATTCTGCTTATTTTTGGGTTGACTGTAATTCCCGATACTCGTTTGGCGTTATGCCCTCCACTTTTTTGAATAGCTTCCGAAAATATTTATCATCCTGATAGCCAATCATCGTCGCAATTTCATAGATTTTTAACTCACTATTTTTCAATAAGGATTTTGCCCGGTCCATTCGAAGCTTTACAATATAATCTGAAATATTAACCTCAAACTCTTGCTTAAATTTCCTGGAGATATATTCCCTGCTAATATAAAAGTGGTCAGAAATTTCTTGGAGTTTTACATCCCGGTCAAAGTTGGCCTGCAGATATTTCTCAATTTCATAAATGACATTACTAGTTTTCTGTGCAGTCTTTCGCTTTACTTTTTTCAGAAAAATAGATATTTCTCTTAGTGTCCTCTTTATGTAATCTTCCAGCTGAAAGGTACCGTTTTTATTGAAAAAGAGCTCCACCCGGTTTTCAATATTGTCTGTAGACCTCACAGGAAGATGATAACTCTCAAGCCAACTATTGCTGATAACTAGATATTCATTTTCCAGTTGAAGCAGCTGACTGAATGATAAATAATTGTCATCGGTATAGTCTTTAGCAATTCGGTTAATCAATTGTTCAAATACTCTTATTTCACCGGCTTGAATAGCTAATTCGATTTCAGCTGAATACGAAAATAAGCTTTTTGATATAGCAGCATGTATAACATCCTGGCGGTATACTCTGCTTTCTACATTATCTAGGATATTACCATTCAATAAAACCTGCTTAGCATGCTGATAAGAATCAATCAATTTGTTTCTTTTCTTTACTGTTACTCCGATTGCAATTGGACAAGACGTTTTAATGAAGTTCTTAATCGCTTTGTAAATGCGTGCTAAAAGATCATCTATTTGGTCCAAGTGATTCCAAAAGATAAGTAGAATTTCACCCTTATGAGCTAGGTATCGAAAGGCAATGCCGCATTCTTTTTCCCGTAAAATTTCATTAATTACGTTCAGTATCGTAAAATAAGCTAAATCACGGTCTCCTTGTAAAGCCTCACTCGCTTTTCTGTTAATCCTCACAAGTGCGACTACATATTTTTGTGCTTGGATAAACCCAAATTCCTTATCCAAATCTTCCTTCATGTTGGTATTGTTAATTAACTGAGTCAGCTTACGGTCTCGATAGACAGGCTTCATTTCATTGATTAATTGTGTACTACTTGCTTTACGATTCCTGTCTGTTTCTTCTTTCTTCCATTCTTTTACTGCAGTCTCAAGTGTTTGATTTAATATATCTGGATCAATCGGTTTTAATAAATAGTCCGTACTTCCGAAATGAATGGCTTTACGCATAAAATGGTAATCATCATATCCAGTCACAACAATCGTCTTGCACATTGGAACATTATGTTTAATCCATTCTAGCAATTGGACCCCATCCATTTTTGGCATCTTCATATCAGAAAAAATAATCTCAGGCTTATATGTTTGAATTAACTGAATTGCTTCTTCACCGTTTCCAGCTTCGTAGATTTCAGTTATATCATGTTGTTCCCAAGCACCAAGTAACTTAATCCCTTCACGAACATGCTTTTCATCATCGACGATTAAGACTTTCATGAATGCTCCACCTCTTTATTAACAGTAGGAATCGTAATGGTGACAATAAAACCACCTGCTTGACTGCTGTTAACAGCCATTTTCACCTTATTACAATAATAAATCTGTAAGCGGTCATAAATGTTTTTCAAACCTATCGTATCTCGCTTCTGTATTTCTTTACTGCCTCCGTAGAACAATTCCCTGCGAAGACATTCAAGCTCATCTTCACTAATACCAATTCCGTTATCTTCTATACTGATGTATAAATCATGGTTATCCTCGATTCGAGCTTTAATTATAATCATTGCTTTTTCTATTTGTTGATCAAAACCATGCTTAAAGCAATTTTCAACAATGGGCTGTAATATCATTTTCGGTACAAGGACTTCCTCCGTCCTTTTTTCTATCTCAAATTCAAAATTAAGCTGCTCTTCAAATCGTTGTTTTTGCAATTTCAGATAGGACTTAACATGGTTCACCTCTGCCGATAGTGGGACAATATCTTCCTTCATGTTCATACTGTATCGCATGATATTTGATAATGAGGTCAATAAGGAATAAACTGGTACGGCCTTTAATTGAAGTGCAAGTGTCCCAATCGATTGAAAGGCATTATATAAAAAATGTGGATTGATTTGTGATTGGAGAACCTTCAACTGTGAAGACTTATTTTCAATTTCTAATTTATATTCTCGATCGATTAACTCATTGATTTTAGTAATCATTAATTTGAAATGTCTTCCGAGCATCCCAATTTCATCGTTGCCCAATGATTCAAAGTCTGCTTCAAACTCACCCTTTTCTACCTTTTTCATATTGGCAATTAAGACCTTAATCGGAGCAGTGAGTCGAAATGAAATGAACATGGTGGCAATTAAAACAATAACAAGTGTAATGATTCCAATTAAAATATTAGTAAAGGCTGTTTGCCTAGCACTTTGATAAAGCACTTTATAGGGAATCCTTTTTACGATATACCAGTCCTTAAAAGAAGAATTAGAGAATTTTTCATAAACAATGACACCGTAAAATTGTTTATCCTTCCATTCTAGACTTTTCCCCGTCTTCGCTTTCCTCACTTGCTTAAACCATTCTTGTTTATTTTCCTTACCATTTACTGCTTTATTTGAAGAATAGATGACAACTCCCTTTTCATTCATAATATATAAGTCTTCTACCCCATCATTATATAAACGCCCTGCAATATCACTTAATTTTGAAAGATTAATATCGATAGACACAAATCCTAAAATTTTTTCCAAGGGGACATCCCGGATAACCGTATGGAAACTTAATACTTGGTTCATCTCAGACTTAGGAATGACCGACAAATGATTATAACTATATATTTCGTGTGGCGGTTCAATCACAGAAAAGTCATTAGAGCGGCTCAAGTGAGCATAATAGGGGTGGGATAGGATACTAAGATATTTTCCTCTTCCGCTAATTCTGGAATGGTAATTGGTATAGGAATCCTTTCCGTTATCTATGTAAATATGCATTTGTTCAATTTCTGGACGGGAATTTAACAGATAGGCAAGTGCACGGCGAACCTCTTCTTGGTTGCTGCTTAAATTTTGAGTCACTCCATCTCTCATTACATTCATAAAGGGTGTGTATCGATAAAGAACGGTAGACATTTGAGCGACATCCTCTAGATATGTTTTTAGTTCCTCTTCCCCTTTTACAATAAGATTATGATTGGTAGAAACAAATTGGTCATTGAGGGACTTTGTTGTTTGATAGTAAGTAATGGTATTGGCAACTCCAAAAGGGATAATAATGACAGCCATCAAAGTGATGATCAGTTTCTTTCGAATTCCCCAATGCATAGTGATCTGGCTAGTTTTCAGCTGAAACTAGCCTCCCTCCTTTTTACTCTCAACATCCCATTATGTAGGTGCCCCTATTTTAGCATAATCTTATTTCCATTGTTCAATATTTTCCACTCATATTGTCAATGTAAGCCGTTTCATTATTTTTAATAACCTCTAAAATAAAGTCATGGAGGTGCAGATAATGAATACCCATAATAAATTAGAAAAAGTGGATACTTCAGTTTTAGCAAAGCAGAACACCACTAAGCCAGTTTCCTTGAATAAAAATAAGAAGCTGAAGGATGCAGGGTTATTCACCCTATTTGTCGGCCCAGTATTGTTAGCGTTTGCAATTATAGTTATAATTCCTTTCTTTACAGGTATTTATTATGCCTTTACTGACTGGAATGGGGTAACAGGTGCAGTCAAATGGGTTGGACTTGATAACTTTAAGTACTTATTTACTGAGGACAAACAATTTCAACAATCGTTCCTTCTTACAACAAAGTATACAGTTGTTTCAATTATTTTAACAAATGGAATTGGTTTTGGACTAGCCTTGCTAGTAACCCAGATGTTAAAGTCAAGAAACATCTTGCGGACAGTTTTCTTCATGCCGAATATGGTTGGCGGTCTTTTACTAGGATTTATCTGGCAGTTCATATTTGTAAAAGGCTTTGCTTCGCTAGGACAGTTAACAGGTATACCTTTTTTTGAGCTAGCATGGTTAGGAGATGCTAGGACGGCCTTCTGGGGAATCGTAATTGTCAGTGTGTGGCAAGGAGCAGGCTATATCATGATCATCTATATTGCTGCATTACAAAACGTTCCGCAAGAACTAATTGAAGCGGCAAAAATAGATGGAGCAAATAGATGGCAGATTCTACGCAAGATCACCATACCACTAGTAGCACCTGCTGTTACAATCTGTTTATTTTTAACAACAGCTTCATCCTTTAAGATTTTTGATGCAAACCTATCCTTAACGAACGGTGGTCCATTTAAATCAACAGAGATGTTAGCACTTAATATTTATACAGAAGCATTTGTCAATAACCGCTATGGTATTGGTGAAGCAAAAGCACTCATTTTCTTCCTTGTTGTTGCAGCAATTACTGTCCTTCAAGTAACAATTTCGAAGAAAAGGGAGGTTGAATCATAATGGAAAACAAGTATACAAGCAAAACATTTATTCTCGAAGTTTTTGCCATTCTGCTTGGTCTTGTCTTTTTAGTTCCGTTTTATTATTTGATATCCAACTCCTTAAAACCGTTTGCTGAAATATTATCAAATACATCTGCTCTTCCAAAAGTGTTCATGTTAGACAACTATATAAATGCTTTTGAAAAGTTAGATTATTTGAAGGTATTTACAAATTCTTTGATCATTACGGTTTTAAGTAATATTTTCCTTGTCGTTTTTTGTTCAATGGCGGCGTACATGTTAGTTAGAACGAAAAAGAAAATCAGCAATGTGATTTTCATGATTTTCGTGGCAGCAATGATTATTCCGTTTCAATCCATTATGATTCCGCTTATTAAAACTGCAGGAAACTTTGGATTACTAAATAGCATTTGGGGTCTGGTCATCATGTACTTAGGCTTTGGATCAGGTATGACAATCTTTTTATATCACGGTTTTATTAAAGGAATTCCAGTAGAACTTGAGGAAGCAGCGATTATCGACGGATGTTCTCGGTTTGGAGTGTTCTGGAGAATTGTGTTTCCATTATTAAAACCAATTACAGTAACCATTGTCATCTTAAACAGCCTATGGATTTGGAATGACTACTTGTTACCGTCTCTGGTCCTGCAAAATCCTGAATATAAAACGATTCCATTAGCTACCTTCTCCTTCTTTGGCCAGTACACAAAACAATGGGATTTAGCATTAGCAGCACTTGTTCTTGGGATCATACCTTTGTTGATTTTCTTTTTTACTATGCAAAAACACATTATCAAGGGTATCACCAGTGGTTCAATTAAATAATGTTTTTACGGGTACAACATCTGCTGTCTGAATTATCACAGACAGTAGAGACTTATATAAAAATATATAAAACAATCCAGGAGGGAAAACCAAATGTCAATTAAAAAATACTCAATAGCTGCGGGAATTTTATCAGCTTCACTACTTTTAGGAGCATGTGGGAACAGTGACAGTGCATCTGGAACGAAAAAAGACAGCGGTAGTAAAGATGGTAAGGTAGTAATCGATATTTTCCAAGGAAAAGTTGAAATTGCTGATCAATTGAAAGCGTTAACAGATAAGTATTCAAAAGAAAACCCAAATGTAACATTTAATATTGAAACAGTTGGCGGTGGGGCTGATGGTGCTGCTGCTCTAAAAGCAAAGTTTGCTTCGAATAAGGTTCCTGATATTTTTACAAACGGCGGCTATCAAGATTTAGTTACATGGAAAGATAAATTAGAAGACTTATCCGACCAGCCATGGGTCAAAGATGCTTATGAAAATGCATTAAAACCAATGACGATGGATGGAAAAATATATGGAATGCCTGTAAATATGGAAGGTTATGGACTCGTTTACAATAAGGAACTTTTTAAAAAGGCTGGAATTACTGAAATTCCAAAAACTTATTCTGAATTAGAAACTGTATCGAAAAAGCTTAAAGAAGCTGGTATTATACCTTTCTCAGTAGGTTATGGCGAATGGTGGGTCTTGGCAAATCATGGCCTAAACGTCCCATTTGCTTACCAACAAGCTGATGATGAAAACTTTATCAGTGGCTTAAACAAAGGAACCACTAAAATTGCAGGTAATAAATACTTTGAAGACTACTTCAAGCTAGTTGATTTAACAGTTAAATATGGTAACAAAAATCCATTAACTACAGACTACAACACAGAAGTTACCCAATTTGCTAACGGTGAAACTGCCATGATTCAACAAGGTAACTGGATACAACCAATGCTTGATAAATTAAATCCAGGTATGGAAGTTGGTTTGATTCCATTAGCACTAACGGATGATCCTGCTCAAGCAGACAAGTTAATGGTTGACGTACCAAGCAACTGGGTTGTTTATAACAAAGCTCCAGAAGCAGACAAAAAAGCGGCTGAAGATTTCTTAAATTGGATTATAACGTCTGATGAAGGTAAAACTGCATTAGTAAAAGAATTCAAGTATATCCCAGCGTTTAAAACCATTGATGCAAAAGCTGATGACATTGGACCTCTAGGTGCTGAAATTCAAAAGTACTCTCAAGATGGTAAAACCTACTCTTGGCAGTTCATGAAGTACCCAGATGGAGCCGGGCAGGAATTTGGCGCTGCACTTCAAGCATATGTTGGCGGTCAACAATCTAAAGAGGAAGCCATGAAAGCTTTCGATGCAACATGGGCTAAGTTAAAAAAATAATCGGTTACACTAAAGGGCTCCTCACCATTTAAGGAGCCTTTTGTTTATTATTCCTCTAAATTATCGCTTGTACGATCAAGGGAGTTACAATTGATAAACTTCTTGTTTAGTCGGCAAAGCAGAAATGGCCCCAACTTTCGTGCAAACCAACGCTCCCACTTTATTACTATAGGAAATTATTTTTTTCAGACGATTGAAGTCTTCTAAAACAATTTTTGGTTCCCCGTCTAACGCAAACAGATAAAGCGTTGCACCAACAAAAGCATCACCAGCACCAGTTGAATCGATAGAATCTACTTTTATACTTGGTACGAGCTCCATTTTTTCACCATTTGAAATCATCGTTCCTTCTTTTCCTAAAGTAACTGCAACTACTGCAGCACCAATTTGATGAAGCACAGCGATTCCTTCTCCTAAATCACTCAACTCCGAGATAATTTCCAATTCTTCATTGCTGACTTTTACAAAATCAGCGATTGCTATTCCCTTTTTCGCTAAGTCGACAAAGTTTTCTGTTCTTCCTTTCCAGAGGTCCTCTCTGAAGTTAGGGTCAAAGGATATAAATTTTCCTTCAGTTTTAGCTGCTTGCATAACATGTAAATAAGTGGATTGAAAGGGATTATTTAATAAAGCTGTCGCTGAACCGAAGTGTAGAATTCTTGACCTCATTATTTTTTCTATATCAAGATCATCCTCTGTTAAAAATGCATCTGCTCCGCGATTAAAAACAAAATCTCTTTCACCGTTTGCTTTTAATGAAACAAATGCTAGAGTGGTTGGATGTTCATTATCAAGGACAAGCATCGAGGTATCGACATTCACTTCATCTAAAGTATTTTTTAAAAAATGCCCAAATGGATCATTGCCAACTTTTCCACTGAAAAGGGCATTCCCCCCCAGTTTCACAATTGCTGCACAAACATTAGCGGGCGCTCCACCTGCCTGTTTTTCAAACTTTTGACCAGCAACTAAATCAATGTCTACATCTGTACAGAAAAAGTCGATTAATAATTCTCCGATACAAATGACTGATGTATTCGTCTTCATCTATTCTCAACCTGCCTTTGTTTTAAAATCATCCTTCAGCAAAAACAAGTCTCTAACCCGAGATATTCGATTAGAGCTTTGCATAAAATGGAATTACCACCCCCAAATGGAATCTAGCTCGGTTAATTTCAATGAGGAAACCATGGTGTTTCCTTCCTCAGAAAATAAAACAATTTGCTCATATGGTTTATTAGGAAAGATTAAGCTCGTAAAAGCGACTTTTCCATTATTCACAAACACCTCTGCAGAGGAAGCATCAATCAGGATTTGAAGATTGATTCGATTATTTTCCATCTTTACAGACGCTTCTTGAACGGTTGCGAATGATTTTGAAAAATGATTATCACCAGCTTGGTTTCGATCAACAGATAGTTGTTCCTTTTCCACATCATAACGAATGACGGTCTTTTCATCTTCTGAGTTTTGTAAGGCGAGTCCAAAAGAAAGCGAGGATTGCATTTCAAACTCCAGCTTCACCTCCATTAATGAACTAAAAAGGTTAAAAGTAACAGGTAGATTTGATTCGATCATTAGATTTTGATAAACCTCTGAACCATTTCGAATCGAATCCAATTCTGAAACCACTTTTTGAACTAAGCGAACACCAGCCTCACTAGATGTTAAAGATAATTCTCTTGGCAAGGTCATCGCACTCCGCCATTCTTCCGTCGGAACTTGATTCGCATAACGCCAGTTACTCATCCAGCCAATATAGATTCTTCTTCCATCGTTGGCAGGGAGATCTGACCAGCTGACAGCAGCATAATTATCCCGGCCATAATCTAGCCAGAGGACCGTTTTATCCGGATTCTCATTTACAAAAGTGGTTCCGTCAAAATCACCAATAAAATACTGGGTTCTTGATCCTTCTTTGAATTCCGGGTTATCACCAATGCTGACAAACATGACCCATTTTTGATTGTCTTCATCTCCATCTACTGGTAATGGAAACAGGTCGGGGCACTCCCAAACGCCTTCATGTGAACCAGCCTGATAGCCAAACTCACTGGCAAACTCCCATTCTTTTAGGTTAGCAGATTTATAGATGGTTACGGTTTGACCCGTCGCTAAGACCATCACCCACTTATGGGTTTCGTGATGCCAAAATACTTTTGGATCACGGTAATCAGTTATGCTGACATCAGAAAGGACTGGATTTCCTTCGTACTTGGTCCATGTTCTTCCGTTGTCTTTACTATAAGCAAGGCTTTGACGTTGACGCGGCCGGTCGGAGTCTGGATAGTTATCGGCACTTGTATAAATGGCGACTATCCCAGGTTCATCCTGGAAAAACCCTGATGTGTTATTCCAATCAACAACTGCACTTCCCGAGAAAATCGCTCCATGCTCATCTGGATAAAGCGCAATCGGAAGCTGCTCCCAATGAATTAAATCTTTACTAATCGCATGGCCCCAGTGCATTGGTCCCCATGTTGTACCAAAGGGGTGGTATTGATAAAAAAGGTGATATTCATCATTAAAAAAGACCATTCCGTTCGGGTCGTTCATCCATTTTTCCTCAGGTGAAATATGAAATTGCGGACGATGCTTTTCTTTATATCGTTGTGTCATTACCATCACTCCTTGTTATTTTAAATTGGAATAAGGCTGTACATATACTAGAACTATACAGCCTCCGCCCAAAACATAATCTATTATTTTGTCGCTCTATCATATCCTGCTTGTTTGATTTTTAACCAATCTTGTAACCCTAAGCGGTCTAATTCTTTCAAATATTCATCCCACTCTTTTTCCACTTTTCCATTTTGAATCCATTCCGCTCGTTTTCTCATTACAAAAGCAAACATATCTGTTTCAATCGTAGTAAGTTTATCACTATCTTCTAGGGAGAAAAATACTCTTGGATAGATATTTTCGGCTGTCATATGGGGAACCATAACATCCTTCATTAGCCCTAATCTCCATGCTGCATCATCTGGTTTTGTAGTAACTTTTCCATAGTACTCATCTAAAATCGCTAATGGACCGCCGACATTTGTTTTTTGTCTTAATTCCACTGGTGCTTTACCTTCTAAAGGAAGATGTTTTAACATACCTGCCGCTTCGTCTAATTCAAAGATATTTTGCTGCGTTTTATCACCATACGTTCCCCAGTTATTTTGAACAGATTGTTTTGGTTCATATAATTGATCAATCCACTTGGCAGTTAGTTCAATGTTCTTATCTGCACTTGTAATAACCATTCTTCCTCTATCAAAGCCCATACCATTGGTTCTAGCTACATTCACATGACCATCAGGACCAGCCAGCGGCTTCATTACGTCATACTTGTCATTCATGCCTGTAATATTAGCTTTATCCCAAGTGAAATATAAACCATAACGATTGTCCTTACCTTTTGCTAAATAGGTATTCCAATCTTGTTCAAACGCTTCCACATCGATTAAACCTTCTTTATATAACTCATTGAGAAATTTAATCCCCTCTTTATACCCTTTATCTGATGCAGTAAAGGTAACATTCCCATCATTGCTTACAACTGTGTGATCCCAGTTTTCCCCAAGGCCAAATGAGCCAAATAAGAATGCTAAGTCTTCCCCGCCTGGCTGTTTACCAATAAACGAGATCGGGATTTCATCTGCTTTTCCATTGCCATTTGGATCTTGTGTTTTAAAGGCAATCAATACTTTCTTTAATTCTTCTGTTGTTGTAGGCATTTTCAAACCTAATTTGTTTAACCATTCAACGTTGATCCATGGGAAATCATCGACAGAGTGAATACTTTCTTTCCCCGAACCTAACTCCTCAATCCATGGGAAGGAGTAAATATGTCCATCAGGAGCTGTCATCATTGCTTTATATTCAGGTGCAGCCTCGAGAACCTTTTGTAAGTTAGGCATATAATTCTCAATTAAATCTTCAACTGGAATAATCGCCCCATCTTTTGCTAGTTTTAATAGATCATGGTCATTAAAACCTGCATCTAAGATGGCATCCGGGAGATCACCGCTCGCCATTGCCAAGTTTCTTTTTTCTATAAAAGCATCTGAGGTGTAGTTTTTCCACTTAATATGAACACCAGTCTGTTCTTCTAAACGCTTATAAATTAACTTTTTATTAGGGTCAGCTGGCGCTAATGGCGAGCTTTGTGTCATAAAACTCAATGTCACTTTTTCCTTTAAAGGAAAGGAAACATTCTTTAGTTTATACTCTTTTGATGACGCATTTTCACTTTTGCCGCTGTTGCTACAACCCGAAATTAGTAATATCGTAGCAAGCGATGCAGCCATAACTTTTTTAACATTTTTCATATCATTACCCTCCTAAATATTGTGAGAAAGCATTTACAATTTTTTTATTGGCTCATTATTTCAATGAACCAGCCATGACTCCTTTTTCAAAGTACTTTTGAAAGAACGGATACATGACCATAAGCGGCAGACTAGAAATGACAATGGATGAATACTTAATCATTTCTGAGAGTTTTTTCAGCTCAGCCATTGCCTGCTGATCACTAATCATACCTGGCCCCGTTTGATTTTGGATTAATATGGATCTCAAAACTAATTGTAATGGGTGTAAATTGGGATTTTCGAGATAAATCATCGCATCAAAATAAGAGTTCCATTGACCAACAAATGCATACATTGCTAAAACGAAGATGATTGGTTTTGAAAGCGGCAAAACGATTTTAAAGAAGATTAATAAATCTGAGGCCCCATCAACCTTTGCTGCTTCATGCAATTCATACGGAATGCCTTTGAAATAGGTTCTTGCCAAGATAATATTCCAAACATTAACTGCCCCAGGGAGTATAATGGCCCAAGGGGTGTTTAACATCCCGAGGTCTTTTACAACTAGATAGGTTGGAATGAGCCCGCCGCCGAAGAACATGGTTATCATAAATAGTGTCATGAAGAAGTTTTTCCCGACAAAACCATTTACCGATAACGGATAGGCCGCGAAAATACACACAAGAACAGTAACAATGGCAAATCCTACCGAGTAAAGAATGGAATTGATAAAGCCGCGCACCATTGCATCATTGGATAAAATCAGCTGATATCCTTTAAAACTCCAATCTGAAAAATTGAATGAAATCCCTTTATTTATTAGAACGGTTGGATCCATAAATGATGCTAGGACGACATATACCAAGGGAACTAACACGACTAATACAGCTAAACATAGAAAGATATTATTAAAGCCTAGTATGATTCGGTCTATGCGGGTGTGCTTTATATTCATATTAAGACTCCTTCTTCGTTAATATAAACCTTCTCCTTCGTTTAATTTCTTAACGATTTTATTAACTACAAACAACAAGATGACATTGATGACCGAATTAAACAGGCCAACAGCGGTGGAATAGGCGTAATCACCTGACTGCAAGCCCACTTTGTAGACATAAGTTGGCAGGATTTCGGAAGATGGTAAATTCATAGCCGTTTGCATTAAATAAGCTTTTTCAAAACCTATTGACATAATTCCTCCAGCAGCCAAGATAAAGGTAACTGCCATCAAAGGTTTCAGTGTTGGTAAATCAATATGGATCATTCTTTGGAGAATATTTGCTCCATCAATTGTCGCTGCATTGTGCAACTCAGGATCCACATTTGCTAAAGCGGCAACAAAAATAATTGATGACCAGCCTGCTGCTTGCCAGATACCAGAGATAATATAGATAGATCGGAAGTAATCTGGATTTGACATGAACATAAGCGGCTTTCCTGTTAAGAAGCTAACAACTTGATTGATCGGACCTGTTGGTGATAAGAAAATAAATACCATACCAACAATAACGACCACTGAAATAAAATTCGGTGCATAGAGTACCAGTTGAATATTCTTTTTAACGGCTGCCCTTCGTAGTTGATTAAGCATCAATGCCAATACAATCGGGACTGGAAACCCAATGATTAAGCCAAAAAAACTAAGTTTAAGCGTATTCATAAAAATGTCTGCAAAGTTCGGGGAGGATAAGAATTTCGTGAAATTTTCAAATCCCACCCAATCGCTTCCTAGAATACCTTTTATCGTGCTAAAATCTTTAAACGCAATTATGGCTCCATACATGGGGATATATTTAAATATGATAGTAAGAATAACCGCAGGCGCGAGTAGTAAGTAAAGAAAGTAATTATTCTTGACATAATCCAAGTTACTTTTCAGTTTCAATACCGCTTTCTTTTCTGCTTTTAACTTTAATGCCGTTTCTTTTTGAGCATGAACTAATTCTTGCAAGCTCCTAACCTCCTATCCAATAGCTTTAATATTATTGCTTTATCTGGTTTCAACTTTAACAAATTTGGAAAAGGGGAGAGTTTAATATCTTTGGAAACGGACGTTTAATATTTTCGGTAGTTGAAAACGGTTCCATTTTTCGGGAAAAATTTACAAGATTTAAAAAAACCTCTAGTCACTTTACTAGAGGAGTTCTTCTCAAAAAGTATTATTCTATTGCAAAACAAATCATGGATGCAGAGCTCTATAGTGTTCGATGGGGATGCTTGATGCCAAAGCGAGCGTAGTTAATAGTCCCACTATTTATTGAATTTCTTTTAGTGCTGTATTGATTTTATCTACCGCTTCTTTCGCTGAATTCTTTACATCTTTTCCGCCAATTCCTACATCCTCAAATAAACTTCTGATTGCATCACTAACAACCGGATATGCAGGAGTAACAGGGCGGTTTTTTGAATATTTTTGAGTTTGCTGTAAAAATATGTTTTTAGGATATTCATTCAGCTCTGGGAGTTCTTTTGCGACAGAGTATCTTGCAGGAATATCACCTGTTATGGTTACATACTTTTTCATTCCTTCATAACTTGTCACATATTTAATAAACTTCCAAGCTTCTTTTGGATGCTTTGATTTTGATGTGATTCCGAGCGCCCAACCTCCATTGGGCACAAACTGATATTTTTCCTTTGGCAGGGGTGCTACCCCAAAATCATCTCCCAGCTTAAAATTCGGGTGATTCTTTTCCAATTCTGCAAGAGTCCAAGAACCAAGCACAGTCATAGCGAGCTTACCTGACTCAAAGGCAGATGGGGGTAGTTCCAACGAAGCAACACCATTTTTATGGTACAGATCCTGGTAAAATTGCAAAGCCTCCAACGCTTCTTTTGAATCTAAGTATCCACTTGCAGTACTACCATCAGGGCTTAAAACATCGGCACCAAACTGCCAAAGGAGTGGGGTTTTAAAATAAGCAGGAGATTCTCCATCCCCAAATTCCTGTGCTGGGTCAATGCCGACCACACCTTTTGCCGGGTTATTTACCTTTTTCGCAATTTCTAATACCTCTTCCCATGTTAAGGGTTTATTGGGATCCTCTGACGGAAAAGGGATGCCAGCCTCTATAAATAAATGTTTATTGTAATATAAAGCAATATTTGAATCTACAATAGGTACAAGGTAAATTTGACCTTGATAACTTACTCCATTTAATGTAGATTCAGGGAAGTCCTCAATTTGTCCTCCTTTTTTCATATACGAATCGATTGATAATAACGTCCCTGTATGTGCATAAAGAGCCAGGGTCGGACTATCAATGGTCAAAATATCCGGCGGGTTCCCTGCTGCAAGTTCAGTTCGCAGCCGATATTCATAATCACTATAAGGAATAGACTTCATATTCACCAAAATATTGGGGTTCGCTTTTTCAAAAGAAGAAACTAATTCTTCATAAGCTTTATTTTCTGCAGTATTCCCTTTATTTCGCCAGAATGTCAATTGGACTTGGTCAGTAACTTTGAATTGATCCTTTTTATCTTCTTGGCTGCCAGAGAATGTATCAAAAAAGGACAAAACATACACCAAAATACCTAAAAGTATGATTACAAAAATAGTGAACCATTTTCTCATCTACATTCCCTTTCTTTCTTGTCTTTTGAAAACTTAAGAATCTAAAGAATTTCGGAATTCAATTGGTGTTTGTCCAAAATGTTTTTTAAAAACCGTACTAAAATAACCTGAGTTAGAAAAGCCTACTAAGTTTGCTACATCAATAATTTTGAGCTGTTTATCTTTGAGAAAATGCTTACCTTTCTCCATTCGTACATTAACAAGATAATCACTAAAATTCTGCCCGACATAATTTTTAAACGTTTCCGATAAATAAGCACTATTGATATGAAATAGATCAGATAATAAGGAAAGTGATATTTCATTTGCATAGTGTTGATCCAAATAATGCCGAACACTATCAACAATTAATTTTCCATTTGAAAAGCGTGCCATTCGTATCTTTTCAATAATTAAATGTGCCAAACTAAGTAGGTTTTCAATCACTTTACTTTGGGAATTAAGTTCCCAAATACTTTGTTGGCAATTCCAAATTGTTTTTTTTATGTCTTTTGTCTCAATATCATATTTTCTTGCCAGCGATCCTAACAAAAATAATACTCGATTGGCAGAAAATGAAAAGGACAAAATTGATTGGTTCCCATTCCCTTGTAACAAAGCATAAATATTTTCCTTAAATCCCCCAAAATCAATATTTTCAATTGCATTTGTTAACTTTCTTTCAAAATCCGGTTGAAACTCAAATACTTCCTCCTTTGTTATTGCTCCATCAATCACCTGTGATTTTGAACCTAGATGACTTTGACTCCAAGCAAGCAAACTGGAAATATAACCTGTCTTAAAGTTTGCAAGACCCGTGACTACATTTCCAATACCTATTACTGTTTCTAAATTCAATAATTTTTTTACATTTCTTTGAATCTTCTCTACTAAACTAGAATTGCTATATAACTTTTCTGCATCCACCTTCTGTATAAAATGAACCATATTTGCATAGCTTGGGTCATAAAACGAATACGTACCTGTGTGTTCTTTAGTAATTTCCTTGCATAACATCTGAAAAGGAAGCCAAAGTTCCTTTAATCTCTTAGGGTTAGCATTGTTCTCTCTAATTTCCACCGTGAAAAATTGTACGACTGCGTTTTCCTTTACAAAATCTTCTAACTGCAACTGCTGCAGTCTCTCTTTTACGAAATTAAGCTGCAACCATTCCTCTTTTACTAAATATAGCAAGTATTGTTCCTGCACTTCTTGCAGCTGGGTATGGACAAGCTGTCGCAAATGGGCAGTTTCCACTTGTTTCTGTTTTTCATCCACTATTTCGGTACGGATTTTCCGTAATGATTCTACTAATTCTTCTGGGGCAACTGGTTTTAACAAGTAGTCTTTTACCCCTTCTTTTAATGAACCTCGTACATATTCAAAATCGGAATAGCCTGATAAAACAATTACTTTTACTTTTGGATATTCCTGATGACAGCGTTTTGCTAATTCAACCCCATCCATAATGGGCATTCTCATATCTGTAATGACCACATCAATCTCCATGTTTCCAAGCAATTCAAGTGTTTCTTTCCCATTGGATGCTTCCCCAATGATTTGAAACCCTTCCTCTTCCCAATTCACTTTCATTCGTAAGCCTTTACGAATTTGAATCTCATCATCCGTGATGATAATCTTTATCATGTCTATCACCTCCAGCCACATTTATACATAATGTAATTTTTGTGCCTGCATTCTTTTCTGAAGTAATTTTATACGAAAAATTTTTACCATAGTAAAGCTTTAAACGCCCAAGCACGTTTCTAAGTCCAATGCTGTTTCCCATACTCACTAATACACTAAGAGCTTCATTATCCGTTTCTTCGCCCCATAAGTCTGCGATAACTTCCTCAGACATCCCTGTCCCATTATCTTCAACCATGATCTTTATTTGATTATTAACCTTTTCCGTTTTGATAAAAATTTCAGCCGTTGTCTTTTCAATAAAACTATATTTCACAGCATTTTCCACGAGGGGCTGTAGGATGAATTTAATAATAGGAAGATTTCTTGTTTCTGGATCCTCTACTATTTCGATTGTAATAGCGTCTTCATATCTCACCTTTAAAATGTCAGTGTAACTGCGAATATAGCTGATTTCTTCACTCAGTTTCACAACATCACTTTGCGTATTTAAGGAATATCTCATCATCTTGCCCAAGTAAATACTTACATTCATAACCTCATTATTTTTCCCCTGAGCGGCTAAGCCGCTGATAATTTCAAGGGTATTGTTCAAAAAATGTGGATTTATTTGTAGTAATAAAGCTTTATACTCAGCATCCTTACGACGAATATTTGCTTCATATTCTGTATCGATTACCTTTTTCAATTGATCAATGGTATGATCGAACACTTTTATCACGTAACCTACTTCATCATTAGAAGATTTTATTGTTGGCATAAACCGTTTAGCACCCAAAAAATCGCCACGCTCAATAAATCGCATTGCCTTTGCCAGTTTTCCTAATGGCCCGACAATACTTGAAGAAAGCATGAACGATGCCAAGATTGTAATTAAAAAAACGATACCGCTCGTTAAAAGTAAGTTGCGTTGCAAAAGTGAAACTTTGGAGAATAAGTCAGACTTAGTCACTTCACTGACTAGAATCCAATCACCTACTGATAACTATTGAAAAAATAAAAGGTATTCTTCTCCGTGATAATCTGCTTCTAATAAACCTTTTTGCTTATCGTTATTTTTTATTTTCAAAAAACTGCTATTTAATATTTGTTTTGGTATTTCAACCTTCCCCTGTAAAACGTTCGCTCCTTGTTGATCGAGTAAATAGGCATGACCATTTTTCCCAATTGTCATTTTCCCCAATGCAGTTTCAAGCAATGATGAAGGGAAATTGACCTTTATAATCCCATATGAAACAACCGTATTCATATCAACGAGGGGCAAAATATAGCTATTAATTATACCTTGAGAAGGCAAATATGGATCAATATGTGACTTTACAAAATGTTGTTCTTGGTTAGTAAAATCTTTAAACCAATCAATCTTTTTCAAATCGGAATTAGTGCCCCATGTGCCTTCGCCATTATTCAAAACGACTGAAATAGACATACCATTTGAATTATTAATCATCATCGACGATAGCAGCATTTTTAGTTGATTCTTCTCTAACAAACTCTGTTCCTTAGGTAAGTCTTCAGCTCTTCTTTCCAGTTTTAACCACTGTTGAGTTGTCTCATTTACAAGAACCTGCTTTCCTAAGTCCTTAGCTTGTGTTGTGATTGAATCAATATAAAGTGAATACTGGTCCATTGCTTCTACTATTAAATCCTGAGTTTGACCTTCAATAATAGATGTAAACCAACTTGGAATAATAATCGATAAAATGATTAATGGGATGGTTAACAAACAAGTAAAGATAATAAATAATCGATTTCGTAAGGAAAAAAACATATGATCACTCCAGACGCAAGAAAACCCTTACATTTTATTGGTTGAATTAATAAAAATGAAGACTTTTACTATCTTTTCAATTTACCATATCATAATATCAACTGACTACGTGTTTAAATTTTTAAAAAAACTTTGACTTTTATTCCACTAGCACTGCCCCCTCCTCTTAACACATAAGAAAACAATAAAGGCTCCCCTCATTATGAGAGAAGCCTTTTATTTATATGTCTTTATCAAATCTTCTACCTCATTTTTTTCAAGCAGCAAATTCAATTACTTATCTGGAAATAAACTGTTCCTTACACACCTACTTATTCGCGATCCGGTGTATTCACCATAATTCCTGCAACTTGTGTAAGCCTCTCATAAAAAGCCAGGCCTGCAGGATTTTCATCCAAACCAATCTCATGAAACGCCTCTTTCATACAACGGAGCCAACATTGTGCTCTTCTTAGAGTCACCTCAAAGGGAAGATGACGTGCTCTCATCGCCGGCGGTCCAAACTCTTGACTGTAAAGGGCTGGTCCTCCCAAAAATTGCGGCAGAAACATCCGCTGTTTCCGCATAATTTCCTCCATGTCACCTTGAAACAATGGTGCTAACTCAGGATCGGCATAAACACGCGGATAAAAGGCCTCCACCAGCTTATCAATCGTTTCTTGTCCGCCGATTTCACTATAAAGCGATTTAAAGTCGTAAACCATTTTCTTCACCATCCACATTTAATTTCCCTCTATTTTCAATTATTATAAAGCTATTTTGGTGGATGTTTCGTGATATATATCACAGTTATACTCCTGTTTACAACAGTTTCCAACCTACTTATTGACATCATAGAATAACTTTTACAAGAATTGTGGTACCCTAAAGTAATAATAAAGGATTTTCAGCAGATTTTATATGGATACTTTTATCTCCATAACAGCTGGTTTCCTAAGAGGTGGAAAAAATGAATAAAGCTTGGTTTTACGTGGGACTAACTTGTTTATTTGAATGGATTTGGGTGTATGGATTTAATATTGCTGACACTTGGTGGGAGTGGGGAATAGTTATTGGCGTTATTCTCTGGGATTATCACATTCTCCCTAAGGCATGTGAGACACTGCCAACAGGTACTGTTTATGCCATTTTTGCAGGAGTAGGTACAATTGGTACCGTGTTAATGGATGTATACCTTTTTGGCGGAAGTTTTAGTGTAGGGAAGCTCTTGTTTATTATCCTTATAGTAATCGGTGCCATCGGTTTAAACCTAGCTGACAATCAGGAAGAAAAAGAAGACTTGAAAGGAGCTGCTTAATATGGGCTGGTTGTTTGTCTTGTTAGCAGCGGCTAGTGAAGTTACAGGTGCTGTCGGTCTAAAGTTATATAGTCAACAAAAAAACATCCGTAACGGAGTCCTTTATATTGGGGGATTCGGTGCATCACTTATCCTTTTATATGTTTCGTTTCAATTTCTCCAACTAAGCATTGCCTATGCAGTATGGGTTGGAATTGGGACGGCCGGGGCCGTCTTTATTAACATGTTTCTTTTTGGAGAATCCAAAAATGTTGGGCGGATTATTAGTGTAGTCCTGATTATTATTGGCGTAACAGGCTTAAAATTTCTATCTTGAAAAATACAAAATGTGGAGCAGGACCCTCAGTTCCCCTGTGCTGCGGCCTGCTTCACTATATATAACATTTTTTCATAACAAAAATATATCCTGCTGGTTACTTAATCGGTATTTGTTTAGATTTTTATGCTAAAACCCTACTTAATACCGATTCATCTTATTTTCCCTAGCTCCTCCAAAAATGCTGGTCTTCGAGGGTACCTTTCTCTTAGCTCAGTAATTAACTTATGTGATTGAATCGTTCCACAGGCCTTTTTATATGTTTTGATTAGGGCACAGACCTTTCGATATTTTTTTCTATCAGTGGCTTCTTCTGCCGATTGATTAATATATTTTCTAAAAATATCATTTACCTCTTCTAAATACTCATTTATTAAATAGGGATAGTATTCAGTAATAGTAGAAATATGATTCTGACAATATGTTAATAGCTGAGCAGTCAAGTTTTCCTCGAGTAAAATGGAAAGATATGCGGATGGTTGGTATTTCTGCATTCCAAACTCATCAACAATCTTTTTCAAAACTGTTTCCCATTCGTTTGAGGAATATAATTCTTTTAATTTTGAGTAATATTTAAAATCATTTTCAAATAAGAGCTCTTTCCCTAACTGCCTCTGCTGTTCAATATCGCCAAGCAGTTTATATGCTTGATAGCGAAGATCTCGCCATTCTTTTATCAGACCCCGATAATTCTTGTCAGTTTTTTCTCCATCCAAACAAAGTTCAATCGCTTTTTCGTATTCTCCTTGTTCCAATTGAATGGCAATTGCTTTTTTACGAAACTCACTATAATGAATATTTTCAAAAATAAATTTCTCTGCTGCCTCATTTCCATCACATCTTTCAATAATTTCGAGCTGCAATAATTTAATTTGAGTTTTATCATATTTATCACTCCATGAAGATCCTTCCTTTTTAATGAGGGTTTCCAGTTGTTTTTCTAACTTTTTCCTCATATCCTTATGCGAAGAAAAACAGGTACAAATCTTTAAGAGTGAATAGCGCCAATCGCTCCAGCCATCATACTGTTCTTTTAATGCTTCCTTCATAATTGCTTCAAACAGCTTCTTTTTTTCTTTATCATTTATATGGGTTATGCTGGCCGTCACGGCATCGTCGATGATTCCAATCGCCCAATTCATAATCGTTCCAACAGATCCATTGGAATCATCGGAAAAATTAAGCATTTTAACGACAGGGGATAATACAACTAGTGACAATACTGCAGCGCTTTGCATATCCCCCATTTCTAATTTTCCTTGTGCTTTTTGTAGTGTCATTTCTGCCCCTTGTAAGGCATGATCGATATGACGCCAATCAATAAACCCTTTCCTTTTGGCACTAGTAATATATTCTTGGATCAGTTTTTTCGCTGAAGAGATGTCATCTTCGTTAGGAGCATACTTAAATAGCAATCGTTTTTCAATTCCCGAGTATTCATCCGCCAGACCGAGAATGGCAGTAATTAATTCATCTTTGTTTTGGTTTAATAAGACGGACTTTAGATCTTTTTCTTTCGCTGACTCTTTAGTAACTGCAGCTTCATTCGTAGGTTTTTCCTTCCTTAACGCAAAAAAAATTGCTGCCTGGTGCTTACAATACTCTGATAGATCATAAGGACAACTACAATAGGAATTGACGATTACGTCATGATTTAAAAATATGTCAACATGATATACTTCTGAACCATCTACTAGGCCATTATAATGAATGCCATCTGTGGTTGAGAGATTAAGTACTTTTCCTTTAGTGAAATACGCAAGGCCTCGTTCTAGAATTCTATCATCTATCCATTGTTCAAAATTTGTAAGTTTCATTTCTCTCACCTCCAAGGGAATAAATTACCTACTATTTTAACATGTTCCAGTTGAAATTAAGAAAACTTTATTAAAAAGTGCAAGTAATAAAAGCTTCCGACATTTATTACGGACTTTTTCCCAAAAATAAAAAAACCTAAAACTAATAATTAGCGCATTAGTCTTAGGTTTTGCCTGATTTAATAGTACCAATCCTATATTATCTTAAAAATTAATTTTAAATATTATCATCTAAATAACTCACAATTATCTTTAGTTAAGACCAGTATTATACCATACAACTTGTGGTCCTTGGATTTTCATGAAAACATTCTTTGAATAAGCGATTTGGGTGTTTTTCGATTTTTTTCGGCAACAATTTGAACAATGTACATAAGAACAGATTGGGCCATTAATAATACCCCCATTTGGTAGTGCTTCAATCTAACAAGGGAAACAATCCCCATTTTTCTTAATATGCTCATCCCTGGATATGCAATCAATAAGTTTGTTACTACATTTAAGATGATATATCGAAGGAAGTTGCCAAAGGAAAATTTTAAAATCCACAGTGCGCCAACAAAAAGTGGTCCAAAAAGAAAAGGAAGTTCTCCCATCACATTGGGTAGGAGTTTCTCGAAAAACCTCCACCAGACTCTTTTTTTAACGAAAATGCTTTCAACTAGTACTAAAAAGAAGATAAACAACGCTCCTGGGTAAAATCGCTGAATTGCCTTTTTCCCTAAGAGCTGTAACGATAACCACGGTAGTATCATTATAACGAGTAAAAACATTTTATTTCTTCTCATCACAAGCATTCCTTTTTTTCTTTTAGAATGCACAAGGCGGGTAAAAATTATTTACATATTTGGTAAATTAATCATAAAAACTAATTGATTCACATTTTCCAACGAACATGTATAAAGTTAATAAAACCTTGTAATAATTTAATTACCATTTGTGGTAATATTTATAATATATAATCTTTTTCTAAAATCCAACTTAGTTAGGGTGAGCACATTGAAACTACAAAGGATTATCCCATTATCGGGGTATTTACTCTTCATTGCAGGGATCTGGTTGGCAAGCATGATTCACCCTACATTTGGGATTGCCACCATCATTGGAGGTCTTTTAATAGGCATGAATTATGAAAATGATAAGCAGAAATCAAGAGTTCTTTATTTTGGTTCACTAATTTTTCTATTCCTGCTGTTTTCAGTAACCTATTTAATCATGATTAAATTTCTTTTAGATTAGTAAAATGCCATTTTTTCGATAATAAATGATTACGAAAGACAACGTACATGCTTTAATGAGTGTGGTACATATATAGCATGAAAAGGATGCCATTTCGAGGGGCATCCTTTATTATTTCAAAAAAGTGTCATTGACTCGTGTCTTTTTTTATATTAATATATTAGATTGCAAGTAACATAAAAAACGTGGTTCGAGAACCTCCCACGTAAAAAAACTAAGGAGAAATGGATATGGAAAAAACAACTAACACATTAGCACAAACAGTCGGTGCTAATTCGGGCACTAGTGCCTCTGCCGGTAATGCACACAACAAGGTGCAAGGAATTGTCGTTAACGGGATTATTGCAGCATTATACATTGCTGTCTCGGCTTTGATTCAGCCGTTTGGCTTTACTCAAGTCCAGTTCCGTGTATCGGAAATGTTTAATCACTTGGTGGTATTTAATAAAAAGTACATTTATGGCATCATTTTAGGTGTATTTTTGACAAACTTATTCTTTTCACCTATGAAGGCTTATGATCTCATTTTCGGTGTTGGTCAATCAGTCATCGCCTTGTTAATTGCAATTGCATGCGCTCGCTTTATCAAAGGCATTTGGGCGCGGATGATTGTGAATACGCTCGTGTTCACGTTCACGATGTTCTTGATAGCCCTTGAACTGCATTTGGCATTTGATCTGCCATTCATGTTCACTTGGCTCACAACTGCAGTTGGTGAGTTCGTTGTCTTGGCAATTGGTATGCCTGTTATGTACGTTATCAATAAACGTGTTCGTTTTGATAAAATGGTTTAATCATATAAAGAGTTGCTACTTGACCTGAGTTAAGTTGCAACTCTTTTTTGTTTTAAAAATACATATTTTCCTTACCAAGCCGAATTTGTAAAATTAACCCCTATTTTATAATTTTACAGTTAATTCTGTTAATTTTTACGTTACATGTATAAAATTTATGGTAGGATTGGTCTGGGGATCGTTAGATTGGAGTACGATGGTTGCACAGCAATCCTTTGCCATATAATGTTCCATCTTGTTAGGTATTTCTTTGAAAAAATGAAAAAAGTGGCTGTTTCCTCTAATACCTTAAACGTGCGAGTGAATACTGCCACAAGATTTGAAGGGAGAGACTGAAATGATTCAACGTCCTTTAGCTAGTGAATACCCTGAATATTATCTGCCTTATGTAAGATTAGTTCCTGAAGGTGACCTGTTATCGATTCTAAATAACCACCTCGCCGAAACGGTTGCACTTTTGGAAGGAATTACGGAGGAAGACGGACATTTCCGCTATGCCTCTGGTAAATGGAGTATCAAAGAAGTGCTAGGGCATATGACGGATACCGAAAGAATTATGAGCTACCGTTTAATGCGAATCGGCCGGGGGGACCAAACACCACTAGCAGGATTTGATGAAAACGATTATATTCAAGGATCGGATTTCAACCGGCTTCCGATGAAAAACATCCTCGAAGATTTAACAGCAACACGAAATGCAACCCTTACACTCATTAAAAATATGCCTGAAGAGGCCTGGGCAAGAAAAGGGGTTGCTAATAATCAAGAACAAACCACCCGTGCCATCGCCTACATCATTGCAGGTCACGCCATGCACCATCTAAAAATCATTAATGAAAGATATCTGCCATTATTAAAATAACCAATGTCATTGTAGTAAAAATGGTGTCAGGCACCAATAAGTATGCTGCCATAGTGTAATTGGTGTCAGGCACCTTTTATTATTTTTATCTTGCGAACATTTGTTCTTTGTTTTATAATTTGAATAAGCGGTAATAATTAAAAGTGGGCTTCATGTTTTGACAATTTTTATATTAGCTGCCTGTCTTTCAATCTATCGTGCATACAAGATGCAAGTAAAATACACTATACCGAGGAGCTGTTTATTTATGACATTGCGTTTGATTCCCTATTTAGTAATGAATGGAAATGCAAAGGAAGCAATCCAGTTTTACCAAAAGGCATTAGAAGCCCAAGTACTTTTTAGTCAATCTTTCGGGGAAATGCCGGAAAACCCTGAATTCCCTCTTCCCGCGGAAGCAAAGGATCTTGTTAGTCATGCGACCATAAAGATTGGCGAAACTGAGCTAATGTTTTCTGATACATTTCCTGGTCAACCCCATCAGAGTGGGAATCAAGTAACCATCTGTATTACGACTGACGATGCGGAACAGGCTCGTGCATTTTTTGAAGCACTAACAGATGGCGGTCAAATCGGTATGCCGCTCCAAGAAACCTTCTTCAGTCCTGCTTACGGCAGTGTAACAGATAAGTTCGGTGTTACCTTTCAAATTTTCACTGAGGGCAGACAATAATTACTCACTTCCAATATCGCTGATTGATCATCTGTTGCCTGATCTTACATATGTGTAATCTACCAAAAAAACGGCTCTGTTTGCATCGCTGCACAAACAGAGCCGTTCTATTTTTTTTTAATTCTTTTATCAGTTATGAATTTAATACAAGCTTAACTTCTACACCAAAATGATCTGAAACAACATTTTTATTCCTACTATTAAAGATGACCTTCGAATAGTCTACCTTAACTGGTCGATTTGTTACAATTAAATCAATGCGTAAATCTTGCTTATTGTCACTCCAACCTGAAATTTTCCCTTTGACGGTAATTCCTTCATCCTTATCATCTGCTAGATGGTAAGTATCAAAAAGACCATTGCGGATTAAATATTCATAACCCTCTCCTTCAAGTGCAGCATCGTTGTTAAAATCGCCCATAAGAAAGAACGATTGATCCCTATTTACAAGCTGAAGCAGCGTGTCCACCTGATTCTTAAATGGTTCCTGTTCATCATGCCACCATCCCATATGACAAGAATAAAAGGAGAGCGGTTTGTTATTATAGTTAATCGTGCCCCCGACAATTCTTCGCGTTTTCCAATTATTCTTTACATCCTTACTTTCGGATACGAAAAATGAGTGCTCTTCCATAATTGGATGTTTCGTTAGAATGGCAACGCCTTCTTCATATGTACCATTAGTAATATAGTGGGATAAATCCCAAACTAAGGTGTATTCTGTAATACCTAGCTTTTTAAGTTCCTCTAACAGTACGAAAGCATAATTGTTTTTCTTAATTTTCCCGGATACACATTCCTCATCAGCAGCTTGACTAACCTCTTGCAACGCAATCACGTCATATGAGTTTTCCACAATGGTTTGTGCTAAATATTTTATCTTCATTAGTTGATTTTCTTCTTGCCAGGAATGGCAATTTAACGTTAAAAGATTCATTTAGTTTATACCTCGGAGTAAATTTATGTAATAATTAGAATTCTACCATAATGCCTGCTAATTGATAACTAAAGA
Organism: uncultured Bacillus sp.; assembly: GCA_963530265.1. Taxonomy (GTDB): domain Bacteria; phylum Bacillota; class Bacilli; order Bacillales; family Cytobacillaceae; genus Neobacillus. The sequence goes on from CAUSCO010000016.1 coordinate 81,058, forward strand.
CACTCACTGTGTAAAGATTGTTAATGGTGACAGGCACCATTAACAACCCCAACGCAGGGTAATTGCGTTGGGGTTGGGTTTGGCATTTTAGCCCATTCTTGTTCTTGCGGTGGCTGGTTGATATTTTCTCATTGGGCCTTTTTCGAGTACTTCTTGAAGATAAAGATTCCCTTTTGGACTTGTTTTTTTGAGCAGGTCCATCAAGTATGTAATATCGTCAAGTGCTCTATGTGTTTGGTAATTAGTGATATTATGGGCTTGTAATAGAGTCAGAAGCTTCCCATTTGGGAATCCATAATTTTTCCAAGGAATGTTCCTCATCGTGCAATACCACATTAGATCATTAACTTCTGGATACATGTGATAGAGAAAACTGCGATCAAAGGAAGCATTATGAGCAAAAACGGCATCAGCACGATGAAAATAGGTTTTTATTTTTCCATCGTAAAAACTTTTCCCTTTGACTAACTCGTATGGAATTCCATGAACCCTGTAGGCATTGTCATAATTGTTCCTGGCGGAATTGGAAAGCGGTTCACGTAAAAAGGAGTCCTCCTCAATTATATCAATGATTTCTCCCGAATCCGCTCGATAGGAAAATAGCTTTAGAGCCAGTTCAATAACTTCATCCGTTGTTGGACCTAAACCTGTTGTTTCAACATCCAATATTAAGCCATACTTTTCCGACCTTGGCAATTTAATCATTCCTTAATTGTAAAGTTAACCCCATTATACCAAAGCATGTCGAACTATCCTATCACCAAATTGTCCCTCTTTTACATTACCGTAAAACGAAAATATCGTTTTTATGCCTATAATTAAATTTAAGCAGTCAAGAGGGAGTGCCTATCGGCTGCTTTCTTTTCCTAGCTTAAATTTATGAATTACCATAGAAAAATTACCGTACCTCTTCCATTCCCGCTAGAAATGCCTTAATTATGATTGCCAAACTCTCATCCAAATCAAGCGTCATCTTAAACCCACCCTTTTGCTCTAAAGCAGAAAAACCATGTAATATACTGCGCAAGCCTCTGACAGCGTGTAAAGCCCATTCCCCCTCTAAATGGCAGGCATTTAATACTCGGACGGAAAGGTCAACAATTTTTGCTCCTGCCTGCTGCACGTCTACATCTTCTGGGTATGGTGCTACTAATGTCGCCTCGTAAATCCCAGGATGCTTTCGGGCAAAATTTACATATGCCTGACTTACAGCAAGAACTGCTTCTGTGCCAGATACCCCGATAGCTGCTTCTGCCATTACTTCATGTAAGCGGTCAAGTCCGTGAATCGCCAATCTTTTCCTTAGTCCCGGCAGGCCATCAAAATGGTTATATAATGAGGGAGGTCGAATTCCTAATTTCTTCGCCAGATTGGCGAGTGTGACCTCTTGCATTCCATGTAAATCGGCTATTTCCCCAGCTGCTTCTACTATTGTTGATATATCAAGTCCAAATTTTGGTCTAGGTGACATCTTCTTTGCTCCTTATCCTATTTTCCGATCGAAACTTTCAATTGCTTGTTCCATTACTCGCAAAGGATTCTCGACCATTTCTCCGTGGCCAACTGCAAGAAGGCTTGGCTGATAGCTGATAAGTTTTTTCGCACTAGACAGTGCCGTTTTCTTACTCCAGGTGCCAAAGGCCGGAAATGGAAACCATGGCTTCATGTCTCCTGCCACGGCAATACCTCCTCTTGTTTGGAAGGCATCCCCAGCAATCAACGCTTTTGTCCGCAAATCTAAAAAAGACATGGATCCCGGTGTGTGCCCTGGCGTTTCAATTGCCGTAAGCGACCCAACCAGATCGCCTTCTTTCAATAATATATTGGCACGCGTTTTTAATTTTTTCGGCACACCACCTTTAATCGGAGTTTGCTCCTCGTGGGAATCGAGTGAACGATCTTCCATCATTAATCTGTAATCGCGAGTGGAAATATAAACGGGGACCTCTGGCAGCACATCTTTAATTGCATCAAGTGCGCCAACATGGTCCTCGTGGGCATGGGTGAGTACTATTTTTGTAATCGGTTTTCGAACGGACTCTGCCGCCTTCAGAATTCCCTTCGCGCAAAAGCCTAGAGCAGCATCAATTAATGTTAATCCATCCTCTTCCTCCACTAAATAACAGTTAACCGGAAATACACTTGCCATAAAGGTCACTTGATAAATATATCCATTTTTAATTAATCTCATATGTTTACATCCCCTTTAAACTAATAGTATTAGTTTTATTTTAACTAATGATATTAGTTTTATCAATAACAATTTGTAAAAATTTACAATCACAGTAGTTTGCCGGAAAGAACAATTTTGTAAATAGTTTTTATAGAAAAGGGGACGTATATTTTGGGATCGATTATTTTATTCTCAGGTTATAATGCTGGTGAGATTAGACTTGATCGATGGTTAATCCCTTTCATTCGAAGAACTTTTACAGGTAAAAGCACAACAAGGCAAACAACCTAACAGCAAGAGTCCCATCCTGTGCAATGCAGGAGTAAGGGACTTTTTTTCATTTTAAATGGTTCATAGTGCTATAGAAACCCTTTCAACACCATCGTGTAACAAATTGTTCAAAATCTTTTTACGAAATTGTGAAATCATGAACAAAGTCTCCTCAATTCAAACTATATTTGTTATATTAGCAATGTACTTATTATATAAAAATTAATTAACAAGGAGTGTTTCACATGGTAGTCAATTGGTTAAGAGAAAACAAAGTTGCCGCTGGAATTTTGACAGTTCTTCGCTTATATATCGGTTATTCTTGGATTACAGCAGGGTTCCACAAATTAACAGGTCAATTTGATGCTTCTGGATTTTTAAAAGGGGCAATTGCTAATCCCGTTAAAGGACCTGATGGTGCAGTGGTTTATGGCTGGTACGTAGATTTCTTAAAGCACTTTGCATTACCAAACGTTGATATTTTTAACACTATTGTTCCTTTAGGTGAATTTTTAATTGGACTTGGGCTTATTCTCGGTTGCTTAACAACAGCTGCCATGTTCTTCGGTCTTGTGATGAACTTCTCGTTCTTTTTAGCCGGAACCGTGTCACATATTCCAACAGACCTATTCATCGGAGCAATCATCTTGTTCTCAGGCTTCAATGCTGGCCGCATCGGTCTTGATCGTTGGGTCATCCCGTTCATTCGCAAAACTACTTTTAAAAATAATAAAGCAATAAAACAAAACGCCTAACCTACTCAGAATGCCTCCATCTCTCCATGAGAAGGAGGCATTTTTCATTTTCAGTTCCTTTCAGAAGTTTATATGATGACTAAAACCGTTATGAATTTTTAAGTTCTTCTTGTATAATGATTCACGAATGGAACCATAAGAAATGTATGCAAAAAAGGAGGTCATTATGAACAACAGTGCTATTATTAAATTTATTAATGTAACAAAACAATATGATAACGATCCACCAATCCTTAAAGATGTAAGCTTTGAGATTGAGCGGGGGAAATTTTACACACTTCTTGGTCCTTCAGGATGTGGGAAGACCACGATTTTACGGTTAATTGCCGGATTTACTGAAGCCACTCAAGGGGATATTTTTTTTAACGAAAAAAAAATCAACCAAGTACCGGCAAATAAACGCCAAGTAAATACAGTATTTCAAGATTATGCCCTTTTTCCACATTTAAATGTGTTTGAAAATGTGGCATTTGGCCTACGCATTAAAAAAATGAAGAATGCAGATATTGAGCGAAAAGTAAAGGAAGCACTCAGCTTTGTAAATCTTCACGGCTTTGAAACGCGGGAAATCCGAGAAATGTCCGGCGGTCAACGCCAGCGTGTGGCGATTGCCCGTGCGATTGTTAATGAACCGGAAGTAATTTTGCTTGATGAACCCTTATCAGCGCTTGATTTAAAGCTTCGCACCGAAATGCAATACGAATTGCGAGAGCTCCAACGAAGACTTGGGATTACCTTTATTTTTGTAACACACGACCAGGAGGAAGCGCTGGCGATGTCTGATGAAATTTTTGTCATTGATAAAGGGAAAATCCAGCAAAGCGGCACACCAATTGATATTTATGATGAACCAATCAACCGCTTTGTTGCTGACTTTATTGGTGAATCCAATATTGTGGACGGCAGAATGATTAAAGATTATTTGGTGGAATTTGTCGGGAGACAGTTTGAGTGTGTGGACAAAGGCTTAAACCCGAATGAGCCTGTTGAAATTGTGATTCGGCCGGAGGATTTGGAAATCACAACATTGGAACGCGGAAAACTCCAGGTGCGCGTCGACTCTCAGTTATTCCGTGGTGTGCATTATGAAATTTCCGGTTATGACAAAGATGGAAACGAATGGCTTGTCCATTCCACTAAAAAGGCAACCGTGGGAGATGAAATCGGCCTTTATTTTGACCCTGAAGCGATTCATGTTATGCGGCATGGAGAAACAGAGGAAGAATTCGATCGCCGTTTAGAGGCATATACGGACGTGGAAACAGATGGAAAATAAAATTACACGAAATCTTTATACAGTTCCTTATCTCCTATGGATTGCGCTCTTTGTTATTGCACCTATATTCCTTGTTCTCTATTATTCCTTTTTTGACATTGAAGGAAATCTATCACTTGTGAATTATCAAAAGTTTTTTACACCGGTTTATTTGAAAATGACAATCAGTTCCTTTTGGTATGCCTTTTTAATTACTGCCTTTTCTTTGTTGATTGCCTATCCAACAGCCTTTTTATTAACAAAAACAAAGCATAAGCAGTTATGGCTTTTATTAATTATTGTCCCGTCCTGGATTAATTTATTGTTAAAGGCTTATGCCTTCCTTGGTATTTTTGGTACTTATGGGATGGCAAATAACTTTTTAGAAATGATTGGGATTGGAGCACAACAAATCTTATTTACAGATTTCAGTTTTGTGTTTGTGTCGGTCTATATTTTTATTCCCTTTATGATTTTACCGATATTTAATTCATTAAATGAATTAAACCCTACTTTATTAGATGCGGCCAATGACTTAGGTGCCTCAAAGTGGACGACGTTTCGTCGTGTTATTTTCCCCTTAACGATTGATGGGGTAAAATCTGGCTGTCAGGTAGTGTTTATTCCAGCGCTTTCCTTGTTCATGTTGACGCGTTTAATTGCCGGGAACCGGGTCATAACACTGGGAACCTCAATTGAACAGCATTTCCTTGTAACACAAGACTGGGGTATGGGCTCAACAATTGCAGTCTTTTTAATTATTATTATGGTCTTGATTATGGTTGTTACCAATACTCGAAAGCGAGGTGTGTAACTTGGATAAAAAAATAACTCCCCTATCAAAGCTATTTTTATTGATCATCTTTTTAATCCTGTATACACCTATTTTCTTTCTTGTTATTTTCTCCTTTAACAGTGGGGAAACGATGTATGACTTTAAGGGATTTTCGCTTGATTGGTACCGTGAACTCTTTCAGGATACCCGATTATTGATTATTGTCCTAAATACAGTAGTCCTCGCATTATTATCAGCACTTGCCTCAACCATCATTGGTGTACTTGGGGCTTTGGCCATTCATCAGGCCAAAAAAAGGCAAACTAAAAATTCGCTGTTGTCATTAAATAATGTGCTGATCGTCAGCCCAGACGTTATTGTGGGTGCATCATTTTTAATTTTGTTTACGATGGCAGGGATAAAACTTGGCTTCTATTCGGTACTGTTATCCCATATTGCCTTTAGCATTCCGATTGTCGTCTTAATGGTTCTTCCAAAATTAATGGAGATGCGTCCTACATTAATCGACGCTGCCAGGGATCTGGGTGCAAGCCGCTGGAACGTCTTGACAAAGGTCATTATCCCATTTATTACACCAGGAATTTTTGCTGGTTTTTTCATGGCATTAACCTATTCCTTCGATGACTTCGCGGTTACCTTTTTTGTAACAGGGAATGGTTTTTCGACTCTTTCAGTTGAAATCTATTCGTTAGCACGACGGGGAATATCCTTAAATATTAATGCTTTATCAGCCTTGCTGTTCCTTGTTACGATGCTGCTCGTTGTGATTTACTATTTTATTACACAGCGCAATAAGGTAAATGGAATGGGGGTTCGTAAACGATGAACAAGCTTGTTCGTTTTTTCCTTGTTATGGTCATTGTGTCGGCAGTGCTGTTATATGCGATTTCAAGTTTAAATTCGTCCCAAGGCTATTCAGGCGGGAACACGTTAACGATCTATAACTGGGGCGATTACATTGATGAGGATCTTATCAAGAAGTTTGAAAAAGAAACAGGCATCAAGGTCATTTATGAAACCTTTGATTCGAATGAGGCCATGCTGACAAAGATTCAACAAGGCGGAACAACCTATGATATCGCGGTCCCCTCTGAATATATGATTGATAAAATGAGGAATGAGGATTTACTGATACCTTTGGACCATTCGAAACTGCCGAATCTCAAATATATTGATGAACGATTTATGAATCTCCCCTTTGATCTCGAAAACAAATTTTCTGTCCCCTATTTTTGGGGAACTGTTGGAATTGTGTATAATCCGAAAATGCTTCATGGTAAAAAAATTTCCAGTTGGAATGATTTATGGGATCCTAATTTAAAAAATAAAATTTTATTAATTGATGGTGCCCGTGAAGTAATGGGGATGGGATTAAACAGTTTAGGCTATTCACTTAACGATACAAAGAAAGAGCATTTAATTGCAGCAAAGGAAAAGCTAGATACCCTTACCCCAAATGTCAAAGCAATTGTTGGTGATGAAATCAAGATGCTCCTTGCGAATGAAGAGGCATCCGTTGGTCTCGTTTGGTCTGGGGATGCTTCAGAGATTATGGCTGAGAATGAAAATTTGGATTATGTTGTTCCTAAAGAAGGTTCTAACCTTTGGTTTGATAATATGGTGATTCCGAAAACAGCCAAACATATCGATGCTGCTCATAAATTCATTAACTTCATGCTTGATCCGAAAGTGAACGCCCAAAATACAGAATATGTAGGCTATTCTACTCCTAATAAACAGGCTCTTACGTACATGCCAAAAGAAATTGTCAAAGATGAACGGTTCTATCCGTCACCAGAATTAACAGAAAAACTTGAAGTATACGAAAACCTTGGTAAAAAGAACCTAGCTTATTACAATGAATTATTTTTACAATTCAAAATGCACCGGAAATAAATTGTCGGTGTTCGTACAAAATAAAAATGCCTCTATCCTGGTTTCCTTCTCCAGATAGAGGCATTTTTTCTGTTTTAGTTTATTAATAGCTATTATCTTCATTTAAACCTGCTTTATTAACATACCAATTTGTGACCTGTGTTAGGATGGCAAAGACAAAGAAGAAATTCATGGCCCAGACATTAATGAAAGGAGCCATACCGCCAAATTCAATTGTTTCATAACCTTTTAACTTCATCACAATCATCGATTCTATGAAAATCAAAATAAAACCAACCACTCCTGCAACAGCTGCCTTAATCATGACCTTTCCCCCCAGCTTCCTGTTAATAATATGTGTATGGATACTTTTTAAATGTATTTATGACAATTATGTGAACGTTTATAATTCTATTATATGGCAAATTTTAATAAACACAACTAATTAACATTAAAAAAGGTGTCAGGCACCATGTGAATTCTTCACATGGTGCCTAACACCCATTCTTATTTCAATTTCTTTATGAATACGACTTTCAAATAGTTTCCTTCTGGAAATTGTTTGATGGTTTTGAAATCGGCGGGAAGTGAAAATTCCTCTAATAGTTTGTAGCGGCTGCCAGATTCCTTAAAGGCAGCATCAATAAAGCCCTTAAATTTTTCCATCCCAAAAGCACTGCTATTTGTAGAAGCAACAATGGTTCCGTAATCCTCTGTAATCGAGATAGCTTCAATTAGGAGATTCTTATAGTCCTTTTCTGCGCTAAAGACAAATTTCTTTGACCGTGCAAAGCTTGGCGGGTCAAGAATGACCAGATCAAACTTTAACTGCTTTTTGACTGCATACTTAAAATATTTAAATACATCTTCAACAATAATATCTTGTCCTTCATGGTCAATACCGTTGACACTAAACTGCTCAATCGTTTTACTCCGGCTTCGATTGGCCAAATCTACACTAGTCGTTTTAATGGCACCACCTAAGGATGCAACCACGGAAAAAGCTCCAGTATAGGAAAAAGTATTTAATACTGTTTTGCCGTTAGCATACACATCACGGATCGTCCGCCTTACATCTCGTTGGTCTAAAAACACTCCGACCATGGCACTTTCATTCAAATAAACAGCAAAGTTGACGCCATTTTCTTTGACAAGTAGCGGGAACGATCCTCTTTCACCTGCGACAAAGTCATCTTCCTCAATATACTGTCCTTTTTCATCAAATCGCTTTTTCTGATAAATCCCTTTAAATTCGACCAGTTCTTTTAGGGCATGAATGATAAAGTCCCGAAAATGATAAATTCCTTTGCTGTACCAGGTTAATAAATAATAACCAGCAAAATAATCAATCGTTACCCCGCCGATTCCATCACCTTCTCCATTAAAGACCCGAAACGCCGTTGTTTCCGAGCTTTTATAAAAGGATTCTCTACCCTTGAGAGCTTCTTTAAGTTTATTTGCAAAAAAGCTTTGATCAAACAAGATATTTTCATTTTTGCTAAGTACCCAACCAAGACCCTTATTTTGTTTACCATAATAACCTTTGGCAATAAAGTTGTTCTTTTCGTCAACCAACTTAACAATGGAGCCCTCTTTCACTTGGTCGTCTCCATTGATGATGGCTTCCTTAGAAATAAGTGGATAGCCGCTTTTTAGCTTATTGACAAACTTTGTTTTTACCTTGAGACTAATTTCTTTATTCATCGTGTCATCCCATCAATTTTAATAATCCTACTCGTATTGTAGACAAAATCTTGCCTTACAAAACGTATATAGCGTTTCACCCAGTGCAAGCATGGACTGAAATTCGTATAAGCTCTAACATTTCCATACTAACCAACAGGTTTGCAATAACGTTATCATACCACTAATTGAGGCTGTTCCATATAAAAGCCCGCCATAACAATAGGGCGGGCGCATCTTTTTATAAAGAAAACTCGCCGATTGGCGAGCCTCTAAGGGCGAAGACAGAGGCGTAGTTTCACTTATGCCCGATAGAGGAAAGTTATACTTTCCTATCGCTAAAAAAATAGAACTGTCTACAAACTTGACAGTCCCATTTATTTATTTATTTATTTATTTAATGTAAGAACTATTAATCCGATGATTAAAGGTGACCTGCATAGTATCCGCTATGACCATGATGGTAGCCGTGGCCTGGATAATATCCCCCGTGCCCATGGTGATAGCCGTGGCCTGGATAATATCCCCCGTGCCCATGGTGATAGCCGTGACCTGGATAATATCCCCCGTGCCCGTGGTGATACCCACCGTGACCTGGATAATAAGTGCCGTGACCATGATGATAACCGTAACCAGGAGTGCCAATGTTAACCCCCATTTGTCTTTCCATAATCTATCCCTCCTTTTAACCTTTTCTAAATAGTGTATGTCTACTTCTATTTATAGGAATAGATTGTTGTCCATAGAGCTGAATTAGTTAAAAGGAAGCAGGAAAACGTGGGGCATGGGCCCATTGGGACATCTTCACAACTTTCACAAAAGTTTTATATAAGTTCTACACATTTTTAATTTAATATAAAGGTAAGTTAACTAGGAAATGGTTCGAAGAGCTCATTTCTTAAAACTTCCCATTTAGGATTGGTGCTGACACCAATCTATTTTTTTGTCTTCTGTTCTTCTGATCCACAAAAAAAAGAAGGCTGCCCCCGCTAAAAATCACTCAACATTTCTTATATTCGTAAATGGAAAGATGACAAATTCACTTTTCCCGACAATTTCGGACTGCTTAATAAATCCTAAACCATTGCGGCTATCCATACTTCTTAAGCGGTTGTCACCCATGACAAAATAATGTTTAGCAGGTATAATAATTGGTCCAAAGTCGCCCGTTAACTTACTACTCATTAACTCGGCTGCCTTGCGGTTTTCTGATAGATAGGATTCCTTGATTGGCTCCCCATTTATTAATAATTGATCATCAAACATTTCAATCTTATCACCGGGAGTACCAATAATTCTTTTTACATAGTTCTTAGTTGGACCTTTAATGATCACAATGTCACCTCTACTAAAACTAGCTGAATAGTAAACTTTATTTACCACTATTTTTTCTTGATTATGTAAAGTAGGTTCCATCGATGCCCCTTCCACTATATAAGGAGCGAATAAAAATGTTCGAATAACGAATGCAATACCCACTGCGATAATCAGTGATTTCCCCCAGCCAAATAGTTCCCTTTTAGGATTAGAATTTGACATTTTAACAACACCTCTCATAGCCAAAAATATTTTCAAAACTTTTGGACCTTCATAAATTGAAAAAGATAACCTCAGTGCCAAAATTTACATAATTATTCATATGCTCTGGTTGACCATAAAGTGGTGGATTGTATAAACTGCGGAGTCATCGCCTGCTTTTTTCGGCGTGTACACATCCTCACCGACTAAATAGTCAGCTTTATCAAGGAATATCGTCCGTCTCTACAGCAAATAATGTTAAATCTTTATCTGTATCTAATTGATAGAGTTCTTTATTTTCTTTTAAAAATTGCTTAATAGCAAGTTTATCTTTATGTGCCTTTGTTGATAATGTTCCATGAACGAGGAGATAAACAAATGAATCCCCCATTATTTATCCCTAATCAGTAGATACTCCTAAAGCATTTTGTCTATATGAGAAAAACCATAATAGGTTTGTTTACTTACTAAATAATTTCCCCCATAAGCCGGTCTTCTTCGGCTCTGCATCCGAGGTTGATTGCTTCTCCGATTTCTCAGCTTTTACTATCCCTTTTTGTTTGGCTTCCCTTAGCCAACTTGGGAATTCATTTAATAATGAATCGTACAGCTGTTCATCTGAAATTTTTTCTATTTCTTCAATATGTAAAAAGTTTGCGTTATCTACTATTCTCCCTTCCAATGTGTCTAACTTCTTTAGAAACTCAAAATTCGCACTTCCGATTCCAACAAACTGCCAAAATATTGGATATTTTGCGGAACTTTCAATAATGGGCTTAATTGTTTTCTTACAGCCCCCATCGTTGATAAAAACAATATAAGCTGGATCACTGCTTGGATCCTCATCAAGATACTTTTTTAATACATCCTTCATTACGGGTGGTTCATCATTTCTGCCGAATTTATGTACCAGCTCATCTTCAAGAATAATTCGATTTACATAGCCTTCAAAATCCCTCTCCGTAACAGGCTTCAATCTGGAAAATTCATTATCATATACCCATACATCCAGCGCACCATCATCATCAAACTGAGAAGCAATTGCCAAAATCCGTTCGACTACCTTTTGGACGGTTCCATTATTGTATAAGGTTCTCATAGAGCCCGTAATATCTAAAACCAAACCCACTCTGGCCTTTACCATTTCAATTTTCTTTTTTTCCAACACAATCTTGACACTCTTTTTTTGCAAATCTATTGTCGCCATGTTTACCCCTCCTATTTTCTTTGTTTATAGGTTGATACTTTTTCAAGTTCTTATAAATTTTGATACCAATTGGCCTGTCCGAATAGGCCTCTAAAAAAGGATATTCAAGATAATCATTAATAAAATTAAAATAATAGAAAAACCTAGAATAATATAGCCAATATACCGTATTCCCTATGGCAGAGTTTCTAAATTCACATTTTTCTTTTTATAAACTCCACCACCTTCAATTCTTTGTAAGTTCTCAAGTGGGTATATACGTTATCGCTTTCAGGTTTAGAAATTGTCTCACTTCCTTGTGTTTCATGAATTTTTTTCATATTAAACACCTGCTTCCATGGTTAATACTACAGGATATTTTAGAAAAATCAGGAACATCCTCTCTTACCACTAGGATGTTTTGTGATGATGAGTTAAAAGGAAAATCAATGTACGGATTCCTTAATAGCTCAGCCTCCCTGGATTTCTTTAATGCCTTTCCCATTTAGGAAGGCATGGGCTGTTTTAAATTTACCCACAGTTTGAAACCCATATTTAGCATAAACATTTTCGATTTTCTCATTGATAGGAAAAACCCATAAATTATCCTTACCATTATTCTTTACTTCTGCTTGCAGAAAATAGATAAGCTCTCCAATTAGACCTTTTCCTCTGTATTCCTCTTTAGTAGCAACACTCTCCATACGTACTTGATCTTTATGCTCGAATAAACAAGCAGTCGCACAAGCTGCTCCATCATACCGCAGGAGATAATAGGTGAAAGCCGGTTGTTTAAACTCCACTGAGAAAGCCTTTTCCCTCACTTTTTTTCCACCAAACTCCTTAATGCTGCATTCTATTTCTAATGCTTCATTAAAATTTACCTCTGTCACTTTTTCTATCGTAACTCGGTCATTTCTTTTATGGTCCTTAATTTCTTTATTCCAGATTTGAATAGGACTGACTAATTCCTCAAAATGAAATGGATAAGAAATTAACTCCTCAATTAATTTTGACTGTTCATCAAGATTATAAATATAAAAGCGCGGGGTGATGTTTTTTTTACTATAGAAATCAACCACCTCATCAATAACAGCCCTGGGGTTTAACGGGACTTCTAAGATATGAGCATGATTGGCATCGTAATAAGCCGGCTGGTCCTCATTGTAAAAAATATATCCCCAAGATTTATCTATCCGTTTTGTAAAAGTGTCAAGGTACGCAATATCAAGTTCCAAGACCTTTTGTAGTAGGTTCAATAGGTTCTCCTCCATTAAAAAAATTTAAAGATTAAAATATGACTAATGCTGTATCAACAGATTATTAATGCCCAATATCTGTATATCAATAAAATCGTACCATAATCCTCCACAAAAATTAACAAAAAAACACCGCTTGCTTTATTTCTAACAGGTTCGGTTTACGAGTACAAAATAGTAATTAGTACATCAATTAGCAGTCCAATTCGCATTTTGAATTGGACTGCTTCATTTTATTGATATGGTGGGATTTATGGACGAAATGGAAGCATAATCGAAACCCAATACATACATCTTTTAGTGAGGTGACAGAAGTTATTGTCAATGTGCGAATTCGTATGTTAAAACTGGTGCTAATTGCAGTATAACTACCAAAATTAAAAAGAAAGATTTCTGGGACTTTATGTTAAAATTAACAAGAAAAGTTATTAAACTAGCTAGTATGTTGAATATGATTATTAGGATTTATAACGAATTAATACATAAGAAGATTGTTTAGTGATTATCGTGGAAAGGAGGAATTTTTTATGTTAATTGTTATTGCGGCTTTGTTTTTTTTGGGTATTACTTCTATTTCCTATCAACAAGGAGTTTTTTCTTCTTTTGTATTTATGGGATTAGTTATTTTGTTATTTTTCAATAAAGAAAAGCGATTCATTACATCGTTGCTGTTATCGTTTCTAATCGGTTTTATGATATTTATGGTTTCTAATAATTTCATTGGAACAATGACCATTTCAAAGGAAATAAAAATCATTCTAAATCGTCTTTTTCTTGTTTTTATCATTATAGGAATCGTTTTTAACTATCTCTTCTTTAATAAGAAGATTTCTTGGTACAATGAAAAACCTGATTGGAAAAACCCTATCGTCTTACCGTTTCATAAAGTTAATACATTTTGGTTTTGGATGATTGGAATAGTCGTTAATGGAATGGTATATTTATTTTTTATTGTGCAAAAAGATGTAGAGTATATCCAATCGCTATTTTTGTTTTGTTTATTTTTTTCACTCATTAATGCAGTTTTTGAAGAAATTATTTGGAGAGGGATAATGCTTTCGGCTCTTAAGGAATTCACATCCACAGGGTATGCTATTTTCGTTACAAGTGTAGGTTTTGGACTTCTCCATCTCGCAATTGGTTTTTCTATTTCTATCAGTTTGTTGATTTCACTTGCAGGGGTAATATACGCATTAATCACACTTAAAACAAACAGCATCTATCCAAGTATTGCTTTTCATATCGTAATTAATATTGGAATGGTATACAGCGGATTTATAATCTAACAAAAGATAGAACAATAGAGGATTGTGAAAACGAACGGGTGCTTACCCCTAGCACCTAAAAGAAAAATAAAAACTCAGAACCTTAAAAAGGACTGAGCTTTTTATGTGGTGGCTCACCTGCTAAACTGCTTGCGAATTTTGTCCTAATTCAGTAACTAATTACAATGGTAATTATGCCGTTAATTGTGTTTTTGTACTTCAAAACCGAACCTGTTATTTTATTTACAAGCGGTTTTTTTTTTGCTAATGAAGCGTTCCATACCTTTATTAATCAACATGTTCCCTATTAAAAACAGAGCAATACCTATGACCACAGACCATAAACCAAAGTTGCTCAAATAGATGTTACCAATGAATAATATCAGCAAAAGCCAGCCAATTTTAAGAATCCAATAAATGAATTTCATGAAATTCTTCCCCCTGAATAATGACCATAGCTCTATATTCACCGATAGTAACATATTTTTCAAAACAACTGCCTGTATTTTTTTTAAGTGAATTTCCAAATATCTAAATTAATTGACTTCGATCATTTGCTAGAGGCGGTTCTTCCATCCACCCATGTTTAATCATTATTTTTGTGCCTGCTTCCGCATACAATGAAATTTCTGGTATTAACGAGGCATATTTTATTCCGATATCTCTTCTTGGGCTTGCAGCCATGGACATCCCGTAATACCCTATTCCCGCAGTAATCATGGCTAATACATTAAACATGATTAGCTTATCCGAGAAAACCTGGGCCGTTGAATCAGACACAGCCGAATCCCAGCTCATTGGTGCTGGCAGGTCATTTTTTTTCAAATATTCACTAAAAATAAAAATATGATCTTGGGAAATCCTCATTCCCCTTAACAAAAACTGTTTCACTTCTTCACTCTCAGCAGTTTGTGCATATCCTGTTATTAATGCTTTGCCAATCGCATTTGTTTGGATATTAAAAAATAAATGTGTGACTTCCAACGAGGTAAGCGATCGCTGTTTTCCAAAAAATCCAGCCAAGAAATGTTGTTTTTCCACAAATTCTGCCCTATCAGGGATAGAAATATATGGAGATTTAACGTATGTACCTTGTTTTAACATTAGCTCCCGTGTTTGGTCCTGAAGCTTAACCCCTGCCTTTAATATACGTTTATGGAAATCAACTAGGTCTGGACGTGTTGCCAATCCCAATGATGAGCTACTTGCAGCCATAGCCATAATGGACATATGCCGTAAGAACATTAATACAAAGGTATCTGAAAAAAGTTTTGGTGCCTTAGGATTTACATCATTTTCGGTAAAACCGATGGGAATAGGAAATTCATCCTTATTAAAAATTCCCTCCATTATTGAAATATTTTCTCTTGCTGTTTCATTTGTGAATTCAAGAACTGGACGAACTTCTTCATCTTCTACCTTCGCAATGAAATAGTTTGTTACACAGGTAGCTAGTGTATCATTAATATATTGAGCCCAAAGTCCAGACATTTCAGCTGCAGTTAACTGCATTTTTGTTTTATCATCCATGTAAAATCACCCTCAATTTCAGATTAATGCGATATGGAATAGTATCCACAAAAAGGAAAAAACTATGTTAGAGAAGTGTAAATTTAACGCGATTAGTTCAATTGGTCCCTTCTTACAGTAAAAAACGGCAGTCACCTTGACAGCCGTTAGATTTAGCTATAAAAACCGTTTATATCGCTGCTGCCGACCGCCGCAAGTAAATGCCGTCCTTACTTTCATAAAATCATACATAATTGCAGCTTTTCTGCCCTTTTCAGTAAATCTATTTCTTTTAGAATGGAGGCAATTCAAAAATTCAGCATCACACTGGCAAGGTGAGATTCCTCTACTAAGACAGCGGTCATGTCTCTGGCAGCATGCATCTACATCATTAATAGGTGCTCCCGGCCCACTGCAGCCTGGACCACACCATCTATATCCAGGGAAAATACACAGACCTCTTCTCCTTCTTTTTTCCAAAACTAAAAACCTCCCAAAAAGTGTAATTTCAGCTTTTATATTAATAACATATGAGTTTCGTATAATTTTGCTATAGTAATATCCCCAATGCTTGTTCAAAAATTTATTGACCGTTTTCATAGAGCTTGCTAATTTTGGGTATTATGAAATACCTTTCAGTTCCCGTCCGAACAATTATTCCTCACCCACGGGCACTATCACTCGCTCACAGTTCCCATTCAATCGATTTTTTCCGTTCACAGGCACTATCACTCGCCCACAGTTCCCGTTCAATCGATTTTTTCCCATTCACAGGCACTGTCACCCGCCCACAGTTCCCGTCCGATCGATTATTCTTCACCCACGGGCACTATCACTCGCCCACAGTCCCCGTTCAATCGATTTTTTCCCGTTCACAGGCACTATTACTCGTCTATCTGACCCTAATATACATTTTCGCCCAATTTATCAATATAAATAATAAAAATAAGTGAAAATTGTGGTAAATTAATAAACAAGATTAGTTGAAAAGAGGATGACCGTTTATGTTAGAAAAATTTCCGATGTTCATGTCATCATTCCAGCAAGATAGAATGATTCGCGTCTATCTGCCTGAAAGCTATCACAAAGAAAACAGGAGCTATCCCGTTTTGTATATGCATGATGGACAAAATGTATTTGAAGATGTAGAAGCTATTAAAGGTGTTTCATTAGGAATGAAACACTTCCTAGACGAAATTGATCTAGAAATCATTGTCGTTGGGATTGACCAAAACCTAGAGGGTGAAGAACGAGTCAATGAATACTGCCCATGGGTCAATGGTACAATAAGCAATCAAATATTAGGCTCTGTCAGTCTTTCCGGCGGAAGGGGAGAAGAGTATTTAAATTTCATCGTGAACGAGCTCAAACCCTTCATTGACAAGAAATATCGTACGCTTGAAAACCATACTTCGATGGCAGGAATTTCACTAGGCGGTCTAATCTCCACTTATGCAGCCTGCCGCTACCCACATCTTTTTAAAAGAATTGCAGCCATTTCACCTGGATTTTATCGGAACCAAGAAAAAATCGAGGATTTAATAAGAAACTCGGACTTATCCGCGATTGAGAAGTTTTATTTGGACATCGGTACGAAAGAAGTTGGCAGGGACGAGGAAATGAACGAGTTGTT
This sequence comes from uncultured Bacillus sp., assembly GCA_963530265.1. Lineage (GTDB taxonomy): Bacteria > Bacillota > Bacilli > Bacillales > Cytobacillaceae > Neobacillus. Next base: position 98,235 of record CAUSCO010000016.1, read on the forward strand.
TCTTAGTTTGACTACTAGAGTAGAAACTATTCTAAAAAGTAAAACTACAAACCTAAACTTTCAACTGATTGAGAATGCAGAACACGCTTATATTTATTTTAGAAAAAGAATACCGGCAATGCTGGCATATATGTATTCAGATATTGAAGAGGTGCAACTAAAGTAAAATAGGTGTCAGGCACCATAATGGTGACTGACACCTATTTGTTTAAACTTGCAACATGCCTATTCTCATCCTGTTTCTTGATTAGAGTTAAAATGGGTTAATAATTTTTGATAGGCTGCCGCTTCCTTAGCCAATCCTTTATATTGGTACATTTTACTGATTTTCCGTACAGGCGACGGATTTTGTGGCTGAAGTTCCATTTCCCAAGAGAAACAATCGATGGCTTTATCGTATTGTTTAAATTCAGCGTATAAATCACCCAAATCCATCATTCGATCAGGATCCTCCACTATGTCGGACATTTCTTTTATTTTTCTAATTACTTCGGATTGTGGGAACAAATCTTGAATAAACAAAAGCTTTTCTTTGACGAATGGAAGGTCATGTTCATCAAGGAGCTTAACTGCAAGTTGAAAAATCTTTTCCTCTAATGGCTTAGTCATATCGGTATGCGACAAATGTTGCAAAAGGGGAACAAAATCATCAAAATGTTCTAGGACAAAGTTAGAATTGGACTTTTCCCAGATGATTTCGAGGATGGAATCAAAGGATGCAGGCAAATCCTTCACAAAATCGAACAAGCATAATGCTGCATTCTGGTGATTTCCCTTTTGCAGCATTTTTTCTAATGTGGATTTTGAGTCGGGTAATACTCGAAACGGATTGATGTTTACCTGGCCTAAAACGAGAATCCATTCTTCCATCGTAATAAACCGTAAGGCAATATCTGTATACTTTTCAATGGTTTTAGCATCTTGAAGTCGATTGACATTTTCCAACCACAACAATAATGCCTCTAATTCATCTTGTTCACATAGGATATCTTCTAAGAAATTTCTTTTTTCTAAGTGAGATCGATGTTTAAAACAGTGTATATCAACAAAAAGTGGATCTTTTTTTAGGATGGATGGTAAATCAGCTGAATGGTAAAAATCGTGGTATGAACTGAATTCGTGTGAATCCAAACGTTCCTTTGCAGACTTCAATGTAGGTGAAAAATCGTTTAATATACGAATAACCTGAAATGACTTCATAAATTTGCCGCTTCTTCTAAAGTGATAGAAGACCTTGTCAATAATCTTGATTAGCTGGTCTTTTTCAAAAAACGAGTCAAGGGTTGTCGCAATGTAGGCCATTTCCTGTAAAGTAAAATGAAGTTGGAGTTGAGAGAAAAGTTTATTTTTAATTGGAATTGAAACGGATTTATGGGGGATTAATACTGCCAAGAGCGGATGTGGAGATTCAATGACAATGCCTTCATGAAATGCTTTATAAATAAAAGTACCTTCTTCTATTTGATCAAGCTTAGCACCATAAATAAGGGAATTTTTATAATAGACCAGATAAAAGCTTTCGTCATTTGCGGTTAAAATCTCGATTACTTTGCTTCTTGCAAAAATCGCCGCCCGTGTGACGTTCCCTTTCTCATTTTGCTTCTTATCTTTAATGGAAATCTCAGTAGGCATGCTCATTTCATTATCCATTCTAATTTGCCCCCTATCGTCATAAATACTATGGTTTAACTATTGTTAATTTATTATACCATAAATCTGAAAAAGGAGTGCATAGCATCGGCAGCTGACGAGGATAGCTGCAAAGAAAAAGAGCTGTCGAAAATGACAACCCCATTCCTTTATAAAATTTAATTAAAAAAATGATCCATTATTTGCTGTTTGCATAATTATATTCCAGTCGTGATGACTATTTGACGAAGACCTTCGACAGCAAAATTGCTTATAAATCGATAGGCAAATAAAGCAATGATTGGAGAAAAATCAATGACACCTAGAGGCGGAATAAATTTTCTAAAGATTGCTAAGTAAGGGTCAACTAGTTTCCCAATCCATAATCCTATCTTAGTGGTAGAGAATTGTGGAAACCATGATCCAAAAATAGATATTAAAATTAACCAGTAATAAATGTCAAAAATATATTGTCCAACTTGTAAAATGCTAGAACCCAATTTAATATCATCCTGTCTATTAAGATTTTTGCGAAAAAGTTCGTCTACCTATGATACATATACGTAATTACCCCCATAAGGTTTCAACATTTTCCTCTTCTTTAACTTGTTTTTTTTAAAAGTTATTTAAGTTTCCATAGTAATCTATAAAAAAAGACCTCACTTCTATTGAAGTAAAGCCCCAATCACTTATATGTTTCGACTAAATGGAATAATCCTCTGGAATAAATACCTTTAGTTGTTTTGGTTTTACGTATGCTTCCTCACCAATTTTTAAATTGAGGCTTCGGAAGTGCTCTTTGGTTACTTCTGCTTCTAAAAAATCTCCCGTATCTGTGCGAATTAACTCCAACTGTACGACTGCACCCACCGCATGAATATAGTTAACTTTTGCTGAAACGGAATCCGGGCTGGGTTCTCGTTCGATGTTTATATCATGCGGCCTGACATAACCCACAGCTTCTGTATTCACGGTTCCAGTGAATTCCGGTGCATCCACCTCGAAATCTCCATGCTGTAGTTTCCCATTATGCAAGCGGCCCTTAAATAGATTAACATCCCCTAAGAAGTGATAAACAAATGGACTATTCGGATGTTCATAGACTTCTTCAGGGGTGCCAATCTGTTCGATTTTCCCTTCATTCATCACAACAATCCGATCGGCAACATCGAGCGCTTCTTCCTGGTCATGCGTCACAAAAATACTCGTAATCTGGTAATCATGATGGAGCCTTCTTAGCCACCTGCGGAGGTCTTTTCGTACCTTCGCATCTAGTGCACCAAACGGTTCATCTAACAAAAGCACCTTCGGCTCAACCGCTAATGCTCTTGCGAGGGCTACACGCTGCCGTTGTCCTCCTGATAAATGGGAAGGATAGCGATTGGCAAATGCCTCTAGCTTTACTAGTTTCAATAATTCATTGACCTTCTCTGCTATTTCTTTTTTGGAAGGTCTAGTATTTCGCGGGCGGACTTTTAAACCATAAGCAATATTATCAAAAACAGTCATGTGCCGAAATAAAGCATAATGTTGAAAAACAAACCCTACTTTACGCTCTTTTGTACTGATATGGGTCATATCTTCTTCTCCAAATAGGATAACCCCTTGATTCGCAGCTTCTAATCCAGCAATAATCCTGAGAAGAGAAGTTTTCCCTGAACCGGATGGGCCCAGGAGTGCGACAAGTTCTCCTGTATGAATATCAATATTAATTTGATCAAGCGCTTTAAATGTCCCGAACGATTTTGAGATGTCTCTGATTTGAATACTCATCTTAGGAAACTCCTTCTTCAGGTATGATGGATTTTTTTGCTTTCCATTCAATCACATTTTTTACAATCAAGGTGATAATGGCGAACATTGACATTAAGGAAGCCACGGCAAAGGCTGCTGAAAATTGATATTCATTGTATAAAATTTCAATATGAAGTGGCATTGTATTGGTCATCCCGCGAATATGTCCAGAAACAACGGACACGGCACCAAATTCTCCGATTGTACGGGCAGTACACAAAATAATTCCATATAGTAATCCCCATTTAATATTCGGCAGGGTCACCAATAAAAACGTCTTCCAGCCGCTTGCACCAAGCGTCATGGAGGCTTCTTCATCAGCAGTCCCCTGCGTTTGCATCAACGGAATTAATTCCCGTGCGACAAAGGGCAGCGTAATTAATAGTGTTGCGATGACAATCCCCGGTAATGCAAAGATAATTTTTATATCATGTGCCTGTAACCAAGGACCAAATAACCCATGGGAACTAAATAATAAAACAAATACCAATCCTGCGATGACAGGCGAGATGGCAAAGGGTAAATCAATAATCGTAATCAGCAGGCTTTTTCCTTTAAAATTGAACTTGGTCACTGCCCAGGCTGCCGCAACACCAAAGATGGCATTAAGAGGCACGGTAATTAAGGCAACGATAACCGTTAACTTAATTGCCGCGAAGGCATCAGGACTGCTAATCACTGCGAAGAAAACTTCGCCTCCCTTTTCAAATGCCTTTATAAAAATCGCTGCAAGCGGCAGCACTAAAAACAAACATAAAAATCCTAATGCAACTGTAATCAGTATATAGCGAACCCACCGTGGTTCAGCATCTTGGGTGGATTTCTGTACTGGTGTACTCGAATATTGCAGTGAAACATGTCCTGCCATTATGATCCCCCCATTATTTAAATGATTTCTTGATTTATGCGGCCCCTTACTCACCTTAACTGGAATAAATGCTTCTTTTATTGAATTTTTTAATCTAAAACACTACCTATTAGGTTCTTATTTGCGGAAAATATGATTTTATTTGCGATTCAGGCAGGTTTATTTGCGAATTTGTATAGCTTATTTGCGAATAGGCCCAGTTTATTTGCGAATCGGCAATCAATCTATTTAAATGAATTTTCGGTTCGTCCACCACTGTAATAGATTAATAACTAATAAGAGAATAAAGGAAAAAATAAGCATTACAGCGGCAATGGCGGTAGCTCCCGCATAATCATATTGTTCTAGCTTTGTCATGATTAACAGCGGGGTAATTTCCGTCCGCATTGGCATATTACCGGCTATAAACACCACTGATCCGTACTCTCCTAAGGCTCTTGCAAAGGCCAAGGCGAAGCCTGTTAGCGCTGCTGGGAACAACTCCGGTAAGATTACTTTTACAAAGGTCTGGAGCCGGTTTGCCCCCAAGCTCGCGGAAGCTTCCTCGATTTCTTTATCCACGTTCTGTAAAACAGGCTGTACTGTTCTAACAACAAAGGGTAACCCGATAAAGGTTAGAGCCATCGTTATACCCAGTGGTGTAAAAGCAACTTTAAAACTCAAAAACTGTCCAATCCAGCCGTTCTCTGTATATAAGGTTGTTAAGGCAATTCCTGCTATCGCTGTTGGCAGGGCAAAGGGTAAATCGACTAGTCCGTCAATGATCCGCTTTCCCGGAAACCGATAGCGCACCAAGACCCAGGCAATTAATACTCCAAAAACAACATTAATCAATGCCGCAAAGAAAGAGGCACCAATACTTAGCTTGTAGGAGGCTACCACCCGCGGATCAGAAATCGTCTGCCAAATTTTTGTCCATTCCACCGTAACGGAATTGATAAAAATCATTGATAATGGCAAAATGACCAGAAAGCTAACGTAAAACATCGTAAACCCTAGCGAAAGCCCAAACCCTGGCAGTACGCCAACTTTTTTCATTTTTATGCTTTGCACACGAGCCATGAGGTTGACCCCTTCCGTCGAAGATATTTAGGCCTCCAATATCATGAGATTTGGGAGGCCTAACATGATCAGTAAGTGAATTTACTTTGGCTGGTAGATTTGATCAAATGTACCGCCATCATTAAAGTGCGTTTCCTGTGCTTTTTTCCAGCCGCCAAAATCCTTATCAATAGTTACTAAATTAATTTTTGGAAAGACATCTTTATACTTGTCAAGAATGGCTTGATTACGCGGGCGATAATAATTTTTTGCAACAATTTCCTGACCTTTATCAGTGTATAAATAGTTTAAATAAGCTTCTGCTACTTCTTTTGTTCCTTTTTTATCAACATTTTTATCAACAACAGCAACCGGTGGTTCCGCAAGAATGCTAATGGATGGAACGACAATTTCGAACTTATCTTTTCCTAATTCATTTAATGTCAAGAACGCCTCGTTTTCCCAGGCAATTAAGACATCCCCAATGCCGCGTTCTACAAATGTTGTCGTTGCCCCGCGAGCACCAGAATCTAATACTTCCACATTTCCATATAATTGACCCATAAACGATTTGATTTTCGCTTCATCGCCATTAAATTTTTCCTTTGCATAAGCCCATGCGGCTAAATAATTCCATCTTGCGCCACCAGATGTCTTAGGGTTCGGAGTAATAACGGAAACGCCCTTTTTCGTTAAATCGTCCCAATCCTTAATTCCCTTGGGATTACCCTTTTTGACTAGAAACACAATAGTAGATGTATACGGTGTCGAGTTATCTTTAAGTCTCTTTTGCCAATCCTTCGAAAGTAAGCCGCCTAGGTTTGCAATTTCATCAATGTCATAAGCCAATGCCAACGTCACGACATCTGCTTCAAGTCCATCAATAACGGCACGTCCCTGTTTCCCTGAACCGCCATGTGATTGTTGGATGGTTACCTTCTGTCCTTCTTTTCCCTCCCAATATTTCGAAAATTCTGTATTAAACTCTTCATAAAGCTCACGCGTTGGATCGTACGATACGTTTAATAATTCGACTGGTTCCTTCTTTTTTGTCGTCTCCTGGGTGGTGTTTTTGTCTTCTTTTTTTGGATTTTGTCCACTTGTCTTATCCGTACTGCATCCTGCTAAAATAACGGCGATAAGTGTTAGTACTAGTGTGAATTTGGATAAAATTTTCAATTGAATTCCCCCTATTTTTATACTGCAAATTTGTATCTATATGAAAAAATATTCTATGTTTTCAGGCAACCTGTTTCTTGGGCTTTTTTAAAAATATGAAGCCTTCAATCGAACGATCGGCTCTTTCATAAAAAGTTTTGGATAAGTAGTTGTGATTATTTTTGATTTTTGGATGAGGTTCGCTTTGATTCGAAGCGTGTTTTCTCTGTCTTATCAATTTGCGTAATAGATCCATCATGAACGGTAATGGTGACAGAACCATACTCAATATTTTTAATAGTCGATAAAATTAAATTCGCTTTCGCTTGATCAACCACTGCCATATGAATATCCCCCTTAATCTTCTATAACTTATAAGAATACTTGGTTTTATTCCAAAAATTTAACCATATACCAGCTGACTACAATGTGGACTACACTTGCTTATTGGATAAAACATTTTTACACTCTCTCCTTTCTAACAAAAAAAGGCTTATACTCTCGTTTGGGAGTATAAGCCTTTGGTTGACCAATCAGCTTAATATTCAATTAGTAATCTGGGTTTTAAATTATTTCCATTTTATTCTGACTTTTCCTACCTGTCAAGTGAGTTTTCGAAACTTTCATAAAACTCTTTTTTGAAAAATTTGCAGAAATTATTTTAAAATAAATACTTCTCTATATCTTCTCTTTGTTAGAATGGTTTTAAGATCATAAGGGTGATGATGATTAAGAATATTATATTTTCAAGGTTTTCATATCTAAATAACACCTTTGATAACCGCCAATAATCGTCAGGAATCTCATCTCCTTTATGTAAAGCTAATAGCTCCTTAACTGGTTTTGACCTAGGTGATAAGACAAGCGGACCAATGGCAAGAGCTGCCACAAAGAGAACAAGACTTGTGATATACCACCCCATCTGGAACAAGCTTGGATTTAAAAAGCCCATGGCCAAGCCTGTCACCAGCAGCAAAGTGCCACCAACCATAACAAATATATGTAACTTATGTCTAATCCTATAGGAATGTCGCAATTCGGTCATGGTATTCCCGGACTTAACAACAGTTGTTAATATAAATCCCGGCCCCATTCCTAAAATAGCAGAAAAAATATGTATAAATACTAGTACTTTGTATAACGTAATCACTTTTATGCCATCCTCCATTACAGTAATTTTTCCCTTTCTTAATTTTACCAAGTAATTCGATTCGATGGAATGGAAAAGGAGCTTGGATAACCAAGCCCCTCGAAATGTACATATAATCATTTATCTGTGATCTAATTTTAAATTAAAAAAACATTAAGCTTCTTTACTCTTTTTTAAGACGGGTGCAGCCTTGAATAGCGGAACAAGAATGAGTACCCCTGCCATAAAGAGCAATGCTGATGTTTCATACATAACGACAAGAGAAAATGTTTGTTTCAACCAGCCGCTTGCTGTCATCGTAATGACCATGGTTCCCATGAAGATTGGGTTTAATATTCCGTTAACCCGGCCAATAAAGGCCGCATCCGTGTTCTTCAAGATCATTGTATTGATACCGATGTGAATGCACGGCATAAACAGACCGCTGATAAATTCCGCTGTTAACGTCAGCCAGAACATGTCAGATAGCCCCATTACCATAAAACCAAGGGCACTTACGGTTAAACCAATAGCAATCAGAATTTGAGGTGGTGTCTTTTTCGTCAGTCCTACTGTAAGGCCGCCTCCTAAAATCATACCGACCCCAAATGCTGCCATCAGCCATTGCAATTGCTCCTTTGGCAAACCCAGCTGTTCGGTAACAAGGAAAACAGCTAATGGCTGGGTAAGCCCAAGTGCTAATCCTGCTGCAGCAAAACTGCCGCCAAGCAATGTTAAGGCACGGCTGTTCCAAACATATTTGAACCCAGCATTCATTTCTTGCCTGATAGTGGTAGTCTCTGCCTTCTCTTCTACTTCGTAGTCTGGCGGTAGCATGAAAAGAATACCGGCAGAAAGTAAAAAAGCTACTCCCATAATCGCGATTGCGACGGTAATGCCAAATTGCTGGTAAACAAATGTACCGAGCACTGGACCTAGAATCATAAACAGGGCAAAGATTGTCTGGTAAATCGACATCCCCATTTGAATTAATTCTTCTTTTACATGAAGTTTGAAAAGCTTCATACCAGAGGGCTGTGAAAATTGCGACAGTATAGACGATACGAGTGTCGCAAAGAAAATGACCTTCCAGCCTCCAAAAACAAGGGCAAGCAAGACGACAAAAATTGAAACGGCACTCAAAAAGTCACACCAAATCATGGTCCGCTTTGGCTTCCAGCGGTCAGCAAAGGTTCCCCCAATAAAGGAAAACAGAAAGATAGGGGCAAACTCAGCCACCGAAATTAGCGACACTGCCACTGGATTTTCATTTGTTTTTTCAACGACAAATAACAATATCGAGTAATTCCGCACCCAAATACCGATTTGGAGAAAAAACGTCGAGAGTAATAATGTTCGGATAACTTTATTGCGAAATAAAGACCCGATTGTAACATCTGCATGTGTTTGTTCCATAAAAAAACCTCCTTATCCATCAATTCTGGATAGGAGGCAAAATAGGCAGAAGCAAAATGGCAGAGTTCACCATGTCATTTTGCACATTTTTTATGAAAAAGCCCGCACTAAACCTATCCAGAAATATGTTCGTTTTATTATCCGAATTATGTTCAAAATAGGATTAGTTGATCATTGGCCTTTAAGTCACCCTTTCGTTATAACGTATGTTTATCTTACTTTATTTATTTTTGATATTCAAGGAGTTCTTTGTAAAATATGTGTTAAATCAACTTAATGGCCTAATCATTCTGTTATCACTGTCTATTTTAAATGCAAGACCATAAATTCATCATCAAAGTAGACACCATTAATTTTAAGGGCCATTTCCTCTATTCCGAAAGTTTTAAATCCTAATTTAGTATAAAGTCTTTTCGCTTTTTCATTACTTGCTGTTACGGTTAAGTTTATTTTTTCAATTCCCTCTATTTCACTAGCTTTATTGATTGCTTGCGTCATTAATGCTTTTCCTACACCTAACCCTTGTTTCTTTGCAGTAACATACATCGCAAAAATATTTGCACGATGCCGTATCTTCACCCGGTCCTCTTGAAGCAAGGTGACAACTCCAATAAGTTCCTCATTGTCAAAAGCACCAAACGTATAGTTTCCTTCTTTAGTAAAATTACGGGCAGTCTGCTCGACTGGATTATCCCTGTTAACCGATTCTTCGTAACTTGTTAAAAATGCCTCTGAATTTTGCTTTAATGCTTCCAATCTTAAGACCCAGTAACTTTCTGCATCGGATGGTTTTAAAAGTCTAATTTCCATACATGCCTCCTTATTCATTAATAGAATCTTTTCGATCTTGTAATACTTTTATCAATAAATCTAATTTTTCATTTCTTTGTTGATCCAATTTAGTTTTTTCATTCATAAACCTGATTGTCCTAACAATGAAGTAAATACCAAAGCCGAGAATTAACAAGTATAACAAAATAGGAACGATTGCAAACAAGCCAAAAATACTAGTTCTATCCATCCGCTAAACACTCCCCAATAATTTTATAACAATATTATACACAAAACCTTTTTCACAGTATGAATAAATGGAAATTCTGCCTCAGCTATAAAAGCTTATCACTAATATCTTTTGTGCCTTTAAATCGTACTTTTTTTCAATTTTTTTACTTTAATAAATAAACACCTATTGAAATATTATTTTATCTGTTATACTTTGTATATAACAGATAACACACAAGGAGTGTGAATAATGTGTATATAACACTCGACCTAGAATCAGAGGAACCGATCTATACACAATTAAAGTATCAAATTATAGCTGGTATCGCGAAGAAGGAATTACGTCTTGGGGAAGCCCTGCCGTCTGTTAGATCACTAGCCGCAGACCTTGGGATTAACCTTCATACAGTTAACAAGGCATATCAGCAGTTAAAACAAGAAGGTTTCATTTTGATTCATCGGCAAAAGGGGGTTGTGGTTAATCCGGATGGGGTTCCGCGCGCAGATGATGCCTACTTGTCCGAGCTTATGTCCGGAATTCACCCCTTTATTGCTGAGGCCGTTTGTCGAGATCTTTCCGAACATGATTTTTTACAGCTTTGCAGCCGAATTTATGCTGAATTTCATACAAAGGAGTGATTGTTTGTGAATTCCACGATTGTTTCACTGTTGGTCATCATGATGGTTCCAATCTTTATTCCACTTATCTTCATACCCTTCTGGACGCGCAAAACGGATAGCTTCGGAGTTTCCATTCCAGAGGAGGCCTACCATCGGCCCGATATTAAAAAAATGCGCCATAAATATGCGTGGGTGACAGGAATGCTGGCTCTCATCACGGCCGCTGTATTTTGGATATCAACAAGCGGGCATGATGAAAACTTAATCAGCACAATGTTTGGGATATTGATTGTTGTTTATATCATGGTAAGCTTTTTTGTCTATCTTATTTTTCATCACCAAATGAAGGGACTAAAAAATAATCATCCAGAATGGACTGCAATGCCACAGCTTGTTATGGTTGATACTGGATTTCGCTCCAAGAAGCTTGTCTACTCAAATATCTGGTTTGTCATCCCGTTTTTGATTTCAATATTAACCATAATCATTACCCTAACAAACTATCAGCAAATTCCCGCTAGATATCCAATGAAGTACAACTTTAGCGGTGAGGTCACCACTTGGGCTAATAAATCTTATCGATCTGTGCTTCAAATGCCGATCTTGCAAATCTATTTGACACTGCTGTTTTTATTCATTAATATCATCATTTCCAAAGCCAAACAACAAGTGTCCGCGGCAAACCCTGAAAATTCTATACAACAAAACATCACTTTTAGAAGAAGATGGTCCCTTTTCATCATCATCATGGGTACAGGCTTGACCATCCTATTCTCGTTGCACCAGCTTTCCTTAATGTATCCAATCAATCATCAGTTTTTGATGATTGCCCCACTTGTCTTTGTCATCGGTGTCTGTGCTGCAACGATTATACTGTCGATAACCACTGGTCAGGGCGGAAGCCGAGTTAAGGTATCAGTAAACGGAAATAATAGCAGCGTAATTAATCGTGATGATGACCGCTATTGGAAGCTTGGTATTTTCTATTTTAATAAAAACGATCCGGCGATATTTTTAGAAAAGCGTTTCGGAATTGGTTGGACGAATAACTGGGCCCACCCGCTTTCATGGATCATTATTCTATCCATTATCTTACTTGCCGTCGGTCTGCCTAAATTATTGGGATGAGTTTCATACTATGATAAAAAGGGGTGTGCAATCATCCCTTTTATTATTATGAAAATCCTTAGAAAAACGTAAACATTTATCTATCTGAAAAATCATTTTACCTTCTTTCAGATTTTATACCTGGCCAGAAATGCCTGAACACTTTTCATCACTACCTTTATAGCATTAATCGTCCCGGCTAAATCTCCTGCTATCTCCAAACTGTTGCGGAAAATATTGTCAAGATGTACTTTTGTTAACTTTTTTCATACATAAATACTAGCTTGAAATGAAATGCTAAATATAAAAAAGGTGATGACTTGAGAAAACTGATGATAGGTTTGTTAGTCACAATCGGTCTTGTCTCCGCTAGTGTAACTCTACTAAAATTTCCCGCTGTGGCAAATGCACAACAGAAGCCCATTCCTCCCTATGCAAAATGGGGTATCTTAGCCATGGAAAAGACTCAAGAAAAATATCCTCATGCGGAAATCATTGACTATCTTCACATTGGCAGGATAACAGGTTCTGATTCCTCCACTGAAAATTTCAAACTTTGGTTAAAGGAAAACAATAGAGAATTTGGTGTTTTTGTTCATATTGAATTTAATAATAAAACCGAAAAAGTCATGAGGATCACTTTTAAAGAAACAACTAAATAATCAACGGGGCATTTATTAAATGTCCCCTCTTGAAAGTCTTATGCCCCTAAGGCAATCAATCTGAATAGTAAAATCGTACTGATCAGCTAATTCTTTGGGTAAGTATATATTCAGAGAAAAGATTCCTTTTTTTCTACCATATCCACTCTCATATTCTACCAAATACCATGTTAGTCATTTGGAATATTTAATCACGGACTGTAAATTTTTAATTCTTGGTGCTATTATTTACTCTATGTATTCTTATAAAGTAGAGTTTACAAATATAAAGAGCTTTTAGCTATAGCCGCTTTATCTTAAATCACCGTTAGTTAGGAAGAAGGAATACAAATTGAATCAAGAGTTTTTATATATTATCTCAATCATAGCTTTGGGCTATCTTTTAAAAAGAGTGAACATTTTAAAAGAAAGTGATGGAGAAATCATTTCAAGAATTATTTTTAATATAACTCTTCCCGCTTTAGTAATTGTTTCTCTCAATTCCGTCAAAATAGAACTTTCATTAATGATGCTCCCAGTTATGGTTGTGCTATTTGGAGTCCTTTCTGTTTTTCTAGCATTTTTCTTATTTAAAAATGAAGACAAAGAAATGAAAGGTACCTTGATGATGCTCACCTCGGGTTTCAATGTGGGTTTATTTGTTTATCCGATTGTCGAAGCAATTTGGGGGGCAGAGGGACTTCTTTATTTTGGAATGTTTGATGTCGGGAATTCCATCCTCGTGTTTGGACTTGTTTATCTAGTAGGAAGCTATTTTTCTGAGGAAGGTTTAGCGTTAAAACCCATTTCGATTGTTAAAAAATTCAGCAAATCCATTCCATTTATGTCCTATATCGTCATGAGCATACTGAATTTTAGCCATATCCATTTGCCGTCTGGGGTCATTGATGTGGCGGCCATTATCTCGAAAGCTAATATGCCATTATCTTTATTATTACTTGGATTATATTTAAATTTTTCATTTAAAAAGCAATATGTACGACCCATAACGAAATTTTTATTATTTCGTTATGGCTTCGGCTTGTTCAGTGGTGTGGCTTTATATATGTTCCTGCCCTTCAATGAAATGTTTCGAAATACGTTATTGATGGGGTTAATTCTCCCGATAGGCATGGCCGTTATTCCATATGCACATGAATTTAAGTACAAAACCACTTTATTAATTGGCACAATTTCAAATATATGTATTATGGTTAGTATTGTTTTATTGTACATTTTTGCGAAATTTATTTTGTAAACCTTAGATGTTAACACCAATTAAAAAGGTTGCCGCATCAACCTCGCCTTTTTAAACCCTTGCTACTAGTTACCACAATAAGCAAAAACGATCAATCTGAAGAGGCTGGGACATAACTAGCTTCAAATAGTAAGAAAGGTGAATTTGAGCGTCC
>CAUSCO010000017.1:0-108852 GCA_963530265.1 uncultured Bacillus sp.
TAGGGAAAAGAGCGAAGTACACTAGCCGCTGGGCGCTGGAGCTGGACAATTCTCATAGTCAAAAACTTTATTCTCTCTTATCCAATATGAAGAGAAGGGACTTTTTCAGTCCCTTCTCTTTTTTGATTAATGTTTGGCCATAACTTACTTTTTTCTTCCTGAACTTTTAAAGTTCGCTCTATTTTTTGTGTTCCCCTTCTGAAAATCCCTCTTCTGCTTTTCTTTTTGGACATGTATTCCATTCTTGTTGGGAGTCTTTGAGTTCACATTTTCTATATTTGTGATACCAAGATTTTGTTTATTAATCGTGATTTTTAGTTCCTTTTCAATTAAATCAAGTGCAGGTTGATCGGCTGAGGTGTATAACGTAACCGCCAATCCCGTCATTCCTGCCCTGCCCGTTCGGCCAATTCGATGGATATAGCTTTCCGCATCTTGGGGGATATCATAATTATATACATGGGTGACACCCTCTACATCCAGCCCTCTTGCAGCCACATCGGTTGCAATCAATAGTTGAATCTCAGCTTCCCTAAAGCGTTTCATAACTTGTTCTCGTTTGGCCTGTGACAAGTCACCATGCAATTCATCACAGGAAAATTTTTGAGCTTTTAAACCATCATATAGTTTACTTACTCTTCGTTTCGTACGGCAAAAAATAACGGCTAAAAAAGGGCGATGTGTTTCTACCAATTGAATAAGTGTTGCTTGTTTTGCCCGGTCAGTGGTATGAATGGCCATTTGTTTGACATTAACTGCGGGGCCTTGTGTTTTTTCCACTTGAATATATTCTGGTTTATCCATATGTTTTGCTGCTAATTTCCGAATTTCAGGCGGCATCGTTGCCGAGAATAGCATAGTTTGTCGGTCCGCAGGCGTTTCCCTAATGATATCCTCTACTTCTCCAAGAAACCCAATATGGAGCATTTGATCCGCTTCATCTAAAACAAGGAAAGATACTTCTGATAATCTGACCGTTTCTCGCCTAATATGATCTAACAACCTGCCAGGTGTACCCACGACAATTTGCGGATTTCTTCTTAATTTTTTTAATTGTTTTGCAACGTCTTGGCCGCCATAAACAGCCAAAACAGCAACACCCTCCATTTCAGCAATCAATTTTTCAATTTCTTCCGTAATTTGCAAAGCTAGCTCTCTCGTTGGAGTGACGATTAACGCTTGAACATGTGTTGCTTCACGATCTATTTTTTCTAGAATTGGCAGGATAAAAGCAAATGTTTTTCCTGTACCCGTTTGCGCCTGGGCAATAATATCATTACCCTTCATGACAACTGGAATTGCCTCTTCTTGTATTGGTGTTGGTTTTGCGACACCATAACTCCGTAATCGATTCACTAAAGATTCCGATATACCCAATGATAAAAAATCTACCAAAAAAACCCCTACTTTCTAAATAACCTATCCATTTATATTGATGGTTTTTCACTGCAAATGCAAATATGCTTTTCCGATGATTAGAACACAAAAAATTAATATTAAACCATCAGTTGCCTTTTTGACATAAAAGCATTATAATTTCGTTAATACCAACTTATTCAATCGGAATAGTTAAATTTAAATTTAAATAATAGGAGGACTATGATGACCCAACAAAGTTTTCTTATCATTCATGGATTAGGTGGCAGTGGACCTGATCATTGGCAAACATGGCTAGCACAGGAATTAACCCAAAGAAACTATCATGTTTGTTATCCAACTTTTACACAGTTCAACTACCCTAATAGACATGTTTGGATGGACGAATTAAATAAAGCAATACAAACCATCCCGACAGATTCTCAACTAACAGTTATTACACATAGTCTGGGCTGCTTCCTATGGTTTCATTATGCAGCGAATCACCCCAAAAGGATTGCCAAGCAAGCCATTCTTGTTGCACCTCCGTCACCCAACATAGTTCTTTCACCAGCAAAATCCTTTTTTCCTGTACCATTGATGGAAATTCAGCTAAATAGAGCCGCTGAGGCTACCTTATTTGTCCACTCCACAAATGATCCATATTGCAGTATGGAGGATGCAAAAAACTATTTAAACTTTGCATATCCTTCACTTGTTCTACCTAACGCAGGTCATATTAATACAGATTCAGGGCACGGGAATTGGCCATGGATCTTGGAGCAATGCCTTAAACATGAAAAAATAGCTCTGAATTTATAAGAAGGAGTGATAATAAATTATCACTCCTTCTTTCTAATTTTTCCCTAACACATTTCATTTTAATAAGACTATTTCACAATAAAAAAGTGGTAAGCTATATTAATAGCTATTTATCACTAACTGTAAATCGATTTCATGAATATTGAGGAGAATTTCCATATGGACTTACACCAACTGTATGTATTTACGAAGGTAGTGGAGCATAAAAGTTTTTCTAAGGCTGCAGAAGATATCTTTTTAAGTCAATCTACTGTCAGCTCACATATTTCTGGTCTCGAGAAAATGCTAGGTGTGAAACTGTTTGACAGGGTCGGCAGGGAAAGTATTCTTACTCCACATGGCGAACGTTTGTATCAATGGGCTCTTAAACTTTTACTCATGAGAGATCAGGCATTGCTTGATCTAAAAGAGGGGATGACAGAGCTACGAGGAATGATTCGGATTGCCACTAGTTCTGTACCAGGACAATTTATGATACCAAAGATGGTCAAACAATTTAGGCAGGAATATCCAGGTGTTACGTTTCATATAAATCAATCTTCATCAAAAGTTGTTGCTGATAGGGTGTTGAATGGCTCTGTTGATTTTGGGGTTTTAGGTCAAAAGTTTGAAGATGATCGACTATGCTATATACCTTTATTAAAAGAGAAACTGGTGCTAATTACCTCCAATGAAGTGGACATAAAAGAGCCAGTAATCATACAGGATCTTATACGCTACCCGTTTGTCATGCGTAATTCTGATTCTGGCACAAATGCCACACTAGAGAGATTTTTGAAAAAAAACAAAATCTCAAAGGATAAATTAAATATTATTTCTTATATTGAGGACGGTCAGAGCTTAATTCAGTTTGTTGTACAGGATATTGGGATCTCGATTATTTCTGAAGTTGCGGCAAGAGAATATGCTAACAATAAAATGTTAAAGATGTATCCTATAAATGGTTTCGATAACGATAGATATTTTTATCTGGTATACAACATTAACAAATCGCAATCAATTGTTTCTAAATTTTTCATTGAAGGGGCAGCAAATTTAATCTAACATTTTTACATTTTAAAAAAGAAAAGAGCTGAGATTATAATATGGTACCTATAGATTAAACCTCTTTTTCAAGTGTCCTATCTTTAGGTACCATATTATTTTGTTCTCCTTTTTTAGAATCGAATGCTCATCTCTTTTAATTTCTTTTTATCTATTTTCCCTACATGGGTTTTTGGCATTTCCTCTAGGAGAATGAATTGTTTTGGTATTTTGTATCGGCCAAGCTTTATCTCACAATATATTTTTAATTCCTCATTTTGCAGGGGAGTATTTTGCTTTAAAGATATGAACGCAACCACCATTTCACCCCATTTTTCATTGGGCAATCCGATAACGGCTACTTCATCTATATCAGGGTGGGCTGCAAGCCATTGCTCTATTTCCAGTGGATAAACATTCTCACCGCCTGTTATAATCATGTCTTTTTTGCGCCCGACAATATAGAAGAAGCCTTC
The DNA here is from genome assembly GCA_963530265.1 of uncultured Bacillus sp. Taxonomy (GTDB): domain Bacteria; phylum Bacillota; class Bacilli; order Bacillales; family Cytobacillaceae; genus Neobacillus. The sequence goes on from CAUSCO010000017.1 coordinate 3,678, forward strand.
TTCATCTCGTTTCGCTAAATCCCCTGTATAAATCCAGCCATCCTTAACAGTTTCCCTTGTTGCTTGTTCGTTGTTCCAATAAAACGAAAAGGAGTGCTTACCATTAATTAAAAGTTCACCAACTTCATTGGGCTCTGTGTCGCTGCCATCTGATTTTACTAATTTTATCGAATTAAACAGCATGGGCTTTCCGACAGATCCACGTTTTATTTGTGCATCACCAGGACTAATATAAAAATTATTTGGTCCTGCTTCAGATAGTCCGTAACCCTCTTTAAAGGCTAACCCCTTTTGCTGAAAGGCTTCGTAAATCTGTAAAGGGCATGGGGCTGCTCCCGAAAGGAAGATTTTCATAAACGGAAAACTTCCTCGCTGGAATTCGTCTAATTGTACGAGCATGTGATACATGGTCGGGACGAGGAGAATGATTGTGCAGCGATAGCGGTTAAGGGATTGCACCGCATTTGGACCAGTGAATGTCTCCCCTATAACAACCGTTCCACCAATCATAAGGATCGGAATACTTAAGGCATTTAATCCGCCGGTATGGAACATTGGCATATAGTTGATCGTAATATCATCCACTGTTAAACTCCAACTTACAATGGTATTAATAGCATTCCAGATAATCGATTGATGGCTTAACACTACACCCTTTGGTTTTCCAGTAGTCCCACCCGTATATATTATCGCCAGCGGGTCGGTTTCAAGCAAATTTCCTCTAAAACAATCACCATGTGGAAAAGAAACCAATTCTTCGTAACACGCATCCCCGATTAAAAAGGAACTTACCCCAAAGTTTGTTAAGGGCTGACACATATCTTCGAATTGCTGGTGGATTCCTATTAAAACAGGTGTACAATCCTCCAAAATTCCCTTTATTTCATGTATGGATAAGCGCCAATTAAGTGGAACAAAGATGGCGCCAATTTTCCCGCAGGCAAACAATAAATCAAAATAGCTTATATGGTTGGGTGATAATAAAGCAATCCGATCTCCCTTTTTTATCCCACGGGTGTGAAGCCAGCTCGCAATTGACTTTGCTCGGTTATTCATTTCATCAAACGTCCAAGATTTGTTGGTGTTTTCTTCAATAAGGGCATCTTTTTTTGGAGATAATCTTGCTCTATTTTCCAGCCAATCTATTTCCCACCTCACCGAACAATCGCTCCTTCACTACTAGATGGAATCATTTTACTGGTATTTAGTTACGGTGAAGTTACAAAGAAAAGTGCAAGCACCCGTTTAGTTAGTTATCAAATTTCAACAGTAAAGAAAAAAACGACCTCACACAGGGTCGTTTTTTAAATATTGTCATCTCATTTCTGTAATTCATCATCCAAAAATTGTGCCATCGCAGTTAATAATTGTGGCAGGTCATCCACTAATGGGGAATGTCCACAATTCTTAAGTTCGATATACTTCGCTTTTCCCCCTAGGTCCTCTAGTATTTCATTCGCCATTTCTGCCGTTACCACATAATCTCGGTCTCCCTGTAAAACGAGTACGGGTACATCAATATCATCCACTTGACCAGTGCCAGCAGCAAGTCCATTATGGTGGTGGCTGATATTGAACGTGTTATTAGCATGATGGACCTCAGCTAAGTTACGCTGGGTTCTCATATCTTGAACATACTCATCATAACGTTCTGGTGACGGCTGATTATGCGTATAAATAACAGCGTTCCAAATGAGCTTCAATAATTCGGTATTATTTGTGTCATAGGCCGTCTGTACTGGAATGGTTTTTACAATATCCCTTTTTATCTCATCATGCGTAGTAAATCGCCTTGGTTCATCATCATGATTTAACTTCCCATCAAATGGATAACCTCTCGTTGATTCCGATTCTACTAAAATCAACTTATTACAGCAGCCGGGATAATCTGCCGCAAATTGCATAGCAACCGCACCACCGGTTGACCAGCCAACAAGGGCAAAATCTTTTAGACCCATTTTATCCACAAACAGCTTTACATCATCTGAAAAATCTTTAATCGACATAATGAGGTTGTTATAACTGGAGTTGCCAAAGCCACGTAAATCCACTGCATAAAGCTTATATTTCGCATCCATATGATCAAGGACAAGATCCCAATGCTTGGACGAGCTCATATTTCCATGTATTAACAAAACCTTTATCCTCCCGCCGTCTCGTTCTCTGTAAGCGAGTGTCTCCCCATTAGGTAAAAGTACTTCCTTCATTGTTACATTAACCATATTAATCACCCTTCCCCCATTTAATCGTTGTAGCCCCCCAGGCATAGCCGATCCCCGCACTAACAAACACAACGAGGTCACCATCCTTCACTTTTCCTTCCTTTAAGGCAAGCTCTAATGACAAAATTTGATCGATTTGACCAATATGCCCGTAGTCTTCTAGATAAATAGATTGTTGTTCGGACAATCCTAGTTCCTTTAAAACATATTCATGGGCGGACTTTTTCATGTGGAGGATGGCCAAATATGAGATATCTTTTTCATGATAACCACTTTTTCTTACTGATTCGCGAATAACTTTTAAAAAATTTTTCATTGATTTTTGTTCTAGGCGCTGCTTCATGCCTTCAGGATCAAGAACATCCAGCATATTAAGGCGCTGTTCAATTGCCTCTTTTGTAATCGGGTTTTTCGTCCCACCTGCAACTACCACAACATCTTCCGAAAAAGAACCGTCCGTGATGAGATTGGTCTCTAATATTAGGTTTTCACGATGTCCCTTTTTTAAGAGAATCGCTCCACCACCAGCTCCAAGGTTAAACATAAACCGTGTCCTCGGATTCTCGTAATCAATGAAATCAACGTTCCGATACCCACCTGCCAGAAGGACCGTATGAATCTCGGGGTCAGCCATCATCATATATTTGGCAACTTTTAAGGCCATGACCGTTGTCCCGCATCGTAGGGCAACATCAAATGCCCAGGCATTGAATGCTCCGATTTCTTCCTGTAGTTTAATCCCCGCCGTCCAAAGAGGGTATTCCTTATGTTCCTCACCAATATTAATCACCAAATCAATCTCGAGCGGGTCAATACCCGCTTTTGCGATGGCTTGTTTTGCAGCGATAATTCCCATTTCACATGTATGGTCATCAGGTCCAGGAACATGCTTTTTCTTAATTCCCATTTTCTTTTCAACAACCTGTTCAGGGATACCTGCGACTTGTGCGATTTGTTTTCCAGTTACGTATTCCTCAGGTAGATAAATACCTGTACTGAGAATCCCAACTTGCACTACCATCACCTTCTCACCTAAGCTTCTTCTGCCATGTCCTTCATGAAATGCATTGCTTCCTCAACCGACTCAAATAATGATTCCCGTTCCTCCTGAACATGTGTAACCTTAATTCTCCATTGTTTCCTTCCTGTGTCTTTCTCGACCGCCGCTAGTTGAAACCGAACAACAAAGGAAGCAATTTGATTGATATCCATTGTTTCCTCCTTCTATCCCGCCACTTTTTCTTCTTTTTTAACGGAACGCTGCCTTTTTCGTTTCCAAGATAATGTACTTAACGTCCCGACAATTCCTTTTGGGAAGAACATTACCACCAAAATATAAATAATCCCAAAGAAGATAATCCAGCGTTCAAAGATGACATGCTCCTTGGCTAGCTGGGTCAACCAATCATGCGCGAATTCAATTAACCCTGCACCGATAATAGCACCAACTAATGTACCAACCCCGCCGATGATGGTCATTAATAAGGCATCAATGGTGATATCCATTGAAAACACACTTGTATTGACAAACCGAAGGGAAATCGCATATAAAATTCCTGCTATACCTGCCAAAACACCTGAAAGGACACTGGCGGCAATTTTATAATGCAGGACATGAAACCCTAATGATTCAGTTCTTTGTTCATTTTCCCTAATGGCCTGAAGAACCTTGCCCAGCGGAGAATTAGTAAACCGCTTCAGGATTAGAAAAACGGCAACCATGACGATTAGACAAAGTAAATAAAAATTTGTCCGATCTATAAACTGTTCTGGCACCCGAAAAGTGAACCCATCATTTCCATAGGTCATTGTCCGCCATTTTTCCGCTAAGACTAGAAAAAGTCCCGATAACGATAAAGTTAACATCGCGTAGAAATGACTTCTTAAACGAAGCGTCAGCAATCCCACAATAAAACTCACTAGTGCAGTAAGGGCAATCGTCGTCAGCACGGCCAATAAGAAAAAAACAAGAGTTGGTTCAAATCTTTTCATAAAAATCCCCATTGAATATGCACCAATTCCAAAAAACATCGCATGTCCAAACGAAACAATTCCAGTAAAACCTAATAACAAGTCATAACTCATCGCCAAAATAGAAAACACAAATATTTGTGTTAACAATATTAGTAAGTTTCTAGATTCATAAACAAATGGTAAAAGGAGTAGAAATGCTGCGATAACTAAAAGAATAGCCGTCATTCGATTACCTTGTATTAATCTCATGTCTTCACCCCTTCGCTCCAAATAGACCCTGCGGCCGAATGATTAACACAATCGCCATGAGGAGCATATTAACAGCCAGTGATAGGTCTGGGACATAGTAAGCCATAAAGGAGCCGGAAAGCCCTACTAAGATGGCAGCCAAAACGGAACCCTTGAAATTGCCCATCCCTCCAATGACAACAACAATAAATGCTAAAATAGCGAACTCCATTCCCATTCCAGCATGGATGACCCCGGAATAGGGACCCATTAGGACACCGCCAAGTGCAGCCATACCAGCACCAATCATAAACACAAACATAAATACTTTTTGAATATTGATGCCAAGTGCCTGAACCATTTCCTTATTCATAACACCAGCCCTTACCACAAGGCCGATTTTTGTTTTTTTGAGGACAAATTGGACCCCCGCAAAAATAAGAAATCCAACTAAAATGATAAAAACCCGGTATTTAATGATGATGACATTGCCCACTTCCCAGCTGCCCCTTAAATAATCAGGTGGCGATGCCGTAATTTGATTAGGTCCCCAAATGACTTTTAGCATTTCGGATAACACTAGCATAAGGCCAAGAGTGATTAAAATCTGCTGCACATGATTTCCATAAACAGGTTTAATGATCCACTTTTCAGTTATGATCCCGAGCAGAAACCCTGTCAAAATGGCTCCAATGATTCCAATTACAAAACTGCCGGTTTTCCCATAAAGCCAAAGTCCGCTGTACGCTCCCCAGGCAAATAACCCGCCATGGGCAAAATTCAACACATCCATCAAACCAAAAATAAGGGTTAACCCGGCTGCCAATAAAAAGATCAGCATTCCTGTTGCCAGACCATTTAAGGTTAAATTAATGATCAATTCCACTAAAAACGTTCCCCCTTTCTAGGCAATGCCTAAATATTTACGTTTCATCTCTTCATCTTCTTTTAATTGCTTCATCGTTCCCTGACTGACGGTTCGTCCGTCATCAATAATGTAAAAACAATCCCCAATTGTGCTCGCCATCATGAAGTTTTGTTCCACTAACACAATGGTTGTTTGGTCTTTCATTTGGAGAATGGACTCCATGACCTTCTCTACTACAATGGGTGCTAATCCTTTACTAGGCTCATCAATTAATAACAGTTCATTTTCATTCACATAGGCTCTGGCAATCGAAAGCATTTGTTTTTGTCCGCCGCTTAACAGGCCGCCAGGTTTTTTCCAAAACTTTTTCAAGTCTGGGAACAAATCTAAAATCCAATCCATCCGTTTGGTTGTTACTTCATTTTCTTTTTGAATGGCCACTTTCATATTTTCCTCAACTGTTAATCCTGAAAAAATCCCCTGGTCTTCAGGAACATAACCAATCCCCTTATTTGCTATGGTATAGGTTGGCAAGGACTGAATCGATTCTCCCTTAAACGTGATACTGCCTTTAGAAGCTGGATTGAGGCCCATTATCGTCCGTAATGTCGTTGTTTTTCCGGCCCCATTTCTGCCAAGAAGGACGGTTACTTCTCCCTTTTTCACCTCAAAGGAAATGCCTTGAAGAATATGATATTGACCAATATAGGTCTCTACTTTATCAAGCTTCAACAGGTCGCACATCAAAATGACCTCCTAAATAGGCAGACTGAACGGTTTCATTTTTCATAATTTCTTCTGGTGACCCGTCAGCCAACAGCCTTCCATTAAATAAAACCATTACTGAATCCGATAAATCCAAGATCATATCCATCTTGTGTTCAATCAGGATAATCGTTCTGTTTCCTTGTTGTTTAATTTTTTTAATCACTTCTAAAATGGCAGGCACTTCTTCTAGCGACATTCCTGCAGTAGGCTCATCTAGTAAAAGTACCTCTGTTTCCAGTGCCAGCAGCATGGCGATTTCAAGCTTGCGCTTTTCACCATGGGCAAGATTAATTGCCAGCGACTCTTTTTTATCATCTAATAGGACAAGCTGGAGCCAATCTAATGCCTTTTCTTCGAATGTTCTATATTTTTTATGATGAAACAGCATCTGATAGCGAATTCCTGCTTGTGATTGGACAGCTAATCTTACATTTTCTAATACCGTTAAATTCGGAAATACATTGGTAATTTGAAATGAGCGGCCAATGCCCGCTCTTGTACGGTTTGTGGGCGATAATTTCGTAATATCTTTTCCGCGGAAAAGGATTTTTCCCTTTGTCGGTGCTAATTGCCCGCTTAAGAGATTAAAAAAGGTTGTTTTCCCTGCCCCATTTGGTCCAATGATGGACTTAAAATGCTTCTCAGGTACTGAGATACTAACAGAATCCACTGCCGTATGGCCGCCAAAGGTAATTGATAAATCACTCGTTTCAATAAGCGTAGACATTCGTTTCACCACCTAAGTTCTTATCGTTAGAAATAAGGAAGAGGGTGACCAAGTATATTGAATTGGTCAAACCCTCGTCATTTTTTTGTTAGTTTGGAAGTTATCTTTTGGCCAATCTCATCCTACTTATTACGTACTGGTGGTGCTGTTTCTTCTGGTGACAATTCTCTAATCAGAACTGGTACTGGGTATGGAATACCGTCTTTCTTCTCCAGTTTAATCGCATATAAGGTTTGCAGGGCTTGGTGATCCTCAGGACGGTAGGTCATTTTTCCCTTCGGCGAATCAAAGCTCATGCCTTCCATTTTTTCAATCAGTTTATCAGAATCAGCATCCCCGTCTGTTTTTTTCAATGCTTCTACAATGGAAATAGCTGCACTCATTCCACCAGGCGTAAATAAATCAGGAACATCACCGTTAAATCTCTTTTTATGCTCGGTCACTAACCAATCGTTAATCTTATTTTTCGGCAGGTCATGATAATAGACCGTGAAGCCTTCCATGCCAATCAACGGCTCCATTGTCGATAATGCTGCAATATCCGGTGCTCCGGTTGAAATCTTGATGCCTTTTTCTTGTACCTTCATATCAGAAAGCTGTTTCCATGGAGAGTTTGCTCCCGCCCAAACAACAAATAAGTAATCAGGCTTAGCATTCACGATTTTTTGGATATTTGATGTAAAATCTGTAGCAGCGGGGTCTGCATATTCTTCCTGTACAATTTCAGCACCTAGCTTCTTCGCTGCTTCCTTAAAGGCAGCCACTCCATCACGTCCAAACGAATAATCCGGTGCGAGGGTTGCAATTTTTATACCCTTTTTGGCAATTGCGGCAGCACCTGCAACCGCATCCTGTGAAGAGTTCCGTGCGGAATGGAAAATATATTTATTAAACTCCGAACCTGTAATACTATCAGCAGCTGCTGGTTCGACGACCATTACCTTTTGGTATTCCTCCGCAAGAGGCAGCACAGCCAAGGTGTCGGCTGAACTGGAGGATCCAACAAGGAAATCTACTTTATCTTCCTCTAATAACTTCGTTGCTTTTTGCACGGCCACTTCTGGCTTCGTTTCTGTATCTTCCACAATGAATTCAATTTTTCTGCCGGCAACCTCCATCTTTCCATCTGTTGCATAATCAAGACCTAATTCAAACCCTCTTAATGTTTGTTTACCGTATGCTTCAAGTGCCCCAGTCTTGGAGGCAAGCACACCAATTTTTACTGGTTCTTTGGATTCCGTTTTCTTTCCACCATTATCCTTCGGCTCTGATGATGTTTTGTCCGAACTACAAGCGCTCGCAAAAATCATCATAAACAAAAGTAATCCTAATAATGCCCACTTACCACGATAACCCCTCACTCTTTTTCCCCCTTAAAATATGATTGTAAAGACTTTTAATGCTTTGAGTTTATAATAGGAGAGAGTAGTTACAATAGAGTTACAAAAACAAAAAGCGGAAGTGCCTTAATAAAAAAACAGCCCTTTATTTAAGGCTGCTCGATTGAATTCATTATGGTTTCTGATTCAATAATCATCTGATACATATGCTTGGTTGGCTCTAATGGAGATACCCCAAGTTCCTCTTCCAACACCTCTGTACATTTTTGATACCACTTCATTGCTTGCGGACGGTTATTTTTCCGATAATAGCAATACATCAGTAATCGATAGGCTTCTTCCCATGTGCGGTCACGATCAAGAATTTTTTCACACCAGGTAATCGCAGCATCATATTGTTCACGGCGTACCATTAATTGTGCCATTTTTTCCGCACCCCGTAAAAAATATACAAGCATGCTCTCTCTTTTACTAATACACCAATCGTCATAACGGCGGTCAGGCAAATATTCACCCTGATACAGTCCTAATCCTCTTTCCAGGTAATAAATAACCTTATCTAGATTCGTTTCATTTAAGCCAGCTTTTATCAATTCTTGAAACTGAGCCGTATCCAATTCCATCTTTGCTTGTGGATTTATCCCATAGAACATCCCATCCCTAATGACGAAAAAGGGTGCGGCTCGTGCCTTACGCAATGGTTCTAAGACATTAAGAAGGCTATTTAAGGCCACTTTAAAATCGCGATCCGCGTTTTTTTTATCTTGATGGGACCACAGGGTTTGTATGATTTCATCTTTTGCCATTAATTCGTTTGAAGTGATTAATAATTGAAACAGTTCCTTCGCTTTTTCTCTTGGCCACTCCTTCTCGCCAATCTCTTTCTCACCAAGCCATAGTTTGAACTGCCCCAACGTTTGGACACGAATTGAATAGCCAGGATGGGAGTCATAGGCAGTTACCCCCATATCCTGGAGAATTTTTGCAACATATGAAGGCTGGATTTGCTCTTTTATACATTTAATGAACAAAGGGGCAATTACTTGTAAATCCCTTGGGCTAAAGACGGACCGTTTATGAAAAAAGAATTCATACTCATGAATTTGCACATGAGTTAAAAATTCCTGCACGGTTGTTTTAAACAAATCTTGGTTTTTCTCTAAAAAATAAAAATAGGATAACCAGAACTGGCTGAGCATTTGTCCATAGGAGTCCTCACATTGTTGGAAAAGAGATTTCGTTTTTTCTAAGTAATTCTGTGCCTTTGACAGCCGTTCATTATAAATGCATGCAATTCCCATACAAAGAGTAATAAAGGCTGAAAGCCAAACATCATGGGCCTTTTCTGTCTCCTGAAGCGCTTTCATTCCTGCCTCCAAGGCCCGTTCCAATTCTCCTCTTGTCCCGTATAAAATACAGAGTCCCATTAATGGCTCTGCTTTCCCCCGGTCAACACTAAGGTGGTCCATAATTTCTAATGCTGTTTGATAGCAGTTTTCAGCTAAGTGGGAATCATATTTATTCAATATTTGTGCGGCGTGACCCATACGGATCCAGCCGCATGCCTCAACAAATGGGGCTTTCGCGCTTATTCCTTGTTGAATTCCACTTTGCGCAAGCTCCTTTGCATTTAACCCTTCACCAATAAAGGCTTCTATTAAAGAAAGTAATAAATCAGTCTCCCGATGGGCTTGCGGCAGCGTGGCAACGTTTTTCCCTTTGAACTCTTCTTTTTTCATGAAAAGAACTTTTTTGGCTTCCTCAAATCTTCCTGTTCTTAAATATAATCTTGCTTCTAAATTTCCATCTAAAGTAGCAGCCTTGGCTTCCTTCGTTTTTTGAATCCATTTTTCAGCCTCAGATGCTTTTCCAGAGTTTAGTAGATTCTCAGAGAGTAATTGATAAAGTTTTCCTTTTTCATCTGCAGGTACCTCGCTTTTTTCCCGATAGACAATCGCCTCATATAAAAGCTTTTCAGCATGTTGGGGCTGAATCGTATCTAGATAAATTTTGGCTTTACCCTCTAGCGCCCTGCTCATCCCCAGATGATCTTGTTTTTTTTCTGCACCACTAAAGGCTTTGTCGAAACAAGTCTCAGCCTCTTGGTAGTGAGAACGATAGCGATGGATTTCTGCTTTTAAATACCAAAGAAGATAGTGCGAGTCCATTTCCGTTTCAGGGAGGGTCGCTATTTGATCATATAAACTTTCTAATTTTCCACTTTCAAGCATCTGTATGCCGTTCTCTTGTAAAATGGATGCAATCGCCTTATGTTGATGTATTTTTTTATAATGATGTAGGGCTTCCTCCCATAATTGCCTTTTTTCATAATACCTGCCACTTCTTTCATGAAGCGCCACATAGTTACCAGGATTATTTTTTTGAAGAACGTCTTCGAGAAACTCTTTAAATAAAGCGTGATAGCGGTAATGGGTTAAGTCAACCTTTTGTATAAATAAATTTCGGTCTTTTAATTGCTCCAGCATACTCGATGCCCCAGTTAGTCCAATTACCTCATCACAAATTTCTTCCTCTATTTCTTCAAATATTGACGTTTGTTCAAGGAACTGCTGAATCATTGGCGGCTGTTTCGAAAAGACCTCCATCACTAAATACTGAAAAAAATCTGGAAGGGAGTGGGAGGCATGTTGAAAAAGTTCGGTTATGCTCTTTTTTAAAGGTATCTGAGTCGCAATCATACATAAAGCAATAATCCAGCCTTCAGTTATGTCGTAAATTGACTGCAAATACTGTGGCTCAATCTCTAATCCATAAAGGTCGGTTAACAGCAGCTCCATTTCGTCCATGGTAAGAATTAAATCTTCTCTTGTTATTTCCAATAACTGACCGCACACCTTCATTTTCGTCAGATACTTCCAGCCTGGACGACTGCGGCTCGACAAGACCATATGTAAATTAGCAGGCAGGTGTTCAAGCAGTTTTTCAAACCAACTATTGATGGTATAAGAATGTTCAATTTGGTGGAAGTCATCCAAGATTAAGGTAATTTCCGTATTACTCTCTAGGATTTCATTAACAAAAAGGGAGCATAAAACACTTAGTTCCTCATCGCGAATATACCGATCCATTGTATCAATATAAGCAGAAAGTTCTGTTCCAAAGGCAGGAACTATCCTTCGTATGGCATGGACGATATAGGAAAGGAAGGGAAGGATATCGTCATCCAATGAGGAAATGGAATACCAGCATCCTGGAAGCTTTTCATCCCTCATAAACAAAGCAAGTGCCGTACTTTTTCCAAACCCGGCTCCAGAATGGATAATCGTTAAAGGATACTCGGGAATTTTTTTCATTTTCTGTGTGAGTTTTGCCCTTCTGATAAAGTCATCCTTTACAGCTGGAATGCGCAGTTTTGTTTGAATAATCGGCAGCTTCATGTTAGGTAGCCCTCCTTCCTAATTTACACAATATTTACACTATTTTACCATATCGTGAATACTAAGTGTACGAGCGAGCTGTAAATAGGAATAAAACTTACATAAACGTTGAAAAACATGGGGATTTCCTTTTCAATCAGTAGAAAAGGGATGAAATCAATGCGATTTCATCCCTTTTTGTATTGTTGATTGCACTGCTTCCCTTATTATTTTACGAATTCAATAACACTACTCCCAGTATAGTCAATAGAAAGCTGTTTGGCATTCATGGTTGGAAAGCCCGCTTCCAAGCTCTTAGCAAGGTGCTGACCTTTTCCTTTTACAGTAAAGCAAATCATCGTTGGCCCTGCACCACTTAACGCTACACCAAATGCCCCATTGGATTTAGCCAATTGTTCAATCTCCTGATAAGATTGGATAAGTGGTTTTCGGTATGGCTGATGGAAAATATCCTTTTCCATCATTTTTCCAGCCAGTGTCCAGTTTTGACTTAATAATGCTGCGATTAAAAGATTGGACGTAGCAGAAGCTTGGACAGCATCCTGTCGAGAATAAGCATGGGGCAAAACATCTCTTGCTGCTTTTGTCAATAGGATTTCTTGTGGGATGACGACAACTACCTCTATAGGAAGATTGGTGAACGCCAGCATATCCACATCGTCTTGTTGATAGCATCCAATTACTAGACCACCAAAGATAGACGCACCCACATTATCTGGATGACCTTCCCACTGGGTAGCATGGCGGAGCTTTTCTTGCTTTGTTAGGAGTAAACCACCTACTGCATCTGCAAGCTCAATCCCGGCAACTATTGCTGAAGCACTTGAACCTAATCCTCTTGCTAAGGGAATATCACTATCCACCTTGATTTTACAGGGAGGAAGTTCAACTCCATAGTGTGCCGCGGTTTTAAGGGCCACTTGACAGATAAAATTGGACTCATCAGATGGAAACTCCTTTAATTCCTCACATAGAGAGATAATCTCCCACTGCTTACTTTTCTCTATTTCTAAAGTCAAGTACAAATCAAGGGCAAGACCCATTGAATCAAAGCCCGGCCCAAGATTGGCTGTACTCGCAGGTACTTTAATCATAAAGCGATCATGAAGTGTCATAGGCGTACAACTCCTCGAATTGGTGTTACTTCAGTTACTGGCAAATATTCTTTATATGTTTCTAATAATCCTGGCCATCTCATATTGATTTTCGCACCACTCTATAGGCACTTTTTATTTCTTTCACAGCATTCAAATCATATAATTCTAGTAAAATTTTATCGTAATTCGTTAATGATGCCTTGTGAGTCACTAACACGATTTCCGACGTCTCATGTTTCTTAATTGGCAGCTGAAGTATTTTTTCAAAACTCACACCATACTTAGCAAAAATCGCGGTAATATCTGCAAAGACGCCAACCACATCCTGTACATGAATCCGTAAAAAATATTTTGAAAACTTTTCTTCGTTATCCTTTAACATTTTTGGATATTGTGGCGTGACAGCGCTTCGGCCATTTACACCTAGCCGTAGATTTTTAATCACGCCAACTAAATCTGAAACGACTGCGGTTGCTGTCGGCATACCTCCTGCACCCGGACCATAAAACATTGTTTCGCCAACCGCTTCCCCGTATACATAAACAGCATTATACTCATTTTGTACAGAGGCTAGTGGATGATTATTGGAGAGGAAGGTAGGGGCTACACTCACTTCCACCTTTTCGCCTTCCCTGTGTGCGAAACCGATTAGTTTCATCGTATAGCCTAATTGTTTTCCATAGCTTAAATCTTCTTCTGTAACCATTGAAATACCGCTTACCTTCACATCGTCTAAATCTATATGCATGGAGAATCCTAATGTAGCGAGGATGGTCATTTTCCGAGCGGCATCTAATCCCTCGACATCCGCAGTTGGGTCGGCTTCTGCAAAACCAAGTGCTTGAGCCTCTTTTAAAACCTCATCATAGGAGCGGCCTTCATTGCTCATTTTGGTTAAAATATAATTCGTTGTTCCATTAACAATCCCCATCATTTGAGTAATTCGATCGGAGGCGAGACCATCTACCAAACCTCTTAAAATAGGAATACCACCTGCTACACTTGCTTCATAAAATAAGTCGCAGCCATGTTCAGAGGCAACTGTTAACAACTCTGAACCATGCAAGGCCATCAAATCTTTATTAGCCGTAACGACATGCTTGCCTTGGCGGAGTGCAGCAAGTAAATAGTCCTTCGTTTCGTTAACTCCGCCCATTACCTCAATGATAACGTCAATCTCATTGTCAAAAAGAATATCATCGGCGTTGGTTGTTAATAGATTTGCGTCTATTTCAACTGTTCTACTCTTATATAAGTCTTTTACAAGAATCTTTTTGATAACAACTGGGCATCCTACTTGGTGGATTAACTTATCTTGATTTTTTTCAATTATTTTTATCACGCCACATCCAACAGTACCTAAACCTAATAAGCCAATTGAGATTGCTTTCATAAATTCCCCTCCTGCAATTGTCCATTTACAGTGTACAATTGTTTTTCCCTTGTAGACATTATATGACTCTCTTTATTTTTTTACAATAGATTTGTTTCCAATTTTCAAAATATAATCGCTTACTTTTACACGTTATAAACCTTATTTTTGAATACACTTTTTGTGATAAAATTTTCTGCTTTATTCTTTACAATCTTGATGGATTGGTTGAATTTAAAAGTGGGATTGCGTTATGCGGCAGCAATCCCTCTTTTCAATTCATATAAGAATTTATAAGTTTTGAATTTGAGAATTGTCCAGCTCCAGCGCCCAGCGGCTAGTGTACTTCGCTCTTTTCCCTACGATAAGTCAACATCGGATCGCTAACGCTCTCCGTGTTTCCTTTATCTCAGTCAAAGCGCTCCAGTCCATACGCCGCTAAACGGGCGCTTCCGCTTTTCTTATTTTATAAAATGCTTTTTATATCTAAAACAGAATCAAGAATATAATCAGCCTCATGTATCTCCAAATCTGTCCGTGCATCTTTCCCAGATAGCCCCGTTAATACAGCTGCAAATTGGCAGCCCAATTGTCTTGCCGCCAGGAGGTCCGCTAAAGAATCGCCAACAACGAGAACCTCTTGACCATGATTGATTGGCAGTGGAGTTTTTAAGCAGTCCCATATAGATGTTTCTTTCCCTTTTAGCCCCATAATATAGGTAAAGGGATGCGGCTTTGATAAGGATTTCCGTTCAGAAAGCTTTTGTTCTGCCTTTAACACATCATCAGCTGTCACAATTCGGTTCTGTTCAAAATATTGCAGCAAATCTAGGTGCTGAAAAGGCTGCATCGTCTCTAACTCTGGCCGGCCTGTCCCAATTCCAATCGTAAATCCAGAAGAAACTAAGAAATGAAACAGCTCACTGATTTCCTCCTTGGGAGCTAACGTCGTTTCATTTGCCAAAAATCCTTTTTTACCTGTTTGGACAGAAGGTCTTCCAGTCGATTCAAAGACATTTTCATCCCCTACATACCATTCTTGAGAAACATGTTCACAAATGGACCAAAGCTCTCCCTTTTTGAATATTGAAGTTTCAACCCCAAGTTTTTCCTTTGCCAGCACATTCAAATAACTAAACAATTCCTGCTTTGTCGCCTCAGAACGAGCAAAATCATCCAAAAAAAGTCTAAAATCTGTCTCTACCTGATAATTATTTAACACCTGGCCCATCTCTCGCAATGTTTCATAATTAATGGGTGCCTGACACCATTTGTTTATAATTTCCAATTCAGTCTCTTTGATTTGTGACATGAGGTGAATGAGCTGATGACTGAAGGATAAATAGATCATATCCCAGTTAGCGTTTAAACCTCTTGATTTCATAAATTTGAGGACTTGATCGTTCTCGAATACATGCTCCCTAATTTTTCTAATTTCAGCATCATTATAGTCCGTTTTAAATTGGTCTGGTGCAAGTGCTAAATAATTATTGCTTATTAGCAGCTCCCAAACGGTTAATGCCGACGCATCAAAATAATGTTCTTCACTTAAAAGTACCCCGTCAACATCAAACAAGATCGTTTTAATCAACTTCCCATCCCCCATTTTCCATACTGTTTTTGTACTTTATCGTAACACAGCACGGTTAATAATTTGAAGTATCTTTATTTAAATAGGCAGTTGACTTCAAGTTTATTAAATTTCATTATATTTATAGTACAAAAAAACCAGCGAAAACACGCAATGACAAATAAAGGCACTGAGAGTTTCGCTGGCTTTTATTCGCGGTTTCTCTTCTGGATGGTGGATGATTCGAATTAGGCAGCTTATTTAAAAAAATCTAATTTAAATCCAAACCGATGGATATATACTTTACTTCTAAGTACTCATCTATTCCGTAATGACCGCCTTCGCGGCCGAGACCGCTCTCCTTATAGCCGCCAAATGGAGCTTGAACAACAGAAGGCAGGGCATCATTAAGGCCAATTATTCCATATTCAAGCTGCTCGGTTATTCTAAAGGAGCGGCTTAAATTTTCTGTATACACATAAGCGGCCAAACCATAACAGGAATTGTTGGCCCGATTAATGACTTCTTCTTCTGTTTTGAAGGTTGAGATGGGTGCCAGCGGTCCAAAAATTTCATCCTTCATACATTCCATTTCATCATTAATATTGGTCAAAATTGTAGGGGCATAAAAATAGCCTTTCTCTTCAACAGGTTGAGGCCCGCTATATTTGACTTTTCCACCCTTTTGAATGGCGTCATTGACTAATCCTTCTACTTTTTTATAGGCAGCCTGATCTATTAATGGACCAATATCCGTCCCTTTTTCAAGTCCATTGCCGACCTTTAGTTTTTCTAATTCAGCTTGAAAAAGCTGAATAAATTCGTCAGCAACAGTTTCTTGCACATAAACTCGATTTGTACAGATACAGGTTTGACCGGCATTACGAAATTTCGATTGAACAAGTCCGATGGCTGCTTTCGATAAGTTGGCATCATCCATCACGATAAATGGTGCATTTCCGCCGAGTTCAAGAGATACCTTTTTCACATTTTCGGCTGCACCACGCATCAAAGTTTTTCCGACTTCTGTCGAACCGGTAAAGGTAATTTTCGTTACACGTGAATCCTTCAGCCAAACGTCGCCAATTTCTGCGGACCTGCCGGTAATGACGTTTAATACTCCCGCAGGAATTCCCGCTTCATGGGCAAGTTCTACCATTTTTAAGGCCGTAAGCGGCGTTTGATTGGCCGGCTTCACAACTGCTGTACACCCAGCTGCAAGAGCTGGAGCTACTTTTCTCGTAATCATTGCTGCCGGGAAATTCCATGGAGTGATCGCCGCAATCACACCTACCGGTTCCTTCCGAACTAATATTCTTTTATTAGGATGGGAAGCTGGAATCGTTTCTCCATATACCCGTTTCCCTTCTTCGGCATACCAGGAGATAAACCCATTCGCGTACTGGACCTCTCCTAGTGCCTCTTGTAGAGGCTTCCCTTGTTCAATTGTCATAATCCGCGCAATTTCATGTTTGTTTTCTTCTATTAAATTGAACCATTTCATTAGGAGATGATAGCGTTCTTCTGCCGTTTTTTTTGACCAGCTTTTAAAGGCCTTATGGGCGGCATCAACAGCCTGCTCCGCCTCGTAAGCACCACCAGTTGGCACAGCTCCGATTACTTCCTTTGTCGCTGGATTGATAATCTCAGTGAAAACCTCATAATCATTACCAATCCATTTGCCATTTAGATACATCGGATAAATTTGATAATTATTCTTTATCACATCCATTTTATTCTCCTCCAATCACGTAGGCAGAACCATGTTGATAAACTGCTTCCATGGCTTTTAATCTCCCTTAACAACTTATCACTCTAATACTATCACTTTGTTCAGAATTTTTAAAATAATTTTATAAAAAGTTTAGCCTTAGAGATTATGAAATTTTACGCAATTGCATAAAGAACAAAAGGCGCAAGCGCCCGTTTAACGGCGTATGGACTGGAGCGCTTCGACTGAGATAAAGGAAACACGAAGAGCGTTAGCGATTCGATGTTGACTTATCGTAGGGAGAAGAGCGAAGTACACTAGCCGTTGGGCGCTGGAGCTGGATTCAGATAACTTCTTAATTATTCACAACCAAATTTTTATAATTTCCTATACTACAAGAAAAGCAGTGAACCCCATAGGAATTCACTGCTTTTCGTATAATTTTGCTCATTTCTACGAATACTATTTACTAAAGGAACTACTTTGCGAATCGGTGGTTTCCAATTGTTACCGTTGTTTCACGTGATGTAATCCACTGACTTATAGCTGTTTTTGGATTGTAGAAAAATAATGAACCATTTCCTTGTCCTTTAATAGCTAAAGCTTCATTAACTGCCCGCTTTGAAGCAGCATCGGCAGGTTGATTAATTTGACCATTTTGGACAGGCGTGAATGCATAGTGTCCGTTAGAAATTTGATAAATAACTTCTCTCACGGAATTAGGAAAATCTGGACTTGCTACTCTGTTTAAAATTACCGTAGCAACAGCTACCTTACCAGCATATGGCTCGCCAACTGCCTCTGCACGGACTAGACGTGCCATTAATTCTTTGTCTGCTGCTGAAATTGGAGAGTTTGGTAGGGTCATATTTTGACCTGCAAAGAGTGGTTTACTATTGTTTGCTTTCATTAAGGTATTAACTGGAATACCAAATCCTTTTGCTATTTTCCAGTATGTCTCACCATATTGCACGGTGTGATTTGTTGCTGCCTCTGTTTGATTAGTTAAAGTAAAAGCTGACATTGATAAAATTAATCCTGTTGCAATCACAAGTTTTTTAAGTTTAATCATTTTTTACCTCCTGTTTTTTGTTTCTTGTTTCTCTACTACTAAGGCTATCAGTTGTAACATACCAATTCATTACCTAATAATTCCCAAGGTATATGCGACTAAGTTCATGCCTATTATGAAAGCTTTTATCTATTAAATAGAAATATTAACCAATTTTTCGTCTCCCCCTAATAAATGTCATCCGTGGATAGTTAAGGGTTGAATATTACACGATGTTTCAGACTTGTAACATAAGGAATGAGAACTTTATGGCAAAATATTCACTAAATTGACATCAAAATCCTATAATTCAAACAGAATTTCCTCTACATCTTAGGTAATAATATAATAGAAGACAAAATATAGGAGGTTATTTTACATGGAAAATCAGTTAGTCAGCGTACTAAACAAGCAAATTGCAAATTGGTCTGTCATGTATACGAAGTTACATAACTATCATTGGTATGTGAAAGGCGAGCAATTTTTCACTTTGCACGTTAAATTTGAGGAATTTTATAATGAAGCAGGACTGCATGTTGATGAACTAGCAGAGCGCTTGCTTGCTATTGGTGGAAAACCAGTTGCGACTATGAAGGAAAGCCTTGAACTCTCATCCATTAAAGAAGCATCTGGAAGAGAGTCAGCGGATGAAATGGTTCAAACTGTCATCAATGATTTCTCCATCATAATCGGCGAATTAAAAGAAGGCATGAGTTTAGCTGATGAAGTGTCCGATGAAACAACTGGTGATATGCTGCTTGCGATTCATTCTGGTTTAGAAAAACATGTTTGGATGTTAAGTGCATTCCTAGGAAAATCAATTTAAGCTTATAATCAACATATAAAAATTTCTCATATTCATAAGAAAGGACACCAGCCACTCGCATAGGGCTGGTGTCCTTTTTAATCTTCCAATCACATTTTGATAAAGCCTTTCATTACACCATTTTTTTCAATTCAACCATAACTTCTGACTAATTTTTTCTATTCTAAACACTTGTCCATTTCGTATCTATTAACGCTTGCATATATTGTAATGAATTTGAAGGGAGGTGAAGACTATGTCTGAACATCACGGCAGACACCACAACAGCTTTGCTTTAATTGTTGTATTGTTCATTTTATTAATCATTGTTGGAGCATCTTTTATGGGTAGCATGTACTAATCATTAACCCATTGGCTTCAACGTAGAAAAGAAAGAGCGGTAAACCAATAGGTTCCACCGCTCTTTTTATTTTGAACACCCCCTACATACGCTTCTAGACAATCATGAAAGATTGGGTACCTTTTCTATCAATGATTATCGTAGGCATAAACAAAAAAATAGAAAATATACTTTAACATACGTATTTTTTAGGAGGGCAGGTTCTATGGTACTTCAAGGATCTTCCGAAATGGATGCACATAATCAAATGTTAATTGCCCCTGAATCGTTTGCAGCACCACCTGAATCACTACCAGAGCAAATATTTATTGAACGTTCTTTGACTGAGAATAAATTTTGGCTTCGAATTATGAAAGAGCACTCCTATTTTTTAGGTGAGGGCTTTAATCGTAAAGATAAGCATCTTATACAGCAAACTGACCGTTTTTATCACTATTTTGAAGAACAGGAGAAAAGGGCATACCAGACCCCAAATAATGTAACGGCTGTCCGCAAGTTAAATGAGGATTCCATTCAGCTGGTGTTGGGATTGAGAAATTTCAAACGGAATTTGCTCATCCTTATCGTTAATTGTAAGGTGATGGGATTTAACTTCCCCCTTCTTGTCGATCATATAGCCCGTGAAGCTGAATATTTCATGCGAACGCTGAAAAAATTTAATGATGGGGTTTTGGATCCAATTCAGGATGCAATCATTAAGGAAAATGTCTTTTGGTTGAAGATTATGATGGAGCATTCTCGTTTTATCGCCTCATTGCTTGACCAATCAGAACGGAATTTAGTGAAGACTGCACTAAAATTTGGGGACGATTTTGAAGTTCTTCTTAACCAGGCAAGAGACGTGGAATCGATGTTATATAAGAAAAGTCCTACTTATCCAATCATTGGAAAGCTTAATAAAGACAGTGAAAATGCTGCACAAGAAATTCGTGCCTTCAAGCAGGCAGGATTAGATTTTATTAAGAATTGCCAAATCAAAAATGTTATAGATCCATTATTAGCAGACCATGTCGTGAGAGAAGCTGATCATTTCCTGCATATGGTTCGTGTTTTAGAAGGACGATTAAAAGTAAAGCAGCAAGAACAACAAATGAGCTAAACAAGGAAAGAGACTATCAACGGATAGTCTCTTCTTGTTTGTTACTGGGAGCTAAAATTACTAGACTTACTGTAATAATGGTAAAAGCAATAAATGCTAACAATGGAATCGTAATAAAGCCAAGCCAATTTATATAATCCTTCGAGCAAGGCACCCCGCTGGTACACATTTCAAACTGCTGTAAATACGGAATCTTTTGCAGCAATGTATGATAGCCTGAAATTAGCATTCCAATGATTGACAATGGGAGCACATACTTATAAATACCTTTATCATTACGATAAACGGCAATTCCCAAAATAACCGCTAAAGGATACATAAAGATTCTTTGGTACCAACAAAGGGTACATGGAATGAAATGCATCACTTCACTAAAATATAAGCTGCCGAGTGTGGCAACAATAGCAGCGACCCAGGAGAGCAGTAAGGACTTATTCATTACCCTTCGCCGCTTCCTCTACCATTTTTTTTAAGTCATCAATTGTTTGACCATCAAAAAACTTTCCATTAACGAAAATCGTTGGGGTTCCGGTCACACCTAGTTTTCCAGCGTATTCCATATCCTTATCGAATGCCGCTTTAGACTTTTCGGCACGGAAATTATCAACAACTTTTTTCACATCTGTGTCACTAGCCACTTCTTTTAAGGTATTGGTTAAGAAGGCTTCAGTAAAAACATCCATTTTTTCTTTTTCAGGCTCTGCTGGCTGCAAGGCGAAAAGACGATCATGGAATTTCCAGAATGTTTCGTTGCCCAACTCCTGATAAACGGATTCCGCAAATTTAGCAGAGCGTGTAGAATCCACATTAATAAAAGCATCATTCATAAAATAAAATTTCGCCTTTCCTGTATCAACCAGTTCTTTTTGAATAGTTGGGACAACTTGTTCAGAAAAGTTTTTACAGTTTGGACATTTATAATCACCGAATTCAATAATCGATACGGGGGCTGTTTCTTCACCTTGGAAAGGCTGATTACTATAATCTATTTTTACTCCTGTTGATTGGTTCTTTTCCTTTGAAAGATTTCCAAAGAAAATGAGTCCTAAAATACACACAGCAATCAATCCAATAACCCAGAAAACAAACTTTGATGAAGATTGCTGCTGTTTTTTAGTATTTTTTTTATTATTTGCCATAATCAAACTCCTTTTAATATGATAGACACTATGATTTCTGACCCAGATATAATAAATATCACTTATGAAATGAAATAATGCAACTAAAACGGTTGTTAGCTTTCATAATTAGATTAGATTAAATTGAATTTTATATCTCAACTTAGGAACGTAAGTCTTTATAATAAATAATCTTCCATTCTTTTGATAAAATATAAAAGGAACTATTTTTAAAACAAGGAGCCTACTTATGACAACAAAATTTATCGGATACGTTGGAACCTACACAAAAGGAGACAGTAAAGGGGTTTACTCGTTTACTTTTGATGCGGATTCCGCCAAAATAACGGATATTAAAGCGGTAGCAAATTTAGAAAATCCTACATACGTGAACATTAGTAAGGATAATCAGTTTCTTTATGCGGTAATGAAAGATGGTGAAAAAGGCGGTGTCGCGTCGTTTTCAATTAATAATAAGTCAGGGGAATTAACACCGATTAATAAACAGGTTCTAGCTGGTTCATCCCCTTGTCATGTGAGTTTAGACTCGAACAGGAAGTATTTATTCAGTACGAATTATCATAAGGGTACGGTTGAATCCTATTTACTTGATCCGGCTACTGGTTCTATTACACCTCCAGTTTCAATGATGAAACACGAGGGTTCCGGCCCAGACCCAAGACAAGAAAAACCGCATACCCATTTCGCAGGGGTTACACCAGACGAAAAGTACGTTGCGGTTTCTGAATTAGGAACTGATTGTCTGATTACCTATCAGATTGGCATAGATGGATCACTAACCGAGGTAAGCCGCTTGCCTTTAAAAGGTGGGAGTGGACCAAGACATCTTACTTTCCATCCGAACAAGAATCTTGCCTACATCATGACCGAATTTAGTTCCGAAGTGATTGTTTTAAACTATCATCCGGAAAATGGCCATTTCACGGAGAAACAATACATTTCTACCTTACCTGACGATTTTAAAGAGAATAACCAAGGAAGTGCAATTCATATTTCTTCTGATGGTCGTTTTGTGTATGCGGGGAATCGTGGGCACAATAGCATTGCCCTATTTTCTGTTAACGAGGAAACAGGTGAATTGAGTTTGATTGACCGTATTTCAACAGAGGGGGATTGGCCGCGCGACTTCTCTTTAGATCCAACGGAAAAATTTATTGTGGCTTCGAATCAAGAATCCAATAATCTTGTTGTATATGCTAGGGATACTGAAACCGGGAAGTTGACACTATTGCAATCTGATCTCACTGTACCAAATCCAGTTTGTGTGAAATTCTTACATTATTAATACAAGCCTTCACCATAAATCACACTTAAAATTTGTTCATTTTCTTAGGCAAATGATCTTCTAGCCAAAGAAAATGAACAAACCCTTAACACAGCGGTAAGGGTTTGTTTTTTCTGGAAGGAAGTAAAGTATTTCCTCATAATCGGGACGAATCTATTAAATTATTTATTAAAAAGTATCGAACCTATTCTTTGTTTTCCCACTATTCTGAATGCGATTTGCAGGAATTGATTTCATAGCCAATTCATTATAGTTACTCTCTGGTTTAAATATAAACACAGGGTTTGTATGTTGTATTAGTTGCAAATCCCAACAAATTCCATCTACCTTATTATATTGCCCTTGTATAGTCATGACATGATTGGTTTTGTTTGAGGGTTGAATCTGCAGATTTGTGAATGAATTACCACTACATTCATTCGGAATAGTTTCACTGCCTTCTAAAACAATATTTTCAATACAATCTTCCAGTGAAATTTTATCAAAGCGATTTGCATTTACATACGCAAATCCACTAGCAGGTTTAACAGCCTTTAAATAAATACCCTTCTCAAAAGATACAATTTTTATATCCGTAAAATTTACAAATGAAATCTCATGCCCCGTACCACCTGAGTACAAACGAATTGCTGTTCCTGAAACAGAACCTGTCCAATTCACGAGTACAAGATTTTGCAGTGAAGAAGAATTCCACGTATTGTAATATTTATATTTCCCGTCCAAATAAATAACTTCTCTGCTGTATCCATTATAGTCCACCATAATACTTGCGTCCCACAATGAAGCATCCTTTTGAAGTTCAAATCCTCGAACGTTAGACCCAATGACAAATCTTGTCCCATAACTCCCTTGGAGCTTAATACCCTGTTTAATCATAACAGTTCCCGTAATATAATAATCCTTATCTGCAGCAACGACTGTTTTTCTAGCATTTTGGGAAGCAAAATCAATTGCTGCCTGTATCTTTGCCTGTGGTGTACTCCCTGTAAAATCCTCAACATAGACAAATGGATTCTCTGCTATTATTAACTCCTCCTTTAATAATAAAATATGTTTCAAAATAGTATATGGAATAAAAAAAACCTTGCATAATTGAATCACACAAAGATATAAAATTTAATTTATATAAATTATAAAAAGATAGGGAATTAAGAGTACAAAAGTTATAAGGCGGGAATATAAAACAGCCGCAAAATATGAAAGTACATAATTTTGCGGCTGTTTTAATTTGACTACCCATGAATCCTTTTTTTAGCAAGAATTGTTCGGTTGCTAAATTTTTTATCATTTAATCCAATAGCAATCCTTCCTGCAAAATAATATCCATATGGAATTTTATTCAAAACATATGTGGAGGCAATGGACAATAACAAGCTGCCAATAAAATATAATACGGTCTGAAAGAATGGATGTACTTCTAATGAGAAACGGGTGATAACTAAGTACATCACAGCTAAAAAGACAGGATGGATTAAATAGATACCGAACGAATACTGGCTAATCCAAACAAAGATTTTAGGTACTTTTGGAATTTTTGTAGCAATATAATAAATCAACCAAATCATACTTGTTGTAAAAAAAACCATGTCTACTCTTTTGGATGAAATAATCGGTAAAATATTTGATCCATATAAAACTAAACAAATGGTCCCTACTACGAATGGACTGACAATAACTAATTTTGAATATTTGTTCAAAAGATTGATGAATATGGAAAAATGTTTCCCACAGTAGTAAGCAAGTGCAAAATAAAACAACCATCCAAAGAAAGGAACCCAATAAAATTTTTCCCATATGTATACCCCTATATCTGATGGGTACGGTTTGACAAAATTGAAAAATCCTAAATAAACTAAATTAATCAAAAGAGCACTGCCCATGACCAAAGAAGGTTTCCACTTTTTCAAATATTTATGGAAGAAATAATGTAACAAATAAAATTGAAAGATTACAAGGATAAAATAGCCATGGTAATCCCCCAATAAAAGATGCCGCCATAAAAAATCACCAAATGAAACCGCCAAACTATCTCCCGAACTTACTGTTTGTTCGAAGGCTTTTAAAAGGGCGTAGAATGCACCAAACAAAACATAAGGTACCAGGATAAACTTTAACCTTTTAGACCAAAAATTAGCTGGAAGTGCTTGTGGATAAGAACGTGATAGGATAAATTCTGATATAAAAATAAAAGTTGGTGTACCGAAAGTTAATAAAACTCTTAGTAAATTGACTGTATAATTTTCATCAGCGTAAGCTCTTGCCAATGAGTGAAGAAGTAAAATACTTAAACAAGAAATACTTCTCATCAAGAAAATTTCATTTATTAATTTTTTCTGCAAGGTTTCCTCCCCATTTCAATAAATATTTTTTTATCTGAATCCTTTTTTCATCACTCAAAGAACACTTCTAAATATTGATATAATTTTCTCTTTGCGTCCATTCCATAGACTCCAAAGGTATTTCCAATTATTTTCACATATTCACTTATCGTGACACCCACGTTGTGCTTACTCATCCACCATGTCTTGGGATTATAAGCAGTAGCAATAGATACATAAATTAGCTCATCCTGTTTATCCTTATAGACTCTATCGAAATTATATTTCACCCTTCTCATATGGTAATCAGAAGAGACTAGCATAGCAGAATGATAATGATACTGTTTCATAATTTTTTTAACATAAACCGCGCTTTCATATGTGCTATCTGCCTTTTCTTCCAATATTATAGATTGCCTGGGCAAAAGTGTAACTGCCCTTTCCCATAGATTATCCGCCAATCCATTTGAAACGATGATTTTTTTGGCATACCCCCTCTTATAAAGTTCAATCCCTTTTTCAAGACGCCCTTCTCCTCCACTTAATACAACAATCACATCCACTTTTTTTGGGTCTTGATTAAGCACAAGAAATTGTCCTGCAGAAAATAGGATAAGAATAAATAAAAGAAACCCTGAAAAAAAAAGTAGTCTTCGTTTCGGTTGCCTTTTTTTGATAATTTTATTATTCAGGTTCCTATGACCTCTTTTTTGAGTTGATATAATCTTTGACCGTACCATTTTAATCTCCTGTAAAAATCTATTTATCTACCTTTAATTCAGCTTCATTAAATTAGGAGTTTTTACACATAACAGATGTCCTTAAACGGTTGCTCGTTCAATAAGATTATAAATCTCTCCGTATGAATGTCTTCGATCAAATTTTTCTTCTGCTAATCTCCTAGCATTTCCCCCCAATTCCGTACATAAAGCTTTATTCTCATAAAGCTGTTCAATTAGTACTGCTAATTGAACTGAATCACCTGGGTTGTAGTTATATCCAATATTTTCGTTCGTCACTATTTCCATAAATTCCTTATTAAGGCTGCTATTTAATACCGGTAATCCTGCAGATAAAAAATCTCCTATTTTATTCGTAATACTTTGCTGCGCACCTTTACTGATTGCATTTGCTGCAATATCCGAACTTACTAAATAAGGAATCATTTCTTCATAATTAAAATGACCCATAAAATCCACAGGTGCGTCCAGTTGAAAGGCCAACTGCTCAAATTTTACCTGCAATGGCCCGGACCCGAAGACTTTAAAAACAACATTTGTTATCCCTTTATTTTTCAGAATAGAAACTGCTCGAATCACTGTTTCTATGTCATAACTATAGCTCAGGGTACCAATATAGGTAATCCAAAATTTATTTGGATTTTCCTTTACATTTTTTTCTTTATAGGTATCAAAAACACCTAGGTCCGTTCCGATAAAAATGGGTAAGTAACTTCTAGCATTTAGATTGACTTTCTTTACTCGCTGCACATAACTTTTCGAAACACCCACTATATAGTCTGCTAAACGGTAAATCTTATTGGCATAGACTGTAAGTGGATATAATAAAACATTCACCATAACCTCTGGAAGCGGGATTGCATTTTTGATTGCCTCTGGCCATACGTCCTGAATATCCATAACAAATGGGATTTGATATTTCTTGGCATACCTTCCAACAATAAAGGCTGCATCCATCATAGGATAGGCACAATAAATTACATCAGGTCTTTGTTTCATATTCTTTAAATATCGTGCCAGCTGTTTTGAAAAGTGCCTATGACTTTGAATACGATCCATTCCAATATTCTTTTTGTAACCTAGTTCTTCTATCATGACGATTTTATATTTAAGGCTCCTACCGATCGTTTCAATCGTATCTTTATCTCGAAAATTTTTATCACTATGCTTAAAATTACTCGTAAGTAACGTTACCTTATGACCCTTGCTACATAATTTGTCTGCAATATAAGTGAATCTATTAAACCCTTTTTCACCTGGGAGTATTGTAAAGGGTGCGACTAAGAGAATCTCTCTATTATTTATTAACAATTCATCCACTCTCCCTCCGACGTTAGCTTTATTGCTACACTACAACTTTCATCGTTTCTCTAGATGGATTGGTCATAAATAACAGTATTTTCCTTAGTGATTCTCGATCAAAATGGTAATAGTTTTCAAGCAATTCCGAAATTTTTGCAACATCTAATGTAACTGACCTGCCAACGAAAATTTTTGGATGTACCTGATACTCCTGTACTTCATTTTGGTTTAAAATTTCTTCAAATAATTTCTCACCTGGTCTGATTCCAGAGTAAGTAATTTCAATCTCATTCTCTGAATATCCGGATAAGCGAATTAAATTTTTAGCTAAATCTACGATTTTTACTGGCTCCCCCATATCCAGAACAAAGATCTCTCCCCCTTGTGCACGCGCCCCAGCTTGTAAAACGAGTCTAGAAGCTTCGGGGATAGTCATAAAATATCTTGTCATTTCAGGGTGTGTTACTGTTACAGGGCCGCCTTTCAATATTTGATCCTTGAACAACGGAATGACACTCCCCCTGCTTCCTAACACATTCCCAAATCGGACTGCTACAAATCTTGTATTGCTAGTTTGATTTAGCTCCTGCACAATCATTTCAGCAATTCTCTTCGTAGCTCCCATCACACTTGTTGGGTTTACTGCCTTATCAGTCGAAATCATGACAAAAGTTTCAACATCACTTTCCCCGGCTGCCTCTGCTACATTTTTTGTACCTATTACATTGTTCTTAATGGCTTCTTCTGGATTACGTTCCATTAAGGGAACATGCTTATGAGCTGCTGCATGAAATACCACCCTTGGTCTATATTCATTCATAATGGCGAAAATTTTATCCCGATCCGTAATATCAGCAATTTCCGTTACGATTTCAATGTTATTACTAAGTGCGGATTGCAATTCCATTTCAATCGTATAAATACTATTCTCCCCATGGCCAAGTAGGATAAGTTTTGATGGTGAAAACTGAGAAATTTGTCGGCAAATTTCGGACCCAATTGATCCTCCTGCACCAGTTACAAGTACCACGCTGTTAGTAATGTACTTTGAAATCGAGTTTGTATCTAATTCAACAGGCTCCCTGCCCAACAAATCACCCGGTTCTACATTACGTATTTCATTAACAGAGACCTTACCAGTTACTAAATCTTCAAACATTGGCATCATTTGTGTATTGATCTTTGTTTTAGTGCATTCCAGATAAATACCATGCAATTCCTTTTTATTAAGGGATGGGATAGCAATGATAATATTTTCAATCATGAGATTCTCGACCGTATCTTTGAGCTGGTTTAAGCCGCCAAGCACAGGAATTCCTAATATTTCAAGATTTCGTTTTTGTTTATCATCATCAATAAATGCAATAGGAATAAGATCGCAATCGTTACTATACTTTAATTGTCTTGCAACCAGCATTCCAGCAGACCCAGCTCCAATAATAAGAGTCCGCTTCTTAACCTTTTTGTCTCCTGAAATATGTTTGTCTTTATAAAGTCGCCATGAAAATCTAGATCCACCAATTAAAAACAAATGCATCATCCATGTTGTAGTTAAAATTCTAAAATAAATTTGCTGCCCAATAATAAATTGAATAATCGCTGCAGTAATGACTGAAAAGGTTACGGCCTTTAGAACAGCCACCATCTCATCAACACTTGCATATTCCCAAGCTCTTTTATACAGCTTATATTTATAAGCGAAAATATGATGACTTAAAAGCAATGTTGTTGCGACAAGTGTCAACGGTACTGTGGGGACAACACAGCCAGCAAACAAAAGAAAACTACATATATACACTGATGTAAACACGATTAACGAATCGACTATTAATAAAGAAAGTAACCGTTTCTGAAAACTCATTATTGGCCACTCCTTTCTGATATAATTTCCAAAAAATGATTCAATGGGATGAACACAGATCGATAATTTTGTTCTTATTAAAGAACAATTAAATAAAAACAGTCTTATAAGGAATGAAATAATCCCCTATTCTTCACAAATAAATTTTTTCAACAGCCCAAACTACATAGCAATAAAGTGCTGTTTACTTTTACGACAAGTAAAAGATTGAATCGTTTGTATAACCCTTGATTGCTCCTCTTCGGTCATGTTTGTCCCTGAAGGCAGACAAACTCCTTTTTCAAATAAACAATCAGCGACATTCAACTGGTTGGAATGTGGATAATATCTATATTGATTTAGTAGTGGTTGTAAATGCATTGGTTTCCATACTGGTCTTGCTTCAATGTTTTCTTTTTCTAGTTCCTGAATTAACTCCATTGGTGTAAACGGCGGTTGTTCAGAATCTATAAATAAAGTGGTTAACCACCGATTATGACGTGTCCCTTGATATTCCGGCATAAAAACAAACTCTTTAATATCACTTAATTCACGGACATATCGCTGAAAAATTGCCTGTTTTTGTTTTACTCTGTCTTCAATTACAGCTAGTTGAGCAATTCCAAGTCCTGCCAAAATATTGCTCATCCGATAATTATAGCCTAGTTCACTGTGTTGATAATAGACCATATTGTCTCTTGCTTGTGTAGCAAAAAACATTCCCTTTTCTAGTGCCTCCTGATCATTGGAAACTAGCATCCCCCCACCAGAGGTGGTAATAATTTTGTTTCCATTGAAGGAATAAACACCAAATTTACCTATTGTACCACTTTTTCTCTCCTTATAAGTGGAACCAAGTGATTCAGCCGCATCTTCAATAATTGGGACCTGATAATGATTACAAATTTCTGTTATTTCGTCCATTTGGGCATTCTGCCCATACAGATGAACTACAATGACAGCTTTTGGTAAATCCCCTTCTTGTTCAGCGTCCATAAATGCTTTTTTCAAAGCTAATGGCGACATATTCCATGTATCAAACTCTGAATCTATAAACACTGGTTCAGCTTGTTGATAAAGAATTGGATTTGCACTTGCCACAAATGTAAGTGTAGAACAAAAGACTTTATCTCCAGCTTTCACATCAAGTAATTTTAATGCCAGATGGATGGCTGCTGTACCCGAATTGACCGCTAGAGCACCCTTCGCTCCAACATATTTAGCTAAATCCTTTTCAAACCTGTCAACATTAGGGCCTAAGGGAGCAATCCAATTCGTTTTAAACGAACTATCAATGTATTTCTGCTCATTGCCAGTCATATGTGGTGCCGAGAGATAAATTCTCTTATTACTATCCATGAACTCACATCCACTCCTCAAGGTCATATTTTTACTAGAATATAAAAGTAAAGGTTATTGATTGCTAATAAGCTTTTGCAAGATTAAATCCGGGTGTCTGTACAGAGGAAAGTAATTTTCGGAAACTAGCAGGTTTTTAACTAGCTCCTGATAAATTTCCTCATTACGAATTCTTTTTCCAATATAAAATGGCAAATCACCATATTTATTAAACCGCTTTTTAAAACGATATAATGTATCAGTATCTCCAGCATATCCTCCGCCTAAATGTAAAACTTTCTTTCCTTTAGACTTTGCCCATTCCACAACATAATGGATGAGGGAATTATTTGGAGAATACTGGAGATATTCTTCATCCGATCCTAACAAATGATAATGAATAAAATCCCCGTAATGCATAAAAAAGCAAGATAAAATCACTTTATCGTCCATCATGACTTCAATTAATTCCAAATGATCACCTAAAAGTTCAACTTGATTTTCAAAAAAGTCTCTTTGAAAATAGTAATACTCAAATGCATTTTTCTTATCCATTGTCTTATAATATAGATTCAAAAAGTTTTCTAATTCACTTGGAGAGCGATGGACCATACTAAAATATTTATTGGCCATTGCCTTCCGCAATCTATTTCTGTTTTTATTATCATAATTTGCCCATATTTCATCTAAATCCACAGATAGATCAACGTAAATGGTATGACGGTTTAATGTAGATTCAATATCCTGATAATCCACTTCATTTCGAATGAATGGATGAAATCGGACAAACTCGGATATTATGTTATTTTGGCAGCAATATGAATTAAATGATTCCTCAAATTGACGATATAATTGTTTTTTCTTGACTTCATCTTTTGTATTAGAAATAGGCCCTCCATATCCATACGGCGTGGTGATATCATACAAATCCCCATATTTTCTTTGGGCTTCCGCCGTGTAGGCAGTCTTTGGGAGATCTCTTAGTAAAAATGGATAATAGATAAAATCGTTACCATTTTCGAATAAAAAGAGCTGTGCCATCCCTTCCCCATTTCTCTCATATATCTCAAAATATTCCGGTGTAAAATAAATATCTTTACTCTCGGTTTTTTCGAGAAAATGATGCCAGCTTTCCCTTTCACTTAAAGCAAATATTTTATAAACCACTCACTATTCCCCCTAAAATATGTCCCTTAGAAATTAGGTCCGTTCGACCATTTTCTATTGTTCAAATAAATTTAGTTAAATACTGCACTCATCCTGTTACTTTTACACACTAACGTGTAGTGATTTGGTAAATCTTCTTCATTTGTTAAAACAATTAATCGACGGCAAGGGTCAAGCTCATATAGATAATGAAGCAACTCATAATCATGAAGGAATTTCGGATTGGTAATACGATAGTATTGATTTTTAATTCTTCCAATTTGGTATGAACCATTTCGAGTTGAGCAGGTAAGCATTGAAAAACCATATGCCTTGTGCTCCGCTTCTGCATTCGGATAATTCTCTACATAGCATCCAGTAGGGCTATTAGAATCTGTACGGGCTGTTTGCTCCCCAACATACCAATAAGTAGATTGCTTGTTTATAAATCCAATCTTTTCATACCAATGTATTGCTGCCTTGTTATCGGCAAAAACATCAAGGGAAATGGTGGATTTTTCATATTCATGCAATAAATCCTTCCCATGTTCGACTAAAAGCGATTTACCAAAACCAAACCCTTGATATTCAGGAAAAACATAAATATTATTCAAAAAAAGAGATTCCTCAAGAATACGCCATTCTGTATAACCTGCTAAATGGTCATCAACAAATGCCCCATACAGTTTTACTCGTCGATTTTTCTCAGCAATCGTTAGCAAGTTATTAATATACGCCTCATAACCTTTTGAGCTAAAAATTGTGAGTGGAAAAATGCTCCTATTCATTCCTGACTCAATCAGCTTCGGAATGAGATGAGCATCTTTATTTCGTAAAGGTGCAATTCTCATTTTCATTGTCCTTATATCACCTCTTAAAGACTATGCCTTCATCCGGCGTTCCACATCAAAATCTAACATTTGCTGATCAGGAACATCGGCAATCCCGTCGCTTCTTAACGTTTTACTAATTGTTTTGAAAATGATTTTTAGGTCTAAGAGGAAGGTTTGATTTTCAACGTATAAAACATCTAATGCCAATCTGCTATTCCAGTCTAGTTGGTTTCTCCCCTCGACTTGTGCATAACCGGTGATTCCAGGTCTAACTCTATGTCTTTTTCTTTCCTCTTGTGAATAGTAAGGTAAATATCGGACCAATAGTGGACGAGGTCCCACCAAGCTCATATCGCCTTTCACCACATTTAATAATTGTGGAAGCTCATCCAGACTTAAGCGTCTAATCATGAGCCCTACTTTTGTTAAGCGGTTAGCATCTGGTAAATCATTTCCCACTGCATCTTTTTCAATCGTCATTGTTCTGAACTTAAATACAGTAAAAATTTGTTCTTGATATCCGACTCTTTTTTGTTTAAAAAGAATCGGAGAACCTAATTTCACTCTTACCATAATTGCAACCCCGAGCATGATTGGGCAGAAGAGGCACAGTAGGATTAAACCAGCAAGTAGATCTATCAATCTTTTCATAATTCCCACCTTATTTGTACACTAAAGCACATTAATTAGTTCTTAAAAACGAACAATCAATCAATAAAGACTATAACAAAGATTGGATTATTAACTTTGATGAATTCTTTTATTTTCAATTATTAGTTTCATCTCTAAAGAACGATTTGCCTTATTAAAGATTACTTTTCTTAAATATTTTGACAGTGGCTTCTCAATTATTTTATAAACAAGACAGCAGGAAATAATCGTTAAAATAATTACAGCTGCCATTGATAAAAAATAGCCTATCGAATTAATTAAATGGAACTTTACCATTAATAAAATATAGAGATGCAAAAATGGTGCATGAGCAATGTAGATAGAGTAAGAAGCATCTCCTAAGAACGAAAGTGCTTTTGGAGTTTTACGGTCTTTCTTATCCTTTTCTGAAATTCCCAGCATTAGAATCATGGAAAATAAACAAAAGAATAAAGATCCATTTATATAAGCAAAATGGTAAATATTATCGATCCAAATAGCTAAATAACCAAGTAGTCCTGTTGAAATTAACAAAGTAGAATATCTAAATGTATAGTTAAGACTCAGATAGGCAACTAAGCATCCAAATAAAATTTCCAAATTACTAAAGCTAAAAATAAATGAATGTTGTAGATAAGGAATGATCTTTAACCCTATTAAAATAGTGGCAACGATCCAAATAAATATAAGAGGCTTAAAAATTTTGGGCCGATACATATAGGCACTAAACAAAAGATAAAAAAGCATTACATGGCAAAGTGACCATGCTGAGTCAAGAATAGGTTCTGGTGGTAGAATAAGTAATGATTTAATAATTAGTACCCCCGAGTAACCATCCACAATTGATGGGAAAATCAGCGAAACAACAATTGAAATAATCGTAAAGATCCAATATATCGGATAAATTCTAATCGCACGTTTCACGAGAAATTCCTTTGTCTTTCCAGGTACTCCAACATGTTTATGATAAATATAAAAAATCATAAATCCTGTTACAATAAAAAAGAAATCGACACCACCCGTTTTTTCCCACTGACCCATATTAAACCAATCATATTTAAAATTGGTATTGAACAAAATATTTACATGGCCTAAGAGAACAAATATTATGGCTATAGCTCGAGAAACCTGTACATATGAGAGCTTTCTCTTTCCTCTTTCCATTGCTTATCCCTCTATTCTTAAAATCGTTAGCTTAATCATATATCTCTATATTTTTGAATGTTTTCTTAAGGCATGGAGTGAATAATTTGCAAAATACCATATAGCAGATGGGACGTTAATTTTTTCTACCTTCCTATACGTATTCCATGTTTTCTGAGCAGATTTTAATTTGTTACTTGATAGTGAATGTTCACATTTTCTGTATAAGGCTAACTCTTCATTCAAGCCGTATGCATCAATTCCTTTCGATAGAATGGAAAGCCAAAGTCCATAATCCTCCGAACAGTCGCGATGTAATGGCATTTGCACCTTACCTACAATCCTTTTATCCAATATGACTGTTAATGTTCCAATCATGGTATTTTTTAATAGGCTTTTATATTCAATCTTAGCTGGAACTCGAATGACAACTTCTGATCTTTCACCATATTCATCCATAATCCTGTAATCAGTAAAAGAAAAGGCAAGTTTATTTTTTTTCATAAACATTAACTGTCTCTCTAATTTATTTGGAAACCACAGGTCATCACTATCTAAAAAAGCAAGATAGTTTCCTACCGCAGCATTAATGGCCTTATTTCTCGCATTAGCCGGGCCTCCATTTTCTAGGAGTTCTATTAATTTAATTCTAGAATCAAGTTTCATTTCTTTTTTGACAATATCAACAGTGTTATCTAATGAGCAATCATCAACGATAAGCAATTCCCAGTTTGTAAAAGTCTGTGCTTTAACGGATTGAATGGTTTCAGCAATAAATCTCGCACCATTATAAGTTGGAGTGATAATTGAAACATCAGGTCCAGTCGAATATTCCATTTTTTACACCACACCCTCTCCCAGTCTTTTTAGTCTTTTGCTACTCCTTTAAAACACTCTTTTGGCCTAAAATACCGAGATTTTTAATGATTCATTACCTTATTTTTCTCAAGACTTTTTAGTAATTTCTGGTTTGAAAGATTATTTTCTTCTTTAACCCCTTGCGCTTGTTCAGGTTGAAGTATTACACGAATTGTTTGAAATACAATTTTTACATCCAACCAAAACGAATAATTATGAACATACAATAGATCAAAGCGTAATTTATCTTCCACAGGAGTAGTATAGTTGGCTAGTACTTGTGCTAATCCTGTAATTCCTGGCTTGACTGATAACCGATATGTGTATTCAGGGAGTCTTTGTTTAAATTGATTAATGAAATATTCTCGTTCTGGTCTTGGGCCAACAATGCTCATTTCACCTTTTATGACATTTAATAATTGTGGGAGCTCATCCAAACGAACAGCCCGAATGAACCTTCCAATTATCGTAATTCTTGGATCTCTTTCTGTTGCAAGTACTGGACCTGTTCCCTTTTCTGCTTCTTGGATCATACTTCTAAACTTATAAATCCAATATGGTTTATCATTTAGTCCTATTCGTTCCTGTTTATAAAGAGCTGGTCCTTTTGAAGTAAGTGGTATTAATATAAATAACAGCAATAAAAAAGGGCTTGTGATAACTAATAAAATCGAAGATACAATCACATCAAACATCCGTTTAAAAAACCGTTGACTAAGTCTTAAGTTTGGCGGTTTTATCGATATGACCAACATGTCATCAATTTGCTGTATACCTGCAACTAATACAGATAATTCAAACAATTGCGGCACCACCAATACCTCTTTTCCGTGCTTCATGCATAAGCTCACAATTTCTTCTTTATCTTTCCTGCTAATGGTCGCACTAAGCAGAAATAAATCGCATTTTTTTACATGATCATAAATAAAGTCCATATTAGCTACTGGGATAAATCCAGATATTTCGTACCATCCTTTGGTATGATTTAGAAATTTATTTACTAGATACATGCCTGATTTCGAATCTTCTCCGATAATATAGACTTTCCTTTTACCTGAAAATTTCTTGTTAATATACCAAATACTTGCACGTGAAAAGATTAATAGAATGGTCTGAATAAGAAATGCTACAAAGATATATCCTTGCTGAAAGGATAGATAAGGTGTCCATATGGAAACAATTGAAATAACAGCTGTAAATACCACCATCGATAATACAATTGAATAGATTAAATGCTGAATACCTTTTCGCAGCCAATTTACATAGAGGTCATAGAGATAAAAAACAAAATAGCTGGAGGTCGAAAGTAAAATTAACCAATAGGAATTGATAATGGATCCGTTAATTGGGATTGAAAATAAATGCGAGACCCTATATGCCATGAAAAAGCCTACATAAACTAACGTGATATCGGCCACTGCCTGAATAATCTTCATATAACTCCCTCTATATTTTTCAGTCATATTAATTCTCCTTTCTGGACATACTTAAAAGGTCGTGCGGGCTAGAATGATTACAGTCTTCAAAGCTCTTTTTATATAATTAATCGTTCTCTATTAAGAATTTTATTGATAAAAAAATATCTTTGAACTTTGTAAGTATTTAGACTTTATCACACTACATTTTTTACAACCCCTACTATTTTACTTGTTTCATTTTTTCTTCATAAAGTGACTCTATCGGTCTATTTTGGGTCAAACTATTTTTTCTAAATTTATCATGTTTAATATTTAATGGTTTGTACTTATATAGCTTTCTAAAAAAATGGAGTAGGCTATAATCGAACCTCTTGCCATCTAGTATGGTAACTCCCCCAGCAGTTGATATGGTATGAACACCATCCGGATACAGGCTGCCACTTTTAGGTTCAACAAAGCAAATCGGCTCTTCTTCAAATTGGGAGATTGTTAGCGTCTTAATTTTATTAAAAACAATTCTCCCTCCATATGTTTTTGAACAATCTTGGGCTGGACGATAGAGCACCTCTTCCTGAATAAATGGTGTACCAGCTGGCCGAGAGGACCTTATATCAATTTTAACTGGATTTAACTTATGTGGTTTCCAATCACCAAACAAGTCAGTGGAATAAAAAATATGCAGTTCGTTATTATGACTTTGGATAGTAGAAAATGATTTTGTACAAAACAACCACCAATATTCTCCATATTTAATGATTGTCGAATCTACCGCAGGAAAATCTACTAATAGTGTTTTCACTTTCTCCCATTCTTGGCCTTTTTTATTTATCCTATAAATAGAAGCTTCCATTGCTTCTGAGGTTTCGGGTATACAGTAAATATGATTTTTATGTTCCAATATAAAAGGATATGACATATGGTATGGGAATTTTAACACTGACCGGTCAAATGTAACCATATCATCCTTAATACTTGCAGCGCTTATATACCCTTTTACCACTCGATAATCTAATTCCTCCATTAGGATTCGTAGTCCGCCCTCATCTTGATACGCAAATGGATCGGCATAATATAAATCCTTCTTTTCAACTAGCCATTTTATATTCGCTTCAGAATCGTTTAAAAACTCATGAATAGGTTTAGGAATGATACCAATATTCCAAAACTCATAGGAAAATAATTTTGAATACATCGTTTGACATTTATTTTTAAATAATTTGACAATAAATTTCCAAATTTGTATCTGAGTTGGTTGTCTAGGATTAGAACATAACTCGGAAATGGAGGAATGGAACATATAATCGTTATTATTATTCAAAATATCTCGACATACCAAGGCTGGCCACTCTGAGATTGTTGAAGTAATATGAACCCTATTTTTCTTAAAAGAATCTTTAATAGTAGCAAAACACCCCTCTTTTAAAGGAATAGACTTATTTTGTTGAGATTGTTGAAACAGGCCAGCAAAAGTAACTGGCTCTTCGTTATAAATCTCCCAAAAATATTGATGAAATTCCGAGCTATGTTGAAATGTCCATACACCATAGCGGGGTAAATTTACTATTTCACCACCTAGATTACTTGAACTAATATTTAACAGGAAATCCAACCCTATTCCCTCAATTTTCTGTAAACTTTCTTCAGTAAAAGGATGTTCTCCATTCCCCGTTTTTACAGATTCACATTCTAAGATGGGAATGCCATTGAACAAATCCGTTAAACTTGAAAGCTTTCTAGTGAAAATTGACCTTAAAGAAAGTGTCTTTACCTGTTGCTTACTTTGTATATCATCAAGTATGATCAATAAACCTGCTTCAACAAACTCTAATTCCAGCATTTTTTTTATGGATATTATCTGCCATTCTTCAACTTTTATGTTATTACAAATAACACCAAAACGAAGTCCCTTTTTTTTCATCAACTAACACTCCCGAGGTATTCAACTTATCAAAATAGGTGTTCTTCAAGACTTTCCACCATGGAATTAGAAATCATGAAACCATTAGCTGCAGTTCAAGTACTCTTTTAATGTTTTGTTTACCATTTGTTCTAATGAGAAATCTGTTTCGACTTTTCTACGGGCATTTTCAATAATTTGCTTCCTATTCTTTTCGTTTGATTCAATATCCATGATTTTATTACAGAAATCCTCTGCAGTATGCTCATCTATGAGAATACCAGTCTTATTTTCAATAATCGCTTCGCGAATCCCGCCTCTATTAATAGAAATAAGTGGGGTTCCAACCGCCATAGCCTCTAAGATCACCATAGGGAATACTTCTCGGTAGGAAGTAAGTAATAAAAGGTCCATTTCTTTAATAAACTCCTCTGGATTATGAACAACACCTAGCATCTTAATTTTGTGATTTAAATTTTGTGTATGAACCAAATTTTTTATTTTTCCTTGCTCAGGTCCATCTCCTGCAATATAAAACAGAAGATTGGGATTGTCGCGAAGCTGGTCTGCAATCTTAACGAATAGCTCATGATTCTTTTCTTCTGATAACCTCGCTAATATCCCAATCTTAAAACATTCACTTTTTTCTTTTTGACAAAAAACAAACTGGTTTAGATCAACGCCATTATAGACTGTGGTTATTTTGTTAGCCTCGATTCCTGCTTTGATTAGATTATCCTTCTCAAAGTCACTAACAGTAATGATTCTTTTGACATGTTTATTTAATAAATAAGCAAAAATAAAAGGATTTTTCTCCTCTAGTACTGTGACATTATGCTTTGTGTATACAATCTTTAACTTTCGATTCGTGAATTTCTTTACAGCAATACTGTATAGGACCATTCTCAAACTATTTGCATGGATGATGTCAATTTGTTTATCGTTAATTAACTTTCTAAGCTTTCGAATATTCTGCATATGGTTCGTTCTACTCATCTCACTGAAGTTGTTCTTATGCTTAATTTTCTCGTATAATTCTCCAGACCCGGCGGCATAGTGAAATGAAATGTTAGGGTGTTGTAATTGATTCTCTAATTTACAAAAATACATTTCTGCTCCACCGAATATTAACTTATCCGTTATGACTAGAATATTCATGAGCTGCATCACTTCCTTTATAATTAACATTCAAATTTACTTTTTGTTTATAAGGAATTGTTAAACTAACCAAACTTGTATCTTTCATTTCAATTTGGAAACTGTATTTCTCGTTATTTAAGTAATTGGTTAAGATTGCTATATACATAAAAAACATGTCATTAATAATTACTGAAAGGAACCCCATTTGAAGGATCATACCTAGAAAAGTTAGAAATAAGTATGGTTTATTTTTATGAATATTGCTTTTGATAATTTGCACGAACACTAAGATGATAAATAAACAAAAGCAAGATATTCCTAATAAACCTGACTCTGATAATATATCTAGAAATGTATTATGGACCTCCAAGTTATCTCCATATTGAAAGAAGTTGTAATCAGAATAATTAAAGGCTCCTATTCCCAAAATCATATGAGACGTAAAGTAATCCCAAGCTCTTCCCCATAATTCTACCCTTCCACTTCCACCATCCTCGGATAAATCTCCAATTCTAGAACCTAAAATACCAAAAATATCAAATTTCATAAAACTAATCGCAAAATACATAGCCGCAGAAAGTGAAGCGGCAATACCAATTATTAACTTTACCTGTTTAAAAGGGTTTTTTATCAAAATAAAAACAAGTAAAATGAATAACATGACTAAAAGCCCGCC
The DNA here is from genome assembly GCA_963530265.1 of uncultured Bacillus sp. Taxonomy (GTDB): domain Bacteria; phylum Bacillota; class Bacilli; order Bacillales; family Cytobacillaceae; genus Neobacillus. Next base: position 43,993 of record CAUSCO010000017.1, read on the forward strand.
TCTTGAAAAGGTTAATATGTTCGTAATAATACATAGAATTAGTCCTAGTTTATTTTTCAAGGACATTGAATGACAAAGATAGTAAGAGAAAAAGATCGTATTATAATAAACAAAGAAATTAGGATCCTGTAAGAGCCCGATTAATCTTGGATAATCTCTATCTAATAACACTCCGTATTGATAAACTCTATCACCCTCGAACACAAAATTGAGGCTTTTCAAACCGAATAGGTAAAGCGATAGGCTAGCAATATTAAAGAATATCCCCACATTTGATATGGCCTTTTCTATAACTGAATTTCTGGAGGTACCAATAACGGATTTCATAATAAAGTAACAAAAAATATACAGGATGATCCCACAGATAATTCTAAGACTTGAAGCAGGATATAACGCAATCACCCCTGTGAAGCTATACATCAAGTAAAACAGTAGCATCGCTACTTCAAACAGTTGAAGCCTTTGAAAGTAAAATGAACCGATATGGATGGTTAAAAACAAAATTAAAAAAATCATATATGGTTTTATTGCAAAACCTACATATATGTAATAATTTGCTAAAGTTACTAGTAAAAATAGAGTGAAGATTGTGAATTGGTTCCTATTAGACTTTGGAGTTATTTTATTGTTCATCATAAACCCCCTCAGATTTCTTCAACTTCCACTTTTTATTTATTCTCGCCGCTTTTATATAATCGTTAATTTTTTCTTTAATTTCTTTATCAACAAAAAGTGCGAAAATTAAAAAAACAAAATTTATTACTACAGCTACAAAAGGAAGAGAAGAAAGAAAAAGATCAATACCCCCTATACAAATAATAAAAAAAGATAAGTAGGGTATAATCGCCCTTTTTGCAATGATCCAGCGATTTGGAATACACAACCAAAATCCTAAAAGTGCAATTCCTTCAATCATTAAGCCTGCAAAAGCTGCTCCAGTTACACCAAATGATTTACTAAAAAACATATAAAGGAAAACCCCGAATATCGCTGCAATTGATTGGACGGCTGTTCGGTATGTTTGTAATCCTCTTGTAGTTAAACCATCTGCTAATGCAATATTAATCGCTTGTAAGGTAAGCAACCCAGATAAAATTTTAAGTGGTAATGCTGCTTGAATCCATTCTTCACCAAATAGCATTTGGATAACAAAATGTGACATATGGTATAAAGGGATAGTCATGGCTATTCCAACTAAGGTGATGATTTTTATTAACGATATATTGTATCTTAAATGGTCATCTAATAGATTATTATTATAGGACCTAAATAATACTGGATAATAAGCTCCAGCAACAATAAAAGGTATTTGCTGAAGTGCTTGCGGGATTCGATAAGCTACTGCAAATAAACCAACTTCTTTAAGATGTATGGTCTTTTCTAACACAATGGGTCCTAATTGTGGCAACAAAACAAAAAGCAAACCACCTAAAGTAAATGACCCTAAATTTTGTAACAATCCCTTATGGAATGGGCTTTTTAACTGAATTTGAATATGTTTTTTAACAAGATATACTCCAAAAACGCCAGCAGCCAAATATGATAGGCCATATAAAGTGCAAATAATAAAAGGATTAAAATGAAAAAGCATCCCAGTAGTGAGGGTAAGAACTAAACAAACAGAAGAGATGATTCGGATTAGTCCAAAGTATTGCATTTTCTCAATTAGTTGAAAATAAGTGGTCCCAATACTCTGTAAAGCAACTCCAATTACCATCGGTATAATTAGAAAATACGCAGTTTGTATGAGTTCTTGGTTTCCTGAATTTGAAATATGGATAATGAAAAACCCCACTAGGAATGTAACAACCAATAAGCCCATTCTCATCTTCACATAGGAGGAAATAAGAATGGATGGATCTACATCTTTCTTTGAACCTTCTCTTAAGACGATGTCACTTAGTCCAGCATCAGTAAAATAACCCATGATCATCGCAAATGCTAAGACAACGCTAAACATACCGTAATAATAGGACTGCAAATAATAAGCTAAAACAATTAATGCGGCAGCGTTTAATATACTCGATAGTGCTGTACTATAAAAAAGATGTAGGATATTCATTGCGATTGAATTATTCTTTAATTTCTTCATGAAATAGCCACCTTACTCTGACACCTGTTTTCTGTAACCCAATCCCTGCTATCATCCTGTTTGATAAATAACACCTAAAATTTGATTATTTGATCTTGCTAATTGTTCTTTAATCATAAGGACTTCTTCTTTCTTCGTTTTATTCTCTTTTACTACTAAAATAACCCCATCACATTGATTTGCTAGAATTTGAGAATCTGAAACTGTCAAAAAAGCAGGTGCCTCAAAAATAACAACATCAAATTCCAATTTACAATGACTGACCAACTCTTTAATTTTACTAGTTACCCATACATCTGATGGGTTTAGAGGAATTGGACCAGTTGGTAATACAAATAGCCCTGGAATAAACGTCTCTTTAATATAAAGGTTGATGTTTTCTACATTTTCAATCACTTTCGTTAATCCAGTTCCGTTCGTGATTTGAAACCAATTGTGTAAGGTTGGTTTACGAATATTGGCATCAACTAATAGTACTTTTTTACCTTGTTCAACAAATGAAATGGCTAATTTAGATGAAATAATTGACTTTTCCTCTTCATGACAGGGAGAGGTTACCATAAATAATGCTGATTGACTATCAGATACTGAATCTAAATTAGTACAGATCATTCGAATTTGTTCTGTACTAATTGAATCTTCATGAAGCAGAAGCTTTTGCAGTATTCTTTTAGTTTCATCCCTTTTCTTATACACTGATTTGCCCCTCCTTATTTTCATTTAAGATGGCGGACTGTTGCTGCCTCTTATTTTTATTCATTGATTTTCTATTGGATTTCTTTAAATTTATTTGTCCTAAAACTGGTAAACCTGCAATAACCTCAATCTCTTTAACATTTTTAATTGAATCGTCCCAGTACTCTCTAAACATGGCTAGGCCAACTCCAAGAAAAATTCCTATAGCTACTCCAATTGCTATATTTAAACTTAAACTTCCAATGATTTTAACCGAGGGATCTCCATCTTGATCACTCAATAGCTTTATATCCCTAACATCAAATAGCTCATTCATTTTACTAACAGTTGTTTTCGCAATGGTATGGGCAAGCAACTTACTGCTTTCCTCATCATCTCCTCTTACGACTACATTGACAATTTGGGAATTCCTATTGTTTTGTACAACTATTTTTTTCTCTAATTCGGCATCATTAATATTTAGTTCTTTTTGAACAGAATTTAGCACGATGGGACTTTTGATGAAATCAATAGTTGAGGCAAGAAGCATGCTAAGTTCTTGTGTATCACTATAATTAGCAACATCTCTTGTCAGCTTTCCAATTAGAATATTTTCAGTTGCTTCATAAGTCGGCTTTAAAATAAAAATGGATAAGCCAACCGTCAAAAGAGAAACACATAGTACCGTCAGAATGATTGTTACTATTCTCTTTTTAATAATGTGAAAAAACTTTTTTAAATCTATTCTTTCGTCCATGATGACCTCCATAATCAAAAATTTTACTATTCAGTTAATTAAAAGTTTTCTTTTCAAGTGCTTAAGAAGTCTTCTACTTTGAATTTATTGCATCTTCTTTCGGAGTAGAATAATAGTTATCTAACCCCTTATCTTTAATAAAGTTTGCCTCTACATTTGAATACAAACCATTCCTTGTAGACTCTTTGGAAAATTCTATGATTGATCTATTTCCCTTTAATATATGAATGTCCCATATTAAACCTTCAAATTTATTATCTGAGCCGCTGACTGTGATTACTTCTTTAGTATGTTTAGATATTTGTATCTGAAGACCGCTAAAATCATTACCAGAGCTCTCATTTGGGATGCTCATGGAACTGTTAATATCAATCCCTTTTATACAATCATCCAATGTTAGATTCATAAATCGGTTGCCGTTAATAAAGTTGTATTTATTAGGATCCTTTGGTTTAACTGCTTCCAATTTAACTCCGGTTTGAAATCCTGCAATTTTCATATCAGTAAAATTCACAAAACAAATGAAATCACCTGTGCCGCCTGCATAAAGGAAAAGACCTGTACCCTTATGTGAACCGCTAGTGTTGAGGATTGTTACATTGTTAATTCGGGTTCTATCCCACGACCAAAATTTTTGGTTTCCGTCTAAGTAAATAACATCTGAATCAAAATCAGCATCCACAATTTCAAGAATCCCATTTGTGATGGACGCATTTTTTTTCACATCGATGACTTGAAAGTTCCCCTCTATTCTTAATTTAGTATTTTGACCAAATTCTAATTCAACACCCTCTTTTAAAACTAGGCCTTTCTTTAAAATATAATTCTTATTTCCAAGTAACTTTACTTTTCCAATTTTTGAATCATGACTGTAATTTATTGCTTTCTGTATGGATTGAGAATCGTCATTCGAATCTTCACCGTTAGCTCCAAATTCATCCACATTTACAGAATCGCTTTGGACAAGACCTGACTTTGTTACGACTTGGTCTCCAAAATTCATTCTTCCACTCTTTATCACACTGTAATAAAAAAATAGAATACCTGCTGCAATGATAATGGCTGAAAAATATATTATAGTTCGATTTCTAATCATAATTTTCTCCTGACATCATCCTAAATCTGACTAAATAAGAAAGATAATATTCTATATAACGAACATACCGATAAAACTTAACCCTTTCAGAGTATTATGCTTAGGTAACTGATAGTTTAACAAGTTCATAATATATAGCTCCAAATTTCACATCTGTAGAAAATTTGAGATTATAGCTTTATTTTGCCATTTTGTATTGCTAGTTTTATTTCACGTATATCGGCTTTATTAATCAACCCAGATTCAAGTGCCGTATTTATTAAATCACTCCAATCATTTACGTGTACCTTTCTGGTGTTTGTTGTTTCAGAAATCGGTTTATTAAGACCTAAAAGGGTTTGAATATTCACACCCAAGGCTGAAGCTATTTTCGCCAAAACTTCAATGGATGGATTTGTTTGAATATTTCTTTCTATGTAGCTTAAGTAAGACTTTGAGATTCCTGTATTCTCAGCAAGTTGTGTTAAAGTTAGATTTCTTTCTTGTCTTAATTTTTGAATTTTTACACCTAGCATATTTAACCTCCTTTATTGGATGCCACTCCTCTCTATTATTCATTATAATGAAAATATTGTTCTTTGTAAAGAACCAATAATGTCGAATGACTTACAAGTTTTGCATTGTATGACTTTTTCTTGTACTAGTTCTTTTGTTGGGTTAATTTATTTGATATATTCATTCATTCTATAAAATCACTTGTTCTTTATTTAGAACAAATGATAAACCTATATTAATTCTTGATTGTTTCCATGTCAATTACTTTTAAAAGAAGAATGAATAAAATAGGTTGAACTAAGTTTTTCCAAAAAAACAATTGACACACCAACCAAATTGTAGTAAATTTTATTAATAATCTAAATAATTACTTTCTTATCAAGAGAGGTTGAGGGAATGGCCCTGCGACACCTCAGCAACCTTCAATGTCTTGATCATTGAAAAGGTGCTAAATCCTGCAAATTAGTTGCTAATTTGCAAGATAAGAAGAATGACAATTTGGTCGTACTTACAAAAGTCTTCTTCTTATAGAAGACTTTTTTATTTTTTCAAACACTTTAGTACCCTATCGTGCCAAAGTGAGACTAAACAAAATAGATGCCATTATACAATATTATAGGAGTGTGCGTTATGTACAAAATTGATACGAAACTTGCCCAAATTGGAAACCGCAGTGAAACAACTACAGGTACCGTAAATCCACCTATATACTTATCAACAGCCTTCCGCCATGAAGGGATTGGGCAATCAACTGGATATGATTACATCCGAACAGGGAATCCAACGCGCCAGCTCCTTGAAAGAACAATTGCTGATTTAGAAAGTGCTGATCAAGGGTTTGCTTGCAGCTCTGGTATGGCAGCCATTCAACTTATTCTCGCTTTATTTGAATCTGGTGACGAATGGATTGTTAGTGAAGATTTATATGGCGGCACATACCGCCTATTAGAAAAAGGATACAAAAAATGGGGCTTAAATACTCAATATGTTAATACCTGTTGTCCGGAAGAGATTGAGAAAAAAATCACGCCGCAAACAAAGGCTATTTTCTTAGAAACACCAACCAATCCGCTTATGCAGGAATCTGATATTGCTGCTGTTTCAAAGATTGCCAAAGAACACGGCCTGTTGCTAATTGTCGACAACACTTTCTATACACCGCTTTTACAGAAACCAATTACCCTGGGGGCCGATATCGTCATTCATAGCGCAACGAAATATTTGGGAGGTCATAATGACGTCCTTGCTGGACTTGTTGTTGCCAAAGGAAAAGATCTTTGTGAAGCATTGGCGTTCCACCATAACGGTGCTGGTGCAGTGCTTAGTCCATTTGATTCTTGGCTATTAATGCGCGGAATGAAAACCTTATCGCTCAGAATGGAAAGACATGAAAAAAATGCAAAATCAATCGTAGAATTTCTTTCCGAGCATGATGCTGTAGCCGATGTCCTCTACCCAGGACGTGGTGGAATGGTTTCCTTTAGAATTAAGGACGAAGCATGGGTTAATCCATTTTTACAAAATTTACAGTTAATCAGTTTTGCGGAAAGTTTAGGGGGAACTGAAAGCTTTATTACGTATCCTGCCACACAAACCCATGCCGATATTCCTGAAGAAGTACGTATTCAATCAGGTGTAGATAATCGTTTATTACGTTTTTCCGTTGGAATCGAAGATGCAAACGACATTATTGACGACTTACAAAAAGCTTTATCTCACGTTAAAGAAGGAGCGATAGCATAATGGCACACGAAGAATATAGCTTTGAAACCAGACTCTTGCATAACCAGCATAAAATTGATCCAACAACCGGGGCTGTTAGTGTACCCATTCAACATGCATCCACCTTCCACCAATCAGATTTCGATCAGTTTGGTAAGTACGATTATGGCCGTAGTTTAAATCCGACACGGGAAGCACTTGAGGATGTCATTGCGGAACTCGAAGGCGGAACAAAAGGATTCGCCTTCTCATCTGGTATGGCGGCAATTTCGACAGCATTCCTGCTTCTTTCTGCGGGAGACCATGTCGTTATTACGGAAGATGTGTATGGCGGTACATTTCGGATGGTTACACAAGTCCTTTCTCGGTTGGGTATTGAACATACATTTGTCGACATGACAAATTTAGATGAAGTAAAAGAGGCGATTCAGCCTAATACAAAAGCGTTTTATGTGGAAACACCATCGAATCCATTAATGAAAGTGACTGACATCAAAGCGGTTAGCAGGATTGCCAAAGAGGTCAACGCATTAACTTTTGTCGATAACACGTTCCTCACTCCATCTCATCAAAAACCATTAGCATTAGGAGCAGATGTTGTTCTCCATAGTGCAACGAAATTTTTAGCTGGTCACAGTGATGTCGTGGCGGGACTAGCTGTCGTCAATAGTGAAGACTTAGCGAAAAGATTAGGCTTTTTGCAAAATAGCTTTGGTGCCATCTTAGGTGTTCAAGATGCATGGCTTGTTTTACGAGGAATCAAGACACTGCACGTTCGTTTGGAGCAATCCCAAAAGTCAGCTATTAAAATAGCAGAATTTTTAGAGGAACATCCACTAGTGGAAAAGGTTCATTATCCGGGGCTAGAAAGTCATCCTCAATATCAATTACAAAAAGAGCAAGCAGCAGGACCTGGAGCTGTTTTATCGTTTGAGTTGGCTACGGAGGATGCTCTTAGAACCTTTATTGCCAATGTAAAATTACCTGTATTTGCTGTTAGCCTTGGTGCGGTTGAATCGATTCTTTCCTATCCAGCTAAAATGTCCCATGCTGCCATGTCTCATGCAGAACGAGAAGAGCGTGGAATTACAGATGGCCTTGTCCGGTTATCGGTTGGGTTGGAAAATACCGTTGATTTAATCAAGGACTTTTCACAGGCCCTCGAACATGTTCGTAATCAACATTTGGTCTTACATCAAGGAGAATCATCATGAGCTTTTTAGAAAAATTGCAAAATCAAATTTTAATTGCTGATGGAGCAATGGGCACACTTCTCTATTCTTTCGGAGTGGATTCGTGCTCTGAGGAATTAAATCTATCACAGCCAGAACAAATCCAAAATATACATCGGGCCTATATTGACGCGGGGGCCGATGTCATTCAAACCAATACCTATGCTGCTAACTATTTGAAGCTGCAACGGTATGGATTAGAGGATTCGGTTAAGGAGATTAACAGTGCTGCTGTCCGCCATGCTAAAAAAGCTGCCCAAAATAATGCCTTTGTACTTGGCACATTGGGCGGCAATCGTGGGATTAAAACGAACTCTATTACTATAGAAGAAATAAAAAGAAGCTTCCGCGAGCAATTATATTGCCTCCTCCTTGAAGGGGTGGACGGATTATTACTCGAAACCTTTTACGACGAGGAGGAACTTGAAACGATCCTGGCAATTGCCAGAAAGGAAACGAACCTACCGATCATTGCCCAACTATCCCTTCAGGAGCCAGGCTTTTTGCAGGATCGGACTCCTATTAATGAAGCTTTAAGAAGGCTAGAAGAACTCGGAGCTGATGTTGTTGGTCTTAATTGCCGGCTAGGCCCCCATCATATGTTATTAGCATTAGAACAGATAGAATTGCCTTCACACGCTTTTCTATCTGCCTATCCAAACGCCAGCCTTCCGACCTATACCGATGGAAAGTTTCATTATGAGGGTGATGCCGATTATTTTGAAAAATCAGCACAAAGCTTTCGAAAAGAAGGGGTAAGATTACTCGGCGGGTGCTGTGGAACAACACCCGCACATATTAAAGCCTTTGCATCAGAATTAAAGAATAGTACCCCGATCACTGAAAAGGTTGTAAAATTAAAGCCAAAGCAACTCATAGTAGAATCTGCTTCACCTAAAAGGGAGCACACTCCCCTGCACGAAATTGTAAAAGAGCGACCATCGGTTATCGTAGAATTAGATCCTCCTAGAAAACTGGATACGGCCAAATTTTTCGAAGGGGCAAAAGCCTTAAAGGAGGCTGGTATTGATTCTATTACTTTAGCAGATAATTCTCTTGCAACCGTTAGGATTTCTAACGAATCGCTTGGTTATTTAGTAAAGACGGAATTAGGGATGCGACCACTTATCCATATTTCTTGCCGCGACCGTAATATTATTGGCCTGCAATCCCATCTCATGGGTCTTCACACACTTGGGATGAATGATGTTCTTGCAATTACCGGGGATCCTGCAAGAGTAGGCGATTTCCCTGGTGCTTCTTCCGTTTACGATGTCTCTTCATTTGAATTGATTCACATGATAAAGCAATTAAATGAAGGTCTTTCTTTTTCCGGAAAAGACTTAGGACAAAAAACAGCCTTTAGTATTGCGGCTGCCTTTAATCCAAATGTCCGGTCTGTGGAAAAAGCGGTGAAACGCCTTGAGAAAAAAATCCACTACGGTGCAGATTACTTCATTTCCCAACCCGTATTTTCCGAAGAAAAGTTAATCGAAGTCTATGAAAATACGAAGCATTTGGATGCACCGATCTATATTGGTTTAATGCCGCTAACAAGCAGTAAAAATGCAGAGTTTCTTCATAATGAAGTACCTGGAATCAAAATAGCTGATTCTATTCGAGAACAGATGGCAAGCTTAACTGATAACCCGCTACAGGCGGCCAGATTAGGTATCGATATAACGAAATCATTAATTGATGCGGCATTAGATTTATTCAATGGGATTTATTTGATCACACCATTTTTACGATATGAATTAACCGCCGAGCTGGCCATCTATGCCAGACGGCGTGCAAGTGAAATTAGGGGGAGCAGCTATGTCGAGAACACCATTTAAAGATCAACTTAAAAAGCGCATCCTTGTCATGGACGGTGCGATGGGAACGATGCTGCAACGGGCCAATCTTTCTGCTGACGATTTCGGCGGTGAGCAGTATGAAGGCTGTAACGAACATCTGAATTTAACCGCACCTGCAGTTATCGCCAACATCCACGAGGAATATTTAAAAGCCGGCGCTGACATTATTGAAACAAATACCTTTGGAGCAACGAGTATTGTCCTTGATGAATATGAGCTAGGATTCAAAGCCTATGAAATTAATAAAATTGCGGCGTTGCTTGCAGTGAAAGAAGCTATGAAGGCCTCAACTGATGATTGGCCTCGTTATGTGGCTGGCTCAATGGGTCCCACGACAAAAACACTTAGTGTTACCGGAGGGACCACTTTTGATGCCCTCTCTGCCTCATATGAAGAACAGGCAATAGGCCTGATTGATGGTGGAGTCGATTTGCTTCTGTTAGAAACGAGTCAAGATATGTTAAACGTCAAAGCAGGTTTTGTCGGGATTCAAAATGCGTTTGAAAAGACAGGCAAAACGCTGCCATTGTTTATATCAGGAACAATCGAACCAATGGGGACAACGCTTGCAGGACAAACAATTGAATCGTTTTACATTTCTGTTGAGCATATGAATCCTGTAGCTGTAGGTTTGAACTGTGCAACAGGGCCAGAATTTATGCAGGATCATGTTCGCTCCTTAGCTAATCTTGCATCGGTAGCTGTAAGCTGTTATCCGAATGCCGGTCTGCCCGATGAAGAAGGCCATTACCATGAAACACCTGAAACACTTGCAAAAAAGCTGTCTGATTTTGCGGCCCATGGCTGGCTCAACATTGTTGGCGGCTGCTGTGGCACAACACCAGAACACATTAAAGCCATTTCAACTTCGATGAAGAATTTTCAACCTAGGGAAATCAAACAATCGCCTGTTCATATGGTTTCAGGGATTGAGCCGTTTATCTATGATGACCCAACGCTTCGTCCCATCATGGTCGGAGAACGGACAAATGTGATTGGTTCGCGTAAATTTAAACGACTCATTACCGAAGGAAAATTTGAAGAGGCTTCTGAGATTGCTCGTGCACAGGTTAAAGGCGGTGCCCATGTCATTGATATTTGCCTCGCAGATCCTGACCGTGATGAGATTGTAGACATGGAAAACTTTATTCAAGAAGTCGTTAAGAAAGTTAAAGTTCCGCTTGTCATTGATTCAACAGATGAAAAGGTCATTGAAAAGGCACTAAAATATACCCAAGGTAAAGCGATTATTAATTCCATTAATCTAGAGGATGGCTTGGAGCGTTTTGAAGCGATTGTTCCGTTAATCCATCGCTATGGTGCGGCAGTCGTTGTCGGGACAATCGATGAAAAAGGCATGGGCGTTACAGCTGAGAAAAAACTTGAAATTGCAAAACGTTCTTATGATCTTTTAGTGAATAAATATCATCTCAATCCTCAAGATCTTATCTTTGACCCACTGGTTTTCCCTGTTGGTACTGGAGATGAACAATATATCGGCTCTGCTAAAGCAACAGTTGACGGGATTAGATTAATCAAAGAACATTTACCCGAAACCCAAACCATCCTTGGTATTAGTAATATTTCTTTTGGACTGCCACCTGTTGGCAGAGAAATCTTAAACTCTGTCTTTCTTTATCATTGCACACTTGCAGGCCTAGATTATGCGATTGTGAATACGGAAAAACTAGAGCGGTTTGCCTCCATCTCCAAAGATGAAGTTCATTTAGCGGAACAGCTATTATTTGAAACTACTGACGCGACGTTGGCTACCTTCACTGAATTTTATCGAGGTAAGAAAAAAGAGCCGAAGGTAACCGTTCCAAATATGACGTTAGAAGAACGGCTTGCCTATTATGTGATTGAAGGTACAAAAGAAGGGTTGCTGCCGGATTTAGAAAAGGCGCTTGCATCCTACCCTGCACCACTTGAAATTATCAATGGCCCGTTAATGGAAGGAATGAAAGAAGTTGGCCGTCTATTTAATGACAACCAATTAATTGTTGCTGAAGTACTGCAAAGTGCAGAGGTCATGAAAGCCTCTGTATCCTTTTTAGAGACATACATGGAAAAAGGTGATGTTTCAGCTTCAAAAGGAAAAGTTATTTTAGCAACGGTAAAAGGCGATGTTCATGATATTGGAAAAAATCTCGTGGATATCATTCTTAGCAATAATGGCTATCAAGTCATCGACCTAGGGATTAAAGTGAACCCGACCGATTTAGTTCAGGCCATTCAAAGAGAAAAACCAGACATGGTCGGATTATCCGGTTTATTGGTGAAATCAGCTCAACAAATGGTTTTAACTGCACAGGATATGAAGGATGCTGGAATCTCCATCCCTATCTTAGTTGGCGGTGCTGCATTATCCCGAAAGTTTACCGATACGAAAATTGCTAAAGAATATGACGGACTTGTCCTTTATGCGAAAGACGCGATGAATGGACTTTCTCTTGCAAATCTATTGAATTCGGAAGAAGAAGTTCAAAAATTATTAGTTGAAAAGCAAGAAAAATTAGCAAAGATTGATGTTCCAATAGTGTTTGAACGCCGCTCAACCAGTGCGGTTGCCGTAAAACCGAAGCCAGCGGTTTCTACACAAGCTCCTGTTTTTACACCAATGGACACCAAACGGCATATTTTAAAAACCTACTCCCTATCCCATATTGAACCGTATATCAATATGCAAATGTTGATTGGTCACCATCTTGGTGTAAAAGGGAAGATTGCCAAGTTATTAGCGGAGAAAGATGAAAAAGCGGTCAAAGTAAAAGAAGTGGTGGATCAATTACTAGCTGATGCTAGTGTAAATAATTGGATTGAGCCTGCGGCTGTTTATCAATTTTTCCCGGCACAATCCGATGGCAATAAAGTCATTATTTTTAGCCCGGAAAATCCTGATCAAGTTATTGAAACTTTTGACTTCCCGCGTCAGGATTCAGAACCAAATCTTTGCTTGGCAGATTTTTTAAAGTCAGTTGATAGCGGTGTGAAGGATTATGTTGGATTCTTTACGGTTACAGCTGGAAGAGGCATTCGCGAAAAAGCCGACCAATTTAAAGCAGAAGGACGCTTTTTGGAAAGCCATGCACTTCAGTCCTTGGCACTCGAAACGGCAGAAGGCTTCGCTGAATTAATTCATCGCCAAATGCGCGATCGCTGGGGATTCCCTGATCCGCTGGATTTTAGTATGCAAGACCGTTTTGCCGCCCATTATCAAGGACAGCGTTTTTCGTTCGGCTACCCTGCCTGTCCGGAATTAGAGGATCAGAAAAAACTGTTTAAGTTAATTCACCCTGAAGAAATTGGCATTCAGTTAACGGAAGGCTGTATGATGGAACCAGAAGCCTCTGTATCAGCTATCGTTTTTGCCCATCCTGAAGCACGATATTTTAATGTATTAAGATAGGTTATTCCGCGGAATTTATTCCGCGGAATTTTTTTGTATTTTTGATGCTATTTCCGTCAAACTGTCTTTACTCCTCTATTTATGAACATTCCTTGACATTTTTCACTACTTTCATTATAGTTACCTAGGTAACTATTAAAAAAATGGGAGCCTATTATGATAAGCCACGAATTATTCCATACCCTTCATCAGCTTTCTCGACAACTCACCAACAAACTCAATGAAGCTTTGAAACCATTTGGATTATATAGCGCCCAATGGGCCGTTATCTTTGTTCTCAATAAAAAAGGATCACTTACCCAAAAAGAACTTTGTGATTACCTTTTTGTTGAGGCCCCGCCCATGACACGAACCATTCAACGGCTGGTTAAACAAGGATATGTAAGTCAGGTTCAAGGTAAGGACAAACGAGAAAAACATGTCCGATTAACTGATATCGCATTGCAGGAATATCCAAACTGGGAAGGAATCGTCAATACAGTCAATCAGTCATTATTGAGGAACTTTCCTGAGGAATCACAAGAAGACCTTTTGAACCTGCAAAAGAGCTGGTTACAGCAAATTTTATAAAGGAGTGCATTACATGAACAAAACAAAACTATGGACAAAGGATTTTATCAGTATTTCCTTTAGTAATTTCTTTCTATTTTTATCATTTTATATCTTACTCGTTACACTGCCATCCTACGCACTCGATGAATTACATACTAGTTCTTCCGTCGCTGGGCTGATGACAACCGTATACTTACTTTCTGCCATTGTTTCCCGTCCGATTGCTGGTCAATGGCTGGAACGTGTAGGGAATAGGAAGGTGCTGCTAACTGCCCTTATACTTTTCGCAGGTGCTTCCCTATTGTATTTCTTTCCTAAAACAATTACTGGTTTTCTAGTAATCCGCCTTTTACACGGGATTGGTTTTGGTATGGCCACAACAGCCGTCGGTACAATTGTTGCTGATTTAATTCCATCCTCACGGAGGGGGGAAGGAATGGGCTATTTTGTATTGTCCACTAATATGGCAATGGTAATTGGTCCATTTATTGGATTGTTAGCCATTCAGCAATGGGGTTCACAACTTTTGTTTATCTTAAGTGTGATTGTAGCCGTTGGTTCGCTGCTTACCGGACTGAGTGTCAAGCAGCCTAAAATGGAACAGCCGTCTAAGATTGAGGTACTTTCATCGTTTTCATTCCGTAACCTATTTGAGGCTACTGCGGTTCCAATCTCGATAGTAGGCAGCTTCCTAGCAATCGTTTATTCAGCGCTTCTCTCATTTGTATCCATCTATGCAAGTGAGATTCACTTAGCCAACATTGCTAGTTTGTTCTTTGTAGTCTATGCCATTATTTTATTGGCTTCAAGACCATTTACCGGAAAGTGGCTTGATCAGTATGGACCTAATGTGATTACCTTTCCATGCATTGCACTGTTTGCCATCGGAATGTTTATATTAAGCCAAAGTAATGGGGCAGTGACGTTCCTGCTATCGGCAGGAATGATTGGTTTGGGCTGGGGTACGCTTTTTCCAACCTTCCAAACGATTGCTATTCAAGATGCCGAACCGAGAAGACGTGGAGTGGCTACTGCTACCTTTTTATCCATCTATGATACCGGTATTGCTTTAGGATCTTTTATCGTTGGTATCATCGCGGTTAAAATGGACTATAGTACATTATATTTCTTTTGTTCCTTCTATATTTTAATTGGAGCGGTTCTCTATTACTTCCTTCATACAAGGAAACGTAACTCTTCCGTAAAAGTAGAAGCTCAACAACAATCTAGTATGCAAGAAATTTAAAAAGAACCTTTATATTAGTTTATACACAAGAACCATCAATCCCACGACGGAAATGATGGTTCTTTTTTTTATATGTTGAAAACTGGTTTATGTGTGAGTTCTATTTTAACAGTCTTTGTGTCAACGGAATTGTTTTCTTCCTGTAAAACTATTGTCCAATTTTTAGAAATAACACTCCGTAATGTCTCAAGATTGTCGTTAGTGATTGTAACTTGGTCGAGAAATTCACCGGTGTCGATGAAATCCTTGCCTTCCTTCATCCCAAACTTTATCGACAATAAGGACTTCAAGGCCCCTTTCGTCAAAAAGGTAATTTCATATTCTCCCTTGAGTGCTTTGTGGCATTTATCTTTATTCAGGTGGTAATAGTCAATTAACGTCTTCCATGTTGGAATTCCTTCTCCAATGCTTTCGAGTAGTTCTTCATTCCCCTGATTTAAAAGTGCCACAATTGTTGGGTTATTAAATCCTTGTGCTTTTATCATCTCAAGCATGAGTGCATGATTTAATGCTAATTTAACCTTTTCCATAATAAATCGATACCTCCTTAATATAAATGGCAGGCAACAAGGTGATCTTCATCTACTTCCTTCAATTGTGGGTCCACTTCAGCACAAATAGCTTTAGCAAATGGGCATCTTGATCGAAACCGGCAACCTTTTTCCATCTCAATCGGGCTCGGAAGCTCTCCGGTTATGATTTCCCGTTTACTATTTTGTGCCTTGATTGGATCCGGAATAGGTATGGCTGAGAGTAATGCTTGTGTATAAGGGTGCAATGGTTTTTCGTATAATACATCACTTTTAGAAATTTCCACCATTTTCCCGAGATACATAACCCCAATCCGGTCCGAAATATGGCGGACCATGGATAAATCATGCGCAACAAATAAATAAGTAAGATTCAGATCACGCTGTAGGTCCTCTAACATATTAATAACTTGTGCTTGTATTGATACATCAAGAGCAGAAATAGCCTCGTCACATATTATGAATTCCGGATTAGTTGACAGAGCTCGAGCAATTCCTATTCTCTGCCGTTGACCACCGCTAAATTCGTGTGGGAATTTTTCCATATCTTCTTTCTGTAAGCCTACTTTTTCAAGAATGTTTATGATGATTTTCTTTCGCTCACCTTTTGTTAATGCTGTATGAATTTCTAACGGTTCATCGATAATTTCTTCCACCGTCATATATGGGTTAAGTGAAGAGTAGGGATCTTGAAAAATCATTTGTATTCTTTTACGGTACGGTTGCAGCTCTTTATTGGTTAAATTAGCAATGTCATTCCCATCGAAGCGGATTTCTCCCGCGGTTGGATCGTACAATCGATTAAGTGTTCGTCCTAATGTTGATTTACCGCACCCAGATTCTCCTACAAGACCGAATGTCTCTCCTTTATAAATATGAAATGACACATCATCGACAGCCTTTACAACCTGATTTCCTTTTTTAAACATCGAAGTTTTTATCGGGAAGTACTTTTTTAGATTTTTTACATCAACAAGTTTTTCACGTGTCTTAGTCATCTAGCTTGTCTCCTTCCCCTGCAAAAAAGCACATGCATTTCTGCGTGGATGAAAAACTTTTGTATTCCGGTATCTCCTTAAAACATTTATCTACAGCAAGATCACAGCGATCAGCAAATGGGCAGCCAACTGCCATATTCTTTAACGAAGGTGCTGAACCCTTAATCGGCTTTAACCTTGTTTTTTCCCCATCGACTCTTGGAATTGAGTTCAGTAATGCTTTTGTATATGGATGCTTTGGAGAATAGAAAATTTCATCGGCCATCCCCTCTTCCATAACCATGCCAGCATACATAACTAAAATACGGCTGCAAATAGTTGCCACAACACCTAGGTCATGTGTAATTAATACAACAGACATATCATTTTCTGCTTGCAATTTCTTCAATAAGTCAAGAATCTGTGCCTGGATTGTTACATCAAGGGCTGTGGTAGGTTCATCAGCAATTAAAAGCTTAGGATTACATGCCAATGCCATCGCTATCAGCACCCTTTGTCTCATCCCACCACTGAATTCATGTGGATATTGGTCCACTCTAGTTTCAGGCGATGGAATACCTACCATTCTCAATAGTTCTATGGCGTCCTGCTTGGCTTTCTTTTTTTTCATACCTCTTACTCTTACTAACAACTCAACAAGATGGTCACCGGCTTTTTTCAAGGGATTTAGAGCAGTCATTGGATCCTGAAAAATCATGGCAATTTCTCGGCCTCTAATTGCTCTTTTTTCCTTATTTGACAAACCTTCAATATGTTTTCCGTCTAATACAATCTCACCAGCATCAACTTTTGCATTTGATGGGATAATCCCCAGAATTGATTTAACCAGAACACTTTTTCCACTGCCTGACTCACCAACAATGCCAAGAATTTCACCTTTTTTTATTGTAAAGTCAATTCCACGAACTGCTTCCAGTTTGGTTTTACCGTCGTAAAAGGCAGTACGGAGGTTTTTTACTTCTAGTAGATTATTTTTTTCTTCAATATTGTTCGCCATTGTCTACAACCTCCTCTTTATTTCCCGCTAGTCTTTGGTTCAACGATGGCTCTAAGGATATCGCCTAATTTATTAAAAGAAAAAACAGTTAGTACTATCAGAAGCCCAGGCAATATCGCCATATATGGGGCGTTTCCTAAATTACCTTGGGCATTCTGGAGCATACTTCCCCATGAGGACAACGGCTGTTGAATCCCAAGACCAAGGAAACTTAATGCCGACTCCATTAAAATGGCATTGGCGATACTAACAGTCGACGCCACAATAAATGTAGGAATAACGGCTGGAATAATATGCTTCCAAATAATTTTTCGCATTGACTGCCCGGAGGACTTTGCATATAGTACATATTCTCTTTCTTTAATGGACAATGTTTCTGCACGGACCATTCTTGCCGTACTCATCCATGTAAAAAGGCCAATTACGAGAATAATAGCTTTTAAACCAGGAGTAAGGTAAATACTTACTACTGTCACAAGAATCATCCATGGAATAGAAGAAATAATATCTACCACTCTCATTAGGAAGTTATCAATTCGTCCACCGAAGTATCCACTAACAGTTCCCACTAGTACACCAATACTGGTCGAAATGAGCATGGCTAGTATTCCAACCGTTAACGAAACTCGGCCCCCATATAAGGCTCTTGTTAAATAATCGCGGCCAAGCTCATCTGTTCCAAATATGTGCTTTGAACTTGGTCCTTGCAGGACATTCAAAACATCCACCTTGTTAGGCGGAAAAGGCGATAAAAAGGCAAAGATGGATAATAAAATAATGAGAACAAGGTATAGTAAGGCGAGTGTTGCCGTTTTATTACGTTTAAGTTCTGATTTTAACTTTGTCATTTTTCTATTTTTATCCCCGGCCAACGTTTATTCCCCCATTCCCTTTATTCGTGGGTCTACGATACTGTACAAAATATCAGAGGCCAAATTGCCGATGATGACAAGACTGGAGGATAGGAGCATGATTGCCATAACAACTGGGTAATCAAATCCTTGAATGGCCTTAACAAAATAGGTTCCAATTCCAGGCCAGCCAAATACGGTTTCGGTTACTACAGCTCCTGTGACCAACATCGGCAAGCTCATTCCCACAATTGTGATGACTGGAAGTAGAACATTTCGTAAAACATGTTTAAAGAGAATGGTAGCTAACGAAGATCCATAGGCTTGTTGGACCATGACATAATCTTCTGAAAGCTGGCCAATCGTGGACGAACGAACATAGCGAACAAGCTCTGGCATGAAAGAAAGGGTTAAGACTGTACATGGCAGAACATAATGGCTTAGGAGATCGACAAACGAACCTTCACTGCCGATCGTATACATCCCAAGAATCGGAAAAAGATCAAGTTTGTGCCCAAAAATAAAGACTAGAATCATAGCCATCCAAAAGCTAGGAATCGCTATACCAAATGAGCTAAGTCCATCAATTATTTTATCTGCTAGTTTACCTTTCCTTGCTCCAGCAACGAGACCAAGAATAATGGACAAAACTAATGCTAAAATATAGGCGGGCAGAACTAGTAAAATAGTGTTTGGAATTCTTGCCGAAAGATCCTTTGTAATATTTTCGTGCGTAACAATTGAGTAACCCCATTCACCACTTAGGATTCCCTTTACCCAATAAAAATACTGCATATATGCAGGTTGATCTAAACCGTATCTAGCTTTGATTAATTCAACCGTTTTCTCCGTCATATTCGGTGTAGTCATTGCGTCGACTGCATCGTATGGAGCCAGTTGAATGAGTCCAAAACAAATAATCGAAATAATGACGAGCATGGGGATGGCCTGCATAATCCTTTTTAAAATATACTTTAACAAGATGGATACCACTCCTTATGTTTCCCGCTCATGTTTTTCATTTATTATTTATACTTCTTCTATTAATAAATAAAGATAAACAGCTGAACTGTTTATCTTTATCTACTTATGCTTCTTTTGTTTTAATAAGACAGTTTAGACATATCCTCAAACGTATAAACTGGAACTAAGCCTGCTTCGTCGATGCCTTTGATTCTAGAATCAATCGCTAGGATTCGTTTATTTTCTACTAGAGGATAGAAAGCAGCATCTTCGATAATGAGTTTTTGAATTTCTTCATAAATTGCTTTACGCTTCGCATCATCTTTCTCTACCCGGCCCTGATTAAATAATTCATCTACTTTTGGATTGCTGTAGTGCATATAGTTGGCATTGCCATCTGTCACGAATAATGAATTAAACGTATCTGGATCAATTCCCATAATGTAACCGCCAAGATACATATCAAAATCTGTATGAACACTTTGCATCTTTTGAGTTAAGGCTGTTCCGTCCATTCCAACAAGTTCAACATTAATGCCTGACGCTTTTAGGTTTTGTTGAATTACAGCAGCTTGCTTTTGTTGAATTGGATTATTAGCAATGAATGCAAGTTTTAATTTAAGATTAGAAACACCTGCACTAGCTAATAGTTCTTTTGATTTTTTTGTATCGAAGTTATGTTTTTCTAACTTCTCAGTATAATAAGTTGCTTTTCTAGGTAAGATTGAAAATGCTGGTTGGGCATAATCGCTAGAAACATAACTTGCCGTATTGATTTCATCACGATTCATTCCATAAGCAATAGCCTGACGGACTTCTTTCGATTGGACTGCTTTTGAGCTTAAATTAAAGGCTAAATATCCAACTCTTCCTTCGTCATACGGTTTAAGGGAAACAGTCTTGCTATCCTTAAATTTACTTGATTCAGAAGGCTGAATAGCGAATGCATTAATTTCACCTTTTTGCAATGCTAATGTTGCCGTATTGGCATCCATAATGATACGATAAACGACTTTAGAAATCTTTGGTGCACCTAAGAAGTAATCATCATTTTTTTCAAATGTAACACTTTCACCAGCTTTATACTCCTTGAATTTATATGGGCCAGTACCTACCGGAGTTGCATTTTTGGGGCTATTGGCAATATTGGTTTCACCTTCGTAAATATGTTTAGGCATGATGAAGATGTTTCCTAATGCTTCAAATGCACCCATACTTACTTCCGGTAAGGTAAATTTAACTGTATAATCATCTACTTTTTCTACTTTAACAGGTTGATTGTTAAAAATGAGCTGACTTTGAGCCCAGCCGCCATTTTCTTCTTTTAGCATTTCATTGTAAGTAAATACTACATCATCAGCTGTAAAGGGCTGACCATCATGCCACTTAACATCTTTTCTTAATTTTGCTGTATACGATAAAAAATCATCAGATGGTGTCATGCTTTCAGCTAAGAAGTACTCGACATTGTCTTTACCGTTATACATATATAATGGAGAATACAATGCTTTAATCTCCATTAATCCGTAACGATCACCTGTAGTGATAACGTTAACAGCATTTCCTGGATCACCGTCAATTCCATAAATAAAGGTATCCGGTTTATTTGTGGCTTCATTCTTATCTTTTGAGTTCGCATTATCCTTTGTATTGGAAGAACAGCCGGCAAGTACAAGTAAAGCACTCAATAACATGGCGGCAAGGATATTTACATTTTTACGCTTCATTATTTTTCCCCCTATTTTTCTGCTTTTTACTTTAAACAATAAAAGAGTAGTTATGTAAGGTAATTCCTACTATTCTTATATGTTTTCACCTAGGATATTTTACCTTATCAAATACTATTAGTAAATGAAAAAAACTTGTAATTTTACGTTCCATGTTTTGATTTGTTACAAAAAGGTGAATCCTTGATGTGTAAGCAGTTTCTTTTACAAATGTTACTAAAAGAGCTAAGATTTTTTTGTAGAATATTTTATAAAATGGAGGTATGTATATGTTTGATGTTGTGGTTATTGGTGCTGGACCAGCTGGAGCAAGTGCTGCTATATTTACTGCGAAGGCAGGAAAGAAAACCTTGGTTATTGATAATGACAAAACCGTCACAAAACGGGCATGGGTTGAAAACCATTATGGTGTTTCAGAAATCTCTGGTCCCGATCTAGTTGAGACTGGTAAAAAACAAGCAAGTAAGTTTGGTGCTGAACTGGTCCAAGCAACTGTTACAAATATTACTAAAGTGGAAGATGGTTTTAAGATAGAAGCGAACGATCAAGAATACGAAGCAAAGCATGTCATCGTTGCAACTGGATTCTTGGTGGACCTTGCTGAAAAAGTCGGCTTAGCAACAAAACCTGGTACTGAACCAAGAGTGAAAACCATTCTAGACGTTGATACCGCTGGTAAAACGAATATTGATGGAATTTGGGGAGCTGGAACAGTAGCCGGTGTGAGTGTACATACTATTGTTACTGCTGGTGATGGCGCAAAGGTAGCGATCAATGTTATTAGTGAAATCAACGGTGAACGTTATGTTGACCATGATGTTTTGAAAGCATAAGAGAAGGTAGTTTTTTCAAAGATAATAGCGAATATCCCCGACTTGTAGGGGATATTTTTTTATGAATTAATTACATAAACAAGTTAAGAGACTCCATTTAAGAGTCTCTTTTCTATTCATTTGAGCTATTTGTTGACAAGAATCCTGCTGCCTTTTAAAATTGCCTTAATTGAATGATTTAGCTAATTTTCCCAACCCTTTTAAAAATAATTTTGCAAAGGAGGCTTAAGAGATCCGCTAAAGCAACTAACATTTCGGTAATTTTAAGGAGATAATTTATGACTAAAACGGACAATAATCTTAAGCTTGTCGTCACTGGGTTGCTATTAGCCATTTTGATGTCGGCTATGGATAATACGATTGTTGCCACAGCGATGGGAACAATCGTTTCAGACCTGGGCGGCTTTGACAAATTTATTTGGGTAACATCTGCTTATATGGTAGCTGTTATGGCGGGGATGCCGATTTTCGGGAAACTCTCCGATATGTACGGTCGAAAACGTTTTTTTATGTTTGGATTAATTGTTTTCCTCTTTGGCTCTGCCCTTTGTGGCATTGCCCAAACGATCGTACAGTTAAGTATTTTTCGTGCGATTCAAGGAATCGGCGGCGGAGCCCTCATGCCGATTGCCTTCACGATTGTCTTTGATATTTTCCCACCTGAAAGTCGTGGAAAAATGACTGGCCTGCTCGGTGCTGTTTTTGGTGCCTCCAGCGTTTTAGGACCGTTACTTGGTGCCTACATCACTGATTATATTAGTTGGCACTGGGTCTTTTATGTGAATGTACCCATTGGCATTGTTTCAATTCTATTAATAGCACGTTACTATCATGAATCCTTACAGCACTCTAAGCAAAAAATTGATTATCTTGGCGCGATTACACTTGTCATTTCTGTGGTTAGCTTAATGTTTGCACTCGAACTAGGAGGTAAGGAATACGCTTGGGACTCAGTTCCAATCATCAGTTTATTTGCCAGCTTTTTCGTTTTCTTTATTGCCTTTTTCATAGCAGAAGTAAAAGCAGCCGAACCGATTCTGCCACTTTGGCTGTTCAAAAAACGCTTGTTTGCAACCTCACAGATTTTGTCCTTTTTATATGGCGGCACTTTTATCATTTTAACCGTTTTTATTCCCATTTTCGTGCAAGCTGTATATGGCGGCTCTGCCAAAAATGCAGGATTGATTTTGATGCCGATGATGTTAGGATCCGTGGCAGGAAGTTCAATTGGAGGTATTTTCTTAACTAGAACCTCGTATCGAAACTTAATGTTTATTTCGATCGTATCCTACTTCCTTGGAATGTATTTCCTTGGAACTATGACGGTTGATACTGCTCGGTCTTTACTAACGTTGTATATGATTCTTGTTGGATTCGGGGTCGGTTTTTCGTTTTCTTTATTGCCAACCGCCTCGATGCATAATTTAGAGCCACAATACCGGGGAACTGCAACTTCAACAAATTCCTTTTTACGTTCATTTGGGATGACTCTCGGAGTAACCATTTACGGTACACTGCAAACTAATCTGTTTGCAGATAAGCTAAAAGAAGCCTTTGCAGGGATGCAGGGTGCGGGGAATTTTAAAATGGGTGACCCCCGTCAAATTTTCCAACCCGAAGAGCGTTCGAAAATACCTGATTTTATTTTAGATAAAATTGTTCATGCGATGTCGGATTCCATAACACATACCTTTTTCCTCACGCTGGTACCAATCGTTTTAGCAGCTATTACCATCTTTTTTATGGGCAAGGCCCGTGTGGAAATGAGCACAAAACCTGCAAAAGGGTAAAAAAATACGCACTGAACCGAATTGGTTCAGTGCGTATTTACTTAAGTTACACCTCAAGATCTTTACCTTCTTCAACGATATGGAACAATAAGTGGGCAAGATGATGAATTGCTCCGTACTCTTCCTCTTCCACATCTGTTTCTTCATCAAATTCCATGTCATTTAAGAATAGTGCCATAAATTCATAAAAATCCTTTAACTGGAAGGAATAGCAGCCAACGGGGTCTTCATTATCCTCTTCATATTGCAGCACCATATAAGAAAGGTTCCCATCTTCGTCTGCCGCATCAAAAAACACAAAAAGACCAATGTTTGTATCGAGCTCAAATAAATGCCTTGTCCCGCCCTCAGTAGCTTTGCCAAACTCCTCTTGGTTTAATTTTTGGATTTGCATGCTATCCACATTATCTTCTTGATGAAAACCAACAACAAATGATTTCATTTTGCCCTCCTTGACCTTCTCTTAAAATAAAAGCACATGTCCTTAGGATACCCTTAAACATGCTTTTAATAAACTTTTTTAAGCTACTCATCTGCTTTATGTCTCTCTTGGTAATATTCGGTTAAAAGGGGATTTTCAGTTGTGGCGAATTGGGCCGTTTGCAAACTCATTTCTGGTTCCAATCCATACAGATCTTTAAAGGCCTTTTTTTCCCAAGAATCCTCATCATGGTTCAGATCATTGTCTTTATCTTTCATTTTAATCACCTTTCTTATTTAATTTAATAACTTCGTGAACCGTTTTCTCCTAAGGCCTGTTCTAAATCGTTTACCTCAAAGGCCAACAGCCAGACGAATGGTTCCTAGACTAATCTGTTCATTAAGCAGTTTATCCTCATTATTTCCTAGGTTTGGGGACAATACCTTTTATTAAAGTTTCTACTATTGTCTGCCTACTTTTGATATTACATTCCAATGGACAAAAAAAATCCCTGAAAATCAGGGATTTTTACATTTTTTCCCAAGAAAAAAACCAGCCTGATAAAAGACTGGTAATCTAGAAATATTTCTTTTTCCAAAAAATAAACGCTGTTAAGCTAGTTAAAAACGCAGAGAGGATGAGTGGAATGGCATAAGAATGGGTTGCATGCTGGAATGGGATATCAACGTTCATTCCGTAAAAGCTAGCTACCATCGTTGGAAACGATAAGATAATCGTAATCGAAGTTAAAAACTTCATCACTATGTTCAAGTTATTTGAAATAATGGATGCAAAGGCATTCATCATCCCGGTCAAGATAGAGCGGTACGTTTCTGCCATCTCAATAGCCTGTGTTATTTCAATAATCACGTCTTCTAATAAGTCTTTATCTTCTTCATACATTTTTAAATAGTTAAAGCGTAGGATCTTATCGAGGACGACTTTATTTGATTTTAATGACGTTGTAAAGTAAACCAAACTTTTCTCTAAGGCAAGAAACGCATAGAGCTCTTTATTTTTCAATGATTGGTGGACTTCCCGTTCAATTTCATTGGTTTTCTTATTGATTTGCTTTAAGTACCGAAGATAATAAGATGAAATCATAAATAAGATTTGTAAAGCGAAGCGCGTTTTTTTAAATGTATAAAATTCCTTTAAGCGGTTTTTTCGAAATTCTTCGATAATGGGTGAATCTTTTAAAGAAACGGTAATGACATTGTCTTCCGTTAAGATAATACCTATAGGAATGGTTTCATATACGGCTAGACCTGTTTCATCGTGGACAATATAGGGAAAGTCGACGATGATATAGATGCGGCCATCATCTCGTTCAATCCTTGGACGTTCTTCATCATCCAAGGCATCTTTTATAATATCAACATCCACTTGAGCATCATTTGAAACTTTGTTAATTTCTTCTGCTGTTGGAGCGTACATATTCACCCAGCAGCCTTTTGAGATCACCTCGACCTTTTCTAAAACCCTTGCCTCGGTGCTATTAAAAATTTCTAACATACAAAAACCTCCTCACTCACTTTGTTTGAGGAAGCCAACATCCTTTTATAGAGTTGATATTCTTGATATTCAATTCAATCCATTCAAAGATCACATTGACTTCCCCCCGCCTACTTGGGTCCGGGTCTACGGAATAACTCAAAAATATCAACTCCCTCACAATTTTATTTCCTATCCTATCATAAACCGAAACGCTTGAAAGTACAAAGGAGTTTTTTTAGAAATTATTTCTCTTCTGGAAAATATGGGTTTAAATGAATTAATACTTCATTAATATTATCAAATTTGTTAATTAGTGCACGTTTGATTAATTTTGACAGGTCATGCCCCTGTTTGATTGTCTTACCGTGATCGATTGATATCCGTAAATCAACTACTACATAATGACCTAGTTCCCTCGCCCTTATACGGTCAATCCGCTTTATTTCAGTAAATCCCTCGATAATAGCGATGTACTCCTTTAATGTCTCTGTATTAATGTTACGTTCAAGTAAAATATCAAAGGCTTCTGTTAACATTTCCTTCGCAATTTTAAAAATTAAATAGGCAACAAAAATACTCGCAACCTTATCGCCGTACAGTAAAAAGTGGATATCGAAACGTTCCCCGAGTATGGAAAGAAAGACACCAATCGCCGCTGCAATTGACGCCACAATATCGGCTTTATGATCCAAAGCAATCGCTTCAATCGCCTTGCTATGGTTCTGATTTGCCACTTTTAATGAACTTCTGTATAAAATTATTTTCGTAACAAATGAAAAAAGCGCAACCCCCATTGCTAAGAGACTGGGTGATTCTACTTCATGAAAGAGGCCGCTAATCCCTTCGTAAGCAACATAAATGGCAACAAGGAATAGCAGGATCCCAATAATTTCAGAAACAATGACTTCAGCCTTCCCATGTCCATATGGATGTTCCTTATCAGCTGGTTTATTGGCAATTTTAATGACCAGCAACACAATGACTGAGGCGAAGACATCTGCTGCAGAGTGAATTCCATCTGCAAATACTGCGTCACTATGCCCTAACCAGCCAATAAATATTTTCCCTAATGTTAAGACGATGTTACTAATTACACTAATCCAGGCTACTTTTTTAGCCAGAGTTTCTCTCATTTCCATACTAAACCACCTTTGAAGATAAAAGAACACTCGCCTCTGCATCCCTTTTTGCGATTGCATTGAGCGTAGTGCCAATAATGCGTCAAAATTTATCAATATTAAGTAAGATAACTTAGAAATCATATCAAACGTGAACTAAATGAGTCTAGAGAAAAATTTTTTCCCGAATCATACTAAATTGCAAAGATACAAATTAGAATAAAAGAAAGCTCCCTTTCAAAATGTATAATTTCCTTATTCTTCCTGACCTTCTTTATCATTCTTCATCATTTCAATTTCTTCGACAACAGAAATTTTGTTAATTTGATCATGCAGAAAATGGAATGCCTGATCTAATTCTTCTCGTGATGGAAATTCACTTTTTTGATTCATTAATTGTCACACCTTTCAAAGTTTTATTTTTATAGGAGTAATAACTTTAAAATAAGAAAAAATACCGATGTAGCATCTATTTTTATAAAAAGGAGAATTAAGAAAATGGACAATAAGAAAGCTAACCCGAAGAAAGAACTTGCAGGCAGTTTTTATCACCCAAGTTATTACCTAGAAAATGACGACCTATCCAAAGGAATTGCCACCTCGCATGAACAAGTGAGTGACTCGTATATGGAAGGTGAAATTGGTGCCGTCATAGATGATGTCAACGGAAAAGATATTCCTATTCCCCACAAAGGTTACGAAGAAAGCTAATAAGGAGGAAAACAGCTCTCAATTGAAAGCTGTTTTCTTTTTTTACGACTATTTCTCATCATGATCAACATATGGGTCATGTTCATATGCGGGTAAATCCCCAAAGCTCGTCATCAATCCTTCTTCATCTAAGGCATCTTCGTATTTTTCATGCTGGGAATTTGGGTAAACCGTAATATTTTTACCATAGATATCTGTACCAACAAAATTTTCATATTCTTCAACATAACCAATCGGTTCCTCTGACTCATTATAGACATCATTATAATGATCTTTCGGAAAAGCTAGGTCTGATGGTGTGTCAGATGTGCCCCATTCCGCAACGGCTTGCCAGGAATCCTCCGCATCAAAAGCGACGTTTTCATCCTTGTTATCCATATCAAATTTACCAAACGGCGGCATTAATACTCCCTCTTCAATCGGTCGATCGTGTGAAGTAACTTGGTCCGGGCTGTGCTCAATACAGTAAGTAGTATTGGGCAATGCTTGCAATCGTTCTACTGGAATTTCCTTTCCACATACCTCACATTTTCCATATGAACCATTTTCCATTGCCCCTAAGGCCCTATTAATATTGCCTAACTCTAATTTATAGTGTTCAAGTAAGGCATTGTCCTTTTCGCGCTCATACAGGTCCGTTCCTTCATCAGCAGGATGGTTGTCATAACTGGATAACTCCCCCATTGATTCATGGTAATGGCCGCGTTCAAAACCGAAATGATCATTTTGGTCTAAACGCTCTTCCAGATCACTTTTTTCCTGCAACAATTGTAACTGTAACTCAGCTAACTGCTGTGTCGATAACATATGATAACCCCTTTCATAAAAAACGCATGTTAAATTCCCCAAAATCTATTTCATCATTTATATGTGTTATTATTGTTCCTTTATATTTTCATTTTTTTCGTGGTTGATTATGTAATGAAAATTTAATTCCATCAAAAATTTCTCATATTGTGTCCATTTTAAAGTGAATAAGATTGCAGCAGGCGTGTATCTTAAGAAATATAAACTGGATGAAATGAGGAGATTTTGTGGTTAATCAAAATTTTGACAAATTCAGACAAGCTCAGAAAGAACATCGCGGCGAATATTTAGGGGGCGATAAAAATCAAAAACCTGGCTTGAATGATGCAGAATATAATAATCAAAGTATTACAGACAAATCGCCAGGTGCCACTGGGCGTGATATTTAAAATACGATGAGTAAATCCAAATCTGGTACAAAAGAGAAAAATAATATGAAATGGTGGCAGCTTTCTTTATTTGGAGTTGGCTGTACAATTGGCACAGGTTTTTTCCTCGGTTCAGGTCTAGCGATCAAAATGACCGGACCAGCTGTTTTATTAGCATTTATCATAGCAGCCCTTGGTACTTATTTTGTCTATGATGCTCTCTCCAAAATGACCTCTCAAGAGCCATTAAAAGGCGGGTTCAGGTCATATGCAAAAAAAGCATATGGAAGGTGGGCCGGCTTTAGCAGTGGCTGGGTATACTGGTCCTCAGAGGTGCTGATTATGGGAAGCCAATTGACTGCCTTGTCGATTTTTTCCCGTTTCTGGTTCCCAAATATTCCTTTATGGATTTTTACAGCTATTTATGCAGCCCTAGGACTAATGATTATATTAATCGGGGTAAAGGTACTAAACAAGCTTGAAAATATTCTCGCTATCTTAAAAATTTCAGCTATATTAATGTTTGTCGTCATAGCATTTCTAGCCATTTTTGGCGTCATCGATGGGGATCGGCCCATTGATTTTCCAAATAAGCAAAATGAGATTATTCCTCATGGGCTAAAAGGCTTGTGGTCATCTGTTATTTTCGCCTTCTATGCCTTCGGAGGGATTGAAATATTAGGATTAATGGCGACCAAATTAAAGGATCCAAGCGAAGCACCAAAAGCAGGGAAGGTCATGCTGTTTACACTAATGTTTATTTATGTTCTTTCGATTGGTCTTGCTGTCATGATGGTTTCATGGAATCAATTTAACACAAAGGAAAGTACGTTTGTGGTCGCTTTAGATGCTTACAATCTTACCTTTGTCCCGCATTTTTTTAATGCTGCCTTAATTATTGCCGGATTTTCAACTATGACAGCCTCCCTTTATGGCGTAACAACCGTTCTGGTTACCCTTGGCGAAGAAGGCGATGCCCCAGCATGTTTTTCAAAAAAGGGAAAATTAAAGGTCCCGTTGGCAGCACTGCTTATTACCATTCTGGGCATTAGTGCTTCGATTGTATCGGCATTGGTATTGCCTGATCAAATATATGAATGGGTTACTACCGCAGCAGGATTAATGCTTCTATACAATTGGCTCTTCATTCTTGCATCCTCCAGAAAAATCTTAGAGCTAAAAATGAAGGAAAAAATCATGTATTCAATCGGTGCCCTCTTTATTTTAATTGCTGTCAGTGGAACCCTTTTTCACAAAACGAGCAGACCTGGCTTTTTTATTAGCTTAGCGTTTATTGGGGTCATAGGTATCATTACCTTGATTATTCAGTTTAAAACGAATAAGGAAAAGAAAAAAGCTAAGAAAAATGTACTGAAGCCCTGGCCAACCGCCTAATTTTTAAAAGGCTTCCTCAAAAGATCATTAGTCAATGACTTTTTGAGGAAGCCTCCTATTTTTCCACATCAACGATTAGCTAATAGCCAAATGGTGGTAAGCAATATCCATATTTTTTCTTAGTTCATTAGGGTGATTATGATAAACAATTTCGCCTTTATTTAAAATGTATACATCGTCGGCCATACTTAAAGCGGTTGCAATATTTTGCTCAACTAAAAGCATCGACATACCAGATTCCTTTAATTTCAGAAGTACTTCCATAACTTCTCCAACCATTAATGGAGATAAACCTTCTGTCGGTTCATCAAGAAGGAGGATTTTAGGATTTCGCATTAAGGCCCTGCCAATCGATAGCATCGATTGCTCACCGCCACTTAGGTTCCCTGCATGCGTCTTTTCCCTTTCCTTTAACCTCGGGAATAGTTCAAAAATCCGCTCTATATTCCACTCTCCATGATGCTGATTAGCAAAAACACTCAAATTTTCATGCACGGTTAAGTTTGTGAAAATCCGCCTTCCCTGTGGGACAATGCCAATTCCTTTATTGGCAATTTGATGGCTTTTCAGTTTGATAACATTTTCACCCTCCAGCCATATTTCTCCTTCTTTTTTCATGACAAAGCCGATGATAGAATGAATGGTCGTCGTCTTCCCCATGCCATTCCTCCCTAGAAGGGTAACAACACTTCCTTTTTTCACCTCTAGGTTGACACCATGAAGGACATGGCTTGCACCATAGAAACTATGAACACCCTTTAAGCTAAGCATTGTTCAATTCCTCCTTCCCCATATAGATTTCTTTTACATCTGGATTTTCCCTTACCACTTCAGGACTTCCATCCGCAATTAATGTCCCGGCGTGCAAAACTATTACTCGGTCCATGTTCCCAAATAATACCTCGATATCATGTTCAATCATCATAATCGTCACATCTGAGGATAATTTATTAATTAGGGAAATGATTTGATCGGTTTCCACTTGGGACATCCCAGCCGTCGGCTCATCCAATAACAGCAATTTAGGGTTTCCCGCAATGGCCATAATGATCTCAATTTGCCGTTGAACACCATAAGATAAATCTTGAACCTTTGCATGGCTATATTCATGTAATCCCCACTCATAAAGAAGCTTTTCTACTTTCTCAAATAAGGAAGGGTAATTTTTTTTATTTGCTTGTTTCCACCACTGAGTATGCTTTTTATTGATTCGTTGTAGAACAAGCAGCAAATTTTCTTTTACCGTTAAACCCATCATTAAATTGTTTTTCTGAAAGGTACGAACAATCCCTTGCTCTGTTCGTTTGTAATTTGGGATCCGATTCATCATGTCACCAAAATAGTTTATCGTTCCGCCAGATGGTTCTAAATCGCCGGCAATCATATTAAATAATGTGGATTTACCTGCTCCATTTGGTCCAATCAATCCAACTCGTTCACCTGTTGAAACTTCTAACGTAATATCCTCAATTACTTTAATTCCGCCAAAATGTTTTGAAAGGCCTTTTAGCGACAGAATTTTTTCCTTCTTCATCTATATTCACCTATCCATCCATTTTAGTTTGCTGCTTAATTGAAATCATTGCAGGTTCCTCATGGTCAATCTTTTGGCGTTTAAATAAGATCCTTTTAGCATTATTGAATATACCAACAATTCCATTAGGGGCAAAAATAACAAATAAGATAAAGGCTGCTCCAATTATCATCATCCAATTTTCCGTATAAGAACTAATAATCGTTTCCAAAATGACGATGAAGGCCGCTCCAATAACTGGACCCCATAATGTCCCGACGCCACCGATTAATACCATGATTAACACCGATCCTGATGCGGTCCAATACACGTCGGTAGGTGAGATGAAGCCGTTGAAAACAACATATAATCCTCCTGCTAACCCCCCCATTGTGCCAGCAATTAAAAAGCTGATGTTTTTATATAACGCTGTGTTATAACCAATCGATTTCATCCGTTCTTCATTTTCTTTAATCCCAATAAACACAGATCCTAGTGGGGAATGTAAGAACCGGCTTAACAAGAATAATAGAATCGTCATGACAACAAGGATAAAGTAGTAGACAAACACTTGATTCGAAAGGCGGAAACCTGCGAATACATCTAAGGGTGCGATTCCAGATAATCCATTTGAGCCACCTGTTACATTTGTCCATTGATAAACAATAGAGTAAAAGATTTGCGAACAAGCAAGTGTTATCATTAAGAAATAAAAGCCATGTGCTTTAGTAGAAAGTAAGCCAATAATGAAGGCCAATAATAAAGCGAAGAAAAGTCCAATGCCAAGGGTGATAAAAATATTTGTGCTAAACTTTAGTGCCGCTAATCCTGTTGCATAAGCACCAGCCCCAAAGAATGCAGCGTGGCCAAGTGAAACCAGCCCAGTCTGCCCAACCAAAATATTTAAACTTACGGCGAAAACACTAAGAATAAATATTTCCGATAAAATATTGACGTAATAAATAGACAAAAAGAATGGAACAAAAACCATTAGCAAAAATAATAGCGTTCCTTTTATCGGTCCCTTCCTCATTACACCACCCTCCTGCCAGTTAGACCTTGTGGACGAATCACTAGTACCAATGCCATTAGTGCAAAGGTAATAATTAAGCTTAGTTCAGGTACAAGATAGCGGCTGAAGGTTTCAACGAAGCCTACTAGCAAACTAGCAATAAAGGTCCCTGTCACCGAACCAAGTCCGCCCACTACAAGGACAACGAGAGATAAAATGAGAATCTGGAACTCCATGCCCGGAAAAACCCCAAGTATGGGTGAACCAAGTACCCCTCCTAAACCAGCCATTAAGCTGCCTAAGAAAAAAACACCAGTAAAGACAAAATGAATGTTAACTCCTAGCCCTCCTACCATTTCCTTATCTGACAATCCTGCTCGGATGACAGCACCCCATTTTGTTTTTTCTTGGGTATACCATAGGAAAATAGCCATCACAATTCCAATCACAATTAATGCAAGCCGGTAGGCAGGAATGGCATTGCCTGCAATTTCTACCGACATGTTGAGGGCCTCAGGTGGATCAACAACTAGAATATTTTTTCCCCACATCATTGAAAAAATGTCGTGAAAAATATACGCTAATCCAAATGTTAATAATACCTGTGAAAGGTGCCCTAGCTTGTATGTAGGCCTGAGCAGCACGATTTCCAAAACTAATCCTATGATGGCAATTAGCAGTGGTACTGCCATTAAAGCTACCCAGAATGGCAGCCCCGCCTTCATAATAAGCGAGTAACCAACATATGAACCTAGTACATACAATGATCCATGTGCCAGGTTTAACACGCCCAATATACCAAATACAATCGTAATCCCAGATGTAATGATAAAAAGTAAAAATCCATAACTTAACCCATTCATCAGCTGCAGAAGTAAGGCACTCAAATATTTAACCTCCTTATCCTAACTATTCATTTTTTTAAAAGAAAGAGGCAAAGGAAATCTTGCCTCTTTCAAACTTAATCTATTAAATCGCTTTCCATTAGGTCATAAAAAACCTTATTTTCCAGGATCAACGACTTGAGGAATCGTATCAATTACTTTATTCTCTGTCTTTCCATTTACAATACCTGTTTCAACAATGTACAGATTTTGGATCACATTATGTGTTTCTTTATCAAACTTAATCGGTCCTCTAGGACTGTTAATTTCTATAGAAGACATTGCTTCAATCAACTTATCCGGATCACTGACATCGCCGTCTAATTTTTTAATAGCTTCTGCTATAATCATAGCTGCATCGTATCCTTCAGCTGATTCAATACTTGGACGTTTGTTATATTTCTTCTCATAGGCCTTGATAAATGCCTGATTTTCCTTCGTATCTAAACTATAATCCCAGAAAATTGACGCCTTAATTCCATCCGGTGAATTGCCTTGCTGTGGACGGACATCTTCAGCAGTCAGCCAGCCTGAGCCAATTAATGGGATTTTTCCTTTTAATCCATATTGGTCATATTGCTGAACAAACCTTACCGCATCACTACCAGCATAAAAGGCGTAAATGCCATCAATACCGTCTGTATTCATTTTACCTAGATAGGAGGAATAGTCATTGTTTCCAAGTGGCGGGTATACTTCACCAGCAATTTGCCCGCCAGCTTTTGTGTAGGCTTCTTTAAATGCTTCTGCTACTTCATGACCGAAGGCATAATCTGCAGCTGTCACATAGATTTTTTTGCCGACGTTTTTGTATGCCCATTCACCCATTGAATGACCGATTTGCCAAGAGCTGAAGGAAGATCGGTAAATGTAATTGCTTCGCTTAGCTCTTGTTAGATCATTCCCACCTGCATGAGAATCTAAGAACGGCAATTTTTTACTGTCAACTTCATCTCGAATGGCATAGGCGACAGCTGTACTGACAGGTCCTGTTAAGATGTCGATTTGATCTTGGTCCGTTAATTTTCTAAGCTTTCGTAATGCCACCTGTGGATCTGCTTCTGTATCTTCATGGATAATCTCAATTTTTTTGCCAGCTACTTCAAAATTTTGTTCTTCAAAATATAAATTCATCCCATTTAGCAGGTTCTCACCTAATGATGCGTATACACCAGTTGATGGGAGTAATGCCCCAATTTTAATAGGAGTATTGTCATTGGTTTTTTCTTTTGTTTTCTCTTTTGAAGAAGAGGTACTAATGGCTCCCCCACTACACGCCGATAGTAAAAGGACTAATAGAATTAAAATAGATCCAGTTCTTTTAAGATTTTTCATAATTACCCCCTGTTTTTTTGTTAACGCTTCCAAAATAAAAAATAAGCTTCCTCCTTTATTAAAATATTTAGAACACTTCTACTATTATTATATTGCCTACATTGTTAATTTACAATATCTATTTTTTACTCTAATAAAAAAATCGTAATGGGATTTAAGTCAAAAAATCCCTAATATTCTATTTAAATAATAATTTGTTAATCAAGAAGAATAACTGCTGTATACCCAAGTTTAACTGCATTCTTCATAAAAAATAGATAAAGATAAAGATGTTTTTATTTGGTAAACAAGGATTTTCGTATGATAATAATTCCTGATAGTAAAATTATGTTTTTATTACTATAGAATTTATTTCACACTTAATTTTAGGTATTTATTACCAAAATTTAAAAAATAGCCAGTTAATAAAACTGGCTATTTCTACCCATCATTTTATGCTTGTTTTAACCTAAACCGCTGTACTTTACCTGTTGCTGTCTTCGGCAATTCCTCGATAAACTCTATTACCCTCGGGTATTTATATGGAGCTAGGTTTTGCTTTACAAAAAGCTTGAAATCTTCCTTTAATTCCTCGGTAGGCACTACTCCATCTCTTAATACAATAAAGGCCTTAGGGAAAACAAGATTATTCTCATTTTTTTCACCGACAACGGCAACCTCCGATACATACTCATGCCTGATGAGAGTTGACTCAATTTCAATAGGCGAAACCCAAATACCGCCCACCTTCAACATATCATCCGAACGGCCGCAATACCAAAAATACCCATCTTCATCCTGGTAGTATTTATCACCTGTATACATCCACTCACCGTGGAATTTACTTTGGTTTTCTGCTAAGTTACAAAAATAACCAATGCTGACACTATCGCCCTTAATGACTAGATCGCCAATTTCATTTACGTCTACTGGTCTTGATTCTTCATTTAAAATTTTTGCTTTATAACCTGGAACAACCTTTCCCGTGCTTCCTGCCTTAACTTCCCCAATATTATTAGATAGATAAATATGTAAGGCTTCAGTTGAGCCAATTCCATCTAAAATATCAATATTAAATAACTCTTTCCACTTTTGAATAAAAGTGGCTGGCAGTGCTTCACCTGCGGAAACGCAAACTCTGACGGATGAAAGATCGGGTAGTACGCCCGTTTTATCAACGTATTGAATCAAGGAGCCATATAACGTCGGCACGCCAAAAAAGATGGTCGGCTTCTGCTTTTCAATAACAGAAAAGATATTTTCTGGAGTTGGGCGGCCCTTTGACAAAATCGTCGAACTTCCTGCACCCAATGGGAAGTACATCCCATTACCAAGCCCGTAAGCAAAGTATAGTTTGGATGCAGAAAATGTTCGGTCATTCTCATTGATTTTAAGTATATTTTGAGCATAGTTTTTATAGGCCACTTCCATACTCCGCTGAATATGTACGGCACCCTTTGGATTCCCCGTACTTCCAGAGCTATAAAGCCAAAATGCAGGGTCTTCGGAATTGGTTCGTTCTGTCTCCAAATCCGCTGAGGCTGGATTAATAAACTCATAATAATCAATACCATCTGCATTAGGATAGCCCTTCTCTGAAATGACAATAACATTCTTCAGAAAAATAAAGCGGTCTCTGTTTTCCCTTATTTCGTTCCATACCTCTTCTTGAATTAACAATACTTTGGCACGACTGTGATTGAGAAAGTATTCATAGTCTTGTGGTTTCATAGCGGTATTTACAGGGATTGGAATCGCGCCAATTTTAACCGCTCCAAAAAATGAATAAATAAATTCAGGAGAATCATAGACAACCTGGAGGATGCGATTTTCCCTTTCTACCCCAATACCTTTGAGAGCGTTACCAAATTTATTTGCCCTTAAAAGGACGTCTTGATAGGTAACCTGATCATCCTCACTATAAATGGCCACCTTGTTTGCCAGGCCATTCTGAATATTTCTTTCCAGAAACACATTACCGCTATTATAAAAGTCTTTTACTCCTCTTAACTCTTGAACTGATTCTTGCATGCTTTAACCCCCAATTGGAAATTGGAACTCTCATATCCAGATCATACATTTTGCCGAATCTAGTAGGGTTTAAGGAAAAGGGGCGGAGCGCCGCAAAAGAATGTATCACTTTTTTATTTTAGTAGGAATAACACATTCACACTTTGAACCGGGCAAAGCTTAGCTTTGCTCACACCACCTTAATTAGGTTAAGTTTTTATACTATTTTAATTCCAATGATTTACTTACCGGACCATTCTGCAGGGCGTTTCTCAATAAAAGCACTTAATCCTTCTTTTGCATCTTCAGAACGGAATAATAGATTTTGTAATTCTCCCTCATAGCGGATCGCTACATTTAAAGGCATTTCTTTTCCATTCATAATAGAAAGCTTAATGTTAGATGCAGCATAGGTGGCGCTGTCAGCAATCTTTCTTGCATATTCTAACGTTTTGGCACGTGTTTCTTCCTGCGGATATACACGGTCAACTAATTTAATATTTAAAGCTTCCTGTGGTGTTAATGTTTCCCCCGTCAAGTTCAAATCAAGGGCTTTAGAATGACCCACTTGCCGAGCCAAACGTTGCGTACCGCCAGTACCAGCTAATACACCAAGGGTAATTTCAGGGAGGCCAATCTTACCCGCTTGGTCACCCATAAAGCGAAGATCACATGCTAATGCCATTTCAAGTCCGCCGCCGACTGTATGCCCTTCAAGACAGGCAATCCAAATTTGCGGTGAACGGGCAATTTTATCTAATGTTTCATTACAGAACAAGCAAAATTGTGTTTTGAAGCGAGGCTCGGCTGCTTTCAGAAAGTTAATATTGGCTCCAGCTGAAAAGAATTTAGGCATATCGCTCATTAACACAACTACTTTAATTTCGCTATCAAAACGAATATCATCAATTGCTGCATTTAATTCCTTGTAGTATTCCAGGTCATAGGCATTAGTTTTGTTTACATGAATATGAACCTCAGCAATTCCATCTTCTTTTTTAACCGTTAACATCTTAGTTTCTAATTTGACTTGTGTCATCTAAATTCCTCCAATTAAATTTATTGATTTTTTTTATATTCCAAAAATATTCAGTGGTTTAGCTCCTATATAGGAAACCACACTCTTGGTTTCTGTATAGAGATCAAGGGTTTCAATACATAATTCCCTGCCGAATCCTGATTGTTTATAGCCGCCAAACGGTGTTCCCGGGAAGGCAGAAATCGGACTATTTACCATCACAATGCCCGCACGGATTCCGGCAGCAACTCGATGGGCTTTTCCATTGTCCTTAGTCCATACAGCAGATCCCAATCCAAAAATAGAATCGTTTGCTCGTTTTAAGACCTCTGCTTCATCTTTAAACTTCATCACTACCACTACTGGGCCAAATACTTCTTCTTGCGCAATCCTCATATCATTGGTGACATTTCCGATAATCGTTGGCTGATACCAAAAGCCATTTTCAAACTCTGGACCATCTGGGCGACTGCCGCCAAATAAAATCTCTCCGCCTTCTTCAATCGCTAACTTAACGTAGCCATCGACTGTCTGTTCATGGCTTTTTGAAATCAATGCACCCATATGAGTTTCTTTGTTAAAGGGGTCACCAACTTTTAACTTTCTGGCTTTTTCAATGAATCTTGTCAAAAATTCATCATAGACATTTTCTTGAACAAAAATCCTTGACCTGGCTTCACAAGATTGACCTGAATTGTAAAAGATTCCATAAATTGACCCTGCTACTGCAGCCTCTATGTCACAATCATCAAAGACAATACTTGGTGACTTACCGCCAAGCTCAAGGGTTACACGTTTAAGCGTTTGCGATGCACGTGCCATAATGTCTTTTCCTGTTTCTGTTTCACCTGTAAAGGCTACTTTATCGACACCTTGATGTTCTGTTAAATAGGGTCCAATTTCCGAACCACTTCCTGTTAATACGTTGACCACGCCAGCTGGAACTCCTGCTTCATGACAAATATCTGCCAGCATGAATGCGGTAATTGGTGTATAACTTGCTGGCTTTAAAATAATTGTGCAGCCCGCTGCTAATGCAGGAGCAACCTTCCAGGCAGCCATCATTAATGGATAATTCCACGGAATAATCTGGGCACACACCCCAACCGGTTCCTTTACGGTATAGTTAAAAAATCCGTTTGGCACTGGGTTTGTACGTCCAGCATGTGTAGAAATTGCCGCAGCATAAAATTCAAAGTCCTCTATCGCCTGGCCAATTTGACCTTGGGCAGCTGCAACAGTTTTCCCTGTATTTAATACTTCTGCCTCAACAAGCTCGTTAAAGCGGCTTCTCATTATATCCGCTATCTTATTCAGGACTCTTGCCCGTCTAGCCGGTGTCAGCTTAGGCCACTTACCTGAATCGAAGGCTTTTCTAGCTGCATCCACTGTACGGTCAACATCTTCTTTCGTGGCCTTTGCAACTCTTGCGATCACTTCTCCTGTGGCAGGATTATGGGTTTCAAAAAATTGGTCATTACTGCTATTGCTGTATTCACCATTAATGAATAGCTGGTACTCTTCCTTTAACGTCGTTGTTTTTAACATAAGAAAAACCCCTTTACATTTTTTCGATAATGGTAGAAATCCCTTGGCCTACCCCAATGCACATACTGGCTAGACCATAACGGCAGTCACGTTTTTGCATCTCATGAACAAGTGTGGTTAAAATTCTTGCACCACTGCAGCCGAGCGGGTGGCCAAGAGCGATGGCTCCCCCATTTACGTTAACCTTATTGATATCAAACCCTAGTTCTTTAATACATGCTACCGATTGGGCAGCGAATGCTTCATTAATTTCAATTAAATCCAGATCATCTATGGATAATCCCGCTCTTTTTAGTGCCTTTCTTGTTGCAGGAACAGGGCCAATTCCCATATAGGCTGGGTCTACACCTGCCACGGCAGAAGCGACAATACGAGCTAGTGGTTTCAAACCCAGCTTTTCCGCCATTTCTTTTTCCATAATTAACAGGGCACTTGCTCCATCATTAATACCGGATGAGTTTCCAGCGGTAACGGTTCCACCCTCCTTAAATACAGGTTTAAGCTTCGTCAGCGCGTCCCATGTGGTAGATGGCCGAACATGTTCATCCGTATGAAAAAAAATCGCGTCTCCTTTTTTCTGTGGAATTTCTATTGGAATAATTTCATCACGGAATCGACCACTTTCAATTGCGGCTGCTGCTTTTAATTGACTGCTAAGTGCCAGTTCATCCTGTTCCTCCCTGGAAATGTTATACCTTTCAGCTACATTTTCCGCGGTTTCCCCTAAACTAATTGGAGGATAAACATTTGCCAGGCTAGGATTGACTAAGCGCCAACCAATCGTTGTATCATATAGAGTTTGATTACTTCTTGGATTTGCCAAGTGGGGTTTCATCATGACATAGGGAGCCCTGGTCATATTCTCGGTTCCACCGGCGATAAAAACGTCTCCCAGCCCCGCCTTTATGGCGGCAGATGCTTGATTCACCGCATCTAATCCAGAACCGCATAAACGATTAACCGTCACACCTGCTACTGATTCAGGGATTCCCGCTAAAAGTAAGCCCATTCTTGCTACATTTCGATTATCTTCACCTGCTTGATTTGTACAACCGAAGTAAACGTCTTCTATTAAAGCAGGATCCAATTTCACTCTTTCTAAAAGGTGTTTCATGACATGAGCAGCTAAATCATCTGCCCTTACATTTGTTAATGCACCATTCACTTTTCCGATTGGTGTACGGATGGCATCAATAATGACTGCTTCCTTCATATGGAATACTCCTTAACATTGCGATTTTGATGGTAATAGAAGCCTTTTCCACTTTCAACTCCAGTCCAGCCTGCATGGACAAGCTTTCGAATTAGAGGGGCTGGCCGGTATCTTTCTTCTCCAAATTCCCGATATAATCCAGTTAGAACTGCATAGACATCATCGATGCCAATTTTTTCTGCCCATTCTAATGGTCCCAGCGGATAATTGGTCCCTTTCTTCATCGCCTCATCAATGTCTTCTACTGAAGCCGTACCTTCAATCAGTGAAAAAGCAGCTTCATTAATAATCATCGAAAGAATCCGAGGATAGACAAGACCAACCTCATCCTGGACCACCTCTGTTTCCTGCTCTACAGTGAGAAACAGTTCTTCAGCTAATTGGAGAAAAGACAAATCGGATTGCAATGCCGGTGCGAGTTCAATCAATTTACCTTCTTTAAAATTGGAAAAGGCTCCAAACCCAATCAGCCTTTCAGGATATGACAGCCAGGATGCAGCTTCAGTAGCTGTTATGGCAAGTGTTGTAGATAAAATTAATGTCTGGGGCGATATATGTGCCTCAATCTCTCTTAAATTCCTCTTTTTTTGTTCCAAATCAAGATTGCTAGTTTCAATAACAGCCTCAATGCTATTAACTGTTTGGTAGTCATTTAGGGCTATATCAGTAAAGCCATACTCCCGAAGAGAGTATACGAGCTCTTTTGCTAACAAATTTTCACCTATGACGACAATTCCTTTAGGTGTCATATGAAAAGAACCCTCCCTTCGTCTTTCTTCCTAGGCTGCCTGCTTGAACCATACGCTCTTGAATATAATGTGGCCGAAAACGGGTCTCCCCATGAAAACTGCTGTGCACAGATTTTGTTACAGCAAAATTTACATCGATTCCGATTAAATCCTGTAACTCAAATGGACCCATTTTAAAATTCCCAGCCTTTTTCATGATCCGGTCAATTTGTTCCACCGTCGCTACTTGATCATTCATAATTTTCAAGGCCTCACCATAAAATGGACGCGCCACACGATTGACAATAAAACCAGGAGTATCCTTACAAACAACGGGACTTTTATTGATTCTTTTTGCAAATTCCACCAGAACATCCACTGTTTCAGGAGCCGTTTTTAACCCCTTGATCACTTCGACTAACGGCATGACCGGCGCTGGATTAAAGAAATGAAAACCCGCTACTCTTTTTGGTGTCTGAATCTGCCCAGAGATTTCTGTAATGGAAAGGGATGAAGTGTTTGTAGCCAATATTGCCTCATCAGAACAAACCTCTTCTAGTCTTCTAAAAATGGTCCTCTTTATTTCCATGTTTTCTGGTGCTGCTTCAATGACAAGCTGACAATCATAAAATTCGGATAAATCAGCGGTTGTTTGTAATCGTTCCTTCATTTTGTTAACTTCATCTGCACTTGCTCTTTTTTTCTCAACTAATCGGTCTAATCTTGACTCTATGGCGGATTTAGCCCGTTCCACTGTTTCTAAATTGATATCATAAATAATTGCGGTATATCCGTTCTGTATAATAAGCTGCGCAATGCCTGCACCCATTGTTCCAGAACCGACGACCCCGACTTTTTCAATTTCGTTCATTCGAAGTTTGACACCTCTCATCATTTGACGGTGAAGTTTGCCAGCGAATATATTCAAAGACCGAGTTGCAAGCGTTGCAATAATATTGCCTAACTAATTGGGCAGTTCCAAATGAAGAAATTCTTTCTACATTGTCTGAAGAACAAAATGAACATTGAATATTTTTATTCTCATCCGACATGCTGAACATCCCCAAGGGTTGTTAGTTTTTTTATAGCCTCTCTGTATGCGTTTGCAAGATTGCTATCTTTTAAAATAACATTCTCAGAAATTAAATTATTGTCAGTTTCGACATTCTTCAACCATTGGATAGCTTCTTCCGTTACTTTTTCCAACTCTAGGGCAAATGTCTTTGGGACGGCGCCTTTATCATTCAGCAATTGTTTACACCAACTCTTTGAATAAAGCAGATGTTCCTCTTGCTCTTTCAGCATTTTACTAAATGGGGCATTTAACTCCGGATGGTTCGCTTTATTTATAGCCCTCATAACAAGATCAACAGCAACATTGACAGCGTATACACTGGCAATCAAGCCCAGCCAATTAGAAGTAAGGACAACAGAAGGAAATGCCTTTCCTGTTTGAGCTTTAATTTCAACTTTGCTGCCATTCAAACCTTGCAATTCATTCGCCCATTTATACATCAATCTTGCATGACCAAGCTCAGCTTGAGCCATGGCAATCGAAGAAAGGGTAGCTTCTAAATTAGGACCGCTAATCCCAATTTCAACAAGGCGGTCACCTAAAATAAATTTGTTATCTGCAATCGTTTCGGCTAGTTTAACAAGAGATAAATTGTTTACTATTTTCATTAATTTACACCCTCTTTTTCAAATAGTGGTTCTGGAAGGCGTACCGTGATAAATGCCTCTTTCCTGACGACTTGCATTTCTACCCAGTCCTCTTCATCGTAAATATATTGAGCATATACCCTTGCCAATTCATCACTTTCGGCCTGAAAGGAACCAACTTGAATCAAATCATCGCCTCGATTGATCCGCGTAAATAAAAGATATTCTTGTTTTTGTTTATTCATGAGCTAACACCCCAGGTTCTGAGTTTTTCTTTCCCTTTAGCACTTAAATTATTAACAGTCCAAGGCGGACTCCAAACCACTTCAATATCTACTTCATTAATATCTTCTTCTTTTAGAAGCCGCTCTTTGATATCGTTTTCAATCCATTGCATGCAGCCACAGCCTGTTGATGTATATGTCATCCTTACGGCAATTTTTCCTTCTTCTATTTTCGTAATTTCATAGATTAACCCCATATCAACAACACTGATAGGAAATTCCGGATCCATCACCTCTGTCAACGCATCCCAATATTTCTCAGTCTCTAACGTTTGCATTTAACTTACCTCCTTTGCACGAAGCGCTTCTAACTCGTGAAATCCCTTCTGAATTCTGTT
Organism: uncultured Bacillus sp.; assembly: GCA_963530265.1. Lineage (GTDB taxonomy): Bacteria > Bacillota > Bacilli > Bacillales > Cytobacillaceae > Neobacillus. Next base: position 87,658 of record CAUSCO010000017.1, read on the forward strand.
AACAAACTCTTGGTTCTGCGGCCCGCGTTTTTTAAAGCGTTCGATCACTCCTGACCATGTGTCTGGCTGGTCGAGAAGCCATTTTTTATTTTCTACATCAAATTTGCATGGAAACGGAACATCAATGACGAATTTCCCTTGTGCCTCATCATAGTGGGCTGGCACCTTGACACCAATCGATTCACAAAATGGAACCGCAGTAGACAGCCATTTTTGTCTTAGTTCATCATTGGTACTTCCTTTGAGCTTATAATCTAATTGTGCTGAACGGCTCTTAAGATTATCGGAAACCCCAAAAAACTCTAAAGCCATTAGGAACATCCAATCTACCGCTTCTTGCACCTGCTTTGCTGCATCCGGGTTTTTCATCCCCGCTTTCATAATAATTTCACCATTTCTTAAATGAAAAAGTTCTTCTTTGTCTACCTTCACGAGGGCACGTTTCCATGGACCAAAAGATGTGTGTTGATAAGCATCCCCTAAAAGCGTGTAGCCAGAGCGGTCAAAGAGTCCATTAAATACACCAAGCTCAATCCAATTGTCTAATTTGAAATCAAAGGCATAAGGGTTTTTCCAGCGGTTAGCAGGGCGGTCATAGAGAAGTTCTTCCACGTTTTCACCGAGATCCTCTAATAATCGATAGGCTATATGTGCGTGGCCAATTTCGTCTTGAATCACGGCAAGGGCAGTAATTTTATAGTTTAAATTTGGGGCTTCATTGTAAACGGTTAAAAGAGGAGGAACGCTTAATAGTTCTGTATCACCAACGATGGTTAACGTTTGTTTTAAGGCCCGAAGATACTCATCATTCATATCCTCTTTACATTCGAGCATAAATCCTTTTTGAATCTTTTCGATTAATAATTCAGCCTGACTCATTTAGATCGCCTCACCTTATTACGTTTTTTATTTTATCGTCTATATAAGATAATATAGATTATTTTAAATTGTCTGTCAATATATTTATTACGTTTTTATGTTGTTAATATTAAAAACATAATTAAGCCTGGATTAGATAAAAAAAAAACGTGCCTTAAAGGGAAGGCATCGTTTCGTTCACTCTGTTCATCTTATTTCAATTATTACCTACAGTCTCGCTATTCCCCTTTAAAGTTTGGCTGTCGTTTTTCCTTAAATGCTTCTAATGCTTCGATTCGATCTTTCGAAGGAATAATTACCTCATATGCCTTCGATTCGATCGCTAGGCCTGTTTTGACATCAACATTACTTCCATAATTGATAGCATATTTTGCTTGTGTGACAGCCAATGGTGCATTCTTCATGATTTCTTCAGCTAATTCGGTTGAGACATCTACTAAACGGCTGCGTTCTACCACTTTATTAATAAGTCCTAATTCAAATGCTTGATAGGCATCTATTTTTCTTGCAGTTAAAATCAATTCCTTCGCCTTTGAAGGTCCTATCAGGCGGCTTAAACGCTGTGTGCCGCCCGCACCAGGGATAATGCCCCAGCTCACTTCTGTTAGGCCTACCATCGCTTCTTTAACTGCAATCCGGAAATCACAAACTAAGGCAAGCTCAAGCCCGCCGCCAAGTGCATACCCATTTACAGCAGCAATGGTTGGCTGCGGTAATTCTTCTATTTTTGTGAAAACATCTCGAATCATCGAAACATTTCTACGGACTTCTTTTTCACTGAGCATTCGTCTTTCCCGCAAATCTGCCCCTGCGCTAAACGCCTTTTCTCCTGCGCCAGTAATAATAACAACTCTTATGTCCTTCTCCAATTTAATACCATCTACCACTTCTTCTAACTGGGCTAGCGTTTCATAATCAAAGCAATTTAATTGTTCGGGACGATTAATGGTTACGACTGCTAAATGATTCTCTACTTTTAAGTCCACTTTTTGCAAATTGATTCCCCCCTCGATAGAAGACTATTATTTCTTAAAGTGCGTTACACATAAACTTCTTTAAAAGGATTGATCGCCTTATCACGTATTGGTTTTATTTCCTGATCGGGAGCTCCTTCATAGATGGATTCAAAATAGCGGATAGACGGGATCGAGATTAATTGATGAACATTCCAAAATAGTTCTCTCGCTTTTGTACCTGCCCAGTCGGCAGGCAATAAATCACGTGGAAAACCAGGGTCTAGAAAAAGAAACTTTCGATATTCATGAACGATGGATGTGCGTTTAATAAAACACTCTTCGTCTGTTAAGGTGTTCGTTAACGCCTTTTCACGTAATGCTTCAAATTCCGAAGTATATTTTTCCATAAATTGATTGTAATTATCAGAAACCTGCTCCAGGTTCCAACCTCTTGCAATAATCTCTTCACTCGTATGCGAGATCATATCAGAGGAGCTAAATAAAATGGTGTTCTCCTCAATTTGATAGTTCTTAATCATTTCCATCACTTGGTTTTCTAGTGGGTTAGGACTAATCCACGTACTATTTGAAATCATTCCAAAGCCTGTCCATGTAAGCTCTTGTCGAATCTCATTCCGCAGCTCCCGTTTCTCTTCAGGGAACGAATAGCTCAAAATCCTCCACTTGCCATCCCACGCTGGCCGGGGAGCAGCGTAGACTCTTTTCACTCCATCGTCTACTCTTCGTCTGCCTTTTTCCGTTATAGAGTAATAGCTTTTATTTCCTTTTTTCCTTACTTGCAATAAATTCTTTTGGACCATTCTTAAAATGGCGCCACGAACAGAGGATTCTGATATACCAAATGAACTCATTAATTGAATTAAACTCCCAACCCAGATTTCTCCTCCATAATATTGAATGTACTCTCCATAAAGAGTAAACATTAACGATCTTGGCTTCATAGCTGCACCATCCAGTATTTTATAATCAATTCATTATTTGTCATTTTTTAAAGAGACATTTATATTATAGAGGAACCTCATCTTTTATGCATTAAACCTTGGTCTATTTTTATCGGCCTTTGTATGAATTTCTTCACTTAGAATGGATTTAACATCGTCTGGGATTAAGACTGCTTTAATACCTTCACCAAACTGCTGTACCCAGCCTCGCAATTCATATCCATGGGCAACCCGAATTCCATCCCTATACACTATATGTTTCAGTTTAATCGTTTTTCGGTTAATTTCTTCCACTTTACTATGAATCGTAATGAGATCATCGTAAAGTAACGATTTTTCAAAAGTACATTGAACATCGAGTAACGGAACAATAATTCCCCGCTCTTCCTCCAGTTTTGCAGGTGCTAAATCGCAGCTTCGGAAAAATTGATGCCCTGCAATATCAAACCATTTAAAAAAATTCGGATAATAAACAATCCCTGCCTTATCCGTATCCCCCCAGTTCACTAGCACTTCAAGCTCATTTGATCGCATTATTAGTCCCCTCGCTTTTTCAACCAATTTACTTGTTTAAAATGGCGATATCGCTAGTCGATATCGCCATTTTTTATATTACTGACCTGTCCAATTAGCTTCGCGTTTTTCAACAAATGCGCTTAATCCCTCTTTTGCATCTTGGGAACGGAATAATAGGTTTTGTAACTCGCCTTCATAGCGAATCGCTACATTTAATGGCATTTCTTTTCCATTCATAATCGATAGTTTAATATTGGATGCCGCATAGGTTGCACTGCTGGCAATTTTATTGGCATATTCTAATGTTTTAGTTCTTGTTTCCTCTTGTGGGAAAATACGATCGACTAAGCGAATGTCTAACGCTTCTTGTGGTGTTAATGTTTCTCCCGTGATATTCAAATCTAATGCTTTAGAATGGCCAACTTGACGGGCTAAACGTTGGGTTCCACCAGTTCCTGCCAGCACGCCTAGTGAAACCTCTGGAAGACCAATTTTTCCAGCTTGGTCACCCATAAAGCGCAGGTCACAAGCCAAGGCCATTTCTAAGCCGCCGCCAACTGTATGCCCTTCTAAGCAAGCAATCCAAATTTGCGGGGAACGCGCAATTTTATCTAATGTCTCGTTACAGAATAAGCAGAATTGAGTTTTAAACCGGGGCTCTGCAGATTTTAGAAAATTAATATTTGCGCCAGCTGAGAAGAATTTCGGCATATCACTCATAAGTACCGCTACTTTAATGTCACTATCAAAACGGATGTCATCAATCGCAGCGTTTAACTCACGGTAGTATTCCAAATCATATGCATTGGTCTTATTAACGTGAATATGTACCTCTGCCACTCCATTTATTTTTTTAATTGTAAGTGTTTTTGTTTCTGTTACTGTTGTCATTTTTACATCCTCCTCATTTGTTATCATTATGATTTTATTTCTTTCGTTCTTAATTCATAATATATATAATATTTTTACTATTTGCAATACTCAAAATCAGGTGGTTTACTCGCTTAGATTTGCTCTTTACTTCCATTTTCTCTATTTTTCTCTCTTTTTCTTAAAAATTAATGTTTTTCACACCACAGTAGTAAAAACATATAATTTATGGTGTTATTTTTAATTTTTTATAACATACATAGGAAATACTTATTTCTATTAAATTGCATGTACACGAATAGATTGCTATAATACTCATTAATTTCAAAATATTTGAAAAAATATAGAGTCGGTTTATTCTTTGTGAGGTGTATTCATTGGAACAATTAAAAAAAGCAGGCTGTGAGGTATTCCCAATCATCATTCCTGATCGCTCTTCATTAAAGAGTGTGAACTTCTTTTTAGTAAAGCAGGAGCATTCACTATCATTAGTTGATGCTGGATGGAATAATGATGAATGCTGGGATGGATTAATGGATACGTTGTACAAGAATGGATTTACACTAAAGGACTTAACAGAAATTATCCTAACGCATCACCATATCGACCATATTGGCTTAGTCAATCGAATTACTGCTGAACATCCCATTCCGATTTACTGCCATTCCGATTCCATCCCTCGCTTAAAAAGGGATCCCGTTTTTCTTGAGATGAGGGTGGAGTTTTACTCACAACTTTATAAGGAAATGGGCTGCGGCGAGGATGGCGAAAAGCATGTTGCCTATTTAAGAAAAGCTGTACAGCGCAATGAACATAATGCCATTCAAGCAGATGTCATTAAAATTACGGATGACCAATTATTCAATTTCCAAGTTGTTGAAGTTCCTGGACATGCACCCGACCAGGTTGCCTTCTATGATAAAAAGAATAACTGGTTATTTGGCGGGGATTTATTGCTTGAGCATATTTCCAGCAATGCTTTGGTAGAACCAGATGCTTTTGGAAAAAGAATCCCCACGCTTATACAGCATATAGAGTCCTTAAATAAATGTTTAGCCTTACATGTAAATCTCGTCTTTCCCGGCCACGGAACAATGATTGACCAGCCAAATTCATTAATATTAAAACGGCTCAAAAGAATCGAAGCAAAAGCTGAGAGGCTGATCCAGTTAATTGAATCTGGTCATTCCACCGCAAGTGAAATTGCCCGGTCGTATTATAAAAATACCTATTATGAGCAATTTTCTCTCGTTATGTCGGAAATTATTGGTCATTTAGATTATTTAGAGGTACATGGCAGAGTCCAAAAGGAACTTGTTCAAGGTATATGGCGATATCAAGTTATCAAAAAATAAGAAAAGCGCAAGCGCCCGTTTAGCGGCGTATGGACTGGAGCGCTTTGACTGAGATAAAGGAAACACGGAGAGCGTTAGCGATCCGATGTTGACTTATCGTAGGGAAAAGAGCGAAGTACACTAGCCGCTGGGTGCTGGAGCTGGACAATTCTCAAGGTCCAAATTTTATGCTTTCTATCATTTAAAAAAAGGATCATGCTATCAAGGGCATGATCCTCTTCATTTTTTAAGGAACGAATTATGTCATAGCATAATTTACCGCAGCTCTGCTTTCATCGTTTCTTTTAATTGTTCCTGCAGTGAGACCTTTTTAATTTTTCCACTAGCAGTCATGGGAAAGTCATCCATGATCAACAACTTATCGGGTACTTTATAATCAGCAACATGCTGTTTAACAAATTCGATTAGGGTGCGAGATTTGGCCGCCGCTTTTGGCTTTAGTTTTACACACGCACAGGAAATTTCACCCAATACGGTATCTGGCAAGCCAACAATCGCCACTTCCATAACATCTGGATGGGTATAGAGAACTTCCTCCACCTCACGGGGATAGATATTATAACCGGCACGAATAATCATTTCCTTTTTACGGCCGACAATTCTCAGGTTTCCCTGTTGATCCAATGTCCCAAGATCCCCCGTGTAAAACCATCCATTTCTGTCTAATGCTTCGGATGTCTTTTCCGGCATATTGTAGTATCCCTTCATTACACCAAAGCCTCGGCACGCAACCTCTCCAACTTCTCCATGCTCAACCATTTCCTTGTGTTCATTGACGATTTTTACTTCTGCACCAGGAAGCGGTTTTCCAACTGTCTCAGCTCGAACCCTATCTTCATCATCAAAACCTGTCATGGTGAGTGTAGGTGATGTCTCACTTAATCCATAACAAACAACGATATCGCAGCCCATGTCCTTACGAATTCGTTTTACGATTTCCACTGGACATGGTGCAGCCGCAATGATTCCCGTTCTTAATGAGGATAAATCATAGTTTGCAAAATCTTTTTGATTCAACTCTAGTATGAACATGGTCGGAACTCCATGTTTTACCGAAACTCTCTCCGCTTCCATCAATTCCAATGCCTGTTTCGCTTTGTATTCCTCCATTAATACCATACGTGCACCAGATGCAATCGTACTCAGAATACTCGGTACGAGTCCAAATACATGAAAAACAGGAACAGCAACAAAAAAGACATCATCAGAGTTGCATTTCATCGCATTTGCAGTGATGATAGCTGTATTGACAACATTGCTATGCGTTAGCATGGCACCTTTTGGCGCACCCGTGGACCCTGATGTATACAGAATCGTGAACACATCACTATCAGAGTCAATGGTCAATGGAGTAAAGGAAGTTTGTTTACTCTTTTCTAGTAGTTGTTCATAACTGATAAGCCCATAAGTTTGAAAACGGACCGTAATTAACGTTTCCAAACTGGTAACTTGTTTAATTGCAGTCGTAAATTGATCATAATGATTGACTTCGCTAAATGTTTCCGTAAAAAAGGCAATCTTTGCTTCAGAATTCTCCAAAATATATTCCACTTCATCTTGACGATAACGTGTATTGAAAGGGACTAGGACCGCACCTAGGTGTGAAGCAGCTATATAAATGACCACAAATTCATTCCAATTTGGCAAACATACGGCAATCCTATCTCCCTTTCTGATCCCTAATTCATTTAGAGAACCGGCAAGAGATAGTGACTTTTCCCAGAGTTCTTGATAGGTCATTCTAAAATATCCATCAAACGACACTTCATGATCAGGTTCTCTCCTGGAAACGTTCTCAAGTAATTGCGAAACACTAAGTTTACTTAGTTCTTTTTTCATTAAGCCCCCCCCTAATTTAATATGTTTTTTAAAGAACTTCCCAAATCGCCGCTATCCCTTGGCCACCGCCAATACATAAGGCGGATGCACCGAATCTCTTATTTCTGCGCTTTAGTTCGTAGAGTAAGGAAAGACTGATTCTCGCCCCGCTTGCTCCAAGCGGATGCCCTAATGCAACCGCACCACCATTTACATTGCCAATCTCAGGATTGAAACCTAATTCTTTTTGGCAGGCTAAATATTGCGCAGCAAAGGCCTCATTGATTTCAATAAGATCTAAATCTTCCACTTTCATATCGGCCCGCTTTAGTGCTTGCCGAATCGCTGGAGCAGGACCGATTCCCATATATTTTGGTTCAACACCAACAATTCCCCATGATACTAGTCTTGCAAGCGGTTTTAAATTGTGCTTTTGTACATATTCACTAGAGGTGACAACCAATGTTGCAGCTCCATCATTAATTCCACTTGCATTACCAGCTGTAACCACACCATTATCTCTAAACCGGGCCGGTAATTTTTTCAATACCTCTATAGGCGTTTCACGGGGATGTTCATCTCGATTAATCACTTTTTCGCCTTTCCTTCCCTTAACGATATAGGGAACAATTTCTTCGGCAAAATACCCCTTTTCAATTGCCGCTAATGCTCGCTCATGACTTCGAGAGGCAAACTCATCAATTTGCTCTCTAGTAAGTTCATATTTATCCGCAAGATTTTCCGCCGTTATCGCCATTGTACACTTTCCATATGGATCATAGAGGGCTTCCCATAAATAATCCTCCATTGGGGCTTTACCAAGGGGTAAGCCCCAGCGCGCACCCCGAATCACATGTGGGACTTGACTCATGTTTTCGGTCCCGCCGGCAATACTCACATTCGATTCTCCAAGCTTAATAGATTGTGCAGCATTCACAATGGCCTGTAACCCCGATCCACACAACCGGTTTACCGTTAATCCGGGAACATGTTCAGAGATACCTGCTTTTAAAGCAACATGTCTAGCCATATAGATTGCATCCGTACTGGATTGGATGACGTTGCCAATTACCACTTGATCGACTTCTTCTGGTTCAATGGAAGACCGTTTCATTGCTTCTTTCGCGGTTGCTACAGCAAGATCAATCGCTGTTACATCACGAAATGAACCTCCGAATTCTGTAAAAGCTGTCCGAGCTCCATCGATAATGACGACTTCTTTGTTTCCCATTTCACTACACCCCTTTTCTTCCTGTAAATTGTGGTTTTCTTTTTTCAACAAAGGACCTCATTCCTTCAATCCGTCCTCACTAACAAAGGCACTGCCGAAGCAAGCTGTTTCAAGATCCAACGCAGTCTGTAAATCCACACCTGTACCCCGATTTACAGAAGTTTTCATCATTTTCATCATTTTCATCGCAATGCTGGGCTTTTGAGCTAATTTTTCTGCCCAAACGATAGATTCTGTGAGAAGTTCATCTGATTCTATCACTTTGTTTACCAAACCAACTGCAAGAACCTGTTCATCATGAATCATTTCGCCTAAATAGCATTTAAGGAATTAAGCGTTTTCATTTTGTGAAATATGAGGAACAGGGATCTTATTTAGAAAATTAACGAATTCACTCCCCAATTACCACTTCAAATGTGTCCATCACTACAACTTCTGTGACCATTACGACATAATACCGCATACTTTCAACAATATTTGGTTTTATTTGGAAAATAAACTAATTGTCTCTCCAATAACCACTTCAAATGTGTCCATCACAACAATTTCTGTGACCATTACGACATAATACCACAAACGATCAACAATATTTGGTTTTATTTGGAAAATAAACTAATTGTCTCTCTAATAACCACCTCAAATGTGTCCATCACTACAATTTCTGTGACCATTTCGACATAATAACGCACACTTTCAACAATATTTGGTTTTATTTAGAAATCTACTACTTCACTCTCCACTCACCACCTCAAAGGCTCAAAAAAACGGCAAATTTTCGCCACCTTCTTTATTTTTCATAGTTTAATTTTTAATCGGATAGCTCATGCTGTCCAATGGGGCAGAGGGTAACAAAATATCATCGGTCTTTACCTCAAACAAACCATATGGGACCAAACGTAGCCCTGGGAGAAAGTCACAGGTTAAAAATAGTAAGGTGTAGAGAATATCATGGAACGGAAATCCACGTTCCTGCAAGGCTGATAACAATCGTTCATGATACTCCACTGCAGCATCAAAGGAGGGGTTCGTTGTCATCATTCCTGTAAATGGCAGAGGAATTTCTACTACAACTTCATCGCCATCTACAATCACGATGCCTCCCCCCATTTCATGAACCCTTGCGGCCGCTTTCGCCATTGCTTCAGGATTGCGGCCCACTACCAGCAGCTCGGTCGTTGTATTATACGTAGAGGCCATGCCATCTAGATTTACCGCAAACCTCTCCAATATCCCCTTGGATACCCATTCACCATTCCGGTCAATTAGTGCTGCCTGTACAAGCCCCTCATGTCCAGACAGATCAGCATCCCCATTTACAGATGGTAGATTCGTATCTTTTCTTTGGGTAATCACGTTACTTTTAAAATAAACGACTGGGACAGGATTCTTTTCTGTTGGGTGTGGGTAGCGATATAGATTGATATTTTCTAAGAGTGATTTTGAAAAGGCAAATGGTTCACGAACCATATATTTATTCCAATCTATGTTAGGCAATGAAGCAGTTAACTCTCCTTTTTCAGCGACGATCCTCCCAGACGCAATGACGAGATCAGGGCGGAAATCGACCAGATCAGGTAAAAGAAGGATGTCTGCCTTTCTACTTGGTGCAATTCCTCCGATATAATCATCCAGTCTTAAATAGGTTGCAGCATTAATGGTTACCATTTGAATCGCATTCATGACTGGGACACCAAGTTCCACAGCCTGCCTCACAAGTCCATCCACAAATCCTTCTTTTTCGATAAATGAAGGGTGCGGACCGTCTGTCGTCATAAGAATTCTGCTCGTACTTACATTACCCTCGGTAATAAGTTTAATAATTTCTTGTAGATCTGGTCGGAGGGAGCTATTTCGGAGTGTTGTCCACATCCCTAAGCGCAGTCGATCAAATGCTTCCTTGGCGGTAATAGCTTCATGACAGGCTGTCACACCTGACGAAACAACAGCATTTAATTTTTCATAGGAACAGCCTGCCGTATGGCCATCGGAGACCTTACCTAGTTTCTTGATATAATCCATGGTATCCAGTAAAAATGGATCGCCATTATACAATAACGGCCACCGTGTAACCTCTGCTGACCCTAACACTTCATCAAGGTCTAGCAGCTCTCTGATATCGTTATGGTTATACCACTCCCGTTCCCCTGGGTAATCCGCCTGTGATACAAGCCGTGCCAGCCAAAAAAAGTTGCCTGGTAATGGTTTCAAATCGTTTACCATCTCTTTAAATCCTTTTGCTCCCATATGTAGATAAAAAAATAAATTATCATTCACTGTTGTCGTGGTGCCTAATGGTAATACTTTTTCAGTCATACTTACAGGATTGTAAATGACCCATGGATGGGCATGTGCTTCAATAAATCCTGGTGATAGATACTTTCCCTCTGCATTAATTACCTTTGTCTGTTCACCAATAGAGGCTTCGCTAGTTCCAATATAGGCAACGCAATCCTTGTAAACAGCAATATTTTGTTTTAACAATTCACCAGAATAAACATTAATAACCGTTCCGCCTTTAATATATAAATCAGCAGGTTTGTTTCCCTTTGCCACTTCAATTAATTCACTTCTTTGAGCTTTAAGTTCCATATTTCCTCTCCTCTCATAATATTGTTATTAACGAAACTTTAATATTACGTTTTATTGAATATCGTTTATTTAACATAATGTTAATAGAAAAAGGATTGGGATGTCAATAAATTATTTGAATTATTTTAATAATCAATAAAAATATTTCCTAATCAACTGGCAGCCCCACAGCTATTGTTAACTAAATAGATTAGTAAAAGCTTGCATACCAAAATAAAGTCCAAAGCCAATCAATGAAAGACCAGACAAAAGGGAAATAACGACAAGTAAGTTGGTGGTTAAAAATTTTTTGAAGCTGCTTGCTATACTTGCCATTGCAATATCCCAGGACAACAGCCCAATAAAAATAGCACTGCTATACAGAATTAATTGACCAGTGTTATAGGTAGCAGCTGTTTTTGCTAGGATGGAGCCATAAATTCCTAACCAAAAAAGAATCGTTAAAGGGTTAGAGATCGACATAAAGAATCCTGAAAAGAAGGATTTTATCAGCGGTTCCTTCCCTCTTGATTGAGCCAAATTAATTTTCCCAGCATTTATAAATGTTTCAATACCTGTATACATGAGGACAAAACATCCAAAAAGCCACAAAAACGTTTGCATAATGGATGTTTCTAAAAATTGGACTACTCCTATATAAACAATAAGCATATATATTCCATCCGCTACAACCGCTCCAACCCCGATTAACCATGAGTGCATAAAACCATTTCTTATTCCCCTATCAATCTGAGCTGCATTGATGGGTCCAATTGGTGCAGCAAGCGATAGTCCTAACAAAATATAGCTCAAAAACACATTCATCCTAATCTCTCCCAACATACGTTATAAGCCTGTCTACTAATTTCTATTCAGGAAATTAGGTTTGTACCACAAAAAAAGAGTCCGCCCTTAATTAGGAAAACTCAAATAATTAGCTCAGACCTTATGTGACTACAATGTTTTATATAGGTAAATTTTCCATGCCGACGTTTTCGATACGAACGCTTTCTCAAGCAGAAGTGGATGGATTCACATTTAGAATGCAACTAAATGAAAAAAAGCCTTCCAGCTAACTGGAAGGCTTTCATTACAACTATTGCTTTATAACATTACTATTATAAACATTTAATAGAAGATCGAGTTTCTGGCTGCATTGAACAACTCTTGGATTAGAATAACCATATTGATGTGCCAAATGAATCATTTCCGATCTTGTCTTTTCAATATTGGACAATAGTGAATTCATATGAGTTTCCATGTGCTAACCCTCTTTCCTGTTGTAACTGCTGTACCTATGTTATTAACAATAATTTAATAGTTTTTCCAATCGAATACAACTAGGAATAAAAGGAAAATGCAAAACATTTGTGAACTTAGACCCTATTTTGGAAAAATGATGTAAAAATTATGAGAGTCATTACTTTTGTCTATAATGCTAATAAGAAAAGAGGTGTCGATATTTGCCTAATAGAGTGTATATAAGTTTTCTGCGTATGCCGCTATTAATAAGAATATTAGTGATTGCATTACTTGTATTTCTACTATTTGGAATTTCTATACATTTTTTAGAGCCCCAAACCTTTCCCACTATTTTTGATGGCATTTGGTGGGCGATTATTACAGCCTCCACTGTGGGCTATGGAGATTATGTTCCCCATTCTTTTTTAGGACGATTAACTGCCTTAATTTTAATATTATTTGGGGTTGGATTTGTTTCCTCTTATTTTGGGACATTAGCGGCTGCAGCTGTGACGAAACAGGACGCCCTTTCCGAAGGAAGAATCCCTTTTAAAGGAGCTGGCCATATCATCATAATTGGCTGGAATGAACGATCAAAGGAGCTCATTCATAAGCTTACTAGTACGAATTCCCAGCAGTCGATTGTGCTAATCGATGAAACACTTGAAACTAATCCAGTAAAATCGCGATTTGTCCACTTTATCCAAGGAAAGGGCCATGTGGATGCAACGATTATTAAAAGTGATATTGAAAAAGCTGAAAAGGTTTTAATTACGGCAGATCGGGGTAATGATGAACTTCAAGCAGATATGAATAGTATTTTAACATTATTGACTATTAAAGGCTTATGCACCAAAGTAAAATGCATTGTTGAAATCTTAACCGCAGAGCAGGTTATCAACGCATTAAGAGCCGGAGCCGATGAAGTCATTCAATCTAATAAATTGACTAGTGTGTTTATGATCAATAGTTTGCATTCTAATGGGGATGGCCTATTATCCAGTGTCATCCAACAACTACAGGAAAGCAGGCTTTCCTCCTCCCTTGTAAAAGAAGTAGATATAGGAAAAACTTTTAAGGAAGTATGCGATGAACGTTTAATGAACGGTTTTTTGCTTATCGGGATTAAAAGGGGAGAGGAAACATATCTTAATCCCTCTCACTCCTTTGAGATTGAAGAAAATGACCAATTATTAATGTTTAAATAATGATTTACTCTGTTTCTGTTAAAAGTGTTTCTAATTCTGCCACTAGTGCCTTACCTGTATCAATATATTGATTTGGAATGTCAGCATCTTTATTCGTTGGTTCCTGAAATTGATTGAAGGATCCTGAAAAGTTACCTGTGCTGCCTTCTTCATCAATCCCATATTCGTACTCATGTGATAAAAGAAAAGGTCTTCCAATCTCGACTGTGCAATTTCTTACATCCAATTGACCATCGATTGCCGTAAACGGTACCCTTAAAAACTGATAGCTGTATTCATCATTCAGCTTATAATCAAAAGCACCGTGGTCATAGTCCCAATTCCCGCCAATCGAGTAGCCGATTGGTTTTAATTTTTGTTCTAGTTTAAATAAATCAAATTGTTTTCCTTCTACCTTGGATGGTATTTCAAACATTTGGATTGCCCCCCCTTACTCAATTAGCGTTAGTTTCTCCAAACAAATTGGTTTCATAACAAAAGAGTGCTGATGCCCTAAATGGCACCAGCACTCTTTTGCAATTATTATAATCGTTTTTCTAGCTCAGCTTTCTTTTCTTCATATCCTGGCTTACCTAATAATGCAAACATATTCACTTTATATGCCTCTACACCAGGCTGATCAAATGGATTAACGCCCAGAAGATACCCGCTCATCGCACATGCTTTTTCAAAGAAATAGACAAGATAGCCAAAGGTATACTCATCCATTGCAGGAATCGTGACGATTAAGTTAGGTACATTACCGTCGGTATGTGCAAGCATGGTCCCTTGGAATGCTTTGTTATTAACAAAGTCAATGGTTTGCCCAGCTAAATAATTTAGACCATCTAAGTCATTTTCAAACGCTTCAATTTTCAGTTCATGGCGCGGTTTTTCAACCTTAATAATGGTTTCAAACAAATCACGTCGTCCTTCTTGAACATATTGCCCAAGTGAGTGAAGGTCGGTTGAAAAGTTTGCTGAAGATGGATAAATGCCTTTTTGGTCTTTTCCTTCACTTTCACCAAACAGCTGCTTCCACCATTCAGAAAAATATTGAAGCCCTGGCTCATAATTAATTAGCATTTCAATTGTTTTTCCCTTATTGTATAGGACGTTTCTTACAGCAGCATATTGGTAGGCTGCATTGTCTTCCAGTTCAGAATGACTGAAGTCTTCCTGAGCTTGTGCTGCACCCTGCATCATTTTTACAATGTCTGCTCCGCAAACAGCGATTGGCAATAGACCAACTGCTGTTAGAACGGAATAACGACCGCCAATATCGTCCGGTATGACAAAGGATTCATAACCTTCCTCAGTGGCTAGTGTCTTTAGGGCACCTCTAGCTTTATCTGTTGTTGCGTAAATCCTCTTACGTGCTTCCTCTACGCCATATTTCTCCTCGAGCAGTTTTCGGAATATCCGGAAGGCAATTGCTGGCTCAGTCGTTGTTCCTGATTTAGAGATAACGTTAACAGAGAAATCTTTTCCATCAAGGAGATCCATAACATCTCTCATATAAGAGGAGCTAATATTGTTTCCGACAAAAATGATTTGTGGAGTACTGCGCTTTTCTTTTGGTAGAGCGTTGTAAAAACTGTGTGACAGCATTTCCACTGCAGCCTTTGCTCCTAGATAGGAACCGCCAATTCCAATAACAAGAAGAACGTCTGAATCAGCTTTGATTTTCTCAGCTGACTTTTGAATGCGTGCAAATTCTTCTTTATCATAGTTGGTTGGCAATTCAATCCAACCTAAAAAATCACTGCCTGCCCCAGTACCCTCGTTTAGAGAATGGTGGGCAACTTTTACAGCATCGCGTAGATATGTAAGCTCATGTTCTCCAAAAAAAGAAAGAGCTTTCGAGTAATCAAAACGAACATGTGTCATGAAATCCTCCCATTTTTTTATTCTCAATAACCACTTTAACCAAAGACGTACAGTTTATCAAGAAACCGCAGATGATGAAAGCCCGCCTATTTCAAAAATTCAATCCTTTTTATAATGACGCACGGTAAATGGCTAAAACATCCTCACGATCTAGTTTTGCGAAATTGCCAAACACACCGTTTGCCATAGCACGGTCAGCCATAAGCTCTAGCTTACTGTCATCAATACCATAATCGGCTAACCGTGATGGCGCCTCAATGCTATTCCAAAATTCCCGGAGTTTACGAATGCCTTCAAGCCCTGTTTCTTCCGCACTCTTTCCTTCTGGATTTACACCAAAAACTCTAACCGCAAGCTGTTTAAAGCGCTCAGGTTTTACATGTAAATTATGTTCCATCCAGTGTGGGAAAAGAATAGCTAGACCGCCGCCATGTGGGATGTCATAGACAGCAGACACCGCATGCTCTAGGTTGTGGGTTGCCCAATCGCCGCCATAACCCATGTTTAGTACTCCGTTCAAGGCCATGGTTCCACCATATAGTATCGTTGCACGGTGCTGATAATTTTCAAGGTCAGCAAGTAACTTAGGTGCTGTCTCCATTACCGTAAGCAGCAAGGATTCACACATCCGATCCTGAAAATCCGTATGTTCTTCGAGGTGGAAATAATGTTCAAGAACATGTGACATCATATCGACCATTCCATAAATGGTTTGGTTTCTAGGTACGGTATATGTATTAACTGGATCTAGAATTGAAAATTGCGGATATGTCACGGCACTTCCCCAACCGTATTTTTCGTTTGTTTCCCAATTGGTAATGACCGAACCTGCATTCATTTCTGAACCAGTTGCAGCAAGTGTCAAAACAGTACCAAATGGTAATGCCTCACTCGCAAACGCCTTTTTAATCACAAAATCCCATGCATCACCGTCATATTTAGCCCCTGCTGCAATTAACTTCGTGCAGTCTATGACACTTCCTCCACCCACGGCTAGAAGAAATTCAATTCCTTCTTGCTTACAAATTTCCACTCCTTTTCTTGCAGTGGAAATGCGCGGATTCGGTTCAACACCTGAAAGTTCAAAAACTTCAGCTCCGATTTCTTCTAAAAGAGTCGTGACTTTTTCATATAACCCACTTCGTTTAATACTGCCGCCGCCATATACAAGCAATACTTTTTTTCCGTATTGCGGTATTTCGGTTTTTAATTGTTCTAGCTGCTCTTTTCCAAAAATTAATTTTGTTGGATTCCGAAATGTGAAATTTTGCAAAACAAACACCATCCTTTTCATTCTACATTATTAGTTATAATGCTCTTTTTGGCAAATGACTAGTTTTAGTGTCTACTAAAAAAGAAATTCCTTGCATTTACATGCAAGGAAAACTTTATACCCAGCCTCTGAACAATGAAGCTTCTGCTAATTTCTTTACACCAACCATGTAAGCGGCTAACCGCATATTCACTTTGCTGTTTTGCGCCAGGTCATATATAATATGGAAGGATTTAACCAGTTTTTCTCGTAACCTTTTTTCAATATCTTCTTCATTCCAGTAATAGCCTTGATTATTTTGAACCCATTCAAAATATGACACAGTGACACCACCGGCTCCTGCCAACACATCAGGAACAAGCAATATTTCTCGTTCTGTAAGTATGTTGGTCGCTTCAAGTGTCGTAGGACCATTCGCTGCTTCCACGACAATACTAGCTTTAATGTTGTAGGCATTATCAGCTGTAATTTGGTTCGCTACTGCTGCCGGAACTAAAATATCACAATCCTTTAAAAGCAATTCTTCGTTTGGTATGGTTCCTTCAAATAACGTGGTTACCGTACCGAAGCTATCACATCGATCTATAAGGTAATTAATATTTAATCCATCTGGATTATAAAGGGCACCATAAACATCCGATATTCCAACGATAATGGCTCCAGAGTCATATAAAAACTTTGCGATAAAACTTCCAGCATTTCCAAAACCTTGGATAATGACACGAGCTCCTTTAATCGAAATACCACGTTTTTTTACTGCCTCTTCAATGCAAATTATTACCCCTTTTGCTCCTGCTATTTCCCGTCCTTCAGACCCACCTAATACAAGTGGTTTCCCTGTGATAAAGCTGGGAGAGTCATCCTGACGGAGACGACTGTATTCATCTAACATCCAGGCCATAATTTGCGAATTGGTATACATATCCGGTGCTGGTATATCCTTGTTTGGCCCAACAATTTGGCTGATGGCACGGACGTAACCACGACTTAACCGTTCTAACTCTCCAAACGACATTGCACGAGGGTTACAGATAATACCGCCCTTTCCACCGCCAAACGGTAGATCAGCTATCCCACATTTCATACTCATCCACATCGATAATGCCTGTATTTCATCTACATTTACAAGCGGATGAAAACGAATACCGCCCATAGTTGGTCCAACAGCATCATTGTGCTGAGCGCGAAAACCTTTAAAAATTTTCGTAGAACCATCATCCATACGAACAGGAATCCTGACCGTGACGGTTCTCAAAGGTTCCTCTAAAAGATGGTACATATCCATGTTATATCCTAGTTTTTTTAAGGCATCATGAATTACAATCTTTGTTGATGAAAGCAGGTTGACAATCTCTTTTTCCTTTCCATCTCCATCAGTAGTCCCCATTTTGGCACCCCTAGTTTTTTACAATTTACCCTAGTACTTTTTTAATCCGCTCGATAGCCCAGTCTATTTCTTCTTTTGTTATAATGAGTGGCGGTGCAAAACGAATAACCATGTCATGCGTTTCTTTACACAATAGTCCAAAGTCTTTTAACTCTTCACAATATTTACGGGCATGTTCCGTTAATTCCACTCCTATAAATAATCCACGTCCGCGAACTTCTTTAATCTTGGGATTGTTGATCTCCTTTAATTTGCTAATGAAATACTCCCCAAGCTCCAATGATTTCTCAGCAAGCTTTTCATCCACGAGCACATCAAGAGCCGCAATCGAAACAGCACATGCCATCGGATTTCCACCAAAGGTTGATCCGTGTGAGCCAGGATTGTATACTCCTAATATTTCTTTACTAGCAACAACACAAGAGATTGGAAACACACCGCCGCCAAGGGCTTTCCCAAGGATATACATATCAGGTTCAACATTTTCCCACTCCATGGCAAACATTTTTCCTGTACGTGCCAGCCCTGATTGGATTTCATCAGCTATAAAGAGCACGTTGTTTGCCTTGCAAACATCGTAAGCTGCCTTGATAAACCCTTCAGGTGGGATGATAATCCCAGCCTCCCCTTGGATTGGTTCAATTAAAAAGCCTGCAGTATTAGGCCTAATCGCTGCTTTCAATGCCTCTAAATCACCATAAGGAATAAGCTTAATGCCTGGCAGCATTGGACCAAATCCCCGTTGATATTCAGGATCGGATGATAACGATACGGCTGTCATGGTCCTGCCATGGAAATTTCCAACACAGGCAATAATTTCAGCTTGGTTTTCTGCTACCCCTTTTACATCATAGCTCCAGCGGCGTGCAGCCTTAAAAGCTGTTTCAACAGCCTCTGCACCTGTGTTCATGGGTAAAACCATTTCTTTGTTCGTTAATTGACAAACTTTTTCATACCATGGACCAAGCTGGTCATTATGGAAGGCACGTGAGGTTAATGTAACCTTGTCCGCTTGATCCTTTAAGGCTTGGATAATTTTTGGATGGCGATGTCCTTGGTTTAGAGCAGAGTAAGCACTTAGCATATCCATGTATTTGCTGCCTTCTGGATCTTCTACCCAAACCCCTTCAGCACGTGAGATGACAATTGGCAGTGGATGATAATTATGGGCACCATATTTCTCCGTTTGTTCAATTAATTCACCTGTACTTTGAGTTTGCATAAATTTTGTCCCTCCATTCATGGTCGAATTATGTATATACACTCTTATTGTAGCCGAGCCTGAAAAAAGATTGAACATCTTTTTGACTTTATTTTTTTATAAAAAATAAAATAAAGCCTAGTCCGAGCTAATTAAATAGCAGGGCCTAGGCTTATATTTATTTATTTTTTAATTAAATCTTCACGTTGGGATTGGTCAATCCACTCTTGTAGTTTATCTTTTAAGGTATTAAATCCTTGTTGGCCATCAGCTTCAGGAATAATGGCTGCAGCAACACGTTTACGAGGCTTCTTTGGTTTTGCAGCCTGTTGTACAGGTGCTTCTTCGGTTGCACGAATTGAAAGTCCAATTTTCCCTGCACTTTCATCCACCGATAATACCTTAACCTTGACTTCGTCTCCCACTTTAAGATGATCATTAATATCTTTTACATAACCGTGCGTGATTTCAGATATATGAACAAGGCCTTGTGTATTTTCGTCAATTGCGACGAATGCTCCATATGGTTGAATTCCTGTTACTTTACCTGTTAAAATACTGCCAGTTTCAATTTTTTCTGTCATGAAAACACTCCTAAGTAATTATTATTTTATCGTTATATACGCATTGAATGATTATACCATAAAGAATAACTTTAATCAAAAAAGCTTTCGGAGTAAAGTGGTGAGTCCAATCGCTCTAACAGAAAGTCTTAACATAATGTTCAAAAATCAATAAGAAAAGGGAAGGGTACCATGATATACTAATAATGAGAAAATATCTTTTCAAAAGAGGTGAACAGTATGAATTCAATAGGTCAAACCATCAAAACTTGCCGTGAAATGCTTAAAATGACACAAGAGGAATTGGCTCAAAAGATAAGAGTTGGAACGCATACAATTGAGAAGTATGAATCTGGGGAACAAATCCCAAGTACTCAGACAATCTTAAAATTGTCTACTGTTCTAGATATTCCAGCATCAGAGTTATTAAACAAAACCCAAGTTCATACAAACTCCTCCTTGAATCCTAAATATGACTAAATTTTAAACTTTAAAAGCGGGAAAAGTACCGCTTTTTTTATTTTTGATTGTATAAAAAAAAGGGAATCTGGAAAACCTTAATATATAAGGCTTTCTAGTATTCCCCCCTTTTTGAGAGGACAACCTAATCGGTTAGTCCTTTTTTTATGTTACATTGAGCAAGATTGGTTAGCCTTGACTGTTAATAGTTCGGCTGCTATCTTTAGACAGTTATCAATTGGAATCACTTTTTCAAAGGAAAATTCATAAATTGTCTGGATTTTCTCCGCTAGCTTTGAAGGATCATTTAGTTCATACACGGCTTGAATGGTATCAGCAATTTCCGTGTCATAGCTGCCATTTTTCAAATCAAAGGGGTTCCATTCATTTAAAATATCCACAAACTGCAAATTAGTTTGAATCTCTTTACGCATATTTTTTCTCCTATTATTTATCCATTTGATTCCTATATTTTATCATATTATAAGCGAAAAGACTCGCTGAATGGAACGTGTCTTAATTAATAACTGTTAAAAGGTGATTAAATCAAACGGAAAGAACCTGTCCCTTGTAACTTAAGGACAGGTTCACCTTTAAAAGGGTTTCTTTTATTTATCCTTCTTACGTTGGCCAGTGGAAGGTTGCTGCTGACCACCCATTTGTGGATAGCCATGTTGTTGTCCACCCATGTGTGGATAGCCATGTTGTTGTCCACCCATTTGTGGATAGCCATGTTGATATCCACCCATTTGTGGGTATCCATGTTGATATCCACCCATTTGCGGATAGCCATGTTGATATCCACCCATTTGTGGGTATCCATGTTGATATCCACCCA
>CAUSCO010000018.1:0-94001 GCA_963530265.1 uncultured Bacillus sp.
CCAGGCGTCCTATGGAGATGCGAGAAAGGATGTCCAAAACGCTTTTCCTGAATTCAACAACGGGAATGCCGGCTTTCATTTTGCTCTTGATACAACCAAATATAGTGATGGACAACATACTGTTACGATCAGGGAAACTGGAAAGAACGGCCATGTCACGACATTGCCTGGAAGTATTGTAACATTCAAGCAAACATCATTGACCGTATTTTTAGACCCAGGGCATGGTGGGTCTGATCCTGGGGCAGTTGCTGGTGGTTACAGAGAATCCGATTTAAATTTGGCTGTAGCGAAGAAAGTTCAATCATTATTATTAAATAGGGGCTATACAGTTTATATGTCCCGTACTAGCGATACCTACGTATCATTGTTAGACCGTCCTCAAATGGCGAATAATTTAGATGCAAATATTTTCGTTAGTATTCATACTAACTCAACTGGAGCAGGAGCAACGACTGCTGCTGGGATTGAGTCTTACTACTATAAATATGATCCAAATTATCCTTCAAAAATTAATGTTAATATGCATAATAATGCAGAAAGAATTTCAAAGAGTGTGACGCTTGCAAACATAATTCAAGAAAATATGGTTGAATATACAGGTGCAAGTAATCGTGGAACTGATGGAGAAACATTCGCAGTTATACGTGAAGCGGCTATGCCGGCAACTTTATTGGAGATGGGGTTTATTAACAATCCAAGCGAGCGTCAAAAGTTGGTAACAGAATCTTACCAAAATACACTAGCAAAAGCGATTGCTGACGGAATTGATGAGTACAATAGAATAAATTAATTCATCTTCAATCGGTTTGAAAAAATAAATGAAGTTAAAAAAGTGGAAATTGGAAGGACTAGAAATCAAAAATTGATTTCTAGTCCTTCTTTAATATTATTGACTCAAACTTCTCATCAATGAAATTAAATAAAAGGTCATCCTAATTCAAGAAAATTCAAATCCAAATAAATTTAAAAAAACAAAAGTAAGATTAGTGTTAATTATATTTTTTTTATTGAAACTTTTTTGAAGCATAAACGTCTAAGTAAATAGCAACAGAAATCGACCTTAAGGGTCGTATTATGGAGAAATTTGTCCAATCTATAAGCAGGCGAAAAAATCGCTTACATCCATTATAATCAATTTTTCTAGTAATTTCATGTTATTATTCTACAAATGTTGGGAATTACTTGATTTAAGTAAGTGTTTATTTCTAGAATCGTCTATGCTATAATCCAGTAGGATACAAGTTTTCGCAATAGCTTTATGGATTCATAATATTAAATATAATAACCTTGACATAAACGACCGTAATGATGGAGGGCATGTATGTTATATCTAACTTTAGTAATCTGTTTTTTTTCGTCAATACTCCTCACCCCGTTGGTTAAAAAACTAGCATTTTTGATTGGAGCAACGGATAAACCAAACTATCGAAAAGTACATTCACGTATTATGCCTAGACTGGGTGGTTTAGCCATTTTCTTAAGTTTTTTCATTGGTATTTTAATTTTTAAACCTGCAGGTGAATATCATTTGCCAATTGTGATTGGCAGTATCATTATCATCTTAACTGGAATGCTTGATGATGTGAAAGAAATTTCTCCTAAATTAAAATTAGCTGGTCAAATTGCTGCATCTGCAGTAGTAGTTATCTATGGTGGATTAAAAGTGGAGTTTATCAATCTACCATTTGGCGGCATAATAGATTTTGGTTATTTAAGTATTCCACTTACAATGATCTGGATTATCGGAATTACCAATGCCATTAATTTAATTGATGGTTTAGACGGCTTAGCAGGAGGCGTATCGTCCATAGCCCTTATTACAATAGCAGGTATGTCCTTTGTTATGGGAAATGGATATGTATCTGTAATGGCATTGATTGTTGCTGTAAGTACCATCGGGTTCCTTTTCTATAACTTTCATCCCGCTAAAATCTTTATGGGGGATACGGGAGCATTATATCTAGGTTATATGATTGGGGTATTATCGCTGCTTGGGTATAAAAATGTTACCTTCATTTCTCTGATTATCCCTGTTATTATCCTGGGTGTGCCAATTTCTGATACATTTTTCGCGATTATCCGTCGTCTTGTCAACAAACAGCCATTATCTGCACCAGACAAATCGCATTTACATCACTGTTTATTAAAAACAGGTTTTTCGCATCGACAAACGGTCTTGTTAATTTATGCGATGGCATCCGTATTCGGCCTGGCTGCGTTCATTTTCTCACAAGCAACTGTTTGGGGGTCCCTAATAATTATATTAGTCATGTTAATTACAATTGAAGTAATTGTAGAAAAAATAGGACTTATCCGTGATGACTATAAACCGCTCTTGAACTTTATGAAGGGCTTCAAAATAATTAATATTAGAAATAAATATTGAATTATGAAAAGAGTCTAAAAAACATTCGTTTTTTAGACTCTTTTATATTATGTACGCAACTTTTCGACTGTAACTATATTTGATATAAAAGGTATAAGAAAATGAAAGGACCCTAAAAACCTTTACTACTTAGGCAAATAAATGATATCCTAGAAAAGCTTTCTCATTTTAAACTTACTATAAAAGGTGGATAACCAATGTCAGCTTCTCAAAGGATACAGTGGATTGATGCCAGTAAAGGTATTGGGATATTTTTGGTGATTATAGGTCACACCATGATTGCAGGTAATTTAAGATGGCAAATTTTTGCCTTTCACATGCCGCTTTTCTTTTTCCTTTCTGGATATTTATTTTCAATTAAAAAGTATCAGCGATTTAACGAATTCTTGATTGCTAAGTGTAAGTCATTACTTGTCCCATATATTAGTTTTGCGATTTTCGCGATTATTCTTAATAAGATACTTCTACATCAGGAAATAAATATTAGGGAGTTTTTGGTAGCACTTATTGCCTCGCGTCGTAATAATATCTTTTTTGACGAACCGCTTTGGTTTTTGACTTCCTTGTTTACCATGGAGGTTATTTACTACTTTTTAACAAAATATATAAAGAATCAAAGTTATAACATGATTATTGTTATAGTTCTAAGCTATTTTGCGATATCAAATCTTAATGTCCAACTAGGTAGTAATATACTACCGTGGAGCTTTGATCAGACCCTTTACTTTATTTTTTATTTTGGATTAGGACAGTTTATTAAAAATAATGCGGTGCCACGAAATGATTTAAAAAAGTCATATTTACTTATTAGTTCGTCAATTGTATACATAGTTTTGTTAGCTTTTCCTACAATATACCCTAATATTTTTAATTTTTTAAATACCTATTTGTATTTACCATTGAATTTAAGTAATTTTATATCTACAGTCATATGGGCGCTCTTTGGAATTTCATTTGTTATTTATATTTCTCAGTACTTGTCTGTTATTTCTTTTTTGAATTTTTGGGGGAGAAATTCTCTAATCTTTTTAGCTTTACATATCCCTCTTGGTTTTAATATTTTTGGTAAGGTTGCAATAGAAAGACTACATCTTAAAATTGACAACCCAAATTTATTAGGCTTAGCCTTTACTTTAGGGGCAATTGCACTTTTAATCCCTACAAGTATGCTTATTGATAGGTATTTTCCCTATATTTTAGGAAAAGGATTACTTATTGCAAACAGGAATGACATTAAAAAGAGCAACTAACCGGCTTATAAGGTAACTAATAAATGGTAGTTTTTTCTGCATAGTGCAGGTCCATTCGATAGTCTTTTTTAAAAAATTTCTTGTTATCATTTAAACCTTCATGGACAAACTGAATACAAGGAGGATGTCTGATGCTTTATCTTACCTTGATAGTATGTTTTGTCGTCTCCATTCTTATTACTCCACTAATAAAAAGATTAGCGTTTATCATTGGTGCTACAGATCAGCCGAATTATCGAAAGGTTCATCAGTCGATTATGCCAAGGCTTGGAGGCTTAGCCATTTTTATTAGTTTTATGGTAGGGATTTTCCTATTAAGACCCGAAAACACCTACTCCTTCTCTATTTTGATTGGTTGCTTAATTATTGTTATCACTGGCTTTTTGGATGATTTGTTTGAATTACCGGCTAAGTATAAACTCTTAGGTCAATTAGCCGCTGCTTGTAGTGTCGTATTTTTAGGCGACTTACAAATGGTATTTATAAACCTACCGTTTGGCGGGCAGCTCCAATTTGGTTTTTTAAGCATCCCGTTTACGATTCTTTGGATTGTTGGTATTACTAATGCCATTAACTTAATTGATGGGCTTGATGGCTTGGCCGCTGGAGTTTCTTCGATTGCATTAATTACTATTTTAGGAATTGCGTTTCTTCAAGGGAATCTATTCGTGGTTGCTGTCGGGTCAATTGTATTAGCAAGTACCCTTGGGTTTTTAATCTACAATTTCCATCCAGCCAGTATTTTCATGGGGGATACGGGAGCACTATTTCTAGGCTTTATTATTTCTGTTCTATCACTCCTAGGTTTTAAAAATGTAACCTTTATTTCTTTCGTCATTCCGGTCATCATACTAGGTGTACCCATTTCTGACACCCTTTTCGCGATTATCAGAAGAATCATTAACAAACAGCCTTTATCAGCACCAGACAAATCACACCTCCATCATTGCATGCTGCGTATGGGGTATTCTCATCGCCAGACCGTCTTAATCATTTATGCAATGGCCGCTTTTTTTGGCCTTGTCGCCATAATTTACTCACAGGCACGAATTGGCGGGGCACTATGCCTAATTGGGATTGTAGTGGTTTTAATTGAAATCATTGCTGAAAAAATAGGTTTAATGGGAAAGGGTCACCGACCATTGTTAAATATCGTTCGTACCTTAAGAATGACTGCAACGAAGGACCGCCCCTAATATATAGGAGTATGCTCCGATAGACATAGTAAAAGGGACTCAAGCATTGAGTCCCTCTTTAAATTTTTTCCCAATTGTCCTATGTTCTAATATCGAATATAATCTACATTAAGAACTACTGTTTTTACCTACTATAATCTTCCTCCAGATAAACGGTGTTTCCCTTCTCGAAATTACATTGGCCGTTGGTTAGTTCCACCATCCAGTCGATAAATGTTTGGACATGACTTTCGTCCACATATGTTTCGACAACAACTGTATCTAAGTAGTGGATTTCTTTAATTTTATAATCGGAGGCCCGCAGTTCTTTTTCAATTTTCCCTAGCCAGGTGTAGTCAATTTTGACATGGATGATTTGTGAAAGCTTCCTTTCAACGATGCCAACTGCATCTAGCCCCTCAGACGTAGCTTTGCCGTAAGCACGGATTAACCCGCCGGCACCTAATTTAATACCGCCAAAGTAACGGGTAACGACAACCACTGTGTCCTTCAGATTTCTTTTTTTCAATACCTCAAGGATAGGGACACCCGCAGTTCCACTTGGTTCACCATCATCATTGGCCTTTTGAATATGATCATGCTCACCAATGAGATAGGCAGAGCAGTTGTGTGTGGCATTATAATGTAGCTTTTTTATTGCTTGAATAAACTCCTGAGCTTCTTGTTCGGTTTCAGCTCTTTTAATATGTGCAATAAAGTGGGACTTTTGGATGTTAATTTCGTGTTCACCAGTCTGTTTTACAGTAAAATATCGGGACAGCATGATGAGCTCCTTTCAATTTTTAAAAAATATTGTTGTAATATACCTTTAATATGGTAGTAATGTTCGAATGATATAATAGTAATAGTTCATCAAGCTCTTTCCAGTGTATAGTTAAATAGGATGACTACTATTATTATACTACTTTTCACCCTTGTATAAGGTCTTTTAGAGTGTTTAGATTAGCCAATTGAAACACTTCAAGGTAAAATGTGTTAATAGACCTAAAGGGAAATATCCCCTGGAGGGAATGCAATGAATATGAAGCAAGTTAATATTAAATCAATTGATGAAATTCGTGAAGAAATGATCGACATGGTTACATGTAGTAAAAGTGATATTTTCCAAATCAGTGAGCAATGTCGTCAAGATTATGTGAACATGACAACTGAATTGGAAAATATTAAGACAATGATGATCACCCTCATCGACGAGAGTGAAAGGCTTGAGGAACAGGTACTTCAAGCCAGGATGGCATTATCAGAGGTTAGTATGAACTTCAAACATTATACCGAGGAAGAAGTTCGTGAGGCCTATGAAAAAGCCCATCAGCTGCAAATGGATCTCACCATCAATTGGCAGTTAAAAAAACAGCTGTTAGAAAAAAGGAATGATCTCGAAAGAAGACTTATCGGGTTAGACGAAACGATTGATCGTGCTAATCAGCTCTTTTCACAAATTTCAGTGGTCATGAATTACCTTACCAGCGATTTGAAACAAGTTGGTGAAGTACTAGAAAATGCTAAAGCTAAAGAAGACTTCGGCCTAAAAATTATTGAAGCACAGGAAGAAGAGCGGAAGCGGCTTTCTCGTGAGATTCACGATGGTCCTGCGCAAATGATGGCGAATGTTATCATGCGTTCTGATCTAATTGAACGTGTTTATCGAGAACAAGGGCCAGAAGAGGCGTTTACTGAGATTCATAGCTATAAAAAAATGGTGCGAGCAGCCCTATATGAGGTTCGGAGGATTATTTATGATCTACGACCAATGGCACTAGACGATTTGGGTCTAGTCCCTACCCTCAGAAAATACTTACAAACAATCGAAGAATATCATAACAACTCCAAAATTACTTTTGTGAATATTGGCCTAGAGTGCCGGCTTCCGACTAAGTATGAAGTCGCGTTGTTTCGCATGATTCAGGAGTCGGTGCAAAACGCCCTTAAGCATGCAAATGCCTGTGAAATTAAAGTAACATTAGAAATTAGCAGTGCCGCTATTACCATTTCAATCAAGGACAATGGTTGTGGATTTGATATTTCTCAAAAAAAACCTGAGTCTTTTGGAATGATTGGTATGCGAGAGCGTGTCGATTTGCTTGATGGGGAAATCAAGTATGATTCAAAAATCGGCAAAGGAACATCCGTATTAATCCGTGTTCCATTAAGTAACTAATAAAATTTTGCAATTGTAATTTGAAGAACTAGGGGGAGTAGCCATTGACTACCAAAATTGTCATTATTGACGATCACCAACTATTCAGAGAAGGCGTTAAAAGAATACTAGAGTTCGAAAAGTCGTTCCAAGTAGTGGCTGAAGGTGACGACGGCAGCGATGCATTAGGACTTGTACAAGAATACCTACCGGATGTTGTTATTATGGATATCAACATGCCACAAATGAACGGTGTCGAAGCAACCCGTGAACTTGTAGAACAATACCCAAATACAAAGGTCATTATTTTATCGATTCATGATGATGAGAATTATGTGACTCATGCTTTAAAAACAGGCGCACAAGGCTATCTTTTAAAAGAAATGGATGCAGATGCCTTGATTGAGGCAGTACGCGTCGTAGCAGATGGCGGCTCGTATTTACACCCAAAAGTGACTCACAATTTAGTCAATGAATATCGCAAGTTAGCAACATCTGTTGCCCACGGTGGAGGCGGCTATGTACAAACAATTGAAATTCGTCGCCCCTTACATTTATTAACGCGCCGTGAATGTGAAGTGCTGCAAATGCTGGCCGATGGAAAAAGTAACCGTGGAATCGGCGAATCCTTATTCATTAGTGAAAAAACAGTTAAAAACCATGTGAGTAACATATTACAAAAAATGAATGTGAATGACCGTACACAAGCGGTTGTTGCCGCCATTAAAAATGGCTGGGTAGAAGTGAAATAATTTTATAGAAGTGAAGGGCATGCTTATAGGCATGTTCTTTTTTTATTGAAAAAAGTTCTATAAATTGCATAACTTCAAATAGGAATAAAGAACTGTTTTTAAAAAGTCTTAGTGTAATAGAATTTGCAAAATCTGTTACCTAATCAAGTTGCCTTAAATCCTATCGTACCGGTGCTTTATAAGGGTTTGGAAAATCGAATCTATTGCACACAAAACCACTAGATTTTGCTTGGGTTCAACATTAACCGGTTTGAAATAACAATCAAAATACGTTAGGGTTAAATAGTTATTTTTTTTGTCCTTAAAAGCACCGTAGTATCGATGCTAATTCCCCCTATTATTTTCTAGCATCCTCTTATAATTTAATAATCTAAAATTGGCCGGTTGAATGAGACCAATATCTATTTGTAAATTTTTTAATTACACTTTTAAAAAATTGTATAGTCATAGTGTGAAGAATAAGGACAATTCTATCATTCAATGAATGACGGTGCTCTTCTTCATGACTGACTTCATCCATCCCTACACGCTTTCACTAATCCATTAGAAAGTTTTTATTCAATCATGCCCCTTCAGAAAAGAGGTTTCTTTTGTCCATTTTTCTGAAGAGAATTATGAACGAGGTGTTTAAATGGAACCATTTGTAGAAGTTAGAAATGTAACAAAGATTTTTGGTAAATCTCCTAAAGCAGCAATTGAGTTATTAGAGAAGTCTCGATCAAAGAAAGATATTTTAAAAGAAACGGGTCAAACGGTTGGAGTCAATAAGGTTAACTTTAACATCTACCCCGGTGAAATTTTCGTCATTATGGGATTGTCAGGGAGTGGAAAGTCCACTTTAATTCGAATGTTTAACCGCCTTATTACACCAACAGTTGGTGAGATTTTGATTGATCATGAAGATATTGTAAAAATGAATGCGGCTCGTTTAAGAGAAGTGAGACAAAAGAAAATTAGTATGGTCTTTCAAAACTTTGCGCTTTTCCCTCATAAAACGATTCTAGAAAATACGGAGTTTGGGCTTGAAGTTAAAAAAATGCCTGTTGAGGAACGCCGTGAAACAGCGATGAATGCCTTGAAAGCGGTAGGACTGGAGGGTTATGAGCATCAATTGCCCTCGCAGTTGAGTGGTGGTATGCAGCAAAGGGTTGGACTTGCTCGTGCGCTTGCGAGTGAAACAGAAATTATTTTGATGGATGAGGCCTTTAGTGCCCTCGATCCATTGATTCGTAAAGACATGCAAGATGAATTACTTGAAATTCAAGAAAAGTACCAGAAAACGATTATTTTTATTACCCATGACTTAGATGAAGCACTGCGTATTGGGGATCGCATTGCTTTAATGAAAGACGGGAGCATCATCCAAATTGGAACACCAGAGCAAATTATGATGAAGCCTGCCAATGTTTTTGTTGAGAAGTTCGTTGAAGATGTTGATTTATCGAAAGTATTAACGGCCTCACACGTTATGAAACGACCAGAAAAAATTGGTGCAGACCGTGGTCCGAGGGTGGCACTGGAAATCATGAGAAAACAAGGATACTCTAGCATTTTTGTCGTGGATCATAAGCAAACGTTATTGGGGGTATTGACGGCTGAACAAGCACGACAGGCGATTGACCAAAATCAATCTATTTTTGAAGTGATGACAAAAGATATGCCAACTGTTAAAGAAGATACGTTATTGAGTGATCTTATGGATGTGATGGCAACATCAAGTCTTCCTATATCTGTTATCGATCAGCAGCATAGAATAAAAGGAATTGTTATTCGTGGAGCTGTCATTGGTGCTCTAGCGGGTAATCGAGATTCTTTGAACGAAATGGAGAGTGATTGATCACATGAATATGTCGAAAATTCCATTAGGAGAATGGGTAGATTCTTTAGTTGATTGGGTCACGATCCATTTTGCCGGATTATTTTCATTTATAACAAACGTGATTGATGGGACATTAAATATCCTAGTAGAAGTATTAAGTGCTGGACCGCCAATTGTTTTAATTTTGATTTTAGCTCTATTGGTAACCTATACGAGTAGGTGGCCGCTCGGAATATTTACGTTCCTTAGTTTACTGTTAATTGACAATCTTGGTTATTGGGAATCAAGTATTCAAACCCTTGCCATTGTTTTATTATCCGGATTTCTTACCATACTGATTGGGATCCCGGTGGGAATATGGTGTGCTCAAAATAAAACCATACAAAAGATCGTTACGCCTATTTTAGACTTTATGCAAACGATGCCTGCCTTTGTTTACTTAATTCCCTCTATATTATTTTTTGGTATTGGAGTCGTACCAGGGATTGTGGCTTCCTTTATATTCGCAATCGCTCCAACCATCCGAATGACCAATCTTGGAATTCGGGAAGTACCGAAAGAATTAATTGAGGCATCGGATGCTTTTGGTTCAACCAGAAGCCAAAAATTGTTTAAAGTCCAAATTCCTTTGGCCACGCCAACGATTTTAGCAGGGGTAAACCAGAGCATTATGCTTGCTCTATCGATGGTTGTTACGGCTTCCTTAGTGGGAGCACCTGGACTTGGAGCAGATGTTTACCGGGCAGTCAGTCAAATTAACGTCGGACAAGGATTTGAAGCTGGATTGTCCATTGTTTTTATCGCCATTATTCTTGACCGTATTTCGCAAAACCTACGTAAACCAGCTTATGAGAAAATTGTCAGACGAAAAATAGTCCTTTCCGTTTTAGCTGTCCTTTTCATAGTCACTGCCATCGTATTGTCCATACCAAAAGACGACGCAGTGAATCAGAGTAATAACGAAATCGGAACACAAACGGAGTATAAAATTATTGGAATCGAACCAGGAGCCGGATTAATGAAATTGACTAAGACAGCCATAGAAGATTATGGATTGAAGGATTGGCATCTTGTCGAAGGCTCATCAGCAGCAATGGTTGCTGAATTAAAGAAAGCTATTAATAATAAAGAACCCATTATCGTCACTGGATGGTCCCCACATTGGATGTTCTCCTCATTTGATTTAAAATATCTCGATGATCCAAAGGGTTCCTTTGGCGGGGCTGAAGATATTAATACACTTGTGAGGAAAGGTCTTGAGCAGGATGCCCCTGGTGCCTATAAAATTCTCGATCAATTCGCTTGGAAAACGAGTGATATGGAAGCAGTCATGGTTGATGTGGCAGATGGGGTGGATCCAGCAGAAGCAGCTCAGAAATGGATCGATGCTAATCCAGACAAAGTAGGTCAGTGGACAAATGGTGCAGAGCAGGGAAATGGTGAAGAGATCAACCTTGTATTTGTTGCGTGGGATACCGAAATAGCCAGTACCAATGTGATTGGCCAGGTTCTGGAACAGAATGGATACGATGTGACATTAAGTCAAGTTGAAGTGGGTCCAATGTTTGCCGGTATTGCCAACGGAAGTGCCGACGCAATGGTCAGTGCGTGGCTTCCTGGTACACATATAGAATATTATAATACCTACAAAAACGATCTGGTCGACCTTGGACCAAACCTTCACGGAACAAAGAATGGATTAGTTGTCCCTGAGTATGTCGATATCGATTCGCTTGAGGATTTAATGGAAGAATGATGTGACAATAAAATCTTTAGAGATTAAAAAATGGTACATCACTACTACTCTGTAAAATTAAAGACAAGTGATGGCATATTCTTTATTATAAGAGATTAATCGAGAGCAAACTTTATTACTAAGTTTGCTCTTCTTTTATAAAAAATTCCACAAAACTTTTGACAAATTAGCAGGAATTTCTACATTAACTGCAGAAAATCTTAAAGCAAGAATATCTTAAGTAAGAAAAAGGAGTGATATTTCGGGAAATGATAAAATGGAAAATCTTGGGCGGCGATATGATCATGAAAGGGTTGATAAAACAGATGATGAACAAATTAGGAGAATTACTCTTAAGTCAGCATAGCCCCGTGCGGAATCTATGCCCAAAACAGGTGCCAGCATGCGTTTTATAATAAAAAATGGAATATTAATGCCGAGCACTACATCAGGCGAGGCCCTCCCCATCTCAAAAATTCCAACCATCCCACAACCGCCACTCAATCCAACCTTTACTTATAATCCAGACCTTCAGCAGCTTCTAACGGGTAAACAGCTCCTCCATGATGATATTGGATTCCAACCCAATGAAATCCAAGACCATTATCAAAATGGTTATATCACGTACCGTAAAGGAATTGACTATAGTGGGAAATTGCCTGTTTGCACCAGGTGTGGTAACAGGGATCCGCAATTGTTTGCCACCTTCCCCTGTTCTCGGTGTGGGGAAACATGCCGTTACTGCCGCAAATGTATTATGATGGGGCGAATCAGTGAGTGTACACCACTGTTAGGTTGGAACGGACCGGTGCCTGACACCATCCTTCCAACCAAGATCATGGCATGGGAAGGAACTCTCTCACAAGGTCAAAAGGTGGCATCCGACCATGTCGTTGAGACGATACAGCAAAATCAAGAGCATCTCGTCTGGGCTGTCTGTGGGGCAGGAAAAACGGAAGTCTTATTTGCGGGAATTGAGGCAGCGCTTGCTGCTAAAAAAAGAATCTGTATTGCCACACCAAGAACGGATGTCGTCTTAGAATTAACGCCCAGACTGAATGCAGCCTTTCCCGATATTCCCGTTGCCTCTCTTTACGGTGGTAGTGAGGACCGCCATCAATTCGCTCCACTCACCATTACCACCACCCACCAACTGCTCCGTTTTTACCATGCCTTCGATGCCATCATCTTAGATGAGGTCGATGCCTTTCCTTATACGGTGGAGGAAGCACTCCACCATGCGGTTATCCAGGCACGCAAAACGATATCAGCGATGATTTACTTAACGGCAACCCCTAATGAAAAGTGGCAAAAAGAATGCCGCTCCGGACAAAGAGCGTTTACAACCATTCCAGCCCGATTCCACCGGCATCCCTTGCCCGTGCCTGAATTTATTTGGTGTGGAAATTGGCAAAAGCAACTTCGCAAAAATAAACTGCCTCCAAATGTGATCGCTTGGATTACTAAACGAATTCATGCTCATAAACAGGCCTTAGTTTTTTTTCCACATATCCCATTGATGGAAAAGGCCCTCACCATCCTTCACCAGATTAATCCAACCATTGAAGCAGTCCATGCCGAAGATCCTGATCGAAAAAACAAGGTTCAAAAAATGCGGTCAAACGAAATTCCCTTGTTGTTAACAACGACGATCCTTGAGCGTGGTGTAACGTTCCCCAATATCGATGTGGCTGTGGTCGGTGCGGAAGATGCTATTTTTACCGAAAGCGCCCTTGTGCAAATTGCCGGTCGGGCCGGGAGGAGCAAGGATTATCCAAATGGGGTAGTGACTTTTTTTCATTATGGAAAAACAGAAGAGATGCTCAAGGCCCGAAGGCAAATTATCTCGATGAACAGAGAGGGTTTAAAAAATGGCTTACTTGATTTTTAGGATGAGGGAACATATGAAAGGAGCAAAAACATGAATCTTTTTGAACAAGAGCACTGTCTCTATTGTAATAAAGTGATTCAACCCGCGATAGGGTGGCGAGCGATTTTCTCCATTGAAGTAGTTCACCTCCTTTGCCCTGACTGTGAAGGAAAGCTTGAAAAAATGGCAGGGCCAGCATGCCAGATTTGCAGTAAGCCATTTCATCTACTGGATGAAAAGTATCGCGATGGTGATATATGTCATGATTGTTTCCGTTGGGAAAAAGATTCTGAATGGCGGGGCTATCTTGAAAAAAATACTTCTCTGTTCCTCTATAATGATTTTTTAAAAGAATTGATTGCTAAATATAAATTTCGTGGTGATTATGTATTGGCGAAGGTATTTTCAGAAGTTATAAAAAAGGAGCTCGCAGAAATGACTCCAGATATCTTAGTGCCCATTCCTCTGAGTGAAGAAAGGCTTTATGAGCGTGGATTCAATCAATCCTCTGCATTAATCACAGAAGCAGGATTTACCTCGTCGGAAGTTCTTATTCGCATCCATTCAGAAAAGCAATCGAAAAAATCAAGGCTGGAGCGAATCCATCTTCCCCAAGTATTCATGGTCACTGCCGATAGTAACTTGAAAGGGAAAAAAATTGTGTTGATTGATGATATTTATACGACTGGATCCACCTTACGGCATGCAGCAAGACTTTTAAAGATTGCAGGAGCGGCAAGCATTCAATCACTAACACTTGCCAGATAGAGTAAAGGCTGTAGGCGAGGCTGCAAAGCCAAAGCTCCAGCAATCATCATTAAACCTACTGTTCTTCTCCTTTTGAGCATTTTACTGGCAAATTGTCCCACTTAACATTACAATATTAGTGAATAACCATTCATTTTAGTAAAACCTACCGAAGAATGTCAAGGGTGTTGTCAAACATTTTCCCTATTTACCCATTGTTTTTGTCAATAAATCGACAAAATTATTGTTTGGATTTAGCAGGATAATAAGAGGGTAAAATAGAAATGTAATACATAGCCTTAACTAAAGGAGGAGTCCACATGATATACAACGTACGTGGCGAAAACATTGAGGTAACTCCAGCAATTAGAGAGTATTTGGAAAAGAAAATATCTAAATTGGAGCGCTATTTTACGGAATCACTAGATGCAAAAGTAAACGTGAATCTTAAATTTAATCAAGATAAAACATCAAAGGTGGAGGTAACGATTCCACTGCAACAATTGGTTTTACGTGCAGAGGAAACAAACGTTGATATGTATGCGGCAATCGACTTGATTACTGACAAGCTTGAGCGTCAAATCCGTAAACATAAAACAAAGGTTAACCGCAAGTTCCGAGAAAAAGGTGACATTCCTGTTACATTTGCAACTACTGAAAGCCCAGAAACTTTCGATGTAGATGAAGATGATCTTGAATTAGTTCGTACAAAGCGTTTCGATTTGAAACCAATGGACAATGAAGAAGCCATCCTGCAAATGAACATGCTCGGTCATAGCTTCTATGTATTCACTAATTCAGATACTAACCGTACAAATGTAGTTTACAAGAGAAAAGACGGCCGCTACGGTTTAATAGAAACACTTTAAATAAAAAACGCTGCTTCGGATAAACGGAGCAGCGTTCTTTTATAGGAAAAATTATAGAATTAGGAGATTCATTTTTACATATACGGTAATTTGCTAGAGATAAATGGGGATTAAAAAATAATCATTCATCAATAGTAAAGGACCGGGTTATCTCAACCCAGTCCTTTGCCTTAAACCGTTATTTCGCCGCTCCGCAGCAGTTCTTATACTTTTTGCCGCTCCCACAAATACAAGGGTCATTGCGACCTACATCAATTTGCTTTACTTTTGGCTTTTTCTTAACTGGTTCGCCTTCATCTTTCGGATTCACCGCTTGACCTTTTGCTACCTCTTGACGCTCAAGGTTATTACGGATTTCCGCTTTCATGATATACATAGCCGTTTCGTCTTCAATCGATTGTACCATCGCTTCAAACATGGCAAATCCTTCGTGCTGATATTCACGCAGCGGGTCGATTTGTCCGTAGGCACGCAAATGAATTCCTTGGCGAAGCTGGTCCATTGCATCAATATGATCAGTCCACTTAGAATCAACTGCCCTTAAGGTAACAACCTTTTCAAATTCACGCATTTGTTCAGGGAACAGAATTTGTTCTTTTTCCTCGTAACGTTCTTTCACTTTTGCAAAAATCGTTTCAACAATCTCATCTGGTTCTTTGCCCTTAAGGATTTCTACCGTAATGTCACCTTCATGTAAAAGGTTGGCATTGACATATTCCACAATCGCTTGGAGATTCCAATCTTCCTCATCCTCGTGACGAGAGGCATGGGCATCGACATTACGCTGAATCGAGTTTAGAATCATCTTCAGAACGATTTCACGAAGGTCTTCTGATTCTAACACTTCATCACGTTGGGAATAGATGATTTCACGCTGCTGACGAAGTACATCGTCATACTGCAATAATTGTTTACGGGCATCGAAGTTATTACCCTCGACACGTTTTTGTGCTGATTCAACTGCGCGGGACACCATTTTACTCTGGATTGGCTGGGTATCATCCATTCCAAGTTTTTGCATCATGGATTTCATGTTGTCAGAACCAAAGCGTCTCATCAATTCATCTTCCATTGATAAGTAGAATTGGGTAACACCAGGGTCTCCTTGACGTCCTGAACGTCCGCGAAGCTGGTTATCAATACGCCTGCTTTCATGGCGCTCGGTACCAATAACCGCAAGTCCGCCCAATTCAATGACACCTTCGCCAAGTTTAATGTCCGTACCACGTCCGGCCATGTTGGTTGCAATCGTAACAGCACCCTTGTGACCTGCTTCTGCAATGATTTCGGCTTCACGCTCATGGTTTTTCGCGTTTAACACATTGTGTTGAATGCGTTTTTTGGATAGGTAATCGGAAATTAATTCAGATGTTTCAATTGCAACTGTACCGACAAGAACTGGCTGCCCTTTTTGATTACGTTCAGCAATATCCTCGACAACGGCGCGGAACTTTCCATCCATCGTTGAGTAAATTAAATCAGGGCGGTCATCACGGCCGATCGGTCTGTTCGTTGGGATGACAATTACATTCATATTATAAATATTGCGGAATTCTTCTTCTTCTGTTTTCGCGGTACCCGTCATACCAGCCAATTTTTCATACATACGGAAGTAATTTTGGAATGTGATGGTTGCCATTGTCATGCTTTCGTTTTGGACTTCAAGGCCTTCTTTTGCTTCAATCGCCTGGTGCAAGCCTTCACTATAACGGCGGCCCTTCATTAAACGACCAGTAAACTGGTCAACGATGACAATTTCGCCGTCCTGTACGACATAATCAACATCAAGGTGCATACTAACATTCGCTTTTAAGGCCTGGTTAATATGATGGTTCAAGGTAACGTGATCCATATCAAAGAGGTTTTCAATGCCGAAGGCTTTTTCGGCTTTGCTAATCCCTTCTTCTGTCAACATAACACCTTTTGTTTTTTCATCATAGGTATAATCCGTATCTTTATTCAGCATCTTTACAAACCCATTGGCTTGGATATAAAGAACAGCCGATTTCTGCGCCGACCCTGAAATAATCAGCGGGGTCCGGGCTTCGTCGATTAAGATGGAGTCAACTTCGTCAATGACCGCATAAAAAAGTGGACGCTGAACCTTTTGCTCTTTATAAAGGACCATGTTGTCACGCAGGTAGTCAAAACCAAATTCATTGTTGGTACCATAAGTAATATCACAAGCATAAGCTTCCTGCTTTTCATCCTTATCCATGCTGTTCAAATTCAATCCGACAGTAAGGCCTAAAAACTGATACAGTTCACCCATTTCACTCGCGTCACGGCTTGCCAAGTATTCGTTAACTGTAATAACATGGACACCTTTACCAGATAGGGCATTCAAATAAACCGGCATGGTTGCCGTTAATGTTTTACCTTCACCAGTCTTCATCTCCGAAATGTTTCCTTCATGGAGAGAAATCCCCCCCATAAGCTGAACATGGTACGGATATAAGCCAAGCACACGGCGGGCGCCTTCGCGTACAACCGCAAACGCTTCAACTAGCAAATCATCCAATGTTTCGCCTTGTTGATAACGTGCCTTAAATTCTTCTGTTTTTTCGCGAAGCTGATCGTCTGATAGACTTTCTGTTTCAGCCGCAATTGCATCAATTTTAACTGCAAGCTTATCTAATCGCTTAAGTTCGCGTTTATTCAAATCAAAAACTTTATTTAAAATCCCCATTTCTGATGAACGCTCCTTTTTATCGAGACTCAAAACACATTTTATAAATATTATCAGGTCAAACTATTCGATAATTTCCCTCTACATCTTACCATTTCCTCTATACAGTGACAACAATGTTAGATTGGAGGGAAAAATCGTGATTCTTCTATTATATATCAGCGGGTAAGTAAAACTCTAATTAGAAGCTAAGGAATGTACGGTTTTTTCATCGATTTTGACAGACTTGTGGTTGTTAATTACGTATGAATTTCAGCTAGTAGATTTGTCAAAGAAAAAATGCATATAATATGAATAAACATTATTTTTTTGTATAAATATTATATTTTTCAAGTGTTTACATTATGAGTATAGTATAAACGGATACTGTAATAACAACGTTTTTATGTTGTTTTTAGGAGAAAGGCACTATTTTAATAAAATGAAAAAATATTCACAAATTGTACATTGGATTATACTCTAACAATGGTAGATACTACCTTTAGAGAGGTTAACATGGAAGATAGAATAGAGAATAAATCCAAAATGGGAAGGGTGAATTAAGTGGCCATTTGGGAGAAAAAGAAAAATAAACATACAGATCCCGAAAGTAGAGAAAATAGAAAAAAGCCTGGCCTAATTCGTAGACTCTGGCAAAAATTCAAAGGAATAGATTGGAAGGATCCTGTTAACAGGTGGAAATTATTATTTGCATCACTTATTGGCTGCATTATTTTATTCGGCGGTGGGTATGGAGTTATTGCATTTACCAATTCACCATCATTCTGTTCAAGCTGTCATGAAATGGCACCTGAGTATTCATCGTATACCGCCAGCGCCCACAATCAGATCACATGTGTTCAGTGTCATATTAAACCTGGCACAATCAACATGCTGACACATAAAGTGAAATCGCTTAAAGAAGTGTATTACCACGTTACAGGAGTTCCTGAACAAATTGTCCAGACAGAAGAAGAGGCCGTTTCCAACGAAAACTGTCTGCAATGTCACTCTAAGAACCGCCTGGTTACGGCGTCGGGTGACTTAAAGGTTAGCCACAAGAAACATATTGAACAAGATATACCTTGTATAAGTTGTCATGCTGGTGTTGTTCATGCCAAAATGGCTGCTCGTGGAATTAACGTCGAAGAAGCTCGCGGTGAATGGACAAAGGATAGTGCAGAGAAAATGATGGAAGAGAAATACCTGCGACCTAACATGGGTACATGTATTGACTGCCATGACAAAGTAAATAATGGCGAAAAGCCTTGGGAAGATGTTGCATATAACGTTCCGCCAAATCCGGAAGAGATAGATAAAAAACTCGAAGAAAATGCAAAAAAAGCAAAGGGTGAAGCAACGAAGGAGGACACAACGCAAGAAGCAACAGCTGCTGTACATGATGAAAAAACACAGGCCATCATCTTGCAGGCAATCGGTAAGCAGCAAAAAGATGTCAAGGTTTCAATGGAATGTAAAACCTGTCACAAACAAACAGATATACCTAAAACACATAAAACTGTAGATTGGACCAAAAATCATGGCGGCACCGCTGTTCAACAACTTGATAAGTGTATGAATTGTCATCAAGATTCTAAATGGGTTAGAGAAATACCGAAAGAAGACATCCTTTCCCTTCTTAAAATGGGAAATCAAAAGGTTAAGTACACACCAAACGTAACACTTGCCAAAGAACAAGCAAGAACTAATAAATTCTGCAGCGCCTGCCACGCAGACCGTCCTGAAAGCCATGGAGAAAGCAATCAATGGCTGACATCTCATGCAGAAAAAGCTCAAACAGCTGATATGAAAGCAGAATGTTACGTCTGTCATGATCGTGATAAACCAAATGCTGACTCTTCCGAAGCAAAAGCACCAACAGATGTTTATTGTCAATATTGCCATAGAACTGGCTTTAAAGACGATGTTAAAAACTAAAGAATCTAATCTGGAGGGACGCTTTTATGGAAGAGGTTAAAGAAACGCGTTCAGCCCCTCCTCGTTATCGTTATAAATTAATAAAATATATGACTATTACACTATTATTTATAGTCGTCTTCCTTTCACTTGGGTTCTCTGGGCTAAAGGCTACCTCTAGCTCAGAGTTTTGCTCATCTTGTCATGAGATGAAACCTGAGGTCTATACATGGAAGGCCTCTACACACAGCGAAGTGGATTGTGTGAATTGTCATATCGAACCAGGGGCTAAGAACTTAGCAAAAAGTAAAGTCGCAGGAATCATCGAGCTTTATAAACAAAAAACGAAGACATACGCAGCACCAATACAAATGCCAAAAGATATACCGAATTCAGCATGTGAATCATGTCACAATATGGAAACGAGGAACGTCTCAGCCTCTGGTGATCTCATCATTCCCCATGACAAACACTTATCAAAAGATATCAAATGCACACAATGTCATAGTGGTGTGGCACACGGAAAAATTGCAGAACGAAAAGTGACATTTACATCAGATTATGAAAAGTGGGACCAATCACTAGGAAAATCAATGATGAGTGATAGTAAATTTACAAGCCCTAAAATGGAAACGTGTATAGAGTGCCATGAGGCTCGTCAAGTAACGACAGAATGTAAGTCTTGTCATACTACAACTATGTTTCCAAAAAGTCATAAAAAGCAGGATTTTAAGTTAAAGACACACGGTACTTTGGCAGAAGATGATGTTAGTAAGTGTAACGAATGTCATCAATATATGTCTAAAGATCCAATCACATTATTTAATGATCAGCCCGCCTATACTAAATTTTTAAACAATGAAAAGATTGAAACAAAAAAAGTCGATCCTCGAGAATACGCTAAAGAAAATACTTATTGTAAAGCGTGTCATTTACAACGTCCGACAAGTCATAATAAGAGTTTTATAAGCAACCATGGAACTCTTGCCAATAAGAATGAACAAGCATGTTTAACCTGTCATGACTATCAAAAGACAGGGAACAACAAAACATCTAATGTAACATGCAGTAGTTGTCATCCAAGCAGCCATGAGGATAAGGATTGGAGAGAAACTCATCCTATTAGACTTCCAAATGGAGTTAAGGTATCAGAGACTTGTTACCAGTGCCACAATGAGAAAAAATGTTCTTCTTGTCACAAAGAAGAGTAGTTATTTTAAAAAGTAGGAGGGTTCGTATGCAAACGGAGGAGCAACTTCAAACAAAAGAGCCTGAGAAGAAAATAAAGAAGGATCGATTTACTTGGTGGCAGACAACCATTTTATTAGTGGGAACTTTAGCCATCTGTTTAACTGCCGGTTATTTTATCAGTGAAAGGTATCTTTGGAGTAATACAGATACCGAAAAGGTTGCTGAGCAAATTAAGTTTTATAAAGATGAAGTTAAAAAAAGTCCGAATGATCCGAAAAGCAGGGTGCAATTAGGTTATGCCTATTTTTTAGATAAAAATTACGATGAAGCCATCAAACAATATAAAACTGCCAAGTCACTCGATAAGAATTATTTCGATGCCTATTTAAATTTAAGTATTGTCTATGACAAACAAAGCAAAATTGATGACGCTTTACAAAATGCCATAAAGGCTACCCAAATTTCTCCCAAAGATTATAAGGGACATCTTTTAAAGGGAAGAGCTTACCGTAAGTTAAAAATGTATGAGGAAGCCAATAAAGCGTTAAATGAAGCAGACAGGTTAAATGAAGGAACTACAGATACTATCTATGAAATAGGACTAGTTGCAGAAGATCAAGGGAAGAAAAAAGAAGCCGAAGCAATTTATAAAGATGCTCTCTCCTACGATCCTCTTTTCAAGCCAGCATTAAAGGCTCTGGATCGATTGGCATCCAAGAATTAATACTTGAAAAAAAGGAGTTGGACCCTTTGAAAAGGAAAACCGTTTATAAATGGATGGGTTCTATTGTCGGGTTAACGATTGTTCTTTTTGCAGTCATCTATTTCTTAAATTTAGGAAATAAAGTTGACACGGTTGCAAAT
Source organism: uncultured Bacillus sp. (assembly GCA_963530265.1). Taxonomy (GTDB): domain Bacteria; phylum Bacillota; class Bacilli; order Bacillales; family Cytobacillaceae; genus Neobacillus. The sequence continues at coordinate 21,405 of CAUSCO010000018.1, forward strand.
TCAGTAAAATCCGGCCCGCCACATTTTAGCTATTTTATACAAGGTGATTTTAAGACACCATTAGATAAGCCAATGGATGTATCAAAAATTGGGGAGTATGTCTATGTAACAGATACCAATCATAAACAGGTCCAGGTTTTTGACACAACAGGCACCTCAATTTTTAAGTTTGGTAAAGAAGGTGAAGGGCAAGGTGAATTTAAGTTCCCTTATGGTATTACGGGAGATAACAAGGGAAATGTCTATGTAGCAGATTTATTAACTGGTAAGATTTCCATTTTTACTAAAAAAGGAGAGTTTATTAAATATTTCGAGGAAAAGGACACTTCCTCTCCTTCTATAGCTAGTCCTGGGGGTTTAAGAATCTTTGATAAAAAACTTTATGTAACAGATATAGAAGGTAAGAAAGTAATGGTCTTTACCCTTGAAGGAAAAAAACTATTAGAAATTAATTCAGCTACTAACAAGGAAGATTTGTTAAACTCACCCAATGCCGTTACTGTTGATCAGGATGAAAATATTTATATATCCGATTCAGGGAATCAGAGAGTTGTTATCTATGATAACAAGGGAAATTTTAAACGACTTCTTAATGGGAACAAGGATGGTAAAGGTGACTCGAAGTTTGTTAATCCTAGAGGACTGGCTGTAGATTCAAAAGGCACACTTTATATGATTGATAATATGACTCATTTTGTATATGGATTTAATAAAAAAGGAGAACAAATCTATCAATTTGGCGGATTAGGCGCGGAAAAAGAACAATTTTTCTTACCAAACGGTTTATATATTGATGAAAAGAGTCAGCTTTTTATAACTGATACCTTTAACCAAAGAGTTGCTGTTTACTTTTAGGGCTAAAGCTACCTTTAAGGAGGTGATGCACCGGAAGAGAGAGCAATAGGAGATTCATACATTACAAAACAGAGAGAGAAAGAGAGAAAAAATGGGAGGTTTTTGGAATGAGTAAGAAAAAACTTAGTTTCTCACTAATTCTAGCACTATTTTTAGTGGGAATACTCAGCACTGCTGCTTTGGCAAAAAGTGCAATGAGTTTTGATTTAACTCAAGTGGGCAACACTGCTAGTGTAACCTTTAAAGGGTTAACTACAGATGTCGCAAACACAACAGTGTTTACGGTTACCTTAAGAGATGCAGCAAAGGCTGTCGTTGAAACAAAAGATATTACAATCGATGCTTCCAAAAATGGCGCTTATGTATCTCCAGCATTAACAGTTGGAGCAAGATACTCCGTTGAACTTGCATACAAAACTGCACCAACTGTTATTGTAGCAAGCGGTGATATTCTTATTGCAGTTGACACAAATCCAGTCGGATCAGAAGTTGTTGTTGACCATAGTACAAATTTAGTCAACGCTAACGAAACTGGTTTTGAAGGCTTAAGTAAAAAACGAACTGGTCAAAAAATGCACGGTGCCTATCAAAACAACACTAACTCCTGTGCAAGCTGTCACCAAACACATACTGGTGAAGACCACTATTTGTTATTCAGAGATGGCACATACAGCACATGTGCTGCCTGTCATGATGGTACAATGGGAGCAAATAACGTATTTGGTGATCCAACCAATGCCGGTACTTTCGGTGGAACTCATGATGGCAACATGTCCGTTCACTTAGCAGATGGAACTGTTGATGTAAAGGCTGCCCCTGGTGGGAACCATACCGAAACTGGTAAATGGGCAGAAGAATTCACTTGTGCCAGCTGTCACAATCCCCATGGATCAGATAGTACTCGGTTATTAAAATCTGACCCTGCTGGATGGATTAAGGTAGAAAATACTATTACTGCTGGAAAAACAAACGGCGGTATGAAGTTTACAGATAAAGGTATATACGAAAAAGCTTCACTTCCAACTACAAACTTAGGAGATTATATCCTTGTAAGACAAACAGTAGCAGCAACTCAAGTTGATGCTACTGCGTCAGCTGATGATAACGTCTTCTTCAAAAGAGCAGGTGTTCCAGCAGGTTCTGTAGTCATTTCCACTTATAAATGGGATAACAAAGGTAAGAAATATATTGAAGATTCTTCATTATGGGTACGCTCTGATAACGGTAGACCTGCAGTTGAAACTCAATTAAAAATTGCTGGTGTTGCTAAGCCTGCAACTGCGGACTTTGTTATTGTAGCGCCAGATGGATTTGCCTACAGTAAAAATGGTGACATAACAGCTAGTAAAATCGATAGTGCTACCTATCTAATTGGGTCAGCAATTGATAAAGTTACAAACAACTATGACCTTTTTGATAGTGGTTCTCCTACTTATGTTAAAGACAGCGGTGTTCAAATGAGTAAATTCTGTTCATCATGTCATACGGATTATTTATCAGCCACTTATGCTAATGCTGATACAGGCGTATTCACAACAGCTCATCGTCACCAAACAGATACTGACAAACTTACTTGCGTACGCTGCCACTATGCCCATGGTACTGATGCAACAATCATGAAAGACTCTTTAGATAGAGGCATGGCAGAATTAACAGCAATTGGTGGTAAATATGCTGGCGATGCTGTAGCTGCAAAAGCATACTTATTAGATCCAAACCCATCGTCTGCATTAAAACGTTACACTGGTATGTCTGTATGTTTCGGCTGTCATGATGGTTCAATTGCCAATGATGAGACAACTTGGAGTAATTACAGCCCATTACAACCTGGTCAATATGTTAAACCATAAAAAAATAAGCCAACAAATAGCGCCACTACTTGTTAGCTTAAGATAAAAATTTATTATTGATGTTGTTAAACAAGGTAGCAATAGTAATATTGTTACCTTGTTTTATTATTTCAGCTTGTCGTAAATTTGTCAAAAAATCGCTCTATTTCCACTCCAATTTTCCACGACTTGATTGCTATAATGTACATATAATCCCTATTAATAATTAAAGAAGCATTGCTAACATAAATAAATTAACAGAAAAAGAGATGAATCAAATGAATCCTATGACAAGGTTTAAAATGGTTTATGCCAATTTATTAATCTTAATGTTAATATTAATCTCCGCATTTACCATCCAAAGTAATGTGGCATTTGCTGCAATTGGCGATCCTCCAACAATAAAAATTACCTCACCTGTTAATAATGTATTGCTGAGTGATATAAAAGCTATCATATCGGGTACTTTTACTAATGTTAGGCTTAAAAATCTACTATTTACCGCTTATGAAGCAGGCGATCCAGATACTAAAATCTCCAATTCCAATACTAATGCTGCTGACTGGAATATTGATAATACAAATAAAATTTGGACATTTACCAAAAGATTAAGCGAAGGCAAGCACAATCTTAAAATTGAAATTAAGGACACTGCAACGAATGCAGTAGAAACTAGCAGTGTTACCTTATATATATCTGGAACAGGTATTGTTCTCCCTGATAAAAATCTACTATATGGAGATGATTTAACGAATATCCCTCAAAATGCAAAAATCATATTTACTTTTGTGGACGATAAACCAATTGCACAAATTGACCCTACTAATGCAATAAAAGTCATGCAAGGTGAAAAGCCAGTCTTAGGGAAAGCGACGTTACATGATCTTAGGATTCCTGGTATAACGGCCTATAGTATTATCTTTGAACCTGACAATCTCTTATCATTAAACAAATCTTTTACAGCTAAGATTGAACCTAGCGCTGTAGGTGATTCTACTAACAAGGTATTTGCTAAATCTTTTAAATTTACAACAAAAACAAATGCGGATTGGGAGGACTATAATGATTCCTTTAGTAAAACAAGTTCCAATCCACATGGTCATTACACATCAAATACAAATATGTGTGCCACCTGTCATAGTTCGCATAATGGCTCAACAGCCTCTCTTGAACTAAAACCAGATAATGATGCCACGGAAAACTATTGTATGGCCTGCCATGATGGAACATTAAATGCACCAATCATTGATAATAGTGAGAGTAAAAATCACCATACTGCTAGAATAGACATAAAACAACAAGAAACATGTACTACATGCCACAATCCACACTTAAATTGGAAGGAAGAAAACCCCAATTTATTAAAAGACCATTATGTATACAAACACAATAAGGCAGATTTAAATCAAAGAGGACTGACTGACTTGAAAGTTGACAGTTTAAATACCTCTTGTATAAACTGCCATGAAGAGTCGACTGCATTGGATACAGCTTCAAACACATATAAGAGCATTTTTGATAGTGAAACATTTAAACAAGGCTATTATGAGTTTCTTCAATATAAAAAATCATTAACAGCTGATGGTAGTATGGATAATTATTCATTGTGTCTCTCTTGCCACACAGATATTAAAAAATACTATAAAGATGGAATACAAACACAACATTCTATAACAGCAGCAGATGGAAGTAAGCTAAATGGTTTTATCCCTTGTGCAGAATGTCACGAAACACATGGTTCCAATAATTCATTCCTATTGAAAAGTCAATTTGGACATGATAATCAAGCAGAGGCATTTTCATTTACTGGAGATAGTAAAAGTTGGGATGTAAATGCAGAAAGGCAATTCTGTTTGAAATGCCATAATGGTGCCACTTCAATTTATGGGGTAGTTGGAAAGGCATTAAGTCCAGAGTATCATCCTAGTCAAACAGCGGCTTGTTCTTTATGTCATGGTACCGGCGCTTTAAACAGAGACAGAATATTGAGTGCAGCACATGGTCCCAAATATGTTCCATTATCAGATCCTTTAGTACAAACACAAAGCATAAATAGTAATTCAAGTACAACAACTAGTGAGAGTAATATGCTAACAAATGAGAGTACTACGCCAACAAATCCAACCGATTCAAAAACAAATTCTAGTACTTCATCATCAGCAGATACTAATTTGTCACCAACCGATAGTAGCTCAGCAAAAACGGATTAACCTGCACCAACTTCTGAGACGCCTGATGTAATAGTGGTTCCGTAAAAAACGAGAGGGTTATTCCCTCTCGTTTTTACTTGTATTATAGGAAATTATAGAAATCAACACTGTGAATAACTTTTTCTGGTTGAGACTCGTCCAGCTCCAGCGCCCAGCAGCTAGTGTACTTTTTTTATTTTGTTTTCTTTAACCATTCCTTCATCCCATCAACCTTCTTCCACAAATGCAAATGCATATCGGCATAAATAATCGCCTCATTTTCATCTCCAAATCCATAAAAGTCAGGCGGATATGCTGGGAGACGTTTTTTTTCTGTTAGATAGGAGACCACATACTTATTCTCTTTTTTAGCTGCTTTCAATAACAAAACTGCTTTTTTTGTAAAGCCATGTTCATGCAGTTCGAGTAAAAGTTTATTGTATAAACTTTGTGCTGATTCTTCTTCATATTTTTGAAGCAAATCTCCTGCTTTTTTAAATTCACCCAAATTGACATAAGCGACAAACAATGAGTATCGTACACCTTGGTTATCCATCGGATTTAATTCGAGCAATTCTTCATATTGACCGATGGCTTCGTGGACCTTTCCTAATAGTGAAAGTGCCTCAGCATAATGAAGTTTTGCCCGCATGAACGGTCTTGTTTCTACTAAGCCCCAGAAGTAGCCCTTATTTTCCTTGAAAAAGGCTTTGCCGAGTTCTCTTTCACCCACTTGAATTCCTTTTTCATATAGTAAAATGGCTTCTTCAAGGCTCTTGGTTTTTTCAGCAAGAATTACGTAGGCATCGACACAATTAGGATTCAACTTTAATGCCTCTTCGGCGAACTTGTAACGTTGTTTCCCGTCCGTTTGCAGGGCGTCGTAGATTAGGTTTCGAGCCCGTTCCTCATCACGTCTAGATATTTTGCGAACCGTTTTTTTATTGGATTTATCTAGGCCGGGAAGGGTCTCCACAGTCCCTCTTGGTGCGCCCGTATTCCCCGCTATTGGCCCATTGCTAGCAGGAAATTCAATAACAGATGCCATTTCCGATGAAGGCTGGCTTACACCATAAACAAGTCCAATTAATTCAGCAATTTCCTCAGACAATTCCGATTCAAGCTCCGAAACAATTGATGAGATACTGCCAGCCGAAACGCCATATGTCTTTGCCAGCTCTTTTTGTGTTACTACCTCCTCCACCGGGGCAATTGTGAACAGCAAATAATGAAGGGCGGCAACATATAAATTTGGATTTTGAATTCTTTTTTGCTTCTTTTGGCAAAAATTCAACCAAAGAATCACACCTGTGTCTATGACGGGTGGGGGCAAAAGCAATTCCAATTTCTCCTTGAAGAGTTCGGCCACTTTTTTATAAATAGGGGCTGGCCATTCTATGTCATCCATTTCAAGCAGACCAGCAATCATAGGTATTTCATTTAACACTTCTATAAAAAAGTCGGTCAAGTACTCTTGGGGAGTGTCGTAATCAGCGTCAATGCTGCTTTCTTCAATATAAGAAAAAGCATGTTCCGGTTTGAGGCCTGGCAATTCAAATGGTGTTGGGAAAAAGACATAATTTTGCTCGTAGGGTAACAAGATACCCATAAAGAAGGACCCAGATTCTAATTTAGCTGGTACATTGGCAATGACTGCATCCAGTTGATCCATTGTAAAACCATCTTGGACCGTCAGCTTATTATCTTCAACACTTAATACTTTTCCAGCAATTGTCCTGGCATATGACCAAGTTTGTACTATTTGTTTCACTTTGGGCCGCCTAATTTTCCCTGCTTCAGCCGAAATGAATTTTTCAACAATTGTTTCGCCATCGTCTAAGCCTTCAAACAGAGAAAACCAGATGGCATGGACCAGTTGGTAAAATTCTAGTTCCTGCTCATTTTGAATATCTATCATTTCTTCCAGAGATTCGAAATCGTCTTGTATTTCATGATCAAAGCGGTAGTACGCAAATTGAAGGAGTTGCTTTTGCAGTTCATCGATTTCTTTGTCAATAATCTCGGTGATGGATATGGCCACATTTGCCCCGCAGCAATTCTTATACTTTTTCCCACTTCCGCACGGACAAGGCTCATTACGGTTTATTTTCTCCATCTCACTTTACTCCTTTTAGTTATCTATGTATTTTCCCTTTTCAGTACTGAGGGTGGCTGAAATTAAAATATCATGATTAAAGCCACTTTATTCTATTTTTAATAGTACCATTTTTGACAGTTTGAAATATATAAATACTAAGGAAATTTGATGGAAATTTATTGTTAAAATACAGAAGTTTGATGCGGTGCCTTAGTGATTTTTATCCAATGATTATAAGTGGGCAGCGAGGCAAATTGCAGATAAATGCATAATAAATGGTCAAGCTTTGAATTTTGTGCTGTTATCACGCTATAATGGTTAAGGAACTGACCCATTTTTTTAGAATAGACTTTTTGATACAAACAGTAACGATATTTTTTATAGAGGTGACGAAAATGGAATTAGCAGAAATTCGTAATGAGCTTGAGAGAACAGCTAAGAAATTAGTGGACTTTAGGGGGTCTCTTTGACCTTGAAAATAAGGAAGCCAGAATTGCAGAGCTAGATGATGAGATGCTTCATCCTGATTTTTGGAATAATCAAGATAAGGCACATGCAGTCATTAGTGAAGCAAATGGCTTAAAAGACCAGGTGAATGAGTTTACTGAGTTAAATGACTCATATGAAAATCTGGAATTGACCTATGAATTGGTAAAAGAAGAAAATGACGAAGAATTGCGTGCTGAGCTTGAAGAGGAGCTTCAGCAATTAACAAGCCGTTTAGGTCAATTTGAATTACAGCTTCTCTTAAGCGAGGAGTATGATAAAAATAATGCGATTTTAGAGCTTCACCCAGGTGCAGGTGGAACCGAATCTCAGGACTGGGGCTCCATGCTGCTGCGGATGTATACTCGCTGGGCAGAGAAAAAAGGCTTTAAGGTGGAGACATTGGATTATCTTCCAGGTGATGAAGCTGGAATTAAGAGTGTGACGCTCTCAATCAAAGGCCATAATGCTTATGGATACTTGAAAGCGGAGAAGGGCGTTCACCGACTTGTGAGGATTTCTCCATTTGATGCTTCAGGCCGCCGGCACACGTCGTTTGTATCTTGTGAAGTGATGCCGGAATTTAATGATGAGATTCATGTTGATATCCGTACAGAGGATTTAAAAATAGATACGTATCGTGCAACGGGAGCGGGTGGACAACATATTAATACTACCGATTCTGCAGTCCGGATTACCCACATCCCAACTGGAGTAGTTGTAACATGCCAAGCTGAACGTTCACAAATTAAAAACCGTGAGGCAGCGATGAAAATGCTAAAAGCCAAGCTGTATCAATTGGAAATTGAGCGCCAGGAACAAGAACTTTTGGAAATCCGCGGCGAGCAAAAGGAAATTGGCTGGGGAAGTCAAATCCGTTCTTACGTCTTCCATCCTTATTCAATGGTAAAAGATCACCGTACCAACACAGAAAGTGGTAATGTTCAAGCTGTTATGGACGGAGATTTAGATCAATTTATTGATGCCTATTTACGTTCGAGAATTTCATAATAAAAAGACGAAAACCTTTGTTGATTCATTCGGCAAAGGTTTTCTTTTTGAATAAAATTGACCGTGGTGTGAGAAAACTATCAGCAGATGGTGGTTTCACAGATCATGAGCGTCCTGTGATGATGTGCGTCGTGGATTGAACGGAGTTCACATAATTGAAACAATTGATTAAAAGCCTTAACTCGTCAGCATTTGTTGTTGTTATGGATGCAGCAGAGGTAGTAGGTGGGGGTTTCAAACGCACATGATGTTGGTATAATAAAGAACGGATGGAATTATTTTCTGAAGGGGGTATGGTTAATGAAGAAAAAGCTACTAACCTTGTTGCTGGGCACCTCCCTAGTTTTGGGCCTCGCTGCATGCGGAGGCGGAAATAACAAGGATACAACAAAGGATACGGGTAACGGTGGTAATGAAACAGCACAAGCGGGTGATGCCCAAAAGATTTACGATCAAAAGTGCTCAAGCTGCCACGGTGGCGATTTGAAGGGTGCAGTTGGTCCAAATTTAACACAGGTGGGTTCCAAGTATTCTAAAGATGAAATATTAGACATACTTAAAAATGGTAAAGCAGGTGGAATGCCGGCTGGTTTAGTTACAGGCGATGACGCTAATACCATTGCAGACTGGCTTGCAGCTAAAAAATAATATCAATCAAACGCTTTGCTATCAAAAATAGCAAAGCGTTTTTTTTGAAGTATAAATGACCATTTAAATAATATATGTCAAAAAATCATCTTTTATGAAGAAATATGTCATATTTTGTATTGTAATGAAAAGAAACTGTAATATTTTTTACCGTTTATTTAATATTTATGATGTTATAATAAGACATGCACAATTATGCACATATTTTTTGGTATTTTGTTTCTTTTTGCAAATAAAAGAAGATTATTGTCGAATTTTCGAAATAAACTCTAACTATAGGTGATAAAAAATGATAGAGCTACAAGAAGTTTATAAGAAGTACCCGAATGGCGTTACTGCCATTAACGGAATAGATGTTAAGATTAATCAAGGTGAATTTGTGTATGTTGTCGGCCCAAGTGGTGCAGGAAAGTCGACATTTATAAAAATGATGTATCGTGAAGAAGTACCGTCATCTGGTACCATTACGTTAAATGGTGTCAATCTAGCAAAAATAAAAATGAAAAAGGTTCCGATTTTCAGAAGGAATCTTGGCGTAGTTTTCCAAGATTTTAAGCTCCTCCCTTCTAAAACAGTTTACGAAAACGTAGCCTTTGCCCTTGAGGTAATCGAAGCTCAGCCGAAAGCTATTAAAAAACGGGTTATGGAAGTTCTTGAACTTGTTGGGCTAAAGCATAAAATCAAAATGCTGCCAACAGAGCTTTCTGGCGGTGAACAGCAGCGTGTATCGATTGCTCGCTCAATTGTCAACTCACCGAAGGTTGTCATTGCGGACGAGCCTACAGGAAACCTTGATCCAGACACTTCATGGGAAATCATGAATATTTTTGAGGAGATTAATACAAGGGGCACAACCATTGTTATGGCAACCCATAACAGGGAGATTGTGAATAAATTGAAACATCGCGTCATTGCCATTGAAGGCGGAAAAATTGTACGTGATGAGCAAAGAGGTGATTACGGTTATGAAAATTAGAACAATTGGCCGTCACGCCCGTGAAAGCTTAAAAAGCATTAAAAGGAATGGCTGGATGACATTTGCATCCGTAAGTGCTGTTACGGTTACGCTTATCCTAGTCGGTGTCTTTTTCGTTATAATGATGAATCTAAACAGGGTAGCGCAAACCATCGAAGAGGACGTGGAAATTCGTGTCCACATCGATGTTGCTGCCAACGAACAAGATCAGCAATCCTTAAAAAGTGAAATAGAGAAAATACCTGAAGTAAAAAGTGTGGTTTATTCACCCAAGCAGCAGGAATTAGATAGCCTAGTGAAAAGTCTTGGTGAAGATGGAAAGTCCTTTAAACTATTCGAACAGGATAATCCGCTAAATGATGTATTTGTTGTAAAGACGAAAAACCCAGCTGATACAATGAAAGCTGCTAAAAAAATTGAAAAAATTAATTTTGTATCAAAAGTAAAATACGGGGCAGGCAAGGTTGAAAAATTATTTAAATTCATTAATGCAAGTCGTAATGTTGGCATTGTCCTCATCATTGGCTTGTTCTTCACAGCCATCTTCTTAATCTCGAATACTATTAAAATAACAATTATTGCGAGACGTAGAGAGATTAAGATTATGAGATTAGTAGGGGCGACGAATAACTTTATACGTTGGCCATTCTTTTTAGAAGGCTTATGGCTTGGAATATTGGGGTCCATTTTACCAATTATCTTGATTTCGATAGCTTACTATCGTGCTTATGATTATCTTGGACCTAAACTTGAGGGGACCTTTATTAAGATATTGCCATTTAACCCATTTGCCTTTCAGGTTTCTGGAATTTTGATTTTAATGGGGGCCTTGATTGGGGTATGGGGCAGTGTTATGTCCGTAAGAAAATTCCTAAAGGTTTAATCCACTCAGGAAGGACGAATGTTATGTCCTTCCTGAATTAATGAATTTAACTATACATAGTAGTGAGATGGAGGAGAAACATCGGAAATGAGAAAAACAGTTATAACGCTAGCGGCCGCTGCAACGGTGGGATTGGGGACTATTTTTGGGGGAACTTCTGTAAAGACGGAAGCAGCATCAATCTCCAGTCTAAAAGGTGAAAAAGATAAAATTCAAGAACAACGGTCTGATGTACAATCTGATCTTAATCAAACAAACGATAAAATTAGTAATCTACAAGGACAGCAGGCAGATGTGAAGAGTGAGATGAAACGCCTTGACTATGCTATTACGGACGCCACTAATAAAATTAATGAGAAAACTACTAAAATCGAAGAAACTAAAGGTGAAATTACTAAGCTTCAAGAGGAAATCCAAATCATTAAGGAACGGATGGAGAAGCGTAACGAATTATTGAAGGATCGTGCCCGCAGTTATCAGGAAACAGGGGGTGTGGTAAATTATTTAGACGTGTTAATGGGATCGACAAGCTTTAGTGATTTCATTGATCGTGCTAATGCTGTGGCAACGATTGTCCAAGCGGATCAGGAAATATTAAAACAGCAAGAGGCCGACAAAGTGGAGCTAGAGCAGAAACAAGGCCAATTGGAAAAAGATCTTGCTAGCTTAGAAACTATGTTAGCGGATCTAAATAAATTGAATGAACAATTAAATGCGCAAATGGCAGAAAAGGACCAATTATTAGCAAGCCTGGCTAGTCAAGAATCAGAAGCACATGATTATGCAATGGGATTGAGTGAGCAAGAGAAAATACTTGCGGCACAAGAAATCGCCATTCAGAATTCACTTAAGCAAGAACAAGAACGTCAGGCTAAAGCTGCAGCTGATGCAGCCGCAGCCGCCGCAGCCGCAGCCGCCGCGAAGAAGAATGCACCAGCAAAAAACACTGGCAGCAGTTCAAGCGGTGCTAGCTCAGCATCACCTGCACCTGCACCAGCCGTTTCAGGTGGAAGCTTTACAAGACCTGCAGCAGGACAGATTACTTCAGGATTTGGTCCCCGCGATGGGGGCATGCACTATGGTGTTGACATTGCCCAAGGCGGTCCAGTGCCAATCGTTGCTGCGGCCGATGGACAAGTATATGTCTCGCATTACTCGTCAAGCTATGGAAATGTAGTTTATATTCTGCACAACATAAACGGTCAAACCTATACCACTGTTTACGCACATATGCGAGTAAGTATGGTATCAGAAGGAGCTACTGTAAAAAAAGGACAACAAATTGGTATCATGGGTAATACCGGTGATTCGCATGGACAGCACTTGCACTTTGAACTATATCAAGGCAAATGGGCATACCATGCTGCAATTAATCCTATGGGAATTGTGCCACTATAAATGTAAAATGGGAGAAGCTTTTTGCTTCTCCCATTTTTTTATAGTCCAAGACTACTCATAACTCGTCCCTTCCTCACATATAAGTTAATAATCGGGCAGGAATTCGCTGCCTTTTTATAAAAATAATCGGACAGGTATTATAACTTGAGGAGGATATCAATGAATCGTAAATGGATGGCCCTGTTAATGACAGGCTCGCTACTTACAGGGGCGGGGGGCACCTATGCTGGAATGACCTTTCTATATAAAACCGAAGCAACTGCCAAACTAGAGCAGGCCGTAACCCCAAAAGAAAAAACAGTTAATACCGAGTTGGATAAAGAGAACCTTGGAAAAGTTGAACAAGCCTATGATCTCATTTTAAACCGCTATGTTGAAAAAGTAGACCAAGGAAAGCTAGTAGAAGGGGCCATTCAAGGGATGCTCTCAGTTTTAAAAGACCCCTATTCCGTTTATATGGACAAGGAAACTGCCAAACAATTCACGCAAACATTAGAATCATCATTTGAAGGAATCGGGGCCGAGGTCGGTATGGTCGATGGGAAAATTGTGATTGTTTCTCCCTTTAAAAATTCACCAGCCGAAAAAGCAGGTATCAAACCGAATGACCAAATCTTAAAGATCGACGGAAAGAGTATTGAAGGACTTGATTTGAATAAAGCTACATTGAAAATTCGTGGAAAAAAAGGAACAACCGTAAAATTAGAGATTGCTAGACAAGGTTTAAAAGAATCGCTGTCCATTGATGTGAAGCGCGATGAAATTCCACTGAAAACCGTTCACGCCTCAATAAAAAAACAAGATGCCAAAAATATTGGCTATATCGAAGTAACATCGTTTTCAGAAGATACCGCAGCTGATTTTAAAAAGGAATTAAAAGCACTGGAGGACGACAATATCAAAGGCTTGATCCTCGATGTCCGCGGCAATCCTGGTGGGTTTTTAGATAGTGTTGGCGAAATATTAAAAGAATTTATCCCAAAGGATAAACCGTATGTTCAAATTGAACCGCGTAACGGCAAAAAGCAGCGTTTCTTCTCGACACTTTCCGAGAAAAAGGATTATCCTGTCCTTGTCCTCGTCAATAAAGGCAGTGCCTCGGCATCAGAAATTTTAGCAGGTTCCCTGCAAGAAGCTGGCGGCTATCAGGTTGTTGGAGAAACAACGTTTGGGAAAGGAACCGTTCAGCAGCCTATATCAATGGGGGATGGAAGCAATATTAAGTTGACTTTAGCAAAATGGTTGACGCCTGATGGAAATTGGATTCATAAAAAGGGGATTAAACCTGATGTAGCCGTCAAGCAGCCAGCCATCTTTGAAACCCATCCCATTCAAATTGAAAAGCCGCTAGCCGAGGACATGAACAATGAACAGGTCAAGAATGCTCAGGAAATTTTAGATGGCCTGGGATTTGCACCTGGAAGGAAAGATGGGTACTTTAGTGAAGAAACAAAAAATGCTGTTAAAGGCTTTCAACAGCAAAATGATTTGCAATCAACAGGAAAAATCGATACAAAAACTGCTGCCAAGCTAGAAGAAGCCGCAGTTAAAGAAATGAAAAAAGAGAAAAACGACTTGCAGCTGCACATGGCGTTGAAATTGATTACAAAATAATAAACGGAGCAGAGGCTATCCGGTCTCTGCTTTTTTAATTGTCCAGCACCCAGCGACTAGTGCTGGATGATTGGTGGAATGGGTGTCTAATTTGGCAGAATGGTTGAGAATTTCCGCGGAAATAGTAGGTAGGTTGGCGGAATAAGGGCAGAAATTGGCGGAATTCCCCCAATAGTTTGCGGAATAAGCATTTGTCCTATGCCGCAAACAAGATTTACAAGTTTACCCTATCAATCGAAGCCATCTTTTAATCTAACTCAGAATAAAGGATTCCATTATTCTCTAATTCCCTTGTCTTAATGAAAGAATGTTAAGATATTAATATGTTTTTCTAGAATCTAGCAATATGTTTTGTAGTGTAAATTTGGTAAAATAATCTTTAAGGGATTTTTATTTAAGACATTTTTAGAAATTTTAACAGAGGCAGGTGACAGGAAATGGTGGAAACATGGCTTGTTGAATTTCTGAAAGGGACAGGCAGGTTATTTCTTCATCCTGTTTTATACTATCTCGTTTTCCTTGCAGGGATTCTCGGTGTCATGCGGGTAAAACGTGAACGAAAAAATTTTCATGTACGGGCCGAGGATGCTTATTTTGAACTTCGGCAGTTATTTCCGCTTGGAATTGTGATAGGGTTAGTCCTTTCAATTGTGATTGTTGGAGCAGGGATTGCAGTTCCTTTTGCAGCCATCCTTCTAATTGCAGGATTCACTCTGCTTTGGTCGCTTACGACCAACTTACGGTTGATGTCACCGGCCTATACGATGGGGGCAGCATTTTTCGCGATTATTATAATGGCCGAATATAACTGGTCACCTCCATTTTTTTCAAAGGCATTTGATTCCATTGGTGATAAGCTATATCCTTCTGTGGTTGTTATTATAGGACTCTTGATAATAGCAGAAGGTATTCTCATTTTAAAAAATGGCAATAAGGGGTCTTCACCGAAATTAGCAAAAAGTAAGCGTGGCCTAAGTGTTGGTGTGCATGAGGTAAAACGCCTTTGGATGGTGCCATTGTTCTTACTCATCCCTGGCGATGTTCTCCAACTTCCCTTTGATTGGTGGCCGATTTTCCATTTAGGAGCGAAAGAGTTTTCGCTGGTACTTGTTCCAATTGCAATTGGTTTTCACCAGCAGGTGAAAGGGACGCTGCCGCAAGATGCAACCCAGCTTCAAGGTAGACGGGTAATTGTTCTCGGAGTATTCATTTCCCTCCTTTCCATCACAGGTTTTTGGTACCCGCTCAGTTCCATCATAGTTGTTGCACTTGCTGTGATTGGTCGGGAATCATTAGCTTTTATAGCGATTATGAAGGATGATAGTTTGCCTTTTTATTTTTCCAAAAAGAATCACGGCTTAATGATCATTGGGATTATTCCCGAATCACCGGCTAGTAAAATGGGTCTTCAAGTGGGGGAAATTATTACAAAAGCCAACGGTGTATTAGTTAAGGATGAAAAAACCTTTTATGAGGCGCTGCAAAAAAACCGTGCCCATTGCAAGCTCGAAGTTCTCGACACAAAGGGAGAAATTCGCTTTGTTCAACGTGCCCTTTATGAAGGGGACCATTACGAGCTTGGCGTCCTATTTGTCCTAGATGATCGGAAATATGATGAAAAGATTGGATAATTGCATGATTATTCATAATTAGCAAGTTGGTTGAAGACTTTCAGCTGTTCTAGCAGCTGTTAAGCATCAGGCGAAACGTACTGTTATGGTTGCAAAATTGGTAAAGCAAGGGAATCGATAAAAGTTAAAGGGCTATTCGATAATTGTCGATTGGCCTTTTTGCTATAAATTTTAAGGATAATATTACCATGAATAGGTATATTTAATAGAGTCTAATATAATCCTTAGGAAAGATTAAATGGTCACTTTAGATTATTTCTCTATATTGTGAAATTATTCACAAACTTAATTTGGTTATATCTTATCACGTAAATGACTATAAACGTGTGAAGGTTTTGTGAACAACTCAAAGGAATGTGAAGATCGTCCCTTAGCTGATGAAGAAATCAGTAAAAGGGATATTACGCTGTAATAATATCCCAGAGGCCTTCCGCAGTTAATCTATTCTCCATTCGATAACCCGAACTTTAATCTTTTAGATGCACTCAATTTAATTGCACCTTGAAGGCGTTCTATTTTTTATTAATGAGAACCTCTCAAAGCAAAAACTTGCATATTGCAAGTTTTTGCTTTATATTTACAAGTAATACACTGGAACTGATTGTTAGGGGGAATCTTAATAGTGTTAATTCGAGAGGCAACTATTATGGATTTAGAATCTATTTTAGACATTTACAATCAAGGAATTGAAGACAGAATAGCAACATTAGAAACTGAAACAAAAGACTTTCAGTACATGAAAGAGTGGTTTGAGCAGCACAAAGAACGATATAAAGTTATTTTGGCTGAACAAGATGGGCAGGTTTTAGGATGGTCCTCTTTAAATCACTATAATAACCGTTGTGCATATGCAGGAGTTGCAGATTTATCAATATACATTGCTAGAGAGTACAGAGGGAAGGGCATTGGAAGTTTGTTACTCACAGAAATCGAAAAGGTTGCTAAACAAAATGATTTTCATAAAATAGTCCTTTTTACATTTCCGTTTAATAAGCTTGGTCAAGGATTATATTACAAGAAAGGGTATCGTGAGGTTGGAATATTTAAGAATCAGGGTATTCTCGATGGAAAGTTTGTTGATGTTATGGCAATGGAGAAGTTAGTCAATCAAACTAAGTAAAGGTGTTGAGATTTGTGACAGTAAATCATTCAAGTGTTCTCTCTGTTGATTATTTTGAAGCTTACTTTAAGCTTGTAATTTCTTCAAAGAACTATGATATTAATAGGGCAAATGAATATATGACACAAAACTTTTTTAAAGGCGATCTGTTGATATATGGGAAGGAGACGTATCAAAGTTTTGTTACTGTCTATCAAAATTTAAAAAATAAATCAAAATAGATACTTGCATTTTGCAAATTATTTTATTTAATAAAAAAGAGGTTGGAAGTATTGGAAGATATCCGCGAGTTATTTCAGGTTATGACACGTCGTTTTGGACTTTTAAATAAAAATTGCTGCAGTGCTGGAGGTTGCGATATTTCCCTCATCCAGAGTCATATCCTTTATGAGATTGACCATCAGCATAAACCTTCAATGCAGCAAATTGCAGAAACATTAGGTACTGACATTACAACATTTAGCCGTCAGGTACAATCATTAGTGAAATTAAATTTGGTAAAAAAAACACCTGATCCAGATGACCGGCGCATCAGTCTTCTTTCCTTAACAACAGAGGGAAAATATATTGCAACGTCGATTGACCAACAAATGAATGCTTTTTTGGATGAAGTTTTTTCTCATATGAACGAGTTTGAAAAAGAAACAGTCGTTCGCTCCATTAAGTTGTTAAATAATGCAATGCTGAAATCTAGTGTATGCTGTGGGATTAATTCTAGGTAATATTCCTACCTTGAATACTTGCAAATTACAAATAAAACATGGAGGGATAAAAATGAAAATGCATGTTGGAGTAAATGTAACGAATTTAAAAGAGTCAATCGAATTTTACAAGAAGGTTTTTGATGCAGAACCAATTAAAGTGAAACAAGATTATGCAAAGTTTTTACTAGATGACCCTGGATTGAATTTCACCCTAAATTTAAAAGAGCAAGTATCAGGAAATCAAATTGGACATTTTGGTTTTCAAGTGAACAGCTTAGAGGATGTTCTTCAACAGAAAGAACGATTAGAAAAGGTAGGTTTTTTCGCCCGAGAAGAAATGGATTTAACTTGTTGTTATGCAACACAAGATAAATTTTGGGTATCTGATCCAAACGGAAATGAGTGGGAATTTTTCTATACAAAAGCGGATGTAGAAAAAACGCATAACAACGAATCAAATTGTTGTAAATCTGCAGTTGAACAAAAAGAAGAACAAATGAATACTGCATGTTGTACACCGTATGTTCATAAAGTAGAACTTGTTTAATCTTCACATTGTTGTTCTTAGTGTTTATGTAACCCTTTATGGCCACCTTTTCTTATTAGATGGCCTTTTTAGTATGAAAAAAGAGAAAAACTTCATTTCCTAAACTTTAAATAATCTCTTTTATGATTTACAAAAACTCAATAAAATACAACTTGCAATTAATATATAAGAGGAATATTATATAAGCAAATGATTATTTAAAAAGGAGGAAAACTTATTTAATGAATATAGAATTGATGGCGAAACAGTTAAAAGCAGTGAGTGACCCTAACCGTTTAAAATTATTGGCATGTCTCAAAAAAGAAGAAATATGTGCTTGTGACTTTGTTGATGTTTTGCAAATTTCTCAACCTGCTGTTAGTCAACAATTGAAAAAGCTAAAAGAAGCCGGAATTATTGTCGAAAGATCAGCAGGAACATGGAAACATTATCGATTAAACGAAGTACAACAACCCTATATTCAATCCATTATTGACCACTTGGATGAGATTTCATTTAGTCGTTGTAATTGTTGAACGATTGCAATGTTTTTAAAATTAGGTCCTAATCTACGGTAACTATTTATTGCACTAATTTTTTAAGTCACGGTGGATTACGAGGTCTTATTGTGTGCTAGGAATTTCATCATCAAGGGGATTAGAGAAATGAAAGAAAAGATTATAAGCGAATTTTTAGGAACCTATTTTCTTGTTTTTGCAGGGACAGGCGCAGTCGTAATCGATACGATGACGAAAAGTTTAACACATGTTGGCGTAGCCACTATATTCGGACTGGTCGTAATGGCATTAATTTACACGTTTGGTCACATCTCAGGCGCGCATTTTAACCCTGCAGTGACCATTGGATTTTTATTTCATAAGGATATAACTAAAAAGGAAGCCATGTATTATATTGTTACACAGATCATTGCGGGTATAGCAGCCAGTGCCACTTTATTTTCTTTATTTGGAAATATAGCGTCATTAGGCACTACCCTGCCAAGTGGTACATGGTCTCAATCATTTGTTTTAGAATTTATCCTTACATTTTTCTTAATGTTTGTTATTTTTGGGTCTGCAGTTCATGGAAAAGCAGCAAAATCCTTTGCTGGAATAGCAATTGGTGCAACAGTGGGGTTAGAAGCAATGTTTGGTGGACCGATCAGTGGTGCTTCGATGAATCCAGCCAGATCAATTGGTCCTGCTATAGTATCAGGAACACTTCAACATTTATGGGTGTATATTGTCGCGACTATTTTAGGGGCAATTTGTGCGGCAATGATTTATAAAATACTAGATGATAAAGAAAACTCGCCGATTGACGAGCCCGAAAGGGAGAAGACAGAGGCGTAGTTGCACTTATGCCTGATAGGAAAGGATACTTTCCTATCGGCTAAAAAAAGGAGCGTATAACATGTCTAAAAAATCAATTTACTTCTTATGCACAGGAAACTCATGCCGAAGCCAAATGGCAGAGGGATGGGCGAAAAAATATTTAAGCGATGATTGGGAGATTCGCAGTGCAGGTATTGAAGCACATGGTTTAAATCCTAATGCTGTTAAAGCGATGAGTGAAGTGGGGATTGATATATCCAATCATACTTCTGATATCATTGATCCTGAAATTTTAAACAATGCTGATTTTGTTGTGACATTATGTGGGGACGCAGCAGATAAATGCCCTATGACTCCTCCGCATGTTAAACGTGATCATTGGGGATTTGACGATCCTGCAAAAGCACAAGGTACTGATGAAGAAAAATGGGGAACATTCCAACGTGTTCGCGATGAAATAGGTGACAGAATCAAACGTTTTGCAGAAACAGGAGAATAACAATATAGCCAAGAGATTTTTCTTGGCTTTTTTTTAAAGTTAAAAATAAGCAAATGCTTATTTAACAAAACATTGGAGGTTATAACATGAACAAGGTAGAGATTTATGATCCAGCTATGTGCTGTTCCACTGGTGTATGTGGTCCAAGTGTAGACCCAGAATTGACGAGGGTTGCATCTGCAGTTTTTTCATTAGAGCAAAAAGGCTTTCATATTAACCGATACCAACTAACGAGTAATCCTGAGAAATTTGCAGAAAACGATGAAATCACACGTATTTTTAAAGAAAAAGGACCTAATGCTTTGCCAGCAATTTTAGTCAATGACAAACTAGTAAAAGTGGGAAGTTATCCAACAAACGAGGAGTTTGCCGAATGGTTTAAGGTAAATATGGAAGAGTTAAATGAAAAACCAAAAGCGAGAATCTCATTTAATTTAAATCAACTATAATCCATTGGGAAGAAGGAATAAACATGTATCTGTCATTCAGTCCCAATCATGTACAGACTCAATTTTTATTTTTAACGGGAAAAGGCGGGGTAGGGAAAACATCAACGGCTTGTGCATCTGCAGTCGCATTAGCTGATAAAGGAAAAAAAGTTTTGTTGATTAGTACAGACCCGGCCTCCAATCTGCAAGATGTATTTGGCATTGAGTTAACCAGCACACCGCGAGCAGTTCCGACTGTTGGAAATCTATTTGTTAGTAATATAGATCCAGAAAGCTCAGCAAAAGCCTATCGTGAAAGTGTTGTTGGTCCATATCGGGATAAATTTCCTGAAGCCGTAGTGGCTACAATGGAAGAACAATTATCAGGTGCTTGTACAGTTGAAATTGCCGCATTCGATGAATTTACAGGTTTTCTCACAAATAGTGAAATCGTGAATCAATATGACCATATCATTTTTGATACTGCCCCGACAGGGCATACGTTACGGCTTTTACAGCTTCCAACTGCTTGGAATGGATTTTTAGAGGAAAGTACTCATGGGGCATCATGTTTAGGTCCTTTATCTGGATTAGCGGATAAAAAAGAGCTTTATTCTAAAGCCGTTACGGCACTTTCTGATCCAACTAAAACTACTTTAATACTTGTAACAAGACCAGATGTTTCAGCACTTTTAGAGGCAGACCGTGCCTCAAAGGAACTTAAAGAGATTGGTATCAAAAACCAAATGCTTATTATAAACGGCCTTCTTCAAAACCGCAATGAAGAAGATAAGGTTTCATCTGCTTTTTATCATCGACAAAGAGATGCATTAAAGCAGATGCCAGAAAACCTAAAATGTACCACCATGTACTCGTTACCATACGTTTCCTATTCTTTAACAGGTGTGGCAAATCTTCGAAAACTGTTTAAACCATTTGATGAGGTTCCAACAACTGATGTATACATGGAAAATCAATCAAATAATCTCCCAGGTTTAAAGGATATTATTAATGATTTTTCAGCTAATAACACAAAGTTGATTTTCACAATGGGGAAAGGTGGAGTAGGGAAAACAACTGTCGCATCTGCCATTGCAGTGGGGCTAGTTGAAAAGGGGCATCGTGTTCATTTAACAACAACAGATCCTGCTGCACACTTAGAATATCAATTCCAAAATGATAAACTGAATCAAAATTTAACCATTAGTAGCATTAATCCAAAAGTAGAAGTTGAAAAATATAAGGCTGAAGTGTTAGCCAAATCTAGTAATAACTTGGATGAAGCGAGTCTGGCTTACTTAAAAGAAGATTTAGAATCACCCTGTACAGAAGAAATTGCTGTTTTTCAAGCTTTTGCCGAAGTCGTAGCAAAATCAGAAAATGAAATTGTCGTCATCGATACTGCCCCTACAGGACATACTTTACTTTTATTAGATGCATCGCAGTCTTATAGTAAAGAAATTGAAAGGTCCACAGGTGCAGTACCAGAAAGTGCAAAAAGACTACTGCCTCAAATTCGAAATCCAAAAGAAACAGCAGTGGTTATTGTAACACTTGCGGAAGCAACACCTGTGTTAGAAGCATCAAGATTACAAGATGACCTAAGACGAGCTAGTATTAATCCGCAGTGGTGGGTGATTAATCAAAGTTTATCTGCTACAAATACGAAAGATCCAATTTTAAAAGGGAAAGCAATAGCTGAAGGGGAATGGATTCAAGAAGTAAATGATAATAAGGCTGAGAAGTGTGCAATTATTCCTTGGTTACATGAAGAAAAGGTTGGGTACGACAAGTTAAAAGATTATATAAATTAATCAGAGAGTGAACGGATTTGGAGAAGGTTGTAATTTTAGGAACAGGACCAGCAGGTTTGACAGCTGCAATTTATCTTGCACGAGCAAACATGAAGCCAATAATAATTGAAGGAACTCAACCAGGAGGACAATTAACATTGACTACGGAAGTAGAAAATTTCCCTGGATTTGTAGATGCAATTATGGGTCCTGAATTAATGGATAATATGAGAAAACAAGCTGAACGATTTGGTGCAGAGTTTAAACGAGGGTGGGTTACAGATGTGGACCTATCCAAAAATCCATACACCTTACAAGTGTATGGATTAGGAGGAATTCAAACGGAAGCGCTAATCCTTTCCACAGGTGCATCAGCTAAACTGTTGAATATTCCTGGAGTATTCGCATGCGGTGATGTTCAAGATAGAAAATATCGACAAGCTATTACAGCAGCTGGAACGGGATGTATGGCAGCGCTAGATGCAGAACGATACCTTGAATCTAATTCTACTCATGATTGGAGTAAATCATTATAAAAGGTGGAATAAACCCATGACTACTAAGAACTATCATGAATTAATTAAAGACCGTATCTATATTGGTGGAGCAGAT
Organism: uncultured Bacillus sp.; assembly: GCA_963530265.1. Taxonomy (GTDB): domain Bacteria; phylum Bacillota; class Bacilli; order Bacillales; family Cytobacillaceae; genus Neobacillus. Next base: position 44,039 of record CAUSCO010000018.1, read on the forward strand.
GATGTAAAAGACATGCTACAAAATGAAAAAGCCGATGTTATTTTTGATTTACGAGCAGAAGCATTAGAAGTTGATTATGACAGAGTCCATAGTCCAATTGTAGATGATGCAGAAGAACAAGACGAATCAATTAAGAATTCAATCAATCATGTGGTAAAGGCATATAATGAAGGGAAAAAAATCTATTTCCATTGTCAGGGGGGAAGTAATCGAACTGGAACGGTTGCAGTTGGAACGTTATTGTCATTAGGAAAAGCAAAGACCATAGACGAAGCAGAAAATATTGCTATGTCGGCTCGTCCAAAAATAAATGTAAAACCTGAAATGAAAGATGCGTTAAAAAGACTATTTCCTAATTCATAAGGGAGAAATTTGGAGGAAAAACAGATGAAAATTACAGATGGAGCTAAACAATTATTAGAAACCTTTTTAAGCGAAAAGGGTGCAGAAGGAATTCGTCTATATTCTGTTACTGGTTGCTGTGGACCACAATTTGCGATTTCTTTAGATGCACCAGAGGAATCAGATTTGATTCAAACCATTAATGGAATTAAGGTAGCATTCGATTCACAAATTACAGGAACCGATGAATTAACATTAGATAAAGAAGAAAATCAAGAGGGTGCAGGATTAGTTTTAATAGGTGCAAATAGCTGTTGTTAATTAAAAATAGCCCTCATTTCTGGAGGGCATTGAAAATCTTTTAGGTTTTTCGGTGGAAACTAAATAGTTTATAGAAAAAGACGACTCTAAAGGGTCTAGCGTTGTGTACATATACACGACGTTAGACCCTTGTTCTTTCTACATTTTTATTAATTTAGTCTTGAGTTGCAATGGGGTCCTTTAATTAATTCAAAGTGTTTCTATAAACATAAGGGTCATTCGGCTTTGGAATGGTTTTGTAGCTTGTTACTTTTAAAACAGGAATTTTAGTTTTCATTTGTGGATAATAGACTGTATCCATTGTTCCTGTTACCTGATACCATTGGTCATTCGGAATGTGTACGTTTTTCGGGAATTGAATCATCATACCAAAGGCACCAGAGTCAGCGACACAATGTATGAGCCCAAATCGAAGTAAAAACAGCTGGTTAGGTTGTTGTCCTGGACCATTGTAAGAAAATCCTTTCATGGTAAGAGTTTTCCCTGCAAAAGCCCCTGAAAAATTATAAAGCACTTCTAACCCGACTAAATAGTCTTCATCTGTTAAAGTAATATTATTTTTTGGAATATAAGACTTAGACTCTTTCCTGACTAAATCCGTAAAATCAGCTTGGTTCATGAATTTACTCATATCAGGATTTAGAACTTGGTGCATCCCGTAACGATTACTTCCGTCTTCTAATGTTGGAAATGAAAACCCCTTGGCATCCACTAGCTGTGAATCAAGAGTTGCCACTGGCAAAACTACTCCAGAAATAGCGGGAATTAACACAAGCGTGTAAGCCAAGAATTTTTTTATCTTTTTTCCAGCCGATTGTTTCTTTTTTTCGGGACCATGTTCATGATGGTGTTCATGCTCATGATGATCGTGGCTACAATCACAATCATGATGTTTCTCTTTCTCGTCTCCAGATGACCATAATTTAATTCCTTCGACAACTGTAAGTATGAATAAAATCACGATCATACTCGCAGATAAGAAGCTATATTTCATGTTTATATATTTTGAAATGTTTCCTGTGGCATGCAGCATAAAAAACAAGTTTGTAGTAAGTAATAAAATAAGGACTTTAAACATCATCCCACATCCTTTACAAAAGAAGTGAACCAATGAATACAAATGAAGAAATTAATGAAACTAAAAGAAGAACAAATTTTGCTTTAAAAGACCCGAACATCATAAGTAAATTTTTAATATCTACCATATTGCCAAACACTAAGAAAGATACAACTGAAGTTTGGGGAAAAAAATTACGAAAAGATGCTGCTACAAAAGCATCTGCTTCCGAACAAACAGATAAGATAAAAGCTAAAGCCATCATAACCAATACAGCAGTTACGTGCGTACCGCCCAGTGTTGTTAATATCCGTGTAGGTACATAAACTTGCATAGAAGATGCAATTAATGCACCCAGCACTACGTATTTTCCCATACTAAAAAATTCGTCAATGGTGTGGTTAAGAACACTCATTAATTTTTGTCTAGTATTCTGGTGAGAATGGTCGTGAACATGTATTTCATTATTTTCTTTTAGTGGACTGTCCTTTATGACAAAAGATAATACAAGTCCAACTAAAATTGAAACACCGATTGCTAACCCTGCTCGGTACCCTACCATCGTCCAGCTATCCCCGAATGCAATAAAAGTAGCAAATAAAACAATCGGATTGATAATTGGACCAGAAAGCATAAAGGCAATCCCTGCATAAGGGGCGAGTCCTTTTTTTATTAACCGTGAAACTATGGGAACAATCCCACATTCACATCCAGGAAATAATACTCCCATAAAACTAGCGGCGACAACAGATAAATATCTATTTTTTGGCAGAATTCTAAGCAGTGTATTTTCAGAAACAAAAACCTCTATCACTGCAGAAATAAAAGCCCCAACGACAATAAATGGGAATGCTTCAATGATAATACTTATAAAAATCGTATTCAATTGTAATAATCGATCCATCTATATTCCTCCTGTGAATTAACACAATAGGTTTCTTTAAAAAAACAACATGTATCATATCAAAATTATTGGGAAGACTTGTTTCTCACTAAAAATATTTCAAACAATCTTTGTGATGAAAATGTTAACAGTTCAAAAGAATTTTCTTAATGTTTTATTTGAAACCAGTAATAATTAGAAATAGAAAATCCAGCACAATCACGGCTGGATCTCTCTGTATTAGGTAATGGTTCGTTTACCCAAAAATGATTCTACTACTTAAATGTGAATATTTTATGAATAGATAAAAATAAATGCATTTAATCATAAACCATACAATTGGATTGATTACAGATTTAAGTTCCAGAAAGCCCATTCCTTTAGGTGTCGGGATGAATGGAATGCTTTTGGGGTTGCAGAACACTTGTTCTTATTGTATACTGAATATATACATAATTTAGAAAGAGGTGTATTTTGTGAAGAGGGTCAATAATCCAACGTTCATTTTAGAATTGAAGCTCTCAACTGTTCTATGGCAACAACATATTTTAGACAAACGATTTGAATTGGCTCGTAAACTCTACAATAACACCCTTTCTTATGCCTTAAAACAAGTTCAGTTAATGAGGGAATCGAAGCGTTATCGGCAACAACTTCATGGTTATCGAGAAGTAAAATTAAAAATAAGCCGAACAACGAATGAGAAACTGTTGAAAGCCTACCAAACGGAATTAAATGCCTATCGCAAACAACTTGAAGAGATTCGGAAAACCTTTGGATTAACCGAGTTCAGTCTGCATGATTATATCAAAAAATATCAAAAAAACATCAAGAAACACATAGATAGTCATACTGCCCAAAAAGTAGCTTCTAAAGTATGGACAGCTATGAAAAAAGTCATTTTTGAAGGGAAAAAGGCTCATTTCAAAAAATACGGAACCGTCCATACCGTTGAAAATAAAACCAATCGTTCCGGCATTCTTTTTCGAGACAACCAAATACATTGGACGGGACTCAAAATGCCCGTTACTATTCGCAAAAATGATTTGTTTGCCCAAGAAGTTCTTTCTTCTCATAGAGTCAAATATTGCCGTTTGGTACGGAAAGTAATCGGTGGCAAAGATGCTTATTATGTTCAACTCGTCATGGATGGCATTCCTCCTGCCAAACGAATCAACACCACTGGATCCTTCCGTCATCCTGAAACACCGGCTGGCCGTGTCGGCATCGATATTGGGACCTCAACGGTTGCGGTATCATCTAACAAGGAAGTCTTTATTCAACCACTTGCCCCCAAACTACCACAACTCGATAAAGAGAAAAAACGGTTATTGCGAAAATTGGATCGCAGTCGCAGAAGCACGAATCCCCATAATTACCATGCAGATGGCACAATCAAAAAAGGAACCAAATTAACATGGACACGCAGTCACCAGTACATGAAAACCTTGTATCAAGTGAAAGAACTCTATCGAAAACGAAGTGCTTATGTGAAAGAACAGCACGCTCAAATCGCTAACCGTATTTTATCTTGCGGAAATGAAGTCTATGTGGAAACCATGAATTTTCAAGCATTAGCGAAACGAGCAAAAGAAACCAAAGTGAATCCTAAAGGAAAGTGCCAACGGAAAAAGCGATTTGGAAAAAGCGTTGGCTCCTACGCTCCTGCTTTATTAATTAGGATGATTCATCAAAAATTAGGTTATCTGAATAGTGAAATTCATAAAGTGAATACCCGAACGTTTAAAGCCAGTCAGTATAACCATGTGACTGACACTTATAAAAAGAAAAAACTCTCTCAGAGATGGACAGCGATTGACACTAGGAACGTGCAAAGAGATTTATACAGTGCCTTTCTATTAATGAATAGCCAGATTGATTTGCGACATCCCAATCGAGAATTATGCCATCAAACATTTGAACAGTTTGTCAAGCTTCACAATGAACATATGAAAGAATTAAGGCAAACAAAAGACTCATTGCCATGTAGTATCGGTATCAAAAAAGCAAGTTAAGGAAGAACTTATTCTTCGTAGGTGGAGCTACCCGCCTCTGTTAAAGATGTTCATGAATACAACAACAGTTGTATAGAACATAAAGTCTCTTAGAACAAAAGATCCAGCAAAGATGTGTACGCAGAGTCCTACTTAAGGGAAAGAAGAAAGGCAAGAGCCTTCCTTTAGATTTAAGTAGACTGCCGAGAGCTTTGTAAGGCTTTTAAGTATAAGGGAACCCCACTGCTTTAGCTGTGGGAGTAGTCAGCCTAAGTCTTGACCTGTAACAACAATATATCCAATTAAGAAAATATTCAATACAACGATTACACTGGTACATACCCATGCTAATATTTTCACAGGTAATTTGTTCGCAAATTCACCCATTTTCTTTTTATCGCTTGTAAATATGACTAACGGTATCACGGCAAATGGAAGAGCTAAGCTTAGGACCACTTGACTCCATAACAGCAATTCACCAGTTCCTTTAGAACCTCCCAGCCAGGTTACAATAAAGGCTGGAACAACAGCCAATAACCGTGTAATTAAGCGGCGAAGCCACGGTGAAATTCGTAAATGAATAAATCCTTCCATAACAATTTGACCGCTAATCGTTCCAGTAATGGTCGCATTTTGGCCGGAAGCAAGTAAGGCAACTGCAAATAAAGTACTTGCTATACCTACTCCGAGCGTAGGACTAAGTAATTCATATGCTGCTTCGATTTCGGATACATCTAAATTTGTACCAAAAAAAGCAGCTGCTCCCAAAATCAAAATAGCGGAGTTAATAAGAAAAGCAACGGTTAACGAAAAGGTGGAATCAATGAGGGAAAATTTAATGGCTTCTCTTTTTCCCTCTGTTGTCCTTTTATATTGTCTGGATTGCACTATGGAAGAATGCAAATATAAATTATGCGGCATTACCGTTGCTCCTAAAATACCTAAAGAAATAAAGAGCATTTGCGGATTTGTGACAATTTCAGGTTTAGGAACAAATCCACCAAATAAGGCGGCAATTTCCGGTTTTGAAACAATTACCTCAAATGCAAATACGACAAAGATTGTAACCATTAAAACAATGACAATAGATTCAATAATACGAAAGCTTTTCTTTTGCAAATAAAGTAGAAGCAAAACATCTAAGGTAGTTATGGCTATACCCAGTAATAATGGAATGCCAAATAATAAATTTAAGGCAATGGCTGAACCAATAACCTCGGCTAAATCTGTTGCAATAATGGCTAATTCGGTTAATATCCAAAGAGCAAAGGCTGTTTTCTTCCCAGTTGCATCTCTGGTAGCCTGGGCAAGATCTCTTCCTGTGACGATTCCAAGTTTTGATGCCAATGCTTGTAAAAGCATCGCAATTAAGTTAGAAAGTAATATGACGATTAACAGTGTGTAACCAAAGCGTGCACCGCCAGCGATAGATGTCGCCCAGTTTCCTGGATCTACATACCCAACGGCTACTAATGAGCCAGGCCCCATAAAGGCAAGCAGCTTACGCCAAAATCCTCCTTTACTTGGAACACTTACTGTATTATTTACCTCTTCTAAGCTCACATTCGAGCTTTGCTTTAACCAGCCATGCTTTTTTACCACATCTTCTTGCTGATTATCCATCAATCAACCCTCCTAAAATGTGTACTTAGTAAAATAACTTTCCCGAGTCCAACTTTTCACTTGAAAAAAGGTCACTAATTAATTTATGAAATTATTTTAACTCGGTTTTTTGTCTTTGTAAACAATTTTAGCGCATGTGCAACTTTTTAGCGTTAGATAAACATTCGACAAAATTTACTGTTGTCAAAAATGGATAAATACATTTACTCATTTATTTAAATTGAAGATTAAATAATAATAATTATCAATTATTAATTGTAACGGATAATGATTATCATTATAGATGCTTGATTTTAAATGACTATCATTATCAATTAATGAAAAAATTCTCATTTATGTTTGACACCCAATCAAATTCTAATTACAATCTATATTATAATAATTATAAAAAAGTAAATCTTACAAAATAAATTATTTATGAGGAAACGGAGGTTGAAACAAATATGAGGACAGAAACACAAGCGCGAGTGCTGAAAACTAATACATCACAACCACAGGTAAAACTTTGGGAAAGAATCAAAGTTAATGGAGAACTAATTGCAGCAATTGTCTGCGGAGTATTCATTTTTCTTGGGTGGTTATTCCATCGAGAGGGTTTTGAGGTACCATCTGTCATATTATATCTGCTTTCCTTTGTAATTGGCGGCTTCGCGAAAGCAAAGGAAGGTATTGATGAAACGATTGCCAATAAAGAGCTTAATGTTGAGATGCTGATGATTTTAGCAGCCATTGGATCTGCTATTATCGGATATTGGACAGAAGGGGCCATCTTAATCTTTATCTTTGCTTTAAGTGGGGCTCTAGAAACATATACAATGAATAAAAGTCATAAAGAAATTTCCTCATTAATGGAACTTCAGCCTGAAGAGGCATTACGTGTTACGAATGGAATGGAGGAACGCGTTAATGTATCGGAACTAACGATTGGTGATTTGATACTGATCAAACCAGGAGAACGAGTGCCTTCCGATGGAAAAATTGTCAAGGGGATGACTACCGTTGATGAGGCAGCCATTACAGGGGAGTCCATTCCTGTTTCGAAAGGAAATAAAGATGAGGTGTTTGCTGGAACGGTGAATTTAAACGGTTCGATCACAGTTCAAATCACAAAACCTGCGAATGAAACCTTATTCCAAAAGATTATTGAGTTAGTTCAGTCTGCGCAGAGCGAAAAAGCTCCATCCCAGCTATTTATCGAAAAGTTTGAAGGGACGTACGTAAAATTTGTTCTGGCCGTAGTAGCATTGATGATGTTCCTTCCCCATTATCTATTTCATTGGAGCTGGGTAGAAACCTTTTATCGAGCTATGGTTTTACTTGTAGTGGCTTCTCCCTGTGCCCTTGTCGCCTCCATTATGCCGGCAACCTTATCGGCGATTTCCAATGGTGCTCGGCACGGAATTCTTTTTAAAGGCGGAGCTCACTTAGAAAGTTTAAGCCATTTGCAAGCTATTGCCTTTGACAAAACGGGTACGTTGACAAAGGGGAAGCCGGAGGTTACAGATTTTATCGTTCAAGATGGGCTTAATGATGAAGATGTCATACGGATAGCAGCATCAATTGAAAGGCACTCCAACCATCCACTTGCCAATGCGATTGTGAAGTATGCAAAGGAAAAATTAGCGGGTGACCTCATTCCCCTAGAAAGTATTGAGGACGTAGCTGGCTGGGGAGTTAAAGCGATAATTGATCAAGAAGAGTGGAAAATAGGCAAAGCTGGATTTGTTTCGGAAGAACATGCTGAACAATCTGCAAAGAGACTAGCCGGTGAAGGAAAAACGGTTGTCTTTGTTCAAAAAGCCGGAAAGTTAGTGGCATGTATTGGCCTTATGGATCGGGTTCGGAAAGAAACAACACTTGCGATTGACCGTTTAAAAGCGCAAGGCATTTATACAATCATGTTGACTGGTGATAGCACCAAAACAGCGAAAGCAATTTCCGATGAAAGTCATGTGGATGAATACATTGCTGAATGTCTGCCTGAAAACAAGGTAAACCATCTGAAACAACTTAGAGTAAAGCATGGGAATGTTGCTATGGTTGGCGACGGGATCAACGATGCTCCTGCACTTGCAACCGCTAATGTGGGAATTGCTATGGGGGGCGGAACCGACGTGGCACTTGAGACAGCAGATATTGTTCTAATGAAAAACGATTTACCGAGGATTTCCGAAGCGATTCACCTTTCCAAAAGGATGAATAGAATTGTAAAACAGAACATCATTTTTTCAATCAGTGTCATCGTACTTCTTATCGCTTCGAATTTTTTACAGGCAGTGGGTTTACCATTAGGTGTCATCGGTCATGAAGGAAGTACCATTTTAGTCATTTTAAATAGTCTAAGGCTACTAAAATAAGAAGCAAAAAAACTGATTGAGGGAATAATCCTTAATCAGTTTTTCTTGCCAGTTCAATTCCCCTTTATCAATCAAGATGGATGGGACACCTTCCACGATTTTACGGGCTTAACGAGATTTTTGTGTAATTATTTCAGTGACATAAATTAGTGAACCCCATATCACGATAGAAGATACAATTTTTATTAATCCTGCTTCAGCATCAAACACAGCATTCGACAATAAATCTCCTAATACAAGTGCAGAAACAAAATCAAATGTTGTAATTTGACTAATCTGTGTTTTTCCTAAAACCTTAATGATAATAAGTAAAACAAGATACCCTATTAGAAGTTCCCAGAAGATATGTATGAATTCTTGTACACATTGAACTCCTTTCATACGAATTACGATTAACAGATTTATCTTTTAAAGAGGAAAAGGGATTTTCTCTTTTTCTTTACAAAGACTTAACAATTAACGTGTTGAACAATAAATATAAGTGTTTTATTATATAAGCAATTGATTATATAAGAAGAAAATATAAGTAAAAGGTTATTTATAGGAGGTGATTAGTTTGGAGATAACAACAATAGAATTAGCTAGTGCTGCGGACGTTATGAAATTATTAGGCGATAAGACACGATTAACCATTATAGCGATACTAAAACAACGTGAGTGTTGTGTATGTGAATTACTTGAAGTGTTTGATACCAGTCAGCCCTCAATCAGCCAGCATCTTCGTAAATTAAAGGACGCGAGACTTATTAAAGAAGACCGTCGAGGACAGTGGGTCTATTATTCCATCAATTCACAAAATGATCATTATGGTCTTATGGAAGATATCTTGAAACATTTACCAAACCAGTCTGAGAAAATCAAACAAATTGAAAAAGGTAACCCTACACTTCGTTGTGGCTGCTAAGGAATTGGTTCAATAAGGAGAAAGAAAAAATGAAAAAAAAGTTAATCAGTGAATTTTTAGGAACCTATTTCCTTGTTTTTGCAGGGACGGGTGCAGTAGTAATAGATGAAATTACTAAAAGTTTAACACATGTAGGAGTAGCAATTACGTTCGGACTGGTAGTCACGGCATTAATTTATACGTTTGGCCACATTTCTGGAGCACACTTTAATCCAGCTGTGACCATTGGATTTTTAATCAATGGGGATATTTATGTAAGGGAAGCACTTTACTATATTGTTACACAACTAATTGCAGGAATTGCGGCAAGTACAACGGTGTTTTCTTTATTTGGCAATATTGCTTCACTAGGGGCTACTTTACCTAGAGATACATGGTCACAAGCGTTTGTTTTGGAATTTATCCTTACGTTTTTCTTGATGTTTGTTATTTTTGGAGCTGCAATTCATGGAAAAGCTCAAAAGTCATTAGCAGGAATTGCAATCGGTGCCACTGTGGGGCTGGAAGCAATGTTTGGTGGCCCTATCTCAGGTGCTTCGATGAATCCTGCAAGGTCAATTGGGCCTGCACTTGTTTCAGGAACTACTCAATATTTATGGGTTTATGTTGTTGCAACTATTTTAGGTGCAGGTTGTGCGGCAATCATTTATAAAATACTAGATGAAAAATAAAGGAGAAAACAGTATGTCTAAAAAAAGACTTTACTTCTTATGTACAGGAAACTCATGTAGGAGCCAAATGGCTGAAGGCTGGGCAAAAAAATACTTAGGTGATGAGTGGGAAATCGAAAGTGCTGGGATTGAAGCACATGGGTTGAACCCAAATGCAGTTAAAGCGATGAACGAAGTAGGTATGGATATTTCTAATCATCAATCTAAACTGATTGATTCGGAATACTTAAATCATGCTGATTTGGTGGTCACGCTTTGTTCTGATGCAGATGAAAGATGTCCGATGACACCACCACATGTTAAACGGGAACACTGGGGATTTGATGACCCAGCTAAAGCCGTAGGAACAAATGAAGAACAATGGGCTTTCTTCCAACGTGTTCGTGATGAAATCGGTGACCGTATAAAGCGATTTGCTGAAACAGGCGAGTAAAAAATAATTATATAGCCAAATAGCTGCTATTAAAACATAATAAAAATGCAAATCCCCATCTTCTTAAAGGTGGGGATTATTCGACGCTTATCGTTATAACCATTTTTCCGCCCATGCCTCGACTACTTTAAGCGATTTCCCAAGGTCCGTTCCTTTTTTAGTTAATGAATATTCCGTTCGTACAGGACGATCTGTAATGACATTTCTTAAAACAATTCCACAGTCCTCAAGTTCTTTCATCCGTTCATTTAACATTCTTTTACTTAAATCAGGTATAAAGGCATGAATTTCACTAAATCTTTTTGGTTCCTCCATTAAAGTATGGATGATGAGTCCCATCCACTTTTTTCCGATTAGATGGTAACACTCTTCTACTTGTACACATAATTTATTTTCCTCGTTCCCTTCGTTCCCTTCGTTCATCAAAAAAACACCTCCTCGTTCCATTGGTTATTTTAGTAAAAATAATGTGATAAAAGAATGATCTTGTTATTAATAATAACAAAGTATCCAATAAAAATAAAGCGCTTTACAAAATTGGGAAATTTAATTTAGATGATCAAAAATCCACTATAAATTCCATTTATTATAAAGAAAAATAAAAACGTCACAATTTAGACACAAATTAATTGACTTACTTAAAAAAAGGAATTATTATGGTTACATAAAGTTACCTGATTATAAAATCGTAACAATAAAACAAGGTATACTTTTAAACAAATAAAAATGATAGTAGTTAAAAATTTTTTCATCATTCTATTATCTTGAATTTGATAATTTTAATTTAAGAACAAATACAGTACGAATTAAATTTAGAAGGGAGAGCAGAGTATTATGTGTGAAGTCACCGTAACAGTTGAATTAAACGGGAAAAAATATTTAACAAATGTCATAGCCAATAAAGAAATGTCCTGTGAAACCATAAAGGTTTTAGCTGAAAAACAAGTTATGAAACAATGGAAAGCATGAGGATTACCATCTTGTTTTTATAGAAAAGGGGAGAAGAGTAAATGGAACCAATGACTTTCGTTTTATTTGGAGCAACTGGAGATTTAGCAAAGAGGAAAATTTTCCCTGCTTTATATAATCTATACCTTGATCAAAAACTGCCACAGCCAATGTCCATTATTGGTTTAGGTAGACGTGAATGGTCTGATGAGGATTTTCAAAACAATGTTGAACAATCGGTGCGAACTTTTTCTAGACGGGGGGATGATGATCACGGAAAAATGGATCGATTCCTTGCCGCCTTTCGATATAGTGTTCTCGATGCCACCAATGTCGAGGATTATGAAAAACTACGAGGCCTTGTAAACCAACGCGAAAGTGAATTAAATATCCCGGAAAATCGGATGTTTTACTTATCAGTTGGACCTGAATATTTTGATCGTATTGCTTTAAATATTAAGGAAAGTGGTTTAGGGTCTACCAAGGGATGGAAACGTCTGATTATTGAGAAACCATTTGGACGCGATTTAGAAACAGCACGTGCATTAAATACTAACTTAAGCAAAGCCTTTGAAGAGGATGAAATCTATCGAATTGATCATTATCTTGGTAAGTCCATGATTCAAAATTTGGAGTCACTTAAATTTTCAAATCCAGTATTGCAAACCTTATTGAACAATCAGCATATTGCCAATGTACAAATTACTGCGAGCGAAACCGTTGGGGTAGAAGAACGTGCTGGGTATTATGACAAATCAGGGGCGATCCGTGACATGTTCCAAAATCATATGCTGCAAATCTTGATGATGACCGCCATGCATTTGCCCAAAAGCATTAGCCCTGATGAAATCCGAAATGAGAAAAGAAAGGTAATCGAATCTGTTCGTCCACTAAAGAAAGAAGAGGCTAGCCTCGATGTGATTCGAGCTCAATATAGTGCTGGGGAAATTCATGGCAAAGAAGTGGTTGGCTATAAAAATGAACCTGGTATTGAGGCTTCTTCCGAAAATGATACCTTTGTGGCGGCACGACTTTGGATCGATAATCCATTTTGGCAAGGGGTACCATTTTATATTCGAACAGGGAAAAGAATGGCTGAAAAATCGACGAGGATTGTCGTTGAATTCAAAAGTTCCTTGAAAAAGGGAAATAGAAACGAAATGGCTCCTAATCTTTTGATTATCGAAATCAGTCCAAATGAAAATGTATCTTTACAACTAAATAGCAGAAATCCAATCAACGGAAAAATTGAACCTGTAAAGATTAGTTTTTCAACTGAACAGGCAGACATCCCTGAAGCGTATGAACGATTAATTAATGATGCATTTCGTGGGGATTCCACTTTCTTTGCCCATTGGATGGAAGTTGAACTGTCATGGAAATGGGTCCAGCCTATTCTTGAGGCGTTTAAAGAAAACCTTGTCCCACTTCAAGAATACTCAGCAGGGTCCAATGGCCCTGAGGCAGCTCATCGCTTACTTCGTGAGGATGGATTCAAATGGTGGATGGATGCCAATGAGGTAGAAGATAAGACTTCAGTTGAATTAGCAGCGCAATAAATTTTGCAATTTCCAGATAAGGAAAAAATTAAAGGGGGATTTACAATGCAAGTAGGATTAATCGGTTTAGGGAAAATGGGTTTCAACTTAGGTCAAAATTTATTAGATCACCATCATTCGGTAGTGGCCTATGATTTGAATCCAAAGGCTGTAGAAGAAATGAATCAACTAGGAGCCCAAGCCACATCTAATTTAAATGAATTAGTCCATTCATTAGAGAGCCCTAGAGTGTTATGGATCATGGTTCCTCACACTGTAGTGGATTCCGTTCTTAGTGAAGTAACACCACTGTTAGAAAAAGGCGATATAGTCATTGAAGCAGGCAATTCCCATTATAAAGAATCGATTCGCAGGTATGATGAATTAAAAGAAATGGGAATCTATTATATGGATGCCGGAACATCTGGCGGAATGGAAGGAGCCCGCCATGGCGCTTGTTATATGATTGGGGGCGACAAAGAAGCATGGAATCACGTTGAACCCCTCTTCCATGATACAGCTGTAGAAAATGGCTATTTATATGCAGGGAAAATTGGCAGTGGTCATTTCTTGAAAATGATTCATAATGGTATAGAATATGGTATGATGGCTGCTATTGGTGAAGGCTTTGAAGTATTAGAAAAAAGTGACTTTGACTTTGATTATGAAAAGGTAGCAAAGGTTTGGAATAATGGATCCGTTATTCGTTCATGGTTAATGGAGCTTACTGAGCATGCCTTCTCTAAAGATCCCAAACTTGAAGGGATTAAAGGAATAATGCATTCATCAGGTGAAGCAAAATGGACACTTGAGACAGCTTTAGATCTTCAAGCATCTACACCAATTATTGCCTTGTCATTATTATCCCGCTATCGCTCTTTAGATACAGATACTTTTGACGGAAAAGTCGTAGCTGCCCTACGGAATGAATTTGGCGGACATGCTGTAGAAAAAGCCTAAGAAAAAGAGTAAAAAGCATTAAAAAACTGGAGGGAATTAAACATGAAATTTTTTATTGACACAGCCAACCTTGAGGAAATTAAAAAGGCGTACAAAATTGGAATCTTATCTGGTGTTACTACGAATCCATCTTTAGTTGCAAAAGAAGGCGTAAAATTTGAAGACCGAATTGCAGAAATTTTAAATACGGTCCCAGAAGTCGAATCCGTATCTGCTGAAGTAACGCCACATGCATTGACAGCTGAAGAAATGATGGCAGAAGCAGATGAATTAATCAAAATTAATGGCGGCGATAAAAATATTACCATTAAAGTTCCGATGAATTTGGCGGGGTTAGAAACCACTCGTTACCTTGCTAAAAAAGGTGTAAAAGTAAATGTTACCCTTATTTTCACTGTGAACCAAGCATTATTAGCAGCACGTGCAGGAGCTTCTTATGTATCACCATTCTTAGGACGTTTAGATGATATTTCTGAAGATGGTGTATTACTAGTTGCAAAAATTGCCGAGCTATTCCGAATTCATAACCTTGATGCCCAAATCATTGCAGCCTCTGTTCGCCATCCAGACCATGTAACCCGTGTTGCCATGGCAGGTGCCCATATTGCGACGATTCCTTACAAAGTTATTGAACAGCTTGCTAAGCATCCACTAACCGATCAAGGTATCGAAAAATTCGCTGCAGATTGGGTCGAACCTAAACACTAAGAAAAATAAAGGGCGTTAGCTGCTAGATAATGGATACAATAAAATGCTAACGTCCATTCTTTTGTGAAAAAATCGTTGTAAAAGGAGCTAGAAAAAAATGACCATATCTTTTGACTATGCAAATGTACTTCCATTTATGGAACAAAGTGAAGTGGATAACCTTTCTGAATTTGTCAAAACAGCGCACAATATGCTACATACCAAAAAAGGTCCAGGATCTGATTATTTAGGATGGGTCACCCTTCCACATGACTATGATAAAGAAGAATTTTCAAGAATAAAGCAAGCGGCTGAACGAATCCGCCAGTCTTCTGATGCGTTAATCGTCATTGGAATCGGGGGATCTTATTTAGGTGCAAGAGCAGCGATTGAAGCTCTTTCTCATTCCTTCCATAACCAAATGAGCGGCAATACACAAATTTATTTTGCTGGTCAAAACATTAGTTCTACCTATATTTCTCATTTATTAGAAATGTTAGAAGGAAAAGATGTTTCAATCAACGTGATTTCAAAATCTGGTACTACAACAGAACCAGCTGTAGCCTTCCGTATTTTCCGCGATTATTTGGAAAAGAAATATGGAAAAGAAGAAGCAAAAAAACGGATTTACATCACAACTGATAAAGAAAAAGGAGCATTAAAACAACTCGCTACTGAGGAAGGATTTGAAACATTTGTCATTCCTGATGATGTGGGTGGAAGATACTCTGTCCTCACAGCTGTTGGACTATTACCAATCGCAGCAGCAGGACTAGATATTGACAAAATGATGGAAGGTGCAGCTGCCGCAGCTGACAAATACAATCATGACGACCTTGCAACCAATCAAAGCTATCAATATGCAGCAGTTCGTAATTCTTTGTATCGTAAGGGAAAAACCATTGAATTGCTAGTCAACTATGAGCCTGCTCTTCATTATGTATCTGAATGGTGGAAACAGCTATTCGGTGAAAGTGAAGGAAAAGATCATAAAGGGCTGTTCCCAGCTTCTGTTGATTTTTCAACTGACTTGCATTCCATGGGACAATATGTGCAAGAAGGTCGTCGTGATTTGATTGAAACCGTTGTTCAAGTAGCAAAACCAAAAGTAGAACTAACGATTCAAGAAGATCCGGCTAATCTTGATGGGCTAAACTTCTTAGCTGGTAAAACCATGAATGAAGTGAATAAAAATGCCTTCCAAGGAACGGTGTTGGCTCATGTTGACGGCGGAGTACCAAACATGGTTGTAGAATTAGATGAATTAAATGAATATATCTTCGGTGAAATGGTTTACTTCTTTGAAAAGGCTTGTGGAATCAGCGGCTTACTTATGGGCGTAAATCCATTTAATCAACCAGGTGTTGAGGCATACAAGAAGAACATGTTCGCTTTACTTGGCAAGCCAGGCTATGAAGCGGAAAAAGAAGCACTGTTAAAACGGTTAACTAAATAACATGATAAAAACAACTAAAAAAGATGAAACTTTCATCATTTTTAGTTGTTTTCTTTTCTTTTTGAAAAATTCCCTAAAAAACTATGGTTTATATTGTTGACAAAGTAAAAAATATATTATATTATTATCTCGAATTAAAAATAAATTAATTTTAAATACTCAACTTAGAGACTCTCAATATGAAGGTGGTGTAGTAATGGGTTTTTTAGATAAATTATTTGGTAAAACACAAGAGGAGGAAACAACAATGACAAAATTAAACATTGGTATTATCTTAGGAAGCACACGTCAAGGACGCGTTAGTCCACAAGTAGGAGAATGGGTAAAAGGTATTGCAGACAAACGCGGCGATGCAAATTATGAAATCGTTGATATCGCAGACTTCAATTTACCATTCTTAGGTACAACTGATGGTACTGAACCTGGTATCGCAGCATGGAATCAAAAACTTGCTAGCTTAGATGGTTTTGTATTCGTTGTTCAAGAATACAATCACAGCATCACTGGTGCATTAAAAAATGCTCTTGATTTTGCACGTGAAGCATGGAATGACAAAGCAGCAGGTATCGTAAGCTATGGTTCAACAGGCGGTGCTCGTGCAGCTGAACATTTACGTGGAATCATGGGTGAATTAAAAATCGCTGACGTTCGTACACATCCAACATTATCATTATTCACAGACTTTGAAAACGGAGCTGATTTCAAACCAGCTGAATTGCACCTTACAAATGTAAATGCAATGCTTGACGAAGTTAACGCTTGGAGCGGCGCATTAAAAACTCTAAGATAAAATAAAAATAAAATGGGAGGGGATGATTATTCATCTCCTCTCTTTTTTATGCCTTCCGAAACTTGTTAGATTTTTAGAAGAAAGCCCATGGGACTAATGGTTCCTTGGGCTTTTTTAATCAGCAAAGATTAAAATTCCATTAAAAATAGGAAACTAAGTAATAATAGTGCTAAATTGTAGTGGAAGTATAAAAAATCAGGTATGGCTATACCTTAACAGAACCGTCTGTAAGGAGGGGTTACAATGAATCATCGTATTTTAGTAGTTGAGGATGAAAAACAAATAGCAAAGATATTAAAGATAGAGCTCGAGTTTGAAGGATATGAGGTAGTAGTTGCCTATGATGGGAAAGCAGGTTTGCAGGCATCCTTGAATGAGAAACCAGATCTAATCCTATTAGATGTGATGCTGCCGGAAATGAATGGCATTGAGGTTTTAAGAAAATTTCGAAAAGAAAACACACTTATTCCGGTCATATTATTAACAGCCCGAAACATGACGATGGATAAGGTTGCGGGGCTGGACCAGGGGGCCAATGATTATATTACTAAGCCTTTTGAAATGGAGGAATTATTGGCACGAGTACGTTCCTGTCTAAGGCAGAATTCCATTGCCGTAAAGGCTTCACAATCGGAAGACACTATTTTATCCTTTCGGGATTTAACGGTTAATCTTGACACAAGAGAGGTTACTAGAGCTGATACATCCATTTCGTTAACCCCAAAGGAGTTTGATTTGCTCGTGTATTTGTTATCCAATAAAAATAGAATTGTCACGAGGGAAAATATCCTGTTTCATGTATGGGGTTACGAGTACGAAGGAGAAACGAATGTTATCGATGTATTTATTCGTCATTTACGAAAGAAAGTGGAAGAAGGCTTTCCTGATTCAACCATTATTCAAACAGTAAGGGGAATTGGATACACAGTAAAGGAGAATTAAGCCGATGAAAATAACGACAAAAATTAATTTAATTACATCTGCTTGGGTACTTTGTGTGTTACTGGCTGTGAATGCGGTCGTCTTTTTTTCCTTTATGAAGATTACGGTCAATATGGAAGATAATCAACTATTTCAAAAGGCAAACAATGTGATAAAAGAAATGAATAAGGAGGATTCCCCTGCTGCTTTTAAGGAGGAATTAACTCCCTACTTAACAACCCATTCCTTTATACGTAAGGTGCAGCCAGATTCAAAAATTGTACACCAAATTACGAATGATCAGCAATTAGCCGCTAAAGTGAAAGCCAAATTTACTCGTAAAAAAGAGACGGAGAGGCGCACTATTAGACTTAAGAACCAAGAAGAACAAATTGCCATTGTAAGGGTTCCAATTCAATCGAACGGACAGGTGGTTGGAACACTTGAGCTTGGTGAGAAATTAGTTGGTTTGGAAACAGGAAAGGACCTATTGCTTTTTCTTCTCGCCCTTTGCACGGCTTTAGGAGTGGTTTTATCGTTACTAGGCGGCAGGTGGTTATCGAATCTTATCATGAAGCCTATTTCTAATATGATCAATACGATGGAGGATATTGAACAAAGCGGAATCCCGAAAACCATTGTCATCCAACGTGATACAAAGGATGAACTGCAAAAGTTGGCGGAAACGTTTAATCGAATGATTGAAAGATTAGAGGCGAACCTGGAAAAACAGAAGCAATTTATATCAGACGCTTCTCATGAATTAAAAACCCCGCTAACGGTGATTAAAAGTTATGCGGACCTTTTGTTAAGACGGGGAATCCAAAATGAAGAAGTTACCCATGATGCAATCGAATCGATTCATTCAGAAGCCACTCGTATTCAAAAAATGACAGAAAGATTTCTCGATTTAGCCGATACAGAGTCAGGGCACCGGTTAGAAACAAAATCATTTAACATAGCAGCCTTATGTGAAACTGTACGTAAACAATTAAAAAGTGCTTATAAGCGAGAAATTGACCTCCATTATCAAGCTGAACCTATTGTCGTAACAGCGGATGAATTAAAGCTAAAACAGGCGATTATTATTGTTATTGATAATGCCATCAAATATAGTTCGGAGAAAATAGATGTATATATAGAAGAAGGGAATTCATTTACGGTCATTAAGGTGAAAGATTATGGGATTGGCATACCCGAGACTGAAATAGAAAATATTTTTGAACGTTTTTACCGGGTGGACAAGGCTAGGAGCAGGGAAACGGGAGGAACAGGGCTGGGTCTGTCAATCGCAAAAAATATTATGAAACAGCATAATGGGGAAATATGTATAAATAGTAAGGAGGGAGTGGGAAGTGAAGTGGAATTGCTTTTACCCAAACGGAATGACGGAAAGGAACTGCCAATGAAATGATCCACGTCCTAATGAATAGTTTAATTTTTTTACTCATTTTAATTCTTGTTTACGCCATTTTGCCAACTGTAATCATTCGTGTGAGCGGCTGGGGAATCGTCAAACGGTTAAAAACAGAAGCAATAGCTTTAACCTTTGATGATGGTCCCAATCCAATATATACGCCACAACTGCTGGATCTTTTGAAAAAATATGATGTAAAGGCCACCTTTTTCGTGGTTGGCAGTAAAGTCAAAGCCTATCCAGAGATTATTAAACGAATGAGCCAAGAGGGACATACAATTGGTATCCATCACTTTGAACATACTTCAAGTTGGATTCTCTTACCGTCTCAATTAAAAAGACAGCTGCAGTTAACAGAGGAGGCCATTATGGAATGCACCGATCAAAAGGTAACCTTTTATCGACCTCCATGGGGCCAATTTAATCTTTTTTCGTTACTTTTGAGTAAGCGATTTAAAATCATTATCTGGTCGCATATTTTCGGTGATTGGAAAGTAAAAAAAGGCAAAAATGGGCTGCTTGAGCAGTTGCTGGCAGTGAAGGAACCAGGTTCGATTTTATTGCTTCATGACTGTGGGGAAACGTTGGGTGCAGATCAGGAAGCCCCATACTATATGCTTAACTGCTTAGAAATCTATTTACAGGAGAACAGTATTAAGGGAACAAAGTTTATCACATTAAAAGATTACCTGAGGCCATCATGGATGTAGAGACAATCGTAAATTATATTAATGTATATGGGTACCTCGTCATTTTCCTATTTTTATTCTTTGGTATAATTGGAATTCCAGCTCCTGAAGAATCGCTGCTCTTTCTAGTCGGAGTGATGAGTGTGCATCACCAGATCTCATTGGGACACGTCGTACTGTGTTCCATTCTCGGGGCGTTTACCGGCATGTTGACCGCCTATGCTTGCGGAAAATATGCAGGCTACCCATTTGTAAAAAAATACGGAAAATATGTTGGAATTACCAATGAACGCTGGAAAAGTATAAGTAGTAAATATATGGGAAATGTTAATAAGACCATATTGTTAGGCTTTTTCATGCCGGGTATCAGGCAGATCAGCCCCTATTTTGCGGGAATAAATAAAATTCCCTTTCAGAGGTTTTTCCTATTATCCTTATTGGGCACTTTCTTCTGGACTATCCCGTTTATTTTTGGTGGATATTATGCAGGAAAGGTATTTCATATTAATCCAAACTATGTTCCATATGTAGGGATTGTACTCTTATTTCTTTTTATCCTATATGTCATGATTAAATATATAAAAATGAAAATAATGGCACCATCTAAATAGAGTAAAATAAAACACAACCCGAAAAGTGATTTTTTCGGGTATTTGTTTTAATAAGAGCAAACTAAAAAAATCCTAAAGGGAAGATTAAAAATCCATTAAAACACGAGATTTTTAGGAAATGAGTGATACAGTAGTTAAGGGATTTAAATGAATCAATCATCTTTAAACCCATTTAAAATCAATAGTTCAAAAAACTGATTTCTACTAAACAGGAGATGAACTACATGAAAAAGATTTTGTTTTTACCTCTCTTACAAATGCAGTCAGGACATCACCAGGTCGCAGAGGCGTTAATGGATCTATTAAAAAATCATACTGACGATTTTCTAGTTAAGAAGGTCGACTTATTAAGCTATGCAAATAAATCGTTAGAAAAAATAATTACCAATGGCTATCTTAATTGGATTCGGTTTGCCCCTGAGTCCTACAATCTTGCTTACAGAAGCTTTTTTTACATGCCATCTGCTAAAGGGCATTCCTTTAAATGCTATCAATCATTCTTTTTGAAAAAGATGGAACAATTGATAGATGAAGAAAAACCAGATTTACTTGTTTGTACCCATGGATTCCCTTCACATCTTCTCAGCATCCTAAAAATGAAAGGGAAATGCAATATCCCCATTATTAATGTATATACGGATTTCTTTGTCAATAATGTTTGGGGGAGAGAAGGAATCGACCTTCATTTTGTACCAAGTCAACAGGTGAAAGAAACTCTTTTCGAGAAGTATCAAATTCCGAAACAGCGGATGATGGTAACAGGTATTCCTGTTCATACAGATATAACTAGGAATTCCGAAATTCACAAAACCAACAATAGACGGCCCAAAATATTAATAGCTGGAGGAAATAGTGGGTTAGGTGGGATCGTCAAGCTCGCTGATGAGTTAAAACGCTCCACCGAATTGGATTACTTCGTGCTCTGTGGCAAGAACAGAAAACTGTATCATGAAATCCTTTCCTGGAACCTTAAGCATATTAAACCAATCCCATACCTTTCATCAAGGTCAGATATGAACAAGCTCTATGATGCAGTTGATGCCATCATGACAAAACCTGGTGGTGTCACAATTAGTGAAGCCTTACAGAAGAGACTTCCGATCTTTGTTCATTCCATGCTCCCAGGTCAGGAAAAAATTAATTTACGTTATTTAACAGACGAAAAGCTCGTATTTGTATTAGACCAAGACAATTCCTTGGAAATGCAAGTACTTAAGGTGTTAAAGAATCAGAAAAAAATGAAGTGCTGGGAACAAGCTGTTGATTCTTATCAAAACGAGATCGTGGTGGAACCCAAGGAAAAACTGGTCGATTTAATTGAGTCAGTTTTTTACCAACAGACGAAAAGCAAGACGGCTGAATTAGTTATGCATTCTAAAATTTTTCACAGTGCCAGAGCACAGTAGTAACAAAAAGGAGGACAAACCATGATAAACTTGACAGCTTACATCGATCAATATGGGTATATTGTCCTTTTTACCGCACTTTTGCTAGAATTAATTGCTGTTCCATTACCTGGCGAAGTCCTTATGAGCTACAGCGGATTTTTGGTGTTCCAAGGTCATTTAAACTGGTGGCTAAGTATCTTAATTGCTGGTATCGGGGCATGTATCGGGATGACCATTTCTTATTGGATTGGTTTTAAATTAGGAAAACCATTTTTTGAAAAACATGGTCACCGGTTTCATCTGGGCCCGGATCAGATTGAAAAAACGTCCCAATGGTTTAGCAAGCATGGAAATAAGCTGCTAATTATCGCCTATTTTATACCGGGCGTCAGACATATTACTGGTTATTTTTCAGGACTCACCCGGATACCGTTTCGCACGTATGCCCTATTTGCCTATAGCGGGGCATTTTTATGGGTGACAGTATTTATTACGCTCGGAAAGATATTGGGACCACAATGGGAGCAATTTCATAACTCTATTAAAAAATATCTGATCATCGGGGGAATTATCGCTGCTGTATTGCTGATTACTTTCTATATTTATAAAAAGTATAAAGTAGAGTTAAAAAATGCAGCTGTTAGGATATTGAATCTCACCATGAACGTATATCATTCACGTAAAAAGGTAGGGCTCTTACTTGGGATTACTACCGTTGCCACATTAGGACTCATCGTTCTTATGATTGGGATGATTCAGGATTTCCTTGGGGGAGAATTCTCCGATTTTAATGAAATTGTCAGTGTATTAGTACCTTTAACGTTTAATAAAGACTGGTCTGGAACCATGCAAATCTTGTCTTTTATGGGTTCTCGACAGGTTCTCTGGCTGCTAATGATCATGGCGGTGTTTTTGATTTTATGGAGGGGCAAAGATAGACTGATTGAATGGTTGTCACTCGCCCTCGTAGCTTGTGGTGGTGAGATTTACGAAGAAACCTTAAGTTTAATTTTTCACAAGCTCACACCGGCCAATCAATCGTTACTCGATCAACTCTTATATTCTTTTCCAAGTGAACAGATGCTGATGGCAATCGTCATTTACGGTTTTGTGGTCTTTATCTTTGTTCGTCATGCAAAAAAGCTTTGGATTCACACGGTTGTTCCAATCGCAGTGTTGGTTCTTTTAGCTTTAATAGCGACTAGTCGTGTGTATTTTGACATTGAGCTCCCTAGTGATGTAGCGGCAGGTTATGTTTTCGGGAGTGTATGGCTAGGATTGAATATCCTTCTGCTTGAAATTTTTAGATTGTTGAGAAGCATGGGAACGTATGTAAATGAACAGGTGGAATAAATGAATAACATAATGGAGGGACAGTAAGGATGTTTCAACTAGATTATGAAATCTTTCAATTAATCAATCACCTCGCAATAAGTGAGCGGTTTTTAAATCCACTGATGATCGTGTTAGCAGAAAAAGCAGAGTATTTATTTTTTGCAGGAGTCCTTTTTTATTGGTTTTATCCTAAAGCAAGAAATCGGAAAATGGTCGTAGAGGCGATTCTTGCCGCATGTATTGCGCTTACTATAAATGGAGAAATTGGTCACTTCTTTTATCGGGCTCGTCCTTTTGTCACCCATCATGTAAACTGGCTTATTCCCCATGTGAAAAATGCCTCGTTTCCAAGTGACCATGCGACAGCGGCATTTGTGATTGCAACAGCCATTTGGATATGGAAAAAACGTGACGGTTGGATGTGGTTGGTTTTAGCAGCAGGAATTGCCCTGTCCCGTGTTTGGGCAGGAGTCCATTATCCTTTAGATGTGACAGTGGGTATGCTTATTGGGGCAGGTGTGGCTTTTGCCATTCATTTCTTAGTCCATCGATTCGGTGAAATAAACAAAGGCATTAATAGGTTAATCGAGTTTTATGAAAAAATAGAAGGTAATCTCTTAAAAAAGACCCATCTGGAAAATAAAAGATAAAATGTTATAATTAAGTATTAAAATTTTGAGTTGTTAGAGTGGTGTAGAAGAATGAACCGATGGACAAACTTGAGTCCTGAAAAAAAGCATTTATGGTTTGCATTTTGTCTATTATTCCTATATGTCTCTCCTTTGTTTATTTTAGGGGAAAATGCGCATATAAGAGTACATGATAATCTTGATTCCAATATTGCATGGTATAAGGTACTGAAAAACAGTGGTCAATTATTTGGCGCTGTTGATGCTAACATTCCACAGGTCATAAATGGACTGCCTCGCAATGCCTTTGGAACAGAGTTTAGTGGGATTGAGTGGCTGCATAACATTTTCCCTTCCATGCTTGCTTACGCGATTAGTCAACTCCTAACAAGGATAATTGCTTTTATTGGTATGTTTCTTTTACTTAAAAGGCACTTTGTGAAAGCGGCAGAGGCTTATCCTATCCGTGTCTGGGTGTCATTAGCATTTGCCTTGACCCCATTTTGGCCTTCTGGAATGCTTAGTACACTTGGAATGCCGCTTGCCTTATGGGCATTTATGAATATAAGAGAAGGCAAGCATACATGGAAGGAATGGCTGACACTTATATTACTGCCCATTTATTCTAGCTTTGTTTTAGGATTTTTCTTCTTCTTAGTTATGATGGGACTGTTATGGCTGAGGGATGTTCTTGTCAAAAAGAAACCAAATTGGGTTTTCTTTAGCAGTATTGCTTTAATGACTGTTATTTACCTGATCATCGAGTACCGCCTTGTATTTTCATTAGTAATTCCTGAGGGGCCCACCAGCAGAAATGAGTTTGTCAGTTCCAAGCTTGAATTCTGGCGTACCATCCGATTAGTGATGAAAAATTATTTTCTCGGACATACACATGTGTTAACCCTGCATACGCTGGTGATTGTACCACTTTCATTCATTGCCCTTATTTTGATCGGGAAGAAGGAAAAACGGGGAGCAATTGAAAAAAGATACTTATATCTATTCATTTTTAATATTGTCCTTTCAGTCTGGTATGCCTTTTGGTTTTATAAGGGATGGCAGCCACTTAAAGAACGTATTTCTTTACTAAATACCTTTAATTTTGCCCGGTTTCATTTTTTGCGGCCCTTAGTAATCTACTTAATGTTTGCGGCTGGTGCCTATATTTTATGGAAAAAGGGAAAGTGGTGGCAGGCATTCATAAAACTATGCCTGATTGCTCAACTCCTAGTCCTATTTGGGGCAAACGATGAAATCGTCTATCATAATAGACCGACCGTTAAACAGTTTTATGCGACCAGTCAATTTACAGAAATTGAACAATACATTGGTAAACCGAAAAGTAGTTATCGAGTGGCGAGTATTGGGATACACCCAGCCATTGCCCAGTATAATGGGTTTTACACCTTGGATACGTACAATAACTTTTATCCCCTAACCTATAAGCATGAGTTTAGGAAAATCATTGCAAAAGAACTGGACAAGAGCCCTAAATTGGAAGAGTACTTCGATCAATGGGGCGGGAGATGCTATATTTTTGTTGCAGAATTAGGAAAAAAATATGAGTATAAAAAAGACTCGAAAGTGAAGATTCACCATTTACAGCTAAATACACAAGCATTCAAACAAATGGGCGGACAATATATCTTTTCAGCGGTGCCAATCTTAAACGCCGAAGAGAACAGTCTTGAATTCAAAAAGACGTTTGAACAAAAAGATTCGGCCTGGAAAATTTACCTTTACCAAGTCAAATAAGGAGGGTCACTCCATATGAATAAGCCTATATTAACTATAGTCGTTCCCTGTTTTAATGAAGAAGAGGTTTTAACGGAAACGATCGACCAATTAACATTAGTGCTAAATGATTTAATTGAGGAATTGCTCATCTCACAAAAAAGTACCCTATTATTTGTAGATGATGGGAGTAAGGATCGAACCTGGGAAATTATTGAGGGTGAAAGTGAAAAGAATTCCTTTGTGACTGGGCTGAAGTTAGCAGGAAATGTCGGACATCAGAATGCCCTAATTGCCGGTCTAGAAACGGCTAATAACCATTCCGATTGTGTCGTGTCCATTGATGCTGACCTGCAGGATGATATAAACGTGATTCGGACGTTTGTTGAAAAATATTGGGAAGGTGTTGATATCGTTTATGGAGTAAGAGATAGCCGCGATACCGATACCTTCTTCAAACGGACTACTGCCTTGGGATTCTACCGATTCATGGAGAGAATTGGAATTAGGCTCGTTCCGAACCATGCTGATTTCCGACTCATGAGTAAGCGGGCATTGGATGAATTATTAAAGTATAAAGAGACGAATTTATTTTTGCGGGGACTCGTCCCGCTTGTCGGTTTCTCCTCTGCAAAAGTCTATTATGACCGCAAGGAGAGGCTTGCTGGCGAATCGAAGTATCCATTGAAAAAAATGCTCGCCTTCGCCTTCGACGGGATTACTTCTTTTAGTATCGCACCAATTAGATTTGTGACATTGCTAGGTTTTCTGGCTGTTATCATCAGTGCAATTGCTGGCGGGTACGCGCTAATTCAAGTATTATTAGGGAACACGAAGTCCGGCTGGACATCGTTAATCATGTCCATCTGGTTTGTAGGCGGACTGCAATTAATGGGGATTGGGATGATTGGCGAGTATATCGGAAAAATTTATCACGAGGTGAAGCGGCGCCCAAGGTATGCAATTGAATCCGATTTATTCTCAACAAAGTTTATAGGAAAACCAAATGAAGAACCTGTTATAAGTAATGGGATAAACTGATAGTGAGGAAGAGCCCCCTGAGGTTCTTCTTTTTTTTGTTTTTTCAACCAACTTCTTTTTATTAAAAATGGCGAAAAATCATTAACACTCAAATCACTATTTGAATATGATATAATCAAATCAACATTTGAATGAAGAAGGTGACAAAAGTGAAAGACCAGGATATTTGCGAGATTCCTTGTGTAGAAAACGAAAAAACCACTCGTGTCCAACAAAAATTGAAAAAGGGAAATATCGTTGACGTAACCAAGCTTTTTAAAGCACTATCTGATGAAACTCGTATGAAGATAGCCTATGCACTAACACTTGAAGAGGAGTTATGCGTCTGCGATGTGGCCAATATTGTTGGTGCAACTACTGCTACGGCCTCCCACCATCTCCGTCATTTGAAAGGCCTTGGTCTAGCAAAATACCGCAAGGAAGGTAAACTTGTCTATTATTCACTTGACGATGATCATGTTATCCAATTAATTCATATTGCCTTCGCACATCAGGAAGAGATAGCTAACCGTGAAAGAGTGATTGAAAAATAGGGGGATTATCGAAAAAATGAAAGTTCCAAGGTGGAATGTATCGAATAATAATAATTAGATAAATTAGCCTTAATCGGAACCTTTTCGTTTTATAATAGATAAAAAGCGACTCTAAAAAGAGAGCTTGGGAGGGATAAACATGGGTCATCATCACCATCATGGGCATGAACACGGCCACTCACATGGCCATTCACATACAAGTAATAAAAAAGCATTATTAAGTTCTTTCCTATTAATTGCTGCCTTTATGGTAGTTGAAGTCATTGGGGGCATCGTCACAAACAGCTTGGCATTATTGTCCGACGCTGGACATATGTTGAGTGATGCCGCTGCTCTTGGTCTAAGCTTTTACGCGATCAAGCTTGGCGAGAAAAAAGTTTCACAAGAAAAAACCTATGGTTACAAGCGATTTGAAATTATCGCTGCAGCACTGAATGGCTTAACACTGATCGTCATTTCTGTGTATATTTTTTATGAAGCATTTCGTCGTTTTTTCAACCCTCCTGAGGTACAAGGTACAGGAATGCTGTTCATTTCTATCCTCGGCTTGTTAGTTAACATCATTGCAGCCTGGATATTGATGAAGGGCGATAAAGATGAAAATTTAAATGTTCGAAGTGCCTTCTTACATGTAATTGGTGATATGCTTGGATCTGTCGGTGCCATTATTGCTGCTCTCCTAATTATGTTTTTGGGCTGGGGCATCGCTGATCCAATTGCAAGTGTAATTGTTGCTTTGTTAATTCTGGTCAGTGGATTCCGCGTAACAAAGGACTCTTTTCATATATTAATGGAGGGTGCTCCAACACAGATTGATTTAAAAGAAGTGAAAGAGACATTGAGGAAGATTCCGTGGGTAACAGAAGTTCATGATCTTCATATCTGGGAGATTACGTCAGGATACCCGGTATTAAGCTGTCACATTTCTATTGCAGATCAAGGGGTTCACGATGAAATATTGTCACAATCCCAGCGACTGCTCCATGATGAATTCCAAATTGAACACAGCACCATCCAAGTTGAAAAAGAAACCAATGGCTGCCCAAGCCCTCATGTAACGTGTAACTGACGCATTGGATTCCTTCTTTAGTTCGGTGCCTGACACCCAAACCACCCTTTGAAACTTATTTACAGTAGTGAAGCAGTTAATGGTGCCTGACACCATTTCTAAGATAAGCCCTATTGGAATGTGTTCGAATTTACAGTTCACTCCAATAGGGTTTTTTATGATTTTTTCTTTATCTATAACGTTTGTTTGGTAAAATGTACTTTGTTAGTAAAAAATAACATGAAACAACGTGTGAGGAGGAGTACTGTTGAAAAAAACAGTAAATCCATTGGACAAGCGCTTTAAGATTGCCCATCGAGAAGCCATTATTGGGGTTATCCTTGTTTTAATCAACTTTATTTTATGGTACGCTTTCGGCTATGGGCTTGGCTCGCAAAAAGTGGAGAATTATTCGTACATATTTGGTTTACCCGCATGGTTCTTTTACAGCTGTATCGTCGGGTCGATTGTGATGATTATTCTAGTTGTCTTTACTGTAAAGTATTTATTTAAGGATGTACCCTTTGAAGAGGATGAGGGGGAAAGCAAGTGAACTGGGCTGTTATAACACCATTGATTATTTTCTTACTGATTATCTTTGTAGTCGGCATTTGGTCAAATAAATTTGTGCTAAAATCCAATTCGTTTTTAGAAGAGTACTTCTTAGGAGAGCGGCAAATGGGTGGATTCATCTTAGCGATGACCATGGTAGCCACTTATGGAAGTGCGAGTAGTTTTATTGGCGGACCAGGGGTCGCCTATACCCAAGGATTGGGATGGGTGTTCCTGGCCATGGCCCAGCTGGCAACCGGCTATTTTACATTAATGGTGCTGGGAAAGAAATTTGCCATTGTTGCCCGCCAGTACAAGGCCATCACCTTGATTGATTTTCTTAAAGAACGGTATCAAAGTAAAACCGTTGTGTTATTGTCAGCGGCAAGTATCATCATCTTTCTTTTTTCATCGATGACGGCACAATGGATTGGCGGGGCTCGGCTTGTTGAATCGCTAACAGGCCTGCATTATACTACGGCATTATTTATTTTTGCTTTTTCTGTCCTCGTTTTTGTTATTGTCGGCGGCTTTCGTGCTGTGGCCTTGACTGATGCAGTTCAAGGTGTTGTCATGTTTATGGGTACCCTGATTCTCTTGATTGCGACAATCAAGGCAGGAGGAGGAATTCCAAACATTATCTCCGATTTAGCAGCCGAAAACCCTAACTTAATTAGTCCCTTTGGTGCCGAACGTACTTTAACACCCGCATATGTATCATCCTATTGGATATTAGTTGGAGTTGGTGTGGTTGGGCTGCCGCAAATTACCGTTCGAGCCATGTCATATAAAAACTCGAAGGCCATGCATACTGCCATTATAATTGGAACGATTGTGGTCGGCTTCATTATGCTTGGGATGCATCTGATTGGTGTATTTGCCCGCCCAGTGCTTCCTGGGGTAAAAATTGGTGATACCGTTATGCCATTATTGTCGATGAAGGTCCTGCCGCCATTTGTGGCCGGGATTGTCCTTGCAGCCCCAATGGCAGCGATCATGTCGACAGTGGATGCCTTACTCATTTTGGTTAGCTCTGCCCTAGTAAAAGATGTTTATTTAAATTACATCAAGCCGAATGCCAAGGACAACCATGTAAAAAAGGTTAGTTTTAGTGTAACGGCGATTATTGGGGTCATTGTCATCCTCCTTGCATTAACACCGCCAGATTTAATTATTTGGTTAAATCTATTTTCTTTTGGGGGTCTCGAATCTGTCTTTATTTGGCCAGTTATTTTGGGACTATATTGGAGTAAAGGAAACAAGTATGGAGCGATTACGTCGATGATTTTAGGAATGGGTTCCTATATTCTATTAGATCGTTTTTACCCGAATGCCTTTGGGGTCCATACCGTTGTCGTTCCTATTGTCCTTTCATGTATAGGATTTATCGTTGTCAGCTTCCTATCCCAGCAAAAGGAATCTGCTAGTTTTATAAAGCTGGAGGAGTAAGTGGTGAAAAGCAGCATGTATATTAGTTGCAATTTTTTTAATAAATTTTTAGAATTAATTTACAGAATTTAAATGAATGAGGTGTACCCATTGTTTGAGATCATTAGGGTTTTTTCGGCGCTTATTATGCCTGGGTTACTAGTCTTGCTTTTTGCACGGGTCACTTACAATCGATTCATCGGTCTTGTTTTAACTGTTGCACTTATCGCTGCATCTGTATATAAAGGCTATACCGACGCATTTTATCTTATTGTCATAGATGCGTTTTCCCTTACCGCTGGTTTTTGGCTGGCTGCGAGAATGAAACCTCGAGCAGTAAAAGAAAGTTAGAGCTTGTCCATTTGGACAGGCTTTTTCTGTCATATAGAAAATTATAAATCCAAGGGTAATTTTATTTGGAAAAATTAAGATTCTGGTCTGGAACTCTATTTCTTTTTGAAAAAATCGGCCTACTTTTTGGAAGGAATTGTCTAATGGCACAAAACCCCTTGAAAATGGCACAAATCCCATTAAAATAAGTACAAAATCACCAAAAAATGGCATAAAATCACCAAAAAGTGGCACAAATCCTAAAAAAGAGTCCAATTAAAAAACTCAAAATGACTCTATTTTTTTAAAATAGACAGAATTCATCATTTGTCCTCAGCTCTATCAAAGAGCTTACGTTTTTTTAACAAAAAACGAATATTCGTTCGCATATTGTTGGTTTGTTTTTGAGTGAATGTGGTAGAATGTTAATATGTATTTTTAGAGAATCCAATTACCAGCACCATCCCGGCGATATTCAATGTTTTCAAGCTGAGAAGTGACTTTTTTTATGGGAGGAAATAAATTGTGAACGACCAATTTGAACTAATTTCAAAGTACTCGCCACAAGGTGACCAGCCAGAAGCCATTCGCCAATTAGTTGAAGGTATAAAGGAAAACAAGCGTTATCAAACACTTCTTGGTGCAACTGGTACGGGAAAAACATTTACCGTTTCAAATGTGATCAAAGAGATAAACAAACCGACCCTTGTGATCGCTCACAATAAAACGCTGGCCGGTCAGCTTTACAGTGAGTTTAAGGATTTTTTCCCAAATAATGCGGTTGAGTATTTTGTTAGTTACTATGATTATTATCAGCCTGAAGCCTATGTGCCTCAAACAGATACATTTATTGAAAAAGATGCTAGCATCAACGATGAAATCGATAAACTGCGCCACTCGGCGACCTCTTCCCTATTCGAACGGAAAGATGTCATCGTCATCGCCAGTGTGTCCTGTATCTACGGCCTCGGTTCTCCGGAAGAATACCGCGAGATGGTGTTATCTCTTCGTACAGGCATGGAAATTGAGCGGAATAAGCTGCTTCATCGCTTAGTGGATATTCAATATGAACGAAATGATATTGACTTTAAACGGGGGACCTTCCGTGTCCGCGGAGATGTTGTCGAGATTTTCCCAGTTTCCCGCGATGAACATTGTGTAAGGGTAGAATTTTTCGGTGATGAAATTGACCGTATTCGCGAGGTCGATGCTCTCACAGGTGAAATCATTGGGGAACGTGAGCATATCGCCATTTTCCCAGCCTCTCACTTCGTTACAAGAGAAGAAAAACTGCGTCTTGCAATCGAAAATATTGAAAAAGAACTTGAGGAACGGCTTGTCGAGTTGAGGGCAGAAGATAAACTGCTTGAGGCCCAGCGGATTGAACAACGGACACGTTATGACTTAGAAATGATGCGGGAAATGGGCTTTTGCTCAGGAATTGAGAATTACTCCCGACATTTAACACTAAGACCAGCAGGCTCAACACCCTATACCTTGCTCGATTATTTTCCAGAGGATTTTCTGCTGATTGTCGATGAATCACATGTGACCTTGCCACAAGTCAGGGGAATGTTTAATGGTGACAAAGCCCGCAAACAGGTGCTAGTGGACCACGGTTTCCGCTTGCCATCCGCACTTGATAATCGCCCGCTCACCTTTGATGAATTCGAAAAGCATATCCACAATGCCATCTTTGTTTCGGCCACACCAGGGCCATTTGAGCTTGAGCATACACCAGAGATGATTGAGCAAATTATTCGCCCGACAGGATTGCTCGACCCTACCCTTGAAGTCCGTCCGATTGAAGGTCAAATTGATGATCTTATTGGCGAAATACAGGAACGCGTGAAGAAAAATGAACGTGTTCTTGTGACGACTTTAACAAAGAAAATGTCAGAGGACTTAACCGATTATCTAAAAGAAATCGGGATTAAAGTTCAATATTTGCATTCAGAGGTCAAGACACTCGAACGAATTGAAATTATCCGCGAGCTCCGGCTTGGAAAATATGATGTTCTTATCGGAATCAACCTGCTGCGGGAAGGTCTGGATATTCCAGAGGTTTCGCTCATTACGATTCTAGATGCGGATAAAGAAGGCTTCCTTCGCTCGGAAAGGTCGTTAATTCAGACAATTGGCCGGGCAGCCAGAAATGCCAATGGTCATGTAATTATGTATGCAGATCGGATCACCAATTCGATGGAACTCGCGATTAGTGAGACAAAGCGGCGTCGTGAGATTCAGGAAGAATACAATCGTAAGCATGGAATTACACCAATGACGATTCAAAAAGAAATCCGCGACGTAATCCGTGCTACCCATGCAGCCGAGGATCAGGAAGAATACAAACCAGCAGCAGCATTCGGCAAGATGTCGAAGAAGGAAAAAGAAAAACTAATGGTAACGATGGAAAAAGAAATGAAGGCCGAAGCAAAGGCACTAAACTTCGAACGAGCTGCCGAGCTTCGTGATTTATTATTGGAATTGAAAGCGGAAGGATGACGTATAGATGGCAATGGATAAAATAATTGTGAAAGGCGCCCGTGCCAACAATTTGAAAAATATAGATGTCACCATTCCGAGAGATAAGCTTGTTGTGTTGACAGGACTTTCTGGTTCAGGAAAGTCCTCGCTCGCATTTGATACGATTTATGCAGAAGGCCAGCGGCGTTATGTCGAATCCTTGTCTGCGTATGCCCGGCAGTTCCTTGGTCAAATGGATAAACCGGACGTTGATGCTATTGAAGGACTATCCCCGGCCATTGCGATTGATCAAAAAACAACAAGCCGGAACCCGCGCTCAACAGTCGGGACGGTAACAGAAATCTATGATTATTTACGATTATTATATGCAAGGGTCGGGCATCCAACCTGTCCGATTCATCATATCGAAATTTCTTCGCAGACAATCGAGCAAATGGTTGACCGAATACTCGAATATCCGGAACGAACGAAAATGCAAATTCTTGCTCCGATTATATCCGGTCGCAAAGGAGCACATGTGAAGGTATTCGAGGAAATTAAAAAGAAGGGCTTTGTCCGTGTTCGTGTAGACGGGGAAATGCTTGACCTTGGTGATGAGATTGAACTTGAAAAAAATAAAAAGCACTCGATTGAGGTAGTCATCGACCGGATCGTTGTGAAAGAAGGCATTTCGGCGAGAATTGCTGATTCACTTGAGTCGGCCTTGAAACTTGGTGAAGGAAAAGTCATCGTCGATGTGATTGGCGAGGAAGAGCTATTATTTAGTGAAAACCATGCTTGTCCAATCTGTGGATTTTCGATTGGTGAACTCGAACCGCGGATGTTCTCCTTTAACAGTCCATTCGGCGCCTGTCCTGAATGTGACGGACTTGGGGCCAAATTGGAAGTGGACCTTGACCTGGTCATTCCCAATAAGGATTTAACCTTAAAGCAGCATGCGATTGCACCATGGGAACCAACAAGTTCCCAATATTATCCACAACTTTTGAAAGCAGTATGCGACCACTTTGGAATAGATATGGATATTCCAGTTAAAGACATTCCTGAACATCTAATGGAAAAAGTTCTTTATGGTTCAGGTAAAGAAAAAATCTACTTCCATTATGAGAATGATTTTGGACAAATCCGTGAAGGAAATATTGAGTTTGAAGGTGTTATGCGCAATGTCGAGCGCCGCTATAGGGAGACAAGCTCTGATTATATCCGTGAACAAATGGAAAAGTATATGGGCGAGCAGCCATGTCCAACCTGTAAAGGTTACCGTTTGAAAAAGGAAACCTTGGCTGTGTTGATTAATGGCCGGCATATAGCGGAAGTAACTGACCTTTCAATTGAGGAAGCCAAGCAATTTTTTGCAGGATTAAAGCTGTCGGAAAAAGAAATGCAAATAGCCAGGTTGATTTTCAATGAAATCAGAGAACGGCTCGGCTTCTTAATCAATGTGGGTCTAGATTATTTAACACTCAGCCGGACGGCCGGAACCCTTTCAGGCGGTGAAGCCCAACGGATTCGTTTGGCCACACAAATCGGTTCGCGACTAACCGGTGTATTATATATTTTAGATGAACCGTCAATTGGTTTACACCAACGCGATAATGACCGCTTAATCGGAGCATTAAAAAGCATGCGCGATATTGGTAATACCTTAATTGTCGTTGAGCATGATGAGGATACGATGCTGGCTGCCGATTATTTGATTGATGTCGGACCTGGTGCCGGTGTGCATGGCGGAGAAATTATTTCAGCTGGAACGCCTGAACAGGTAATGGCTGACCCAAATTCGTTGACAGGTCAATATTTATCTGGAAAGAAATTCATTCCGCTGCCACTTGAGCGAAGGAAGCCAGATGGCCGTTATATTGAAATCAAAGGCGCTTCTGAAAACAATTTAAAAAATGTAAATGTGAAGTTTCCACTAGGCCTGTTTGTTGCCGTTACAGGTGTGTCAGGTTCTGGGAAGAGTTCCCTTATTAATGGAATCCTTCATAAAGCACTGGCACAAAAGCTCAATCGTGCCAAAACAAAGCCAGGGGAACACAAGAGTATCACGGGCATCGATTTATTAGAGAAAGTTATTGATATTGACCAATCACCAATCGGCAGAACGCCGCGCTCCAATCCTGCCACCTATACAGGCGTATTTGATGATGTCCGCGATTTGTTTGCAACCACAAATGAAGCGAAGGTGCGCGGTTATAAAAAAGGGCGCTTCAGCTTTAATGTGAAGGGCGGCCGTTGTGAAGCCTGC
Organism: uncultured Bacillus sp.; assembly: GCA_963530265.1. Taxonomy (GTDB): domain Bacteria; phylum Bacillota; class Bacilli; order Bacillales; family Cytobacillaceae; genus Neobacillus. The sequence goes on from CAUSCO010000018.1 coordinate 79,394, forward strand.
CGCGGCGATGGAATCATCAAAATTGAAATGCACTTTTTGCCAGATGTCTATGTGCCGTGCGAGGTATGCCATGGCAAACGCTATAATCGTGAAACCCTGGAAGTAAAATACAAAGGGAAAAGTATTGCCGATATTCTCGATATGACTGTTGAAGCAGGGGTTGAATTTTTCGAAAACATTCCAAAAATCAGCCGAAAGCTCCAGACGATTTTGGATGTCGGACTTGGCTATATCAAGCTCGGCCAGCCGGCAACAACGCTCTCGGGTGGCGAGGCCCAGCGTGTTAAGCTTGCATCGGAGCTGCACCGCCGCTCGAATGGAAAGTCCTTCTACATTTTAGATGAGCCGACAACCGGACTACATGTCGATGATATCGCTCGCTTATTAGGTGTTCTGCAGCGTTTGGTGGAAAATGGCGATACGGTTCTGGTCATCGAGCATAACCTGGATGTCATCAAGGCCGCCGATTACCTGATTGATCTCGGGCCAGAAGGCGGCGACAAGGGTGGAACCATTGTCGCAACAGGAACACCAGAGAAGATTGCGGATACTCCCGAGTCTTATACGGGCCGGTACTTAAAACCTATCCTTGAGCGTGATCGTTTACGGATGAAACAACAAATCGAAGAAAAAAGTACTGTAAAAGCATAGTTTTTTTGAAAAGAGCTGAAATCAGCAGGGGTATGCCTGCTTGGTTTTGGCTCTTTTTTTTGTGCAGTTATGTGGTGTGATTGGTTGGCGGAATCTCATTAAAGTTTGGCGGAATCCCTGCACTGGGAGAACCAGTTATGAAAAAAGGTGAAACCAAAAGTACCTTTGGAAAAAATACCATCCATTTCGAACTAATTTATAGAAACCTTTTCCTTTTTAGTTCGTAGATAATGGATAGGGGTGATGAACGACATGGAAACTAGAAAGGTTCTTTCAAGTTTATGCTTTTTTAGTATTTTTTTCGCCGGGTTTCTCTTCCCACTTGCGGTCTATTTTGCGACTAGCGATGAAGGGACAAAAAGGAACGCCAAGAGTGCATTATTATCACACATAATACCGCTCATTCCGACTCCGCTGATTGTTTTTGCTGCTTTTTATGATTTTTCCAAAATTCAAGATACGGTCCCTGCTTTTACGATAATTAGTATCACTGTTTTAGCCATCCTTTGGATTGTTGTAGTGGTCTGGAACATTATCAAAGGCGTAAAGGTGCTTACAGCTGAATAAGAATTAATAGAGAGAAAAAAATTATATCTGAGGTGAAAAAAATGAAAGAGGAAAGAAAACGGATTTTACAAATGGTTGAGGAAGGAAAGCTAAAGGTTGACGAAGCATTAGCACTTCTCGATGAACTAGAAAAAGCACAACAAACAATGGAACAGAAACAGGAGGAAATTGTAAACGAACTTTCCACTGCTGTTCACTTTGAAGAAGCAAGCAAAGAAGAACCGTTCCAAGCCAAATATCAATCCACAAAGGATAAGATTTTTGACTTTGTCGATTCAGCCTTGAAAAAAATTAAGGATTTTGATTTTGACTTAAACTTTGGCCAATCAATTGATATTACCCATATTTTCCACCAGGGAGATGTTGATTTAAAAAACATCGACATTGACGTCGCAAACGGTTCCGTTCGACTTGCAGCCTGGGAGCAGGCAGATGTAAGGATAGAGTGCCAGGCAAAGGTCTACCGGGTGGAAAATCAGGATCAGGCCCGGCAAAACTTTTTACGCGATGTCATTTTTTCCGTTGAACAGCAGAAATTGCGGTTTGCGACACAGCAAAAGTGGATGAAGGTGGAAGCGGTTATCTATGTTCCCAAATCACAATATGACCGGGTCCGCATCAGAATGTTTAATGGTGCGGTCACAGGGGAAGAAATGAATGTAGCAGACATGCACGTGAAAACCGCGAACGGTAAAATTAACCTCACTCGCATTAATGGAAAAAAAGCAGAGGTGGAAACAGCCAATGGGAAAATAAAAGTGGCCGGCAGTCACTTCGATGAGGTGGAAACCGAGACAATAAATGGTGCAATTCAGCTGGATGGCGATTTTAAAAAGGTGGAAATGCAGTCCTTTAACGGAAATATTAGTTTAAACCTACTCGGAAACCGTTCTGAGTTGATTCAAGCAAAAGCGACCACGGGCGGAATTGATTTGTTTATCCCAGAAGGTACCCCCGTAAATGGGGAACTTAAAACCAACCTTGGGGGCTTCAATCTCAATCTTGTCGGCGTCCAGGTGTTGGAGGAGAAGAGTGAAATGGTTCAAAAATTGCTTCGCTTTCAATCGGTCAATCATCCTGATAAACTGGTGAAGATCTTTGCTGATACAAAAACAGGCACTATCACTATTAACAAATCACATGAAGAATAAATAGGAGACATTAAAAGATGAGATGGCTGGTCGGATGTTTGATCAATGCGGTATTGTTTATGGCCCTGGCAGGCTATTTTCATGAAAGCTTTCAACTTACGGGATTTATGGCCGCACTTCAAGCAAGTATTTTATTATCCATCTTAAATGTGCTGGTGCGTCCCCTCCTAATCTTGTTTACCTTACCTGTTACCGTCTTGACGATGGGCCTGTTTTTATTTGTCATCAATGCCCTTACTCTGGAGTTGACCGATTATTTGATGGGAGATGCCTTTGAGATTCAGGGCTTCGGGCTGGCCTTGTTTTTTGCGGTGCTGATGTCGCTTGTGAACATAATTATTCAAAAATCACTTCTGGAGCCATCAAGAAAAGCAAAAAAGTAATGAGCGTAGTGTGCACATCATTCACTGATGGTGTGCACTTTTTTTGTTTTTCTCTCTTTCTGAATAACTTCCGTTTGGTTCTTATGCAAAAAATGCTAAAATAGGAGGTATGAATTCTCTAATTCTAATTTTCTAAAAAGACAATCCATTTGAGGAGGAAAGCTTCTTGTCAAAAGTCCGTACCAAAGATATATTGGAGCATTTTCAGCTAGAATTAATCAGCGGGGAAGAAGGAATTAACCGCCCCATTTCAATGAGTGATATATCACGGCCGGGGATTGAGATAGCTGGCTATTTCGAATTTTATCCAGCCGAACGAATACAGTTATTAGGAAAAACGGAGTTGTCCTTCTTCCGAGAACTATCTCCGAGTGATCGGATGTCGCGGATGGAACGGTTGTGCACCGATATTACCCCGGCCATCATTGTGACGAGGAATATTGAAGTTCCAGTCGAATTAATTGAAGCATCGGAACGGGAAGCAGTTCCTGTGTTAAGAACCAGCATGGTAACTACTCGTTTCTCTAGCCGTTTGACGAACTTTTTAGAAAGTAAACTTGCGCCTACCACAGCCGTACATGGTGTGTTAGTGGATGTGTATGGGATTGGTGTGTTAATTACCGGAAAAAGCGGCGTTGGTAAAAGTGAAACAGCACTGGAGCTGGTAAAGCGCGGCCACCGGCTTGTAGCGGATGATTGCGTGGAGATTCGCCAGGAAGATCAAGATACACTGGTCGGAACCTCACCTGATCTAATCGAGCATTTATTGGAAATTCGTGGTTTAGGGATTATCAATGTTATGACATTGTTTGGTGCCGGTGCCGTGCGCAGTAATAAGCGCATCACGATGGTGATGAATCTTGAAACTTGGGATTCTAAAAAACAATATGACCGTCTTGGTCTGGATGAAGAAAAAATGAAGATTATTGACACAGAGGTTACGAAGCTGACAATTCCTGTTCGCCCAGGACGAAACCTAGCTGTTATCATTGAAGTTGCGGCGATGAATTACCGATTAAAAAGAATGGGCGTGAATGCAGCGCAGCAATTTACAGATCGTCTTTCGGATGTAATTGAAGATGGCGAACATGAGGATATGTAAGGAGAGAAATGAGAGATGAATGAGACAATTCAGCCGCTTAACCCAATTGCCTTTTCACTGGGCCCAATTGACGTACACTGGTATGGGATTATTATCGGCTCCGGTCTTGCACTTGCCCTGTATTTAGCGATAAGGGAAGGCAAACGAAGGGGACTGCCACAGGATACCTTTGCGGATTTGATGCTTTGGGCGATTCCGATTGCGATTATTTCGGCACGGATTTATTATGTGATTTTCGAATGGAAGTATTATATTAATCATCCAGGGGACATCCCGCAAATTTGGAATGGCGGGATTGCCATTCACGGTGCCTTAATCGGTTCCGTGCTCACGACCTACGTGTTTGCAAAAAAGCGGGGTTTATCCTTTTGGAAAATCGTCGATATTGCAGCACCGAGTATTATTTTGGGACAAGCCATAGGCCGCTGGGGTAATTTTATGAACCAAGAAGCCCATGGCGGTGAAGTAACAAGGTCTTTTCTTGAAAACCTCCACTTGCCAGATTTTATTGTCAATCAAATGTATATCAACGGTGCGTATTACCACCCAACATTCTTATACGAATCTATTTGGGACTTTGCAGGCTTTATCTTATTGATGTTGCTTCGTCGTGCTAATTTTCGCCGTGGTGAGCTTTTCCTATCCTATGTCATTTGGTATTCGGTGGGCCGCTTTTTCGTGGAAGGATTAAGGACAGACAGCTTGATGCTCGGAAGTCTTCGAATGGCACAAATGATTTCTATTGCCCTTGTTGTTGGTGCACTGGCAATCCTTATCTATCGTCGGAGGATGCAGCAGTCAAAAGCACGCTATTTAGATCAAACCAATTAAATTTTTGAAAAAGACAATGTCATTCTTAAAAGATTCGCTTGGCAGCCCAGTACCGCCGCTGTTAGTAAATGGATTTGAGATTGTCATTGGAACTGCTGGAAAACGCTCAGGTCTATTGAAAAGAAAGGAAGCCACCCATGACTAACAAAATTACAACTGTACTCTTTGATTTAGATGGAACCTTAATTGATACGAATGAATTAATTATAGCTACTTATTTGCACACTCTTGAAAAATATTACCCAAGCAAATATGTGCGTGAGGATGTACTGCCGTTTCTTGGTCCAACACTGCATGAGGCATTTGGGGGCATTGACCCCGACCGAGTTGAGGAAATGATTACGGAATACCGTGCCTTTAACATCGCCAAACATGATGAGCTTGTGACGGAATTTCCGAATGTGTCGGAAACGATTAAGGCCTTGAAGGAGCGGGGTTATAAGCTTGGAATAGTCACTACCAAACGACTGGATGTCGCCATGATGGGCTTAAGATTAATGAACCTCGAGCCATTTTTTGAGGTCATTGTCGCCTATGAACATGTTACCAGGACTAAGCCAGATCCAGAGCCAATTTTTAAGGCGTTAGAGCAGTTGGGATCGACACCGTCTGAAAGCATCATGGTTGGCGATAATTTTCACGATATTTTAGCTGGAAAAAATGCCGGCACCATGACGGCAGGTTGTGCGTGGTCCATTAAGGGCAGGGAGTATGTGGCAAGTTATGAACCAGATTACATGTTAGAAAACATGGCAGACTTATTAACCGTTCTCGGAGAGTGAGAAGCATGAGAAATACGACCCGCTATCCTGTTGAAGGAGCGAACTCCTTGTGGCACGTTTACAAGACGGTACCATTTTGGAAGGTTGTCAAAAATTTTATTGTGATACAGTTAGCCCGTTATACGCCCTTTTTAGGGATGAAGAATTGGCTATATCGAGTATTTTTAAAGATGAAGGTCGGAGAGCAAACGTCTTTTGCCTTGATGGTGATGCTGGATGTTATGTTTCCAGAAAAAATAAGTGTTGGCCGTAACACCGTGATTGGCTACAATACAACTATTCTTGCTCACGAATATTTGATAAAGGAATACCGGCTTGGCCCTGTTAGAATTGGGAGTGAAGTCATGATTGGTGCCAACTCTACCATTATGCCAGGTATAACGATTGGCGATGGAGCCATTGTTTCAGCCGGTACTCTGGTACATAAGGATGTTTCTGCCGGGACATTCGTTGGTGGAAACCCAATGCGCGTCATCTATACGAAGGAAGAGATGGCTGAGCGATTGGCTGATGACCCGATCTATGGTGTGAATATGAAGTTATAATATGGTTTGGAACCTGGTTTTTGCGGCCAGGTTTTTTAGTATAAGTTACAAATATAAATCGATGCTAAGTTTGGCGGAATAATAATAAAAGTTGGCTAAATCCAAGCTAAATTTGGCGAATTGCAGCCCAAGTTGACGGAATTATCCGAACTAAGTCGTGATAACACCACAAATCGCCATATAAAAGCCACTTTTTAATTGACGAATATCATCACAAGGATTAAAATACAACTAATAACTTTAATTCTCTAATGTATTATCAGACTAAAGCAAATAGAAAAGGGTGAACATGATGAGTCACTTGTTTATGTTTGAAAAACCGTTGGGAATGCGGGACACGTTGCCAGCATTATATGAGAAAAAGCACCGTGTTCGGACCTTAATGGCGGAAACAATGAAACTTTGGGGCTATCAATTTATCGAAACCCCGACACTGGAATACTACGAAACCGTTGGAGCGGCATCAGCAATTGCTGATCAGCAGCTTTTTAAATTGCTTGATAAAGAAGGACATACACTTGTGCTCAGGCCTGATATGACAGCACCAATCGCCAGAGTAGCAGCATCCAAGCTTTTAAATGAGGATCTTCCAGTAAGATTAGCCTACTCTGCCAATGTGTTCCGTGCCCAGCAGCGCGAGGGTGGGCGTCCGGCTGAGTTTGAACAAATCGGTATTGAATGTTTGAATGAGGAAACGGTCTCCTGTGATGGCGAGGTTATTGCTTTACTTATCTCTTCATTAAAAAAAGCGGGGCTCCAGCAATTTCAAGTCTCAATTGGTCATGTTGGCTTCGCTCAAGAATTATTTGTCCAAATTCTTGGAACGAATGGCAGAGCGACGGCGTTACGGAAATTTTTATTTGAAAAAAATTATGTAGGTTACCGTGAGCATGTAAACTCGCTCCCGTTATCATCAATTGATAAGCAAAGATTATTACAACTCCTAGAGTTACGAGGCGGTGAGGAAGTCATCGGTCAGGCCCTCGATATTATTGAAAATGACAAAGGCAAGCAAGCCCTTCTGGATTTAAAGGAACTGTGGGATGTCATCAAGGATTACGGCTTTGAGGAATTTGTGAAATTTGATTTTACGATTGTCAGCCACATGAGTTATTATTCCGGCATTTTATTTGAAGCCTATGCTGGGAATGTAGGTTTTCCGATTGGAAATGGCGGACGTTATAGTTTAATTGATAAATTTGGAAAAATTGCCAGTGCTACTGGCTTTGCGGTTCGCACTGACATGCTGCTTGAGGCATTAGGCGGCGGACAACTAGAAAATACGACTCACTGTATTTTTTTCAGTCAAGAGCGGCGCAAGGAAGCCTTTCAACTTGCTGAAACCATGCATGAGCAAGGTAACCGGGCTGTACTTCAGGATATTACCGCTGTTAAAAATCTGGATGCTTTTACAAAAAGATTTGCTGAGACAACCTATTTAATTGGGGGGCACGCCAATGAGTAACATACTAACAATTGCGATGCCAAAGGGGCGGATTTTTGTCGAGGCGTTGGAATTGCTCCGAAAGGCAGGCTACAACCTGCCGCCAGAATTTGATGATTCACGGAAATTAATTATTGATGTGGCTGAGGAAGGGTTGCGGTTTATTTTAGCGAAGCCGATGGATGTCGCTACCTATGTAGAGCATGGTGTTGCCGATGTCGGAATTGCCGGCAAAGATGTTTTGCTTGAGGAGGAACGTGATGTTTACGAACTCCTTGACCTTAAAATCAGCCACTGCTATTTGGCAGTTGCAGGCCTCCCAGATACAAAAATGAATGATGTAGCACCGAGAGTTGCTACCAAATATCCAAATGTGGCCGAGGCGTACTTCCGCGAACAGGGGGAGCAGGTTGAAATTATTAAATTAAACGGCTCAATCGAATTGGCCCCTATCATTGGACTATCAGATCGGATTGTTGATATTGTTTCAACCGGTCAGACACTGAAGGAAAATGGGCTTGTTGAATACGAAAGAATTAAAGAAGTGACATCTCGCTTTATCGTCAATCCTGTTAGTTATCGTATTAAGGACCAACAGATAGATGAAATGGTAAAACGTCTAAGCAAAGTAGTTTAATGGAGGCTAATCCATATGAAAATACTAAAAGTAAATGAACTTGTTTCAATCAAACGCTCGATTGAAGCGGGCACCTCCGAGCAACTGGCCATAGTAAAAAATATCATTACAGACATTCGCAATCGTGGTGATGAGGCATTAAGGATGTATACGGAGAAATTCGATCATGTTAACTTAACTTCTTTTTCTGTTACAGAAAAAGAAATAGAGGCAGCTTATCGGGAAGTGGATGAGCAGTATATCACGATCGTTCGCGAGGCCTCTCAAAATATTCGCACCTTTCATGAAAAGCAGCTCCGTCCGTCGTGGATGACAACGGAAGAAAATGGCACAATTCTTGGTCAAAAAATAACACCGCTCGATTCCGTTGGGGTATATGTACCTGGAGGAACAGCGGCCTATCCCTCATCTGTTTTGATGAATGTCATCCCGGCAAAAGTAGCCGGGGTAAAGCGAATTGTGATGGTATCGCCGCCAGATGCACAGGGATTCATTCCAGCAGCCGTACTTGTGGCGGCAAAGGAAGCCGGAGTCGAGGAAATCTATAAGGTTGGCGGTGCCCAAGCAATTGCTGCCCTTGCCTATGGTACAGAATCCATTGCCGCTGTTGATAAAATTACTGGTCCCGGAAATATCTTTGTGGCCCTGGCAAAACGGGAAGTATTCGGTGATGTGGATATTGATATGATTGCCGGGCCAAGTGAGATTGCTGTTTTAGCAGATGAAACAGCTCGGCCAGACGAAGTCGCTGCCGACTTGTTATCACAGGCGGAGCACGATCCCCGTGCCTGCAGTGTGCTAGTGACACCCTCGCTTGCCTTAGCAGAAGCTGTGGCGGAGGAAGTAGAAAAACAGCTTGCCGTATTGCCGCGTAAGGATATTGCATCCCGTTCGATTGCAGACTATGGGGCCATTTATGTGACTTCTGATCTGGACGAAGCAGTGGAGACGGTTAACCAACTAGCACCTGAGCATCTTGAAGTAATCACTGAAAATGCGATGGAGCTGCTTGGGAAAATTCGTCACGCAGGTGCCATTTTCATTGGTCGTTATAGCTCAGAACCTGTGGGTGATTATTTTGCTGGACCGAATCACGTACTGCCGACCAATGGAACAGCACGGTTCTCTAGTCCTTTAAATGTAGACGATTTTCAGAAGAAATCCAGCGTGATTATCTACAGTGAAAAGGCTTTTAAGGAGAACGGTGCAAAAATAGCTTCCTTCGCCCGTATTGAAGGACTTGAGGCACATGCTCGTGCAATAGAAACCAGACTGAACAACGATAAATAATAAAAGGAGATCGGCCCATGGAAAGAGTAGCAAGTATAGAACGGAATACCAATGAAACAAAAATTAAACTATCAATAGATATTGACGGAGACGGCCAATCCAATCTTGACACAGGTGTCCCTTTCATGACACATATGCTTGATTTATTTACAAAACACGGTCTGTTCAACTTGACCGTCGACGCCAAAGGCGATATTGAGGTCGATGATCACCACACAACCGAAGATATCGGAATTTGTTTAGGTCAAGCATTCCGTGAAGCGCTGGGTGAAAAACGGGGCATAAAACGTTACGGGAATGCTTTCGTGCCCATGGATGAGGCCCTAGCGCAAGTAGTGGTAGACCTCAGCAACCGCCCACATCTCGAAATGCGTGCAGAGTTTCCAAACCAAAAGGTAGGAACCTTTGATACCGAGCTTGTTCATGAGTTTCTTTGGAAGTTTGCCCTAGAAGCACGGATGAACCTCCATGTAATCGTCCATTATGGGATGAACACACACCATATGATTGAAGCCGTGTTTAAGGCATTAGCAAGAGCGCTTGACGAAGCAACCACAATCGATCCTCGTATTAAAGGCGTGCCGTCAACGAAAGGAATGCTATAAGTGGGTGTCAGGCACCATTTATAAGTCAGACACTGTGAAAACGATAGTGGAAAATCGACAAAATTCGGGCGGTGACAGGCACATGATTGGTATTGTAGATTATGGGATGGGAAATCTCTTTAGTGTTAGTAAGGCGCTGGAACGACTTGGTGCGGATTATTTTATTTCTGCTGATCAAGATGAATTAATCAATGCGGATGCATTGATTCTTCCAGGGGTAGGTTCTTTCCGTGATGCTATGGAACGTTTGCAGGTTGAGACTATAAAGGAATTTGCTGCAACAGGGAAACCACTTCTTGGTATTTGCCTGGGCATGCAGCTGCTGTTTGAAAATAGTGAAGAAAATGGCCCAACAGAAGGCTTGGGATTGTTACCAGGCAGTGTCCGTCGTTTTCCCGGTAAAACCGCAGAAGGCGAGCCATACAAGGTTCCACACATGGGCTGGAACCAGCTTGAATTTGTTAAAGCTTCGCCACTCTTAAAAAATCTCAATGAAGATTACGTCTATTTCGTGCATTCCTACTATGTGGATGCCGAAAATTCTGATGTGCTTCTTGCCAAAGCTGATTACCATGAACAGGTTTCAGCCGTAGTCGGTAGGAATAATATCTTTGGGATGCAATTTCACCCTGAAAAAAGCAGTAAGCTCGGGATGGCCCTTCTAGCTAACTTTTTACAAATGGTAGAAGAAAGGAAGGCAATACAATGAGTATGACAATCTATCCAGCCATCGATATGCGTGGCGGTAACTGTGTCCGCCTTCTTCAAGGGGATTACAATCAGGAAACCATTTATGGCGATTCTCCCTTTGATATGGCCCGCAGCTTTGCATCTGAAGGGGCAGAATGGATTCATATGGTAGACCTTGACGGAGCGAGGGATGGCTTGCGGGTCAATGACCGATTTGTGATTGAGGCTGCCAAGAATCTAAATGCCAAAATCCAAATTGGCGGCGGAATTCGCTCAGAAGAGGACATTCTTCACTATCTTGAACAGGGTGTCAGCCGCGTAATAATAGGGAGCATCGCTGTTTCTAAACCTGAATTTGCAATTGAAATGATTAAAAAATACGGTAAAAAAATTGCCGTTGGGATTGATGCAAAGAATGGCTATGTAGCTACACATGGCTGGTTGGATACCTCCACACTTAAAGCGGTTGAGCTGGGCAAACGCTTTGCCGAGGCAGGTGCCGAGACGTTTATTTTTACTGACATTGCTACAGACGGCACGCTCACAGGCCCGAATATTGCGGCGGTTTGTAAGATGGCTGAAGTGACAGGCAAGAACGTCATTGCTTCAGGAGGGGTAAGCAGTCTAGCAGATTTAAAAGCAATAGCTGCAAACGGAATTCGCGGAGCTATTGTTGGAAAGGCCCTTTACGAAAATCGCTTTACCTTGAAGCAAGCCTTGGAAGAGGTGGGATTTTAATGACATTAACAAAGCGAATTATTCCCTGTCTTGATGTGAAAGACGGACGGGTTGTGAAAGGTATTCAATTTGTCCAGCTTCGCGATGCTGGTGACCCAGTCGAACTAGCCCGATTTTATGATGAGCAAGGTGCAGATGAGTTAGTGTTTCTTGATATCTCTGCTTCCGTCGAAGGCAGAAAAACAATGGTTGAAGTTGTGAAGGCAGTAGCTTCCGAGCTGGCGATTCCGTTTACAGTTGGCGGGGGAATCAATGCTTTGGAGGATATGAAGCGAATTCTTCGGGCTGGTGCTGATAAGGTTTCACTGAATACTGCGGCAGTTATGAAGCCGGAGCTGATCAGCGAAGGTGCCAGCTATTTCGGTTCGCAATGCATCGTGGTTGCAATTGATGCAAAATTTGACCCCGAGATAGGGACCTGGCGTGTTTTTACCCACGGCGGCCGCACATCTACCGATAAAAAAGTGGTAGAATGGGCAGTGGAAGCAACAAAACTTGGTGCTGGCGAGATATTATTAACCAGTATGGACTGTGATGGCGAGAAAAATGGTTTTGATCTTGCACTGACTAAAGCCGTTAGTGAAGCGGTATCAATCCCGGTCATTGCTTCAGGTGGTGCCGGAAATGCCGAACATTTTGCGGAAGCATTTTTAGCAGGAAAAGCCGATGCTGCCCTCGCTGCTTCCATTTTTCATTACAAAGAAACTTCTGTTCATGAAGTAAAAAGTTATTTACAGGATAAAGGAGTGAGCATACGATGAATGTTCGATTTGATGAAAAAGGACTTGTCCCTGCCATTATTCAAGATGCTGGAACAAAAGAAGTGTTGACACTCGCATATATGAACGAGGAGTCACTAAAGAAAACAATTGAAACAGGGGAAACTTGGTTTTACAGCCGCTCTCGTCAGGAATTATGGCATAAAGGGGAAACAAGCGGTAATACACAAACAGTTGTCAGCATTAATTATGACTGTGACCAAGATGCGGTATTAGTACTTGTTTATCCAAAAGGACCTGCCTGCCACACAGGAGCTGTAAGCTGTTTCTCTGAACGGGTTTTCGAGGGTTCTAATTTAGGAGATTATCAGATCTTACAGTCACTCGAAAAGGTGATTTTGCAACGTGAGCAAGAACGGCCAGAGGGTGCCTATACTACATATCTTTTTGAAAAAGGCGTCGATAAAATTTTGAAGAAAGTCGGCGAAGAAGCTTCCGAAGTCATTATTGCAGCCAAGAATCGCAGCCATGAGGAGCTTAAATGGGAAGCGGCCGATCTGCTTTACCACTTGCAGGTATTGCTTGTCGAACAAGAACTGCCATTCAAAGAAGTTCTACGAACACTTGAAGAGAGACACAAAGACCGGTCCTAATAGGGGCTGGTTTTATTTTTCTTGGACTCAAAAAAAGGGGTTTTAACAAAATCAGGCTTGGATTATACAAAATAAGTTTTATTTTACAAAAAGGAGTGATAATTTTACAAAATCCACAGAGAATTAAACAAAAATTGTAAAATAAATCCCATTTACCACTTAAACTGTTGGTTCCCAAAATAATCACCAAATAGAGGCAAAGACATTCCCTTCTCGAACCCCCCCAAATATGGTATAATACATAAGTTATATTGAAAAATATGGAGGACTTCATGGTTAAAGACGCGAAGGCAAGAATTCAAAAGGGAAAACTATTGTCATTTGTTCCTACGGGTGAATATTATTTCACGAAGGGTTTAAAGGCATACCATCGACGTGATTTTATAAAAGCAAAAAAATATCTTGGACGGGCGATTCAGCTTGAACCGGGTGAACCGATGATTACATGCCAGTTGGCGATTGTGTCAACAGAACTTGGCGAGTTTGAAAATTCTAACCGACTCTTGCATCATATCCTTGAAGAGCTTGATCCGGAAATGGCCGAGTGCCATTACTTTTTAGCGAATAATTATGCCCATTTGGGATTTTTTAAAGATGCCTATCACCATAGCAAGCTCTATTTGCAGCTCGACCCAGAGGGTGACTTTGCAGAAGATGCAGAGGATTTATTGGATGTGCTTACTTTGGAATCAGATGAGTTTGAGGATGAGCTATATGAGCAGGATGACTTAATTGTCAAACAAGAGCAAGCTCGTGAACTGCTAGAATCTGGCTATTTTCCAAAAGCGATTGAGCTGTTAAAGGATGTCGTCAAGGAATATCCAGAATATTGGTCTGCTTACAATAATTTAGCGCTCGCCTATTTTTATTTAGGAAAAGTAGAAAAAGCAGAATCAATCTTAGCGGAAGTTTTGGAGCGGAATCCGGGAAATCTTCATGCCCTATGCAACCGACTGGTATTTGCTCACTATCAGGGGCAAACAGAGAGTGTTAGTGAAATGCTTCAATCTTTGAAAAAAATTCAACCCCTATTAAGCGAACATCAATTTAAACTGGGGGCAACATTCGCCCTAGTCGGGGAATATCATTATGCCTACGTATGGTTGAAAAAGTTATATAAACATGGCTTTAACGGGGATGGTCCGTTTTATTATTGGCTCTCCTATTCAGCCTACAACACCGGCCATGAAAATTTCGCAAAAACCATTTGGAAAAATGTATTGGAAATCACTCCTGATAAAGAAGGTTCTGAACCATGGAATACGGAAAAGACACCTGCAAGTGGGTTTGAAGACCTTACAGGGTCTATTTTTCAAAAGCTTGAAAGTGACTATGTAGAAGAACGGTTATTTGCCCTGTTCCTGACAACTGTTTCGACTAAAAAAGAGGAAATCATCACCTCGAAACGTCTTTTTCAGAATCAGAAATTTACGAAGCTGGAAAAAGAATATATTTCTTTAATCAGATTGGGAAAACCGTCCATGACTGCAGACGCTCAGGAAATTGCTGAAATTTTTTATGAAAACCATCAACCTATTGGCACTATTGAGGCGGGTTTGTACTTAATGTGGTTTTCGGTGTTTGTCGAAGTATTCAAAGCAGGTGTCACTTTGAAAAATAAACGGGCTTGGGCTGGTGCGGTGGAGTACTTATGGCACAAGATTCGCAGTGAAAAGGTCTCCCAACAGGAGGTAGCTGAGATGTACGGATTATCAACAGCGACCATTGGAAAATATGTGAAGTTAGTAAATAGTTATTTGAACTAAGAAAAGCGCAAGCGCCCTGTTCAGCGGCGTATGGCCTGGAGCGCTCCAACTGAG
>CAUSCO010000019.1:0-93117 GCA_963530265.1 uncultured Bacillus sp.
TTTAACATTGTTTTTCATGAGGAATTGAATTTACACATAATAATGGGCTTGACTAGTAAAGAGAAAAGATCATTAAAAAGGGTAATTTAAATGGGCCTCTATTAAGGAATCAGCCATAAAAAGAGACGGGAATTAGATAACGGAAAGAAAAATTACCTGAGCCAGGCTGTCCGCCTGGCTTTTTGGCAGGTTTGCGGGTGGAATTTTGGAAGTGGAAAGTAAAATGCTCAAAGTGGAAAGTAAAATGCTCAAAGCGGAAAGTAAATGTTCAAAAGTGGAAAGTAAAATGCTCAAAGCGGAAAGTAAAGTGTTCAAAGTGGACAGTAAAGAGAAAAGATCATTAAAAAGGGTAATTTAAATGGGCCTCTATTAAGGAATCAGCCATAAAAAGAGAGGGAATTAGATAACGGAAAGAAAAATTACCTGAGCCAGGCTGCCCGCCTGGCTTTTTGGCAGGTTTGCGGGTGAATTTTGGAAGTGGCAATGCTAAACGATCAGACCAGTCTTTAATAGTCAGCATTTATGACAATGCACACCTCTAAACCACCAGAATTGTCTTCAACATATTTTTGTGTTCCCTTTCTAAAATTATCAGAAATTTTCAATAATACCGTATATATATACAGAATTTTGTCGAGTTGAGTCATTTATATGAAAGCGGTTAAAATGGATGTATTAAAGGGTGGGGGGATATGTTAAATGACTAAGAAGCTTTCTATCATTGGTATGCCGATGGACCTGGGCCAGATGAGACGAGGAGTAGATATGGGGCCCAGTGCAATTCGTTATGCTGGAATTAATGAACGGCTAAAGCCTCTATTTGATGAAATCCATGACATGGGCGATATTCCTATCGGCAGGCCAGAAGTGGTCGTTGATAAAGAATCTAACCTGCGAAATTTAGATTTAGTTGCAGAAAAAAGTGCTTTGCTTGCTGAAAAAGTTGATGAAGCCATTCAATCAGAATTTTTCCCATTAATACTGGGAGGAGATCATAGTATTGCAATTGGTACACTAGCTGGTGTTTCTAAACACTATAAAAACCTTGGTGTGATTTGGTATGATGCCCATGGTGATTTAAACACAGCAGAGACCAGTCCATCAGGGAATATCCATGGAATGCCGTTAGCAGTCAGTATAGGGTTAGGGCATTCAAAATTAGTGGAAATCGGCGGATACTTTCCGAAGGTGAAACCAGAGAAGGTAGTGATAATTGGGGCTAGGTCACTTGATGAAGGGGAAAGACTGTTAATAAAAGAAACAGGAATCAAAGTATATACGATGCATGAAATTGACCGCCTGGGAATGGCAAAGGTAATGGAAGAAACAATAGATTACTTGAAGGATAGAACGGATGGCGTTCACCTCTCATTGGATTTAGATGGTCTAGATCCAAGTGAATGCCCAGGGGTGGGAACTCCTGTTTTGGGTGGGATAAGCTACCGTGAAAGCCATCTTGCCATGGAAATGCTCGAAGAGGCTGGTATGATTACCTCAGCAGAATTTGTGGAAGTAAACCCTATTTTAGATGAAAAAAATAAAACCGCATCTGTTGCGGTGGAATTAATGGGATCATTGTTCGGGGAAAAATTATTATAAAAAGAAGGCAGCTGAATCAAAACGATACAGCTGCCTTCTTTTTATATTGTGTATACTCACTTAATATTCGGTCAAGCTTCGTACTAGTTGCAATGACCTTTTGAGCTGCAAATGAAGTTTTTGCGGCTAATTGAACCACTTCGTCCCAATAAATATCTATTTTTTCTATCAAACCGCGAAAAGGATCAGGAAACACTGCACCCACTTTCCACAATTTATTCCTATTTACCCCTTTAGAAAAAACTTTAAACTTAATTTGTCCCAACATAAGTAAATTTTTGTTAATATTATAGGTATTGAGAAGTTTTTCGTTCAAAACGAAACTTTTTCGCTAGCGATTCGTATTATCGTATAGCAGCATTGGAGCTGAGGTAACTTAATGGAATCAATTGTTAAAAAAAGGATAAAACAAGTTATCAAAGGCGATCAAGATGCCTTTGGTGAAATCGTCGAACTATATAAAAACAGTGTATACCAGCTATGTTACAGAATGCTTGGAAATCGACATGAAGCAGAAGACATGGCCCAGGAAGCGTTTCTACGTGCATATGTAAATATCAATTCATTTAACCAAGATTTAAAATTTTCCACTTGGCTTTTTCGGATTGCCACCAATTTATGTATTGATCGAATACGCAAAAAGAAACCTGATCATTATTTGGATGCAGAAGTGGCAGGGACAGAAGGGTTAACGATGTATTCGCAGATTCCTTCTGACACCCCGCTCCCAGAGTCTGAGGTAGAAAGTTTAGAACTGCATGAAACCGTTCAAAAGGAAATTCTAAAGCTGCCTGAAAAATATCGCTCAGCGATTGTTTTAAAATATATTGAAGAGTTATCTTTAAACGAAATTAGTGAAATTTTGGACTTGCCACTTGGAACGGTAAAAACAAGAATTCATCGCGGCCGGGAAGCATTAAGGCAACAATTACGTTATGTGTAAAGAGGTGTAAAAATAAATGTGTCCAGAACATATCATCGAACTAATGCACGAATATTTAGATGAGGAACTTGACCCTGAACAAGAGCAAATATTGAGAGACCACCTCCAAAGTTGTAAAGAATGTGAAACTCTTTTTAATGAGCTAAAAAAGACAGTAGCTTTTGTACAAGGCCTTTCTCATATACAGGCACCTGCAGATTTCACGGCCAATGTTCTGGCTCGTCTGCCCAAAGAGAAGAAGAAGGTTTGGATGCAGCGCTGGTTCAAAAATCATCCAATGTTGACAGCGGCATCTGTTTTCGTTGTTTTAATGATAGGGAGTTTATTTTCTACTTGGAGTCAAGACCAGGAGTTTTCTGTATCTAAGCAAAAAAACTTAGTCGTAAAAAATAATACAGTCATTGTCCCTAAAGGAGAAACTGTCAAAGGTGACGTTGTGGTCCGCAATGGAAAATTGCAAATAGATGGCGAAATCCAAGGGGACGTAACCGTCATCCATGGTGAAAAGTATCTAGCTTCAGCTGGTCATGTCACCGGTCAAATTCAAGAAGTAAATGAAGTATTCGACTGGATTTGGTTTCAAATTAAAAGAACGACACAAGAGGTAATCAATGTCTTTGACTAGCCTCAAATCGAATAAAAACAAATCACTCCATCGTGGGTGATTTGTTTTTTTAAAAGGGTACATATAATAGGTTTATGGATCCCTCATAAATGAGCAGTAGGACCCCCCACTTAAGCCATGTGGAATAATTGGTAAGAATTAAGTGGGGAACTACCCTGCCCTAAAAACTGATTGAAGTTGCACTTTATGTTATAATAAATTGGTTATATCTAATTAACGCTTTAAGAAGTTACGGAGGAAAAACAATGCAGTTTGCTGATTTCACGTTATGGAAGTATCTAGCTAGTATTGTTGATATTGCCCTCGTATGGTTTGTCATTTACAAACTGATCAATGTGATAAAAGGCACGAAGGCCGTTCAGTTATTAAAAGGTATTCTAGTTATTCTTCTTGTCAGAGTGATCGGTGAGTGGCTTGGCTTAGTCGCTTTAAGTTGGATGATGCAACAGGCCATAAATTGGGGATTTCTTGCCATTATCATTATCTTTCAGCCAGAGCTCAGGAGGGCCCTCGAACAATTAGGAAGAGGAAAGTTTTTCTCCAGAAGCAGTACTCAGGATGATGACAATCAGGAAAAAATAGTCGAAGCCATTGTTAAGGCAACTGATTATATGGCGAAGCGCCGAATCGGAGCATTAATTTCGATTGAAAAAGAAACAGGCATGGGCGATTACATAGAAACAGGTATACAGTTAAATTCCAATATTTCTTCGGAATTGCTCATTAATATTTTTATACCAAATACACCACTTCACGATGGTGCAGTGATTATTCAAAAAAATAATGTGTCTGCAGCAGCTTGCTATCTTCCCTTATCCGAAAGCCCGTTTATTTCAAAGGAACTTGGCACAAGGCACCGGGCTGCATTAGGCATAAGTGAAGTGACGGATAGCGTGACAGTTGTCGTATCGGAAGAGACTGGCAGTATCTCGGTGACTAAAAATGGAGACCTTCATCGCGATTTAAAATTAGAGGAATTAAAAGAAATGCTTACGAGTGAATTGATCATTCATAACACGAAACAGGCTTCTTCGGCTCGTTGGAACTGGAGGGGGAAAAATAATGGATAAACTGATGGATAACCCTTGGTTTATAAAAATCCTGGCCTTGTTATTGGCTGTGCTTTTGTATTCTTCCATTCCACAAACCGGCAAAAAATTATCGGATGTTAATGTTCCTGGTCAGCAAACGACTGAAACCCTGCAAGCATTTCCAGTAAAGGCATACTATGATACGGAAAATCTTGTTGTATCTGGAATTCCTGACACAGTGGATATTACGATAAAAGGTCCAATTACACATGTTCAATCGGCCAAGGCATTAAAAAACTTTGAGGTATATGTGGATTTGACAGATGCCAAGATTGGAAAACAAACAGTGGACTTAAAGGTTCGGGACTTATCTGATAAGTTAAAGGCAACCTTGAAACCAGCTAGTGTGAATGTGACAGTTCAAGAAAAGATCACCAAGGAATTTAAAGTGGAAGCAGAACTTAATACGAGTCAAATAGAAGACGGATATTCTGCAGGACAGCCTGTTGTTGTTCCAAATAAAGTAAAGATTACAGGTGCTAAAAGTGACATCGACCGAATTTCCTTTGTTAAGGCAACCCTAGAGGAAAGGGACAAACTGAAGGAAACAATTACACAGCAAGCTCGTATACAAGTACTCGATAAAGAATTAAATAAGCTGGATGTAGTGATTGAACCGCCGACAGTCAAGGTAACCATTCCTATTAAAAGTAACACGAAAACTGTTCCCATTAATATTGTTAAAAAAGGAACGGCTCCATCCGGTGTTACGATTGAATCGATTGAACTTGATGAAAAAGAAGCAACGATTACTGGTGATGATGATATACTAAAAAATACGGAAAATGTCCGAGTTGAAGTAGATATTAGTAAAATAACGGAGAACACCACACTTACTTTACCCGTTATCATTTCGAATGGGATTACGAAGGTGTCCCCACAAATAGTAAAAGCAACGATCGTGGTGAAAAAACAAGAAGAACAGAAAACAGTCTCAGGAATACCTTTGAATATTCGAGGTTTATCGAATAACTATAAGGCGGAGATTAATGACCCGACAAGTCAAAAAATTAATTTATTGGTCACTGGCCTAAGTGAGTCAGTAAGTGGATTAACACCTGAAAACTTTAACGCCTTTATTGACCTAACAGGCTTATCTGCGGGCAGTCATGATGTCAAGATACAGGTGGAAGGACCAACAGGTGTCAATTGGACACCTGACAAATCGACTGCAAAAGTTACGATAACGAATAATGCCTAAATCCAGCAATTCATGTTGAAGGAGAGATTTTTAAATGGGAAAATATTTCGGTACCGATGGGGTACGTGGAGTAGCTAATAGTGAATTAACACCTGAAATGGCTTTTAAGTTGGGACGTTATGGTGGTTATGTGTTAACAAAGGATAAGGACCGTCCCAAAGTTTTAATCGGTCGGGACACACGTATTTCGGGGCATATGCTCGAAGGAGCCCTGGTTGCCGGTTTACTATCCATTGGTGCAGAAGTGATGCGTTTAGGCGTCATCTCAACTCCAGGGGTATCTTATTTAACAAAGGCATTGAGTGCCCAAGCAGGTGTAATGATTTCTGCCTCTCATAATCCAGTTGCAGATAATGGGATTAAATTTTTTGGCCCTGATGGCTTTAAGCTGTCGGATGAGCAGGAGTTAGAAATAGAGGCCTTTATTGATTTACCTGAAGATCAATTACCTCGACCAACAGGTGAAGATCTAGGTTTGGTCATGGATTATTTTGAAGGCGGACAAAAATATCTGCAATACTTGAAAAATACCGTCGATGAAGACTTCACCGGCATTCATATTGCTTTAGATTGTGCTCATGGTGCAACGTCAGCCTTGGCAAGTCACTTATTTGCTGATTTGGATGCTGATTTATCAACGATGGGTGCATCCCCTAATGGATTAAATATCAATGCGGGTGTTGGTTCCACACACCCTGAAGCACTTGCTGCCTTTTTAAAGGAAAAAGGGGCCGATGTTGGTCTATCCTTTGACGGTGATGGCGATCGTTTGATTGCCATTGACGAAAAAGGGAATATCGTCGATGGAGACCAAATCATGTATATCTGCGGAAAATACATGAAGGAACAAGGGCGCTTAAAGCATAGTACGATTGTGTCAACTGTCATGAGCAATCTTGGTTTTTATAAAGCCCTTGAAACCCATGGTATCAACAGTGTGCCAACAGCAGTGGGCGACCGCTATGTGGTGGAAGAGATGAAGAAAAACGGCTTTAACCTTGGTGGTGAACAATCAGGTCATATCATTTTCTTGGACTATAACACGACAGGTGACGGACTATTATCAGGGCTGCAATTAGTTAATATTATGAAGGTAACCGGCAAGCCATTATCTGAGTTAGCTGGAGAAATGAAAAAATATCCGCAAAAACTTGTCAATGTTCGAGTAACCGATAAACATCATGTGACAGATAATGAAAAAGTAAAAGAAGTTATTGAGCAAGTGGAAGCAGAAATGGCTGGAAATGGAAGAATTCTTGTCCGCCCATCTGGAACAGAACCGCTTGTCCGTGTAATGGCTGAGGCAGCGACTGAGGAACTTTGTGCGTCCTATGTCGATCGCATCGTTGCAGTAGTAAAAGAAGAGATGGAATTAAAAGAATAAAGTCTAACTCATAGCATAAGGGAACTTAAAATCCCCTTATGCATATTTTATTATGTGTGGTTGTTGACTAAACTTTTAACATTTCTCTATTTAGTTGACGGACGACTGACGAATGATGTAATATTAACTTGCTTTGTTTCTAGAAAGCAATGGTTAATGAATCATCTTTTGAAAGGAGGATAGTAGAAAAAATTTATAAAAAGCGCCTGAACTAATCATCAGTGGTTTGATTAGTTGACGAGGAGGAGGATTATCGAATGTTCGGCGGATACCTCCCGGTTGGAGACGCACAACCGAAAATTTCTTCTTTAAAACACGGAGGCAACTCTGTGCACAAAGAGAAGAAAATGCGCATACTAACTGTAATGTTTAACAAGGTATAACAGATACCTTACCAAAAAACAGAGATAAGGGGGCAAGTACGGCCCCAAAGCATTCTTGCCCCCCGTATCAGGGAGGAAACAGAAAATGTGTGGAATCGTTGGATATATTGGAAATAATGATTCGAAAGAAATTTTATTAAAAGGGCTAGAGAAGCTTGAATATAGAGGATATGACTCCGCAGGTATCGCCATAAAAAATGAGAACGGCATTCATGTGTTTAAAGAAAAAGGCCGCATTGTCGATTTGCGTAATATCGTTGATGAGGATGTAATGGCTAATATCGGAATTGGTCATACACGTTGGGCAACACACGGGGTTCCAAGTAAGTCAAATTCCCATCCACACCAAAGTGCTTCTGGCCGCTTTACGCTTGTTCACAATGGTGTCATCGAGAACTATGAGCTTTTAAAACGTGATTATTTAGCAGGTATGCCTTTCAGAAGTGAAACAGATACAGAAGTAGTCGTGCAATTAATCGAGCTGTTTGTAAAGGAAGGATTAGAGGTTATTGATTCATTCCGAAAGACTCTTTCCCTTTTACATGGTTCATATGCGATTGCGCTTTTAGATGAGCAAGACAATGAAACCATCTATGTTGCGAAAAACAAGAGTCCGCTTCTAGTCGGCATTGGCAATGACTTTAATGTAGTGGCTAGTGATGCAATGGCGATGCTGCAAGTAACAAATCAATATCTTGAAATAATGGATAAGGAAATTGTGCTTGTTACCAAGAGTGAGGTTACCATCCAAAATCTTAATGGTGATGTCATAAGCCGCAAGCCTTATACTGCTGAACTTGATGCGAGCGACATTGAAAAGGGAACCTACCCATACTACATGTTAAAAGAGATCGATGAACAGCCGCTTGTAGTGCGTAAGATTATTCAAACCTATCAAAATGAGCAAGGGGCATTAACAATTGACCCTGAAATCATTAGCGCTATGAATGAATCTGACCGTGTATATATTATTGCTGCTGGAACATCTTATCATGCAGGTCTTGTTGGAAAGCAGTTTATTGAAAGCATTGCAAAACTGCCAGTTGAGGTTCATATTGCTAGTGAATTCGTTTATAATATGCCGCTTCTAACTAAGAAGCCGTTGTTTATCTTCATTTCACAAAGCGGTGAAACAGCTGACAGCCGGGCCGTTCTCGTTAAGGTAAAAGAAATGGGTTATCGTACGTTAACGATTACGAATGTCCCTGGATCGACGCTATCCCGTGAAGCGGATTACACTTTACTACTGCATGCCGGCCCGGAAATTGCAGTTGCATCTTCCAAAGCCTATACAGCACAGTTAGCAGTATTAGCTATTTTAGCTGAAGTGACTGCGAAAAGCCAAGGTATCTCAGTTGATTTTGACTTGATCCATGAACTTGGAATTATTGCAAATGCAATGGAAGTTCTTTGTGATTCAAAAGAATTATTCGAGCACATCTCAAGAGAGTTTTTATCGGTCACACGAAACGCCTTCTTCATTGGCCGGGGGATTGACTATTATGTTGTCCTAGAAGGTGCCTTGAAGCTGAAAGAAATTTCTTATATCCAAGCGGAAGGCTTTGCAGGCGGCGAATTAAAACATGGTACCATTGCTTTAATTGAAGAAGGAACACCTGTTTTTGCGCTTGCGACACAAGAAAGTGTTAACTTAAGCATTCGTGGAAATATGAAGGAAGTTGTGGCCCGTGGAGCGAATCCATGCATCATTTCGATGAAGGGCTTAAATATGGATGAAGACAGTTTTGTCATCCCAGCAGTACATGAATTACTAACACCGCTTATCTCTGTTATCCCGATGCAATTAATTGCCTATTACGCAGCCTTGCACCGTGATTGCGACGTTGACAAACCACGTAACCTTGCAAAATCGGTTACGGTTGAGTAAAAGGTCTCTTTCTAAGGTTAGAGTGTGATTAGGAAAAACAATTGAGCCTATTGAGAAGAACAAATAAGCCTTAATAGGAAGAAAAATAATCTTTATTATCCACTTTAATAAAGAAAAGAATTGATAATGTCAAAATTACCACTGTTCGGAATCAAAAATGGGCTTGTTGATGCCCTATAAAGACTTAGATTTTGTAACTAGAGACCTATTCGTATATATGAATAGGTCTCTTTTATTCACAAGAAAAAACTGGTATAGAAACAAAAAGCATCGATTTAAATGTAGTTTTAAAAAAGATTGATCATTTAAAACAAAGTTTGATTAAAAATCCTGTGTTGATATGCAGAATTTTTTCTTGTTCTACAATCGGGCCATATTGTGGAATAACATTCTTTTAAGAAAAGTTACCAAACAACGGTTTGGGGACTTTATTTTTAAAGGTGATAACTAGGTTTTTATAGAATTTAAAAAATAGAAAAGGAGTGGATTGAATGAATAAGCGTGGAACTGGGGTTGCCTTTATAGCGATAGCTACATTTTTATTTTCAGCGAAATATATTAGTGCAGCAATCTTTGGTTAAGGTGTTTCAAGTTGGGACGAAGAATTATTTAATGCAATGCTAAGCTATGTAGGAAGCCCATTAAGTATATGTAGCGTTCTTGCTTTAATAATAGGTGTAGCATACATAGCTTGGGAGAATATGAAGAGCTCAAAAGTAAAAAGCAATAATCAAGGTCACATAAGATTTATACGCATTTAGAATATTAAGGCAAAAAGGCACCCAAATCCCGCTTTGGGAACTATCGAAAACTCGTTTAGGATCGAGTTTTCGTATGATTCAACTCCAAATAAGTAAATAAAAAAGTGAGTTACATTCGTCCGATTGCAACAATAAACGCAAGTGCTAATAATACAATATTAAAAACAATGCCTGAATACTCTTTACGGCGTAAATGAAATAGTGCGGATAGAATCATAATGATTGCAATGCCTATTGCTGCAATTGGTGTTAACACTGGGAAGACATTTAACGCTACCGGTAAAATGAAGCCAATCCCCCCAAGTAATTCAGCAATTCCTATAAACGTAACAAGTCCTTTTGATACATCTTTCACCCAAGGAAGGCTCTCCCTTGCTTTCACATAATTAAATGCCTTCATCGATCCCGCCATTAAAAATATCAACCCTAATAGGATTTGAACAATCCAAAGTACAATATTCATTTCGTATAACTCCTTTCATTTTTTCATAAAATAAACCCCTTAAAGTATTTGGTACGAAACGAAACGATTCGTAGCTACCAACCAATAAGGGGTTAAATATAATTCGCTATTTTTGAAACCTATGCTCGTTAAAAAGATTACCTACGTTTCAATACTAATTTATTGTTCGTTATTTGGTGCTATGGCAGCTAATAACGCTTCAACCGTAATCCCTTTTGGATATTCTTGCTCCCAAACGTCTTTTGTAGAATAAGCATTGTACCACATATCTGCAATCACTTCTGGATCAGTTACTTGACCGTCGCCTGGCTCTGAAATTAATAGTGCTATTGAGCGGTGACCAACCCAAATACCTTTGTCTTGTAATTCTGTGTTTAAGTTAGCTACGTAACTACGTAGAGCTGCAGTACCAAGACCGATGTTACCCATCATTGTCATAGGGTGTAATGCTGAGAAACCAGTTGTGAATAGTAACGCACCATCTTTACGCTCTAACATTTCTGGTAATACAGAGTTAACAATGTTAATTGAAGATGCTGTGTAACCTTCGAAAGCATCACGTGCATTTTCAATTGTTAAGTCTAATACTGATGTTGGTGGGAAGTTACCTGGGTATGGGCTTACTTCTAATACGTCGATTTGACCGAATTTTTCTTTAATCGCTGCAGTAGCTGCGTCGATTTGTTCTTTCGAATAAATGTCTGCAGTAAAGTATGCTGATTCAATACCTAATGCTGATAATTCATCTACCATTTCTTGTAATTTTACTGCGTTACGTGCTACTAATGCTACGCGGTAACCTTCTTTACCGAATCGTTTTGCTAATGATAAACCTAGGCCTTTACCTGCGCCGAAAATTGCTAATGTTTTCATTTATTTCTCTCCTCGAATTGATTTACTTTTGACATCTCCAATTATAAAACGTAAAATTAATACATTCAATGGTCAATAATTATCTATTCGATAATTAATAGGCACATTGCTCATTATTATCTATTATCTTGAAGGAGTTTGCCTAAATATGAAACAAGAGAAGACCGATTTACGCATATTAAAAACGAGAAAAGCCATTAAAGAAGCGTTCCTCGCATTAATTTATACAAAAGGCTATGACCGTATGACGATACAAGACATTGCAGATGAAGCAATGATTAACCGCAATACATTTTATTTACATTATGTTGATAAAATCGAATTAATGGAGAGCTTATGTCAGGATAGCATTAATCAGTTAAATGTTTGTATTCATCTTGAAACAAAAGACATTGACGAAATGAATGTAGAACTATTTACAACAATATTAACGGAAACATTTCGCGTCATTGAATCAGATCTCGTCTTTTTTAAAGCAATGCTGAGCGAAAATGGTTATCCTAATTTTGCGAATCACTTAAAAAAATCATTAAAAAGCTTGATGCTAGCTGGACTTGGAAAATTAACATTCAATAGTAATATGAACGTTGCATTAGAGTATATGGTATCGGGGTTAGTCGGGGTCATTTGTATGTGGATTACAGATGCGGAAAAGCTGGAAGTTCGTGAAATTGTGGACCAACTGAGTGAAATTCACTTTCATAACATACTTAAATTATTGAAGCAACCCGCAATAGAACTTGAAATTCAGAAATAAGTCTAATAGAAAAAGATAGCGCCCACCTGTTTTCCAGCGGGCGCTATTTGACGCTTACTAATTACTGGAGTACTCAATTAAATAAAAAAGAACTATCGGTACCTCAACATTTATAGAGGGAGGTATCTTAAGACTTTAATCATTTTAATGTAATGAGACTTTTTTTAAAATTCGAAGTTGCACCAAGAATGGAGTTTGTCCAAAATGGGGGATTTTAGTGAACTGTGAATAATTCAGCTTTAATTGCTTTTCGTGTTTTCAAAATACGTAAATTTAGTTTTTTATCGTTCATTTCCCTTCCCTTCCCTTTCAATCCAATTAATCACCAGATTCATAGAAAGTGCCTATTAATTGTCTTTTCATTAAATATTGACCATTGAGTAGCTTAATTTAGCGTTCTACAATGAAAAGTGTCAACAAGTGAAGTGTATAAGTTAACTAGACACAGAAAAAATTCATTAAAAAGGGAGCTAAACCGATGATTTTAGTAACAGGTGCAACAGGTAATTTAGGTGAAACAGTTGTAGACCATTTACTTACGAAAGTGGAGGCTACACAAATTGTGGCATTCGCACGTGATATGGAGAAAGCAGCTTCATTAATTGAAAAAGGCGTTGAAGTTCGCCAAGGAGATTTTGATGATGTGGCTTCACTAGAAGCAGCAATGAACGGTATTTCAAAAGTATTTTTAGTATCAGCTGTCGACCCGATGACGCGCGTACAGCAGCATAAAAACGTAATTGACGCAGCGAAAAAGGCAGGCGTTGAACAATTAGTGTATACAAGTTCAGCTGTACAAGACACTGACAATTCACCACTTGCGTTTATGCTTAATGGTCACTTTGAAACAGAAGCTTACTTAAAAGCAAGTGGAGTTCCTTATACAATTTTACGTAACACACTATACGCAGACTCATTACCTCAATTTACTGGGGAGCAAGTATTTGAAACAGGAGTTTTCTTACCAATCGCTGACGGTAAAGTTCCGTTTGCTTTACGTCGTGAAATGGGAGAAGCTGCAGCAGAAGTTATGTTACAGCCAAACCATCTAAACAAAACGTATACGCTAACAGCTTCACAATACTATACGTTTGAAGAAATCGCACAAATGTATTCAGAGATCGCTGGTAAAGAAGTAGGATATGTTAATGCAGATCCAGTTGCGTATCAAGAGCTATTACAATCTCTACAACTACCAGACTTTTTAGTGGCGATTACTACAGGCTTTACAACAGATATGCGTGAAGGTCGTTACACGCTTATGAGTGACGATTTTGAAATGATTTTAGGCCGTAAACCAATGACATTAAAAGAATGTTTAAAAGAAATTTATAAAAAGTAATTGTATGATCAAGTTATTTAGAAAAGTCGTCATTCTCTCTAAAATATAGTGAGAATGGTAGTTATATTAACGACTCTGAAAAGATTCATATAATATACAAAATAAAAATAAATAACGTTCCCAAATACAAGTTTGGAAAGAAACCGAGATCCAAGAAATGCTGTTAAATCAACATTTCTTGGATTTTCTTTTGAATATTGTTTATACAGCTTTTTATGCAAATATATAAACAGGGCTACGATAGTACTTTTCAAGATTATGCAGAGTGTGTTATCTGAATAAAAACCTGCATATTTGACGCTTTAAAACTGCATTTTTTTATCGTTCCTATACTTCAATTACAGGGACTTTAATTGAAAAACGATATTCCACAATCGGGCGCGATTGTGGAAGATAAATTAAATTTCAAGTCCTATGGGTTATTATGCGTCAGTCTATATAGTTACCTATATTAATGTAGCTTCAAACCTTCATTGTTTTTGGCAGTTACCAACTTTAATGTAATCTTAAAATATAAGAAAAAAACGTTACCTTGATATTAAAGGATTCTTTAGTTACCAACAATAATGTCGGTGAACAAGAGATGTTTGAAAAAAAATAATTGGTAATCGAAAAATATTGTAGGTAAATTGATATTAATCTCGGTAATTGATAAATAAACTTGGTAATTGTTAATATTCATTAGAAAAAGGCGCCAGTGAATGCTGGCGCTTTTTTTGCTAATTTGATTGAATACAAACCGGCTTTTTTACGTTGAAATCATGCAAGGATTTTGAGTGAATAATTCAGGTGTTACCGTTAATTCTCCTTGAAAAAACGCAAAAATTCTTTTGCGGAAGCTGATAAATAACTATTAGCTCTCCAAATTAAATTAGGTTCAGTTATCCAAGGACTATCTTTAATGGGGATGATTATGAAATTTTCTTGTAATTGTGATTGTACCATTTGCACAAGGGATGAAGGCAAGATGGTTGCACCAAATCCTAGAGTTACAAGGTGCAGCAACATGGCTGAATCATGACACTCGCATAAAATACGTGGTGTTAAATTTAAACGATTAAACTCTGTAATAATTTGATTATACAAAGTGTTTCCTTCCTCCGGGCCTAAAAGGATTAAAGGGATTGTCGAGATATTTGTAATGTCTATACTTTCCAACTCTAGTTGAAACGCCTTTGGTGCTATAAATACGCAGGTATTGCTATCCAATTGATGTTAATCAGACTTTATTCCAAAGCGACAATTAGACAATCAAAAGTTTAATTTAGCTTAAAGTTTTCGGATTTTTTACAAATAAAAATCGCCCGAAATAAAGGGCGATTTTATAATTTTTATTTATATATTTTAAAAATTCCTTGCGATACTATCCTGCTTAGTTAGTTGAAAAAGCATCCTTAGTCATACTGTAACAAATATTAATAAATAATAAGAGCAACTATAATTACTACTATTAGTGCAAGTAAATTACCTACAGTCATTCCGATAAATGGATACTTAAAGCCGTTTTTGTGATTAAGCCCTGTTAAGGCAAACATTGTTAAAAGAATACCAGTATGCGGCAAGATGGTAAGTACAGATGATGCAATGGCTGATACTCTATGGATGACTTCAGGATTAACCCCCATATCTAAATAACTTTGGCCAAAAGCTTGCATAACAATTCCTAATGCGCCTGACGTTGATCCTGTTATGATACTAAAAATAACCGAAGCAATCGATAAACTGATAAGTGGGTTACCTGGAATACCTAAAATGAAGTCAGAAATATATTTAAATCCAGGTGCAAGTGTGATAACAACACCGAAAGCTACTGATGATGAAACTACGAAGATTGGCATGATTGAGCCACTTGCTCCTTCGTTAATCACCGCTTTTTGACTTGGAATATATTTGTTAAAGATGATTGCTGAAACAATAACAGCAATGGCTAATCCAATTATAAGAATATTATCTACTTTTATAGCACTGCCCACTAAGATAATGACAATCAAAAGTAGAATAGGAAGTACACTTATGAAAAAAGAAGGAATCTTACTTTTTAGTTCCTCATTCGAACCACTAACATTAAAATCAGTAAAAGTTACTCCTCTTGCTATATTCTTCTTTAACTCAAAATTCATATACCATATTGCAAATGCAATCGTCACAAGTGATCCGATAATACCTAAAAGTGGTGCTGCCGTTAGTGACGTACCAAGATAGACAGTTGGAATAACATTTTGAATAGAAGGTGTACCAGGTAACATAGTCAAGGTAAACGAACCTAGACCGAGCATAACAGGAATCAATACCAGATTCCACGCAATATTTAATTGTTTAAATAAAGGTTTTGCAAGTGGAATAAGTACGAAAATAACTACATATGCACTGATCCCACCATACGTTAGTATCGCGGTAATAAAGAAAAGAGCCACTAGTACTGGAAATGGTTTTTCTGTACCTATTTTTTTCAAAATTGTTTGTGCAATCGATTGAGCAGCTCCGCTCGCATCGATATATTTAGCTAAAATTGACCCTAATATAAATACAGCAAAGAAATTGATAACAAAGCCTGTAAGACCCGTCATAAATGAATTCTCTTTACCTATTAAGGCAGAGAAAAAATCCATTTGGTTCG
Organism: uncultured Bacillus sp.; assembly: GCA_963530265.1. Classification (GTDB taxonomy): domain Bacteria; phylum Bacillota; class Bacilli; order Bacillales; family Cytobacillaceae; genus Neobacillus. The sequence goes on from CAUSCO010000019.1 coordinate 15,928, forward strand.
TTACAATAACTAGAATTGCAGCTATTGGAGCAACTATCAAAAGATTAAAACCTTTCATTGCTGCAAAAATAATAAATGCAATCGCTAACAATATACCTATTACTTGAATAATTTCCATGTTTTTTTACCCCTTTTGACAATAAATATTCCAATAATAGGAAATGAAGGGGGAATATATGCACTTAAGAAAGTAAATAGTATAGTCACTCTACACCACCGATATTTACGCAAGCTATATCATAGATTAGAAATTTATGGTGATAACATATGGAATAATTTAGGGGTATTAATGTAATGGGATGAAATATCTTGCTTTTTTAACGAATTGTGAATTGAAATTGAAAAATTATTGAATTCAATGAACGTTTAAAAGTAATACTTTCAACAACTAAGAATACGACCTATTTTAATATAAATAACTATTACTACCGCTATTTAAACGCTTCCTTCATAACGTGGCTGTGTATATCATAATGTTAAGTGACCTATACCCTTCTGGTTACTACATAAATAAAGCCCTTTTAATCTTCCCCCATTGGAAGTTTTATTACCTTCACTATTTTTCGTTTCAAATTGAAACTATACTATAACCTCGACCAAACTTTTCTTTGTTAATTTATTTTGTTCACTAGCAGAAAATTTTTTCACCATTTCCATTTCCCCTTGATGTACATTTTCTTAATCCGTTACATCTATATTTTGTGAGTATAGGTAATTTCTGTCTGTTTATGTCCAAAATCCACCTGCTAAAGCAGGTGGTCGTTTAAGGAGTGATATCGGTTATTAGCTGAATTTCTTACTTTTCAACCTTTATATTTCTTTGATCAAAAACTTTTTTTACCACTCTTAATGCATTCAAGACACGCGGGAAACCAGCATAGGGAATCAAATGTACGACAGTTCCAACAATTTCTTTTGGAGCTAATCCAATATTTAGTCCTACATTAGTATGCAATTCCAATTGAGGCTCCGTACCTAGAGTTACAAGAGAAGAGATTGTGACAAGCGTACGTTGCTGATTCGTTAACCCCTCTCTTGAATAAATTTCTCCAAAAGCAAATTCAACAATAAAATTATCTAAATCAGGTGCAAGTTCTGATAGATCGCCTGCAATATTCAAGTATGCTGGAGTTTCATTCTCTTTTGTTGGAATAAACTCTTCAATAATATCTATACCTTGTTGGTAACGCGGATTTTCCATGTTATTTTCCTCCTAAACATCATTTCTGTATAGCAGAAATAACTATAACTGAGTTTTTGGTATTCGTAAGATACGTATAACAAATATCTTACATTCTATATTCATGAATTAAGAAGCAATATTACTCAATTATTATTCTACTGGTTTTTCTTTTCCCATAGCATTAAATAAGTCGATAGATGCTAAGGCATTGTATGGTAAGGCTACATTATATTTAAGCCCTTGGTGGTATGTTGCTTTTAAGTCTTTAAGTAAAACGGATAAGGCAGTGTCTTTTGTCCACTCAGAAATATCTTTCCAGTTTCTAGCTACCCAGCTATCACCAGTACTTACTTTTAATAAGTTTAGTACTTCATCTTCAGGTAAGTTATATTGTTTTCCTAATTTAAATACTTCTGCTAACGCAACCATGTGAATACCTAGAAGTGAATTATTCATTAATTTTACTGTTTGGCTGTTACCTACTTCAGGACCAAAGTAGAAGATATTAGCTCCCATTGCATCAAAATATGGTCTGAATGATTTCACAAGATCTTCTGGACCAGATGTCATAATAGATAATGTTCCAGCTTTAGCTCCCATAGGACCGCCACTTACTGCAGCATCAATTAATTTGAAATTGCTCTCTGCTTCAACTTTTTTACATAACCCATTCATTAGATCAGGATCAAGTGTACTCATAACAATAATTGTTTTATTTTGTGTTTGGGCAGATACGACCCCATTTTCGCCAAAAATAACTTCCATATTTTGAGCATAGTCACGAACCATTGAGATGATCGCTTCGTCCGCTTGTTCAGCCACTTCTTTGATAGTCGCTACCATTGTAATTCCAGCAGCACTTGCTCTATCAACAGAACCTTTAAATGCATCATAACCGATTACTTCAAAACCAGCTTTTTGTAAATTAACTGCCATTGATAATCCCATTGTTCCTAATCCTACAAATCCAATTTTTTTACTCATGTCAAATTCCTCCTAAGTTGTTATATGATTTTTCATCAAGTAATTAAATCTAACACATAAAAAAACTTGATTTAATACCTCTTTATGCTGAGCAATCTCTTTACTGAATATACAATTGCAACAAACCCAGCAAGTGACGTCAAATAAGAATTTCCTTTGGTGAATACGATTGATTTCAAAAGTATAGGTACGTCGTTAAACAGCAACACGACAATCGACGATTTTGGTGCAGCAATTATGATATTGAACAATAAAGAAAATAATCTATATAATACCCAACAATATACCTAATATATTAATTCTAATTCTACCTCGTATTCTCTAGTTGTTAAGGATATCAAGTAAGCGACTGTTATCTTGAATAATTTATACTTTCTCTAAAATCTATAATTTTTATCTTTTTAAAAACCCCCTAGTTATTTTTTGAATACAAATTATTATTTTTAAATCAGGCGGCCTAAAAATATTATTTCAATATATTTTCGATTAAATAATATCAAATTAATAATTCTCGAATTCGAGGTAATTGCAAATCACTATTTATATTATTTCAATATTGCCAATTAGAAATAGTTAAATAAGAATTTTCATTTTTATTTAACTTGCTTTTATGCCTGTCCTAATTTAAAAACTATTGATATTCATTACATCAATCCGATAAGCACAATTTTTGTTCACCTTTTGTACACATTTAGTATACTTTTTAAATTAGTATTAGTAAAATGAATGATTGGAATACTAATTATGTGTAATATTCATAGATCGGGGATTATATTCATGGACATACGTCACCTTACTTATTTTATAGAAGTAGCCAATTACAAAAGTTTTACTAAAGCTTCTAAATCTCTCCACTTAACACAGTCAACACTAAGTAAAGTAGTCAAAAGCTTGGAAGAAGAATTAAATGTAGAACTAATTGACCGTTCTGCAAAAAAAATCAAATTAACGGACGCAGGTGAAATCGTTTTGGCAGAAGGGGAAAAAATTATGGAATCGCTGGATGATTTATCAAGCCATCTATTTGATTTAATGAACTTAAAAAAAGGAAAAATCAAAGTGGGCATACCGCCAATCATTGGATTTTTATTTTTTCCAAAGATTATTAAAGGATTCAATAATCTGTACCCCGATATCAAAATAAAAATCTCTGAAGATGATTCGAAAAAGGTTAAACAAGATGTTAAAGACGGAATATTAGATCTTGGTGTAGTTATGCTACCTGTGGATGAAAAGGAGTATGATGTTGTTCCCTTTGTTAATGGTGAACTGGCGCTCTTCGTCCATAATTCCCATCGGTTAGCGAAGAAGGAAAAAGTTGAAATGAAAGAGCTACAAAATGAAGCCTTCATTCTATTTAAACAATCGCTTATTCATGATCTTATTATTCAAGAATGTCTACGAGCTGGTTTTCGTCCGGAAATTGCTTATGAAGTTTCTGAGTGGGCTTTTATTAGTGAAATGATTGGCGAAAATTTAGGGGTTGCGATTTGCCCAAAGCCCATTGTAAATAAAATTGATCAAGATTTAATCAAGGCGATTCCCATCGATAATCCAATCTTTCCTTGGAATTTAGGATTGATATCAAAAAAAAAGAAACACGCTTCGCCTGCAGTCCGTGAATTTATTAAGTATATTTCAGCTGAATTACCTTTTTCATCATGAAAAAAAGGAATGTATATCGTGATAAATACATATTACGAATAGAAAAAGCTGCGTTATAGTTAATTCTATCAAATACATATAGATATTTATTTGGTTCAACGTCAAATGTTGGGGTGAAGTGAATTTTCCTTCACCCTTATCCAATATGTAAACCCACTCTCTTATACTTATGAGTTAATAAGTAGGTCCTACCATCATGGAGGAAGGCTTAAAATTGGACCGGATGGGAAATTTTATGCAACAGCTGGGGACGCTTCTGAACGTGAAATAGCACAAGATCTCGATTCTTTAGGCGGCAAAATTTTAAGAATGAATCCCGTTGGATCCCTACCAAGTTGTACTATTTTATTGTGAAGCGTTGTACGTAAAGAACGGGGCTTTAATGGAACAAGTGGGAGAATCCGCATTGAATTGGATGTCTTCTTATTTCTTTATTCTTTTTTCTATTATATGTCCCTGTTACTTTCTTCTTCCCCATGCTAAAAAGTCGGTACCCAATGCTAAATAGTTGGTATCCAAACGGCTCAGGAAGCGGGTGGAGCAGCGGGGAAGAACTAAAAAACAGCTAAATACCAGTCCTGTCGTGCGCTTTACGGACGCTTTCCCCTTTGTTCTTTAAAATAAATCTTGGCAACAATCACAATGACAAAATGAAATTTTGTATAAATTGATAGGTTTATGAAAACGCTTTATCATTAACTTAGAAAGATAAAAAATGATTAAGGGGGAAAAGAGATGAGCGAAACAGTTAAAGTGAAGTCAGAAGTGATGAACGAGACAGTTAAAAATAAATCAGATGTAAAAATGAAAATACAAAAGTTCGGCAGCTATTTAAGCGGAATGGTCATGCCGAACATTGGGGCGTTTATTGCTTGGGGGTTGATCACAGCCTTATTTATTCCAACAGGCTGGCTGCCTAATAAGGACCTAGCTACACTTGTCGGACCAATGATCACATTTTTATTGCCATTATTAATAGGTTTTACCGGTGGTCGAATGGTTTATGATATTCGCGGTGGTGTTGTAGGTGCAACAGCTACAATGGGTGTTATTGTTGGAACAGACATCCCCATGTTTTTAGGAGCCATGATTATGGGGCCTGTTGGTGGTTATGTCATTAAGAAATTTGACAAACTCATTGAAGGAAAGGTCAAGTCTGGATTCGAAATGCTAGTGAATAACTTCTCTGCAGGAATTCTCGGTGGTGGATTAACGTTATTAGCCTATAAAGGTGTTGGTCCGGTTGTTGAAGCATTAAGCAAAGGCTTAGCGTCTGGTGTTCAATTTATTGTCGACCACAATATGTTACCGTTAGCAAACGTATTTATCGAACCTGCAAAAGTACTATTCTTAAATAATGCAATTAACCATGGTATTTTAAGTCCATTAGGCATTGAACAAGCAACAAAAGCAGGTAAATCAATTCTATTCTTATTAGAAACAAACCCTGGCCCTGGTTTAGGGATCTTACTTGCTTATTGGTTATTTGGTAAAGGAACAGCAAAACAAACTGCTCCAGGTGCAGTGATTATCCACTTCTTAGGTGGTATTCATGAAATTTACTTCCCATACATTTTAATGAAGCCGATGCTTATCTTTGCAGCTATGGCTGGTGGCGTAAGTGGTGTATTCACATTCAATATCTTTCATGCAGGACTTGTCGCAGCTCCATCACCAGGCAGTATCTTTGCTCTGCTTGCCATGACACCAAAAGGCGGTTATTTTGCAACACTAGCCGGTGTCATCGTAGCAACGGCCGTTTCTTTCGCGGTGGCTTCATTGATTCTAAAAACAAGTAAGGCAACAGCAGAGGAAGATTTATCTTCTGCAGCAGCAAAAATGGAAGAAATGAAAGGCAAGAAAAGCTCCGTTACTTCCGTGTTAACAGCACAAGATACAATTAATCCTGAAAGTGTAAACAAAATTGTTTTTGCTTGTGATGCTGGAATGGGTTCAAGTGCAATGGGTGCTTCTATTTTAAGAAATAAAATACAGAAAGCAGGTATAGATGTAACCGTTACTAACACAGCTATTAATAATTTACCAGCAGATGCAGATGTAGTTGTTACACATAAGGACTTAACAGACCGTGCCAAAGCCAAGCTTCCAAATGCAGAGCATATTTCGGTCGAAAATTTCTTAAATAGTCCAAGGTATGATGAATTAGTAAATTCGTTAAAGAAGTAATAAGTAAACAAAAGCCTAGACATGTGCTAGGCTTTTGTTTATTAAAATCATGTCAACAATTCAGTTGACTAAATCATGAATAGCTTGTGTTGTATAAAGGGATTAACGGAATTAAACTAATATTATCAGTAAAAAATTTAATTTTGGCAACATCTATAGGAATGGAGGCTGGCTTCTAACTTAGGGAGTGTGAAATATGTATATTTCCGTAAGAGAAAGACAAATCATGGAAATTCTGTTAAAGACGACTAAGGGTGAATTGACTGTCAAAGATCTTGCCATTCAAATTGGCGTTAGTAGCAGAACGATTCACCGCGATTTAAAAAATGTAGAAGATATTCTTGAAGAATACAACCTGACAATGCAAAAAAAAGCAGGGGTTGGGATCCAAGTTACAGGTGAAAACAACAAGATCCGTGAACTGGAACTGTATTTATTTAATCTCTCCCATACAGAATACACGCCTGATGAACGACAAACGATTATTCTTTGTGAGCTGCTGGAAACAAATGAACCTGTGAAACTTCTTGGCCTTGCCAACGACTTAAATGTAACCATTGCTACAGTAAGTGCTGATTTAACAAAAATTGAAGAGAAGTTACTAAGCTTCGATTTAGCACTCATTCGGAGAAGAGGCTATGGCGTTGAAATCGATGGAGAAGAAAGTGCTAAAAGAAGGGCAATGAGCCATTTAATCTCTGAGTATCTTGATGAATCCGAGATTCTATCTCTAACAAGAGAAAATATTCAAATGCGCTCAACACAGCAAGTTCATACTATTTCTGAAAGACTTATGGGACTTGTTGAAAAAAAGAAACTAATTATTGTCGAAAATATAGTGAATTCCATCGTACCTGAATTACCTTTTTCTATGGCGGATAGTGCTTATATTGGTTTAGTGGTTCATTTAGCACTGGCTGTAGAGCGCATACAAAAAGGTGAAGGAATTACGATCGATCCTTCCTATTTGGAAAATCAACAAGAAACGAAAGAATACAAATTTGCCGAAAAAATTGTTGCTCAGCTGGAACAGGTTTTTACTATTAACATACCTCAAGCAGAGGTTGCCTACATTACGATGCACTTAAAGGGTGCCAAGCTAAGACACGATCATGAATATTTAAATGAGGATTCTAGCTTGCAGGTTGGCATCAAAACAAAAAGGTTAATTGAACAAGTCGGGAAACTAGTAGGAATGGACTTATCATCCAATCAATCTTTATTTGAAGGACTCGTCGTCCACTTAAAGCCTGCTATTTATCGACTGAAGCAGAAGATGGGAATAAGCAACCCACTGGTAGAAAAAATAAAACGGGATTATGCTGATTTGTTTGTGATTGTCAAACAAGCTGCAGCACAGATATTTCATGATTATGATGTCCCAGATGAAGAAGCAGGATATCTTGTGATGCATTTTGGTGCAGCCATTTTGGGCAACAAAGAACTTGTCAACTTTAAAACCCTTGTTGTTTGTTCAAGTGGAATTGGTACATCTAAATTGCTGGCAACGAGATTACATAAAGAATTCCCTGAGCTGGAACCGATTCAAAATGTGTCTGTAATGGAATTTAAGAAAATGAAAAAGGATGATTATCAGTTAGTGATTTCCACAATCCCTATTCCTGATTACGAATCAAATTATATTATTGTCCATCCCCTTTTAAATATAGATGAGATTGAGAAGATTCGTTCCTTTATCAATGAATATAAGATGTTGAGCAGCACGGAAAAAAACCTTCCTGTCACGTTCAAGGCTGGTGTGAGCAAAAAGAGTGCTACTATGCTAATAGAGGAATTGCATGGTATTCAAGAATACGCTGGAACGATTGGCACCATCTTGAAAGGTTTCGAAGCGTTCATGGTAAGCGGGAACCAAACATCAGAAGAAATTTTAAATCAAGTTTGTCAAAAGCTATTCGAAAAACAAAAGATTGATCATGTTGAAGCTGTTGTTCAAGCAGTTCTTAAAAGAGAAAGACTTGGGGGTATTGGAATTCCTGAAACGGGGATGGCATTATTTCATGCACATTCACCACATGTGAAGCAACCGATTTTTACCATTTCGAATCTCCAAACACCGATTAAAGTAGTGGGTATGGATGAACATGGAATGGACATGAAATTTTTGATTTTACTGCTTTCACCTTCAAATACATCAGAAAAGGTGTTAGAAGTGGTAAGTTATGTAAGTTCATTATTAATTGAAAGTGACCGAAATATCGCCATTTTTCAATCCAACGATACTGAAAGAATCGTTGAATTGCTAACAGAAAGATTTGATCAATTTTTCAATCAGAAATTAAAAGAATTAAGGAGTGTTTCATTATGACAAAATCTATCTTAGCAAAAGAAAATATTTTACTAAATGCTGCTGTAGCTTCTAAGGAAGAAGCTATTAAACTAACAGGAAGCATTCTGGTGGAAAAAGGATATGTGGACGCAAATTATATTCAAAAAATGCTTGAAAGGGAACAATTAACTACAACCTACATGGGGAATTTTGTAGCGATTCCACATGGAACTGAGGATTCAAAGCCATTTGTAAAGGAATCGGGAATCTCCTTTGTTCAAGTTCCTCAAGGCGTGGACTTTGGCGCAGGGAATATCGTCAAGCTGCTAATTGGGATTGCCGGTAAAAATAATGAGCATCTTGATATTCTATCAAATATTGCTATTGTTTGTTCCGAAGAAGAAAATATTGAGAAGCTTGTTGCTGCTAAGTCAGCAGATCAGATTTTAGCTATTTTTGAAGAAGTCAATGAAGGAACCGTGCATTAATAACAATTGTTGTTGATGATGATTCAGTAAATATTTCGATTGGGCCGACTAGGGGATCAAAAATGCAATATTTGACTTTTAAATCCCTTTCATCCATAGCAGCCAAAAGGAGTATATTCCAATTTTTTTTGAGAAACAATAGGTTTGTCTCCTTTGCTGTGACAAAGTTAACTTTCCTCTTTATTGAATAGAGAGGAAAAGTGCCTTACTATTAATAAGGTACTAAACAAATGAAGGGATGAGAGCAAATGGCTCAATCAAATATAAAAGTAGCTGTACAGAAGTTCGGTAACTTCCTAAGTTCAATGGTTATGCCGAATATTTCAGCTTTCATAGCATGGGGTCTCATTACGGCCTTATTTATTCCAACTGGGTTCTTTCCAAATGAAAGCCTTGCCAAATTGGTTAACCCAATGGTTGGTTATTTACTCCCACTTTTAATCGGATATACAGGCGGTAAGCTTGTTCACGATCAGCGTGGGGGAGTTGTCGGTGCAATTGCCACAATGGGTGTCATTGTAGGAGCACCAGATGTTCCAATGTTTTTAGGTGCCATGATTATGGGACCATTCGGCGGTTGGGTAATCAAGAAATTTGATCAATCCGTTGAAGGAAAGATAAAGTCTGGTTTTGAAATGCTTGTCAATAACTTCTCGGCAGGTATTTTAGGCGGGTTGCTGGCGATTCTGTCTTTCTGGGCAATCGGTCCAGCAGTAGATGTGTTTACAGGCTGGCTAGTCCAAGGTGTAGATTGGTTAGTTAACACAGGATTATTACCATTAACAAGTATTATCATCGAGCCTGCAAAGATCCTATTCTTAAATAATGCAATTAACCATGGCGTTCTTTCACCAATTGGTGTAGAGCAAGCGAAAACAGCAGGAAAATCATTACTGTTTCTTCTTGAAGCAAACCCTGGCCCTGGTATCGGTGTCCTGTTAGCCTATAGTATCTTTGGAAAAGGGACTGCCAAAAGAACGGCACCTGGCGCAGCCATTATACAATTCTTCGGTGGGATTCATGAAATATACTTCCCATACATTTTAATGCGTCCAATGTTGTTCTTTGCCGTAATCCTAGGTGGTATGAGCGGCGTATTTACATTAGTTCTTTTAGGCGGAGGGTTACTTGCTCCTGCATCACCGGGTAGTATCCTTGCCATTTTGGCAGTAACCCCGCATCATGCAGGTACTTACGTGGCAAACATTGTTGGAGTACTTGTAGCAGGAATCGTATCATTTGTCATTTCATTATTTATTCTAAAAACGGGTAAACAACAAGATGAAAATATTGAAGATGCAGCTAAGAAAATGCAAGAAATGAAAGGCAAAAAAAGCTCTGTCTCTAATGTATTTACTTCAAATCCCGGCACGATGCCAGAAAACGTCAACAAAATTATTTTTGCTTGTGATGCTGGAATGGGTTCAAGTGCAATGGGTGCCTCCTTGCTGCGGAAGAAGGTAAAAGAAGCGGGAATGAAAATTGATGTAACGAATACAGCAATTAGTAACCTGCCTTCTGATGCACAAATTGTTATTACTCAGGAAGAGTTGACACCAAGAGCTCAGAAAAAAGTACCAAATGCCTATCATATATCGGTGGATAACTTCCTATCAAGTCCGGAATACGATAAATTAATTAACGAATTGAAAAACCCTGAAACGGCTGAAATTCATGAAATTGTGGAAGAGGCTGAAGCAGTCGTTCCTAGTGGTGAAACTCCAGCTAATGACGCATTGCTACGGGAAGAAAATATCTTCTTAAATCAGGCGTTTGCTACCAAGGAAGAGGCGATTCGCTTTGCTGGTAGAGCGTTGGTTAAAGCTGGATATGTGAAGGAAAGCTATATTGATGCTATGATTGCAAGAGACGCAATGACGTCAACCTATATGGGTAATGACGTTGCCATCCCACATGGTACAGAAGAGGCCAAAAAGGATGTCTTAAATTCTGGCTTTACTGTGTTACAAGTACCAGATGGCGTAGATTTTGACGGTCAGAAGGTACGGTTAATATTCGGTATTGCCGGCAAAGATGGCACACATCTTGAAATCTTATCGGGAATTGCTGTTACTTGCTCTGATATGGCAAATATTGAAAAACTAGTAGCAGCAAAATCAGCAAGAGAAATTATGGATATCTTAAATGATAAAAAGTAAATAGTATCATGAATAGAAAAGCCGCTTTTGCCGCTTTTCTATTCACTTTTTTCTCGGCCGATAGGAAAGTATAACTTTCCTATCAGGCATAAGTGCAACTACGCCTCTGTCTTCGCCCTTAGGGGCTCGCCAATCAGCGAGCTTTCTTTAAGTTACTTATACCGGAAACGAGTTGGTAACATGTATATAACAACTAGGGAAAAGGCCATTATTGAGTTAATCATTAAAACATCTGGAAAACATACGGCATTGTCGCTTGCAAACTACTTATCGGTAAGTGTTCGTACGATCCAGCGTGATTTAAAAGCTGTTGATAAAATCCTTGAGTCATTTGAGCTTCATTTAGTCCGTAACACCGAAAAGGGATATGTGATTGAGGGGAAGAATGAACAAGTTTTTCGGCTAATTCAGTACTTAACTAGTATTAACCCGATCGACCAATCACCACAAGAAAAGAAACTGCAGCTACTCATTGCCTTAGTGCAAGAGGATGCCTATAAAATCCAATCCTTATCAGCGGAACTTGGTGTTAGTAATACAACGTTAGCAGCCTATTTAGATGAGATAGCGGAGTGGCTTAGTCATTTTCATGTGAAAATTACCAGAAAAAGAGGCGTTGGTGTTGACCTTATTGGATCGGAGTCAGCCAAACGAAAAGCTCTAGCCAGCTATTTCTTGCTTCATTTTAATGAGGAATTAATCGAGAGTTTGTTTTTTTTAGAAAATGGAAAATGCGAGAAGGAATTAATTTTACATTATTTTCTTCCAGACTATCTCGTCGTTATAGACCGGTTAGTCAATACTATTTTTAATAATAATCAGCAGCGTCTTGCAGATAGCGATTATATCGGACTAATCGTACATATTTATATTACCATGCAAAGGACAGAAGCCTCGTTTCTTTTAAAGGAAGATACAAGCTCACTCAATGAACTAGCGAATGAATATAACCTTATCATGGGAATTTGCACGAAACTTGAGGCTGCCTTCCCGGTTAAGTTCACGAAAGACGATATCATTTATTTGGCAGTAATCCTGAAGGGTTCAAAGCTTCAAGCAGCAGATGTTGTTCCATATGACAGCATTGTTCTTAGCAAGAAGGTGAAGAACCTCATACAAGACGTTTCATCACAGCTTCATGTAGATTTAACGAAAGATTTTTCCTTGTATCAAGGGCTGTTAGCCCATATGGAACCATCACTTTATCGGATCAAACAACAAAATAGCTTGTTTAACCCTTTAAATGAAGAAATAAAACAGAAGTACCCCTTTCTGTTTATGGCGGTAAAAATCAGTGTAGAAAGGCAATTTAAAGAAATAGATACCTTCCCTGATGGTGAGATCGCTTTTATTGTCCTCCATTTCGGATCTGCACTAATGATGCGGGAAGAAAAATTATCAGTTGATGCACTGGTGGTATGCCCAACTGGTATTGGTACGTCAAAGATGCTGGCAAGCAGAATAAAGAAAGAAATTATTGGGATTGATCATATCGAAATTAAATCAATTAAGGAGATCCAAGAACAAGACGTAAAAAGCTATGATTTAATCATCTCAACTGTCAAACTTCCATTTTTAGAGATAGATTATATTCTTGTTTCACCCCTCTTAACAGAGGACAATATAGGGACGATTAAGAACTATTTAAAAAATAACATAGAAACATTAACGGAAAAAAGGGACTATTTGCCCCCACCGCCTGCAAAAGTCCCTTCCACCCACCTGGTAGAAAATGCAGCCATTACAGATGTATTGCAACAGCTCAAAGATGTTCAAGAAAGCATTGTGGCCCTTCTAACCAATTTTCGAGTGTATCGGATGCCACATGTAAATGACCATGAAATGGTTTTAGAAGAAATGGTAAGGATAGCGGAGGAGGAACAGCTTCTAAAATCTGCAAAAGATGTGTTAGTTTCATTAAAAGAGAGGGAAAGAAAAGGAGGACTCGGAATACCGGGAACCTTAATGGGTCTTTTCCACTGCAGGGATGCTAATGTTCATAAGCTCATTTTTCAAATCTCTCATTTGGATGAACCACTCAGAGTAAAAGGGATGGACGGAAAGAACATGGATATGAAAAACTTGCTGGTCTTGCTAGCCCCTGACGAATTAAGTGTCAGAGAGCAGGAAATAGTAAGTTTGATAAGTACCTGTTTAATTGAAAATAATGAGGCAATCATGATTTTTTCGTCATCAAATGAGGAAATGATTCGCAATAAATTAGAGTCAATTTTTTTAACCTATCTTCACAAAAATATAATAAAGGAATGATTAATGATGAAACAAGCAGTTCATTTTGGAGCAGGGAATATTGGAAGAGGATTTATCGGAGCACTTTTTTCACAGTCTGGCTACCATGTAACCTTTGTTGATCTTGCCGATCAAATTATTAATCAATTAAATGAAAAAAAGCAGTATCAAGTAAAATTGGCGACAGATCAACAAGAAACTATTACGATTGAAAATGTGTCAGGACTTAACAATGGAACACAGGAAAATGAAGTAATAGATGCCATCACACATGCAGATTACCTGACAACTGCGATTGGACCAAATATTCTCCCACACATTGCCCCGTTAATGGCCAAAGGGCTAACGGAAAGGGTTAAGAAAACGGATGAAAAGTTATATGTGATTGCCTGTGAAAATCAAATTTCAGCAACGGACCTGTTAAAAGGTTATATATACCAACATTTAGATGATGAGACGAAGGAGAAGCTAGCAGGTAGAGTGTATTTCTTTAATTCGGCTGTTGACCGAATTGTTCCGCTTCAAAACAATCAAGGCGGACTCGATGTTTTGGTGGAATCCTATTATGAATGGGTTGTAGAATCTAGCGAAAGCATTCCTCCAGTGGAAGGCATGAAAATTGTCGCTGACCTTGCTCCATTTATTGAACGAAAGCTATTTACGGTGAACACCGGCCATGCTGTTATTGCGTATCTTGGTTATCTTGAGGGCAAGTCGACGATTGATCAAACCTTAGCGGATGAAAAGATCGTCAAACAAGTTCAAGCAACTCTTGGCGAAACAGGTGCTTATTTAGTACACCAATATGGTTTAAATCCTGATGAGCATAATCAATATATTAATAAGATTATTAATCGTTTTAAAAATGCTTACTTAAATGATGATGTGACAAGAGTAGGGCGTTCGCCGATCCGTAAGCTTGGCCCAGATGATCGTCTCGTACGTCCTGCTACCGAAGCAAAAAAAGCCGGACTTTCGTACACAAACCTTGCAAGGGCTATAGCCTCTGCCTTACTTTTTGATTACCAAGAAGATAAAGAAGCTATAAAGCTGCAAGAAATGATAAAAGAGAATGGAATACCTGCTGTGCTTAAAGAAGTAAGCGGGTTGGATGAAAACAGCGAAATAACTAGCGAAGTAGTAAGATATTATAATTTGCTAAAGAAATAAGATTAATTCAGGGCGGATCCTATTGGATTTTGCCCTGTTTTTTTAAAAAAATATTCCCCCATCCCTTGTCCGGTAAGTGTTCAGTCTGTCTCCAGTTCTTATTTAGTTGTTTTCCTCACAGTGGACGGGAGTGGTTTCGAAGATATAAAAAGAACTCCCCAGCTGATATGGAATTGGTATCAAAAGGGGAGAAAGGAGCTAGGTGAAACAAGTTGATACATTCTCATTTTGTCATTGTAGAATTATGCCCAATTAGGCAGCAATGTTTCTCCACGGTCTGTAGCAGGTTGAGGCGTAACAGAAAGGGAAGATATTTCATCACGCCAATCTGGAGTCATGTCCACTCCATAGCAGCTAATGAATCCTCAAGTTGCTCTAAATTTCTTGCTCCGATAATTGGTGCTGGTAGGTTTGAGACCCAATAGTATCTGGGGTCTTATTTTAATTAAAGGTGTAATCATGAAACAACAAAAACCTAATTTCTTAGTATCTTAAAAAGAAATTAGGCTTTTCATTTTTGGATATCCTTCGATATATAGGAACAGCTAAGTATTTTTGCCATTATTTTTCACACTTCAATGCTCGATTATAGAGAACCATTCTTTATGTGAAGGGAAAGACCCTTTTCCTACTCCCCGTAACTTTCAATCAAGTTAGACATATGTGCGTATGCCCCACCAGCTAATAATGCGGAGGTGACTAATACTGCTTCAGAAAGTTCTTGGCTTGTTGCACCAGTTTTTACTGCGTTCTTCGTATGGACATCAATACAATAGGGGCACTGTGTAGCATGTGCCACAGCAACCGCAATGATTTCTTTGAATTTCTCGCTTAATTTACCGGCTTTCATTGCGGTTGCACTAAATTGAGAATACCCTCTAAATCCTACATGAGCATTTTTACCTAAGGTACTTAATTTTTTTAGATTTGACCTAAGATAAAGAGCGTCTTGAGCTTCCGACTCTGTAGCATTTTCCATATGGGTGCTATGGGTGACTGCACCTCCTGCTTCCACAGCAGCTGTGACAAATGCTGCTTCTACCAGTTCTTCCAATGAAGCGCCCGCCTTTTTGGCACTCTGAGTATGTGAATCAATGCAATATGGACATTCCGTTACATGCGTAATTGCTACTGCTATAATTTCTTTTTCCTTTTTATTGAGTGCACCATCTTGAAAAACGGCATTATTAAATTCAGAAAACGCCTGGAATTGTTCAGGAGCTAAATCTTTTAATTTATTAAGGTGACGGGTATTTTGTTTGTCGTAAAAGTTGGTTGACATGTCATAACATCCTCTCATTTGTACTATTTGTTAGTATTGCAAATATAGAATTAGTTAACCATTTAAGAATGCCATTTGTTCATTTATGAATTGCCCAATCATAAAACATTGTACTTTCCCTTCTGTACAATTTAATGTTAGCACTCTTATTTATGGATTCAAAATAATCTGTTTTCCATTCCATCTGTGGAGGGAATGAAAATTATTGCTTTACTAAAGAGATTAGATAACTAAACAAACGTTTGATTAAAACCTTGAAGCGTTGGTACGTCTTGTCTGCGAAAACTAAACAAACGTTTGATTAGTAGGCTGGAAGACTTAATATGAATGACCTGACATAACTAATCAAACGATTGATTAAATCAGTTCATCATCATACGATCATCAAAATCCCAAGAGAATGCTTCAAAGATCAAATAGCTTTTCTCTCTTAGAGTGGAATTGATTGCCTTCAAAGGGCGTTCGCAACTATTGTGGTAGTGAAAGTTAAAGCACACCAATTGCATAGAAGCTAAATTTTTTAGGGAGAATAACATCAGATTAATAACGTTGCCAACCCAATCCCTGCAAAAGGAACTTCTTTTCATCCAAAAAACAATATTGTAAATATTTGTTCAAACATTTTATTGATATGCTAGTATACAAGTTTGGTCATTTTGAGTTATGATAATAAAGGGCTTTCATTTTTAAGTCTACTTGCATTTACTTTTTGGAAAAAATCTAAAAGCAGCTTACTTATGAAGCCTTGCACATTTTATATACTTTGTTTCCCACAAAGAAGCATTAAAAAAAAGGAGTGTACATATAGTGACAAAAATAGATTTAAAAGCAAAGCCTTATAACTTAAGCGATGAAGATATTAAATGGGTGAACGAAACAATCGGCTCTATGTCCATTGAAGAGAAGATTGGGCAATTATTTATAAATATGGGTTCCAGCCGTACAGAAGAGTATTTAACTGGTGTCTTAAATGATTATCATATCGCAGGTGTTCGTTATAATCCTGGTAAAGCTGAGGAAGTATACGAACAAAATAAAATTCTTCAAGAAAACAGCAAAATTCCGTTGCTGATTGCAGCGAATACTGAAGCAGGTGGAAACGGCGCTTGTACAGACGGAACAGAAGTGGGAGTAGAAGTTAAAATCGGCGCAACAAATGATGCCAAATATGCTTATGAAATGGGCCGGGTTTCTGGTGTCGAAGCTGCGGCAATCGGCTGTAACTGGAGTTTTGCCCCTATCGTTGATATTAACTACAATTGGCGTAATCCCATCATTTCAAGCCGTTCTTTCGGCTCTGATCCAGATTTAGTACTAGAGTTGAGTCTTGCCTATATGAAAGGCATCCAAGAAAGCGGGATTGCTCCAGCAGCAAAACACTGGCCTGGTGATGGTATTGATGAGAGAGACCAGCATTTATCGTTCAGCGTGAACAGCTTATCTACTGAAGAATGGGATAAGACTTATGGAAAAGTATACAAAGGATTAATTGATGCCGGATTACCATCCATTATGGCCGGTCATATCCATTTGCCTGCATACCAAAGATTCTTTAATCCTGATGTGAAAGATGAAGAACTTTTACCAGCTACCCTTTCAAAAGAAATTACAACAGATCTATTACGTGGCAAATTAGGATTTAACGGGGTTGTTGTAACAGATGCCAGCCATATGCTTGGTTTAACAGGTGCAATGAAGAGAAGTGAACTACTGCCTACAGCGATTGCTGCTGGTTGTGACCTATTCTTATTCTTTAATGATCCAGATGAAGATTTCGGCTTTATGATGGATGGTTATAAAAAAGGAATCATTACTGAAGACCGCCTGCAAGAAGCATTAGAACGTGTTTTAGGTTTGAAAGCTAAATTAGGTCTTCATAAAAAAGCAAAAACTGAAATTTTGCCATCAAAAGAAGAAGCAATGGCAAAAATCGGCCTTCCAGAAAACAAAGCATTGTTCAAGGAAGTTGCTGACAGAGCCATCACTTTAGTAAAAGACAAACAAGACATCTGGCCAGTAACTCCTGGAAAATACAAACGCGTATTATTGGTTGATGTAAAAGGTGTACAAGGCGGATTCGGTGCATTGATTGGCAGTAAAGAAAAAGCTGTCGATATGATGAAAGAATTACTGGAAGCACAAGGATTCGAAGTAACTGTTTGGGAATCAACAGAAGAGAAAATTATGAAACTTCCAGAAGAAGAAAGATTCGCAGCAATTGCCAATGTATATGCACAAAAGAGACCGATTACTGAGTTAACAGATAATTATGATCTGATCATCAATATCGCCAATGTTAACCCAGGCACAGTACAAAGAATCGTATGGCCAGCAAGTAAAGGAACACCAGATATTCCATTCTATATCCATGAGGTTCCAACTATTTTCGTTTCTGTGCAATATCCATATCATTTGGCAGATGTGCCACAAGTAAAAACTTACATCAATACGTATGATAGCAAGAAACAAACATTAGAACTATTAGTAGAAAAATTAATGGGACGCTCTGAATTTAATGGTGTTAGTCCTGTTGATGCATTCTGCGGCTTCATTGATACACGTATTTAATCTCACGAGAGACTATAGCGGAAAAAGGATCCTTCCTCAAATTGCTTGAGTGAAGGATCCTTTTTTGTCACATTAACCCTTCAATAACCGTCCCAAAAAACTAATCAAACGTTTGATTAAAACGCTGGAAGCATTGGTATGACAATGCTCCAGAAAATTGCGATACTGATTTCTCATGGCGCGAATTTATTTATAGTCACAATGGTGAACTCCTTGGTGCTTTTGGGAATTTTGTCAATCGTACGTTAAAGTTTATTGAAAAATCGTTTGACGGTAAAATTCCGCAGGCTCAAGTGGAAGAGCAGATTCAAAACAAGATAATTATTCTTTTCAAGACAACCTGTGAAAGAGGAATATAATCATTTGGTTAATGCTTCTAAGTAAGAGGTGTGAAAAAAGGCCAGTCCTCTGCAATATTAAATTAGTGTTGGACTGGTCCTTTTTAGGAACATGGTACAACTATTTGTGTTTCAAAAAAACCTCTCCATTCATAGAATGAAGAGGTTTTCAGTATTATAACCATTTTTCCGCCCAAGTCTCTACTTTTTTAAGTGACCTTCCTAGTTCAGTTCCCTTTTTAGTTAATGAATATTCTGTCCGAACGGGTCGGTCTGTAATGACATTTCTTAGTACAATTCCGCTATCCTCAAGTTCTTTAATCCGCTCATTTAGCATCCGTTTACTTAAATCAGGTATATAAGCATGAAGCTCACTAAACCTTTTTGGTTCTACCATTAACGTATGAATAATAAGACCCATCCATTTTTTGCCTATTATTTGGTAACATTTTTCTACTTTGTCGTTACAAACGATTTTTTCATTACTCATCAATATCCCTCCTTTTATGGATTTGGTTATATAAAATAACTAATTCTGGAATTATTCTTATTCTAATAATAACAAAGTGTTGAGAATAAATAAAGTGAGTGTTTGATATTAAAAGTTACCAAGTGACAATAAATTTAAAATCAAGCACACATGTAAAATAGAACCGATTCGTATATATGTATAAGAAAACCTATCGATTACTTTAATGATGAAGAGGTTTTTTTGTAAAAATATAACCATTTTCCACCTGTATCAAAAAAAGTTCACAAATTAGACACAAATGTATTGACGGAAAAAGATAAAAGAATTATTATGGTTACATAAAGTTACTTGATAATTAAAAAGCAAATATTAAAAGTAACTTTATTAACAACAAAATTCAATGGTTCATAGTTATTTTTTAAAATATATCTCGAATTAAAGATATTTAAAAGTAGTAAAAAGGGGAGAAGGGAGAACAACATGTGCCAAGTTGAGGTGACAGTTGAATTGAATGGGAGAAGATATAAAACAAATGTCATTGCCAATAAAGGAATGTCAAATGAGACCATAAGGTTTTTAGCGGAGAAACAAGTTAAAAAACAATGGAATAAATAATGTACAACGATTATAGGAAAGAAAAGGGGATATAAAAATGAACAGCAATTTATCAATCGATCTTGTTAAAGTAACGGAAGCTGCAGCTTTAGCTGCTGGGAGATGGACGGGAAGAGGGAAGAAAGAAGAAGCGGACGGAGCAGCAACTGAAGCAATGAGAGATATGTTCAATGCCATCCAAATGTCAGGGACAGTTGTGATAGGGGAAGGTGAAATGGATGAGGCTCCGATGTTATATATTGGCGAACAATTAGGAACTGGGGAGGGGCCGGAAATTGATATTGCGGTAGACCCATTAGAGGGAACAAATATTGTCGCTGCAGGGACATCAAATGCCCTAACGACGATCGCAGTTGCAGAGCATGGTAATTTATTGCATGCACCAGATATGTATATGGAAAAAATCGCTGTCGGTCCTGAAGCTGTTGGGATGATTGATATAAATGCACCAGTGATTGAAAATCTAAGAGCTGTAGCAAAGGCAAAAAATAAAAACGTTGAAGATGTAGTTGTCACCATTTTGGATCGTAAAAGACATGAAAAAATAATCCAAGAGATTCGTGATGCTGGGGCAAAGGTGAAACTCATCCAAGAAGGTGATGTATTAGCTGCCATCAATACCGCATTTGAACATTCTGGTGTAGATCTGTTGCTTGGTTCGGGTGGAGCACCGGAAGGAGTCTTGGCTGCGGCCGCATTGAAAAGTTTAGGTGGAGATTTTCAAGGAAAGTTACTCCCACAATCAGATATAGAAAAAAGTCGCCTGAAAAAAATGGGAATAAACGATTTTAATAAAGCTTTATTGATGGATGATATCGTAAAGGGAGATGATGCTTATTTTGTTGCAACAGGGGTCACAGATGGTGAGCTCCTAAGAGGTGTCCAATATAAAGGGAATATTGGAATCACCCATTCGATTGTCATTCATGGAAAATCAAAGTCAATTCGTTTTATTGAAGGACAACACCACATGATGAGTGTATAAGAATCAGGATGTGCAGCCGTTTTAAATAGAGGAGGAACGTAAATGGATGCAATGACTTTCGTTTTATTTGGTGCAACAGGGGATTTAGCAAAGCGAAAAATATTCCCGGCTTTATTTAATTTATATCTTGATCAAAAATTGGCAAAGCCCATTTCGATCATCGGGTTGGGTAGACGTGATATGGCGGATAAAGAATTTCAAGAGTATGTAGAGCAATCAGTAAGAACCTTCTCAAGAAGGGCAGATGTTGATCGCAACAATATGGATCAATTCTTAGCGGCCTTTCGATATAGTGTTCTCGATGCTGCAAAAGTTGAGGACTTTCGAAAACTTCTACACATTGTCAAGCAACGTGAAAGTGAACTGAAAATCCCGGAAAATCGAATGTTTTACCTGTCAGTTGGCCCTGAATTTTTTGGCCCTATTGCTTTAAATATTAAAGAAAGTGGTTTAGGTTCCACAACTGGCTGGAAACGACTAATTATCGAAAAACCATTTGGACGTGATTTAGAGTCAGCTCGTGAACTAAATACCGCCTTAAGTAAAGCCTTTGAAGAAGATGAAATCTATCGAATTGATCATTATCTTGGTAAATCCATGATTCAAAATCTGGAGTCACTAGCCTTTTCGAATCCCGTTCTGCAAACTTTATTGAATAACCGGCATATTGCTAATGTACAGATTACCGCGAGTGAAATCGTTGGGGTGGAAGAGCGTGCTGGATATTATGATAAATCTGGGGCCATCCGTGATATGTTCCAGAATCATATGATGCAAATCTTAATGATGATGGCTATGCATATGCCAAAAAGCATTAGACCAGAGGATATCCGAAATGAAAAGCGAAAGGTGATAGAGTCTGTTCGTCCGTTAAAGAAAGACGATGTTAGCCATGATATTATCCGTGCTCAATATAGTGCTGGAGAAATAAATGGGAAGACAGTGGCGGGTTATACAAATGAGCCCGGAATTGAAGCTTCTTCCCAAAATGATACCTTTGTCGCAGCACGTCTTTGGATTGATAATTCCTATTGGCAAGGGGTACCATTCTATATCCGAACAGGAAAAAGAATGGCTGAAAAATCTACTCGGATTGTCATTGAATTCAAAAGTTCAGTAAAAACCGGAAACGCAAATAAATTGGCTCCAAATCTTTTGATTATCGAAATCAATCCAAATGAAAATGTATCTTTACAAATTAATAGCAGAAATCCAATCAATGGAAAAATTGAACCTGTTAAAATTAGTTTTTCAACCCAACAAGCAGACATACCCGAGGCTTATGAACGGTTAATTTATGATGCGATTCGTGGGGATTCCACATTCTTTGCCCACTGGAAAGAAGTTGAATTGTCATGGGAATGGGTACAACCAATTCTACATGCTTTTAAAGAAAACGACATCCCGCTTTATCATTATCCAGCAGGATCCAACGGTCCTGAGGCGGCAAATCGGTTGCTTCATGAAGATGGATTCAACTGGTGGTTGGAAGGCAGTAGAAAGGCGGATGAAGATTCCGTTGATTTCATAAATGAATCGGTAGCACAATAACAAATTGTCCAAAAGGAGATTCCATCAAATGAGTAAAACAGTAGAAGATTTAGCCGTTAATACAATTCGTACTTTATCAATAGATGCCATAAATCAAGCCAATTCTGGTCATCCTGGTCTGCCGATGGGGGCCGCACCAAGTGCCTATGCTTTATGGGCAAATCATTTAAAGCATAACCCTCAGCATGCCCAATGGTTTAATCGTGACCGCTTTGTTTTATCTGCTGGCCATGGTTCAAGCATGTTATACAGCCTGCTTCATCTTGCTGGCTATGATGTGACTATTGATGATTTAAAAAGCTTTCGCAAGCTAAACAGTAAAACACCAGGTCATCCAGAATTTGGTCATACAGATGGTGTGGACGCCACAACTGGACCATTGGGACAAGGGATTGCCAATGCAGTAGGGATGGCAATGGCAGAGGCACATTTAGCAGCGAAATTCAATAAAGAGAAATTTCCTGTGATGGATCACTATACCTACGCCATTGTAGGAGATGGTGATTTATCAGAAGGGATCTCTTATGAGGCCATGTCCATGGCGGGTCATATGAAACTTGGCAAACTGGTGGTTTTATACGATTCAAATGATATTTCGTTAGACGGAGAATTAAATTTATCATTTTCAGAAGATATTAAGAAGAGAGCAGAATCTGTTCATTGGCAATACCTGCGTGTAGAAGATGGAAACAACGTGGAAGAAATCTCAAAAGCCATTGCAGAAGCAAAATTGAATATCGAACAGCCATCTTTAATCGAAGTAAGAACCATTATCGGTTTCGGAAGTCCAAAAGTAGCGGGGACTAATAAAGCACATGGTGCACCACTTGGAGTAGAAGAAGCTAAGGCAACGAAGAAAGCCTATGGCTGGGATTATGAAGAGGATTTTTATGTCCCAGAAGAAGTAAAAGCACATTTTGAATCATTAAAACAACTTGGGATTGAAGCAGAACTTCAATGGAATGAATTATTTCAAACTTATAATGAAGCCTATCCACAATTGGGTCGTGAACTTTCAGATGCAATTGAAGGAAAAGTATTAATTGATGTGAACGATATTTTAACTTTTAATCCTGAAAAAGCAGTTTCCACTCGGGTAGCTAGTGGAAATGCCATCAATCATTTTGTAAAAATCGTCCCATCCCTCTTTGGCGGAAGTGCAGACCTTTCTCACTCCACCATGACGGATATCACAGGAGAAGCAGCATATGCCGTCCAGTCCTATGCAGGCCGTAATGTATATTTTGGTGTACGTGAGCATGCCATGGGTGCAGCCGGTAACGGAATGGCACAGCATGGTGGTGTGAAACCATTTGTAAGTACATTCTTTGTGTTTAGTGATTACCTTCGTCCATCAATACGGTTAGCGGCCTTACAAAAGCTGCCTGTAACCTATGTATTTACACATGATTCAATTGCCGTGGGAGAAGATGGTCCAACACATGAACCAGTTGAACAAATAACGGCACTGCGTTCTATTCCAGGCCTTACAGTCATTCGTCCATCAGACGCAAATGAAACAGCGAGTGCATGGGCATATGCCCTTCAAAACACAGCAGGTCCAGTAGCTTTAATCCTAAGCCGCCAAAACCTTCCAGTGTTTGAAGAAACGAAAGCCAATCTTGAGAACCTATCTAAAGGGGCATATGTATTAACAGAAACAAATGAAAATCCTGATATTATTTTTATCGCTACTGGTTCTGAGGTTTCCCTTGCTGTGGGTGCAAAAGCTGAACTGGAAAAAGAAAAAGTATCGGTACGTGTTGTCGCTATGCCAAGCTGGGAACTATTCGATCATCAAACCGCGAGCTATAAGGAGTCTGTTCTTCCATCGACAGTGTCGAAGCGTGTGTCTCTAGAAATGGGGATCTCACTCGGTTGGGATCGATATGTTGGACCGCAGGGAAAAATGATATCTATTGAAACCTTTGGTGCTTCTGGAACAGGTGCAGCGGTGATGGAATTATTTGGTTTCACAATTGAAAATGTCGTGCAAACAGCGAAAAGTTTATTAAATGCCTAAGCAAGCGGGGCATTTAATAAACCTAGTGCCCAAATGATTAGGGGAAAATCAACTTTCTTCTATAATAAATAGAAAAAAGCAATATAAACAACGTAGGCAAATACATCTTTAGGAGTGAATTAGTATGCAAGTTGGATTAATCGGTTTAGGAAAAATGGGCTTTAATTTAGGACAAAATTTATTAGATCACGATCATTCGGTAGTCGCCTATGATTTGAATCCAAAGGCTGTAGAGGAAATGAATAAACTAGGAGCCCATGCCACATCTAATCTAGAAGAACTAGTACATTCATTAGAAACACCTAGAATATTATGGATCATGGTTCCGCACACTGTAGTGGATTCCGTTCTTAGTGAGATTAAACCATTGCTTGAAAAAGGCGATGTTGTGATTGAAGCAGGTAATTCCCATTATAAAGAATCAATTCGCCGGTATGATGAGTTAAAAGAAATGGGAATCTATTATATGGATGCCGGAACTTCAGGAGGAATGGAAGGAGCCCGCAATGGCGCATGTTACATGATCGGCGGCGATCAAGAAGCATGGCAAATCGTTGAACCGCTTTTCCGTGATACAGCAGTAGAAAATGGCTACCTATATGCCGGGAAAATTGGCAGCGGACATTTCTTAAAGATGATTCACAATGGCATTGAATACGGCATGATGGCTGCTATTGGTGAAGGCTTTGAAGTATTAGAAAAAAGTGACTTTGACTTTGATTATGAAAAGGTAGCAAAGGTTTGGAATAATGGATCCGTTATTCGTTCATGGTTAATGGAGCTTACTGAGCATGCCTTCTCTAAAGATCCCAAACTTGAAGGGATTAAAGGAATAATGCATTCATCAGGTGAAGCAAAATGGACACTTGAGACAGCTTTAGATTTGCAAACAGCAACACCTGTTATCGCTCTTTCATTACTATCCCGCTATCGTTCTTTAGATACAGATACGTTTAATGGGAAAGTGGTAGCAGCTTTACGTAATCAATTTGGTGGACATGCAGTTGAAAAAGCATAAGAAAAGTTTCACAAAAATAATTGGAGGAGACTTAACATGAAATTTTTTGTAGATACAGCAAACCTTGAGGAAATTAAAAAAGCATACAAAATAGGGATCTTATCAGGAGTAACCACTAATCCATCCTTAGTTGCAAAGGAAGGCGTAAAATTTGAAGATCGGATCGCAGAAATTTTACAAACAGTACCAGAAGTGGAATCCGTGTCTGCTGAAGTAACACCACATGCAGTGACAGCGGAACAAATGATGGCAGAAGCAGATGAATTAATCAAAATTAATGGCGGCGATAAAAATATTACCATTAAAGTTCCGATGAATTTGGCGGGGTTAGAAACCACTCGTTACCTTGCGAAAAAAGGTGTAAAAGTAAATGTTACCCTTATTTTCACTGTGAACCAAGCACTTTTAGCAGCAAGAGCAGGGGCGGCCTATGTTTCACCATTCTTAGGTCGTTTAGATGATATTTCTGAAGATGGTGTTCTACTCGTCTCAAAAATTGCCGAGCTATTCCGTATTCATAAGCTTGATGCTCAAATCATTGCAGCATCTATTCGCCACCCAGATCATGTAACACGTGTGGCCATGGCAGGTGCCCATATTGCGACGATTCCTTACAAAGTTATTGAACAGCTTGCTAAGCACCCACTAACCGATCAAGGAATTGAAAAATTTGCTGCAGATTGGGTAGAACCTAAACACTAAGATGGAACGAAGGGCGTTAGCAGTTATGAAGGATACGATTGTATGCTAACGTCCATTTTTTAAATAAGTTTTGATAAATCGCTAAAAAGGGATGGATAAAATGACAATATCTTTTGATTATGCAAATGCATTACCATTTATGGAACAAAGTGAAGTTGAAAATCTATCTGAATTCGTAAAAGCAGCCCACCATATGCTACATAACAAAAAAGGTCCAGGGTCTGATTATTTAGGATGGGTTACCCTTCCTCACGACTATGATAAAGAAGAGTTTTCAAGAATTAAGCAAGCGGCTAAAAGAATTCGAGAGTCTTCGGATGCGTTAATCGTAATTGGAATTGGGGGATCTTATTTAGGTGCAAGAGCAGCGATTGAAGCTCT
The DNA here is from genome assembly GCA_963530265.1 of uncultured Bacillus sp. Taxonomy (GTDB): domain Bacteria; phylum Bacillota; class Bacilli; order Bacillales; family Cytobacillaceae; genus Neobacillus. Next base: position 42,239 of record CAUSCO010000019.1, read on the forward strand.
TTCGCATTCATTCCATAACCAAATGAGCGGCAATACGCAAATCTATTTTGCCGGACAAAATATTAGTTCAACTTACATCTCTCATTTATTGGAAATGTTAGAAGGCAAAGATATTTCCATAAACGTGATTTCCAAATCAGGTACCACAACAGAACCTGCTGTCGCTTTCCGTATTTTTCGCGATTATTTGGAAAAGAAATATGGGAAAGAAGAAGCGAAAAAACGGATTTACATCACAACCGACAAAGAAAAAGGGGCATTAAAACAACTGGCCACTGAAGAAGGTTTTGAAACATTTGTTATTCCTGATGATGTTGGGGGAAGATACTCGGTCCTAACAGCTGTTGGATTATTGCCAATCGCAACTGCAGGCTTGGATATTGATCAGATGATGGCAGGTGCTGCAGCTGCAGCTGACAGATACAATCATGATGACCTTGCAGCCAATCAAAGCTATCAATACGCAGCGGTTCGTAATGCTTTGTACCGGAAGGGAAAAAGCATCGAATTGCTCGTTAACTATGAGCCTGCACTTCATTATGTATCTGAATGGTGGAAACAGCTTTTTGGGGAAAGTGAAGGAAAAGATCATAAAGGACTATTCCCAGCTTCCGTTGATTTTTCAACCGACTTGCATTCCATGGGGCAATATGTGCAAGAAGGCCGTCGTGATTTGATCGAAACGGTTGTCCAAGTGTCCAAACCAAAAGTAGAATTAACGATACAAGAAGATGCAACAAATCTAGATGGCTTAAACTTCCTAGCTGGTAAAACCATGAATGAAGTTAATAAAAATGCATTCCAAGGAACCGTTTTGGCACATGTCGATGGCGGCGTACCAAACATGGTTGTAGAATTAGATGAATTAACTGAATATACATTCGGCGAAATGGTTTATTTCTTTGAAAAAGCTTGTGGAATCAGCGGTTTACTCATGGGGGTAAATCCATTTAATCAACCTGGTGTTGAAGCATATAAGAAAAACATGTTCGCTTTACTCGGCAAGCCTGGCTATGAAGCGGAAAAAGAGGCTTTGTTAAAACGGTTAAAAAAATAACATCGTAGAGTTTACTTTTACTAGCAGGAGAGGTGATATCTTTATATGGACGCATATCTGTTAATTATTACACTTTTATCCATTGTAATTGTTATATTAGGTGTTTCTTGGTTTAAATGGCATGCCTTTATTAGTTTAACCATTGCAAGTTTATTTTTAGCGATTATGTCGGGGATGTCTTGGGATAAAATAGTAACTGCTTATGAGACTGGAGTCGGTGGGACTTTAGGTCATTTAGTAGGCATTTTAGCCTTAGGGACGATTTTAGGTAAAATGCTTTCAGAATCTGGAGCAGGTTTGCAAATAGCAAATTTCTTTGTAAAGATTTTCGGTGAAAAAAGGTTACCATGGGCGATGTTTATTTCTGGGTTCATCATTGGAGTCCCCGTATTTTTTGAAGTGGGCATCTTAATTTTATTACCATTGGTCATTTCTATTCAAAAAGCAACGAAGCAAAATATCTTATTAATTGCATTACCCGCTGTAGCAGGGTTATCGATTGTACATGGCCTTGTCCCGCCGCATCCAGGTGCAGTCGCTGCGATTGGTATATACGGTGCTGATCTTGGAATAGTGTTAATATATTCTTTGATTATCGCCATTCCTGCTGGAATCATTGGTGGTCCTTTATTTGCAAAGTGGCTCAACAAGCGAGTGATTCCAGAAGGAAAACCAGAACTTGTTAAAGTAGAGGAATCAACAAATGCAATTTCTGTACCAAGTGCTGGGGTTTCATTCTTATCCATTTTAATGCCAGTTATTTTAATGTTATTAGGCACTGCTGCACCGTTCATACCAATGTCATCAAGTGCAAAAAAATTTCTTACATTTATTGGCAGCCCGCTTATTGCACTACTCATTTCTTGTTTTATTGCTTTTTACCTTCTCGGTTTCCGTCAAGGAATGAATAAAAATGTGATTAAGAAATTCGTTGAGGAGTGTATCCTTCCAGTTGGTTCTATTATTTTAATTGTAGGTGCTGGCGGGGGATTCAAACAAATTTTAATTGAAAGTGGTGTAGGAGCAACAATTGGCAACATGTCTGAAAGTTTATCGTTGTCTCCACTTGTTTTAGCATTTCTAATCGCTGGTCTTATTCGTATCGCGACAGGTTCAGCTACAGTCGCCTTAACAACTGCCGCTGGAATTGTTTCACCAATTATTGCAAATATGTCTGGTGTAAACTTAGAATTACTCGTCATTGTAACAGGTGCGGGATCGCTCATGTTTTCGCATGTTAATGACGCTGGATTTTGGATGGTTAAGGAATACTTAGGATTATCGATTAATGAAACATTTAAAACATGGACCGCATTAGAAACGCTTTTATCATTTGCTGCTTTCGCCGGTGCATTAATCCTAAATATGTTTGTTTAATTTGTGAGTAAAAAAACAGCAAGAAATTTTCAAAAAATAGTTTGGAAGGGATAATGATTATTCTATGGAGCATTCATCCTTTTACTTAGGCGTTGACATTGGAACAACGAGTACAAAAGCAGTTTTATTTGGCGATAAAGGAACCGTTATCAGCATGCACCATACGGAATATCCCCTTTATAGCCCAGCACCTTCGATTGCGGAACAAGATCCGGAAGAAATATTCCGAGCTGTTAAGGAAACGATAAAAGTTGCTATAAAAAAAGGAAAGATTAGTCCAACGAATTTACAACTTGTTTCTTTCAGTTCAGCCATGCATAGCGTAATTCCTATGGATGAAAACGGGAAACCCTTAACTCGCTGCATTACTTGGGCAGATAGTCGTGCTACCGAATGGGCTGAAAAAATAAAAAATGAACTGAATGGAATTGAAATTTATAAAAGAACTGGTACTCCAATCCATCCGATGTCACCACTTGCAAAAATCGCTTGGCTTCGGACAGATCATCCTGAGATCTTTAATAAAACGAATAAATTCATAGGCATCAAAGAGTATATCTTTTATAAACTCTTTGATAAATACATGGTTGACTATTCTATTGCTTCCGCAACTGGTTTGTTTAATTTGCAGCAATTGACTTGGGATAAAGAAGCGTTAGAGGTTGCCGGAATTACGGAGAAGCAGTTATCTGAGCCAGTCCCTACAACTTTTTATATAACAGGGTTAAAGCAAGAATATGCAGAAGAACTAGGAATTACGTCTAATATTCCATTCATTATTGGAGCTAGTGACGGTGTCCTATCAAACTTAGGAGTTAATGCCATTGATCCAGGAGTTGTCGCTGTAACGATTGGAACAAGTGGCGCCATTCGAACCGTTACAGATAAACCTGTAACTGATCCAAAAGGAAGGATTTTCTGTTATGCATTAACAGAAAATCATTGGGTGGTTGGCGGTCCTGTTAATAATGGTGGTATGACATTTAGATGGGTCCGTGATGAACTGGCTTCAGCTGAAGTCGAAACAGCCAAACGCCTTGGCATCGACCCATACGATGTATTAACAAAAATAGCATCGCGTGTTTCCCCAGGTTCAGATGGACTGCTCTTCCATCCTTATTTAGCCGGTGAGCGCGCACCTCTTTGGAATGCCAATGCAAGAGGTTCCTTTTTTGGACTTGGTCTTCACCACAAAAAAGAACATATGGTTCGTGCCGTATTGGAAGGCGTTATTTTAAATCTTTATACGGTGATGTTAGCACTTCAAGAGATGATTGGTGAACCAAGTAAAATCCAAGCAACAGGTGGATTTGCGAGGTCTGAGCTATGGCGCCAAATGATGGCTGATATTTTTAATCAAGAAGTAAGCGTTCCGGAAAGCTTCGAAAGTTCTTGTTTAGGTGCTATCGTTCTTGGAATGTATGCACTCGGACAGATTGATGACTTCTCTATCATATCCGAATGGGTCGGCTCTACACATGCCCACCAACCTATTAAGGAGAACGTAGAAATTTACGAGGATTTAATAGATATTTATATTCGTATCTCTCGCGTTCTTGAAAATGAATACGGAGCAATCGCCAATTTCCAAAAAAAATGGGTGAAAGCAAATAATTAAACATCAAGTGCTTATAAAGGGATAGCCTATGTATCTTAGATCGCCAAATCATCGAAACCTAAGAGGGTTAGGCATGAAATGAATGAAGGAATGCTTTGAAAGAGTGATCGATTTTAACAAATGGGGGAAATCATATGTCTTTAGTGACAATGAAAGAAATGTTGAATAAAGCTAAATCAGAGGGTTATGCGGTAGGTCAATTTAACATAAATAATCTGGAATTCACGCAAGCAATTCTGCAAGCTGCCCAAGAAGAAAAATCACCGGTTATTTTGGGTGTCTCTGAAGGTGCAGGGAAGTATATGGGTGGATATATAGCTGTTGTGAAAATGATTGAAGGTCTGCTTGAATCATACAAAATAACAGTTCCAGTGGCTATTCACTTAGACCATGGATCAACCTTTGAAAATTGTAAAAATGCTATTGATGCCGGCTTCACTTCAGTGATGATTGATGCTTCTCACCATCCCTTTGAGGAAAATATCGCGATTACGTCAAAAGTGGTTGAATATGCACATGCAAAAGGTGTATCTGTTGAAGCAGAATTAGGTACTGTTGGCGGGCAAGAGGATGATATTGTCGCGAACGGTGTTATTTATGCTGATGCGAAAGAATGTGAGGCACTTGTAAAACGTACAGGTATAGATTTCTTAGCACCTGCTTTGGGATCTGTGCACGGTCCTTACAAAGGGGAACCAAACTTAGGTTTTGTTGAAATGGAGGAAATCGGGAACCTAACAGGTGTACCACTAGTGCTTCATGGGGGAACAGGTATCCCAACTAAAGATATCAAAAAGGCTATTTCTTTAGGAACAGCCAAGATCAATGTGAACACAGAGAACCAAATTGCATCTGCTAAAACTATACGAGAAGTACTAGCTGCTAATCCAGATATGTACGATCCACGGAAATACTTAGGACCAGCACGTGAAGCGATTAAAGAAACAGTGATCGGTAAAATACGTGAATTCGGTTCTTCGAATAAAGCATAATCGATCATCTTATTTCCAAAGAAAAACATAAAAGGGACAAATTTTATAGGGATTCAAAGGGCTTTACAAAAGCAACTTATGAATGAATACTATACAGAGAGCTAATCGATTTTTTGATTAGCTCTTTTTAAATAGGCGTTATCACTTTTAGAACCAAAATGGACTTCCAAAATAGCCAATTGGATTAATGAGGTATAGTTATAATATATTAACTTCTAGATTGATAGAAAAAGGATGGACGTGAATAACTAGGATTATGGAAAATATAACAAAAATAGATGATGAAGCGTTTGAACTCATCTGGGAACATACCAATGATGCAATTTTTATCATTGGCCAAGATGGAGCCATTCTTCAGGCTAATCCAACGTTTACTGATATTCTGGGCTGGAAGATTGAAGAAATCAAAGGAGCAGCACCGCCGCCTTTCTTAATTAACATGACTAGTGAACAACATGAGACATTCTTAAATAAGCTAAAAAGAGGAGAGAATATAAGTTATTGTGTTACAAAAAGAAAGAGCAAAGAGGGGAAAGTTCTAGATATCTTAGCAACTTACCGTGCTATTAATAAGGGTGAGGCTCTTGCAGTGGTGATGTATAAGGACTTCACAGAACAAATGAAAATAAAAAGGCGGCTCAAGGAAAGTGAAGACTGTTATCGTAAACTGGTCGATTTTTTACCTGACGCTATTATTGTTCAAAATAACGACCATATTGTTTTTGTAAACAGGGAGGGAGTAAAACTTTTAGGACAAGACAATCCCAATAAATTGATTGGGAAACCGATTTGGAAGTTTATTTATTCGGAAAATAAGAAGAGCATTGAACAAAGATTAACGAAGATGATGGAAAAAAACGATGGAAACAAACCGATTCCAATCGTAGAAAAAATTCTTCGATTTGATTATAAGATGTTTTTTGTGGAGATAACAGCGATACCTATTGTTTATAATGGGGAAACGGTCATGCAAATTCAATTTCGAGATATATCTGACAGTAAAAAATATGAAGTACAGTTAGAACATATGGCTTTCCATGACCCCCTAACAGGACTCAGAAACAGACGAAGCTTCATCGACATTATGGATCAATCTATTGAGTATGCAAATATGACGGAAGAGCAGCTTGCGGTCATGTATATCGACTTGGATAAGTTCAAGAATGTAAATGATTCACTCGGACATGAAATAGGGGATGAACTTCTTAAACAGTTTGCAAATAGACTGGTGAACAATGTTCGAGAAAATAGTGTCCTTTGCCGTATAGGCGGGGATGAATTCTTATTATTAATTAACAATATTAATAACGCCCAGAGTGTTTCACATATTGCAGAGAGGTTATATGAAACACTTCAGCAACCATACCAAATAAAGGGACATTATATTGAAACAACTGCAAGTATTGGTATTTCCCTCTTTCCTCAGGATGGAACTAGTAGCAAACGATTAATTAAACATGCGGATCAAGCTTTATATATTGCTAAAAACACCAGAAACCAATTCAAATTTTATAGTTAATGTTAGTAGATATGAAAGATATTGCTGTACCCTTTACAGAAAAAAAGGGTCAGCCCTTCACCGCAATAAAGCAGTGGGGGACTGACCCCTTTTTTCCAGCCGTTTTTACCATTTTCCACAGAGCAAATTCGAAAGATGTTAGGGGTATCGACGGTAGAATGGAATGAACAATCACAGCTGCCAGATGCAATCGAATTTGTTGAACAATTGCTTGAGAGCTTAGATATTCATTTGATTGAAGAGGAATATAATCATTTGGTTGATGCTTCTAAGTAATAAAACAGCATGATCAAATATTTTTTTAGGATGAAGCCATTTTGAAGCAATCTTTTTTCAAAATGGCCTCTTTTTATTTAAGTATTTGTGCATTCTATATAATTAACCTCGAGAATCTTAATCACTTGGACTAGTTTCACCCCTGTATTTATGTGAATGAGGATGGGAGCCGTTAACCGTTGTTACTCCATGAAATTTATGATAATGACCGCCTCCTGGTATAGATATAGCAGGGCCTGTACATTTTTCCTAGAGCAACTTTCTTCGATAATGTGGATATATACTCAAAAGAAAAAGGACCCATTTGGTCCTAGAATAGCCTTTCTCAACCAGCTTCTTATCTCAATAAAAACAGCTGCCTTTGATGGCAGCATGTTCATACTCGCAGACTCATGGAAATACTGTTTTAAACATTTACTTAAAAGAATCTACGTCTTCTTCTCTCGAATTCAAACCGTCTTCTTCTAAAGCCGTCACGAAAAAACACGCCTCTTCGACCAAATCCAAAAAATGGCATTTACTACATCTCCTTTCATTTCAGAATTCTAAATGGAATAAAGGGCGGATTAACCCACCCTGCCCTTTATTCCTACTATCTTAATAGCCCATAAAAGAAGCTCCTACAATGATAAGTAGGATGAACAATACAACGATTAATACAAAGGTACTGCCGCCGCCATAGCCGCCACCGTAGCCATAGCCGCCACCGTAGCCGCAGCCGTAACCATATGATCCACAACCCATATCTTTTCACCACCTATTGGAATATTAGAGGGGAAACCACTCTACTATGTATATATATTGTCTTAAGACAAGGGGTGATTGGACAATCATCCCAGGGCAGGGATTAAATCAGTAATTTTCTTAAACAATTTCTAAAAATGAAAAGAAGCATCTGCCATGCAAACGCCTCTTTCGAAGGTAATCTATATGCAAGATGTTGCTGGCGGTGGTAATTATAATATATGCACTCATAATAAAACGGAATGGACAAGTGCTGATTAATTGTAAATTAATTTCAGTATGCCTCCATGCATACAAAAAGCCCAAGAGACAGCTAAAAAAACAAGCTTTGTCTCTTGGGCTTTTCAGTTTTATTAAGGCAATCTTAAAGACTAAAATGCCCAGTCTCCATTATGGAAGATTGGAACAATCGTGCCATCTTGTTTGATGCCGTCAATATCCATCTTGTCAGAGCCAATCATGAAATCGACGTGAACAGTGGATGTATTCATGCCGTGTTTTAATAATTCATCTTGACTCATTTTTGTACCACCTTGAATCGTTGTAGGGTAAGCGGCCCCGATAGCTAAGTGGTTAGATGCATTTTCATCATATAGAGTCGTAAAGAAGGTAATACCAGATTGAGAAATTGGCGATGGGTCTGGGACTAAGGCAACTTCACCTAAGCCGGTGCCACCCTCGTTATCAAATACCAATTTTTTAATCGTTTCATCGCCTTTTTCAGCAGAGATATCAACGATTTTACCATCTTTAAAGTGTACTTCAATACCTTCAATTAATGTACCAGCATAGCTTAACGGCTTTGTGCTGCGGACCACACCGTCCATACGATGGGTATCTGGTGCAGTAAAGACTTCTTCGGTAGGCATGTTAGCGATGAATTCTTCCCCTTTTGGATTAACACTTTCAGCACTTGCCCAAATATGATTCTTTGGCAAGCCTAAAGTTAAATCCGTCCCAGGTGCTGTGTAGTGCAAAGCATCAAATTGAATTTCATTTAATTTTGCTGCTTTTTCATTCAATGTTTGTTTATGCTCATCCCAGGCTGCGACCGGGTCATCTGCATAGACACGGCAAGTTTTGAAGATTTGATCCCATAAGGCATCAACTTGTTCTTCAGAAGTTGCCAAACCAGGGAACACTTTAGCAGCCCAGCCAGCACCGGCAGCAGCTGCAACGGTCCATTTCAAATCATCATTTTGTGTGGCAATGCGCTGTGCTTTAAACGCTTTTCCAGCTACATTTTGATAAGCCGCAATTTTAGCAGGATCGACTTCATTTAGTAAGCCTGGATCACTTGATACAATTGAAAGACGACTAACACGATGATTTAATACATGGTCTTCAGATTCTTGAATTTCATATTCTGGAATGTTGGTCAATACTTCTTGTGGTTGATGCAAGTAATGTTGTTTGCTAATTTCGTCATCAGACCATTTGACAATTACCTTTTCGGCACCTAATGCATAAGCTTCCTTAGTCACCAAACGAGCTAAAGGAGCTTGATCAACAGTAATTGTCATTTTTACCCAATCACCAGGTTGAACATTGATTCCTTTCGCTGTTAAAAGTTTTGCATACTTTTGCAAATTTTCTTCAAAGTTTGGTAGTACCATTTTGTTTACCTCCAATTATGTATTTCTAACAATAATACTAGCATAGTATACGGAATTTTCCTTCAACTAAGTCTTGCAAAACACAAAATGGAAGTGGATGTTAATATAAACATAATTAGGATAAATATTCGGATGGGAGGCAGTTGAAATGAATAGTTGGAATTATGTTTATGCCCCTTGAAAAAGGAGGACGCTAAAACAGTCCGTTTGTTGTGAAACTAAAGCTGCCGTAACCACTAAAAAAGCCACCAATAATGGCAGCTGAGAAATCTTTATATTTAGATATCATAATGATTTTTATATTTGAAAATCTCATCAACAGCTTGGTGATACCCACCCAATTTTTGAAAGGATTCCTTAATATTTGAAACAGTTCTATGGAAGGATGGGTGGTTTAACACATGTTCTACGGCTTCATGCAGTTGATTTGCCGTCAAACTTTGCATTTGTAATTGAATACCTGCTCCGATATTGGCAACCTGCTCGGCAATTATCGGCTGATCGGCACTTTGTGGTATTACAATTAGCGGAACCCCGTAGTAGAGACCCTCATTGGTACTGTTCATTCCACCGTGAGTGATAAATAATTTCGTGTATTTTAGCACCTCAGTTTGTGGAACATAATTTTTTACAATGAAGTTTTTAGGAATCTCCCCCAAGTCAGATATTTGAGCTTTTTCCCCGATAGACATCAAAACAGTATGATCAGTGGCCTCGAATGCCTTAAAACATAACTTATAGAAATCAATTGCCTGGTTAAAGACAGTACCCAGTGAAATGTAAATTGGGCTTTTTCCCTTGATTGAAGAAAGGTCGAAGTTTTCTTGCGTTAATCGTGAGGAGATGGATGGACCAACAAATTTGAAAGTTTGGTCGAATGACTCTCCGAAAGGTTGAAACTCCTTAGCTGTATAAACAATTGTAATTGGTGCAGGATTACAAAAAACTTCGTATGGAGAATGAATATCCACATCATATTTTTCCTTCACCATTGCCGTCAGGCTTTGAAATTCATCGTATATAGGTTTACCTATTTCTGTAGGGATTTTTTTAGAAAGCTGTTCGAACATTTTATCGAATGATGCTTTTGTCTCTGCAAAAGAAGTACAAGAATTGATTGCTGGAAGCTTAAGGATTTGGGCAAGTAAACGTCCACAACCAAACATAGAATCGTGGATGATGTAATCAAAATGTTCTCCTTTGATCTGCTCAAGAACGCTAGGTATGACGATATCTGCTGTACGCAAAAGACCATTGATTCTTTCGAGTAAATAATTTCTTCCGCCAGATATAAAGGCTTTTACAAATTTTTCACCGTCTAATGTTCGTACAGTAGCTCCGGTCTTCTCAATACGCTCTCGAAAAGCTTCGATCGTAAAGTACACTACCTCTTCTCCACGCGAAATAAGCTCTTGCACAACTCCAATAGTTGGATTGACATGTCCTTCTGATCCAGCATTAATAAATAAAACACGTGCCATTTTAACCACTCCTTAAGTAAAACATTCACTTGATTGAAGTATCATTTTCAAATAATCTGCCCAGTTTAGTGAAAATCCTCACACTCTCTTCACCATTACCGATTTTCTTTATATTGTTTTTCAATATTCTGCCCAAAAATTACGGTGGGTGATGAATAATCAAACCATAAAGTTTAGAAGCTTATTTACCTTCGCTAACCGTTTTGTCCTTTTCAAATAAAACGATTAATCCAGGCAATAGTATTCCCCTGATTAAGAAGGTATCAAGCAAGATCCCTACTGCAACAATGAAGCCAAACACAAACAGTAATTGAATCGGCTGGGTCATTAAGACGGCAAAGGTGGCCGCCAGGATAATTCCAGCAGAGGAGATCACGCCCCCCGTATTGGCAACAGCAATTTCAACGGCTTTTTTAACAGAATGCGTTTGTCGTTCTTCTTGGAATCTGGAGATTAACATAATGTTATAGTCAATCCCGAGTGCAACCAGGAAGACAAAGGAATAAAGCGGCACCCGGTCACTAATGGTGTTGATGTCAAAGAATAGGTTAGTTAAGAACATACCTAACCCGAGTGCGGCAAGGAATGAGATTAAGATCGTACCCATCATATAAATTGGCATTTTAATAGATTTAGTTAAGATGATTAACATGGCAAAAATCAAGAGAGTCTCCAACAATACAATCACGATGACATCTCTGTTATTAACAGTGCGATCGTCTACTTTTGTGGCAGTTTCCCCCGCGAAGTACAACTCTCCGTCAAGGTCGTTAACGGCTGTTGTTTTTTCGGCTTTGTTAATAATTTTTTCCATCGCGTCTATTGTCTCGACTGAATATGGATTGCCTTTAAATGTTAGGCTGTAATTAATCACCTTTTGATCCTCTGTTATCCCGTTGACTCGAACATTGCTGACAAGCGGCTGCTTGGAAAGGACCTCTTGTAACTTCGCTTGTTGTTCCTGCGTAATGGCAGCAGACGATTCCAAAAGAACGGTTGTCGGGGCAAGGTCACCTTTTTCAAACTTTTCTTCTAAAATTTCATAGCCTTGGCGTGAAGGCATATCTTTAGGGAAAGATTTCATCGTATCAAATTCATATTTTAAATTAAACATATTACTTGCTGCTAAAAGAAGAAGGAGACTGATGACAGTAACGGAAAGGCCTGGTTTTTTTGCTACAAAACGGCCGATTTTGCTCCAAAGGGAATGTTGATTGATGGCTTGGTCGCCCACCTGTGGGACCTTCGGCCAGAAGGCCTTTCTGCCAAAAAGGGTAAACAGGGCCGGGACAAGGGTAATTGATGCCACCATAATAATGACCATAGTGGTGGCGAAGGTTGGTGCGAAATTACGATAGTCGCCAAACCTTGCAAAAAATAACACCAGCATGGCAGCTAGTACGGTGCCCCCCGAAAAGAAAACGGGCATACCCGTTTCTCGCATGGCAGCACGCATAGCATCATATTTACTTTCATGAGCTTTAAGCTCCTCGCGGTACCGTGAAAAAACAAATAGAGAATAATCAATCACGGCGGCAAATAAGAGAATGGACATGATCGAAACCGTTTGACTGCTCATTTCTAGTCCCGCTTTTCCCATTAACCCCAGTGTTTGTGTCACAACCTCATAAACGAAAACAGCGGCGAGCAATGGGATTAGTGCTAATAATGGCGAACGATAAATGACAATTAATAGAATAAGGATTAAACCGATTGTTGAAAAAATAAGAACAAAATCTGCTCGGGAAAAAAGGTCAAGGGTATCTGTCGCAATTCCGGCAGGACCTGTCACATATAGCTTTAAATTAAAGGATTCTTTCACAATCTTAGAAATTTCCTCAATTGATTGTTTCATTTCTTTTGTTTCTAAGGAAGAGTCAAACGTTAATGGAATTAATGCAGTCGTCTTGTCAGCGGAGAAAAATCCCACAGCAGCCTGTGGCGGCAAGGATGATAAAGGAACAACCTGCTGTGTGCCTTTAATATGTTTACTTTCTACATGATCTAAAATCTTAGCTAGCTCCGCAAATTCAACTTCTCCTTTCCTAGCTTGGAAGACTAAGATGGCTGGAATCCCTTCATTATCCTGAAAATATTGATCGACCTTTACTTGCGCCACGACTGATTTTGCATCATCGGGTAAGGAATCAATTTTAGAAACCTCATAATCTCTAACGCTTGGGGCGAAGACTGCTAATAACATTGTAACAATAAGCCATGCAGCAAGTGTAATCCACATTCCTTTTTTGGTTGTTACCCGGTCGGTAATCGCCTGTAGAAGTGTTTTCATTTGATACTCCTTTCCTTACTGGAATTAAGGTAACACAAATGTCACTTTGAATGGTTTTAATGACACTTTTGTTACCTTCATTATCTTTTAAAGTAACACTAGTGTCAATTATTCATTTGTTACCACTCCATGACGAATAATCTCTTTAATGGATTGAATCCAATCTGGATACGGGATGCCAAAGTGGTTGGGGATCAAAATCGATTGAAAAATAAACCCCAAGATTAATGGGTCGGGAATAGCAGCATGCAGCTTCTGTTCCTGTCTGCCTAGATTAATAAAACTTTGTAACGCTTGGTACATAGCCAAGTGGAGTTTCTCAAGTTTATTAATATTCTCTTTTACCTTTTGATCTCCATTAATTGGAATGCGGCGTCCTAATTCGATCATGTGCGGAATGGTCGAATTTTTAAAAATAAGATCTAATAAAAAGTCAAACTGTGCTTCAAAACCTTTGTGTAATTCAATTTCCTTTAATTCCGAAAGAAAAAGATTCATTTCATAAAGCATATAATCTGTGATCAGCTCTTCTTTATTGTCATAGTACTTATAAAGGGCCCCTCTAGAGATTTCTAACTGTTCTGCTAAAAGACTAAAGGTAAATCCTTCATAGCCGTGATCGAGAAGAATTTGTTGTGCTTCTTGAAATAAATCATCTGTTGAGAATTTGCGTTCCCGTGCCATGTGCTCACCTCATCCTCATTATAAGGTAATAGGAGACACAATGAAAATACCACATCTGCTTGCTAGTGGGGGTATGGAATGAAATTTTTATGAACGCCGTGGTTAGCTATAGGAAAGAGTCAATAAATTTTTTGAAAATTTCTATAGATATATGGAAGTTTATGTTAATCTAATCATAAATAGTAGGGAAATTTCTGATTGGAGGCATGATGCATTGAAAGATTGGTTATATGTTACATATGCTGTGATTTTGGCTATTGTCTCATTTTATACGGGGGAGATCGTTACATTTGTGATGCTGGGCTTTATTCTGCTAAGTCTTAATAATATCAATTCCACCTTAAAGAAGTTAGTGGAAGCTAATCATCCCAAAAAATAAATGTAAAACTAGTAAACTAACTAAGGGAAAACAAGATAGTTGGAAAATAACATCGGCTTACTAAAAACATACGCCCAAAAAACTAATCAAACGATTGATTAAATAAGGTGAAGGCCTTGATAGGAAAGGTTTTCTAATCAAGTTGGAAAAACTAATCAAACGATTGATTAGATGAGGTGGAGGCCTTGGTAGGAAAGGCTTTCTAATCAAGTTGGAAAAACTAATCAAACGATTGATTAGATGAGGTGGAGGCCTTGGTAGGAAAGGCTTTCTAACTAAGTTAAGAAAACTAATCAAACGATTGGTTAAATGAGCCGAAGGCCTTGATAGGGAAGGCTTTCTAACTAAGTTAAAAAAACTAATCAAACTTTTGATTAATTGAGGCTGTTAAACAGAAAGAGAAGAATGGGCATCTCTTATGATAGTGGGGACACAACAAAAGCCAGCCTCCCTTGGAAAGCTGGCTTGTTTTCCTTTACTCATTGAAACCTTTTAAATAATGTTTATTACTTTTGAATACTGGTTCACTTGTGTTTGGTAAATACCAAAGTGTTTCCAAACGGATTCCTTTTTCAGTAAACATGGCCGTTAGCTCTTCCATAAAGATGCCTCGGGTCGGGTCGCATGAGGGACTGCTTTGAATTCCTAGCAATCCAACAATCTCATAACCATTTTTTAAATAATCTTCTCCTTGTTGGAGAATTGGCGATAAGATCTCTCGGCAATGTTTCCTGTATTCAGGTGTATTGTATTCCTCGTAAGTCATCGATGGGCGGTTCAATCCAAGAAAGATAAACTCTGGACAAGGGAGCTGAAGAAACCCGTAGCCCTCTTTCATGGCCCATTCTACGGCTGAAAGAACTGCACCTTCTGCACGTGCCTCATCTTCGATGACGGTATTCTGGTTCAATATGCAATGGGACACAATTAATATCTTTTTACTACGCTGCATTCTTTTTTTCCTTCTTTATGATTTTTGCAAAATTAGGTACACGAGCAATCATGAACGCCACGAGAAGGCAGGTAACAATTTTATCAACGAAATTGCCAGTAATTCTTGAGATAAACGTCGAAGCAAACACACTTTCTCCAGCAGAGCGCATCCATAAGACAACTAAATCCATGCCGCTTCCATTTAAACCACCGTATACGACAACTGCAATAGGTGTTCCAATTAGAGGGGCAACAATCGATAACATAATACCTGTAATAAGGGCAATATACCATTTTCTAAAGTCAAACCTTTTAGCCATATATCCAGCCACTAAGGCAATCGCAATATTAACAAGTCCAAAAAACATCGCCCCTGGTCCTGTTGTAACGCCCATGACCACATTTGTTAATCCGCCAGCTAGTGCTCCCCACCATGGCCCAAATAATACGGCGATTAATACAGTCCCAATCGTATCGAGGAACAATAGGGGGATCTTCAGCGACGAGACAACCGTCCCTAATATAACGTTTAATGCGATCGCTAATGCTGAATACGTTAAAATCATAGTTTTGCTTGTTTTCATCAATCTCTCTCCTTTTAAGTTGTAATTGCGTGTATGTTTATGCCATCACCCTTTAGTTAAAATCTCAGTAAATTCCTTAATGATTGGCCGCTTTATCGCAGTACATAGTGTACACTCCAAGTATATTAACAAGTTTGATAATCTATATTCATTATTTTTATAGATGGTGGAAAAAATAAATAGCAACGATTCTTATCGTCGTTATACAAGTTAATTTTAATCTTAAAGGCAGGGCTTGTATCAAACAATATCATAAAGTGTTTGTCTTTTTTGTTAAATTATGGTCTTAAGGCATTGTAGTTTATTAATTTTATGTTTTTTATAAAATAATTGTTGACTTTTATAAAAATTTATGTTATAATAATATTTTTATTGACATTTAATTAAATGAATCATACAATAGACCCCTAGTAGAATGTTTGCTAGGGTTTTTTTCTTTATCATCCAATAAAAGGGGGAATTCGTTTGGAAAATACTAAGGAAAGTTTAACAGCGGTAGTGAGCTGCTTTGCTAGGGGATATCACGCAACGAACAATAGCCAACCAGTTTTTAACGATTTCATCGCCAGTTCTCTTTTAACAGAGGAAGAAAAGGAGCTTATCGCTACGAATTGGGCCCGTGCGATTTCATTTTTTGATCAGGAGAAAAGTGAAACATTAGCTACCTTTGAAGAAAAATTAAATTGGGTCATGAACACCCAAACACTTCCACAGTTAGTTAGCAGGGCCCGATACGCAGAGGATGGCCTTATATCAGCTATCCAGCGAGGCGTAAGACAATATGTTATTTTAGGAGCAGGTCTCGACACGTTTGCCCTAAGACAAGAAAATCTCCCACACGATATTACCATCTATGAAGTTGACCATCCTGCAACCCAAACCTTTAAGATAAACCGCCTTCAAGAAAAGGGGATAAAGATCCCTGCTAATCTTAAATTTGTTCCTGCTGATTTTAAACATCAATCACTTCACGAAGTCTTAGTCAACAGCGGTTTTGATAAACAAAAACTCACTTATTTTAGCCTGTTAGGCGTCGTTATGTATTTAAAAAAAAGTGATTTTTACCAGCTCTTATCTACCATCTCTGCTTTATCTGTAAATGGCAGTTCTTTCATCTTTGATTACCTCGATGATTCCGCATTCCATGAAAAAACGGCCTCAAAAAAACTCACACAAATGCGACAAATCACAGCCCATACTGGTGAGCCAATCATCTCTGGTTTTGACCCCTTTGAACTAGATCGTGAGCTCCAAGATTGCAATATGTTAGTCTATGAAAATCTCTCTCCAGCAAATATTGAAGAATGGTATTTCGCGGACAGGGAAGATGGGTTACACGCCTTTGACCATTTTCATTTTGCCCATCTAGTGGTTCGTAAGTAAGCATTTCTTGAACGGTTTTCCCTGTTTGTTGACTAATGGCTTAATTATTGTCTTAAAGACGAAACCTTAATATCCGATGTTCGTAGATAAAGAAGGAAAGGGCGGTGTGCCTAATGAGCAGGTACTCAATTGAAGAATTTATTAAGCAGACTGAGCAAGAGGATAAGGGAGAAGGCTTTTTTGAATTAGAAACTCCTCGAATGCTTGAGGTAAACCTTGATGGTAAAGTATGGGCCAAAGCAGGATCAATGGTCGCCTATCATGGTGCTATTAAATTTGAACGCGAAGGGATCTTGGAGCATGGCTTAGGGACTGCTTTTAAAAAGGCCTTTACTGGTGAAGGGGCCTCATTAATGAAGGCGAACGGCCAAGGGAAATTGTATCTTGCGGACGAGGGTAAAAAAATCATTATTTTGCATCTGCGAAATGAATCCATCTATGTGAATGGCAATGATTTGCTCGCGTTTGAACCAAGTATTAAATGGGAGATCAAATTAATGAAGAAGATTGCCGGTATGATGGCGGGCGGCTTATTCAATGTCCGCTGCGAAGGAACCGGTATGATTGCCATTACTACCCATTATGAGCAGCTGACACTAAGAGTTACCCCTGGAAAGCCTGTGATCACTGATCCGAATGCCACGGTGGCCTGGTCTGGTAACCTCCGGCCAGAGTTTCAAACGGATATAAGTTTAAAGACATTATTCGGAAGAGGCAGCGGTGAATCCATTCAAATGAGATTCGAGGGTGAAGGCTTTGTTGTTGTACAGCCTTATGAAGAGGTTCATCGGGTGGAAAAAAGTTAGTGGGCATTTTTGAGAGATCCTTTCACTTGGTGGAGGGATTTTTTTGTGGGAACGAACGTTGAAATTTCTAATCAGCTCTCTTAAAGACAAAAGTGGTCAAGAAACCTAGCAAACTGTCTTTAAAAAGGCTTCTTGAGGACAAAATCGCTTAAGGAAAACAGCAAACTGTTTTTAATCGGCTCTCTTAAAGACAAAAACATTCAAGAAACCCAGCGAACTGTCTTTAATAAGGCTTCTTGAGGACAAAACCGCTTAAGGAAAATAGCAAAATGTCTTTAATCAGCCCTCTTAAAGACAAAAACATTCAAGAAACCCAGCGAACTGTCTTTAAAAAGGCTTCTTGAGGACAAAACCGCTTAAGGAAAATAGCAAACTGTCTTTAATCAGCTCTCTTAAAGACAAAAGCAGCCAAGATTCCTAGCAAACTGTCTTTAAAAAGGCTTCTTGAGGACAAAACTTCAAAAAAAGCAGAGGAAATGTCCTCAACTTTATTCTTTTAAAATATTTACTCCTAAAATAGACCCTTTAATACACCCCCCTTTTTTACTCGTAATAGGCCCATTGACCAACCCCGACAATCTTAAAATTTCTCCCTAATATCCTACTTATTCTTTTTTTAGAATCAACTACCCTAAACCAATCATAAATGTCATTTGTGGTTATTTTCCGATCTGGAAATAGCAGCCTATACTCCCCCACACTCCGCAATACGGCAGCTTCAACATTTTCTTCGTGACCGCAATCGCCACAAACACAATTCTTACCACGGACAAAAATCAAAAAAGAGTTGCATGCTCCACACGTGCAACCCTTCCGTAGCTGGTCATAATTATAAGACGGTGACCCTTCATAAGGAGATTCTTCAATATGCAGTGAAATTAACTTGTCTGCTAGCTTCTCGTGCTTACCAATTAGCTTTGAAGGGGTGGTGTTTATTTTATTTAAATATCGATCAACTTGAGTTGGAAGTATAATTGGCTCGTTGCGAGGAGCTTGGTATAGGGTGAAGTGGGGATTAATATGGACGACCCTTGCCTCGATAGACATATAAAGACCGAGATTCTGGAGAAGTTGTCGGAGCAGGGAAGAGCTTCTGTTTAACTGGAGCAGTGGATCCTTTCGTTCGATTCCATTTGAGGCATAGAATTTTCCATTCTCATAATAGTAATCGCCCTCAAAGTTTTTAACTTCGTTCATGTAAATAGTTTGTTGTAAAATGAGTAATGAATCAATTTGAAACCTTGTATTGTTGACTTCAAGCAATAACCTATTTACTATCAAACGTTCGCATTCAAGCTTCTCTGTCAATGAGTTAAAGATCAACTCACCTTCATAACCTTTTTTTAGGTTTAAATACTTCTGCTTGTCGTCTTTAGATAAATTCATCCGTGTGTTTAAATGGCCCTGAAGAATTAGCTTGGCAGGCTTACTATGAGGTTTTATAATCATATGCCACAACCTTTCTAATTAATTTCTACCAATTCCATTTTATAAAATAACATCCTCAAAACAGCCCTTAATCAATGAATATTTTGTTAATCTTTCTAAGAATAAGCACCTTGCCGTTATTGTACATTCTTGAAAAATAGATAAATGGCACAGTTTACCACGTGTGTTAATGATTTGCCTGAAATTTTTTGCGTAAGCTTCCTACAAACCATAGTAAAAGTGGGATACCCACCATATTGACAGGCAGGGCAAAATAGATCCAATAGGTATTATCAAAGATGAAGGTATACGTAGGGTTTGGAAAAATGACGGCTAAAATAAAAAAGAATGCCGAAGTAACCCAGATCAATTTCCGCCAGTTTTTTATATGGAACAATTGGGCTGTGCCATAATTGGCTAAAAAGAAGTAAAGCGATAACTTGATAAAAATACTAAGGATCCAGACTAGAACCGCAAGGATTTCTAAGTTTTGAATAAAATTCATGACGGTAACATAGCTGACTGCATCAAAAGCAGGGTGACGCAGCTTCGATGCGATTTCGGGGCCCAAAATCAGCAATACCCAAATAGCGACGGTACTAACTAAACAGGAGGCTGCGGCAATTCCCAAAACCGCTCTTTTTGGACCCTTGTTCGGGTGATCCATAAATGAGAGCAGCATCAACATCATGACAGACTCCCCCAAAAAGGAAAGAGGAGGGAGAGTCCCTTTAAGGATCGGCACGAAGCCGGTATCTGAAAAAACAGGAAGAAAGTTCTTGTAATTGAAAATTGACACGGATAAAATCAACAAAATCAACACGGATAGAAGGATGATGGGACCAAACACTTCGCTACATCGTCCAATTCCTTCAATTCCACCGCTGTAAGTTATATAAATCAGTAACAACAGCATTGTTAAAACCAATACCCACATTGGTGTGGTGGGGAGAAGGATGGTAATCGTGAATTCCGCAAATTCTCTTAAAATATCGCCAATTACGGAATACCATTGAATAAGATAGACGATCACAATGAACATTCCGAGCCACTTCCCAAAAATAAGTTTACTGTATTCAACTAGTGTTTTGCCGGGATACAGCAGGGCTGCCTTTGATGAAACATAAACAATCAGCATCCCTAAAATGCAGGCAAGGACAAAGGAAATCCAAGCATCTTGTTTTGCCTCTTGAAAGGTTGGGGAAAGTGTAAGCAGAATCATATTTCCCGTTTCGAAAGTAAACATTAACCAAAAAATTTGCAGCCCTGAAAGTTTCATCTTTTTATCTCACTTTCTTTAAACAATAATGAGGGTCCATCCATTCCAATCTCTTTGATCCTTAAGTCTGTTTTCACTATAATGTCCGCCTCTGAAAATTTCTTGTCCCAATCATGCTTCAATGATTTCCACTGATTTGGATTCTTGCGGTGGATCACTTCTCCAAAACCAAAGATATCAAGGCCGTATTCTTTTTGTACTTTTGTGACCGTTTGTTGAACTTGTTTTTGGGAAATTTTTTCAAATTCCTTTTCAAGCCGTTTAAGATTATTTGGATACCTTACGTCCAACCCTGAATTATTTTCCTTCAGGGAACCTTCACCTTTTAGGGTGACAGTGAATGTAATCTGCCGATTTTTACTTATATGTGGTTCGATTTTACTGCTGAGTTTGTCTAAGGTGAGGCTGGCGTTGATATCCTTTTTTTTAACACCAATGGTTAATTTTTTTAGAATTCCTATCATCCAAAGCATATGTCTGTTTTCTTCCATGCTCAAAATTCCTTGCATTTTGAGGTTTTTATCAAATACAGCAACACCAGCAATTCGAAGTAGCTGGGGATTAGCTGATTCTTTACCTTTGTGTTTCCCATCTTGAGCCCTGCTGAATTCAAGAACAGGAATGGAAGGGCGGAAACCGTCACTGTTAGCGGCCATGAGGAAATTTAAATAAGCTGTGTTCCCTCTGCCGCCACTTTGCTCATGTTCACCTAATGTGGCGGTAATAGGTGGTTTTTCTAATGGATTGCCTACAGAAAGGGCTTTTTTTGCTGTAGAGCCCTTAATCACAAAAACATCCGTCCGCAAACTAACCTCGGCACGCCGTTGATTGTTGTCTAATTCTTTTTTAATTCCCCGTCTGGCAAATTGTTCCCCGAATATAATCACGCGCCGCTGTCCAGAAAAAGCCTCCCTTGGAAGTTTTGTCTGGATGTTTTGCAAGGCGTCACTTAGATCTTTTCCAATCGCAGAAATGGTAAAAAAGCCCTTTTGTGCCGTTCCACCCCCACCGCCTTGGGTTTGAATGTTGGAGGGAATGACAATCTGTCCGCTGACTTCTATGCCGCCGTTTTTAGCAGCATCCCAGCCTGAAGCAAGCCAAATGGCCTGTTCATTTAATTCTTTGCGGTCCCAACAACCAGAGATAAAAACGAGGGAAAAACATAATCCTAAACGAAGAATGATCTTCTTCAATCGTCTCTGCCTCCCTTTTGGGGATCTGGCTTTTGACCGGGAGGGACCCGCTGTTTATCCTTGCCAAAAGTAAAGATTGGCCCAGTCTGTAAAGCCCATCTGGGTGACCTGATTAATACATCCTTTAAATCCCTGGGAATCTGCGGGGCTACCGGAGTAAAATACGGAATCCCAAAAGAACGCAGAGTAACCAGATGGATGGTCATCGTAATAAAACCCAGGGTAATCCCGTAAAAACCAAAGATTCCCGCTAATATCAGCATGGCAAACCTTATGAGCCGAAGTGCAGTTCCCAGATTGTAACGTGGAATCGCAAAAGAGGCAATTCCAGTTGTGGCCACCACAATGACTGTCGGAGCAGAAACGATGCCTGCTTGTACAGCTGCCTGGCCGACGACAAGTGCCCCGACAATACTGACGGCAGAACCGACCGCTTTCGGCAGTCTAATTCCTGCTTCCCTCAGTCCTTCAAACACAAATTCCATGATCAATGCTTCAATGATAGTAGGAAACGGGACACCTTCCCGGGCAGCTGCTACACTAATCAGAAGTTTAGTTGGAATCAATTTTGGATGATAGGTTGTCAGAGCAACATAAATAGATGGTAAAAAGAGAGCCATATTAAACAAAACATAACGAACAAACCGAATGAAGCTGGTATAGATAGGCCGCTCATAGTAATCTTCAACCGCCTGCATCCCATCCCAAAATGTCATGGGCACAATAAGGGCAAAGGGAGTGTTATCGACGATTATCGCGACCTTTCCTTCTAGCAGGTTGGCAATGACGATATCAGGCCTTTCGGTATTTTGAATTTGCGGGAACGGGGAATACGGCATGTCCTCAATAAATTCCTCGATATATTCTGATTCTAGTATTGCGTCAATTTTAATGCGGCTTAGCCGTTTGCGGACCTCTTCCAAAAGGGAATCACGAGCAATTCCTTCTATATAAGCAATCTCTACATCTGTTTGCGACAGCTCACCAAGGGAGAGAGGTTCTAATTTCAGTCTGGTGCTGCGAATTCTCCTGCGAAGAAGGGTGGTATTTGTCCTAAGTGATTCTGTAAACCCGTCTCTCGGACCACGAATGGTGATTTCTGTGGCGGGCTCTTCCACACTCCGCTTTTCAAATCCAGCCAAACTGGCAAGTAAAGCGTCTGTCTGCCCGTCAATTAAAATACCGACATCCGCCTTTAAGACCCCATTAACCAATTCGTTTATCTGTGAAACAGTTTTAATTGGGGTGATTGCAATCAGCTGCTCCTCGATTACTTGCCCAATCGTACGAATATCACTTAACCCGTTCGGTAGTCCCTCAAACAACATCGGCTTTAATAAGACATTCTCAAGTGTTTTTGTGTCAGTTAATCCATCCAAATAAATTAAGAGTATTTTAGGTCTGCCTGTTACATAGATAGGGCGAATAACAAGATCAGAGCAGTTGTGAAACGTGTCTTTTAAGACTTGCTCGTTTGTTAAAAGATCCGAACTGAACAGGTCGTTATTATTTTCAGAAGGCAGAGATATTGTTGTTTTCAAATCAAGTAACTTTTTTCGTTTCCGAAAACGAACCATCATGAAGGCACCCCTTTATATAGCTATGTATATTTTTCCAATAAATGGGGGCGGTATGCACTTTTACGGAACATAGTTTTTTAATTTCCAATAAATTTGAAAGGACCTACAAGCTATGCTATAGTAAAATTATAAAAAAATGACCATAGAACTAAATTAGTCATTAAGGGGGTTTGTCCACAAGTATGGCACCCGACAGAAGAAAGATGATTGTAGAGGCGGCAACCAAGTCCTTTTCGTTATTTGGCTATAAAGCAACAACCATGGATCAAGTGGCAAGACTGGCCAATGTGGGTAAGGGAACTATTTATACCTTTTTCAAAAATAAAGAAGAGTTGTTTGAAGAAATTATTTCAACACTTGTGAAAGTAATGATTGCTGAGGCAGATGCGGTCATCCAGCCGAATTTACCGTTTACGGAAAATGTTCATCGGGCCCTAACTCGTATTTTAGTATTTCGCTCGCAGCACCAGCTTATGATTAAGCTTATACAAGAGGAAGCGGAAATGGGGACATTGGCGGTATCAGAAAAGCTGCAGCATGTAGAGAATGAAATTATTGCTTACTTAAGACAAAAGATCGAAATCGCCATTTCTAAAGGAGCAATCCCTGCAGCAGATCCGGAAATCACCAGTTTTCTCCTGCTAAAAATGTACATCGCACTTTTATCAGATTGGGAAAGAAACCATGAACCATTGAGCTCAGAGCAAATCGCCGATGTTATGAAAATATTTTTATTAAAAGGGCTATCGAATAAATAAAAAAGGACTTGTGTAAATACCCTACACAAGTCCTTTTGCAGTCATTTTTGCTCCCAATCCATTCACAGGGAGTATGCCCTTACTAAAAATACTACTGTCTTTTGCTTAAGTTTTCCTGTGCCATTTTGACCATCTCGCGGACCATGCTGCCGCCGAGCCGGCCGCCAACTTTTCCTGCTTGTTCAGATGTAAGCTGTCCATTGTAGCCCTTTTTCAAGGGGACACCGACTTCCTCGGCAGCTTCAAATTTTGCATCTTCAGGGCTCCTAGATTGAACGACTTTTGCCTTCAGTGCATCCAATCCACTGCGAGCTTCAGGAACAAGTATTTTATTTCTTCTTGCCATTAAAATCCCTCCTTTCTGTTAGGATTTCCTTAATAAAAAAATTATCAGCAATGACTGGATAAATCCTTATCTTTCCAGTATAATAACTGATAATTAAGTCGGAAAAAGTCAATGAAAAAGAGAGTAGTTATCTAGGATGTGGAAGCGAGTCAGGGGTGGTGAGAGCCTGATACGGAGCAGGTAATGAAGCGCACTTTTGAGATGCTAACCCGAATCCGAGTAGGGTGAAGTCGGAGATTCCTCCGTTACAAAGGAAAAGCTGGTTCTTTTTGAACAATTAGAGTGGTACCGCGGGAATTTCAAACTCTCGTCTCTTTATATAGAGACGGGGGTTTTTTTGTTTAGTAAAAAAAGGAGGTTTAATAAAGATGAATTTTAAGAAGGAGCTGGCAGCCATCCTCTTTGAGCTGCTTGACCAAGAAATATCAGCACCGGAATTAGAGCAGATGATTGAAAAACCCAAAAACGCTTCACACGGGGATTTAGCTTTTCCCTGCTTTACCTTAGCTAAAGTAAAAAGAAAATCACCCAATCTGATTGCCCAAGAACTAAGTGGAAAGATTCAATCGCCAACATTTGATCATATTGAAGTGGTAGGGGCCTACTTAAATATATTTTTAAATAAAAAACTCGTTTCGGAAAAATTAATTAGGGAAGTCATGACGAAAAAGGGCCATTTTGCTGCACTTGATTTTGGGAATGGCGGCAATGTTACGATTGACATGTCCTCACCCAATATCGCCAAGCCTTTTTCGATGGGTCATTTGCGTGCAACGGTTATTGGTAACTCTTTAGCCCTTATTGTAGAAAAATGTGGTTATAAGCCGATTAAAATTAATCATCTGGGTGACTGGGGTACACAGTTTGGAAAGTTAATTACGGCGTATAAACTTTGGGGCGATTCCGAAAAAGTAAAACAAAACCCGATTAAGGAGTTATTAGCACTTTATATTAAATTTCATGAAGAGGCAGAAAATGACCCAGCGTTGGAGGATCAAGGGCGCAGCTGGTTTAAAAGATTAGAAGATGGCGATGAAGAAGCCTTGCATTTATGGCAATGGTTCCGCGATGAATCCTTAAAAGAGTTCTCAAGAATTTATGAATTGATGAACGTCCAATTTGATTCTTTCGCTGGTGAGGCCTTTTATAATGATAAAATGGACCGCATTGTTAAGCTTCTTGAGGAAAAACAGTTACTGATAGAATCCCAACATGCCATGGTGGTCGAGTTAACCGAAGAACAGCTGCCGCCCTGCCTGATTAAAAAATCCGATGGTGCGACACTGTACGCGACTCGTGACTTAGCAGCGGCTCTTTATCGTAAAGAAAACTACGACTTTGTCCAATCCTTATATGTGGTCGGTCACGAGCAAAGCCTCCACTTCAAACAGTTAATTTCCGTGTTAGGAAAAATGGGCTATGAGTGGGCAGAGAAGATGGTGCATGTACCGTTTGGATTGATGTTAAAAGACGGCAAGAAAATGTCGACACGTAAAGGCAAGATTGTTTTACTAGAAGAAGTGTTAAATGAGTCAATTGAGATGGCAAGACACAGTATCGAAGTAAAGAATCCTAATCTGGCAAATAAAATTGAAGTAGCTAAACAAGTGGGAGTAGGCGCGGTCATTTTCCATGATTTAAAAAATAACCGCATGAATGATATCGAATTTTCCTTAGAAGAAATGCTTCGTTTTGAAGGAGAGACAGGGCCATATGTTCAATATACCTATGCCCGGGCTTGTTCCATTTTACGAAAAGCAAATTGGCACACTGAAACTCATGCCACAGTCTATGCGAATGCTTGGGACAATGAATGGAAGGTAACAAGCCTGCTGATGGAATTCGCCCCGTCTATTAAACGAGCGTGTGTGAACTACGATCCATCACAAATAGCTAAATATATTGTGGACCTAGCCCAATCCTTCAATAAATATTATGCGGAAGTAAAGATCCTTGAGGAAAACGAAGCTCGTGAAGCACGGTTAGCCCTTGTTTACTCGGTAACAGTCGTTCTTCATGAGGGACTGCGTTTATTAGGGATTGAAGCTCCGGAGGAAATGTAGAGCATTTCATATATTTTTTCCTATTTATTGTATAAAATATAGCTATGTAGGAAGAGGAGGAATGGATTGTATGAGTGAACTATTATTTAAGAGTTTCGATTTATCGAGGGAAAAGTTTTTAAAAACTATAAATGGACTAGACGAAGAGATTGTAGATGTGCAGCCGCATGGATTTAACAACACCATTCACTGGCATGTAGGGCATATGTTAACGGTCTCAGAGCAATTTATGTTTGGCTTTCCAAAAAAATCAACCATCCTTCCAGCAAACTATTTGGAGTTATTTGCAACAGGTACCAAACCAGCTGATTGGCAAGGTAAGGTTCCGTCTGTTCAGGAATTATCAGCACAATTTATTGAGCAGGTTCAAAGAATAAAAGAGATACCAGCTGAGAGCTTTAGCGAAAGGTTAAAAACCCCATTCCTCGGTCAAGAAACCTATGGAGAGATAGCGAACTTTGCCTTTTATCATGAAGCACTCCATTTAGGACAAATACAGGCAATGAAACGGGTCATCGAAGCAGCTAATACAAAAAAATAATTCTTGTGAAAGTTCGTTCCTGCTAGACGTAGAAACGGACTTTCATTTTTGTTAAAAGATAAGAAAGTATAAAATTTTCGACTTTGAGAAATGTCCAGCTCCAGCACCCAGCGGCTAGTGTACTTCGCTCTTTTCCCTACGATAAGTCAACATCGGATCGCTAACGCTCTCCGTGTTTCCTTTATCTCAGTCAAAGCGCTCCAGTCCATACGCCGCTAAACGGGCGCTTCCGCTTTTCTTTTAGAAAGGGTGTTCTATAATTTTTATGGAAAAACAGCTTAGGAAAGAGAAGATATGGACAAAAGACTTTGTGTTGATCTGTTTAGCCAATTTCTTTGTCTTTCTTGGATTTCAAATGACGCTTCCGACCATTCCGTTATTCGTGAAAGATTTAGGCGGTAATGATCAATTCATCGGGTTTGTAGTAGGAATCTTTACCTTTTCGGCCCTATTGCTTCGTCCGTATGCAGGCAAATCGCTTGAAACGAAAGGAAGGGGTTTTGTTTATTTACTAGGCTTGGCTATTTTTGTCCTATCCGTCGGCTCTTTTGGATTTTTATCAAGCATCTTCCTGTTATTTTCCATCCGAGTCGTCCAAGGAGTTGGCTGGGGTTTTTCGACCACCGCCTCAGGAACCATTGCAACGGATTTAATCCCTGCTTCTAGAAGAGGAGAGGGTATGGGATATTTTGGTCTAGCAGGCAATCTGGCACTAGCACTTGGTCCTTCCCTAGGGCTGATTTTAACTGGCGTCATTTCGTTTACTCAATTTTTTCTTATTTGTGCGGGCTTCGGCTTGTTGGCACTTCTTTTAGCATCAAGAATTACCTTCAAAAAGGTTGAACAGAAGCGGGAGAGGACCAAAGCTAAACTTGACCTTTACGAGAAAAGTGCAGTGAAACCATCCCTGCTGATGTTTTTTATTACAGTGACATTTGGCGGGATTGCTACCTTTCTCCCGTTATACACCGCCCAGAAGGATATTGCTGGAATCCAATTGTATTTTCTCCTCTATGCACTTGCACTGATGGTAACAAGGGCTTTTGCAGGCCAGTTATATGACCGAAAGGGACTTCATGCTGTCTTTATTCCGGGGACATTGTCCATTTTGCTCGCGATGGTTCTGTTAGCATGGCTTCCTAATAGTATGATTCTCTATCTAGCAGCCGTTTTGTATGGGTTAGGTTTTGGCACGGTACAGCCTGCCCTTCAAGCATGGTCGATTGAAAAGGTTTCAATTAATCGGCGAGGCATGGCAAATGCCACGTTTTTTTCCTTTTTCGATTTGGGAATCGGTTTAGGGGCGATGGCGTTTGGACAAGTAGCCCACCTTCTCGGATACAGCAGTATCTATAAATTGTCGGCTGTCTCTATTTTCATTTCAATGTTGCTCTATTTTTATTTCACCTATAAAGACCGGGAAAAGGGCAGCACTACACGGTTCATAAAAGAGCATAATGGTTAATCATTCAAAAGGAATCAGATTAGCTCTTTCTTGATCACTTATAGATTTTTTAACAAATAATGCAAAAAAGCCACCGAATAGAGCTTAATCGGTGGTTTTCTTTGCTTTTTTAATTAAAAAGTAGAGGATTCCCAAAATAACAGCAGCAATAATGAGCGGCAGGACATAGGGCTGGGCAAATTCTTTCACATGTGACCAGTTTTTGCCTAACACCTTTCCTAAGTAAAGGAAGAGGATTGACCACGGTAAAACGGCTGCCACAGTATAAAGCGTAAATTTAGAGGCCGGCATTTTGGCAATCCCAGCAGGAATGGAAATGGCATGTCTGACGACGGGAATGAACCTTGCTGAGAAGATGACCCCGGCACCATATTTTTCAAACCAATGTTCGGCAACATCAATATGATGCTTATTAATAAAGACATACTTACCGTATTTCTCTAAAAACGGCCTGCCGCCATAATAACCGGCCCAATAGATAAATAGTTGGGCAATCGTGCCTCCAATGGTACCGGCAATAACAGCTCCAACAAAATTGAGATGTCCTTGCGAAATCATATAACCGCCATAGCCTAAAACAATTTCACTCGGGATAATTTCTATCATTAACCCTAAAGCAATACCGAGGTAGCCTAATTGTGATAAGTACTCCAATACAGTATTAATAAAATCAGTCATAGTTCACCTTCGCTTATGTAAAAATATTGTGTGAATAACTCTTTATAGTTTATAACAGTTTGTCTTGGATTGAAATACATATGATGCCTAGTTTAAGTAATGCAAAAATAAATTTGCTTGAAACCATACTCTTCGCTAATTACGCTGAAAATAAAATCAGCATGGGCCTCAGGAATATAAACCTCACGATTGCTAAAGCCCTTACCTCATGCTAGCAGAGAAGCTCACAACACTATTGCGGGAAAAATATAACAACCTCCATACTACATAACGATTAAAAGAAGAAAAGGTTTCATTTTATTGATAAAGTATTTACATAAGATGCTTTAAAAACATAGTCGCAATCCCAAAGTAGGTAAGTAAGGAAAAAATATCGTTTAAAGTAGTGATCAACGGCCCAGATGCGACGGCGGGGTCAATTTTTAATCGGTACAGAATTATAGGAATAATCGTTCCTGCAAGTGTGCCAATAATGAGCGTGAAAAAGAGGGAGGAACCGACGACAGCACCTAGGATTAAACTTCCCTGCCAAATATAAGCAATAATGGCAATTAAGACAGCACAGGTTAAACCAATCGTAATACCAACGCCGAGTTCCCTTATTACTAAGCGGGTAATCACGCCCCGATTAATATCGTAGGAAATGAGTCCTCTGACAACGACGGCAAGGGATTGGGTCCCGGTGTTTCCAGTCATCCCGGCAATCATTGGCATAAAAAAGGCAAGAGCAACAACCTGCTTTAGTGTATCTTCAAAGCTGCTGATAATTCTTCCGGAAATCACTCCGATAAATAATAGGAGAATAAGCCATGGTAAACGTCTTGCCGCTGCCACCAAAGTTTTGGTTTCAAAGTCTATGGCTTTCCCTGAAGCTGATAATTTTTCAATATCTTCATTTGCTTCCTGCATGACGACATCAATTATGTCATCGATAGTTACAATCCCGACCAAAGTATTGTCTTCATCGACCACAGGTATGGCTAAAAAGTCATATCGTTGTACCAATTGTGCTGCGACCTCTTGGTCCATGGTAACGGTTGCCGAAATCACCCGTTCATACATAATGGTTCGAATTTTTTCCTCCGGTTCGGCTAACAGTAAATCCCTGTAAGAGACAACCCCAACCAGCTTCCGTTCTTCGTCAATGACATAAAGATAGTTAATGGATTCAGCATACTCAGCAAATACCTTAAACTTTTCAACTGCCTCTCTGACAGTGAAGTAGTTACGAATCCAAACAAATCGATTGGTCATAATTCTGCCGGCTGTTTCAGGTGGATATTTCATAATGTCTTTAACAGCATTAGACTCTTCTGTCTTCATCCCTGATAGGAGCGAGTCCTTTTTCTCCGGTGACAATTCATTTAATAACTCTGCCAAATCATCGTTATCCATTAAATCAAGAACCATACTTGACTTCTCGATTCCAAGAATGTTTAATAAATCCAGCTGTTCCTCTTTATCAAGCTCTTCCATCAGGTTGGCAAGGACGTCAAATTTTAAAAATAACAGAAACCTGCTTTTGTGTTTTTCGGGTAAGTCCTCATAAATTTTTGCCATATCATAGGGCTGGAGCTCTTCAAGTATCATTTCAAACTCGGTTTTTTTGTTTTCCTTCAAGGTTTTAATAATAGATAAACTTATTTCATCTGGAGACATATCTTTTATCATAGTTGACTTACGCTCCTTTCTTTAATCTAGTAATGATAATGGCTCTATAAGTAAAGAATGGAAAAATAATAGTTAATAGTACTTAAAAGTAGTATGTGTAACTCTTGATATTTTTTTGTAAAAGAATTGAAATATGATATTCGACCTATTATTTGATAAAATAAGGAAGTATGTACAAAGACATTTGGAAATTTCATGGAAATTACTATAAATATAATTAATATGTGGTTGATCGGAGGAGTTTGGCTTTGAAAAAGCATCATCAAGACATACGGGATCTTATCTATGTTCATTTAAATCAAAAAGACCAGTATGTAATGTCCTACGGTATCGAATTCAATGAATTTGCTACTGCTTTTTCAGGTTCATTAAATCATCTGCTTTTATTAAAGCACCGTTTTGATGATGCTGATTTTAATATGCATACACTGCTCGAATATTGTCCAGCAGATAGAATTAACAAGTTAGCAGCGGAAGATGTATATAGTTACGGAAACTTCTGCTGGATTGATTTTATGGAAGAAGAAGTATTGAATGAACTCACTGGACAGGAATTAGCCGAACTACTATATTTAGGTCACCAAAAACATCATTTAAAATTGCCCTTTTATAATAAATTAGGCAATCGTTTCGTTTATTTAGCAAATGATGATGGCTGGGATAACAAAATCTATTACCGAAGCTTCAAGGATTTTTTTCACTTACTAAGTGAAGTGATTGCCAGCAAGCTAGGGGAACTGAAACTGGAAAAATCAATTCTAGGGTTAAGAAAAAAACGCTCTTATCCACAGGTTAATAAAGAAATTCTTCTTACGTTAACACCTTTTATTAAAGAAGGGATTTGTATTTCATTAAGAGATGCGGATCACCAGCGCACCAAAATTGAGATTCCCATCTGGGTGATGGGCGATTTCGACAATATGGACGATATGTACGAAGAATACGAACAAATTTCCAATAAACCCTTTCATGCAAAATTGATCTTCGATAAAAAGACAAAAGAATGGAAGCTGAATGTTATTTGAATAGATAAAAAACAGTCCTTACGATTTGGGACTGTTTTTTCGTGACAAAACGGAAGTTTCAGCCTTCAGTCGCGTGGTTGTTTCTAAGTAAAAAGCCGGTATGTCTTGTTAATTGTATCATACAGGGAACTATAAGTTGATGAATTTGAAATATTGACAAATTAACAAGAGATTGGTTTGAGGCAAGCTGGCACATCATAAATTAATAAATAGGAAAAAAGATAAAAAACACATCTGCCACATTTCCTTTCTTCTTTAGTAAAATGTTAAAATAAAACCGTGAAAGAGAATATGGAGGTTTTACAATGAAAACGAAACTTGGTTTGTTATATGGTGGAAAATCCGCGGAGCATAAAGTATCCTTACAAACAGCCCTTGCTGTTATTCGAGCATTAGACCTTGAAAAATTTGAAATTCATCCTATTTACATAAATGTTGAAGGTCATTGGATAAAAGGACCACAGCTAAGGGAGCCTGTAGAAAACATTCAAGCACTTGAATTCTCTAATGGCAGCACCTTATCACCACTTTCATTAGCACCGTCACTTTTCCAAGCAGAGCAGCAAGAATCTGCATCACTTGATGTTATTTTTCCATTGCTGCATGGACCAAACGGTGAAGACGGAACCGTCCAAGGGTTATTAGAATTACTGAACTTGCCCTATGTAGGGAATGGGGTTCTTGCTTCAGCCGCTGGTATGGATAAAGTGATTATGAAAAATGTCTTTGCCCAAGCCGGATTGGCACAAGTGAACTATGATGCTTTTATTAAAAGCGAATGGGCAAAGGCAAAGGAAGAGGCCTATAACCAGGTGGAAGAACAACTTGGGTATCCGTGCTTTGTGAAACCGGCAAACCTTGGCTCAAGTGTGGGGATCAGCAAATGTTCGAATCGTGCTGAATTAGACGCTGCCTTTGTGGAGGCTTTCCAATTTGACCGTAAAGTCATTATTGAAGAAGGTGTCACTGCCCGCGAAGTCGAGATTGCGGTACTAGGTAATGATGAGCCGGAGTGCTCTGTAGCAGGTGAAATTGTTCCGAAAAAGGACTTTTACGATTACAAAGCGAAATACGAGGATGGGGAAACAGCACTAATCATCCCTGCAGATATAACCAAAGATGAATACGATCAGATGAAGGAAATGGCGATTCGAGCTTTTAAAGCATTGGATTGCTCTGGATTGGTTCGTGCTGATTTCTTTTTAACAAAAGAGGGCAAGGTGTTAATTAATGAGGTAAATACAATGCCAGGCTTCACCCCGGTTAGCATGTTCCCGCTTTTGTGGAAGCACACGGGCTTAGAATATCCGCAATTAATTGAGCGTCTCGTCGAACTAGCGAAAGAAAGACATGCGGAGAAACAAAATATTAAATACACTTTTTAACTAACGAGAGATGAAAGACAACGAAGACACGGCTGAGATGCCGTGTCCGTTTCTGTTTAGAAAAGCGGAAGCGCCCGTTTAGCGACTGGCTGCTTGCGCTACAGTATTCAAATTTAAATAAAATACTTTTTGTTTAGTAATCACTATAGGAGGGTACCAAATTGATTAAACGTTCATTGAAACAGATTTCGGAAATGGTTTCTGCCCTAAATGATAGTACCCCGTTTGCTGATGTAATTATTGAAGGAGTAACAATTGATTCCCGAAAAATAAAAGCAGGAAACTTATTCATTCCTTTTCGAGGAGAACATGCAGACGGACATAAATATGTAGAGGATTCAATCCGAAACGGTGCTGTCGCTACCCTTTGGCAAAAGGATGTACCTAATCCTCCTGAAGGATTGCCCATCCTTATTGTTGAGGACTGCCTTGTAGCTTTACAGGAATTAGCACGAAAATACAGGAAAGAGTTACCTGTTAAAGTCGTTGGTATTACGGGAAGTAATGGGAAAACAACGACAAAGGATATGACAGCAGGATTATTATCGATTCAATATAAGGTTCAAAAGACAGAAGGAAACTATAATAACCATATTGGGCTTCCCTTAACGGTATTAGGCTTAAAAGAAGACACCGATATTGCTGTTCTTGAAATGGGAATGAGCGGCAGGGGGGAAATTGCCTTCCTGACAAAGCTTGCCTGTCCAGATGCAGTTGTGATTACCAATATAGGGGAATCCCATCTGCTTGATCTTGGCTCGCGGGAAGCAATTGCGGAAGCAAAGCTTGAGATTCTCCAAGGTCTTCAAGATGGCGGTCTGGCAGTCCTTAATGGTGACGAGCCACTTTTAATGGAGAGAATATCTCAATTCAAAAGAAATGTGAATATCCAAACCTTTGGCAGAAATGAAACAAATAATCTTTTCCCAAGAGAAATTACTCAAATCGAACATGGAAACTCCTTCAAAATCAATAGTTCAGACACTGTCTTCGAGCTTCCTGTTCTTGGTACTCATAACATTTTAAATGCACTAGCATCCATGCTGATTGCTCATTATTTTGGTATTCCATTTGAAGAAATGAATGCAGGGTTAGCTAGGATTGAGCTGACAAACATGAGAATGGAAATGGTTGATGGGCAGCAAGGTGAAAAAATTATTAATGATGCTTATAATGCCAGCCCCACATCTATGATGGCTGCCATTGAACTGGTGTCACATCTCCAAGGCTATAAACGGAAAATCCTCGTACTTGGTGACATGCTGGAGCTTGGACCACAAGAAGAACAGTACCATCTCCAAATTGGCGAAGGTCTCAACCCAGATAAAATTGATTATCTCTTTACCTTTGGAGAGTTAGGCAGCAATATTGCGAAGGGTGCTAAAAAGGTCTTAGGTGAGGAAAAGGTATTTGCTTTTACAGATAAGTCAAAGCTTGTTCAATCATTAAAAACCTACTTGAATAATGACACACTGGTACTTGTAAAAGCTTCACGCGGCATGAGGTTAGAAGAAATTGTGAAGGCAATTCAAAAAAAGTAAGTTAGATACCTACTCATTGGCAGGTGGTAACGATGATTGGCTGTTTACTTCTTCATGGTTTTACAGGGGCTCCTTATGAAGTAGAGCCGCTGGCTGAGTATCTTAAAGTCAGAACAGATTGGAAATTAAGTGTTCCTACCCTGCCAGGACACGGTGAATTCGGCTCTTTAAAAGGAATCCGTTATCAACAGTGGATTGATTATGCTGAGGTCGAATTAATAAAACTCGTCGAAACCTGTAATCAGGTGTATGTGATTGGTTTTTCTATGGGCGGTCTGATTGCCAGTTATCTTGCCGCCAATTATCCCGTGGACAAGCTTATTCTGTTGAGTGCAGCTGCATATTATATTAATCCTAGGCAGCTGGCTGCAGATATTAAAAGGATCATAAAGGATTTCTTTCGAGGAAACTTACAAGATAATGAATTATTTCTGCGCTATAAACAAAAAATAAAAGAAACACCCCTTGCGGCTACCATACAGTTCCGTCAACTTGTTTCCTTTACCAGACCTTTGCTGCATCAGGTGGAAATACCAACCTTAATTGCACAAGGGGACTGTGACGGGATTGTGCCGCCTAAAAGTGCTGAGTATTTATTTCAGACCATTGGTGCAAAGCAAAAAAAACTCACCTTTATCAAGCAATCGAAACACCATATTTGCCACTGTGAGGAAAAAGAGGCCCTATTTTCTCAAGTGTTTGACTTTTTGATGGAGTAATATGACGGTTTGGAACTATACCAAACATGTCTGTATTGCAAAATACTAGCAATAGTGGTATGATATTCATCAACGTGTCTAAAGATCGATTAATTAAGGGCATACTCTTTTTAGAGAATGTCTTTTTATGTGGAAAAAGGGGCGGAGCTGAGCCAACTTCGTCATATTACTTGAGTCGGAATATTAATAAACTAAATGGATCAGTTGTTAGGCTCCGCTTGCACCGCTTTAAAAAGCTGGTGTACCACTCATAACCTGGTCCTTGTCCATGAATGGACCCGGAATTGAAATCAAGTTGGTTTTTTTTGTAAAATAAAGAGACCCCTACCGCATTTTGATGCGTAAGTATATTCACGCACTATTGCAAAAACAATTTTCAAATAGTTGAAGGAGAATGAAAACATTGACAAAGTTTGAAGAACTAGGCCTAAGTCAGGCCACTTTAAAAGCTGTCCTCAGTATGGGTTTTGAGGAAGCAACACCAATCCAGTCAGAAACGATTCCATTGGGACTAAAAGGTATTGATTTGATCGGGCAAGCCCAAACTGGAACAGGTAAAACTGCTGCATTTGGTATTCCATTGGTGGAGAAAGTTGACGTAAAAAGAGATGCCATCCAAGGGATTATTATTGCACCAACACGGGAGTTAGCGATCCAAGTATCGGAAGAACTTTATAAAATTGGTTCAGGCAAAAGAGTTCGGGTATTGCCAATTTACGGTGGTCAGGATATTAGCCGTCAAATCCGTTCCTTGAAAAAAGCACCTCATATCATTGTAGGTACTCCAGGACGTGTGTTAGACCATATTAACAGAAAAACCATGCATCTTGATACGGTTAATACCGTGATCCTTGATGAAGCTGATGAAATGTTAAACATGGGATTCATCGAAGATATTGAATCGATTCTTGCTGCAACACCAGCAGAACGACAAACATTACTGTTCTCTGCTACCATGCCGGCACCGATTCAAAGAATGGCTGAACGGTTCATGAAGGACCCGCAAATCGTTCGAGTAAAAACGAAAGAATTGACTATGCCTTCAATTGAACAATATTATCTTGAAGTGCAAGAAAAAAATAAATTCGATGTATTAACAAGACTTTTGGATATTCAATCACCAGAACTAGCGATTGTGTTTGGACGGACAAAACGCCGTGTTGACGAATTATCAGAAGCATTAACTTTAAGAGGCTATACAGCAGAAGGTATTCATGGCGATTTAACACAAGCAAAACGTATGTCAGTTCTACGCAAATTTAAAGAAGGAACGATTGATATCCTTGTTGCAACAGACGTTGCTGCACGTGGTCTTGATATTTCAGGCGTAACACATGTGTACAACTTTGATATTCCGCAGGATCCAGAAAGCTATGTTCACCGTATTGGACGTACTGGCCGTGCCGGTAAAAAAGGGATTGCCTTAACATTCATTACACCGCGTGAAAAATCTTATCTTGCTGTTGTGGAAAAAACAACTCGACATAAGATGGAAAAAATGAAGGCTCCAACGCTTGATGAAGCATTAGAAGGCCAACAAAAAGCAGTGGTTGAAAAAATCGTTGCAACGATTGAATCAAATAATTTACATTATTATAAAGCTGCCGCACAAGAGCTTTTAGAAGAAAATGATGCTTCAACCGTTGTTGCTGCAGTTCTTAAAATGCTTACAAAAGAACCAGATCAAACACCGGTTAAGCTGACTGAAGAACATTTACCACAAAAGAGAGAAAGAAAGCCATATGACCGTGACCGCAGAAGAAGAGATGATTCTAGAGGATCATACGGCGGTGGTGATCGTAATAGAAAAAAAGCACCAGCGAAGCCAAGAACCGGCGAAAAAAGAACTGGCGGTAAATCATCATCAAAGCCAAGAAGCTTTAATCATTAATAAATCAAGAAGAGCATGGACTTTTGTCCATGCTCTTTTATGTGTTGTTATGGTTAGTGCCAGCTGACTTTTTCTTGAAATAGTTTTTTACAGTATCCATTAGTAGATATAATAATGGAATGAGCTCTATACAATACGCATAAGTGGGAAATGAATTTACATAAACATCAACGAGATTTGCAAAGTTATCTGCTATATTTACTGACATAGAAACAATGACAGCTGCTAATGAAAAAGATAACGGCCGGTAATCTTTTAGGTTCATTAATTGAGCAAGAATTTGAACGGTAATATAAAAGAAAAAACTGATTTTGATATAAACCATTGTAGACCAAACCGCAATTAAAAGGGGATCTAAGTTCTCGATAAATTCGGCGATTTTAATAAAACGAACCATTTCTAAAATAGGAAAGGATAAATGAGAAATTAAGTTGGGACCAAAAAGAAGCAGCAAGCTGAAAAAGTATATGACGAGTAAGCTAACAGCACAAACAATCGACCAAGAAATGGTTTTGAGTGTTTTTTCCTTCTTCATAATATAAGGATAGATAAAGATTAAAAAAACCACTTCTCCGAAAAAGGGCGAGATAAAGTAACTTCCCTGAAAGATACCATGGAGATTGTGATTCGTAATAAACGCAATCGAACGGTCCCATTTTAACTCTTTCCCAACAAAGACAGAGTTTAATAGAAGGGCAATTAGTGTAATGAAAAATAAGCCTTGTGCCGATCTAAATAGGGTAATAATGCCTAATCGTGCCATGATGGCAATGGTAAATCCAAACATGGCCCCGATTGCCCAATGGGGGGTTTCTGGGAGATAGACCTGTACAATAAAATCTTCATATTCCCTTAAAATAAAGGCACAAGCGTGAAGGCAGAAGAAGAACATCCCCCCCATAAGGAGGAGGTGAATCCAAAAAGGGAAAATATCTTTCCCGTAAATAACAATAAATTCGGTTGGTCTTCGATTAGCCAGCTTAATCCCAATAAAGGCAAAGAGAAATGCTGCTAAGCCGCCAATGCAAATGACTAGTAACGAGTCATATTGGGACCTTTGAACAAGGTGAATCGTAGAAAATCCGATAAATGTGGAGTAAAAAAATAGAACCCAAAAAAATAAAATTTGACTTTGTGAGATACCTTCCGTTTTCAAGTATACTCCACCTAACTTATCATTCTTTTTTGAAGTGGTTTAAATAGTTCAATTAAATCGTTGGGATTAAGGAAATTCTTAAAATGAAACGTAATGATACAGTAAAAGAAAGAAACACCCATAACGCATAGAACAAGCCAATAGGTTCTTTTTTTTCGTTTTCTATTTTTAAGATAATTCCACTCGTAAAAAAAGACAAATAAGAAAAATAGAATGATCATAATCATGAACTTAGTTCCTTTGTCCAAAATGGATTATTTTCCGTACCTCTGGTTCTTATTTTTAAATCTACATGGATATTTAATTTTACTTTGTCTTTATAAATCGATTGCCAATTTCCTCTAGTGCTTCTCCATATTTTTGGTTTATGCCATGATAAATATTCACCGAATTGAAAAGCATCTGCCCCTGCTTTTTTACTGGAATTGAACGCAGTCTCTATTCTGTCTTTAATCTCATTTTCCGCAATTCTTTCTAATTGACTTAAATTTTTTTCATTTGTTAAATCTATACTAGAGTTCGATTCGGCAAGATCATCCTCAACGCTGACGGCAACATCAAATGTATACGGTTCTATTTTAGAAGGACGAATTTTTGTGTTTGATTTTAAAACTAATAAGTTAATATCTTTATGATCGCTGGGTGATTTGATCGTAACTAGTGCATTTTTAATTGCATTTCTCAGCCATAATGCTCCCCGTCCTTCATGAGAGTCTAATTCTCCCACCATTTTGTAATCATGGAATAAGGCCATTCCATCGGTGCCAACCCAAACGGCCTTTTTTCCTTTTTCACTAACCATTTTACGTTTCCCCACTTTCAACATGCTCACGACCATATCGCCATTTTCTGTTTCTAAAAAGTCCTTTGGTGTCGTTAATAACGTAATTTGATTTCTGGTGAATCCCAACAATATTCTAGTTTGTGATTTTTCAAAGACGGGAACCATATGGATAATCTCCTTGGCCTCTCCAGGTGCTACAAACATGGCAAGGTTTATGTTCAAACTTGGTTGTCGGATAATAAATTCTAGTATTTCTAAAATTCCTTCCTTTGCCATTTTGCTCCCGATGATAACAATCTTTGTCTGCCCCCAAGTCATCTTTCTAGGTAAATCAACCTGTGCCTTATGGAAGGCCTCTGATATGGTTTTGCCCGAATAGGTCAATGTGGCATATGGATTTCCTAATGAGTCAGCACCCCCTGACCCGGATTGCCCTGTAGCAAGCCGGTTGGGAAGAGGGAACGTTAAGGTTAGATCAATCTTGCCATTGACCCCTTTGTCGACTAAGAATGTTGAGATAAACGATCGTTCATTTATTTCGACACGAGACCAACATCCTGTTAAAAAAAATATACTACTGACCATAGAGCAAACGAGGGCTTTCTTCAATCTTTATCCTCCTCTGTTAATGGATACTTCATATTAGACCTCTCTAAATCTGTGGTTCCAACGAAAGAAGGACGACGTTTCAATAACCACCACGGTGCACGTCCTAAGACGTCCTTTAAATCGCTTACTCGTAACGGGGCAAGTGGCGTCAGGTAAGGCATTCCGAAGGACTTCAGGTGTACCAAATGGATATAAATAAGCAGACAGCCAATCATCAACCCAAATATACCGAACGTGCCCGATAAAACCATAATGGGAAAGCGAAGCAGGCGAATTGAAATGCCTAAATCAAAGTACGGTATGATAAAAGACGCAATACCTGTTAAGGACACAATAATGACCATCGGTGCCGAAACAATTCCTGCTTGCACGGCTGCTTGGCCAATGACTAAGGCACCGAGGATACTGATTGCTTGCCCAATCGCTTTTGGTGTCCGAATACCTGCTTCTCTTAGTGCCTCAAAGGCGATTTCCATTATAAATGCCTCCACAATTGCAGGGAATGGAACTAAATCCCTTGCAGCTGCTACACTTATTAATAAGTCTGCAGGAATCATGACTGGGTGAAAGGTTGTTACTGCGATATAAAAGGATGGAAAAAGCAGCGAAATAACTAAAAACAACATCCGCAATAAGCGAATAAAGCTGGCAGAAACGTAACGTTGGTAATAGTCTTCTGGTGATTGAAGGAACATGAAAAAATTCACAGGTACAATAAGCGGGAGAGGAGACCCGTCCACAAAAATAACAATTCTTCCTTCAAGCAAAGCTGCTGCAACGACATCAGACCGCTCTGTCTTTTGCGATTGTGGAAAAGGTGACAACGGAAAATCATCCATACACTCATCCAAATAGCTGCTGCCTAATACTCCATCTACTTGGATACGACCTAACCGCTGTCTAACTTCCTCTACTAATTCTTTCTTGCAGACCCCATCGAGATAGCCAATGACCACTTTTGTTTTCGTATACTTACCAATTAATCGTTGCTCCATTTTCAATGAGGGTGACTTAATTTTCCTTCGGATCATCGTAATGTTCGTTTGAATATCTTCAACGAATGCTTCTCTGGGGCCTCTGATTACATTCTCATTGGCTGGTTCACTAACTGCTCTTTTATTAAAGCTTTTTAACGGGAAGGCTAGCATTCGTTCATCCCCCTCGAAAAAAATTAAAATATTTCCATCCAGGACGAGTTGAACAGCTTGCTGCATGTCAGTAAGAATACTGCTTGCCATAGAGCTAACCATTTTTAATTCCAATAATTTATGGATAAATTCCTTATGTGAGGATGCAAAATCCTCAGATACAATATAGGTTAGGACCTGTTCGTCGAATAATTGTTGATCGACCATGTCGTTTAAATAAACAATTCCACAACGTGTGTGGTTTGCGGTTAATTCATGAATCGTAATATCCGAGCATTGATTGAAGGACTGTTTCAGCCAATTCAGGCGACTATCGAAATCCGCTCCCAAGAATACTTGTTCAGGTGTGCTCATGCTTTTGTTATTTTGTTTTTTAGTTTTTGAAAAAAACGGCAATTGGCTTCACCTCACAAACTTTTTATTAGAGTTCCCTTATACTGAAAAAATATTTGTAGTGGAAAAAGTTAGATAGGTGAGAATAACCATAAAGGTTTTTTGAAATGGATGAAGAAGGAGTGGACTATTATGATTGTAAAACTCGGATATGTAGCTATGAGTGTAGAACTGCAAAATGCCTCGCCCTCACAAACGATGACGGTTGCCCAATTCAAACGGATTAAAGATCGGGAAGCGGCGATTCATAAGTTAGAGAGAATTGCTGAGTCAAACTTAGAAAATTGTTTACGTCTACTAAAGCATAACTTAGCAAACGATATTCATTTTTTTCGATTAAGCTCCCGACTCATCCCGCTGGCCAATCATGAGGACTTACACGACTGGCATTATATGAAACCGTTAAAGGAAACACTCAAAAAACTGGCCGATTTTTTAAAAGAACACCCCGTGAGGATTGATTTCCACCCAGACCATTTTGTGGTGTTGAACACATTTGATAAGGAGATATTGAAGAATTCGCTTAAAACACTGGCGATGCATGAGGCTCTTCTGAAGGGAATGGAAATTAATCCAGAGCATCGATGTGTCCTCCATGTAGGTGGAGGCTACAATGATAAGGAAAAAGCACTGGAAATGTTTATTCATAATTGGGGCTATGTGAAGCCAACAATCCAAAAAATGATCATGTTGGAGAATGATGATACCACTTTTACGGTAAAAGACACTTTATACCTCTGTGAAAAGTTAGGGGTCCCGATGGTGTTTGATTATCATCATCACCTTGCCAATCATGTAGACGAAGATTGGCAGTCCGATTGGCGGCGAATTACGGAAACTTGGTCTCATTCACCGCTGCCAATTAAAATGCATATTTCTAGTCCTCGCTCAGAAAAGGATTTTAGAGCCCATTCAGACATGATCGATCCTAAAATGTTTATGGAGTTTTTAAATAAAATAAAGGGGACGGTTCCGGAGATACATTGTATGATTGAGGCTAAACAAAAGGATGCGGCTCTTTTTCAGCTTGTTAATGATTTGAAGGAGAAGGAAGGATTGAATTGGATTGATCAATCGAGTTTTCAAATGGAGGGAGTGTCCCGAGAGTTTGTGTAACCCCGGGCCATTTCCCTGTTTTATAGGAAATTATAGTTATCCACACTGTGGATAACTTTTACTGGGTGAGACTCGTCCAGCTCCAGCGCCCAGCGGCTAGTGTACTTCGCTCTTTTCCCTACGATAAGTCAAGCACGGAATAGCTAACGCTCTCCGTGTTTCCTTTATCGCGTTTAACGGGCAGTAGATTCTCAACTGCCCGTAAGAACCCGATCGGTTCAACTAACAATCAGCGAGAAGAACGTTCGCTGATTGAAGTTTCACCTTATCTCAGTCAAAGCGCTCCAGTCCATACGCCGCTAAACGGGCGCTTGCGCTTTTGTTATTAACGCTGGCTCCAAAATCCAAGGATGGCAATGATGATAATCACTGACCATATCAACACTTTAAGTGGTGATTGAAAGGATACATTTTTCCTGTTGCTGCTTGCCCAGATAGTGGTACTTTTAATGGAATCTGACAAGTCTTTTTTATTAAAGTAAGGGATGGCACCAAGTAAAAAGCCGCCTAGTAACCCAAAAAAATGGGCAACAACATTTATATTTGGCTGTAAAAAGGTCATAATGAGGCTGACCACACTAAGAGTGAGGATAATTTGTGAGTTTTGCTGGGACATCATCTTTTTTCTAAAGATAATGATGCTTATATAGTATCCGAACAGGCCAAAAATGGCTCCACTTGAGCCAACGTGGGTATAGGTTAACGGCTCAAGGAGCAGTGTCGCAACATTGGCAATCAGACCGGATAAAAGATATACGAATAAAAACCTGCCGCTGCCAAGCATACGCTCCAGTGCCGGTCCAAAAAGAATAAGCGAAAAGCTATTAAACAGCATGTGAGCAAAACCGCTATGCATAAAAGTAGGGGTAATCAGTCTCCAAACTTCCCCTTCCATTATATAAAGATTGACACCCGAAAAATTTTCAAAGAACCAATAGTTCGGGAATATAGGTAGAATGGTTAAAAGGTATAATACTAAGTGAATGGTAACAATAATGGATACCATTGGATAAAAGCGAATAAACTCGCGAAAGCTTTCGGTTCTGGTAAACATGGAAAAATCCCTCCTCTTACTAACCATCATAAACGGAATTGCGGTTCTTTACACTATTATGCAACCAGTATTTTAAATAGAAGGAAGATGTACATGATTAAAGGAATTGGCATTGATATTATTGAACTTTCAAGAGTCCGTGAGATTATCAGCAGGCAAAGCAAATTTGTCGATAGGATTCTAACAGAGAATGAAAAGATAAAGTTTGAGGACTTATCTGATGCGAGAAAGGTTGAATTTTTAGCAGGGAGATTTGCTGCCAAGGAAGCTTTTTCTAAAGCACTGGGAACAGGAATAGGCAGCGAACTGTCATTTTTAGATATTGAAGTGGTGACAGACATCGCGGGGAAACCGATTATTATCAAGCCTGAGGTTCGAGCCCATTTATCCATCTCCCATAGTCGGGATTATGCTGTTGCCCAGGTTGTAATTGAAGAGTAGTGGTTATATTTTTTTAAAGTGCTTGGCAACATGGTAAGAATAATCCTTTAGGTTGTCTCATATATTCATAGGGAAATAGGAGAGACAAGGTCAGCTATGGTTTGAAGCCTGATTCCTGCCTTTCTCTTCATTGATTAGCATATGAAATGAGACAAGAAGGGGTTGAAGGAATGAGGAAAAAGTGGTTATTGCTCATGACGGGTCTAATGGTTATTTTCTTACTAGCTGCCTGTGGCTCAAAATCACAAGATGATGTGGTTAAGTCATTAAAGAGTAAACAGGGTGATTTAAGCAGCTATAAGGTGAATGCCAAAATGACGTTGAAAATGGGTACTGATTCACAGGTGTATAATGTGGAAATCTGGCATAAGGATCCCATTTTTTATCGTGTGAATTTAAAAAATGCTGAAAAAGATCAAAGTCAAATGATTCTAAGGAATAACGAAGGGGTTTTTGTTCTTACACCCGCATTGAATAAGAGTTTCCGTTTCCAAAGTGATTGGCCGCAAAATAGCAGTCAAGCCTATTTATATGAATCCTTGATCA
This sequence comes from uncultured Bacillus sp., assembly GCA_963530265.1. Classification (GTDB taxonomy): domain Bacteria; phylum Bacillota; class Bacilli; order Bacillales; family Cytobacillaceae; genus Neobacillus. The sequence goes on from CAUSCO010000019.1 coordinate 86,788, forward strand.
AAGACATTGTCGCTGATAAAGAAGCCAAGTTCTCCTCAACAAAAGACCATTATGTTTTTGAAACAAAAACCCGTTATCAGAATAATAGCATGCTTCCATTCCAAGAAATTAAGCTCAATAAAAGCGATTTATCACCCGCGGTTGTAAAAGTGATGGATCCTGATCGCAATGCCCTTGTGACGGTAGAGTTTTCAAAGGTTAAGTTTAATGCCGATTTTAATAAGGACGATTTCGATATGAAAAAGAACATGACACGGGCCCAGCTAAATTTACCAGCGATGGCCGAAGGCGGCGATAAAGCCTTCACTGTTATGTATCCTACCTTTGAGATGAAAGGAACTAAGTTGGTTGAGGAAAAAACCGTAAATATTGAAGATGGGAAGAGGGTTGTCCTCACCTATGATGGTAAAAAATCATTTACGTTAGTGCAGGAAAAAGTAACGGCTAAGGTTGCATCCACCACTTCTACCCTTATGGAAGGGGATATCGTTGATTTGGGTGTGACGATTGGGGCGTTATCTGATCACACCATTTCATGGTCGCACGACGGTGTCGATTACATGATTGCATCGGAAAACCTTACGAAGGATGAATTGGTTGAGGTAGCAAAATCAGTTCAAGGCGATTCCGTAAAATAATAACTTTTACTAAAACAGGCTCTGAAATGAGGGTCTGTTTTTCTGTTTTTTATGGAGAAGGGGCGGAGCGTCGCAACGGTGAATCTGTTTATTCAATTTAGATAAAAATTTATTATTTCATAATTTGAACTGAGTAAAGTTTAAGTATGAAAATTTTTTTGTGGTAAAATGAGATAATGTAATTTGAATTAGGAAGTGGAAATATGGTAGAGGAAGCCTATTTTTATCGAGATACATGGGCAGAAGTGGATTTAGATTGTATTACAGAAAATATCACTTCTGTTAAAAAACATTTACCCGAGGAAGTTGCTATTTTTGCTGTAGTAAAAGCAAATGGCTACGGCCATGGTGATGTTCAAGTGGCGGAAACAGCACTACAAGCAGGGGCAAAATATCTAGCAGTTGCTTTTATGGATGAAGCGATTGCTTTAAGAAATAAAGGAATCAATGCCCCGATTCTGGTTTTAGGTGCAACACGGCCTGAAGATGTTCAAATGGCTGCAAAGTTTCAAATCACACTTACTGTTTTTCAGAAAGAATGGCTCGAGGAAGCGGAAAATCACTTACCGGCGGGTGAAAGAGTTTTTGTGCACATTAAGATAGATACGGGAATGGGGAGAATTGGTGTTCGAGACTGCGAGGAATTAACGGCCGTTGAACAAACGATTCTTGGGGATGAACGATTTTATTTAGAAGGTGTCTATACTCACTTTGCCACAGCTGATGAACTGGATACAACATATACTCAACACCAATTAGCTTTATTTGAGGATATGATCAATGCACTTACAAACCGTCCAAAGTATATTCATTCTAGTAATAGTGCTGCGGCCATACGTTTTCCAAAGACCTATTTTAACGCCGTAAGAATTGGAATAGCCATGTATGGATTAACGCCATCAATTGAAATGGAACATGAAATCCCGTTTCCTTTAAAAGAGGCCTTTTCTTTACGGTCGCGGCTTGTCCATGTGAAAAAACTAAAAAAAGGTGATAAGGTAAGCTACGGGGCAACCTACGAATGCGAAAAGGAAGAGTGGATTGGTACGATTCCAATTGGTTATGCGGACGGATGGATTCGCCGGCTACAAGGTCAGGAAGTGCTAGTCGACGGAAAGCGTTCGCCAATTGTTGGTAGAATCTGTATGGATCAATGCATGATTCGACTTCCTAATTATGTTCCAATTGGGACAACAGTCACATTGATTGGTCGGCAGGATCCTCAGTTCATATCTGTTAATGAAATTGCGGCAAAACTTGAGACCATCAATTATGAAGTGCCATGTATTATTGCGAATCGTGTGCCGCGCCTTTATATACAAGGTGGTAAAATTGTCGATTTAAAAAATTACCTACTTAACAATTAATATGCGTAAAAAAAGAAATTCCAACATATTTATGATATTGTGGTAATTTGTGCATAAAAGCATCTTTTATTGGCTTATAATACAGTAGAATTATATTTAGTCTATGAATTGGGCTTGGTTAGTGTTATTATAAAATATGGTACAGAGAAAAATGGTGTGTAGTGATGGTGGAGGTGTATGTTTGTGTCTGAAACTGGCGCAACTACGGAAATTTTAGTAAAGTTACCGCAACATCTTTTAACTGAGTTAGATGGTTTCGTTAAGCAAGAAAATGTAAACCGCAGCGAGTTTATCTACCAAGCAACAAAAATGTATTTACGCGAACGAAAAAAGAGACAAATTCGCGAATCCATGAGACGTGGCTACATGGAAATGGCAAAGATCAATCTAACCATTGCATCAGAAGCATTCCTAGCAGAATACGAGGCAGAACACGCAGTTGAACGTCTTGTCAGCGGAGGCTAAACCTTTGATTGTCAAGCGTGGTGACGTTTATTTCGCGGACCTATCCCCAGTTGTTGGTTCTGAACAAGGCGGCGTCCGACCTGTACTTGTCATCCAAAACGACATCGGGAATCGGTTTAGTCCCACCGTGATTATTGCAGCGATTACTGCTCAAATTCAAAAAGCCAAGCTTCCTACACATGTAGAAATTGACGCGAAGCGCTACGGATTTGAACGAGATTCAGTCATTCTGTTAGAGCAAATTCGTACAATTGATAAGCAGCGGTTAACCGATAAAATCACCCATCTCGATGACGAAATGATGGAAAAAGTGGATGAAGCCTTACAGGTAAGTTTAGGTCTCATCGAATTCTAGTTTAAAATACGCTCTTTTTAAGAGCGTTTTTTCATACATATCCTGCCTCTTTAAAATCGATTCTGCTTAGGAGCAAGCTAATTTAGCTTGCTTTTCTTTTTGCCTAGAAAAGGATGGAGAATCGCAAAAATGGAATGAAAGATATTTTTTATATAGGGAGGTAAGAGGTAAGCTCCACTCCTGCCGCCTTAATGAAATTGGAACTCTAATTTGATACAATATGGAAAAAGGATGGAGGATTGTTTTGTGAGTGATACAGTCGTAAAAGATGATCAGCTTTTAGGTAAAATTTCCGCTGAGCTGGCGATATCAATTAAACAAGTAAAGAGTGTTATATCCTTACTAGATGAAGGGAATACCGTTCCATTTATTGCCCGATATCGAAAAGAAATGACAGGTGCACTGGATGAAGTGCAGATTCGTAATATTTTAGATAGGTGGCAATATATACAAAACCTGGAACAAAGAAAAGAAGAAGTGCTTCGCATTATTGCAGAGCAAGGAAAATTAACCGAGGAATTATCCAGGGGCATTACCAAGGCAGAAAAACTTCAAGAGGTTGAAGATTTGTATAGGCCTTATAAACAAAAAAGACGGACGAAAGCAACAATAGCCAAAGAAAAGGGTTTAGAGCCTTTTGCTGAGTGGTTGATGACTTTTCCGAAGGGCAGCATCGACGAAAAGGCTAGGGAATTCTTATCAGAGGAAAAACAAGTCCTTTCTATTGAAGATGCAATTGCTGGAGCGAAAGACATCATTGCAGAACAGGTTTCCGATGATGCTGAAAGCCGCAAATGGATTCGCAAAGAGACATTCAAATCTGGTACCGTTTCATCTGTTGTAAAAGAAGCAGAAAAAGACGAGAAAAACATCTTTGAAATGTACTATGAATATGAAGAGCCTGTAAACAAAATTGTCCCCCACCGTATTCTTGCTCTAAATCGTGGTGAAAAGGAAGATGTTCTCCGCGTATCGATCAAAATGAATACAGATATAATTATGACATATTTGTCGAGGAAATGGATTCGTGTTCAGCATTCTCCGGCAGCTCCAATCGTATTAGAGGCTATTGAAGATAGCTATAAGCGATTGATTCAGCCGTCGATTGAACGGGAAATTCGCAATGAATTAACCGAAAAAGGCGAAGAACAAGCGATTCATATTTTCTCTGAAAACTTAAGAAACTTGCTGTTGCAGCCGCCGTTAAAAGGAAAAGTGGTCATTGGTGTCGACCCAGCGTACCGGACAGGATGTAAATTGGCGGTAGTGGATGAAACAGGAAAAGTGTTGAAAATAGATGTCATTTATCCGCATCCCCCCGTTTCAAAAACGAAAGAAGCACGCGAAAAATTCATCAGCATCTTGCGCGAATATAAAGTGGAAATGGCTGCAATTGGAAACGGTACAGCTTCCAGGGAAACGGAGCAGTTTGTGGCTGATATTTTAAAAGAAATGGATGAGGAAATTTTCTATTTAATCGTTAATGAAGCAGGAGCCAGTGTGTACTCAGCTTCAGATCTTGCTAGAGAAGAATTTCCAGACTTGCATGTTGAAGAAAGAAGTGCGGCTTCTATTGCCCGTCGTTTGCAGGATCCTTTAGCTGAATTGGTGAAAATTGATCCGAAATCTGTCGGGGTTGGCCAGTATCAGCATGACGTTTCACAAAAAAGACTGTCAGAATCGCTTCACTTTGTTGTTGAAACAGCCGTTAACCAGGTTGGTGTCAATGTCAATACGGCTTCTTCCTCGCTTTTACAGTATGTAGCTGGATTAAACAAAACAGCTGCGAATAATATTGTGAAGAAGCGTGAAGAGGAAGGCAAATTTACGAGCAGAGTGCAATTAAAGAAAGTCCCTCGACTAGGGGCCAAAACCTATGAGCAGGCAATTGGCTTCCTGCGTGTGTTAGACGGTAAACAACCGCTTGATCGGACAGGGATTCATCCGGAAAACTATGATGAAGTAAAAAAAATATTAACCAGTCTAGGTTTTACTGCCAATGACTTGGGTACGGAAGAGTTAAAAATCGCACTTACAGGCCTAGATTTAAAATCGATATCTGAAGAACTTTCAATCGGTGAGTTAACCTTAAAGGATATTATTGATGCTTTGGTACGACCAGAACGAGATCCGCGTGATGACTTACCTCGCCCGCTTCTGAAAAAAGATGTCTTAAAATTAGAAGATTTAAAGGCAGGAATGGAGCTTCAAGGTACGGTGCGGAATGTTGTCGACTTTGGTGCGTTTGTTGATATCGGTGTGAAGCAGGATGGGCTTGTTCATATTTCCAAACTTAGCAATCGTTTTGTCAAACATCCATTGGATATTGTCTCTGTGGGTGATGTGGTTACGGTTTGGGTAGACTCCGTTGATATGAAAAAAGGGCGTGTGGCTTTAACTATGCTGCAGCCATCATAGGAAAATGGTTTAGGTAGAAACTCAGTAGAAATAAGGGCTACAGGTAAAGGAAACACTGCTTCTAAGAGCAGTGTTTCTTTCTGTAAAAAAACCAGCACTGGTTTAAGAGCTTAATCTGGTAGCGATCCTTCTCGTAAAAAGCCCTTTTCATTTGGTTTTGCAACCAAGTTGGCATCATGGAAAACCTCCCGAAAAGTACATCATCATTAAAGGTATATACAATATATGCTATAATAGGTTGTCATGTTCGCTAGAAAGTGAGGGACTCTGAAAATGGAACAGAGAGAACTTCAATTATTGGTGGAAAAAATATCGCTTGAATCCTTTAAAAAACCTTTTAAGCATCATGCTTCATTTAATCCAAGATTAAGGTCAACAGGAGGAAGATACCTTCTTGGGACCAATAATATTGAAATCAATAAAAAGTATTTGGAGCAACTAGGGGAAGGGGAATTAATTGGGATTATAAAGCATGAACTATGTCATTATCACCTTCATCTTGAAGGCAGAGGATATCAGCATAAGGATCAAGAGTTTAAACACTTGTTAAAGAAGGTTGGGGCACCGCGGTTTTGTAATCAACTGCCTGAAAGAAGAGTAAAACGTTCAGCACGAAAAATCCTACTATATCAATGCACAAAATGTCGGCTTTCCTATCAAAGAAAAAGAAGTATAGATTTAAATAGATATGTGTGTGGGAAATGCAGGGGTAAGTTGGTTAAAATTAACGAAATAGATTTATAATGACTATGGAAAAATCTTTATCAAAAATGATATTGACTTTATAGTACATCCTCATTATAATGGAAAGAGTCGATAGGGCGATGGCCTTATTGAGGTGAACAATTTTATTATTCCGCAGTAGCTCAGTGGTAGAGCTATCGGCTGTTAACCGATCGGTCGTAGGTTCGAGTCCTACCTGCGGAGCCATATGGGGAAGTACTCAAGCGGCTGAAGAGGCGCCCCTGCTAAGGGTGTAGGTCGGGTGACCGGCGCGAGGGTTCAAATCCCTCCTTCTCCGCCATATGAATGTTTGGCCCCTTGGTCAAGCGGTTAAGACACCTCCCTTTCACGGAGGTAACACGGG
>CAUSCO010000020.1:0-83883 GCA_963530265.1 uncultured Bacillus sp.
CTCAGTTGGAGCGCTCCAGGCCATACGCCGCTGAACAGGGCGCTTCCGCTTTTCTGCTAATGAATATCCCGCTTCTTAAAACGGCCGCCTCGAACTTCAGAAATATCAGCAATGGCTAAAAATGCTGATGGATCAATTTCTTCGACAATGGTCGTCAATTTTGATTCTTCCAATCGTGAAATAATACTAAAAATTACTTTTTTATTATCGCCTGTATAAGCCCCTTCACCCTTTAGATAGGTTACTCCACGGCCCAAACGATCATTGACAGCATTTCCAATTTCTTCAGCATCATCACTTATAATCCAGACAGATTTTGTTTCCTCCAGACCTGCAACCACTGTATCAATGGCTTTTGAAGCAATAACGTATGCTAATAACGAGTACATGGCCCGATCCCAACCAAAGACAAAGCCCGCTGCTCCTAAAATGAAAATGTTCATAAACATAATAATTTGTCCAACTGAAAATGGAACTTTTTTGTTAATAACAAGGGCTAATATTTCTGTTCCATCTAATGCCCCGCCATTACGAATGACAAGACCCACCCCTACACCTAAAATCATTCCACCAAAAAGGGTTGCTAAGAGAATATCGTCTGTAAAAGCAGGAATTGGGTGAAAGAAAGAAGTAAAAATGGATAATACGATGATTCCATAAACAGTGGAAAAGGCAAATGTTTTTCCCATTATTTTATATCCCATATAAACAAATGGCAGGTTTAATACGAATAGAAATATTCCTAATTTCCAACCAGTTAAATGTGATAGCATGATTGAAATCCCTGTTATTCCGCCATCAATAACATGGTTTGGAACTAGGAATATTTCTAGTCCTGTTGCCATTAATATGGCACCAATGGTAATCGCAATGATTCGAATAATAATCCTGCTCTTGGGCAATTTGCGATGTTGATTTTTTTCTTTTAAAAATTCTTCTTTTAATAAATCTGTCATTGAACCACACCTTTTCAATAAATTTTGATATCCTTGTTGTTCTAAAAAAGATATTATTTTTCCTTTATTTAAGTATAACATATTCTCACTAAAATTTGAACTGAAGTTCACATTTATAAAAATAAAAAGGATTGCATACATAGTTGCAATCCCTTTTGCTTTTATTATACCATAATTTTGCAAATATCATTCGTAAACTCAACTGGATCCTCTATTGGTAATCCTTCGATTAACAGTGCTTGGTTATACAACAAGGTTGTATAAAGTGCCAATTTTTCTTTATCTTGTTCAAAAGAATCCTTTAATGATTCAAATACATCGTGATGAACATTAATTTCTAAAACCTTATCTGCTTTTATGTTTTGGTTGTTTGGCATAGCATTAAGAATTTTTTCCATTTCAATTGAAACTTCCCCATCCGTCGTTAAACATACAGGATGAGTTTTTAACCTTTTTGAAACTCTTACATCCTTTACTTTGCCATTCAAGATATTTTTCATATAATCGAAAAGTTCTTTGTTGTCCTTCTCTTCTTCCGCAGCATTTTGATTTTCATCTGTATCAAAACCTAAATCGCCGCTAGATACGGATTTGAACTCTTTTTCTTTGTAGTTCATGATCATTTTAATTGCAAACTCGTCTATTTCTTCAGTGAAATATAGAATTTCATAACCTTTATCGGTCACTAGTTCCGATTGTGGCAATTTGTCAATTCTTTCGTTTGATTCGCCTGTAGCATAATAAATAAATTTTTGCTCTTCTGGCATCCTTGATACATATTCATCTAGAGTGACCATTGTCTTTTCTTTAGAAGAGTAGAACATCAATAGATCTTGCAATTCTTCTTTATGTGTTCCATAGTCACTGTAAACGCCATATTTGAGCTGCCTGCCAAAAGATTTGTAAAACTCATCATACTTTTCTCTTTCATTTTTTAAGATATTCAGCAATTCACTTTTAATTTTTTTATTAATGTTTTTCGAGATTAGCTTTAATTGACGATCATGCTGTAACAATTCTCTGGAGATATTTAGTGATAGATCTTCTGAGTCGACCATACCTTTAACAAAACTAAAGTAATCGGGAAGCAGGTCAGCACACTTATTCATAATTAACACACCGTTTGAATAAAGCTCTAACCCCTTTTCATATTCTGGTGAGTAAAAGTCGAATGGAATTTTTTCAGGAATATATAAAATGGCATTATATCTTACAGCACCGTCAACACTGATATGAATATGTTTTAACGGCTTGTCAAAACCGTACCGTTTTTCCATATAAAAATTTTCATAGTCTTCTGTGGTAAGGTCCTTTTTATTTTTCCGCCAAATAGGAACCATACTATTAATGGTTTGTTCTTCTTGAACATCCTCGTATTCATCTTCGCTGCCATCTTTTAGCTTTCTTTCCGTTACGTCCATTTTAATAGGGTAGCGAATGAAATCAGAATATTTTTTAATGATTCCCTTTAAGCGATATTCTTCTAAATACTCATCATAGCTCTCATCTTCTGTATTCTCTTTGATTTTCAAAATAATCTCTGTACCAATTGAATCTTTTTCACATGGGACAATCGTATATCCATCTGCACCCTTAGATTCCCATTTATATGCCTGGTCACTGCCAAACGCTTTACTAATAACGGTTACTACATCTGCTACCATAAAGGCAGAATAAAAGCCGACACCAAATTGGCCAATAATATCGTGTCCATCTTTACTTTCATTTTCTTTTTTAAATGCTAAAGAGCCGCTTTTAGCAATCGTTCCAAGGTTATTCTCCAGCTCTTCCTCCGTCATTCCGATACCCGTATCAGTTATTTTCAAAGTTCTATTTTCTTTATCAGCCGTTACTTTTATGTAGTAACTATCTTTGTCAAAGGTTAAAGTTTCATCGGTTAACGCTTTGTAATAGATTTTATCAATCGCATCACTTGCATTCGATAGGAGTTCTCGTAAAAAAATCTCCCGATGCGTATAAATGGAGTTGATCATCATATCTAATAATCGTTTTGACTCGGCTTTATACTGTTTTGTTTCCATTAAGACCTCTCCTTTAACTTTTTAATTCAACTATCATTTTAGCACTCTATGCAGCTGAGTGCTAACCATTAATTAAATAACATATTGGCAGTTTTTTTGTCAAGAAAAAAATAAAGCATCCCGGAAGGATGCTAAATTGAACCTAATATAAAGTACAACAGGAAAAAGAATGCAATAACATACATCGTAATCGATACTTCCTGTTTTCGACCGGTAACAATCTTTAGAATAGGATAGGCAATGAATCCAAATGCAATTCCATTTGCTATACTAAACGATAAGGGCATGATAGCCATCATTAAATAAGCCGGAAAGGCTTCAGTGAAATCACCAAATGGGATCTCCTTTAGATTTTGAACCATTAAACAACCAACAATAATCAGGACAGGTGCAATTGCTGCATTGGGTATCACCTTGAAAAGTGGAATCAGAAATAGGGCGGGAATAAACAATAATCCAGCAGTTAACGACGTTAAACCTGTTCTTCCACCTGCCGCAATACCTGTTGCAGACTCCGCTGCAGTTGTTGCAGGGCTGCAGCCAAAGAATCCTGCACCAATAATGGAAAATGCGTTTGCCTGAAATGACCTTTTGAACTTAGATTTGTCTGGAAGCATCCCAAGCTGTGCACCCATATTTTGAAAAATAATCACCATGGATAAGGAAAAAACTGCCGTCCAAAAATTAATGGTACCAATCTGGCTAAAATCAAAAGCAAAAAGTATTTTATCATACCCTTTAAAGGATAAGCTAAAATCACGTAATGTTGAAAAATTAACAATACCAAGCATTGCTCCGATCAAAGTACCTGCAACAATCGCGATTAGGAAATTCCCCTTCACATTATTTAAGAAAAGTGGGATTAATATGAGCAATGTAAGGATGGTTGTTAACGCTATCGGGTCTCCAAGGTTCCCCAATTTAACAAATGTCCCCTCACCGGCAACAATCAAGCCTCCGTTTTTCAACCCTAAAAAAGCTATAAACAATCCAATTCCTGCCGTCATGGCATTTATCATTGATTTCGGAATGGAACGTGATAAATAAACTGCCCCTTTCGTAACCGTGGTCAATGTAAACACAATACCAGCTATTAACACAACTGCTAGTGCCTGCTGCCAGGTAAGCCCAAGCGAAAATACCAGGGTAAACACAAAAAATGCGTTATCACCCATTCCTGGAATGATTAGTAATGGAGAATTAGCCCAAAGAGCCATCAGCATACATCCAACAAAGGAAGTAATAACTGTTGCAATCGTTACCGCTTCATACGGCATCCCGACTTGACTTAAAATTGCCCCATTGACCACAATAATATAGGCTACAGTCATAAAAGAGGTCAGACCTGCAATCCCCTCTGTTCGGATACTTGTATTTGCTTCATTAAGATGGAAAAACCTCTTTAATTGTTTATTCAATTAAATTACCCCTTTTGTAGCACGAGTTAAATCGACAAAAATCGTGTTATACTATTTTTATTATTACCTATTTGTTTCTGAAAGTGTTCCAAGAAAGGATGCATGTTTATGATTACCAATATCTCAGAAATTGCGATATTCGCCGATATTCCTGAGATTGATGCACCACATATCACTTCCCTGCTAAAGGAACGTCAATTTAAAAAGAACCATATCCTCATGTTTGAAAATGATCAAAGTGAAGATGTGTATATTATTCGTTCTGGCTTGGTGAAGGTCTATCGTATTCACGAAGGAAAGGAAATCGTCTTAAGTATCTCATTGCCAGGGGATATTGTAGGAGAGGTAGAGGCCCTCTCAAATGACAACCACAGAATATCTTCGATTGAAGCACTTGAAAATGTTGCTGTTTGGCAAATTAGCAAACACGATTTTCTGGAAATTGTAGACAAATACCCTTCTGTACTAAGGAAAGCCTATATGATTCTCGTTGAGCGTACAAGGATGCTCAATCGGTTGATTCGCTATTTAACATTTTATGATGTAAGAACAAAAGCAGCAAATTTACTAGTCGATCTCTATTATAATTTTGGAGAACCAAGTGGAGATAGTTTTAAAATCGACATAAAAATTAACCAGTCTTTACTTGCAAGTATGCTAGGTGTAACTAGAGAATCCATCTCCAAAACACTTGGCGATTTTCAAAATGAAGGGCTTATCGATATTCGTGAAAAGTATTTTTACCTTTTAGATAAGAGCCAATTAGAAGCAATGTGTAGTGAAACCGAAGAGGACCCTACACTTCGGAAGTGGTCAAACCTCTGACCTTTAATCTTTCATTTCCCAATATTAACAGAAAAACGGTTTAATTTCTGTTAGCATTCTTACGATTATTTTGTTAACTAGTTCACAAAACTGCATAAGTGAACAGTGCCTGTTATTGTTCGCTTATTCAGTTCCAATATTGAATTAGCTAAATAGTTTTCTATATGTATATCCATTGAGTTTTCCCCACCCAGCAAAATCATTCTATTCTATCTTTCCACTTATGGGTCCACAAAATCCAAGTATGGAAAACAATTAACGCGAAAACAGACAAAAACACCCTGACTCATAAGAGCCAAGATGTAAGCCCATTTGTAACTTAATAAAAACCGCCACCACCGACAAAGCTTGCACCAATGATGATAAGCAGGATGAACAAAACCACAATTAAAGCAAAGCCGTTACCAAAGCCTGCAGCACCACCCATTAAATCCACCTCCCCGCTATTTCTGAATTATCTTATGTAAAAGCATCTCGTTTGTGTATAAAAGAAATAATAATGCTAGGCACCTGCACACTTTTATTTGCTTAAAACACCTTTTATACAGTTCAAGCTATTTTTGAAAAAGGTTTAAATTTGACCAAAAGAAAAGGCTGCCGTGGATTGGCTGCCCTGATTGTTTTTACTTATTCGATTGGTCATTTTGTAATTTTTTATAGTCATATTGTGAGCGGTCAACTGGAACAAAATTTGTAGGAGTATAGAAGCGCAATAAATCTCCATTCACAACTTTATCAGAGAATGTTAATTTATTCTGTACCATTACCTTATAATTCTTAGCCTCTTCCATCCTATCTTCCGCTAATTTCATTCCAGTAGTGGAATCATAGAATTTACCATCAATCGATGTAATGGTTGGACTCACATAGTCACCATTTCGGAATGGAATAATCTCATCATGTTGTTCCGATAATAAGTCTGTACCAAATTGTACATAGTCTTTCGTATCGGTGCCTACCAAGTGAAGCAGTGTTGGAAGGAGATCAACTTGTCCACCATATTCATGATTTACTCCGCCTTCCATGCCCGGCACTCGAATAAATAATGGAACTCGTTGTAAACCCGTGCTTTCAAAAGGAGTAATTTCCTTTCCAAGAACTTGTTCCATTGCACTATTATGGTTTTCTGAAATACCATAATGATCACCATACATAATAATAATGGAATTGTCATATAAACCTGATTCTTTTAAGTCATCAAAGAATTGCTTTAATGCCTCGTCTGCGTAACGAGCCGTTTGAAAATATCCATCCACAGACTTGTCGCCAGTGGTAGCCGGTGCAATGGTTGCATCTTCTTGATTGATCGGATATGGATAATGATTTGACACGGTAATAAATTTTGTATAAAACGGCTGCGGCAATGATTTCAAAAGCGGTACTGACTGTTCAAAGAATGGTTTATCCATCAAACCATATTCTGCTTGTTCTTGTTCATTTATTTGATAGTATTTTGAATCAAAAAACTTGTTAAATCCAAATGATTTATAAATCTCATTACGATTCCAAAAGGTTCCAGAATTTCCGTGGAACACGGCAGAAGTATAACCTTGCTGCCCTAAGATAGCAGGAGCGGCTTGGTACGTATTTAAGCCTTTTGTTGTAAAGGCTGAACCTTGTGGTAGTCCATATAATGAATTTTCTAGCATAAACTCTGCATCAGACGTTTTTCCTTGTGCTGTCTGATGGAAAAAGTTATCAAAATACATGGTATTTTGATCTTTCGTTAAAGAGTTTAAAAACGGTGTTACTTCCTCCCCATTCAACTTGTAATTGATTAGAAAGTTTTGCATGGATTCAAGGTGTAAATAGATGACATTCATTCCTTTACCAGCACCGAAATATTTAGGGTTTGGTTCAGCATAATTAGACTTAGTATAGTTAATAACTTCTGTAATATCATCACTATTTGCCAATACCCTTTGTGCAGAGGCTTCTGAACTTACAACTGCATCATAAATCGTGTAATTGTACATCCCTAAGTACTTCACAATATAATTTCGGTCGAATCCTCTTGTCAATAATTGCGGACGATCTAATTCGGCTAAAGCTAAATTGGCACAAGAAAGAGCCAGTGATAAAGCAAATAAAACAGTCACTTTTCTTCGTGTTAATTCTTGCCACTCAATCTTTACAAAACGAGAAGCAAGTAATGCTATTAATACGATGATATCAAGGAAGAATAAAATATCATATGGTTTTAATAAAGTAACCACGCTACCGCTGACATCACCAAAGTTTTGCGTCTGTGTTAAGGTTGGTAACGTAATAAAATCATTAAAGAATCGGTAAAATAAAATATTGGCATATAAAAGAATCGATAAAAGAGAATCAATAACAATTAGCGAAATATACTTTTTCCGTCCTTTAAAAAAGAAGGAAAGACCTAAAAATATCAAGGAAGATCCTAAAGGATTAATAAATAGGAGAAATTTCTGTAACAAATTTTCTATCCCTAAATCAAACTGCGTTAGTTGAACAATATAAGTTTTCATCCAAAGTAAGAATACTGTCAAAAAGAAAAAGCCAATATATTTATTTAAAATACTTTGACCCCTGATAAGTAATCTATTCATTTATTGAACCACCTTCTAGCATTCTATTATAACAAATTAAAATGCACTTATAAATATGTGATTGATACCAAATTCACTAATATCTATCTTAACAATTAAATATGAACAATCAATGAACAAATTGAGAAAAAGCCATTTTAAGAAAAGTTACCTCCAATTTTCTTTAATAAATAAACATCTGAGAATTTTTTTTTAGGTTGTTGGAAAACTACATATGTGCTTCATGAAAGGAGGCACTAGCAATGAATAAACTTTCAACAACAATAAGGAGGGTAACTATGGGAATCTTAAGTGGCAATCCCAAGGATGAGCCATTACATTATGGCGAAGTTTTTAACATTTGGGCATCACAATTAGCTGGAAATAGTATGATTGCCGGTTATAAAACCATGTTAAACCATGCTGGTGATGATGATTTAAAAAAAATACTAACAGAAGCTATTGAAATTGGTGAACAACAAAAAGAACAAATTGAAGAGATTTTAAAAGAAAATGGCATTGGGCTGCCGCCGGCACTTCCTGATCCGCCCGAAGCATGTTTAGAGGATATCCCAATCGGTGCTAGAATTCCGGACCCAGCCATTGCTGCTACACTGTCGGCTGATATTGCTGCGGGTTTAGTAGCCTGTAGTAGTGTAATGGGCATGTCGATTAGAGAAGACGTCGGTATGATGTATGGTCAGTTCCATATGCAAAAAGCGGCTCTTGGTGCAAAAGTACTTCGTCTAACCAAAGAAAAAGGATGGCTAATTCCGCCACCACTTCATCCTAATAAACACAACGATTGCTGAAAATTATTTTCTGAAGTGAACATATCTGATCTTCTATGTTGAAACCATTAAGGTTTTTATTTCAATTTCTTCTCAAGTCTCTGAAAAATTTAATTTCTCTACGCACCTGTATAAGTGGATAGGTGGTGAATTTATTGTCCAAGCAGCAAAAAGGAATTGAAATGAAAAATTCTCAAGGATCAGGATCAGTCTATCACCAAGAGCATGCTGGAAATGTCCCTGATTACGGAGGAAATATTGTTGATCCTGTTGCCAATGTTGTAAATAATACAACTGACAACAAGAATAATTAAATTTACAAGATGTAGACGCCCTATAGAGAAATAGGGATGGGGAAAGGATTTCCCTCATCCCTATTTTTGTTCTATTAAAAATAGTTAGGTTATTTCTTATTTGATTCATTACTTTGAAGTGTAAAATAATTATATTTGGCTCGATCGACCGGAACAAATCCTTTAGGAGTGTAAAACTGTAATAAATCTCCATTCACTACTTTGTCAGACAGAGATAGTTTTTGTTCAGCGAGATTCTGATACTTCTTAGCCTCTTCTAGTTTTTCATTTCCTAATTCCATTCCTGTGTTTGAATCATAGAATTTACCTTCAATGGATGTGATTGACGAACTTACAAAGTCACCATTTCGGAATGGGACTAGGTCGTCATGTTGTTTAGAAAATAGGTCTGTTCCAAAGAAAACATACTTTTTAGTATCTATTCCTAATAAGTGAAGAAGTGTGGGAAGAACATCAATTTGTCCGCTATATTCGTGGTTTACTCCTCCCTCTATTCCAGGAGCATGAATGAATAATGGAACTCTTTGCAATCCAGTGCTTTCAAAAGGTGTAATTTTTTTTCCCAAAACTTGCTCCATTTCCTTATTATTATCTTTTGAAATCCCGTAATGATCACCGTACAAAATAATAATAGTGTTGTCATATAATCCAGATTTCTTTAAAGAATCAAAAAACTGCTTTAAAGCTTCGTCTGCATAGCGGGCAGTCTGAAAGTATGAGTCGACAGATGCGACGCCCGTGTTAGCCGGTCCAATCGTCGTATCCTTTTTATCAATAGGAAACGGAAAATGATTCGTTAACGTAATAAACTTAGTATAAAATGGCTGTGGCAATGATTCCAAGAGAGGAATGGATTCTTTTAAAAACGGCTTATCCATTAGCCCATATTGTGTTAGGTCCTCAGAATCCATTTTATAGTAGTTTGAATCAAAAAATTTATCATAACCAAACGATTTATAAATTTCATCTCGATTCCAAAAACTACCTGAATTTGCATGAAAGACCGCAGACGTATACCCACTTTGTCCTAAAATAGCAGGTGCCGCTTGATAAGTGTTTAAACTTTTCATCATAAAAGCAGAGCCCTGTGGTAATCCATATAATGAGTTTTCTAACATAAATTCTGCATCAGAGGTTTTACCGTGAGCCGTTTGATGGAAGAAATTATCAAAATAAACGGTATTTTTTTCCTCTGTCAAGGAGTTTAAAAACGGTGTCACTTCCTCCCCATTTAATTTGTAATGAATAAGGAAATTTTGGAAAGATTCGAGATGATAATAAATTACATTCATTCCCTTTCCAACACCAAAGTAATTTGGGTTTGGCTCAGCATAATTAGATTTTGTATAATTAGAGACTTCAGTGATATCGTTGCTATCTGCCATCACCCTTTGCGCCGATGCCTTCATACTTTGAACTGCATCATAGAGGGTATAATTGTATAAACCCATGTATTTTACAATATAGTTTCGGTCAAATCCTCTTGTTAATAGTTCGGGTCGATCTATTTCTGCTAAACCTAAATTTGCACATGAAATGGCTAATGAAAGGGAAAAAAATGCAGTTACTCTATGACGCTTCACGTCGCTAATCTCAATTTTTACAAATCGAAAAGAAAGTAAGGCAATCAGTAGTAAAAAATCAATAAAGAATAAAAAGTCATAGGGTTTTAATAAAGAAACCACGCTGCCACCTATGTCACCAACATTTTGTGTCTGTGTTAAAGTCGGTAATGTAATATAATCATTAAAGAATCGATAATATAAAATATTGCTATATAAAAGAACTGATAAAAAAAGATAAAGGGCCATTAGCCAAATATACTTTTTACGCCCTTTTGCAAAGAAAGCAAGTCCTAAGAAAAGTAATGAAGATCCCAATGGGTTTAAAAATAAAAGAAATTGTTGGTAAGGGCCTTCAATTCCTAATTTAAACTGTGTTACCTGCGCTAAATATGTTTTTATCCAAAGAAAGAATACTGCCAAAAAGAAAAAGCCAGTATATCTATTAAAAATACTTTGACCTTTTTGAAGTAGTTTAATCATTTTCTCCACCATCAATCGGTAATATATTTTTTACATTTATTATAAAGTTTACCTTACCAGGTAAACATGAACAAGTATTACTTTAATCTTGTTCTGACCTTACCTTTAAGGTTTCTTTTACATTATGTATATCGGTCATATTTTTTTTTGCCATTAAGAGGTAGCATATGGCCGAAGGAATAAGGAAAAGTTGCAGAATTGATAAGGTAATAATATAGCTATTAGGATTACCGTAACGATTTGAAATAAAACCTAGCAGTATACCAACACCTACATTTCCAATCGTTCTGCCCAAACTATTGAAAAGATTTGCCACACTAAAGGCAGTCCCGCGATGCTCAGGTAAATTTACATCCGTTATAAGTGCAAGCCAGTTTGGAGTATTGGCAGATTGAGCAGCAGATGCAAAAAAAGATAAAATAAATAATAAAGCAATCCACGGATTTACAAATATTTGCTTGATTAAATGAACTAAAATGCTTAAGGCATTTTGGTCATTAGGCAGGAGTAGATTATCTATTGGAATAAAAAACATACAAATATACAAAGGCATAGTTAGAAATACAAAGAAGGAGGTGAAAAAGGCTCTTCCTTTATAGGATTTCATTTGAAATCTATCACCAAGATGACCAAGGTAAACGGAAGTCATTCCTCCAAGTTGAAAAATAGCATAAAGATAACCTGAAGCAATCATAGATGTTTCCAAACTATATCCCTTTTGTTGAATCTTGAATATAAATAATGTTGGAAGCCAGATAAGACTACCAGTGGCAATATTCATAAAAAATGCCTGTAAAAATAGAAATACATTACTTCCTTTTAAAAGTATAGGTACTATTTGCTTTGCCTCAATAACATAATTATAGGATTGACCATTTTTCATTAGACCTGTTAACTCCGGATCCGATTGGCCTCTTGCTGGTTCTTTCACAAAAAAGTATAAGATCATCAGAAAAAATCCAATAAAACCTACTATTTCAAATGGCCATCTCCAACTTGTGTTAGCTGCCGTTAAAGAAGCAACAAGTGATCCTGCTATTCCGCCTAAACCCTGGGCCATGCCCCAAAGGCTCAAAATCATCCCGCGTTTTTCATATGGAATAGAATCAGTTAATACACTAAAGCCAATGGAGGAAATACACCCTAATCCCACACCTGTTAAAATTTGAAATAGTAAAAGTTGCATGTAACTTTGGCTGATTGATGTCAAAAAAACGGATACGACCCAAATTAACGTTCCGATCATGATCAGTCTTTTTCGTTTAAATTTTCCTGATAGGTACCCCCAATAAACCGAAGAAATAGCTGTAACTAAAATATTTACAGCTGATATACTACCCAATTTTGCTATGCCAACATTCAAATCTTTTCCGATATACTGAAATAGTGGCGGAAATAAACCAATGATAATATTATCAAAAGCAGCAAGGGCAATAAATACACCTATTGTGAATACCATTTTGGTATTAGATCGTTTCAAATACATTAATGCCCCTTTGTCCTATATTTTCCCTGTAAATATCATTCACGTAGGGAAGATGCTTGACTTTCTCTACAAGGAGAAAAGGTAAGGAACATTTATTCCTCACCAATCGTGTTTTTCATTATTGAAAAAATTAAATGGTCTTTACATCCCCCATTAGGCAAGCTGAAGATTCCACTCATAGCGATTTTCCACTTCTAAAATGAATTGAATTATTTCTTCTGCCGCTTGAGGTTTGATAAATTTTCTTTGACAATCAATAATATCATTCAGTTTTTCTGCATCATTTTCAAGTAATTCAGTAATTGTAGGTTTAATTTCATTTATATCTTTACAGATGACACCTAAATTATATTTTTCAGCAAAATTTGGGTTGTCCTCTTCTTGTCCAGGCAGAGCGCCTGTAATAATAATCGGTGTATTGGAAGAGAACGCCTCAAACATGACATTCGGACTTCCTCTAGTAAAGGCAATATCAGAATCGAACATGAGATCTTGAATATTTTTAGTAAAACCAAAAATATCAACTTTATCACCATATATGCTTTTGAGTGATTGCTCTAACTCCATCTTTAACTTTCTATTTCTTCCAGCTACAATTTTTACCTTACAATCAAAATGATCAAGCAGGATTTCAGCAATATTCCTCATATTTCCTACACCCTCACCACCACTCATAATTAAGCATTTTAATGGTGCATGATCTTGATAAGTAACTTTCTTATTTGTACTGTTTCTAAAAAATCTCGAGCGGACGGGGAAACCTAAGACTTTTATATTTTCAGCAGGTACGCCATATCCTATACACTTATCTCGTGCTTCAATCGTTGGGCTAACAATATAATCAGCTCTCGAATCCGCCCAAAGTGGGGAAATATTCACAAGATCAGCAATAAGTGTAATAAAAGGAATTTTTATATATTGTTTTTCTAAAATATTTAAAATAGATCCGTTAAAATTTGGATGAACAGATAAAATCAAATCAGGTCTTACTTCATCCAGTAATTTTAGAAAGTTTGTTTTTATGAGAATTTCTATAAACTTGTTAATTAATGTTGGGTTTTCAGCCGAAAAATTAAAAACCCTCTCCCATAAATTTTCGGATTTTCTTGTTATTGGGCCATAAGACTTACCAATGTTCAGTAGAAAATGTCCCCCAAGTGAAAAGCCATCTACAACATGTACTTTAATATCATGATCCATTTCGATCTTTTCATATAAAGATTCTGTTATGCTTTTATGTCCATGACCCGTGTTATCAGAAGAAATAATTAATATTTTTTTACTCATATAATAGACCCTCGCTTACCACTGATTATCCTTGACTACTGCCAGGACTTATAATTTACAGCTGTAAAGCCGTAAGGACTTAATAAATTGTTAATTAGAATTTTTCGTTACATTGATCAAATTTTTTAATGTAATTAATTATTAACTATATGTCATTAAGTCGTAATATATATCCATTGTATAATGTTTAACAGGGAAATACACATTAAATTTTTATTAACCCCAAAAAAAGGGTGCCCCATGTTTACTTTTGGGACACCCTCGTTTCTGTATCGTTATTGTTTAATGAATGGAACTCAAAACACTTTTTACCATGGACAATGATGTTATATTTACTTTGCTCATCTTTAATACTTGCCTTCTTGGAAAATTATTTTATGTTAACTAGCAAAATGTTGATCTAATAATTCTCTAGTGTTCTCATATAAAAAATTAGCCGCTTTGATAATTGCTGATTCATCAAGGGTAAAAGCAGGATGGTGCCAATCTTCATTCCCGTTTGTACCAAAAAAAGCAAATGTCCCTGGGATTTGTTCAAGATAGTAAGAGAAATCTTCACCAGCCATTGATGGTTCTGGATTGATAACATCCAAGGATTGTTGATTAGCAGCTTTCTTAGCAATCTCCGTAATAGCCTTATTATTAACTAGTGGTGGCGGCCCAGGAAACCAGCCAATTTCTACTTGTTGTGAAAAGGCTGTGGCAATCGCTTCCACGATGGTATAAAACTTTGCTTTTACTTCTTCACGAATAGCAGTGTCAAAGGTTCGTATCGTACCTTCAAGTATGACGTCACCTGGAATAACGTTCCACGTGCTGCCGCCTATTATTTTCGTCACACTTAATACCGCACTTTGAAGCGGTGACACATTTCGGCTGACAACCGTCTGAAGTGCAGTGATAAGGTGCCCAGCAGCTACGATCGGATCCTTTCCATTTTGCGGTATTGCTGCATGGCTGCCTTTCCCATAAAGAGTGATATGAAACCGATCCACTGCCGCCATTAATGGTCCATCTATTAAGCCAATTGTTCCTACAGGCAAGTCTGGTTTATTATGGAGACCTATCATCGCTTCCACCCCATCTAGCTGGCCATCATTGAGCACCCTTACGGCACCTCCTCCCGATTCCTCTGCTGGTTGAAAAATCAACCGTACAGTGCCATTCAATTCCGATTGAGATTCCTTCAAAAGATATGCCGCTCCAATAACTGCTGCCGTATGGAAATCATGACCGCACGCATGCATTACCCCTTTTATTTTTGAGGCATAGGGAAGTCCTGTTTGTTCTTCAATTGGAAGGGCATCAATATCCGCTCGAATCGCTACAGTCGGACCTGGATTCTCCCCTACGATGTCCGCAAAGACACCCGTTGGTAAACCAGTGTTCCGTATCTCAATCCCTGCCTTTTGTAACCATTTCTGAATTGACTTTGTTGTTTCAAATTCCACTTTTGATAATTCTGGATACTGATGTAAATGACGTCTAATCGTAATTAGATTCGATTCTAATTCCGTTTGATTCATCTGCTCACTTCCTCTAAATCGAATCGATAGCATTTCACTAAAATATCATGATTTTGAAATTCTTTCGTTCTGTCTCGTTTGAAACCGAACCATTCATACAATCGAATAGCTTTGTGCATTTTATCACTTGAATGCAAATACAACCTTGTCGCTCCTTGTTCCTTAGCGAAAGTAACACTTGCTTTTAATAACTCCTGTGCTACACCAAGACCTCTTGCTTTTGGATGAACGCCTAATAATCGAATGATGGGCGAATAGATTTCAAGCTCTGGCTTTGCATAAGCCTTTTCTGATGATTGAAATAGCTGCAATGTACCAAGAACATCCTGACCGCTCTTTGCAACCAAGATCTTATCCACCTGTGGATTATCAATAGAAACCGTAATATTTGCTAAATATTCCTTCCATACTTGGGGATTTGAATAATCATGTTCATACTGTTGATAACTCTCAATTAATACACGGCGAACTACTTCTTTATCCTCTTCCAATAGCTCCGATATGACGATTTTGGAGGACAAGTGATTCATATCAAGGTTGGACATCTTAATACCTCATTTCTTTTTCATACAATATTGATAAGAATAAATCAACTTTATTAATTGGAATTAATCCTAACACTTACATCAAGCACTTAACAATACATTTACTGATAGTAATTTTTTTGTATTAATAGAAAAAATAATTAATTGACCACTTCTTTTAAATAAGTAAAAGATGTCTCACCTGAAATACGCTGTAAAAATCGACGAGTTCGTTCTTCTTTTGGAGAATTGAAAATTTCTAAAGGAGTTCCTTCCTCAACAATCACTCCTTCATCCATGAACAAAACACGGTCAGCTACTTCTCTAGCAAAACTCATTTCATGCGTAACAACGACCATCGTAATACCTTCCTGTGCGATGGCTTTAATAACAGAAAGCACATCGCCTACTAATTCAGGATCAAGAGCCGATGTAGGCTCATCAAAAAGAATGACTTCGGGATTTAAGGCCAGCGCCCTTGCAATCCCTACTCTCTGTTGTTGCCCCCCTGATAGCTGCGAGGGATAGTGGTGTAATTTATCACTAAGACCCACTTTCTCGAGGACCTGTTCACTTTGATTTCTGGCATCCTTTTTCTTGACTTTTTTCGCAACGATTAACCCTTCCATCACATTTTCCAGAACAGTTTTATGGGAAAATAAATTATAATGCTGAAAAACCATGGCGGATTGGTTCCTTAATGATAGACTATCTTTCTTCTTCGCCTTTTCTGAATTGACCTTTATATCTCCAATTTTTACTATGCCTGCATCAGGAGTTTCTAAAAAATTTAGGCATCTTAATAAAGTCGTTTTACCCGATCCACTTGGGCCAAGAATCGTAACCACTTCACCTTTTTCGATTTTCAAGTTAATTCCTTTTAAAACAGGCTGTTTGTTAAATGATTTTTTTATCCCTTGTAAATAGATCATGACACGCCTCCTCGATTATAAGCTGTCACCTTTTTTTCTAGTAAATAGGAAAGACCTTCTATAATAATGGTAAGACCCCAATAGATCATCCCCGCAGCAATAAAGGCTTCGAGAAACTTTAAATTGATTGATGCGATTATATTGGCGGCACCTGTCACTTCTTTCTCCGACACGAGAAAAGCAATGGATGAGGTGTGTAAAAAACCTACAATGATGTTTGTAAAGTTCGGAATGGACTGAGCTAATGCCTGTGGTAAAATGATTCGAACCATCGCTTGCATCTTCGTCATCCCAACTGAATAGGCCGCTTCTATTTGTCCATTAGAAACGCTGATAATACCAGATCGAATAATTTCTGATAAATAGGCACCAGCCGCCAATGACAAGGCGATTAAAACAAAAGAAATAATCGGAATAGATTTTGTCTGAATCTCTAAATCAAACTTTTTTGAGATTTCATCAATTAATAATGGAAATCCAAAATAGATAACAAAAATATGCATAATAATCGGTGTTCCTCTAAAAAATGATACATAACCATTTGCAATACGATAGAGAAATCTCACACGATAAACTCTAACGAGAGCTACAACAATGCCTATTAAAAAGCCGACCAATAAGGGAACAATCGTTAAGATAAGAGTAATAGGAAGGGCCTTTATAATTTCCTTAAACGCTACCCAGATAAAGGGAATATCAATCGTCATGTTTACTCCTCCTTTTATGCAGCAACAGCAAGATCAGCTTTCTGATAACGATTATAATATTTTTCTAGTTTACTAAATATTTTTTCAAATAATAGGACAACGACATAATAAATAATCGAAAGGGATATATACACTTCTAGTGCATGTGCTGTTGAAGAAATGAGTGTGTCACCTCTTCCCATCATGTCCATTACACCGATGGTAAAAGCGAGCGACGTATCCTTTAAAGAACCAATGACTGAATTAGCCATATTCGGGAAAGCAATCCTTAGAGCCTGTGGCAGGACAATTCGAAAAAAGTTTTGACTGCTTGTCATTCCCACAGAATAGGCTGCTTCCGTTTGCCCATAATCGACTGCCCGAATGGCTCCTCGAAAAATTTCAGCAAATCCAGCTCCATTACTAATGGCATAAGTAACAATGACAAAATAAATGGCATCCAGCTTCGAAATATCAATATTAAAAATCATAAGTACGGCTGGCAAGCCATAAAAAACAAGGAATAATTGGATTAATATTGGTGTCCCGCGAATAAATGAAACATATAAAATGACCACTTGATTTAATACAGGTATTTTAAATAATCTCGGGATAGCGGCTGCTATACCGAGAATTATCCCTAGAATTATAGATGCAGTTAATATTTGTAGAGTTACCCCGAGATATTGAATTAGTGTGGGAATAAACTCGATTATTAATTTTAAATCAAAGGCACTCCCCATTTTACTTTAAACCTCCTAATATAGGATCACTTCTTAAAAATTAACTGTATAGTCAGCGCCTAACCATTTTTTACTCAATTCACTCACTACACCTTCTTTTTTCAATTCTACAAGTGCTTCGTCAATTTTCTTTTGTAATGGTGTTTCATCTTTTCTAAGCAGGAAATAAACTTTTGAATTTAGCAGCGGCTCACCGACCACTTTTTGCTGAGCATCTACAGCGTCATTATTAAAATCCACAGAAAATGGTGTCGTAATCGTGGCATCGGCACGACCTGTTTTTAGTTGATTAATCGTCGAATCAGGTCCATTACCTGCATAAACAATTTCAATTCCAGCATTATTTTCTTTGTTATACTTCTCTAGAAAAACAGCTGAATTACTAGTCGGACTTACGATTGCCTTTTTCCCTTTTAAATCTTTAATAGAGTGAATATCATTGTTATTTTTATTGACCGTTACATGAAGTGGAAATACATTATATGGTTCTTCATTAAAGAGAAACTTCTTTTGACGCTCTTCATTTACTTCCATTTGGTGGGCAATAAAATCAATTTTATTTGTTTCTAGACTTAATAACAGATTCGAAAACTCCATTGTTTTAAACTCAAACTCGTAATCTGGTAGTTTTTCATCGATTTTCCGTACTAATTCAACATCATATCCGGTTAACTTCCCATCCTTATCAATAAAGCAAACATTAGGAAACTGTGTCCCTGTCCCTACTATTATTTTTTGGACCTTCGCTTCATTTTTAGCAGGTTCTGAGGTTGTCTTTGAAGCTGTTTTCGTTTCTTGAGAAGTGCATGCACTAATCACTAAAGCAAGTAGTAATGTCATAACAATCATTAATCTTTTCTTCATTAAATATCCACCCATCCTTTAATTACCTAGCTATCGGTATTTGATTTTCAATTATGTGATATAGTGATTCATTCAAGATTTTTCGAAGATAGACAATTTTGTCTCCATTATTTTCCTTTTAATCAAAGATCTTATAATCTCTAACTCATTAAATTAGTCGGATTTATCCTAAAATTTTATTGTTATTAAATTTATCAAGCACTTGCTCAAGATGTTCTATCCCTACTTGCGTCACCGCTTCATACACTTCACCCTGACCTATTTCAACGACAGGTACATGGCTGATACCATATTTGGTATTTAATATTTCTCGAAATTCATTATGATTAGTGACATCGACTGTTTTGTACTCAATCTCCTTTTCTTGTAAATACTGTTTCACCTCGGCACAATAATGACACCCGTCTTTAGCCCAAACAACTATAGATAATTCTTTTCCCATCTTTACTTTCCTCCCTCGTTTTTTTAACAAAAAAGACTCTCAATTCAAGATCAAAATATCTTAAAATTGAGAGCCTCTAGTCGCCTAGTCGGCACAACTTCCAATATTTATTTACTAGTTTCAACGGTTTACAGCCTCTTTCGAATAACGGTTTACTGGAAACGATATACCCAGATTACCACGTAATGTATCGGCCTCGTATTCCATCCTATAAAGCCCTCTTTTTTGCAAAATTGGCACCACATAGTCTACAAAATCATTCAATCCATTAGGAACACCTGAACCAATAATAAACCCATCCGCTCCCTTACCTTCAAACCATTCCTGTATTAAATCAGCTATTTTTTCTGGAGTTCCAATGAAAGAGGTCCTTGGTGTAGTCTCTCTCAATGCGACTTGACGAAGGGTTAGGTTTTGTTCCATAGCTTCCTTTTTGATACGATTGGTATGACTTTGGAAGCTGTTTTTTCCTAAGTCGCCCAGTTCAGGAAACGGTTTATCGAGAGGATACTGCGAGAATTCATGATGTTCGAAATACCTCCCTAAGTAGTCAAGAGCCTTATCGATCGACACTAAATTGGCTATTTCTTGATATTTCCTTTCTGCCTCCTCCTCTGTTACGCCAATAATTGGCGAAATTCCAGGCAGGATGACAAGCTCCTCCTGATTACGTCCGAATGCTTTTGCTCTACTTTTAACATCTTGATAAAATTTTTGGGCAGCTTTTAATGTTGGATGACCTGTAAAAATGGCGTCTGCTTCCTTCGCTGCAAGGTCTTTACCTGCCTCAGAAGAACCTGCTTGAAATATAACCGGACGCCCTTGCTTCGATCTGCCAATATTAAGTGGTCCTTGTACAGAGAAAAATTCCCCTCTATGATTTAATTGATGTAATTTATCTGGATCAAAGAAGACACCCGTTTCCTTATCGTGCACGAATGCATCATCTTCCCAAGAATCCCATAACCCTTTTGCTACCTGAAGGAATTCAGCAGCAATTCTGTACCTTTTTGCATGATCCGGATGTTCCTCAATCGTCTTACTAAAGTTTAAAGCCGACTTTTCTAATGGAGAGGTAACAACATTCCAGCCGGCACGACCATTGCTTATCTGATCAAGTGAAGCAAATTGACGTGCAACATTAAACGGTTCACTATACGAAGTAGAAAGTGTCCCCACAAGTCCTATATTAGAAGTTACAGCTGCAAGGGCTGACAAGATAGTTAGTGGTTCAAATCGATTCAAAAAATGTGGTATGGATTTCTCGTTAATATGCAAGCCATCCGCAATAAAAACTAAATCGAATTTTCCTTCTTCAGCCTTCTGTGCTTGATTTGTATAATATTCCAAGCTGACACTTGCATCTGCCTGAATGTCAGGATGTCTCCATCCCGCAATATTTCCTCCCACGCCATGGATGATGGTACCAAATTTAATTTGTCTTTTTTCTGACATTCTAAAACCCTCCCTTAATTTTTTATATTGTTGATTATTCCTACTTGAATAGTGTGTTTTTGCATGAAAGAAGTCATAATCGAACAGAATTTATATCTTTTTAACTTTTCTCGCCAACCCATTTTTATAAGTTTGTTTTAGAAAAGACTTTATTTATTAGCAGCATATTCTACAATACCAATTGCCTGGAACGCCTCATCTCCAGTTGATAGCGGGCTTAACAAGTGAAAAGAACGAATTCTTTCTTCGTCTTTTTCAATCGGTGTATGTAATATAAATTCATCCACCTGATGCGTTTTGTGGAGCTCCTCTAATCTTTCTTTAATATAATTAGGGGTTCCAGCAATTATATCAGCTGCCTGCTCTGTGATTTCAAAAGGTTCTCCTGCCTGATTCCCAAACACCTCAGCTTGCTCAACCGATTGCAGTGTCACAGTACGGCCACTTTGAAGGTGAACCTTAACAATTTTCCGTTCACCTGCCAGCTGTTTTGCTTCTTCTTGAGTAGGAGCTGCAATAACTGCCAATGAAATTATGAATCGACCATTTGGGAAAAGTTCCTGATACACACTTGCTGCTTCTTCCAGCACATTGTTATCACTATTAATAAATTTAGCAAACACAAATGAGATTCGGAGATTTGCAGCAAGCTTAGCACTGTTTATACTAGCACCAAGCAAAAAAATTTCAGGTTCCTCAGGTGGAATAGGTGTTGCTTGAATTCCTGCAAGGGGATGGGCTTCTTCAACTGAATTTTCAATTATTTTTTTCATTAAAGAAATTCTTTCTTCAAAGTCCTGCCCATTATTGAGCGTACCAAATTGTAAGGCTTTTGTTGACAACGGAAGCCCACCCGGTGCTTTTCCAATGCCAAGATCCACTCTCCCAGGAGCAAGAGTAGATAAGACATGGAAATTCTCAGCTACCTTATAGGGACTGTAATGTTGAAGCATCACCCCTCCAGAACCTACTCGAATAGAGTTCGTACGAGCCAATAAGTAGGAAATTAATACCTCAGGTGAGGACCCCGCCAACTGATCGGCATTATGATGCTCTGATACCCAAAACCTTTCATATCCCCATAGTTCTGCTTTTTGCGCCAGTTCAACTGTTTTCTGTAATGCTTCAAAAGAAGTTGTTCCTGCTGGAATGGGGCTCTGGTCTAATATACTAAGCTTATAGCTCATTTACTTTCTCCTCCATTTTATTAAGATTTAATTTATAAGAATTTGGAATATAACTTTATTTTTTCAGTGGTATGATTTTTCCAAGCTTTCCACTGTCATTCATAAATTCATCCCACCTTCTTTTAAGGCCACCATTGCCAAATCGAAGAAATTTATGTTGATCTTGCTTAATTCCTTCCTCATTCACAAAATCTAAAAATGCCAACAGTTGTATTCTACGATTATGAATATTCAGTATCCCATACTCGAACAACCACTGATCGACAGTATTATAACCCCCTCTATTAACACCAAATTGTTGATTGCACCATTGGAAAAACTGCAAATCTGGTAAATTAAGATATTGGCATGATTCAATTCCATCCTGCTTGTTTGATTTTGTTTTTAGCCTGTTAGTTTTTACATTTAAGTTTTGCAATGGTAAATCCCCCTTGATGACCATTTACTTTGGCAAATATAATAATTCTATTCAATGCCTAAATCACGTTTTACCGTTTTAATTCTCGCTGTAACGGTTGGCTGTGATAAATACAAAGCTTCAGACGCTTTATGTATACTTTCCAAATGGACCACATACATAAAAGCTTCAAGATGATCAATATTCATGTTCTCCACCCTTCCATATTTAATAAAAAAGAGACCTCCTAAAAAGGAAGTCTCCAGCTGTCTGGTCAACTTTATATATATTTTTGTTTAATAGATTAATTTTGTATAACATTACATTCTTTTATTAACCCAATGGATGGATTCCATTTCGCTATGCGGATGCAAATCTTCTATAAAATTTCTGTATTCAATTTCTAAATCATTTAAAGACAACTCAAAAAGATGCTTTTCCTGTTTTTTATCTAGACCACATGCCATTAGTTTGGTGATTAATTCCTTACGTCGATTTTCTACAGCTTGTCGAAGAATTTTACCCATTGTCAACTCTCCTATACAATTTAATTTTCAAACAAAATCCTATTAAAAATGGCTCCTCAAGCTTTTATGTATATTCCCATACATAAAAGCTTAAAGGAGCCATTGGTTGACCAAAAGGCGAACAATAATTTTTATTAAAATGTTTTTTCTCATTTTACCTACTTGTTTACTTGGAATTAATTCGTTGTCTAAACTATATAGCGGAATCAAACAGTTGTCAATTAATTTTTGAAATATTTTGCTTATTTTCAAAAACCAACTTCACACAGAAAAAATCTCGATAAATATTTTAATGTCTTGGTGCCAGCAACATAACAGATACGCCAATTAAACAAATAGCTGAGCCTATAAAATCATAGGTATCAGGTGTTTTTTTATCAATTCCCCATCCCCAAAGTACAGATAAAATGATAAAAACTCCCCCATACGCAGCATAAACACGACCAAATGTTGGGAAATTTTGAAAGGTAGGAATGACTCCATAAAGAACTAAAATAATTGCACCCATCAAACCATACCAATAAGAATGGGCCTCTCGTAACCATAACCAAATGAGATAGCCCCCACCTATTTCTGCTATCCCTGCAAGTATAAATAAAATAATTGAATAAGTTATGATAACCACCACCATTATGCATTTTAAAATCTAGGTGATAACTAATAATAAAAAGGCGCTGACGCTGACGAGCTTTTCTCAATACGTTCTACTTTCCGCCTCCACTGCTCTCAAATTTTTCTCACATTTACCAAATAACACCAATTTATGTAACGTGTGCCCAAATTTAAAAATCTGCCTTTCATAGAGAATGATGGATTTACATATCTAAGGGGGGCCTGATTGTCAGATTATAAACTAAATTTTAAACTTCCTTAACAGTGGCAATGTATGGCAGGTTTCGATAATGCTCGGCATAGTCAATACCGTATCCGATAATGAATTTATCCGGAATAACAAATCCAACATAATCCGCTTGTAATTCTACCTTTCTTCGCTCTGGTTTATCAAGCAGTGTACAAATTTTCATGGACTTTGGCTTATGAAGCTGGAAATGCTCCTTTAAAAAACTGAGTGTTAATCCAGAATCGATGATATCCTCAACTAGCACCACATTTTTACCTGTGATGTTAACATCGATATCCTTTAACAAACGTACCTTACCAGTGGTTACTGTTTGATTGCCATAACTTGAAGCCGATACAAAATCAACGGTAACTTTTCCTTTCAGCTCTCGAATTAAGTCAGCTGCAAAGACAAAGGCACCTTTTAGCACAATAATTAAAACTATCGGTTCATCTTGGAATTCCTGCTGCATTTGGGCACCGATTTCTTTCACTTTTTGCTT
This sequence comes from uncultured Bacillus sp., assembly GCA_963530265.1. GTDB lineage: Bacteria > Bacillota > Bacilli > Bacillales > Cytobacillaceae > Neobacillus. Next base: position 24,346 of record CAUSCO010000020.1, read on the forward strand.
TAATTGCTCCTCCGTTATTAAAATGCTATCTATTTCGTAGGTCATAATCCTGCCTCTCTTTCACCACATTTTTAGTATGATAGTTTATTTTAACTGCCTTGATTAGATATATACAGGTTAATTGACTCTTCCATTTAATTATAGAGATTCGAATGATTTTTACTATACCTGTTTGAAATTGAATACAAGGCTGCCTATTTTTTATCACCTATTTAATACTATTTTTAAAGTAATCATAGTCCATCTTAATATACTGAAAGGCGATTGCGTTCCCGCCGTGATCCGGATGTGTTATTTTTAATAATTTTTTATATACTGTAATAATTTCTTTAGGACTCGCTGTTTTTGAAAGTCCTAATTTTTGACGATAATTATCCGTAATAGCGGGAGAATCGATCTGTGTCTTCACAGGTTCTCTTTTATCCCCTTTGGATAGTTCTTCTTTCGCTTTTAACAATTCCTTACGTAATTCCAAATTATCTTTTAGTACTTTTCTAGTTTCCCTTTGTAGTTCGCTTTTCTCATTTTCTAAGATGTTTATTTCTTTATTTAATTTATCTCTTTGCTGAATTAATGTATTTATGGAATTCTTATGAAGTTCTTCTAATCCCTTTAATTGTTCGTCCTGTAATTTTAATTTTGCTTTTAATTCACGAATAGTCTTATCTTGTTCTGAATGATTATTTGTTTCATTTGATATGTATTCGATGACTTTATTACCATTCCCTACGTTTTGAATCTTACCTTCACGGAGCCAGCGGCGCACAATTAAGATTCCTGTGCTGGCGGCAACACCCGCATCCTTTAACAGATGTAATGCTTGATCTGTATCTTCAAGAATGTATCCCGTATCTTGATGTACTGTTCCCTCATAGTTAATCTTTTTTTCGCGGAGCCATCGTCTTACAGTTTGAATGCCAATATCTTCTGATACACCTGCATTTTTTAACAAGTCATACGCTTGATCTGTGTTCATAATATTCCTCCTATCCCACCCCATTTTCACTTGGGTAACTGTAAAGCGACTCTATCGGATTTTAAATGATCCCGAATCGACATCGGAATAGATAATCAATCTTTATTTATATTAAAGGAGTTAATAGAGAATGTGAATGGATAAAAATAACTAAAGACAACCTAATGACAGGTTGTCCTTTTTTACGTTAAGCACTAAAATATCTCAAATTAGTTGTGAAGATAATAATTTTTTACCATTTCGCCCATGACCCAATTGGTTCGGGCACCCGACACACCACTACTAGGACACTTACCGTGATTCCCGGTTAATTCAGCTACGACCGTTTCAATAAGGGGTTGATGAACGTGTTGGAGTGGCTCGAAGCTCCATTGCTCGTCTCCACTTGCTGTTGTCAAAACAATGGGGTCATTGCTAAAAGTGGAGAAAGTTATTTTTCCTTTGCTGCCGACAATTTCATTCACATCAACATTTTCAAAAGATGTAAAACACCAATTACCTACACCATGGATTCCAGATTCAAAAAGGTATGTTCCTGTAACGATATCCTCAGCAGGGTAATAACCTGCTTGATTTGTAGCAAAGCCTTGAACATCCTTAATAGGGCCAAGCAAAAAGTCTAACAAGTCGAGCGTATGACTGGCTAAATCGAAAAACAATCCACCGCCAGATAAATGGGGTTGAACTCGCCATGGGAGATTTTGTGAATCCTTCACGTCCTCAGAAGCTTTTTGATACTGCGTTGTTGATACGAAACGAACGTCTCCGATTGCTTTATTTTCCAACAACTCTTTTACTTTTAAAAATCTGGGCTGTTCCCTACGATAATAGGCAACGTATAAAGGAACACCGGCTTCCTCACAAGCAGCAATCATCTCTTGGCTTTCTTCTACATTTCGTGCCATTGGCTTTTCTACATAAATAGTTTTTCCTGCCTTTGCGGCCTTGAGTGTATATTCTTTATGCGAACCTGGAGGTGTGGCAATATAGACGGCATCAACATCAGGGTCATTAATAAGTAAATCGGCATTATCGTACCATTTTGGAACATTGTGCCGTTCCGCGTAGTCTTTCGCAAGTTCTCCAGTTCTTCGCATAACAGCCACTAGCTCTGAATTTTCAATTTTTTGAAATGCTGGTCCACTTTTTACTTCTGTTACATCACCGCACCCGATGATGCCCCAACGAACTTTATTAAATTTCATTCTAGTCTCCTCCTTAACATGTAACACTAATGAAGCAAACGTACTTCGATCCATTTTCGTACACTGTTGATAAACCATATTTTAGAGCTTTTCCTTAGGTCTTCTATCGTTAATCTTTTTTCACGTATTTCTCCCTGCCTAATTAACACCTCTCGAAATGTACCAGCAAGCAATCCGCTGTTAACAGGCGGGGTCCACAATTGACCGTCAATTTCCATTATGACGTTGCCATTTGTAAATTCCGTTACCTCACCATTTTTATTCCAAAGTAATACATCAAAAACATCTGCTGGCTTTTTCAATTGAAAATAGGAATAGATCGCTCTATTCGTTGTCTTATGGTAAAGGAAAGGATTGTCCTTATCTATTGGTTTTTCGGCAAGCATCACTCTTATTGGTGTAGCTGTATGTGATAAGGGTTGAGCATCTATTGTCAGTTCGCCATCTTTTGTTAAAACGAAGCGAACTTTAAACTCTCCACTTGGATGGTGGCTGGCGAAATCAACAAGAGCCATTTGAATCTCGTCCATTTGAAATGGGAATCCAAAGTATTTTGCTGATTTTTTCAGTCGATTAAGATGTTCCTCAAACAAGAAATATTCACCCTGGCTCAAAAGCATGCTTTCAAGCAGCTGGAACACTGGTCTGTCTTCCTCTAGAAAACTTGCCTTAGTAAGAATTTCATCATATTCACCTTCAGTAGTAGAATCCCAGGTAATTCCACCTCCAACACCATAGGTGGCTTGACCAGATTGCTGGTCAAGCATGACGGTTCTGATTGGTACATTAAAGATGGCTTCCTTGTTTGGTGTTATGTATCCGATTGTCCCACAATACACCTAACGCGGTTGTGTCTCCAGGTCTGCAATAATATCCATCGTGCTAATCTTTGGTGCTCCTGTAATCGATGCACAAGGATAGAGTGCTTTAAAAATATCGACCAGCTCCGTTTGTTCGGAAACTTTCGCAGTAATAGTTGAAGTCATTTGATAAACCATAGGATATTGCTCAATTTCATATAACTTCGGAACTTTAACTGTACCAAGTTTGGCAATGAGAGATAAATCATTTCGCAACATATCCACTATCATGACATTTTCAGCCCGGTTTTTTTCAGAATGATAAAGCCAGTGGGCATTCTCCTCATCCTCTGCAAAGGAATTCCCTCTTTTGATTGTCCCTTTCATCGGCCGGGTTGTAATCTTTTCTCCCTCTAAATGGAAAAACAATTCAGGTGATGCGGACAAAATACTATGGTCACCGGTATTGATATAGGCGCAATAATTGGAGGACTGGGTACTTTTCAATTTTCCAAAAAAGGCAAGATCATCACCCTGGAAAGAACTGTTAAGACGAATGGTATAATTCGTCTGATATGTATCGCCTTGTTCAATTGAATTCTTAAAGGATAGAATAGCCTGATTGTACTCTTCTAGACTAACTGACGGCTTCCACTCCGTGAGGGTATAAGAGCCATTACTGGTTATGGTTTGATATTCGGGCTCCAAAAATAGACCAAACCAAATTAAAGGCATCTTATTTTCGCCCAAAGTGGAAAAGGCAGCATCAAATGCTGCCGCACTTTCATAGGATAGAAATCCAGCAGCATAATAACCATTATTTACGGCTTCCTGAACAAGCTGAAAACATGGCAAAACCTGTTCAATCGTATTAGCAGTTATGATCTTAAACGGATTTCTAAACACGAGCGGCTGGATTGTGCCCTGTACAGAAGCAAATTCAAACAATAGCAGTGGTTCATGTTTTTTTCTTGTTTTTGCTTGCATGGTTAAGTTCCTTTTATCATGAAGTAATGAATAAACCTTTCCTTCCTTACCATTTACATGTTCTTTTAACTTTTCTTTTATCTACTATTATAATATCCTTAACAAGAAGAAATGTCTTTACTTTCCTTTATCAGATTTTATACATTGTTCAAAGTGATACAGGAAGTAATTAATAGTAAGATAAGGATAAAAGGAGCTAGTTACATGATTAACGTTTTATTTGTCTGCTTGGGCAACATTTGCCGTTCACCAATGGCTGAGGCTTTATTTCGTGACCTATTAAATAAAGAAAATCTAACTGACAAGGTTACAGCTGATTCTGCTGCGACAAGTTCATGGCATATTGGATCCCCGCCGCATAAAGGTACCCTTGCTATCTTAAAAAAATACAACATCTCATCAGATGGACTTGTTGGACGCCAATTATCAAAGGAAGATTTTGAGAAGTTCGATTATATAGTAGGTATGGACGACAGCAACGTAAGGAATATTTCTGAGATTACTGGAAAGCCGAGTCATCCAAAAATCATCCGTCTGCTCGATTTAACTGAACACAAAAAGGACGTCCCTGACCCTTATTACACTGGTGACTTTCAGGAAACTTACCAGCTTATTTCAGACGGCTGCCAAGCATTACTGGAGAAAATTAGGATAGAAAAAAAGATATAAAAAGTAATCCCGCTAATTCTTTAATCAGCGGGATCGCTTAGTTCAACCAGTTCTGCTAAACGATAGACTAAGATTCTTTAAAGTGTATAGTCTAGCCGTTAATAGAAATAAATCACTGTAGTTATTTTTGACGTATTCATCGATTATACTGAGTCCTTCTATAAATCTATCAACTAATAAATACGTGTATTTTTCATCCCAAGAAAACTGATTTATTCTTAAAATTTCATCTGCTAGTATTTGAAATTTAAACTCATCAATAATAAGTTTTATTTGATACAATTTATCGATATTAAACCTAAAGCTGTTCTTATTTTCATGACTATTATGAACATATTTAATAAAATCATTTATATTTTCAGCCAACATAATCGCTTTTTGCATCTTAAAGTTCATTTAACCATCTCCTTTATGTCTAAAATCCAAATTGATCACTAAGAAGATTGTATGTTCTGGGACGGTTTTATGACACTAACAAACAATTTTTCTTATTACCACTATCAATCAGTTATAAAACCATACCGTTTTATCGCAGAAGTAAATTGGTAGATATCCTTTATCCATGAAAGGAAACCATGCAAAAAGAACCTTGATGAGGCAGCATTTGTGCTGCCTCCTTTATTTTACGAATTTATATTCCTTACTTTCCAGTAATGATTAACTGCTTGGGATATTTAATTTCATTTTCCAGAATCGCTAAACGAATTAACTTCAACTTTATTTCTTTGCTAAGTGAAAGCCATTCATGATTATAAATTCTCATCTTTTATCCCTCCATTGATAATAATTTATATAAACCATTATTTTACTGTCACAGTAGATAGTCTATTATTACCTTGGATGTCAAATTTCCCTTTTTCATAAATTTTACCTTTTCTGATATAGGATAATTTCCCTTTTATTTGGAATTACTAACATACTTTTAATTTCTATTTTCTTTGATTATTCTACAAATTTTTTAAAACAGAAAAAGAGACTGCAAGTCGAATGTGATTTGCAGTCTCTACTAAATTTCAGTGTAGCCATTAGCTAAGGGGCATATTTTCCTATTTTAACATGCGTTTCCATCTTAACATTTAACATCACACTGCTTTAGATAATGTAGTGATTTGATCCTGATTATCTTTTCTTTTTTTTAAACTAACCATCGCTATAAAAGAGAAACAGTAGAGTCCCGCTAGATACCCCATTGCTGACGTCACATTAGCATGCTCAAGGATATATCCTACTAAAATCGGAGATAATCCCCCTAATGCTCTACCGAAGTTAAAGATAGTGTTGGTAGCAGTACTGCGAATTTCAACTGGATAGTAATTGCTTATTAAGGCACCGTAACCGGCAAACATTCCATTTGAGAAGAATCCTACAATCGCACCGCCGATTAAGAGTCCTGCACTTCCTGTCGCAAAGGAGTATAAAAAGACAGCAACTGCAGAAGCGAACAAGAAGATTCCAAATGCACGCTTCATTCCAAGGCGATCGATAAATTGTCCAAAAGTTAACATACCTGCAATCATTCCCACAGCCGTACTAATCGTCCAAAGTGCTGAGTTGGAAACGGATAATCCTTGTGATTGTTGAAGCATCGATGGCAGCCAAATCATCAAACCGTTATAACCTGCAATTTGGACAGTTGCCATGATTGCTAATGCAATGGTTGTTATTGAGGTTCTTGGATTCGCAAACAATTGTTTTAATTTTCCATCCCTTGGCACCAGTTGTTTTTTCTTTTGTGTTGCCATCCATACAGGTGATTCGTCTAATTTCCTTCGTACGATAAAGGCAAATATAACCGGAACCAAACCGATGAAAAACAATCCTCTCCATCCCCATGCAGGTAGGATCATCGCACTAAGAAGTGCAGCCAGAATCACACCATATTGAGCACCGACGCTCACATACGAAGAAGCACGTCCTTGTTTATTCTTTGGCCATGCTTCAGCCACAAGCGCCATACCAATACCGTATTCTCCACCAGCGCCTAAGCCTGCGATAAACCTAAATAGGTATACTTGTTCAATATTTATGGCTAACCCAGTTAATGCTGTTCCGATAGCAAAAAGTAGAATGGTGTAAGTAAATACTTTAACTCTCCCAAATTTATCTGCTAAAATACCGAAGATGATTCCCCCAGCCAGCATTCCTAAATTGGTAATCGAAGAAATCAGACCGCCAGCCACCATGTCAATATGAAACTCTGCAATAATTATCGACATGGCAAAGGAGATAAACATGATGTCCATACCTTCTAAGGTTAAACCTGCTACTGATGCAACAACAGTTTTTTTACGATAATTCATTTCTGTCGTTCTCCTTTCAAGCCTCACAGGACTATGATTTAAAAGAAAGTTGGCAAAAATAAAATGCCCTCTTATCCAAAGGACAAAAGGGCATTCATATATAAAGAAGTATATACGAATTTTACTTTCGCCTTTTTGGCCTCTCTGGACCAATTTAAAGGAACTAAGTTCAACTAATAGTAACATTATATGAATCATGTGACAATATATTTAATAATAATACAGGAATTTTAAATATAAAAGAGTATTCGACAAGTGGATATTTTCTTTATGCAGACTTTCTTAGATTTTTTTCCTTTTTCCTTTTATATGAATAGAATGCGAATAAAAGAATAAACCATAAAGGTGTCATTAATAAGGCTACACGGGTCGCCTCAGCAAATAGCATAATAATTAAAATAAAGGCAAATAGTGTTAGTACAGCGTAGTTAATAAATGGTGTAAACGGCGCTTTAAAATTTGATTTTTCTCGTAAATCCGGGCGCTGTTTTCTATATCGTATATGACATATTAAAATAATACTCCAAACCCAAATAAAACAAATCGCGCTAATCGTTGTCACGATACCAAAGGCTTGTTCCGGGATTAGCTTACTCAATAGAGCTCCCACCGATAGTACCATGGCAGATATAAGTAAAGCGTTACTAGGTACATGATTTTTATTTAATTTAGCAAATTTAGTTGGACCCTGTTCATGGCTGCTTAAATTAAATAAGATGCGGCTTGTGGAAAACAATCCACTGTTACAAGCAGACGCTGCTGATGTTAAGACAACAAAATTAATAATTCCTGCGGCAATTGGAATACCTACTAAGCTAAACGTTTTTACAAAAGGACTGTTTTCTGCATTTAGCTGCGTCCATGGATTGATACATAAAAGGATGATAAGGGCTCCCACATAGAAGAATAGAATTCTTAAAGGAATTTTATTAATGGCAGATGGAATACTTTTTTGGGGATTGGATGTTTCCGCCGCCGATACCCCCACTAATTCAACGCCCACAAAGGCAAATACAACCATTTGAAAGGAAAGCAAGAAACCTGATAGTCCATTTGGAAAAAAACCGCCATGTCCCCATAGATTTTTTACTGTAACTGTTCCTGCATCGGTTTGGAATCCAATTACCAACAATATTACCCCTATTACGATTAGGGCTAGAATGGTGATTACTTTTATTAAAGCAAACCAAAACTCTAACTCTCCAAATAGTTTTACCGTTAATAAATTCAGCCCCAATAACAGGATTAAACAGACTACAGCTGGGACCCATTGTGGGATATCGAACCAATATTGTACATATACACCAACGGCAATAATATCAGCCATCGCTGTCATGATCCAACAAAACCAATACGTCCATCCCGTTACATAACCTGCCCAGGGTCCAATATAATCAGCGGCAAAATCAGTAAAGGATTGATAGCCCTTATTAGATAAAAGAAGTTCGCCTAATGCCCTCATAACAAAAAAACAGGCGATACCTACGATTAAATAGGCAAAAATGATAGATGGACCTGCCAACTGAATGGCTCTTCCTGAACCTAAGAATAAACCAGTACCAATCGTACCGCCAATCGCAATGAGTTGGACGTGTCGATTTTTTAAATCTCTTTTTAATTCTTGTTGTGCCATTTTACTTTCCCCCTATTTTAGTAATTATCTCCTTTAGTCCACTTGTGAAGATATGAACAAAAAGTAAACTCCATAAAAAAAGAGATTGGATTAACTCCAATCTCAAGGTTGTAAGAATAACAAATAGTATCTATTACTCTTGTCTGTAAGAATAACAAATAGTATTTGTACTCTTCTGTCCTTTTGCCTGAGATTGTGAACCCGTCGGCGCCGCAGATAATTCCGCGGTCTCTCCAGAAGCTGCTCCTGCTATAGTTTTCCCATAGCAATCATAGCTTGCTTTGTATTTCATTTGTAAGAAGAACGAATAATTTAATTTCGGCTAAAACATTCGATACTTTCATTAGCTTTTACTCTCAAAAAATTAAATTATTGTTAAATAATTTTAAATTTTAATAGTTTTCTATTATTTTGTCAACACAAATAAATAAACAATTTTCCAATAGAAAAAAATAGCCTTTGCCTACATTCATATATCAGGTTTTATCTAGGAACATACAGGGAATGTACAGGTTAAACATTTTAACCAATGTTGTACACAAAAAAAGGAGTGATATATATGGACAAACAGTTAGACGACCAACAAATAGAAAATCAGATTTATAAAAACGGTGATTCATTAACTAGTTTTGACGATTTCAGGGAGTACCTAAGTGGAAAAGTTAGTTTAGGGGAAAAACTAGGTATGGACGAAGAGCAATTAGCAAACTCGGCTCAGAAGGTAGCGGATTACCTGTCGGATAAGGAACCGCCTAAAAATTCCGAGGAGCGTTTATTACAGGAGCTTTGGAACGTGGGTACGGAGGAAGAACAGCATAAATTGGCTCATATGCTCGTACGTTTAGTACAGCAATATTAGAAACCATTTATATAGTTTTGCTTATTTAGGATCATGTTAGAAAAGAAAAATCATTCAGTTTGTAAAACATTTAAATTAGGAATGGTCTGTACCTAGATATAATACAGACCATTCCTTTTTATCTTTTCAACATTACTTCAAAAAGCATAATAAACTTTAAGTCAAAGTACCAAAAAATATTGAATATGATTTGATGAGATGGGTGTAATGGCCATAATGTGATAACCAATGCTTAGTAATTGTGATAAAGTTTCTGCACAATTGGGTCGTGGAGGCTCAATCGGTGCGTGAAAACTTTTATAAAGATAGATCAATTGATTATCGTTTGTGCAATGAAGTAAAACAACATGTTTACCGGTCCATGCTTGACCGATTATTGATTGTGTTTGCATTTCCCTTATAGTTCTCATTTTGAACACCCTCGCTAATTGATACTTTAGATTATGAGAAATAACTAACCAATGTGTTCATATAACTTTATTTCAAAATCTGTGTCTGATTTCATTTCTGATAACAACGTAGTCAATCGATTCCATAAATGGAATCGTCACAGTAATACTCCCTTCTCATACAATAAAATCATTCAGATTGTATTATTTTATAGAAGAGAGGGACATCATGTTCTACAGAAGAGAAATTCACAAGATTTTTCCAAGAGGAATGATAGAGTTTAATAAATTCTTTTATGAATACGTATTGCCGAATCAGTTAAAAAATGGTGCCGCATTGATTGGACGTTGGTCAACAGCTGATGAAAATGAGATTTTAACCCTTTGGCACTATCCCAGCTATGATGACTATTTGAAAATTCAAGAAAGAGTAGAAAAGGATGAACTGCATCACCAAGGACAAGCACAGCTTGTAAAATTAGGAAAGCTTAACTTAGATTTTCGTCAAGATTTTTTAACATCAACAGGGGTACATCATTCCCCAAAACAAAATGTTACGGTAAGCGGGTATATTACCAATGAAAAGGATGAAACTTTATTGGTTCAAACCTATTGGAGATCGAATACATGGGAACTTCCTGGCGGTGGAGTTGAAGATGGAGAGACATTAGACGTTGCACTGCGTAGGGAAATATTTGAAGAAACAGGAATCAAAGTTAAGTTATTGGGTGTAACAGGGGTTTATTCAAATGGAAGTACAGTTTCAATCGTATTCCATGGAAATTGTATTGGAGGAGATGTAAAGACATCTAATGAAACAAAAGATGTTCGTTTTGTGAAACTCGATTCATTGAATATTCATCAATATATTAAACGTGCAAAATTCATTCCAAGAGTGCTCGATGCAATGAAAGGGAATTCCATTCCGTACGAAGCCTTTAAGGTTCGTCCCTATAAACTATTAGAAAGAATTTCAGGAAAAGCAGCACAAGATGAATCTTGAAAAAGAATTGTCATTTCGCCTTTGAAATTTTTTGAAGAATAGTAATAAAAAGGCCAAAGCAATTATAGCTTTGGCCTTTTACTTTGAAATCAACTTTTAAAAAAAATAGAGCAAGTTCTAATACCGCTTAATTTTAATATACATCCCTTAGGTAACGCCCTTGCTCCTTCATATCATTTAAATACGCTTCTACTTCTTCTGGGGTCATTGACCCTTCTTTTTCAATAACAGTTAATAGTGCGTTGTGGACATCTTTCGCCATATATTGCTTATCACCACAAACATAGAAATATGCTCCATTTTCCAGCCATTCAAACAATTCCTTGCTGTTTTCAAGCATTTTATGTTGAACATATACCTTTTGCTCGGAATCGCGAGAGAACGCAGTCTCTAATCTTGTCAGTACACCATCTTTTTGATATCTTTCTAACTCGTCTTGATAAAGGAAATCTGAAGCTGCATGCTGGTCGCCAAAAAATAGCCATGCTCTTCCAGTTGCTTGATTCACTGCACGTTCCTCGATAAACGAACGGAATGGTGCAATGCCTGTCCCTGGACCAACCATAATAATATCTTTATCTTGCGCCTCTGGTAGATGAAAGTGTTTATTGGCTTGAACAAAAACTGAAAGCGTATCTCCTTCTTGAATACGTTCAGCTACTAAAACTGAACAAACACCTTTCCGATATCGTCCATGGGCTGCGTAACGCACGGCACCTATCGTTAGATGCACTTCACCAGGGTGGGCAGCTATGCTACTAGCAATGGAATAGAGACGCGGTGTCATTTTTCTTAAAAGAGACACGATTTCTTGAGCAGTAGCTTTCCATGGACCGAAATCACGTAACATATCAAGCAAATCTCGTCCGTTGGTATATTCTTTCAGCTGGTTAGCATTTTCAACTAACACAAGCTTTTGTAACTCTTCGTTTTCTGTAAAAGCCGCTGCCTGTTGTAGGACTTTTTTTGACAATAGCGTTATTTCACAATATGTTGTTAGTGCTTCTTTCAAGGAGAGTGTATCACCTTGCTTATTAATCGTTACAACTGTTTCTTCATCCCAGTTCATTTCCGAAACAAGCGCAGCCACAAGTTCTGGATCATTTTGAGGGACAACACCAAGGGCATCCCCTGGGACATAAGAAAGTCCTGATCCTTCTAATGATAACTCAATATGCATTGTTTCTTTACTAGAACCGGCACCATTTAAGTTTTCGTTTTTAAGAACCTTTGCTTGAAAAGGATTAGTCCTGGAAAAAGTTGTTGGCACCTGGTTGTCTGGTTTTGTTTTTTCTTGATTTACATCAGTAAGTTGCATTATTTTCACCTCTAAAAGTTGTAATTGCTAGGATTAGGCTTGCCTTGTTTGCTATTTTACATTGATACACTAAATAGTATAATTACATAATATTAAAATTTTCTTAAAAAGGCTATTAGAAATTAATTATATGACGAAATGGATTCCTTATAAATAGGATAATATAAAATTTAGGACGCTGCCAGATGAAAAAATATACAATCATTTCTGCAACTGCTCCAAATATTTTAATTATTATCTAAACATTTTCCTGCGCAAAAACACCTTCGAAAAATGTACTCGTTTACAGTATAACATTTACGAAGGTATATTATCAGCAGACTTATTTTTTGGGTTTCTATTCCCAACTTCACTGTCTTACTACACCTAGTTGTTAAAAGTAACAAACATTTTCTTTCAGGACAGGCATAAGATGGAATAACCATCTTTTTGCTGAAAGGAATGCTTAGCCGTGACTTATTATCGATCAAAGTTAATTGCTTCACTATATGCGTTGATATCGATTAGTTTTTGGGGAGTTTCATTTGTATCGACGAAGGCGGTGTTAGGAAAGCTTGACCCCTATTCATTACTAGTTCTTCGTTTTGGAATTGGAGCCTTATTTCTGCTGTTACTATTATTAATGCAGCGTACTCGGCTGCTTGTCTCTATTAACTATCTCCCCCATCTAATGGTACTAGGCATTCTTGGAGTATTTGTCCATCAAGTGCTCCAGGCAACAGCATTATTAACAATTAATGCTTCTTCTGCTGGATGGCTCATTTCGTTTTCCCCTATCTTTACAGTCCTTCTATCGATTCTCTTTTTGCATGAAAAGATGAGTCTAACGAAGGCTGCAGGAATGGTGCTGGCGATAACTGGTGTGCTGCTAATTACAACGACAAGAAGTGGACAATCCTTTAAATTCGCCATGAATATTGGCTTTTTTCTCATGATTTTGAGCACCTTGAATTGGGCAGTTTACTCGGTGCTATTAAAAAGCTTAAAAATCCCCTATTCCCCTTTGTTAGTGACATTTTATATGAGTTTACTTGGCTTGATTCTAACTATACCGTTTATCATACGGAACAGAGGGTGGGAATCCCTCTCCCTGCTGACCCCTACGGAATGGGCGCATTTGTTGTTTCTTGGTGTCTTTGTTTCTGGCATTGCTTATTGGTATTGGGGTAAGGCGCTTGGAGTATTAGAGGCTTCAAAGGTTTCGATGTTTCTTTATTTGGAGCCCGTCTCAACTTTAGTTGCAGCAGTTTTGCTTTTACAAGAAAAAGTTTTATTCATAAGCGTTGCCGGAGGAATCATAATTATAATGGGAGTTATTATTGTAAATGGTCAGCTTGTGCCTATGTTGTTCAGCCTTTTCAAAAAAAAACATCTATAGGAGGAGCTTTATGACTTTAACAAATAGGATAAAAAATGTGCTTAATCCCCTAAAAAATCCATCTAAGGCCGAGTTGAAAGACGCACTATTACAACTAGGCCTAACAATTGATGACCTTAAGCAATTGCCAGAACCTCCCCACGGAAAACCATACAACCGCAAGTTACTCTATAAAAATGAAGAAGTCGAGCTGCTAGTGATGAATTGGTCTCAGTTAGAGTGTGCACCGCATGATCATGGCAGTTCACACGGTTGGATTCAAGTACTCTCCGGAACCACACGTAATTCTGTCTATGAGATAATGGGGAATGGATTACCAACCGAATTGTTTCATGAGTACCACCAAAAAGGAAAATATTTTTTTGCACCGAAAAAAGCCATCCATAAAATGAAAGCCTCAAATCATACAGATTTGGTCACTCTCCATCTTTATTCCCCTCCCATCATCGGAATGATTGTCTATGATTTGCAAAAATGTGCGGCTTGCGTCGTATCAGATGATTGCGGCGCGTGGTGGCCAGATGAACAGTATCAAAAGGTCAAAGAAATCAAACTTAAAAAGAATGAAATATGAACAGAAAAGGCAGCTATCACACATTATCTTTCTCATTCATTTTAATTAAATGGTTGCCTATAAAAATATTTCTATTTACAAGGTTAAAGCTGCCTCATATTGAATGAGACAGCTTTTTTATACTTCCCTATTTACCTAATTTTAGATTTTATTTAGCCGAAAGACTAAAGAGCTTTTCCAAGTGGCGAACGATTTCATCGTTTTCCGCCTTAACCACTTCTAAATACTGTGGTTTATTAAATAATTGACTTATTTGCTCAGGGTAGGACTGCTTAATCCCACAACGTTCTATCGATTCATTAAATTTAGCAGGGTGCGCTGTAGCAAGTGTGACACAAACCTCATTGGGGTTATTACAAATTTCGTATGCAGCGACCCCGCAAGCAGTATGTGGATCTAATAAGTAACCTGTTTCGCTATAATACTTACTGATGGTCTGCAGGCATTCTTCCCCTTCAACTCCATGTGCCGCAAAATCCTCTTTTACCTTTTGAAGCAGTCCCTCATTGACAACAATTTTTCCTTCAGAAGTGAATTTCTCCATTAAAGACGAAACAGCATTTGAATCTTGTCCGAGCAAATAGTAAAGATAGCGTTCAAAATTGCTCGCTACTTGGATATCCATTGAAGGACTAAAGGTACTGCGGAATTCACCCGGCCTGTAGACGCCATCATGGATAAAACCTTCCAAGATATTATTCTCGTTCGTGGCAACGATAAGTTTACCAACCGGCAGCCCCATTTTCTTTGCAAGATATCCCGCAAAGATGTCTCCGAAATTTCCAGTCGGCACACTAAAGTTAATGCGGTTTATTTCTTTTTCTTTTTTCACTTGGAAATACGCATAAAAATAATAAACAGTTTGCGCCAAGATACGAATAAAGTTAATGGAATTTATGGCACGGAGATGGTATTTGTTTTTCAGTTCAACATCTGCAAATAATTCCTTGATAATTCTTTGGCCATCGTCAAATGTTCCTTCTATAGCCAAATTCAAGACACTTTTGTCATCAACCGTTGTCATTTGCAATTCCTGTACCTTACTCACTTTGCCATGTGGGTGTAAAATACAAATACGAATGCCTTCTTTTCCTCTGACACCCTCAATGGCTGATGCACCCGTATCTCCTGAAGTAGCACCGAGAATATGAATCGTTTCACCAGTCTTCTTGGACACATAGGAATATAAATTCCCTAAGAATTGCAGAGCAATATCCTTAAAAGCAAAGGTCGGACCATGGAAGAGTTCTAACACATACATGTTATCCTTTAACTTCTTAACAGGTGTTACCTCAGCGTGGCGAAAGGTTGAATAACTTTTCTCGATTAATGCCTTTAGCTCGTTGTCAGGAATTTCACCATCAACATAATAAGAAAAGATTTCGTATGCTAATTCCTGATAAGTTAACTGGGACATTGCTTCTAACTTCTCTGCAGGAATTTGCGGGATCTTCTCTGGTACTAAAAGTCCACCATCATTTGCCAGTCCCATTAAGACGGTATCAATAAAACCAATTTTACTTACATTTCCACGTGTACTAACAAAGTTCATAGCGGCCTCCAGTATATATTTAAAGTTTTTATACAGTAAAATTTGTAAAAGCGGGGTTATATATTTTAATCGTGAAGCGATAATATATAAATTTTATTTTATACATAATTTAGAGAATAGTCTATAAATTGTCGTTTTAGAAGGCAAATTTTTATCATTTACATTTTTCGATAGAAGATTTACTCATAATTACTCAACTAATAGGAGGAACCATCACATTTCATAAGAAAGTGACGATGAAAACTCTTCATTCTCATACAGGAATGTGAAGAACGATATTGAATTATACTCCTACAAGGAAATTAATCTTGTAAGAATCGGAAAGGTTGTGAGTTTATGAGACTTTCGGATGTACACCCTAAGAAAAACTTCAGCTACATCTTCGTTCAATTTCCAGGAATGAAAATGAATGTCCCTACGCTCTCGAGCGGCGAAGGAAAGGCGGTGAAAGAAGATGTTGCTTTATGTGTCCAATTAGACAACAAGGAAAAAGTTAATCAACTATACTTTGTACGTACACAAAGTATAAAACCGTTTGACTTTACAGATGAGGGAATTGGAGCAAAAGCATTCTATCGAGTTGTTAAGCAAAAAGAAACCTCTCAAGACCCACACACGAAAGAACCCATAAATTTCGTCACGATTATTACAGATGAAGTAGAAATTATACAAAAGAAAACAGAAACAGGATATAACTTCGTCTTGGTGTTAAATAAACGTGAAATCGACATTGTCGCTTCGGTTGAAGAAGAAGTTTTTCAAACAGAGAAAGTACCCCTACAAATTAATAAAGAATCGAAAGCGCATGCCTCCACGAATACTGCTAAGAAGAATAATATGGCTGTCTTCGTAAGGAGAACCAAAAAGAGGATATTCTCGGGAGGCCCTGTCTTTCAGGATAGTGTAGTTGATAAGTCAATTCGAATTTTTTTGGAGGGCATTAAAAGAAAAGTTACGGTCTTTTCTCCTGCCGCATTAGACTTTATCGGTCCAGGTGATCAGAACCAAACCATTTTAATTATGAGGGGGTGTTGAAGAGGCTAGTCCATTATGGAAAAAAACTTCATATAGTAAAATAATCGAAACAAAAGGATTAAAAGGATAATCCTTTTCGATTGAATACACTTTAAATAATAAGGAAAGGAATTAGTAATAATCGGCGGTCAGTCTAATTCTCGTAAAGGAGAACTAAACAAATAATTTATTATAGGGACTTAACCAAGGGGTTAAGTCCCATTTACATTAAAATACATAATCAGACTGTTGATGCCTTGAAACATATTTATTATTTGTAACCCAGAAACGCCAAGGATAGTCCCGGGCTTCACCGGATTTTTCAATTCCGATCCTTTTTCCTGCTGAAATGCTTTCCGGACTGTAGCCCTTGGCAATATATAAGGGAGGGACCGTGAGGGAGCGGCCATAGTCCCCTTTTGTAATGCCAAGTGACTTTGTCAGTTTGCCAGGTCCATTGGTCAGTTTTGTCTTCTCTTCGATGCCTCTCCTGATTTTCATAAGCTCGATACTGTACCAAGGTTCAAGGGCGCGAACTAAAACAGCTTCAGGGTTTTCTTCTCCACCGCTGACTACATTGAAAAGGCAGTGTGTATGCATTTGATATGTATAAGCAAGGCCGGAACGTTGGAACATGACCTCGGTTCTTACCGTCCTTCTATTATTATAGCTGTGGGCAGCCCTGTCACCAGGACCGATGTAAGCTTCTGTTTCTACAATATAGCCTGCTGCCATTCCCTCATTCGTTTCTTTTACAAGGAGGCATCCGAGCAATGCCCTTGCCAGTTCGAGTGTCGGCTGTTCATAAAAATCCTGGGGTAATGGAACGATTTCTAGAGAAAATTCACCCATTTTTATGCCTCCTTAAAAGTTATATTCTTATGTACAAAAAAACATACAATTTTAATATATCCTTCTATGTGTGTAACCAAACTGCTTCATTACATAATACTGTAATATCCCTAACAATTACTCTGTTCAAAAAGTCGAAGACACTCTTCATTTAATCGAAGAGTGTCTTTTTTACGCATTTATTTAAACATCTTGCCTGGATTTAGAATACCTAGGGGATCAAACTGGTCTTTTATCATTTTCATAAGATGAATAGAACTTGCATGTTCTTTATAGAGATAGTCTATCTTTCCTAACCCAATTCCATGTTCACCTGTTGCTGTACCGCCGCAATCAATCGCAAATTCAACAATTTTTTGATTCACGGTATGTGCCTTTTCAAGTTCATCATGATCATTTGGATTAACCATCATTAAAGCATGAAAGTTTCCATCCCCAACATGCCCTACTACACCTCCAAACAATCCATAGCTTTCAAGTAAAAAACTTGCGTGAGTAATGGCATCAGGTAGTTTGGAGAAGGGCACACATACGTCCGTACTCATATTACTCTTTTCTGGAAAACTATGTTTAAATGCATAAACTAGTGTATGACGAGCCTCCCACAATTGCGCTTTTTTCTTAGAGTCCGTTTCATATTCAAACTGAGTACAACCTTCCACCTCCGCTAACTCTTGTGCGAAAGCAACATCTGCTTTTATTCCAGTTTCATTTCCCTGGAATTC
The DNA here is from genome assembly GCA_963530265.1 of uncultured Bacillus sp. GTDB lineage: Bacteria > Bacillota > Bacilli > Bacillales > Cytobacillaceae > Neobacillus. The sequence goes on from CAUSCO010000020.1 coordinate 42,580, forward strand.
CATAAATAGAGTCGGCTGCTCAGCATACATAGTTTTGTTATGAAAGTTAACTTGTTTCATACACTTCGAATCTACCAGTTCCACACGAGCAATTGGAATCCCAGAGGTCACCATCGCATTCGCTGCATTAATCGCATTTTCAATAGAAGGAAAAGCAGCTCTGCACGCAAGAGTTGCTTCGGGAATTCCGAATACTTTTAATGTTATTTCTGAAAATATTCCTAATGTCCCTTCCGAACCAATAAAAAGTGGAGTTAAATTGTATCCAGAAGAAGATTTAGCCGCTAACCCACCAATGTTTGCTATTTCCCCATTTGCTAAGACTACCTCTAGACCTCTTACCACATCTTTCATTGCGCCATATTTTACGGTTGTGGTTCCGCTAGCATTTGTGCTTGTCATTCCACCAATCGTAGCATCAGCACCAGGATCAACTGGAAAAAATAGACCGTACTTTTTCAGTGCTTTATTCAATTGTTTTCGAGTTACACCAGGTTGTACCTTTACAAGGAGGTCATTTTGCCTAATTTCAATGATGTTATTCATCAATTGAAAATCCATCGAAATACCACCATAAACTGGAATTGAGTGACCTTCAAGACTTGAGCCCGCACCAAAAGGTACAACGGGTATTTTATACTTGTAAGCTATTTTCATAATTTCTGATATCTCTATTTTACTTTTTGGGAAGACGACGATATCTGGATTCACAGGTAGATGATAGGATTCATCCTTGCTGTGATGTTCTAAAATAGTTGGATTTTCGCTAATTTGGTCGGTTGGCAGAATTTTTCTCAATGCTTGTTTCCATGGCATAAGATATACTTCCTTTCGTTATTTGTAATTACAGGCTCCTTTTACTCTATTACTATCTTTATACAACAAATAAGTCACAATCTCCTTCATGGATAAAAAAATCATAAAAAACCTCAAAATGAGTCGGTTGATTTTGAACTACATTAGAGGTTTCTATTAATATCAATATGTATTTTGGCGAGACTGCGTGGGAATCGAATCCACCAGCCAAGCACGCAGGTCTCAGGAGGTTAAATGGCAGCTTTATTAAAACTCCTTCAATAGATTGGGTAATGTATGAGAAATAATTTTTAGTGGATCACTTTTTTGTTGTGCCAGGCAGAGCATTATTCCACCTTCGATGGTAGCCGTCATCAGAACAGCAATTGAATTAGCCGTTTCTTGCGAAAACCCATCCTCCACTAACTTGTTCGAGCAAATTCCCAGAATATTTGTGTAAAGGAGAGAATTAGCATTCCGGACCGGTTCACTTAATGATGCCATTTCACGAACGATGCTGCTAAATGTATAACCAGTAATCGTACCTTCTCGCTCAAAGTCGGCTACCAATTTTTCAATCAACGCTTGTGTGGCTTCTTGAGTAGTTTGATATCTCTTGAAAATAACCTCCATGTCCGTAGTAATCGCCACATTCATTGATTGAAGACAAGCGATGAGTAATTCTTCTTTTCCATTCGGAAAATGATGATAGAGTGAACCTTTTGCAATATTACATGCTTTTAAGATTTCGGTTAATCCTACACCCTTATATCCTTTTTGCTGGAAAAGGGTTGTCGAGATGTCGATGATCATAGATTTTGTATCCATTTTAGTAATAAACCTCCTCCATACAGACCAATTTTTTTAATACTTTATCAAAAAAATTATCTATATTTCATGATTTCTTTGTTAATTGTTAATTATCTAGGGAGACAACACTATAAAAGTAATTCATTGAATTTGTCAATATTATTTCTAGTATAATTAATTTAGTTTCTAATGTCTCCATTATTGGAAACTTTATTAAAAAAGAGGGTATCTCAAAAACTCGCTTTTATCGAATCTTTTGAGACATCCTCTTTTTATAACTAAATTTCAATTATCATGCTGTAATTTTTAATCAACTGTTGATTGCGTCATGATTTATTTACAAAAATAATGCCAAATTCCATTCTCCATATCCTTATTAATTTCCCCTTGTAATTCAAGATAATCTAGATATCCAATTATTTCAGACATAATATTGAAAAATTGCTTTTGATACTTTTCTTTATATAGTAATAGGGCAATTCCACTTGCGGTTGAAATTCCGGATTTAATAATGTTTAAGTATTTGATGGCTTTTTCATCTATGTCTTTTATTCTTTCTTTTACTAAATCAACAGGATTTTCGATGATCATACCGTGACCTGAAAAAACAAGTTCCACATTTATTGTCAAACATTTCTCTAATGACTGCTTTTGTTGTACCAATGATTTTGTACGGATTCCATCATAATCTGGTTCAATGAAGGCATTGCTTGGAATATTTTCAATTAATAAATCTCCAGAAAATAACCACTTACACTCTTTATTATAAAAGGCGACCTGGTCTGGAGCGTGCCCTGGGATTTCCAAAATATCAAAGCCAAAAAGTTGATTGTTGGTAAGTTCCTGGATTTCGCAATGGATTTTATTATTTTCACCTAGAATAATAGGATTGCGTAAATCAGCTACTTGTTTCTCACCAATTTCACCACATCCCATCTCTTGGTATAGCTTTCTGAAAAAATCCACCCTCATTTTCATATAGTTTGTTTCTCTTTTTAGTACAAGTATGGCATAAGGATGGGCGTATACAGGAATGGAATGGGTGGATACAATTCGGTTGACTAAGCCAATATGGTCAGCATGATGATGAGTTAGTATAATTTCTGTGATATCCGTGAGTGTGTAATCATGATCCTTTAAGGTCTTTTGTAGGAAATTCCAGCAATCAACAGTGTTCAATCCGGCGTCAATTAACGTTAAGGAATTCTTATGTTTCACTAAGAAAAAGTTAAAACTTTTCAATGCATTGGAAGCTGGAACTAAACACGGAAATACTTCCATATTGTTTTTTTTAAACAACAAATTCTCCTCCCTCTAAAATATTGATTTTCTTATTTTATTTTCCTAAAAGATTTTAATAGTATTAAAATATATTTTTAAATTTTCTTAAAGGGGTAAATTTTCCAAAAAAAACACTTGAACTTTGGTATAACAATTTATATTATAACAATAACGAACGTCGCAAAAACATATGCAAAGATTAAAGAATGTTAGAAGGTTTTCATGATAGTAGGTAATACACTGAAGGAGGACATCAATGACTAAACACACCAAAAAACAAACAATTGATCGTAACTCCTCGATTCCCCTTTATAAACAAATCAAGGAAATCTTGATTGAGGAGCTACAGGCTGCTGACGGTGATACAGGTCGACCCTTCAGCACGGAGCAGGAGCTTGTTCAGCGCTTCCATGTGAGTCGGGCACCTGTTCGCCAGGCACTAAAGGAGCTAACCACCGAGGGGTATGTGTACCGGGAGCGTGCAAAGGGCACCTTCCCAGTACAGGGTTTCCCCGTCCGCCCTCCAGGGCTTGAGCTGGGCGGGCTAGTTGATTACTTTCGTAAACAGGGCATGGAGGTCAACTCGAAAGTCTTAAATGTCGATCGCGTCCAGCCCCCCAAGAATCAGCATACTCTTTTTGGCCTCGAGCCTAGAGACGAGGTGCTGAACATCTCTCGCCTGATCTTGTTTCAAGAGAAGCCGCTCGTGTGGACGCAGACTTACCTGTGTGTCCAGGAGGACTTCCAACCGGACGCACGGGAACTCGAGGAGATCGGGAATGTCTTCGAGCTCCTCGAGCGCGATCTAGGCATCTCCCTTTCCCGAGGCGACCATCAGATTTGGGCAACGGGCGCGAGCCGTGAGGAGGCCCAGGTCCTCGGCATCAAAAGGGGGGCTCCGGTCCTCGTAATCGAGACGACTATGTACACTCGTAATGATCGCCTTATCTGCTGGAGACGGGCAATCCACAGGGCTGATGACTACAAGTACGCCTTCACAGTCAATCGATAAACGTTAAAAATCGACTAATTCATTATTAAAGGACTTTATATTCAATTTTTCGAATGATTTTAGAAGGTAAATATAAAACGGAAGTGATCAAAAGCAACGTCTTTGGTTTCGTCACTATGTTCACTTCCGTGGAAATACTATTAACCTATTGAAATGAAAGGTTTAAGCTTACATTAGAGTAGGTTAACATCCTCACGTCTTTCCGAGAAAAGGCAGGCTAAGTTGTTACTTATAAACAAAAAACTATTAATAGCCTTTACATATTGATTTATGGATTAATGACAAGGCCATCTTCAGCAGCTATAATTTCCCCTTTAAAACCTGCATCTGAAAATACCTTTGAAATACTTCCCATCTCTACCTTACCCAGACCAATATGGGTTAAGACAACTTTTTTAACTTTTGAATCTGCTGCCATTTTAGCAAGATCTTCTGTGGTGGCATGAGATTGCCTTAAACCGTTCTTTAAATTTTCCCGTGCTTGTTCTGGAACGAAAGAAAAATCACTAGTTAACATTCCATCAAACACTAGAATGTCTGCATTCTTTGCAAAAGGTGCAAACTTATCAGTATAAGTTAAATCACCTGATACAACTACACTTTTTCCCTTTGCATCAAAACGATATGCATAAGTTGGAACTGTATGCGGAACAGGGATGGATGTAATTTTCACACCATCGAGTTTAAATGTATATTTATCCTCTGTAAAATCTTTAATAGTCACATTTGTGAAAATTCCATCTTTTGGCCATCCCAAACTAGCACGATACTCTAAATCTGTCTTAAAAAAATTAACAGTAGTATCATAAAGTTCTTGGACTTGAGGTCCTATTAGATTAAGGGAACGCCTTCCTGTAGGTCCTTGCCAACCATCAATAAAAAAGTTCCAAAAGCCTCCATTATGATCAACATGTTGATGGGTAAACAACATATTTGTAATTCTTTCTGCAGGCAGACCAATCTTTAATAGTGTGCTAGTTGTATTTTCGCCACTGTCAACTAAGAAAAATTTATCTTTAAATTGAACTAATGTGCTTGGAGCTCCGCGGCCAATCTCCGTTTTTGGATTACCTGATCCAACTGTCACGACTCGAAAACCATCAGGGACGGTTTCAAATACAGATTGTTTTACGGTGCTGGTACTAGATGGAGAACTACCATTTTTATTTTGTTGAATTTTTTTATCAACAGAAGCTGATTCACTAGTACCACAGCCACTAATTAACATAATCATTAATAAAAGAAAGAATAAAAGTTTTTGTTTCATCTATTTTACTCCCTGTAAATTAAGTTTTTTATGAAATCAAACAATAGATTTTATCAAACTAAAACTATACTGTGACACCTTGATCTGGAGTTGATTGTACTTTAGATGGTGCTGTCTCTTTGAAGAAGAATGAGAATAGGAATGCCAACACACCCGCACCAGCAGCTACGAATAATGGTGTTTGAATACCATACATGTCTGCTAAAGCCCCATTCACCATTGGATTTAAGAACCCACCGATTAACTCACCAATGCCGATTGTTAAACCGATTGCAAGACCTGAGTATTGTAGTGGAACAGACTCAACTGGAATTACTGACATCGACATCCCAATTACACCTGAACCTGCCGAACCAATGAATAAAAGAAGCATCATTAATGGAATGGAATCCACAAAAACTACAGCTAGTGGTATGAGAATTAACAACAAGCCAGAAACTAAAGAAGCTGGTTTACGTCCGGTACGCTCTGAAATGGTTGGGATTAAGAAACCGAAGATTGCATATCCGACCCCGAATGAAGCCATTACGAAACTCATTGTTGTATCAGATAAACCTTTTGCTTGAACTAAATAGGTTGGGCCAAAAATTTGGAATGCCATAAGTGTTGTCATAACTAAACTGAAAACAACAATTGATAACCAAATATTTCGGTGCTTCAGAACATCCTTCACTTTCACTTTTTCAGTCGATTTTGTAGTATGCATAGCATGGAATTTCGCTGAATCTGGATTTTTAACTGATTTGAAGATAACAAAACTTAAAATAATCCCTGGAATAATCGTTAAATAGAAGGCAGTATGCCAGTCAAAATTTGTTGCTAATGCAACGATTACTACAGGCGCTAAAATACTACCGAATAAGGCGTTACTTGTGTTCATTGTGAAACCTAAGTTAAATCCTTTACGACGCTCCGACGATTCCATTGCTAAAATCGATTGGGTTTGCGGAATTAGTGGACCTTCTACAATACCCATTAATAGACGTAGTACGAATAAAATTGCAAAGGATTGTGCTAAACCGTGCATTAATGAAATAACCGAGAATGCGAATACTAAAATTGATAACATTGATTTTTTACTCTTAACTTTATCTGAAATGAATCCGCCTAATGGACCAGACACTGACCAAGTTAACGCAAGAGCTGCTCCAAGTAAACCTAATTGCGTGTAGTTTAGTCCTAAATCTACAGAAATCATTGGAAATAGGTAGTTAATCGCTAAACGGTCAAAGAATACGAATCCGATTGTGAAGAAGACTATTACTACTAACTTATTTTCATACGTCCAAAACTTTTTATCTTTCATAAAATCAGCACCCCTTTTAAAATTTGACTACAGTTCTGAATATTGGGAATATTTTTGACAGTTCTATTCCATCCACCCCGATGTTTAGATTTCCTGTTATCCTTTTAACAGTCCATTTTCACCCCCTTTAAGCTATTAACAACAAAAGTTAAAGACTTACACGCTAAAACGGAAGTGATCAAACGCTTTTGCCTTTGGACCTGCCGCGATGACCACTTCCTAGAAATGCCTGTTAACTATCAATATGTCTACTTAGAACTTAAAAAATCCGCTGTACATTTATAAATGTCTTTATAGTCTTCAAGATGTGTGAATTTACCTAAGAACCCGTGAGTAGCACCTTCATATCGTTTTGTTTCAACATGGACACCACATTTTTTTAAATTCTTCGCAAATAATTCTCCTTCATCTCGCATTGGATCATATTCAGCTGTAATGACTAGTGCTGCTGGAAGGTCTTCTAAATTTTCTTCTCGAATTGGTGAAACAAGCGGATTATCCGTATCTACATCTCCAATTAAATAGAAGGAGTTATATTCAGCTAATTGATCACTTTCTACGAAATAGCCCTTTCCATTTTCCACCTGTGATGGGTACCGGAATTCACTGACATCAAGGTCCAGGGATGGATAATAGAGTACTTGTTTGGTAATGGCAAATTCCTTTTTGTCACGGGCCATTAGGGAGACTGCAGCAACTAAGTTACCACCCGCACTATCACCCGCAAGAGCTAGATTCTTGCCATCCCATTTTAATTCATCCTTATGTTCAGTTGCCCATTTAGTTACGTTATAGCAATCTTCTAATGGAGCTGGAAATGGGTATTCAGGAGCAAGACGGTAACCTACCGAAATGACTTTATAACCGGATTCCATGCAAATCGGGCGAACAATTTCATCATGACTTTCTAAATTTCCCGAGAAAAATGCGCCGCCGTGGAAATACATAAGAATTGGATAAGAATCTGCTTCCTTCGGCGTATAAATTCTTACTGGGATATCCGCTTCAGCAGTAGGAATAGATCTTTCTTCAACAGAGTAAACTTGGACACGTTTTTCAACAGGTAAAACAGGTGCATCGAACATTTTTCTGTGCTCTTCTGGAATGATTTTTGGTTTTGTCTCGGATTGTGGAATGAAATCCAAAATCTTTTTTATCTCGGGATGTACAGACATCTATTAAACCTCCTTATTTCAATCTGTCCCTTATTTGACTAAATAAGGGACAGATTATTCCAATCACATTTAATTAAAATAAATCCTATTTGGTTTTCTATAAAGGTTATGACCCAATCGGTTGATTATATTGTCTACTGAATAAATCCACCGAGGTCATGATTTTAAATCAATTTACCTCAGGAGTCTTTTCAAGGAACTCTTTTTCAGGGAAAGCAGTTTCTTCCTTTTCACTATGGAACTGGCGAGATAATTTTTGAAATAAAGTTCCGATTGGTTTTCTTAGAGATTCATATTTTTGTAAGGCATTTTCAACACTATCAGCTTCAAGTAAACATTCAGCCAATATCCCTGCATCTTGGATGGCCATATTTGCACCTTGACCTTGGTTATGAAGCATAGAATGTGCGGCATCTCCAAGCAGGGCGATACAATTATTCGTCCAATGTTCGACAGGATCAATATCGTATAGTGCCCGAACATCAAAATTATTTATATTTTCAGCAATCTTCTGAAGGTTAGGGTGGAAATTCTTTAATTGGTTAAGCATGTCTTCTTTCGGTACGTTCGGTCTGCCTGATCGGTCTTCATGTGGGACGGTAATATCAACCGAAACTTGTTTCCTATATTTTAACGGCAGTAAATAATAATTGATTTTATCATCACAGAAAATTCTCAATGTGTTTTCAGAAGCTAAACCATAGGTTTCATCCTCATTCACAAGAGCCCGATAGGCGTGATAACCGTGGAAAACTGGCTCAGCTTGACTGAAAAATAGCGAACGAGTAAGGGAACGAATACCATCTGCAGCAATGACCAAATCGGCTTCCACTTTGACACCATTATCAAACTCAATTTCTGCATAATCTTCATGGCGAACGATATTTTTACATTTGTGATTCAAATGGATCAACTCAGAGGGTATTGCATTAATTAACGTGTCTAAACAGTCTGCGCGATGAATTAATCTCGCCCATTTTTCTTCTGGGTCATCTGTTAACGCAGGCCATTTTTCCTCAAGTAATACTTCTCCTTTATCTGAAAGGATTTCCATTAATACGCTTTTATGGGTCACTCTTTCGATTTCTTCCAGAAGCCCCCATTTCTTGAAATAACGGATGGATGGCGGACGCAAACCGATACCTGCACCTACCTCTGTTATAGCTGCTGCTTGCTCATAGACGTCGACATTAAATCCTGCATGCCGTAAAGCCACCGCCGTTGCTGCCCCGCCAATTCCACTACCAATAATAGCAATTCGTAATTCAGATTTAGATTTCATCATATTTCCCTCCTATGCTATATCCATTTCTTTTTTTATTTTTTTCTGATTAGCAAGTTTTAACGGAACAAATGAAAATGCAATAGCTGCTAAAACACCTGGGATTGCAAACGAGAGAAAATTCATTTGTATAGATAGATTAAGTGATAATAGAATGCCTCCAAATGTTGGTCCAATAATCCCGCCAATTCTTCCAATTCCCGAAGCAAACCCGACAGCAGTTGAGCGCATTAATGGAGGATAGTATTGTGATACAAAGGAGTAGGAGATGTTTTGAGCCCCCATGGTACATGCACCTGTAACCGCAACTAGTAAATATAGAATAAACATGTTATTTTTAAAACCGAGAAGCACCAGGCAAATGGACGCTATGACAAACATCGGAACGAGCACTTTTTTAACCCCAAATTTATCTGCTAGACTTCCAAGGACTAGCGTCCCAAAAATAGCTCCGACATTTAAAACAATCACAAAGCTTAAACTGGAACCAAGGGCATAGCCAGATTTGAACATTAAATTAGGAAGCCAAGTGGTTAAACCATTGTACATTAGCAAACTCATGAAAAAGGCAACCCAAATCATCATAGTTCCAAGTGCGCGATGATTTTTAAATAATGCTATAATAGGTGATCCAGAATCTTTTGAGCTAATTGCTTCGAATTCCGTGTTTTGGGGAAGGGATACCTTGTTATTCACCTTTGAAAGAACTAAACGAAGTTCGTCTATTCGACCTTTCACCAAAAGAATAGCGGGCGAATCATGAAAATATTTATTCATTAAAGGAATGAATAAAAGTGGAATCGCTGCAACCCAGTAAACACTTTTCCATCCCATAAGGGGTATAAAGTAGATACCTAGAAGAGCTGCTATAATACCACCTAAAGAAAAGCTGCACATCACGATTGAAACCATCATGTTATGCATGTGTTTCGGTGCGTAATCTGTCATTAAGGCAATCACATTTGGTAAAACCCCGCCAATGCCCACTCCTGCAATGAATCGGAAAATAGAAAACAAGAACGGGCCAGGTGTAAATGCGCATAAAAACGTAAATGTACTAAATAAGATTACACTTAAAATAAGGATATTTTTTCTTCCAAATTTGTCAGCTAATATCCCAAAAAATATAGCACCTAGCATCATCCCGAAAAATCCATAACTGCCAATGACTCCTGCTTCAACAGGTGTAATGGACCATTCCTTCATAAGGATCGGTATGACCGAACCGTAGATTACAAGATCGAACATATCAAAGATAATAATGAAGCAACAACAAATCAATAACCCTATATGAAAGCGGTTAAATTTACCTTCATTAACAACGTCGTTAATATTTATTTTAGGCACCCTAATTCCCCCAGTCGTATATAGTAGATACACGCTAGAATCTTCCATAACCGGTCCACTTCCCAATTGCTTGGAATTTCCTATGACCCAAGAAGTTTTTCCCCTGCCAGACATCCCTTGATGTTTACTTTAGCCACGCTGTCAAAAACATGATGTATCGTTGCACATTTTAATATTCCAAATTGTTCTCAGCTCTCTTTAATATAAGGTCAACTTATCGATTCACTGTGAAAGATAACTTGTAGTCGTCCGCTTTATGGACGGCCCTTCTCCACCCTATAAAGCGATCATTACGCGTGTACAGTTTGGTCTCCATTACGAGAACAGGTTCCCCAATTCTGATATCAAAAATCTGTGCCTCCTCAAGGGTTGCACCTGATGTATAAATCTGGTGATCACCTCGAGAAATAAAGATGCCTTGTTCACTCTCAAGGAGTACAAAGACACTCTCGGATTCCTCAAGCTCTCGTATACTCGGTTGGAAATCCTCCGAGATGGCCAGAAAAGCCTTTGTCCATATGAGCGGATTCCCTTTGAGCAAAATTAAACGAGAGATTCTCAAGACTGTTTCGTTTGAATCAAGTCGAAGAGTATCGCTTAAATCTTCTGTGGGTGCTACACGATCTACTCCTAATATTTTCGAATTACAATCCATACCTTGTTCACGAAGATAACCAACTAGCCCTCCTAACTCAAGTCCTGGAGGACGTACAGGGAGGTCCTGAACAGAGAAGGTGCCCTTCGCGCGCTCTCGGTACACATACCCCTCTGTAGCGAGTTCCTTAAGTGCTTGGCGAACAGGTGCCCGACTCACGTGGAAGCGCTGAACAAGCTCCTGCTCTGTGCTGAAGGGTCGACCCGTCTCGCCATTAGCAGCCTGCAGCTCCTCAATCAAGATTTCCTTGATTTGTTTATAAAGGGGTATCGAGGAGCTGCGATCAATTGTATTTTTTTGGGTGTACGAAATCATTTTTGTACTCCGATTTGTGCAGATTGCACGTCCGCACTCAGCTTAAGTGGAGCAGCAGTACGTTCCTGTACGTATTCAAAAGAAATACCAGGAGCGAGGTCTCGTACAACAAGGCCATCCTCTGTCACATCGATTACCGCAAGATTTGTATAGATACGATCTACACAGCGCGGCGCTGTTAGTGGATATGAACATTCCTCAACGATTTTCGACTCCCCCTTATTTGTGCAATGCTGCATGAAGAGGAAAACACGTTTACTGCCAACAGTCAGGTCCATTGCTCCTCCAACACGTCCAAGGGGAGCATTAGGGAGTTTCCAACTGGCAAGATCACCGTGCATTGAAACTTGGAATGCACCAAGGACTGCTGCGTCAAGGTGACCGCCACGGATCATGGCAAACGATTCAGATTGAGAAAAGTAGCAGCCACCCGGTTTTAACGTAATCGGTTCCTTCCCAGCATTTACAAGGTCCATATCCTCTTCACCTGGTTCAGGTTTTGGACCTAATCCGAGAAGACCATTCTCACTATGCAGAATGATTTCTCGACCTTCTGGTATGAAATCAGCTACAAGTGTCGGTAAACCGATCCCAAGATTCACAAACCATCCATCTTCTAAATCCTGAGCTACTCGAGCAGCTATCTGTGGCGATGTCCAACCAATTTTTTGTTGCGCATCCTTACTCATTCACTAATACCCTCCCTTCAGTTTGTTCATCCAAAAGTACCAATCGATGTACGTAGATACTCGGAGTTACAATGGTCTCTGGACCAATTTCACCGACCTCTACGATTTCGCTTACCTCGGCGATGGTTATTCGGGCAGCTGTCGCCATCACTGGGTTAAAGTTGCGCTGTGTTTTGTTGTAAACGAGATTGCCCCAGCGGTCCGCTCGATGTGCCTTAATAAAAGCGTAGTCGCCTGTGATGGCATGCTCTAAAACATGTAAACGATCGTTGAAGTGACGCGTTTCCTTGCCTTCTCCCAGTTCAGTGTAAGCCGCTGTCGGTGTGTAAAAGGCTGAAATTCCCGCTCCACCTGCACGGATACGCTCTGCTAATGTTCCTTGTGGGACGATTTCTAACTCGATACTCCCCTTCTCGAGACGCTCTATTAGCTCATCAGCATGAGGGCCAACTGGGAAAGAACATAGAATCTTTTTTACTTGGTTGTTGCTAATCAGTGCTGCTACACCATCACTAACAGCACCAATATTATTAGATACAACCGTTAAGTCCTTCGCACCTTGCTCTACAAGGGCCGCAACGAGATGTGACGGTAGTCCGCTCCCCCCAAATCCACCAACGAGCAGCGTTGCCCCATCCTGCATATCGGCAACAGCTTTTGCTGCATTTTCAAACTTTTTCTGGATCATTTAGATCTTTCCTCCTCTCATTTATTCTCTGTACCAATAAGTTCTTCTTTATAAGCATGCATCGTCACAAAGAAAGCACATGGTAAGTTCAGTGGATCACCTGTATAGCCAATTTCTGCAGCAATTGAGCCAAATGGCCCATACAGTTCATGCTCTTCAGCAGGAAGTCCATTCGTTAAATGGCGCCGCGTTACATCACTCAATTGGGCATCCCGATCAAGACTTGCTTGTAACATTGCTGCTACCTGTTCACCCTCAATTTGTGCACTTTGCATATCGCCATTGCTATTGCGAAATGGATGACCTAAGAATAATCGTTTAGGACGAACTTCTTCTAACAAACGCTGCACACTCTTGCGATATAGAGATGAGTCTTCAATCGTTGGTAAGCCGCCTGCACCACCATACATTTGGACAGCATCGGCTGCAAACGCCCAATCTAATCCTTCCAATAAAAAGGTAACTGAACCGATTGAATGGCCTGGAGTTTCAATCACTTTTATCGTGATATCCCCTCCAAGATTAATAGAATCACCCTCCACTACCTCCCAGTTCGGTTCGATATTGCCACCGATGTCTGTTGTTAGCATTGTGATATGTTTTTCTTGTATGGCTGGATCGGTGATGTATTTTCCTTGAAGTAACTTGTAATCAACTATATGTTCATACTTATCACGCAATAGACGAGCTTCTTTTTTGGGAATGACTACTTTTGCCAGTCGTCCTGTTTTTTCCCATACTTCATATGCACCACCGAGATGATCCACATGACCATGCGTCAGTAAAATCCAACGAATATCTTCGATTCGGATGCCATGTTCAGCTAAGGTTGGTTCTATGTCTTGACTTGCGGAGACATTCACACCGGTATCAATGATTGCTGGTTCTGGCCCATCCACATAATATGCAAATGCAGAGATTGGACCAAATTTACATTCAATCGGTATAACACGTACTGCATTTGCCAAGTTGTTCACTCCTATAATCTAGTTAATAAGCACGTTACTTATTGGTAACGTCGAATTGTTTAGGAATAACCGGTAATACTAAACGTGATTGGTGATCTGCATCACGATAGATTTTGTGAGTTGTTGCACGACCGCTTGGTAAGTGATAGCTATCCGGCGGCAATAATTTTGCATCTTCTCCATCAAGTGGTTCGTTACATGCAAGTTCTAATTCAATACGATTTCCTGGTTTAATTAAGAATGAAAATGGATATAAGCGAATCGCATACTCGTTGATTTCACCAGGCCTTACTGGTACCACACGGTTATGCGGGTGCCATGGCTCACCATATGTTGATTTCTCTTCATTTAATTCACGATGTGATGCTTTTAAATAACCTGATGTCATTAATGTACGTTTGCCGCTTGGATCTACATCATAAAGCTTGGCAATGAAGTTTGTATCATCCGTATCGATTTCTGCATGAATGTATAATGCCCCTGTACCTGTCATTTCTACAGCCTCTAGGAATTTATCACTAGTCCATTTTATCTTTTCTGAAGTTGTTGTTACAGTTAATGGTGCTTGGTAGAAGCCATCTGGATGTGCATATTCAGAAGTTAAAGGCTCTGGTTTCTCGCTAATTTTGTGGCGAGGACGTAAGTAGAACGCTTTCTTTTCTTCATATGGCAATGGCCAGTGATCTTCATTTCGCCATTTGTAAGAACCTTCTACAGAGAACTGCACAGTTGGTTCATCCATAATGCCATTATCAATCCCTTTTAACCAGTAATCATACCAGCGGAACATTTCGTCATGACTTTCATGGAATGGACGCTCTAACATTGGCGGCAGCGCTTGGATATCAAGCTTTTTAATCCCAGATATTTTGTGGAAGCATTCGATTGTGCCTTCAACGTTCCAGCCGCGGCCCCATTTTGCCTGGAAGTAGGTCGGGATTGTTACTTTATGTGCCACATCTATCGCGCTATCTTTTTGCCAGAATGGACCATCAAGTGGATTCAATAAGTAATCCATCCATAATTCGTGACGGTCTTGATAATGTAAAAGGTGTACGAAATCTGACCAATGTGCAATATCTGGGTCATTTAACCGCTCTAGTGTCTTCTCTTTGAGCTCCTCTGGTGAGTATACTTTTGAGCTCTTACTTGCTACGTTATTGAAGGCGTTACCGCTATCGCCGCCGCGTCCTTCACGAGAAGCACGAGGCATTAACCACATAATCCCTCCGTGATAACAAAGTTCGTAAAGATCGAAGTGCCCGCCGTTTGCAAAGATTGCTTTTAAGTGTGGCGGCTGCTCCGCTGCACCTAAAATTTGAACGGATGCAAAGTACGAAATACCGATCATCCCGATGTTGCCATCGCACCACTCTTGCTCAGCCATCCATTCAACGAGATCATAGATATCTTTACCATCGCCATGACCACCAGAGTTATAGTTACCGCACATTTGACCTTCAGAACCACCTGTACCGCGTACATCTGCGATAATATGTGCATAACCGCGTGATACTACTTCACGAATGTCACCTGCTTCAATCGCTCCGTTCCAAAGATGACTTGGACGTGCTTGTGGAGGTAAAGTTAGCGCTTGTGCTTGCAGTTCCTTACCATATGGGCTTAGTGCAAGTAACGCTGGGACTTTGTCTACTCTATCAGGAAGGTAGATATCTGCAGCGATATGTACACCGTCACGCATAGGAATCCGTACATCCTTTTTGATTATCATTTCAATTCGCTCCTTTCTTAGTTGTCCTTATTAACCTTCAACAGGTGTGAAGCAAGGTATAAAAGGACCTGGATTATCTTGATCGCCGCTTTGTTTGAATACGACTTTTACTCTTTGATTGATGTGGACCGTTTCAAAATCACAATCGACGATATTTGTCATCATTTTTGGACCTTCATCAAGAGTAACAAAGGCGATAGCATATGGGACGCCTCGTCGCATCACACTATACGTGTAAATGCTGCCAGTGCCCTTCGCTTCACTCCATTTCGTCTTTTCGCTCATACAAAACGGGCATAGCACACGTGGGTAATAATGATACTCACCACAGGAATCGCACTGCTTGATCAGCAGCTTACTTTCTGCAGCGGCATCCCAATATTCCTTATGTTCCGGGTGAATCTCAGGGATTGTCATCTTTCTATCTTGATATGTAGTTCCCATTCCTTACACCCTCTCCATAATAAGTGTGGCGCTGCCGTGACGGCTTGCTAGTCCGCCGCCTGTACCGTGAGCTAACGCAATGTCACAATTTTCAACCTGGACTTGTGGGTTTGCCTCTCCACGCAGCTGCCGAACAGTTTCAATTACTTTGACGATACCGCCTCGACTTGCTGGATGATTGTTATTCAACCCGCCGCCATCTGTATTAATAGGAAGCTTGCCAACTCCTGAAATCAAGTTCCCTTCGGCGACAAACTTGCCACCCTCTCCCTTCTTACAAAAACCTAAGTCTTCAAGCTGCATCAACACCGTAATAGTGAAGCTGTCATAAATCGACGCATATTTAATATCTTGAGGTGAAACCCCTGCCTCCTCGAAAGCTCTTGGACCTGACCAAATAGCTCCTGAATACGTAAGATCAGTTTTGCCGCCAAGGATTCCTTTAGGTGCTTCACCTGCGCCCATCACTCGGACAAGTGGGCGTTTCAGACTTTTAGCAATCTCAGGTCTTACAATAACTAATGCACCGCCACCGTCACTTACAACGCAACAATCCAATTTATGTAATGGATCAGCAATCATAGGGGACGCAAGTACGTCTTCCACTGTTGCTACCTCGCGCAGCATCGCGTTTGGATTGTATTGTGCATGATGTGAAGCCGCCACTTTGACCCAGGCTAATTGTTCACTCGTAGTGCCGTATTCATACATATGACGCATCGTTGCCATCGCGTATTCATTCACAGCAGTTGGTCCAAAAGGTAGTTCAAACGGTGTATCCGGAACATTTGCACCTACTAGTTTCTGTTTAACACCACTTCTGCCTTCAGAGCGCGGACGACCTGCCATTGTTATTAACGCGACATTACATTTTCCTGCTGCGATTGCTTGAGCAGCATGCGAAACATGGGCAATGTACGATGAGCCACCCGTGTCTGTACCATCTACATGGCGTACATTGAGACCTAAATAATCTACCATAGAGAGCACACCACCTGGCGCGTCACCGGCACAAAAATAACCATCTACATCTGCAAATGTTAGTCCTGCATCTTCCAATGCACCTTTCGCACATTCCGCATGTAAGGCTGCAACGGATTTATCCGGAGCCTTACGTGTTGGATGCTCGAACGCCCCTGCAATATAGGCGATTCCTTTAATGCTCATCTGTTTAACCTCCCGTTAATCTTGTTCAAAACCTTTCGGATGGCACACGCAGAAGACACGAATAAGGTTTAGCTGCGTGATAGCTTTTAGAATCAGAAGCTGCCAATTCTGCTGTTTTGGTTAACGCTGGAGCCTCTCGGATTAACAGGTTCTTGCATTGTTAGGATTTTCGCAGGATTATGCACTAAGAGTTGTTCAAATACTTCTTCACCAACGCCTGCTTTACGAAGATCCGGTAAGAACTCCTCAAACAGGTAGTTTACTGAATGTCCTTTTAATCCAGGCCAGCCTAGTGCACAGCAGTTGGCATCAGCTGAAATAAGTGCACGGTCAACAAAACCTTTACCAAGAAAACGAAGGAAATGTTCAACACGATCTTGACGAGGACGTGACCAATAGGGCGCACCTTCCATTTCACTGTCATAGCCTATTGTATCGAAGCCGACCCATCCACCAAGGTTTGCAATCATCGTATCACGGTCTTCGTCAAGATAACCGCCATCATCCGCATGGCCCATAAGTACGCGGTCTAGTGATAAGCCCTCTTCATCGAAGATGGCAATTGCCGTTTCAGCATCTACGCATAAATGTGTAATAATTGGAACGCCTGTTTTTAGTGCTGCACGTGCAGCTGCACGATAAATGCGTTTATCAAGCTCATTTAGTTTTCCACCACGGCTTACGCCTACTTTAATAGCACCTGCTTTTGCGCTCGTACCGTCAATCCCAACTGTCACTTCATGAATGAATAAATCTGTTAAATACTCGACTGGTTTGTTACGGAAATATGGAAGAGCAGAGTCAGCTGCTACAAAGCCTGTAACTGCAACAATATTGACTCCTGTTTTCCTTGAGAGTACTTGAAAATATTCGACATCGCGTCCGTTTCCAATACCCGTACAATCTACGAATGTTTTACCGCCATGTTCACGGAAGTGACGTAACTTATGGACTGTCACTTCAAATGCTTCTTCAGGTGCTTTCCACCATTGTGTATCTAAGTCACATCCCGGCAGACCGAACCCAATATGCTCGTGCATGGCTGTGATTCCTAAATCTTCTGTTGCGATTGGGCCTAAAACCGTATTTACTTTACCCATTTATCATTCACTCCTCACGTTTATTTTTGCTCCGCTGCCACAACAGATTCTCTTTCTGCAGCTACTGGAGCATCAACAGTAAGTACACGTTGTGGATTCTCTTCTAATAATGTGCGAACTTGATCGTTCGTTAAGCCTGCTTTACGTAGCAGAGGTACGAATGTTGACAATAAGTAGTCATAGCTGAGATCCTTTGCTTCATGACCTTTTGCAACACCAACTGCATTCGTCGAAATAAGGACGCGATCACCTAGTCCTTCTCTAAACAGTTCAACAATTAATTGAACACGTTCTCCATCGTTCACATAGCCTTCGTGTGTTGTCCAGCCAACATGGTCTAAAGCAACATAAGCCCCTTGTCTTGCAACAGCGAATACTTCTTTACGTTCAACAGCATCTAGACGGTCAAGTCCTCCGATGATGACACGGTTTGGTGTGATGCCTTCACCTAATAAAATTTCTAGATCATTAACAGCATTTGCACCGTATTGTACGGATACAGGTACTCCTGTTGTGAGAGCTGCTTGTGCAGCACCACGGCAAAGACTAGTTTCTTTTTCTGTAATACCACTTTGACTTGCGATTGACATCACTAATCCTGCTAGACCTGACCGTTCAATCCGTGGTACAACGATTCCTTCTGTCACCTCTTTTGTGAATAAATCAGCAAATTGTTCTGCTGACCATGGTGTTGGTGGATTTTTTTGCGGCGTAACAAAGTACCCACTTAACATTGGCTCAGGGCCTAAACCTGTTGACGCTATGATATGTACACCTGTTGTTTTAGAAAGAGTTTCATAGAGTTTCACGTCACGGCCATGAAACATACCGCTGCGATCGACTATAGTTTTTCCCCCAACTCTACGAAACTCAGTGAGCTTACGTTTTAATTCCTCAAAAATCTTGCTTCTGTCCATTTCAATCTCAGGCGCATACTCTGCACCAGGCACCACAGAAAGTAGTGATTCATGGATAAGTACAACACCTAATTCTTGAGCTGGCACTGGTCCAAGTACAGTACGAACAACGCTTGAATTCTTTTCTTGTAGATTATCTGGCATTGTAAAACCTCCTATCATTTAATTGTTCCTCACCTTTGAGGTATCGAAGGTGAGGACTTAGTAAAAAGAGAAAGTATAAACAGACCGGTTGGTTTAGGTATCACAGAACTAATCCCCGTATTAACAACAAATTCCCTTTATTCTCCCTCTTTATAAATTAAAAAAACTCGCTTGTATTGGGGCGTGATTGAACTGCCTTACCATCACTAGAATGCAATTTTTAATGTAATCGCTTTCTTACCCGGTAACACAGTGATGAAATCTCTTAGTTGTTAATAACATATTATAATATTGTTATACCAAAGTCAAACACTTTTCGGATAATTCTAAATAAAATTAATATTGTTATATTAATATATTTTTACTAGAATAGTTTAATAAAAAAAGCTGCCATCAAAGTCAATTTGGGAGACTTTGAGACAGCTCAACCTTCTATACTGAAGTTATAATTCAATCTTTACTGTATGTTAAGATACTATTTTTTTGCTTGTTTTCTTACTTCGTTTTCATCGAATTTGTTGATTTCTTCGAGAAGTGAGTAATCATAAAGTTTTTTCACGTCTGGAATTTTAGCTGTTAAGCCATTATTGTCTACAAATTTCTGCCACCGTTCTTCAGATATATATCCCCATCGGCCATCAGAAGCAGGACTATAATTATTAACTGTGATCCCTAACGATACTTTAGCTTCCTTCAAAGCCTGCTCTTCTGATTTATCAGTTGGCTTAGACGCAGGATAGAGATCCCAGTTTGTTTTCACTGCCTTATCCGGATTTTCTTGAGCGAAAATCGCTGATTTTACTACTGCACGAATATATCGAGCAATCGCATCTCGTTTCGCTTTATCAGTATCCTTTCGCATAACAAATCCTGCCGCAAAGCCTTCTTCCACTTCTGATGGGAAAGGTAATATTTTTGTCTCCTTTCCAGTCACTAGAGAGGCAATAGCTATGTCACCTTGATTTCCTACATAGGCATCTATATCTCCTTTTCCTAATGCCTCCATTGCTGCTGCCCCACTGCCAATCGTAACAGAATCAATAGTTGAAGGGTCACCTCCATCTGCCTTGACATTTGCTTTCATGAAAGTTTCAAAAGGCGCACCTAATGTTGCCATTGCAACTGTTTTGTTTTCAAGTAGTTTTGGAGATGAAATATTACTTGATTTTCCTACCGCAATTCCGAAAACAGGTTTTTGATAAGGAGTGAAAATCCAAGATAATCCTTGATCCTTGCCTTGTGCCATAGGATAAACGAGGGCATCAGGTTGAGAAATTGCTATATCCGCCTTGCCAGCAACTACTAATCCAAATGCCTCTGCTGGTTTTCCAGGTAACGCTACAATTTCAACATCTAATCCTTCATCTTCAAAATACCCAAATCCTTCTCCAAGCCACAACGGTGCTCCACTCGGAGCTCCTTGAGCAAACGGCATAGCTACTGTAATTATATCTTTAGCTTTCTTCTCAGTACCTGACGCCTTTTCGGATGATCCTTGACTGGACGACCCATTAATAGTTCCAGAACAGGCACTAGCCACTAATAACACCCCTATCAATAACGCAGACAGGATTAAATTTTTAAAATTCAGAATTTTAAACATACCAAATCCCCCTTTTTAATCAATGATATATTTATTACCTTTTAGTCTTCCATCTTGCTTTTTGTCTAACTTATTTTTTAACTCGCTCTGAATCAGACCAGAATACTAGCTTTTTACGTATTAAGTTAAGAAACATTGTTAAAACCCAACCAAGTAAAGCTAGAACAACTAGCACACCAAATATGCCTGCAGTATTTAACACTTGTTCCATTTGAATGATGAGAACTCCAAGACCTTCACGGCCAGCAAGAAACTCCGCAACAATGGCTGCTGTAATCGCCTGAACTAAAGCAACTTCTAGACCTGCAAACAGGAATGGTAACGAACCTGGCAATACGAGCTTGGTAAAGATCTTCCATTGCGGAGCACCAAGTGAACGCATCACCGCTAATCGCTCTGGCTCCACAGATTTGAAACCGCTTAAAGCGTTTACTAGTACTGGGAAAAAGACAATTAGTATTACTAGAGCAATTTTTGAGCCTATCCCAAAACCGAACCAGATGATAATTAGTGGAGCAATGGCAATTTTAGGGATACTTTGAAATGCCACTATAAAGGGTTTAATAACTCGTTCAAGTAGTGGAATTTGAGATAACAAAAAAGCAAGAATGATTCCAACAAGTATTCCAATAATGTACCCAGCAAGTACTTCATAAAGTGTATTAAGGATATGAGCATAATAATTTAGAGGACTATCGGGATTTAATCCACTTATAAAAGATTGCCACACTGCTAATGGTCTCGGAAGAATCACTGACCGTATTTCAAAAATAGAAATAAACAAGTCCCATACAATGATAAACGCAACAAACACAGCAGGAATCAATATATAATCAGCGCGCAAATGACGCCATTTTAAAGAAGAAGATTTTCTTTGAGTATTTACTAGCAATGGTTTTTCCAATATTATTTCTCCTTTCAGTACAGTTGCCCACCTTTGTAACCAGTCCTCAAGCAGGTTAAAATAATGTGTTTCCACAGTTATTTTCTAAACTGTCGTATTTCAGCACACAAGTAGGTGATAACAGTCTATTAATAGTCTTATAGAATTTGGCTCAAAAATTAATAGTTTTTTATATTTAGTTAATCCCCCATTGTCGCACCAAGCAAATGGCGAAGATGTTTAGCAGCCTCATTGAATTCTGGCGTTGCCATAACGTCAAGATCCCGAGGACGTGGAAGATCAACTTTGAAGTCTTCTGCCACTCTTCCTGGGCGTGGTGACATCACTAACACACGATCTGCCAAGAAAAGTGCCTCGGTCACACTGTGAGTAATGAATACAACTGTTTTACGTTTCATTTCCCAAATGTGTAAGAGCTCTAATCCCATTGTTTCTCGTGTTAAAGCATCCAAAGCGCCAAACGGTTCATCCATAAATAAAATCTCAGGATCGTGCATGAGAGCCCGAGCGATGCTGACACGTTGCTGCATTCCTCCAGATAGTTCGTACGGATACAGTTTTCCTGCATCACCCAATCCTACTAATTCAAGTAATTCCTGTGCGCGTACTCTCGCTTTAGACTTCTCAATTCCTAGTACTTCAGCGCTTAACAAGACATTATCTAATACCAATCTCCATGGGAAAAGAGCTGGTCGTTGAAACACGATACCAATGTCTCTATTTGGACCTTTCACATGTTTACCTTTTAATAATACTTCTCCTGAAGTCTGTTTAATCAATCCCGCCATAATCTGCATCAATGTACTTTTACCACAGCCACTAGGACCCAGAACTGCAAGAAATTCGGTATCACCAATATTAACGTTAACATTATCAAGTGCCACAACAGTGTTGCCAGAGGTAGTTTTAAATTTTTGCTCTAGATTTCGTACTTCAATGATTGGTTCACGTACTAACACCGGTAATCCAAAACCGTTACTATTTAAGGCTTTAACAGTCAACATCTTTCCCCCTATCCATCTTTGATAACCCCGAATAAAAAACAAATTCCCATTAGCTTATTAAAACAAAAACCTCACTTGAAAAAAGTGAGGAGGAGTTACTGCTTTACCTTCCCCAGAATGCCACTTTTTTTAAAGTGTAATCGCTTTCTTTTTTAGATAAAACAGGATTTTCATCTCTAGGATGTCAACATCATATTATAATATTGTTATACCAAAGTCAAAACATTTTCGAACTATTCTTAATGAAACGAAAATTCAGTTTTCTGGTTTCATATTTGCATAAAGCTAGATTTTTAAAAAAAGATTATAGATAAAGAAACGCTTTTTAATAAAAAGAAGAGTACCTTGCGTTTTTATAAAACTTGAAAATGTGTGCTTATTGGCTCTTTCACGAACCATTGTTTTATTTTCCACTTCAGTGGATTAGCCTCAGGCTTTTTCAAGTTGGTCTTTTTCCAGGAAAGCTGGTTCAGCATCTTGTGTTGGTGCCTGACGAGATAATTCTTGATATCTATCGGTTATTGGTTTTCTTCGTGCCTGATAATTTTGTAATGCTTCCGGAATTGAATCAGCCTCACGTAAAGATTCAGCCAGAACTCCTGCATCTTGTATAGCACTATTTGCTCCTTGACCTGTATGATGTTGCATTGCATGTGCTGCGTCGCCTAACAGTGTTATACAATTTGAATGCCAACGATTTATTGGATCTATATCATATATGGCTCGGCAAGTATATTCTTTTACATATTCTGCTGTCTTCTGGATTTTAGAGTCAAAGTTTAGTAAGTGTTTTATGATGTCTTTTTTCTCTATGATTGGCCTCCATGATGGGTCCTGAGATAGTAAAGTAACATCAAATGAAACTTCATTTCTATGGTGTAACGGTAATATATATATTTGGATAGCACCATCCACGAAAACTTTAAAAGAATTATCAGGAACTAAATCAAATGCCTCTATGTTATTCACAACAGCACGATAGGCATGGGTTCCAGAATAAATAGGATTTTTATCGCTAAATAACTGAGAACGAATAGTGGAACGAATACCATCTGCTCCAATAACTAAATCCGCTTCAATCGAATGACCATTCTCAAAATGAATTTCTGCATGATTACCGTGATCGGTTATCGATTCCAACCTGTGACTTAAATGGATGGAGTCGGGTGGTAATTGATTCAGAAAGGTCTCGATTAAGTCTGCTCGATGAATTAATCTCGCCCATGTTTCATTAGGGTTATCAGATAAAAGTGGCCATCTTTCATTCACTATGACATGCCCATCAGCTGTTACCACTTGCATAAAATCACTTTTCAAACTCTTACTCTCTATTTCTTTATAAATTCCCCATTTTTCGAAAAAGTGTACGGATGGCGGACGCATACCAACACCTGCACCAACCTCTTTTATAACTGGGGCTTGCTCATAAAGGTCTGCACGAATGCCTTCACGACTTAAAGCAACCGCAGCTGCTGCACCACCAATGCCGCCTCCAATAATAGCTACTCTCAATTCAGATTTTGCTTTCACAAATATTCCTCCTATTTTTGAAAAATAAAGCCACTTTTATAGACTACTAATACTCATCATGATTTGTATAACTTAAATCAGTTCCCTCTGGAGCTTTAATGTGAATCGATCCCATGTCCAATTTTACATTGCTTCGATAATTTAAAGGATCGTATGAGATGGGGTTGCTGTGTGTTCTGTAATAAATGGCATCCGTTGAATCCCTACGTTTGCAGAATGTAATACTGAACTCCGTATAAATGGATTCTTTTAGGTCTAATTTACCCTTTCTCAAGTTTAATATAGTATTAATTTAACATAGTCCGAAATTTCTGAAAAATATCTATTTTATTCTCTATTTATAGGTGAAAAATATAAATAATCCTTTTTAATAGGTTTATAAAATAAATTACATTAAAGCAGGTATCAAGGTTATGTTCATATTTTCATAAAAAGAGAAGGGAACCATTCCTTATCCAAGAATGGCTCCCTTCTCTTTTCTATCTGGAACGGATTTTGTAACCTATGTGTCACATAAGAACCGTCCTCATTTTCCAAATTAACAATCAACTTTTCCCGGAACTTTTTTATAGCCATATAACCAGTCAATCATTTCAAATTCCTTGGCTTCCCTGCTTTCAAGAAGCGTGTTGCGCAGTAAAATCGAAACTGGGTTTTCTGCGTGGATAATTTCTCCCCAAGTACGTGCACTCGTTTGTACCTTTGCTGTGCGTGGAATTGCAGTTTCCAACTGCGGGTGACACCCTTTAAATCTTTCATCCATTTCTTCAGGAGTTCCCCAGTAATCGGAACCTTCTTTAAAATTGCTGCTTTTGAAAACAACAACCTGGTTATACAATTCCCCCCTGCGTACAGGATATTGAACGACATGAAGGTTCGGACCAATCCACATAATGACGTCGTCCATATTAGCTTCAGAGCTAATTTCGGAAATATGAATTGTCCCGCGGTATGCGACATAATGAGAGCAGATCGGCTCGTCATCCGAAAAATATTTACGTGTTTTTGACTTAAGACCATCAGCCCCAATAACGGCTTTTCCGGTAAATTGTTCTCCATTATTATTTTTAACTGTTACACCCGCTTCAGTTTCTTCCACAGTTTCAATGGTTTGACCATGGACCAAACTGATTAGTGGATTCTTTTCACACGCTTCAAACATTACACGGTGTAAATCAGAACGATGCAATACCATATAAGGAAAACCAAACTTTGCTTTAAATTCATCCCCTAAATCTAAAGTAGCTAGTTCCTTTGCTGTATATACATCCTTTAAAACGAGCCGTTTTGGAAAAACGGCGTATTTAGAGATTTCATCTCCAACTCCAAATCGATCCAGGACAGCCATTGCATTTGGTCCCATTTGAATACCAGCTCCAATTTCCCCAAATTGGGGTGCTTGTTCCAGGACCGTCGTTTTGTTGCCCGCTTCAGCCGCTGCCAATGCTGCGGCTAATCCTCCTATACCGCCGCCAATAACTAATACATCTTCATTCCTACTCATGATCTCATCTCCATAATATTGATTTTGATATGGATTACCATTTATTGTGACACTTGCCCTTATGCTTTCACCTCAGCAGTTTCTTTTACACTTGCTACACGGTTTTCAAGCACGTCAATCTGATCAATTTCGATTTTGACAACGTCACCATTGTTCAGGAAGACTTGTGGGTTACGGGCAACCCCTACTCCTCCTGGTGTTCCCGTTAGGATGACATCCCCTGGTTCTATGGTCATCAGGTTAGATAAAAATCCAACTAAATATTGTACAGAGAATACTAGATTAGCAGTATTAGAACGTTGACGTTCTTCTCCATTAACGGTCAGCACAACCTCTAACCCAGATGGACTTTGCAGTTCATCGGAAGTAATCAACCAAGGTCCCATCGGTGCACTTCCTTCAACTGTTTTACCTTGCAGCCATTGAAGTGTACGTTGCTGTAGGTCACGGTATGTCACATCATTGACAATTGTATAGCCTGTTACATAATCAAGTGCATCTGCTTGAGACACATTACGGGCCCGTTTTCCAATAACAAATGCAAATTCTGCTTCATAGTCTAGCTTCTCTGAAATTTGAAAAAATGGTATATCGTCCTGTGGGCCAACGAAACCTCATTTTCTTGAATGGCTCCGATGCGCAAGACACCATTGTGGGGAATGTGATTAGTTTCATTTATTAAACTCTCTTTCTATTAAAAAATAGTTAGCTTGGATTCCATTCTTTACTTATGTAAACGGATTCATTTTTTCTGATTCATAGGATCCTTTTTGACAATGTTACCTGCTTCTTCTAAAGAAGCTGCTTGCAGTCCATAAGCTCCACCGGTTTGATCTGCAAAACCGCCTGAGGTAATCAATGTTTCCCTTTCCCGTAAATTATGTAAAATTTACGATGCCCCTGAAGGTAATTGCCAGTGAAAGAAGGTTTTCTTTCAATCAATACTAAGTATTTTTGCATTTCATCACCTCAACTTTGAATTGGTTATAAAAATTATCGTTTTGGGTAACTCTGTCCTCTATAATTATAATTGTTATTGTTACTAAATTGTAAATATTCTTAATAAAAAAATTTCTGATAAAAATTAACGAAGTTTGACTGTATTTATTGGCCTAGAGCTATGCTAATATAGGGATAGGGTTTATAGGAGGATGAATATGGAAGCTTTTAAAAAAGGAACAACCATCCAATCCTTACAAATTGGGATGGGTATTATAGAATCTATAGCGAAACAGGGAAGGCCGTTAAAGTTTTCTGATATTCAAGAACTGACACAGATTACTAAAAGTAATCTTTATAAATATTTAAATACCTTCACACAATTAGGCATCCTGTATCGTAACAAGGATACGGGAGAATATGTATTGGGAAGTAAGTTGATTGAATATGGAATGGCTGCTGTAGATCAAGAAAATGTTATTGACCGGATTTCACCTTTTCTGCATGAAATTAATGAGAAAAGTTCGAGTACTGTTCTATTTTCCAGTTGGACCCATAATGGTCCAATGATTATTAAAGATATTAACACCAATCGAGGGTTTAATATTGGTGCTCAAATAGGAACCTTCCTTCCTATTCGTTCTGCAACAGGCAAAGTATTTTTGGCATTCATGGACGAGCATATTATTCATGATTGGAAGGCGAACGAATTCAACCAAATTTCGCAAGAAAAGGTTAGCCAACTGGAAGAAGAATGCAGATTTGTGATGGAGAAAGGAATTGCTTTTGCAAGGGAACCACTGGTTACATCGGCGTCCTCCGTCTCCTTCCCCGTCTTTAACTATAAGAAAAAACTCCTTGGTGCCATAACAGTTGTAGGCTTTTCCGAGTTTATCCCTAATAATGAGAACCATGAACTCAGTCATTACTTAATGCAAATTAGTAAAGAAATTTCAGGCAGTTTCGGATATGGTGCATAAAGCAAAGGGACGGTTCTCTTGCCTCAAATGAAGCAAAAGAACCGTCCGCCCCCATGTTTTCTCCACATATAAATAATTATTTAAAATACTCCATGAATTTAATCGCTGCGGATGAAAGATGCCGATTTTTCAGCCAGATTAATGCTGATGGTCTTGCCATAACTTCTGGATTAATAATTTTTTTGAACATTAGTTTAGAATTTGGCATGATCTTTTCTGCGGATCTAGGTATGATTGCGATACCAATATCACAATTTGCCCAATTTAATAGCGGACCTATATTACTACTTTCACATAGAATAGTAGGTTCAAACCCAAGCTCAGTGCAAGCGCTCTTCATCATATCTACTGCATCAACCGATGTACTATAATCCGATGTCCCCTTGTAGCTTCTTAAAAGCATTAATGGTTTGTCCTTTAAGTCTCCTAAGTTAATATTGACTGAATCATATGGAAATCCCATCTGTTCACTCATTGCTGCGACGATTGGTTCACTTGAGAGGTTAATAGAATCAAATACATCCTTATCAATTGGGAGTCGAACAATGCCTAATTCAACTATTCGTTTTTCAGTGAGCTCCATTATTCGATTAGAGTCCCCCTCCCAAACTTTAAATCTCACAATTGGATATTTTTTGTGAAAATCCTTCACTTTTTCAGGTATTAATTCAGCCCCAAGGGATGGAATCATCCCTATGCTTAACGTACCCGCAATGCCACTTGAGATTTCTTTCAATTCTTGCTCCGTCTTCTCAATCTTTTCTAATATTTCTAATGATTTCTCATATAAAAATTTTCCTGCATCGGTAAGGATAAGCTTCCTCGTATGTCGTTCAAATAACTTGGTGTTTAACTCTTCTTCAAATAATTTAAGCTGCTGACTTAAAGGAGGTTGTGCCATATTTAGCTTTTTAGCAGCTAGCGAAATTTGCCCTTCCTCGACTATCGACACAAAATATTTAATGCGTCTAATATCCATCAATATGAACACCCCCATGCTTTTTTATTCTATATAATGCAAAATAATAACATATTTATATGTTTTAGATATACATGAACTACTTTTTTTATATTTTTCAAAATTTTCACTTTATGATAACGTGTAGAAGTAATCTTTCGTGTTACATTTTTGCTGTATAGTTTTGTCTTGTGCGGAGAGCGAAGAATCATGCAATTAAAAGAAAGGGCTTACAAAGTATGACATCATATTTAGGGGGATGAAAGATGAAAAAATTTGTACTAGCTTTATTGTTTGCCATCGTTGGAGTATTTGTTTTAGCAGCTTGTAATTCAGAAAAAACGACAAACAAAGAAAATGCCAAAGCGGAAAATTCTGTGAAGGAGACAAGCCCTGCACCATTAAGCAAGAAGGCAAATATTAAAATTGGCTATCCTACGCAAGGCGTTTCCATGTTGCCAGTATGGGTAGCAAAAGACACGGGAATTTTCGAAAAATATGCCGTAAATGCTGAATTAGTTTATGTTGCTGGTTCGCCTCGAGTACAGGAAACATTAAATGGCGGTGGTATTGATGTCGGAATTACAGGAATTGAAGCTGCGGGGAGTGCTAAAGCTGCTGGTATTGATTCCGTTACATTTACTGCATTAGCGAACAAAATCAAAGTATACATTTATGCTTCTAAAGACATTGATACGAAGAAAATAAAAGATGAGATTAAAGGAAAAACAATTATTGCGGGAGTCGAAGGGTCTTTATATGATTACCTGGCTCAGTCCTATATTAAGAATTTAGGCCTTGAACCTAAGAAAGATGTGAAGTTTTTATATATGGGTGGTGAAGGAGACCGAACAGCAGCATTTATTAAAGGCGATGCAGACTTTTATTTAGTAGCACCTCCTACGTCATTCAAAATGGATGACATGGGCTACAAAAAAATCCATGATTTCTCTAAACAAGACGTGTTAATTCCTGGGCTTGTTATGAAAAAAGACTACTACAAGGAAAATCAAAAGTTAGCTGAAGTATTAGCTGCATCGTTAATTGAAGCAAATGCTTATATTAAAAACAATAAAGAAGAAACACTTAAAATCATTACGAAATGGACAGGAATGGACGATCCAGAATTGGTTAAGAAAACATACGAAGCAAATTTAGATACGATTCCAGAGAAACCTTATAGCACAGATGAATCAGTACAGTTCTACTTAGATAATTCGGCCAATCCTGCAGTCAAGGCAATGAAACCTGCTGACCTTGTCGATAACTCAATCATCAAAAAGCTTGATGACTCTGGCTTTATCGGTGAAGTGTTTAAAAAATAAGCGGCGAATAGATTAGAAAGGGGCGAGGTGTTATGTCTACTCCAAGTAAACTTCACTCAGAAAATGTGTATATCACCTATCCATTAAAGAATGGTGGAGAAGTGGTTGCAGTTGAAGACTTTAATCTGGTGGTAAAAGAAGGCGAATTTGTTTGTATTGTTGGGCCTAGTGGATGCGGAAAATCAACGGTGTTAGGGGCTGTCGCAGGATTTCAAGAAATTAGTGAAGGAAAATTATATTTAGACGGAAAAGAAATTAAGGGGGCTGGGCGGGATCGTGGTGTTGTCTTCCAACAAGCCTCTCTCTTTCCCTGGCGTACTGCGCTCGATAATATTATATATGGTTTAGAGGTAGCCGGTGTTCCTAAGAAAGAGCGTTATGAAAAGGGCCAGGAATTATTAAAGTTAGTTGGATTAGATTCTTTCGGCAATCACTATCCAAACCAGTTATCTGGCGGTATGCAACAGCGTGTCAATGTAGCCCGAGCATTAGCAATTGAGCCAAGCCTAATGTTATTAGATGAGCCTTTTGGCGCCTTAGATGCACAAACGAGAGAATTTATGCAGCTGGAATTGTTACGAATTTGGAATGCGACGAAACAAACCATTCTTTTTGTAACACATGACATTGCAGAAGCAGTATATCTTGCTGATTATGTCATTGTTATGTCAGCTCGTCCCGGAAAAGTAGTAGAAAGAGTGAAAATTGACTTACCAAGACCTCGTCCATTAGAAATTAAACGGAGTCAGGAATTTGTTGAATACGAAAAGTACATTTGGGATTTAATTGTAACGGAAAAACAGAAAAATGTTGTTTAAAGGAGGGCTTGTTACATGGAGAATTTCAAGACTAACGAAAAGGAAATACCTACCGTATTAAATAATCCTATCCCGTCTATACATGTGAAAAAAATAAAAAAGAAAACCTCATTTTATGATACTTTTCTGTTCAGACATATCGGTGCCATCACATTTGTGACAGCACTCATTCTGTGGGAGCTGATTTATCGATTAGGCGTCATCAATCCAATCTTTATTAGTTCACCTATACAAATTTTAAAGGTCGGCTACCAACTAACGATAAACGGTATACTACTTGAAAATTTAGTCTTTACCATTCGAAATTTCATTGTTGGGTTTATATTTGCTGCAGCGGTCGGTGTTATAATTGGATTAATTACAGGCTGGTATAAACCTATAGGAAAAGCCTTTGATCCATTTTTAACAGCGATGCTGGGTACGCCGCGTATCGTGCTGCTGCCTTTAATTACACTTTGGGTGGGCGTTGGCTTTTCAAGTAAGGTGTTAGTCGTATTTCTTGCAGGTGTTTTCCCCATTATCCTTAATACGATGTCGGGTGTACAAAACCTTGACCCGAATCTTACGAGAGTGGCTAAAGCGTTTGGCGCTTCACCAATTAAAACATTTGCTACAATCGCTTTACCAGGTGCTCTGCCTCAAATCGTTTCAGGTTTACGGGTAGGGATAGGACAATCGTTAATTGGGGTCATTGCTGCTGAAATGTTTGTTTCGACAGGCGGTATTGGTTATTTTGTTGCTCAATCTTCCGCTAACTTTAACATCGATCGCGTCTTCGTCGGGATTGTTGTAATTATTATCGTGGGTATGTTAATTACGCAGTCGGTTAAATGGATCGAATCCTATTTAATGAAGCATCGTATTGATTAAGAAATAGCGTTCTTACAATGCAACAAGTAGTGTGAATGTAATACGCAACAAACATAGACAATCTATGTTTGTTGCTCCCGCTTATCGACAACAGGAATCGAGACTATGTTCTCGTTACCTGTTGTTTTTTTATGAAAAATATCATGAATTTTCAGTTCATGAAACAACATAACAACCTAATTTATCTGGTTTTTACCCCTATTCAGCATTCAAAAAAAAGATGACCTTGTTTAAATTTTAGGCCATCTCTTATA
The DNA here is from genome assembly GCA_963530265.1 of uncultured Bacillus sp. Classification (GTDB taxonomy): domain Bacteria; phylum Bacillota; class Bacilli; order Bacillales; family Cytobacillaceae; genus Neobacillus. Next base: position 74,363 of record CAUSCO010000020.1, read on the forward strand.
TTAACACTTATGTTGACTCCATGTGGGACTGTTGTTTAATCTGAATAATGATCATGTTGAGAGTGGTTTTGTACTGTATTAGATATACTTGATTGAGGTTCGTAGAATGAAGCTATCATTATAATTGAAAACAAACCTATAGTAGCACAAGCAATAAGGATGGATAGACTCTTGATCTGACCTAAATTAAAATTGATTTGTTTTAATTTTGCTTCCTGTTTAACGGTTTTACTAAGTAAAAATGCAGAAAGAAATAATATAGCTATTAAGAAGAAGCTTAGAATAAATATAAAACTAGTGGTTAACATCGCTCCCAACATGGCACCCATTAAACCACCCATAACACCTGCTATTAGTCCTTCCAGTATAACCATTGTATTAAATAAAATTCCGATAAAAATCCCGGCACCAATTCCAATAATCATTGCTAGTAAACTGTTTATTGGAAAGCTGAGGTTGAGCGCAAGGATCGTACCGGCTATTAGACCTGCCATAGAACCTATCATCATGGCAGCCATCATAGCAGTTGTACAGGAAATCTGTGTTCGAACTGTATAAACTAATCGATATACTGCAGCTGTCATTAATATAATGATAGAAAATATCAATACCTGTATTAATATTGTCATAATTATTTCCCTTTCTTTTAAATGATTAGACCTTTGTTTCCTTCTTATATTACATATACAAAATTTAAGAGCTTCACTTACTGGTTTTAGCAATTTGATAAAAGAGGGTAGCTTTTTAAGCTACCCAATAAAAAATATCTTATCTTCTATAAAATTGACGTAAGACTTATTTTTTAGTGATGACCTCCACACGAACATGAATCATGAATATTAGGCACTTTCCATAGCGGATTATTGCAATATTTTGGATCGGCTCCTACCATACTCATAAACATTGGATGATAGTTTTCACAAATATTTAATTCTGATAGCACCCATTTTTCAGGATCCTCTGCATAATGTTTCCAATAATCGCCAGTCATATTTAAGCCAGGTACAGCAGGAATCCACGATTCGTTCAACCATAGATCCGGATCACCATATTTTGCAGCAATTTTGCGAATCTCTGGATCATCCAATGCCAACAAATGGCCATCTTTAATAAGTGTTTCCGTCCCTCCGCCGATCATTTCACAAGTCACTGTAGGAAAATAAAGATGTACATGCCAATGTCCAACAGGTAATCCCATTTTTGCCGCTTCACGTTCGGCAGCACTAGAAATAATCGTGCCAAATCCTATATGAATGACACCGCTACGCATCCGTTCGTATAGGCAATTTAACCAACCGGTAAGGAATCCTTTTCTTGGACGGTGAATATGAGGATTTGTCCCAATGGAAGCTTCCCACCAACGGAATAGTCCTTTATCTGGAAAACCTGGATATTGTAAATGATCAGTTTCAGCTTTTAATTTACGAAGTTTATCACCAAATTCCCCACCCTCATGAATTTCAGTGATTTTACCATTTTCAACATTCATTCCAATCCAAGGAACAGGTCCGATGTGGTTGGTAGTTCCTGCGATATAACCGGTTGCATCCTCTTTAGGAAGGTACAACCATGGTCGTCCTAAAACGTGTCCAGGCAAGTTTGTTCTTCCAAATTCTTCATTACCTGCCCAAAACTTACTAACCAAATCAGGATTTAAAAATTCTCGATTTGAATCCCAATACTCATCATGATTAGTATAGCTTAAATCCGTTCCCTCTGGATCCTTAATATGGATTCTTCGAGAATTTCTGATTCTATCCCATGTCCAATTATCAAGGGCTTCAATAATTTCATATGGAATGGTATGTGCAGGGGTAGCTGTGAGTTCAGGTGTAATAAATGGCATCCGTTGGATCTTTACATTTGCCGCCCTTAACACTGGACCGCCATACCCCCATAGGATTTTATCATACGTCCCATTTTTTTCTATTTCCTCCCATTCATCCATCCATTCAGCAAGTTCTTTTGTACGAGCTAAGTAATATTCTACTTCATTGTGTCCTGTCCATTTAATAATCGGTCCTTTATCAACACTCTTAATTTCATATTTTGTATTATATTTTTCTAGAATACGCTTACATGCTTCAATTACCAAAGGATCGTGCCAGTTATCAACTCGGAGGAGAACCTTTTCCCCTGGTTGCAAATCCCATCCTGCATGTAGTCCGTGATTATAAGGTCTTCTAGCTACTGCATCTAAATATGGAATCAATTCATCCGCACTTTTAATATCAACCATTGGAGGGCATCGCGGAGTTTGTTTATTAATTAACGGTGGGCTCGAAAAATTTGGCTTTCTTTGTACAATTGATTTTGTTTGTTCTAGGTTCATTTCAAATGCTCCTTTATGTTTTATTTGATATAATTTTAACAAAATTCTGATTATATATAAAATATCTCTTTGTTACTTTATTTATATGTTTTTAATATAAATTACCATTTATCACGACAGGTGAATCGAAATTAAATTTTAGTTTCGTTCATAATTCCCTGATTTGCCATATCAATTTCTTTTATCATTTTTTTGTTATTAGCAAGGTTTAAAGGAACAAATGAAAATCCAATAGCTGCTATAATACCTGGAATTGCGAACGACATAAAATTCATTTGGACAGGTAGACTAAGTGATACTAGAAACCCTCCGAATGTCGGCCCTATAATGGCACCAATTCTTCCAATTCCCGAAGCTAGTCCTATTGCAGTTGAACGCATAAATGAAGGGTAATATTGCGATACAAAGGAGTAAGAGATGTTTTGAGCCCCCATCGTACATGCGCCCGTAATCCCTACTAACAGATATAGAATGACCATGTTATTTTTAATACCAAAAAGAGACAAGCATACTGCCGCGATTAAAAACATTGGAACGAGCACTTTTTTAGTACCCCATTTATCTGCAAGTTTTCCAAGGATTAAAGTTCCAATAATAGTTCCAGCATTGTAAACAAGCATAAAGGTTAGACTCGAACCAAGGGCATAACCCGCATTAACCATGAACCCTGGAAGCCAAATAGTAATCCCATTGACCATGAGTAAACACATAAAAAAGGCAATCCAGATCATAATGGTACCAAGTGCACGGTTGTTTTTAAACAATGCAACTACAGGAGATCCAAGTTCTTTTTCTTGAAAGGCTTCAAATTCCATATTTGGTGTGATTGATGCCTCGGTATTAATTTTTGAAAGAACTCGACAAAGTTCGTTTATCCGGCCTTTTCTTAAAAGGATAGCCGGTGAATCATGGATATACTTTACCATAAATGGAAGTAACAAAAGCGGAATCGCAGCTACCCAGTAAACACTTTGCCACCCCCAAGAAGGTATAAGGAGGATGGCTAAAAAGGCTGCTAACATACCTCCAATAGGAAAAAAAATCATGGAAATCTGGACCATCGTGTTTTTCATCGTCTTCGGTGCGTAGTCTGTCAATAAGGCAATCGTATTTGGCAGTATCCCCCCAATCCCTAATCCGCAAATGAACCTAAAAGTCGAAAAACTGGTTGGTCCAGCAGCAAATCCGCACAATATCCCAAATATACTAAAGAGGATCACACTTGCTATGAGGAGATTTTTCCTTCCGAATCTGTCCGCCAAAATCCCAAATAAGATGGCCCCAATCATCATGCCGAAAGGTCCGTAACTGCCAATGGCTCCTGCTTGAACAGGTGATATGGACCATTCCTTAATAAGTACAGGTAGTACGGAACTGTATACGACGAGATCATAGCTGTCAAACATAATAATGAAGCAACTCCAAAACAATAATCCAAAGTGAAAGCGATTAAATTTACTTTCACTAACAATGTGATTAGCGTTTATTTTAGACACCCTGACACCCCATTCATAAGATATACATACGTTGAAATGGTTTATGAACAATATACTTACGGTTAGCAATTGTTTGGTTAAACTACAGCTTCTCTAATTATCGAGGTTCATGCATGGTTAAGATTTTCGCTGGCGTGTCCACTAAAAGTTGTTCAAATACTTCTTCCCCAACACCCGATGCACGAAGGTCCGGTAAAAATTCTTCAAACAGGTAGTTAACTGAATGTCCCTTTAATCCAGGCCAGCCTAAAGCACAGCAATTTGCATCGGCTGAAATAACGGCACGATTTACAAAGCCTTTTTTAAGAAAACGAAGGAAATGTTCTACACGATCTTGACGAGGACGTGACCAATAGGGTGCACCTTCGATCTCACTGTCATATCCGATTGTGTCGAAGCCTACCCATCCACCTAGTTTTGCAATCATCTCATCACGCTCATCATTGGCATCATCTCCAACATCAGCGTGACCCATAAGGACACGATCAAGTGGTAAGCCCTCTTCATCGAAGATAGTGATTGCTGTCTCTGCATCTATGGATAAATGGGTAATAATAGGAACACCTGTTTTCAATGCTGCTCGTGCAGCTGCACGATAAATGCGTTTATCAAGCTCATTTAGTTTTCCACAACGGCTTACGCCTACTTTAATAGCACCTGCTTTAGCACCCGTACCGTCAATTCCAACTGTAATTTCATGGATGAATAAATCCGTCAGATACTCAACTGATTTATCCCGGAAATATGGGAGAGCGGAATCTCCTGCCACAAAACCTGTAACAGCTACAATATTGACACCCGTTCTACGTGAAAGTACTTGGAAATATTCGACATCGCGTCCGTTTCCAATCCCTGTGCAGTCTACGAATGTTTTACCGCCGTGTTCACGGAAGTGACGTAACTTTTGCACGGTTACTTCAAACGCTTCTTCTGGTGCTTTCCACCATTGTGTATCTAAGTCACATCCCGGCAGACCGAACCCAATATGCTCGTGCATGGCTGTGATTCCTAAATCTTCTGTTGCGATTGGGCCTAGAACCGTATTTACCTTACCCATTTAATTATTCACCCCTCACGTTTAATTTTGCTCTGCTGCCACAACAGATTCTTTTTCTGCAGCTACTGTAGCTTCAACAGTAAGTACACGTTGTGGGTTTTCTTCTAATAATGTGCGAACTTGTTCGTCCGTCACGCCTGCTTTACGTAACCTTGGTACGAAAGAGGTCAGTACATAATCATAGCTGATAACTTTAGCTTCATGGCCTTTTGCAACACCCACCGCATTCGATGAAATCAGTACGCGATCGCCAAGTCCTTCTTTAAACAGTTCGACAATTACTTGAACACGTTGTTCATCGTTCACGTAGCCTTCATGCGTAGCCCAGCCAACATGGTCTAATGCAACATAAGCACCGCGCCGTGCAACTGCGAATACTTCATTACGTTGGAAAGCATCTAGGCGGTCAAGTCCTCCGATGATGACACGGTTTGGTTCTATGCCTTCACCTATTAATATTTCTAGATCATTAACAGCATCGGCACCGTATTGGACGGATACAGGTACGCCAGTTGCGAAAGCTGCTTGTGCAGCACCACGGAAAAGGCTAATTTCTATTTCTTCAATACCTTTTTGACTTGCGATTGATGTTACTAAACCTGCTGAACCTGAACGTTCAATCCGTGGTACCGCAATACCTTCTGTCACCTCACTAGCAAACAATGCAGCAAATTGTTCTGCTGGCCACGGTGTAGGAGGGTTCTTTTGCGGAGTGGTAAAGTAACCGCTTAACATCGGCCTAGGACCTAATCCTGTTGACGCTACGATATGTACACCTGTTGTTTTCGAAAGTGTTTCGTAAAGTTTTACATCACGACCGTAGAACATGCCGGTGCGATCGACAATGGTTTTCCCACCAACTCTAAGGAACTCCGTGAGCTTACGCTTTAATTCCTCAAATAACTGACTTCTGTCCATATCAATCTCAGGGGCATACTCTGCACCAGGCACCACAGAAAGTAGGGATTCATGGATAAGAACAACACCTAAATCTTGAGCTGGCACTGGTCCAAGTACAGTACGAACAACGCCTAAATTTTTTTCTTGCAAATTATCTATCATTGTAAAACCTCCTATCATTAATAGTTCCTCACCTTGCAAACAGCTAATTCCAGGCAAACTACTATACTGAAAAGTAAAAGGATATTAAACTTTTTCAATTCTTTCCTCTCAAAATTGTTTTATAATTTGTAAACGCTTTCGTTTATTTCATATAATAAATATACCAATCCCCCTTCCTGTCCACTCTCTCCTTTCCTCTTATTTACTAAAATAATATATTAATAGGAATATTTCGTAAATTATTAATTGCGTTTACCATTTATATGTTATAAATATATATACAGAAAAAAACTTGTAAAATGTTCTCAATTATTTTAATGATGATCACATTTTTGATTTAATAATTTTTAGGAAAGGGATCGATGTAATGGATGTTAGGCATCTGAAGTACTTTGTTACAATTGTAGAAGAAGGTAAAATTTCTCTAGCAGCTAAACGATTAAATATTGCCCAACCACCTTTAAGTCAACAATTAAAGCTTTTAGAATATGAACTTGGTATAACTTTATTTGAAAGACATACCCGTAAATTAATTATTACAGAGGAAGGAAAACTCCTATATGAACGGGCAAAAAAAATATTGGAATTAGTTGAAGGAACTGTGGAGGAAATGATAGAACTTTCAGAAGGAACAAAAGGGACTTTATCTATCGGAACTATTGCTTCATTGGGAGCGAAACTGTTGCCAAGTAGAATACGTGATTTCCAAATACATTATCCGGATGTCAAATTTCAAGTATGGGAAGGTGATCCTAATCGGATTATGGAGTTATTAGAAAATCGTATTATTGAATTGGGGATTGTAAGGTTACCAATAGATAACGAGATTTTCGATATCATTCATTTACCGGATGAACCTATAGTTGTTGCAATGAGTAATAAGTGGAATGATAATCCAAACAGTCCTTCTATTAAATTATCTGAACTTGAAGAAAAGCCGTTAATGTTGCTTCGAAGGCACAAAGGGACTTCTATGTATAATCAAGACCTGTATTTGGTAGATATTATTAAAAACGCCTTTCAAAATGCTGGGTTTGAACCTAAGGTTATTTGTGAAAGCAGTGATATAATGACGCTTTTAACTTGGGCTAATCATGATATAGGAATGGCTATAGTTCCTAGATCAGCAATGAACCTAATACCAGACTCTAAGCTTATTTTTAAAGAGATTATACATCCGGCAATCATGGCTAGACCATCTGCATTAATTTGGTTGAAAGGTCGTTATCTTTCTTCTACATCAAGAAAATTTATGGAGTATTTTCCACTGGATAAATCAACTATCTTGGACTCTATTAAATGATGATTGATTTTGAGGTTTCTGCACTTAAACCGGTGCCCCAAAAGTAATCTAGAATTCTTGGAACATTATGATGAAAAACAGTTTATTTTACTATTATTAGGGTAAAAAAAGACAAAAGAACGAGGAGTGATTGGATGGAAAATAAAAAGAACAGCGAAAGTTACAAAACAAATAAAATGGATCACCCTGAACAATATGAAACAACCAATGAAAGCTTATTTGATAAATTTGAAAGTGAAAGAACGGTAGATCCAATCCCGATGGAAGACCTAAATGAAGAAAAACAAGAGGAAAAACACAAGCGTGAAACCAAGAACACTTCCTCTAGTGAAAAAAAATATGGAGGTGTGTAATCTCTTTCTAATATGAGAATATGGTTTCTCCTTATTTTGTAAAGCAAAGAGACGGTTCTCTTGCCTCAATTGAAGCAAATGAACCGTCCCATGTTTACTCCTGAAGCTTCACACGTACGTTTCTTTCTCTTTTTCCTTCCGCCTTATCCTCGTCCTGTCGGTTATTTTTAATAAAAAAGGAGAGGATCAGTCCAAGTACGGAGAGAATGGAAACCACCATAAAGGCGATATTCGCTCCGTGGATATCCGGATAGGCGATGTCCGTCCGCTGTTTTGCTGTTTCCGCTGTTGTTGTCATGACTGTAACCAAAATAGCGGTTCCTACAGAAGCAGCGATCATTTTCATTGTATTATCGACGGCTGCCCCATGGGGAATTAATTGTTTGGGTAACTGATTCAAGGCAGCTGTTGCGACCGGCATCATGACCATCGAAAAACCAAACATTCTAATCCCGTAAAGGACAGCAATATAGGCCATTGTTGTCGCTGGACTTAAAGTAGTAAACGCAAACGAGGAGGCTGCCATGACCGTTAAGCCAATCATCACGAGCCATCTTGCACCGAATTTATCAAATATTCTCCCAACAATTGGTGACAAGAACCCACTAATCAATGCCCCCGGTAATAAGACCAGACCTGCCTCAAAGGCAGAAAATCCCCTCATATGCTGCATAAAGAGCGGAATGATTGTTTCGGCTCCAATTAAACCCATAAAGCCAATCATTCCTATTGCAATGGCAAACGGGAATATCGAAAACGTAAATACACGTAATTCCAGCATGGGCTGTTTGATTCGTAATTGGCGGAAAATAAATACGAGCAATGATACGCTGCCAATCACGAGCGATAGAAGAGTTGACGGATGAAACCAACCATAGTTTCCTGCACATGTAAATCCATAAAGAAGCCCTCCAAAACCGAATGAAGATAATAGGATCGAAATGACATCCACTTTTGGTCTAGAAAGCTCTGTGACATTTTTCAAGAAGAGGAAAGCAACAAAGATATCGATAATAGCAATTGGCAAAATAATAAAAAATAACACTCTCCATGAAAAATGCGATGTCACCCAACCGGACAGTGCGGGTCCGATGGCTGGTGCAAAGGACATTACAAGCCCGACGAGACCCATTGCTGTACCGCGCTTATGGACTGGAAAAATAAATAAGAATACGGTTGTCATTAACGGCAGCATCACCCCTGCGCCAATAGACTGAATCACCCTTCCTAAAAGGAGAAATTCAAAATTAGGAGCAATTCCACCGACAAGGGTTCCAACTGCAAAAATACTCATTGCAGCAATAAACAACTGCCTCGTGGTGAATTTTTCTAATAAAAAGGCACTGATGGGAATCATGATCCCATTCACCAGCATAAAGACGGTTGTCAGCCATTGTGCACTATTTGCGGTAATGTTCATTTCATCCATAATCGGAGGTATTGCTGTAATCATCAATGTTTGATTCAAAATGGCAATAAAGGCTCCTGCCAGTAAAAGTCCCACAATCAATGACTGTTTATCGACTGTTTTTTTCATTCATCCAACTCCCCTGCTATCCATTATAAAATGATACTGTTACAGATTACCTTTTTTCCCTTATTAACTCAATTAAAATATTTTAGGAAAAACTTCTGACTAACTTAAATGGTTTTCATGGAAATGTTGCAAGCATAAAATAATTTACCATATAAAAATAGGAAATATCCCCAGTATAATAAACCGAAATGGTCGCTTATCATGGCTCTAAGCGACCCAAACCCTTTTTGAATCGTCGAAATAGTCGCTTATCATGGCTCTAAGCGACCCAAACCCTTTTGAAATCATCGAAACAGTCGCTTATCATGGCTCTAAGCGACCCAAACCCTTTTTGAATCATCGAAACGGTCGCTTATCATGGCTCTAAGCGACCGAAATCCT
>CAUSCO010000021.1:0-78996 GCA_963530265.1 uncultured Bacillus sp.
ACAGGCGGGTAACACCGCGCGGGGGTTCGAATCCCTCTTCCTCCTCCATAATTTTTACATTTTATTTCTATTTCTATTATCGCGGGGTGGAGCAACGAGCGTTGCTTCAATGAATAAACTGCGAGTTGTACCCATCGAGCTGCTTCTTGAGTAAGCTTTCTGAGATGGGGACAGTTCATGCAACAATGAGCATGAACAAAATTTTATATTATCGCGGGGTGGAGCAGTCCGGTAGCTCGTCGGGCTCATAACCCGAAGGTCGCAGGTTCAAATCCTGCTCCCGCAATTTGGTCCGGTAGTTCAGTTGGTTAGAATGCCTGCCTGTCACGCAGGAGGTCGCGGGTTCGAGTCCCGTCCGGACCGCCATATTTTTCTAGTAGGATTGCTACAATATAATATATTGATTTTGGCGGCTGTGGCGAAGTGGTTAACGCACCTGATTGTGGTTCAGGCATTCGTGGGTTCGATTCCCATCAGCCGCCCCAGTTATTTATATAATTATTGGGCTATCGCCAAGTGGTAAGGCAACGGACTCTGACTCCGTTATCGTTGGTTCGATTCCAACTAGCCTAGCCTAGACTTGCGGGTGTAGTTTAGTGGTAAAACCTCAGCCTTCCAAGCTGATGATGAGAGTTCGATTCTCTTCACCCGCTCCATTAAATTATTTGGGCCTATAGCTCAGCTGGTTAGAGCGCACGCCTGATAAGCGTGAGGTCGATGGTTCGAGTCCATTTAGGCCCATCTGAATAAGAACAAATAAAAAAGGTGACGGGTTTCATGTGATTAATTCATGAAACCCGTCACCTTTTTTTATATATTACTTGAAATTTTTTATAAAATACATCTTGCAAAAACGCTTTCAATGGGTTTATAATATCAGTAAATTGATTTACTAAACCGGTTTACTAAACCGATTTATAACAAATGTTCATCAGAGGAAGGATCTTCGTTATGAAAAACGTGATTGTCCCGTTAAATGCTTTTGATACCATGGCAGTATTAGAAAATGGGCAAGCATCATATGTTGAGCTGATTGCTCAGGCAGGAGCCTATGGGGTAGAGATTCGCCGTGAAATGATGCCGGACGAGAATCGACAGCTCGATAAAATAAAAAGTGAAATAGATAAATTTGGACTTTTTACAGTTTATTCTGCTCCGATTGAATGCTGGAAAGACAACCACCAGTTAAATGAAGAGCAATTAAGTGAAATTTTTAGAGAAGGAATCTTACTTGGTGCTAAGTGGATAAAGGTTTCACTAGGACATTTTCAAAAGGAAGAATCCAGTGTTACAGATCTTGCGGCTTTGCTAAAGCAACAGCCTGAAATTCAATTGCTGGTTGAAAATGACCAAACACTACACGGAGGGAATATCAGTCAGTTACAAGCATTTTTTGAAAGCGTTGTCGACAAGGAAGTTTCGGTAAAAATGACCTTTGATGCTGGGAACTGGTATTATTCCGGTCAGGATATTGAGGAAGCATTAAGCAAGCTAGCTCCCCATGTCGTGTATCTTCATTTAAAACAGGTGGAGGTTAAGAATGGTACCTTAGTTACAGTACCACTTCAACCTGATGGTGAACACAGCTGGAAGAAAGTGATGAGGAGTTTACCGGGCGACATTGTGAAAGCACTGGAATTTCCAATTGTGCCAATCGAGAAAACAAAGGATTTTATTGAGATGATTAATGATATGGTGAAGGAAAGCGAGGCGTTAACAACATGCAACAGCTAGATGTAGTTACTTTTGGCGAAGCAATGGCCCTGTTTATTGCCAATCAGCCAGGACCCTTACATGAAGTTAGTCAATTTACCCGTGAGCTCGCTGGTGCTGAAACAAATGTGGCAATTGGACTTGCCCGACTTGGTCTACGGTCTGGATGGGCCAGTAAAGTAGGGAACGATGCTTTTGGCAAGTTTATAATTGAAAGGCTCAAAAATGAAAACGTCAACATTGGCCATATCTTGATTGATGGAAATTATCCAACTGGATTCCAAATGAAGTCAAGGGTGTTGAAGGGAGATCCTGAGGTCCAATATTTCCGAAAAGGGTCAGCTGCAAGTCATATGAGTGTTGTTAATTTTAATGAAAAGTATTTTCTAGAGGCGAAGCATATGCACATGACGGGGATTCCTTTGGCTCTTTCCGAACAGGTAAGAGAGTTTGCAAAACATGCGTTAGCCTTTATGAAAAAAAGCGGCCGAACTGTTTCGTTTGACCCGAATTTGCGTCCAAGTCTTTGGGAGTCACAAGAGGAAATGGTTAGACATATCAATGAAGCCGCTTTTCAAGCCGATTATGTTTTACCAGGAATAGCAGAAGGTGAAATTCTAACTGGTTACAATCAGCCCCGGGATATTGCTTCCTTTTACCTTGATAAAGGCGTTAAACTCGTTGTGATTAAGCTTGGTGAAGCGGGGGCATTTTATAAAACAACATTAGACGAAGGAACGGTTCCTGGAATTAGAGCAGAGAAAGTCATTGATACGGTTGGTGCGGGTGATGGTTTTGCTGTTGGTGTCATCAGTGGATTAATGGAAGGGCTTTCGGTCCAAGATGCTGTCCTAAGAGGGAATGCGATTGGTTCCTTGGCGGTTCAAGCACCAGGGGACAACGATGGTTACCCAACAAAAGATATACTTTTAAACTATATTGAAAAAAACTTACAGGGAGTGAATTGATATGAAACAAACAATGGCAAAAAAACGATGGCTGCGTCTTATTCCCATTGCCTTTATTACTTACAGTCTTGCATACCTTGACCGTGCAAACTATGGATTCGGTGCCGCTTCTGGATTAGCTGAAGACCTTCATATTACTGCAGGTACCTCATCCCTGCTTGGGGCACTATTCTTCTTAGGATATTTCTTTTTCCAAGTGCCAGGTGCTGCATTTGCTGAGAAAAAGAGTGCAAAAGTACTAGTTTTTTGGTCATTGATTGCATGGGGAATTTTAGCTTCTTGTACTGGTATGATTACGAATATAAAATTATTATTTGTGATTCGCTTTGCACTTGGAGTTGTGGAAAGCGCTGTTATGCCGGCCATGCTTGTGCTTTTAAGTAACTGGTTTACGAAAGCAGAGCGTTCTCGTGCCAATACGTTCTTAATTTTAGGAAACCCTGCAACGGTATTATGGATGTCGATTGTTTCTGGTTATTTAGTGAACTCAGTTGGCTGGAGATGGATGTTTATTGCTGAAGGTCTTCCTGCAGTGATTTGGGCCTTTATTTGGTGGAAAGTTGTAAATGACAAACCAAGGGAAGCAAAATGGTTAACTGAACAAGAAAAGAATGATTTTGAAAACCAATTAGCAAAAGAACAAGAAGGTATTAAACCTGTAAAAAATTACGGCGAAGCCTTTAAATCAAAACCAGTTATTCTGTTAAGCGCTCAATACTTTCTTTGGAGCATTGGGGTATATGGGTTTGTAATGTGGCTCCCATCAATTATTAAAGCAGCCCCAAATATGGATATTGTAAAAACAGGCTGGTTGTCTTCTGTTCCTTATATTCTAGCAATCGTTCTTATGTTAGTAGCTTCCTATTTCTCTGATAAAACATTGAACCGGAATGCATTTGTTTGGCCATTCCTATTAATTGGTGCAGTAGCATTTTACGCCTCTTATGCAATTGGAACACAACATTTCTGGATTTCGTTTATCCTATTAGTCATTGCTGGTGGTGCTATGTATGCTCCTTATGGTCCATTCTTTGCAATCATTCCTGAAATTCTTCCTCGAAATGTTGCTGGGGGAGCAATGGCCCTTATTAACAGTATGGGTGCATTAGGCTCATTTGTCGGTGCCTATATCGTAGGCTATTTGAATGATTTCACTGGCGGATTTGGTGCTTCTTACATCTTTATGGCAGGATCGCTTTTCCTTTCTGCAATTTTAACTGTTTGGGCGGTAAAGGCGGCAAAAAAGGAAAGTAAGCGTCAATCATCAGATGTGAAGATGACTGCCTAAGTGTTAGAGTTTAAAAGCAAATGGACGTAAAAATGAAGTATTTGTATAATAGAGGATAACAGTTGCACTAGTACTACTGTTATCCTCTTTTCCTTTTGTAACTGGTAATATCATAGTTTTGAGGCTAAAATGAAGTCATCGACTGTAAATGAAAGAGGAAGATTGAAATGGAAAAAGTGACGATGGCTGACGTGGCAAAGGCTGCAGGTGTATCAAAAAGTACGGTATCACAATTTTTAAATAAACGGTTTGAATATATGAGCGAAAAAACGAAACAAAAAATTGAAGAAGCGATAGATGTTCTAGGGTATCAACCCAATTATATAGCGAGAAGTCTAAAGCAAAAGCGAACCTCAATGATAGGAATTATCGTTGCAAATATTATGCATTATTTTTCCACGGAGGTTAGCAGGGCCATTGAGGATTTCTGTAATGAACATGATTTGCACGTGATTTTGTGTAATGCCGATGACGACCCGGAAAAGGAAAAGAAATATATCGAAATGCTTCGGGCCAAACAGGTGGATGGCCTGATTATTTTTCCAACAGGACAAAATAACGATCTGTACCAGAGTTTGATTAGGCAGGACTATCCGGTTGTATTTGTGGACAGGAAAGTGGAAAACCTAGAAGCATTTTCTATTGTGACGGATAATCAAGAGTCAACGTATAAGGCTATTCAGAGTTTTGTATCTAAGGGACACAAAACAATAGCTTTTGCTGTTCAGCCGCTTACAGTTAGTACACGGAAGGCTAGATATGAGGGATACAAGAAGGCCATGATCGATGCCGGGCTACAAATAAATCCTGATTATGTAGTGGAGGCAGCTATTACGGAGATGAAAAGCAGGTTGGACAAACTTTTTTCAATGGAGGAAAGGCCGACTGCTATTTTTGCAGGAAACGATCGGGTCTTTTTAGAGGTAATGAAATCCCTTAAAGACAATGGGCTTAAAATAGGCAAGGATATTGAGTTGGTAGTATTTGATAATATTCCATTTGCCGATTTGCTGGAGACATCCCCCATTTCTTTCATTATCCAGCCAGCTTTTGAGATGGGTAGTAAGGCGGCAGAACTCTTATTTGAACAAATCAATAAAGTGGAAAGAACAGCAGAAGAGTTTGTTTTTCCAAGCCGGATTTTGTAGAGCGGAAGTGGAATCAGCACTCCTTCCGTTCTACATTATTTCTATTGAAAAGCGCCTATATTTGGCGTATAATCTTTTTATAAACCGATTTAGTAAACCGATTTATCTTCAAGAAAAAGGAGTTCAAATCATGAAAATACAACTAGCTTTGGATCGGATGGAGATTGCTGATGCCATTCAGTTATCTAGAAAAGTGGAAGATTCCATTGATTGGATTGAAGTTGGAACCTCTCTAATAAAAGAATTCGGTGTTGTCAGTATTCAAGAACTAAAACAAGCATTTCCAAATAAAACAATTGTGGCTGATATTAAAACCATTGATAATGCCCGGTATGAATTTGAAATGTGTTTTAAAGCTGGAGCGGATGTTGCGACTGTAATGGGTGTGTCACCTTTAGTCACCATTGATGCCTGTTTAGAAACAGCACAACGGTACAATAAAAAAGTGATGATTGATTTATTAAATACATCTGCAGAACAAAAAAGGGCATTATTTTTTAAATACAAAGAAGCGATTTTTTGTGATCATGTCAGTAAAGATCAACAAGAAGAGGCAGGATCACAGAATCGCGGAACGAAGGAAAGTGAACTTATTGGCGATGCCGCCATTGAGGTCGCTGTAGCAGGCGGGATTACGTTAGAATCGATCGAGGAATTAAGAAAGACGCTGAATCCAGCGGTTGTTATTATTGGGTCAGCCATAACGAAAGCACATAATCCAGCCGAGGCCGCGGCAAAATTTAAAGAAATTTGTATACAGCAGGAGGAGAACTAACATGATCATTCCTACAATTTTAAAGGAAGTTGAAACCGTACTAAGCCAAGTGGAAGAGGAACAACTGCAAGAATTGGCAGTGCAATTACAAACAGCAAAGCGGATTTTCATTTTCGGTGAAGGCCGCTCCGGGTTAATGGCCAAATCCTTTGCGATGAGATTAATGCATTTAGGGGCCACTGTATATGTTGTTGGAGAAACCATTACCCCGGCCATCGCTGAGGGTGACCTTTTAGTAGCAGTTTCCGGTTCTGGAACAACGAAGAGTGTGGTGTGGACAGCTGAAAAGACAAAATCACTAGGCTGCACCGTTATTGCTGTTACCACAAATCCAGAGTCACCACTTGCCCAGGCTGCATCAAAAGTTCTGCATGTTCCGGCAGCAACAAAATATCGCTGCGAAAATGAGCTGAAAACCATTCAACCGCTTGGTTCGTTATTTGACCAGTGTGCACACCTATTATTTGATACGCTGTGCCTGCTATTCAGCCAACTAAATAGCATCAACAATGCTGACGCATTTGCCCGTCACAGCAATTTAGAGTAGGGTGAATAAAATAAATGGTGCCTGACACCATTCATGTACAAATGTCCGCTTGTGGGGGGCATCAGTTCTACAAAAAAGGTGCCTAATACCACTTATGTGATATTAGGCACCTTTTTTATTATATAAGAATTTATATAAGTTTTGACTTTGAGAATTGTCCAGCTCCAACGCCCTAGCGGCTAGTGTCCTTCGCTCTCCGCCCTACGATAAGTCAACATCGAATCGCCTCCGGCTCTTCGTGTTTCCTTTATCTCAGTTGGAGTGCTCAAGGCCATACGCCGCTGAACAGGGCGCTTGCGCTTTTCTTAATGTAGCATGTTTACTTAATGGCCTTGCTAACTTTTAGCTTTTTCCCTTTAACCGTTGTATTCTCCATGGCTTGGATGACTAGTGAGCCCTTCCCATTTAGAATATCAACATAGGTCATTTGATCCTGGATTGTAATAATACCAATATCCTCGGCTGATACCCCTGGGATTTTCGCAATCGTCCCAACAAAATCTATTGCACGTAGCTTTTTCTTTTTTCCACCACTGAAATGGAGTTTCATAATATCTTGGTTGATCCGGGCCGTTTTGTTATTTCTTACTACACGGCGACCACTGATCTTTTCCTCAAAAGCTGCCTTATTTCTTGCCACTTCCTGAGGAGTTGGTGCATCGACTGAAGGAATTTCAAAGCCGATGTATCTTTCAATCGCTTTAATGTATTTTCCCTCATTTGGTGTGGCTAACGTAATCGCTATTCCTTGATGGCCAGCGCGACCAGTTCTGCCTGTTCGATGGACATAGCTTTCTTTTTCCATCGGTACATCATAGTTGATGACAAGTGTCACATTATCAATATCAATCCCCCGGGCCGCTACATCAGTGGCGACAAGGTATCGGAAATTCCCCATTTTAAAACCGTCCATCACAGCAAATCGATCTTGCTGTTCTAACCCGCCGTGAAGTCGTTCACTGGAATAGTTTGCTGCTTCTAATTCGGCATGCACTGTATCAACGTGTTCTTTTGTATTACAAAAAATAAGGCAGCTGTCTGGGTTTTCTACAACAGTGACATCTTTTAAGACGGATAGTTTATCTTCTTGTTTTACTTCGATTATTCGATGTTCAATAGTATCAGTTGTAATCCCAGCTGCTTCGATTTCGATATGATGTGGTTCTGTCATGTACCGATGGCAAAGAGCTTCAACGTCCTTCGGCAATGTAGCGGAAAAAACCATGGTAACACGGTCTGTTGGGAGTTCCTTTATGATTGATTCGACTTCATCGATAAATCCCATGTTCAACATTTCATCTGCTTCATCAATGATAAGATATTTTATTTCATCTAAAATCAGGGTTTCTCTGTCGATATGGTCCATGACCCTTCCAGGAGTTCCAACCACGACATGAGTTTTTTGTTTTAACTCTTCCCTTTGCTTTGAAAATGGCTCTTTCCCATAAACAGCCATTGCTTTAATTCGCTTAAACCTGCCAATATTCGTGATATCATCACGAACTTGAACAGCAAGTTCCCTAGTTGGTGTAAGTATTAATGCCTGCGGCTTTTTTTCTTCCCATTCCATCATTTCACAAATAGGGATGCCAAAGGATGCCGTCTTGCCACTGCCTGTTTGCGATTTAACGACAAGATCGTGTTTTTCCAATGCTAATGGAATCACTTTTGTTTGAACCTCAGTGGGAGTATCGTATTTTAACACACTAAGTGCTCGTGTTATTTCATCACTTAAATGGTAATCTGTAAAACTTTTTTCACTCATGAATTAACCTCGTTTTATTGTATTTTTCGACTTATCTATAGGATTTCTCTTAAAGAAATATCATATGCAAAAGCTGAATATTTTCAATTATACAGGAAAAAAACAGCAAAATAACCTTATTCTAAAATAAAGACTAAAGGAAATGAAAATGCTGAGCAGTCTCATAAACCCACTATTTACCAATTGGTGCCTGACACCTTTTTCAATGTTTTCACCTTGTATATGACATTTATCATGGTCTGTACATGACACCTGATACTAACATGTTAATTTCTCTTCCGGTATAATTTGTGATAACGACACATATTGGAAGGGAAATTGATTAATATGACCTTACAAAATCAAAATCAAAATCAAAATACGAAAAATTTGAAAAAACAAGTTGCTCCATTTGAAAAATCAACTACTAGAGAAAGTGTTTGGCAAATTATCAATACGGTGTTACCTTATATAGCCTTGTGGTACCTGGCATACCTAAGTCTGTCCGTTTCTTATTGGTTAGCATTAGTGCCTATTGTAATCGCTGCAGGTTTCTTAACAAGAATTTTCATTATCTTTCATGATTGTACCCATCATTCCTTTTTTACGAGTCGCCGTGCCAATCGCATAACTGGAACGATTATGGGTGTGTTAACATTATTCCCATTTGAGCAATGGGGACATGATCATTCGATTCACCACGCCACTAGCGGTAACTTAGATAAACGTGGTACAGGTGATATTTGGACGCTTACGGTTGATGAATATTTAGCAGCACCGCTCAGACTTCGTTTAGCTTATCGATTTTATCGTAATCCTTTCGTGATGTTTGGATTAGGACCAATATATGTTTTCCTTTTAAAAAATAGATTTAACCATAAAGGTGCTAAAAAGAAGGAACGCAACAACACCTACTTGACGAATGTTCTCATCGCTGCTTTGTTTGGATTACTGATTTGGGCAATCGGCTGGCAGGCATTTCTTTTAGTGGAAGGTACAATTTTCATGATTGCAGGAGCAGCAGGAATCTGGCTGTTTTATGTACAGCATACCTTTGAAGACTCTTACTTTGAGGAGGACAAAGACTGGGAATACGTCAAAGCAGCAGTGGAAGGAAGTTCTTTCTATAAGCTTCCAAAAATTTTACAATGGCTTACTGGTAATATTGGCTTCCACCATGTCCACCATTTAAGCCCTAGAGTGCCTAACTACAAACTTGAAGAAGCACACAAAAATACAGTGCCATTACAAAACGTACCAACCATCTCGCTAGCGACAAGTTTACGCTCACTAAAATTTCGTCTATGGGATGAGAAAGCCAAAAATTTTGTAACCTTTAAGGACATTAAAGCTGTTGCGAAAAAAAGGATTTCTGTTCAAGCAAAACCTGAAGTATAAGTAATATCAAGGCGGCTCCTCTTTAGCAAAGAGGAGTCGCCGCTAGTTGAACGCTGCCAGATAAGGAGAGAACAATACATGATTCGAATTGTGATTGCTGAGGATCAGGAAATGCTGTTAGAAGCAATTGGCTCACTCCTTAATTTGGAGGATGACATGGAAGTGGTCGGTCAGGCGGGAAATGGTGAAGAGGCTCTAAAACTTGTCCACCGTTTACAGCCTGATGTTTGTCTCCTGGACATCGAGATGCCTGGAAAGAGCGGATTGGAGACAGCAGAAGCGTTAAAGCCGATTAGCTGCAAAGTCATTATTTTACAAACCTTTGCTAGGAATGGCTATTTTCAGCGGGCCTTAAACGCGGATGTAAGCGGGTATTTATTGAAAGATAGTCCTAGTGAGGAGTTAATAGGTTCGATTCGCAGTATTTTCCATGGCGAGCGAATTTATTCTTCTGAATTAATGGATGATGATTTCAGTAAAAGTAAAAGTGAACGAAACGGTCTAGAAATGCAAGATGATGATAAAAGTACTAATCAACAGTTTGGAACTGTAAGAAAGTATCTTTCCACCATTTTGGAAAAAATGAAGCTGCCCACGGGGTAAATAACAATCAGAAAAAGGTGCCTGTTGTCAGGCACCTTTTTCCATGAGAAACTCAAATTTCACGTATTAAAAACAATTTGTTTTTCTCTTTCAACCTCTAATGCTGATACAATATAAGCAAACCCATTCATTAAAAAGTACATAACATTGGATTGTATCCGTTCACCTTCACCTAAATAGGTATTTACCATAATGAAAACTGAGTACAAAATAACAAAAAATAAAGCAATTCTATTAAAAATGACCATATGGACAACCCCTTTGTTAGGATGCTTATTTAATCATATTTACTTTATGCCGGTCTTATGCAAGCCGTGAGGCAATTAGCTGGAATATCTTCATTTATCGTTGTCATAAAAATGACAAGAGAAAGGGGAAACACCTTGAAACTATCCTTTGATCACCTAGTCTGTTTTTTTAACAAGCCTGAGGAGGCCATTTCTCCATTAAAACAAAGAGGCATCCATGCTATCAATGGTGGGCGTCATGAATCCTGGGGAACTTATAATTCACTGACCTACTTTGGGTTGAGCTATATTGAATTTTTAGGGATTGAAAACTTATCAATGGCGGAGAACCAAGAGGAAAACCGCCTGATTACACAAATTGTCGAGGTATTAGCAAAAGAAAAACGAGAAGGGCCTGCTAGAATTGCCATTCGAACTAATGAAATCGACCAACTCGCTGCAAAGCTTAAAGAAGACGGATTTTCAGTATACGGTCCACTCCCTGGTGAACGGGTTCGTGCCGATGGGGAAGTAATCAAATGGTCACTGCTATTTCCAGAAAAAGCAGCAAGCGAGCTCGCGCTGCCGTTTTTTATCCAATGGGAAAAATCTGACGATGATCGGGTTTTAGATTTAGAGGAGCAAGGATTGCTTGAATCACACAAGGATAAAAGAACGGAATTTGAGAGTGCGGGAATTGTGGTTATGAACCTAGATGAAACCATAGCCGAGTGGGGGGATTTGTTAAATCTTAAACCGAGTGGGGAGTTTATAGATGAAGACATCAATGCACGATGCAGAAAATTAGACTTGGCTGGAACGAAGCTAGTATTTTGTTCACCAATTGGAGAGGGAATCGCGGAGCAGGTATTAAAGAAAAACGGTGAAACACCATTTTTAATTAACCTAACTGGAACACATCAACAAGACTTATTTAAGATGTTGAATGGATTCTGGAAATTTCAATAAGGCGCAGAAAAAAATATGGCGAACAGTGACTGGCACTGTTCGCCATGTTAAACCTAAGCTACATTCGAAACATTAACAGCCGAAGTTGCAGCATGTTCTTTCTTTCCGTGTAAAAAGTAGTAAAGAATAGAAGTGAGCAGAACGACAATTCCGAGAACGACATATAAATGACTGTAACCTGTTAATGGGATGATGAACCCTAGTAAATAGGGGCCAAAGCCAAGTCCTGCATCAAGGAAAATAAAGAAAGTTGACGTTGCTAATCCCATCCGATGCGGCGGAGTTAACTTTACCGCAACCGCCTGCGTACTGGATTGGATATTACCAAATCCAAGGCCAATAAGGGCACCTGCTATAAGTAAAGTAATCCCTATGCCTACAGTACTTAGAAGAATCATTCCACCTGCTAAAATGATAAAGGCAGGATACATAACATAGTTCGCACCTTTTAAGTCCATTAAGCGGCCTGTAAATGGGCGTGAAAGTAAGACGGCGATTGCATAGATTAGGAAGAAAAAGCTAGCCGCACTAACCAGATTAATTTCATTCGCGTAGAAATTAATATAAGAAAGGACGCTAGAATAACAAAAGGCGATAACAAGTGTTACGATTGCAATTGGCAATGCCTTTGGCTCAATAAAGTTTGAAAGTTTAAATCCTTTGCTCTCAGATGGTTGTGCTGTAATTTCTAAAGCGGGTACATATACAAAGACTGATGTAATGAAGCTTACAATACCAAGGACAACAGAGAAAATAAAAATCATTTGAAAATCTGTGTGCTGCGTCATATAAAGGCCGATGAACGGACCAATCGCTGTTGACAGTGCAGCACTCATACTGAAGTAACCGATACCTTCCGCTTTTCGAGTGGCTGGGATAATCTGTGCTGCAATCGTTCCTGTGGCAGTACCTACCATACCTGCTGCAATACCGTGCAATAATCGGGTAATCAGCAGAATGCTGATATTAATATTTAGTAAGTATAAAAGTGTTGTCAAAATAAAAAAGATTAGGCCAATGTATAATGTTTTCTTGCGGCCAATCGACTCAATAAACCGCCCTGTAAATAGCCTTCCTATTAATGAGCCAATAATAAAGATGCCTGTAACCAGTCCAGCTTGACTTGTGGATGCATGAAATTGATCAACTGCATACATACCAATGATGACGATTAATAGATAAAAGACAAGGTT
This sequence comes from uncultured Bacillus sp., assembly GCA_963530265.1. Lineage (GTDB taxonomy): Bacteria > Bacillota > Bacilli > Bacillales > Cytobacillaceae > Neobacillus. The sequence continues at coordinate 12,574 of CAUSCO010000021.1, forward strand.
TATTAAAAAATTAATGCTAGAAACAATAATGAAATCCTTCGTCCATAATTTAGGTCTTGATGTATTCACTTTTTTCTCTCCTTATTTTATGATATTGTTTCGTATTTCTCCCATAATTCGAATGGCCTCGTTTTGCTCTTCTTCCGAGATTCCTTTTAAAATTTCCTGTTCGTATTGGTCTATTGTTACACGGACATCGTTATATACCTGTATGCCAACTTCTGAAAGCTGCATTCTTTTTTCCCGTTTGTCTTTTCCAGGTACATGCTCAACATATCCCAATTCTTCCAAACGGTTAATGGTTCTGGTAACCGTGGGTTTCTCGACAAACATATAATGGGCAAGCTCCACAAGCGTTGCCGTTCCATTATTCGCTAGGTAATACATAATGGTCCATTGCGCTCTGTACAGTTGATGTTCAGCAAGATGAATATTCAGCTTATTTTCAAAGGGCCTTAATAATAGCAATAATTGTTGAAAAAAATTGTTAGCAGTCTTAATCGAAAGCACCTCTTTTATAAAAAAGTAGTTACCTTAGGTAACAGTTTCCGTAAGTAACTAATATAGAGTAACATACTTGATAGTTATATGTCTACTTAACTTGATTAAAAAACTCATAAGAGACTGTTCCAATAAAAAAGGCAAACAGTGCTGGGCACTGTTTGCCTTTGATATAAGCTGGGATTACTTAATAATCTGTCTCAATAAGATTTCGGTCTAGAAAGGATTCAATTAATTCGCTAACCTGAAAGGCTACTTGTGGGGAATCAAAGTTTTCAAATGCATATTCGCAGCTGTTTTTGTAGTTCATGGTCTCATCGTAATGCTTCATATGCCGTTCGATATCTTCCTTACTATCTTGGCGATCCTGTTGTCTTTTAATAACGGTATCACGATCTGCATATATAAAAATGCGGACTAAATCATTACCATACATTGTTTTTAACTTTTGAGCACCTTCGGGGTTTAAAGTCAGATAGACGTAATCATGGTTTTTAAAGGCATCCACAATATCTTGTTCACGAATCCCATAGTAAATCCCGTCAATTTCGACACTTTCAAGGAATTCCTGTTGTGTAAGCATCTGTTGAAAAGTTTCTTCATTTACAAAGTGATAGTCTTGACCATTGTTTTCATAATGACGAGGAGATCGAGTAGTGTATGAGAGAACAGTTTCCATATCAAATGCAGTCGCAACCATTTTTGCAATCGTTTTTCGTCCAGAACCATCCGGACCAGTATAAACAAATATTTTTTCTTTTCCTTTGATTTGATACATGGGGGACCTCCTTTTATTTTGGTGAGAAACAAGAATGAATCTTTTTCAGTGGATGCGTTTACATGAAGTGGTGGTGGGCTATTCTCATTATAGCAAAATGTTGTTGATTATGGAAATAGATGGTTGTAAGTTCAAAGGGCGTAAATATCTGATGAGTCTATCCTACAACCATACTGCCAAATCAAAAATTTTTTAGAAGAAAGCTTTAGCAATTCAAAAAACAGTCCCTAGGGTCTTTTCACACTAGGAACTGTCTTATTAAAGATTAAGTTAGTTGTTTTTTCCATAGCTGATTAAATTTGTGAAGATTCGATAACCCCCTGGTACCTGCCCTTGAATTTGACGATAGAATACAAGGTTGGTGTAAAGGTAGGTTCCCTCACCGTATTTCGCCAGGAGGATACCTGTATCAAATGGGGCTTCGCCAGGATCAGCCATACTGACAAATTTTTCGTATTGATCGCTCACCGCCATTGGATAGTAAAGTCCTCTTTCTTGAATCCAATTCTCCCAATCACTATCGGTAATTTTATTTGGATAATTGAAGAGAGGGGCTTCAGGTTTCAAAACGGTTACTTTAGCATTTTCATCTGTTACTCGCCATTTAATGGACGGATTGCCAATCGTTAATGGATAAGGTGCAGAAGTTTGCGCATTCCAATTGTCCCCAGTTGGTTTATGGTATTGCATAACTACATGTCCGCCTTTATAAACATATTCTTTCAGTTTCTCGTTATTAGCTAATAAATCGGCACGAGATAGATAAGCACGAATTCCAACAACAATTGTATCGTATTGACTTAAATCTCCGGTTGCAATATCAGATTCCGTGAGTTTGGTAATATTTAAACCGGCATTGGTTAAATAATCTGCGACTTGGTCGAATCCACTTTCAATATAACCAATTTTTAAATTGTCATCCTTCTGCAGTTCAAAGGCAACCCCGTTTACTTTAGCTGGGTACTCATAATAGAACTGGCCAATATGGTCATAAGAGATTTCTTGGATGGTTGAGTTAAAGGTTTTACCATTAACCGCAGCTTCTGCCACGACATTAAAGTCACCCGCTTGAATGTCTGTTGGCGGTATTAACTTAAAGTTTACTTCTTTTTCCTCTAACTGACTGTTCAATTGCACTGCTGCTTCACTCGGAGAGACTCCCCAGCCTGCAGGCACCTTTAACGAGATGGAAGATTGAGTATTACCTTCAGCATAGTTTTTAACTTTTACTGTTACAGGAATCTCTTTTTGGACATCGGCCGTATTAACAACAATGTCCTCTGGAGATAAGGTAAGAGCAACATCAGGAAGAACAGCAATCGTTCCGTCTAATTCTTGGACGTGGCTTGTTTTAGAGCCAGTAGATTCATACATGACGTTTGCCCGAATAACGGGTTCTTTGTAAGCATGATAATATGCAGCATCCTCAGGAACTTGGACTTGATAAGTAACTTGTGCTGATTCTCCAGGAGCAAGGTTTGCTGCTCGATCCTGTGTGGAAATGTTCCACCCTTCTGGAACAGCTAATTTCACCTCTGCCTTTTTTAGTTCATGTTTACCGTTATTTTTCAATGTGACCGTAACCGTAGTGGTTTGACCTTTTGTAAGAATGTTTGATTTAGCTGAAGCTTTTACAGTAAGCTTTGAGGCTGTAAAGCTAGCCGTTTGTAATTGCTCTTCTTTTAAGGAAAGCTTATGGAGTAAATCATTCTTTAGTTGTGGGTCGAGCTTTGCTTTTTCTGTTTTATTAAGTAGATTACGTACATCCTTCAACGTGTCCTGGGCTTTTGTAAAAACTTCTTCGCTCCTAGGATAAGCTGCAATGATCGAGTTAAGTTCACTCTGGAGCTTTGTAAACTGAACTTTTAAGTCATTTCCATTTTTGGGAAGCTTTTGTGCCCATTCTTTAAAATCATAAGGGATCCCTGCGAAAAGGCCAGTATTGTCCCCAACAGCACTATAAAGTAATTCGAGTTTGACCTGTCTTGGTGCGACCGGAATGTTACTACCCATTCCTTGGCTTTTATGCATAAAACGAGATTGCTCTCCTAATTGAGGATAAGACATTTGGTAAATTGGATCATACATGCCAATTTCAATCGATGTCTCTGTTTGTTGCTCTGTTTCAGCAGGTAAATAAAGCTTTTTAATCTGCCAGACAGAAAGCCCTTCGTTTAATTGTTCTGGAAAAACATTTGGATTTGCCGCATCCCTAAATGCTCTTTCACTTAGAATCTCAATGGCACGGTGATGTCCGTGCTGGGTATCCACGTTCCGAAATGAAGGCATCACAATATCAGGCTGGTAAGTACGGATAAAACGAATTAAACGTTCATATGTCAGATCTTCTCCCCAATTGGCTAGTGTATCCTCGGGGCTTTTGGAAAAACCAAAATCGTAAATAGCATCAGAGGTAGTTTCACTTAGGTGGAAAGCCTTAACACCAGTAATCTTGGCTGCTTCAATCATTTCTCTTGAGCGAATGATTCCCAAGCCGTTGCCTAGTTCCTTGCCAATTTCATTTTGGCCTCCTTCACCGCGGTTGCCGATTAAACTTGAGGTTTTAACACCCAGTCCCCTTGATAAATAGGCAAGAAAGTCACTACGTTCATCATCTGGATGTGCCCCGGTATTGAGAAAGGTAACAGTAGTCTCGAGAGGTTTAATTGCATTCCAAAGATCAACATCTGGCTCCTGGGCTTCAGTGACATTTCCAGTAAACGGCAGTAACGAAACAACCAATAGAATAGCAAGAAAACCACGTAAATACTTTTTCATCCTTGTAACCCCTTTCATAAATGAAATGATGATGAAACTCCACAGCCTCCTTTTTGTTTGGTATCGGGTATGTTAGTTAATCTATCTAACTAACTGGCAATATGAAAACCCTTACCTAATATTATGCATGCCAGGATAATATTGTAAATAATAACTATATTCAGAAAATTAAAACAGTAAATAATACCCATAAGTAGTCATAAACTCCTATTTTTAACAGTTTACTAAATATTTTAATAATTATCAAAAAAAGGATATTGTAAACAATTCCCTAGTGAGGTATATTTTAGTTAATTAGAATAACTTACTAACCAAAAAGATTAGGGCCGTGATGAAATGAATGGAAATACGATGCAAGGAAAGTCACTTAACAAAAAAAGAATACTCCAGTGCATTTTGGAGAATGCACCGATTTCAAGGGCTGAAATTGCTGGGAAGATCAACATAAGTAAGCCGACCGTGTCTTTATTGGTTGATGAATTAATTTATGAGAATTGGATCATTGAAAAAGGAATAGGAGAGTCGACTTCACAGGGAGGAAGAAGACCCATTCAACTCTATTTTAATGAAAAAGCGGCCTACATTATTGGCACTGATATCGGTGGTACGAAGGTTAAAATAATTATTTGTAATTTAAGTGGAAAAATTATTGCGGCAAGCAGCTTTCAAACGAGTCAATATATAAAAACAGGTTTATTAAAACAAATCGCAAAAGAAATTAATGCGATGGTCCAGAGGAACAACATAGATGCTGAAAAGATATTAGGAATGGGAGCAGGTGTACCAGGCATTACAGAAACAGGCAGTGGTGTTGTGGTGGAGGCCCCGAGCTTAAATTGGGTCCGTTATCCATTTATTACTGAAGCAAAAAGATATTTATCCTTCCCAATTTATCTTGATAATGATGTCAATGTGGCAGCGCTTGGTGAACAATGGCTTGGTAATGCAAAGAGCAAGGAAAACGTGTTGTTCGTAGCTGTTGGCACTGGAATTGGAAGCGGTATCATTATTCGGAATCAACTGTATCGGGGCTCTTCTAATGCTGCCGGTGAAATAGGCTATATGGTCACAGACAAAAACGATATGAAAAATGAATTCAAACCGATCTTTCATCGATATGGTTATCTGGAGAGCGTAGCGGGAGGAAAATCAATTGGTGACAGATTTAAAAAATTAGTGCAGCTAGATTCAGCACATCCATTGTTTGAACAAGCAAATGCAGCAGATTTAACTGGAGAGGATGCGTTTCGGTTTGCGAAAAAAGGAGATAAGATTGCTCTACATGTGATCGATGAGGCGATCGAGCATATAGCCTATGGAATCATTAATGCTGCAAGTCTTCTCAATCCAGAGGTGATAATTTTGGGAGGTGGTGTGTTAAAGTCATCCGAATTCATTTTACCTAAACTATGTGAAATTGTGAATCAGTATCTTCCAAGTTCAGTAGAGATGAAGATTTCGAGACTTGGAGAAAATGCAGGTGTCTTAGGGGCTGTTTCACTTTTTTTACACGAACATGAAAGTATTTTAAATTATTCAATTTAAGGGGGAAATGGTGTGAAAAAGAAAAAGGTATCGATTCTAACGACTTTAACGTTATCCGCTGTGCTGCTGCTTTCAGCATGTGGAGATTCTGAAAAGGGATCAGCAGAACCAGCAAAAGAACCAGCAAAGAAGGACGAACCAAAGCTTGAAGAGAAAATTGTCGTATATTCACCGCATGGAAAAGATATATTATCCAAATTCGAAAAACAATTTGAAGCAAAATACAATGTTGATGTAGAGTGGCTTGATATGGGTTCCCAGGAGGTCTTGGATCGAATTCGTTCAGAAAAAAATAATCCGCAAGCAGATGTTTGGTGGGGGGCACCTTCGGTAAACTTTGACCAGGCAAAGGATGAGGGGCTGCTTGCACCATATAAACCATCCTATGCCAGTAGTCTGGACGCTCAATTCCATGATGCGGATTGGAATTGGTCCGGAACAAGTCAAACGCCTGAAGTCATTATGTATAACAGTAAAGAGGTAAAAAAGGAAGATGCACCAAAGGACTGGGATGAATTATTGGATCCTAAATGGAAAGATAAGGTTATCATTCGTTATCCGCTTGCTTCTGGAACCATGAGAACGATCTTTTCAGCGATGATATACCGTGATTTCAAGGATTCTAAGGATCCAACAAAGGGATACGAATGGCTGGAGAAACTCGATGCAAATACAAAAGAATACTCTGCTAACCCCGAAATGATGTACAACAAAGTTGCAAAAGGTGAAGGAACCATTTCTGTGTGGGCCATGCCTGATGTTGTTATGTTGAAGGAAAATAAAAATTATCCATTTGAATTTATTGTTCCAGCAAGCGGTACACCAGTCTTGACGGAAGGAATTGCCGTGGTAAAAGATGCGCCGCATCCAAAGGCTGCAGAAGCATTCTATGAATTTGTTAATACGCCAGAAGCGGCTAAATTATTAGCTGAAGAATTTTACCGTATTCCAACAAGGACTGATGTAAAAGACCTGCCTGACTGGATTACAAAAACGAAGATTAAGAGTATGGATATTGACTGGAAAGTATTTCAGAAGGAAAGTGACGCTTGGATGAAGTATTGGGATGAAAACATTAAGAGCGGAGCTAAAGAAATTAAACAATAGGAAGTGGTAGGTAATGGCGTCAATTAAAATGGATCATGTCCAAAAAGCGTTTGGAAAAGTAATTGCAGTCGATCATTTAAACCTAGAAATTAAAGACGGAGAATTCTTTACTTTTCTAGGGCCAAGTGGATGCGGTAAGACCACTACACTGAGGATGATTGCTGGATTTTATTACCCGACAAAGGGCATTGTTCGATTTGGAGATAAGGATATGACGCGTGTACCTCCAGAAAAGAGAAATACGGGCATGGTTTTTCAAAACTATGCCCTTTTTCCTCACATGACGGTTTTTGAAAATGTTGCATTTGGTTTACGAGTAAGGAAAATTTCTTCTAATGAGCTCAAAACGAGGGTAATGGAAGTACTGCGTAAGGTGAGGCTGGAGCAATATTCAGAACGTCAAGTGAGTCAATTAAGTGGAGGGCAGCAGCAGCGTGTCGCACTGGCAAGAGCACTAGTGATTGAACCTGAAATTCTTCTCCTCGATGAACCGCTAAGCAATTTGGATGCGAAGCTGCGTGATGAGATGAGAAGCGAGATATTAAGGCTTCAGAAAGAATATAAAATTACGACTATTTATGTCACGCATGATCAAGCAGAAGCTTTATCAATGAGTGATCGTATAGCAGTATTTAATTTTGGCGTATGTCACCAGGTGGGAACACCATCTGAAATTTATAATGAACCAGCAAATGATTTTGTCGCTAGTTTTATAGGTGAAATCAATTTATTACCGGCTACAGTTCAATCGTTAGATCAAGGAAAGGTATATGTATCGGCCCAAATTGGATCAGGGACGAAAGAATTGGTTGTACATAATCATCCATTTAATATTAATCCAGAAAACAAAGGGAATCTTGCCCTTTCGATACGACCAGAGGCAATTAAAGTTCATGAATCATCTGTAGAAGGTGTCAATATTTTAATAGGAAGTATTGAAACAGTTGAATTTTTTGGTTCGGTTATTAATCTCACTATAAATGTAGGCGGGAAGCTTCTACAAGTGAACCTATTAAACAGTCGGTCAAGTAATCTTGAAGCTGGTGCAACGGTTTGGGTACAACTACCGGAAAATGAAATCCGGATTATACCAGTTTTAAATGGTGATGCCTCATGATAAAGAATCGTGACACGCGACTTACCCTTATCCTGCTGATTCCGGTGCTATTAGTATTAGTTGCCTATGTCCTTTATCCTTCAATCAGGACATTTATGGAAAGTTTGCAAACAACGGGTGGAATATCATTTACAAACTATCAGGATTTTTTTAGTCAGGAATCGAAAACCAATTTAGAGGCATTATGGAATTCTGTGTATATTTCAATATTAAGTGTATTTGTCAGCGCCCTTATAGGCATTCCTCTTGCCTTCATATTCAACCGCTATGATTTTCCGGGCAGAGGATTTTTTGCTAGTGCTGCAATTATGCCGATCGTTTTACCATCACTAGTAGGGGTTATGGCGTTTATGTTTTTATATGGGGAAACAGGTCTCATTCCCAATGCCATTAAAGATTTTTTGGGTCTTGAAAAAGTTCCTTTTAAAATTGGCGGAGTCTCGGGTATTCTAATTGTTCATGCTTATACCATGTATGTTTACTTCTATATGACTGTGTCATCAGCGATTAATAAAATTGACCCTAGTTTGGAAGAAGCTGCCTATAATTTAGGTGCAAGTAGATATAAAGTGTTCTGGAAAGTCACTTTTCCATTATTAACTCCAGCCATTGTTGCAGCCTCCCTGCTGGTATTTATGATTTCAATGGCATCCTTTAGTGCTCCGTTCTTATTAGCAGGGGGATATCGTGTGTTAAGTTTGCAAATTTACTTTTCGAAAATCAATGGGGATATGGAGGTTGCGGCTACACAGTCGGTTATCCTTTCTGTCGTTTCGATTGCCTTTTTGCTTTTTATGCGCTGGTACCAAAACAGAAAGGATTACAGGATGGCTACAAAGGGAATCGGTGCTCATCGAAGTGAAGTAAAAAATCCTTTAATGAAATGGATTATGGTTTTTGTTGGTATTATTGGAGTAATTATTCTGTTATTACCGCATTTCACAATCCTGCTTCTTTCGTTAGTACCAGACGGAACCTGGACATGGCAAACCTATCCGTCTGTGTTTAACTTTGAAAACTATCGATTATTATTACAGGATCCGAATATATTTAAACCTCTAAAAAATAGCCTACTTTTGGCGGTCATAGCTACTGCCGGGAACCTAGTTTTTGGCGTCTTAACGTCCTATCTGCTGGTAAAAAGGAAATTTGTCGGAAAGAGTTTTGTGGATATATTGGTGATGATTCCATGGGCATTACCTGCTACCGTTATTGGGATGAATCTTATTTTTGCCTTTAATGAGCCTAATGTATTTTCATTCGGGAACATTCTCGTGGGAACGTTTTGGATCTTACCGCTTGCCTATTTTGTTCGTCACATTCCATTAGTGGTTCGTTCCACCAATGCCGTTCTTGAACAATTAGACGATTCCATTGAAGAAGCATCTAGAAATCTTGGTGCTAAGTGGTTTTATACCTTTAGGAAGGTCATACTTCCCATTATCATGCCAGGTGTCTTATCGGGAACATTACTTGCCTTCGTAGAATCCGTCGGTGAATTTCCGACATCCGTGTTGTTGTACACGATATCGAATAGACCAATTTCTATTGAAATTATGAACCAGCTTAGAATGTTTAATATGGGTCAAGCTGCAGCATATGGAATGATCCAAATTACGTTAATCGCAATTGTTTTATTTATTTCAAATAAGGTTTTTGGTGTAAAAGCCGAACAATCATTGTAATAAAAATCGGAGATGAAAATATGAGTAAACTAGAGGAATTTATCAAAAGTGAAGGAACTGCTTTTCCAGGAAAAACCTATGTAGAAGAGCTGTTAAAACCGGTATTTAATGATCAGCGGGATTTCTTATTCGATGTCATGTTTGATATTCACCGTGCCCATGTAATCATGCTCGAAGAACAAAACATCATTAAAACGGATGAGGCAAGAGAGATGTTAATGGGCATTAATAAGGTAGCGAAGACCGATATTAGTCAAATATTTTATCAACCGCAGTTTGAAGATTTGTTCTTCATGATGGAAGCAAAAATCGGAGAAGAAATCGGGACTGAATTAGCAGGGAAAATCCATATTGGCCGAAGCAGGAACGATATGGGGGTGGCGATGTACCGTTTAGTATTAAGGAAACATCTATTACTGCTATTACATAATTCTTATAGGTTGAGTGATGCCATACTGGAGCAAGCAGAACAGCATACTGAAACATATATCACCGGGTATACTCATACTCAACCAGCCCAGCCTACAACGTTAGGACATTATTTATTGGCAATCTATGATGTACTACAACGAGACATTAAACGTTTGTGGTCAGCCTATGAAACAGTTAATCAATCATCACTAGGTGCTGCAGCGCTAACGACAACAGGTTTTCCAATTTGTCGGACACGGACATGTGAGTTATTAGGTTTTGATAAAGTAATTGAAAACTCCTATGATTCGATTGGGGGAGCTGACTATTTGCTTGAAACATCATCTGCCTTGATGACGTGTATGGTCAACACTGGCAGGTGGATTCAGGATTTCTTGCAGCATGTGACCAGGGAATTCGGTTCCTTTTATGTAGCGGATCCCTATGTCCAGGTCAGCAGTATCATGCCACAAAAGCGAAATCCGGTATCAATTGAACATTCTCGCTCGATTGCAAGCAGTGCCTATGGTGATGCGTTAGCTGCCATGAATATGATTCATAATACACCTTTTGGAGATATTGTCGATACGGAGGATGATTTGCAGCCCCATTTATATCGAGCATTTACTAATGCCAATCGGGTCATGAAATTAATGGATGCTGTCATTACGACCTTAAAAGTAAACAAAGAACATACGAAAGAAATGGCGAAAAAGTCTAGTATCACCATTACCGAGTTAGCCGATACCTTAGCTAGGGACTATAGCATTTCTTTTAGAAAAGCACATTCTATTGCGAGTTACATTTCCAAAAAAACCATTTATGAGAAAAAAGAACTTTATGAGTGGGATATTACTGAGATTAACCAAATGATTAATGGGTTTGTCGATGTGAAACTTTCAGAACAGGAATGGAAAAAAATCATTTCACCCGAATACTTCGTTGAAATTAGAAATATTCAAGGTGGACCTAGTCCAAAAGAAGTGGTTAGAATGATTATGGACAGAAAGCAAAAGCTAGCAATTCAGATGAAGGATTATGAAGACCTTGTGGAAAAATTAAATAATAAAAGGTCCCAATTAGTAAAGTATTCGATTTAGTTGGATTTTTTTCACTGAAATAGAAGATAAAAGGCTGCATGAGGTTGTGGACTGGGGGCTTACCTTAAAGAGGCCGCTCCGTCATTCATCATATCACGATGAATGACGGAGCGGCCTTTACATTTATCAAAATCTAGTGTGGATGGACACTACTTTCTTCCATCCAATAGGCTTCTCTAATATTAATTTGCTTTCGAATTTTGCGAATCACATCCACTGTAATTTCGCCCTCTTCATACAAGTTCTGAAGTTCATTCCGTTCTGCTTGGAAAGCTTTAACACGCAGTTCTTTTTGTACTTGGCTAAACTGCTTGGAATCAGCACCTTTTTTAGCCTGCTTAAATTTCATAATCATTTCATTATATTCTCCAATTATGACCATATAAATATGTTCATTTTCTGGAGTCATTTGATCCCTTAAATAGCGAATGGCTGCTTTAGCCATGATAACCTTTAGTTGGATATTCCGTTTCATTTTTTCTTGGCGGTGTTTAAGCCTCTCTTGGTTTTTCGGAACAAACAAATGAAAAAGGTCGTACACACTTCGTTTGATTAATGTCCAAATAAACAATCTTCGATATTGCATGCGGTTTGAGACAGCAAGCCTCATCCGCTGAATATGTTCTTCAGTAAAATACATCGTTTCCCGATCAATCTTTCCTGCCTTTTTCAATTTTTCAATATAGTCAGCTTCTGCATCAAGGGCCTTCATCCGAATGTCTACTTCTGCTAACTTCAGTCGATCCGTGTATTCATCACGTACATAGGTTAAGCGATTCCGGATTTGATTGTATGTGGAGATAACAGACACGACTGACCCACGATTGTCATCATTCATCATTTCCCGAACCGAATTTATAGCCGCATCAATTGTTCGAATCATGGCAGTTCTTTCCATCTCTTCTCGTAACTTATCTGTGTTTTCTTTTTCAGTCCTTGCCATAATTGGCAAAAAAATGCTCGCGGCTACGAGCGTCACCAATATAACCCCAGCTGCCAAAAAGATAATTAACGAACGCTCAGGAAAGGGGCTTCCATCTGATAACACATAGGGAATGGTAAACGCACCAGCTAGTGTAACTGCCCCTCTAACGCCGGAAATCGTAAGGATGCCAATTGCTCTCATTGAAGGCATTTGGAGCTGTTTTTTTAGCAGCCATCCCCAACGCCATGCCACAGTAATCCATAAGAAGCGAAGAAATAAAAGGGCCACTGTAATAATGAGAATATACTTACTTACTTCCCAATTATTAAATAGAGGGTCTTGAAAAATTTCACTTGTTACACTTGGTATTTGCAAACCTAATAACACAAATACTAACCCGTTTAATATATAAATAAGTACTGTCCATGTACTTTGAGAAACCACTTGCAGCTTCATGGCAGGTGCTTGATCACGATCGCGGTTAATCGTATGGACAATGCCGGCTGCTACTACTGATAAAATGCCGGAGAGATGAAAATGCTCAATAATATAAAAAATAATAAAAGGTGTGAGCAGCTGGATGAGCATGTGTATGGTCACATCCTCCATGCCCATTCGTCGAATATAAACTTTGAGGCGGATAATTAGGAAGGCAAGGATGGCACCACCGACAAATCCGCCAATGGAAATAACTAAAAAACTCCAGCTAGCTTCTGCCAAAGAAAAAACGCCAGTAACAGTTGCAGCGACTGCAAATTTAAAGGCAACTAAACCGGAGGCATCGTTCATGAGTCCTTCCCCTTCAAGAATATGCATAATCGTTTTTGGTATCTTCACCCTGCTAGAAATGGCACCCACTGCTACCACATCCGTAGGAGAAAGAATGGCGGCCAAAGCAAAAGCAGCCGGTAATGGGATTGAAGGAATGAGCCAATGAATTAAATATCCGATGACGAATACGGTCAGGAAAACAAGGCCAAGAGCTAGCAATAATATCGGTTTTCGGTATTTCCATAATGCCTGCCTTGAAACATTTTTCCCATCATGAAAAAGCAACGGAGCAATAAATAGCACAAAGAACAGTTCCGGATCCATCGGTATTTGAATTCCTGTGGGAAGGGACGCAAGCAAAACACCCAGTGCGATTTGAATAAGCGGGACAGGTATGTATGGCATGTAATGATTGATGAAGCTGGATAAACCGATAATGGCCAGCAATAATAAAACGACTAGAAAAAATTCCATAGCAGGTCTCCTCTCTGATGTAGTTTGTGTAATTTCCAAATTTATTTACCTTTCTAAGAAAATTACCCTTATGAATATTATAACAAAAGATTATTTAGAAACTCCTGTAGCTAATCTCTTTAGGGTAAAAAATCAAGATGCCCTAGAATACAAGTTTTCCTAAGATTATTATTTTTGTCATTATTGGAACATTAATAAATCTATTGAAGTTATTTTTAGACTGAGATAAAATGTGTTCTTATTCCTATAAAATCTTGTTAAAATAGTATCCTTGTATAATATCAGTGAGAATGGTCTGATCGTGTCTACCTAGCAGCCGCTAAAATGCTAGACTACAAGGAAGTGTGAAAAAAGAGAATTTATTATTCCAACTAACGTCATGGAGTCTATATGACCTTCATTTTGGCTTATTTCAAAAAGTTAGAAGTCCTCATTTTTTATTCTTCCCGTCTAGCGGCTGGAGGCGTGAAAAATGAGGACTTTTCTATAGAAACAATTAATTAGGGTAATGATAAAACCAAAGGAGTTGATTACATGTATTTCTTGTTAAATGCATTGGGAGTAGTGGTGGTTATTGGCGTCATTTACCTATGTTCACCAAATAAAAAAAACGTGAAGTGGAAGTCAATTTTGACTTTGTTGGTTGCGGAATTTTTGATTACTTGGTTTATGTTATCGACGAAAATAGGGTCATGGGTTATTAGTAAAATCGCCTCGTTCTTTACTTGGTTAATTGCTTGTGCAAACCAAGGGATTTCATTTGTCTTTCCGTCCGTCATGGCGAATGAGCAGGTGGACTTCTTTTTTAGTGCTTTAATGCCAATTATTTTTATTATTACGTTCTTTGATATTTTATCCTATTTTGGAATATTAACTTGGATTATTGATAAAGTGGGCTGGCTTATTTCAAAAGTATCAGGGTTGCCAAAGCTTGAGAGTTTCTTCTCAATCCAGATGATGTTTTTAGGAAATACGGAAGCGCTAGCTGTTATCCGTCAGCAATTGACAGTTTTAAAGGAAAATCGATTGTTAACGTTTGGAATAATGAGTATGAGCAGTATCAGCGGGTCAATTATTGGGGCTTATTTATCAATGGTGCCGGCAACCTATGTTTTTGTTGCAATTCCGTTGAACTGCTTTAATGCACTCTTGATCGCAAACATGCTAAACCCTGTTAATGTGACCAAAGAAGAAGATATCGTTTATGTCCCTGCAAAAGAGGAGCGGGGGGATTTCTTCTCTACCATCTCAAATAGTATGCTTGTTGGGATTAGAATGGTCATTGTTATCATGGCCATGGTAATTGGCTATGTTGCGTTAACAGCGGGCCTTAATGGGATTTTAGGATTTGTGTGGCATGGATTGACCATCCAAAAAATATTCTCTATTATCTTTAGCCCGTTTGCCTTCTTACTTGGTTTATCTGGAGCGGATACCATGTATGTTGCACAATTAATGGGAATAAAGCTGGCTACCAATGAGTTTGTAGCGATGCTTGACTTAAAAGACAGGATAGGTGAGCTTGCTCCGCATACTATAGCAGTTGCAGTCACCTTCCTAACATCATTTGCTAACTTTAGTACAGTCGGTATGATTTATGGCACATTTAATTCCACAGTAAGTGAAGAAAAGTCAAAGATCATTGGAAGAAATGTATGGAAGCTATTGGTAAGCGGAATGGGTGTGTCATTGTTAAGTGCAATGATTGTTGGATTATTTGTTTGGTAAACAAAAGTGACCGAGCGAAGTAGACACGCGTGCAAATAGAGAATTGCACCACTAAAAGAGGACCATTTCGCATGCGATTTGGTCTTTTATTTTACTTATAAGCAACCGACCTCGTAGAAAATCCGTCCCTCCGGTCGTTTATAGTGAGTCTAAGAGGCGTTTGGGATTTCATATCCACACCCCTCCGACTAAACTATTTACTATATATATACAAGAAAAAAAGCTTGATTCCTTGCTTTCAAGGTAATATGAAAAAGTGCGTTTGCATTGGTAATGAAACGATAGTGATGTTGATCTCGTGCTTTTTATCAAGCTGGTAGAAATTACTTGGGACATTCAGTAAATGGAGAAAATGAGCAGGCGAAAGCATTATATTATAAGGAAGGATTTTAGGAAGTAGAAGGTGTGGCCTGCTATCAGTATAATTTAATTTTTAAAAAATTAAAACCTAAATCCATATGGTCTTAGGTAAGGTGTTGCTCCTTCACTTTGTTTTGCAAAAATTAATAAACCCTTCTAATTCCAGATAAGCGGAAGCAGTAAATCTTTTGTTTTTCATCTTTTAAGGAAAGAATTTGTTCAGATAAATTAAGATGAGAAACACGGCCCCTAAAGGTTTGTAAGATGCCATTTCGATCATAATCAATTGTAATCATGTTACTCTCAACGAGTTTTTTTAAATACATCGTAACCCTCCTCAACAATATTAGTTGTAACAATGTAATTATAATCTTTAAATTTTAAGAAAAGATGAAGAGAATGTTAAGATATATGGTAAAATCGAGTTTCGTATACTACTATAATTCTGCCCAACGGCAGGATTCGGAACAGTGACTGTCACTATTCCTGTTTCATGAAACTTTTTCTTAGGGGAGAACAATGGACACTAAAGAGCAATCGTTAGTAAATTATTATTATGAAAAGTTAATGGGAAATACATTTGATGAGAAGGATGTCTATGCATTCTTACTCTTGATCCGAAATCAAAGCCAAGAGATTCGCTGTATTAATGAATTGGCTGATTTTGTTACACAGCGGGATCAGCATAAGGGCTTTATTTATGAATACCTTTTTGAGACACGAAAAAAGTTTGAAAGCCTTGGTAAAACGAAAACGGCTATTAGAATTGAAGATGTGTTTTCTTTCAAGGAAATTAAACAGGGACTCAATAAAGTACTAGCAGATTATCAATTAAATGGGTTACCAAACGAGAAGATTAATGATTTTGTCACATGCTTGATTTCCATTTTACAACAGGTGAAAATTACGGAAGATGACAAAGAGATTGGGAAACTATTTTTTGCCCTTTCCAATAAACAGATTATTTTGATGGCGGAGATAGAAGTTTCCCAAAATATTTTAAAGAAGACCAACGCTGTCTTTCCAGTACTGACCGCCAATAATAGCTATTTCGATATTAAGAAGCAAGATCGGTATGATACGCCATATCTGTTTACTGACAAAGTGATAGAGGTAACGAATTATGACGAAAAATTGGAGATTAACATTCCAAATTAGAAGCTTGTAATTGTGGAAAAATTCGATTTAGATAACCTGTTTTCAGGTTCCACTAACAAAAAAACGACAGGAACACATTTCTGTCGCTTTTTTCTTGGAAAATTTTGAACTCGATTAAGATGACATGACTTGCCCGCCGTTAACATGAAGTGTTTGTCCGGTTACAAAACGGGAATCATCGGAAGCCAGATACACAAATGTTGGAGCAATTTCGAAAGGCTGCCCTTGACGCTTCATAGGATTGCCCGCCAGTGGAACTTGGTCAGCAGAGAAACTTGCCGGGATTAGAGGAGTCCATACCCGTCCGGGTGCGATTGCATTAACTCTAATGCCCTGATCAATGAGATTGTGGGCCAATGCTCTTGTGAATCCAACGTTTGCCCCTTTTGTCGCCGTGTAGTCAATCAATTGGTTATTTCCATAATAAGCCACAACTGACGCGGTATTAATGATAGAACTGCCTGCTTTTAAGTATGGAAGAGCAGCACGGGTTGTGTAGAAATGCGAATAAATGTTGACTTTAAAGGTATCGTCAAATTGCTCATCGGTAATATCTAATAAGCTTAATTGCTGAAACTGGATGCCTACATGATTACAAAGCACATCAAGCTGCCTAAATGTTTGAATTGTTTTTTCAACAATGTTTATACACTGTTGTTTGTCTCGCAAATCACCAGGTAATAATAAACAACGTTGCCCGAGTTCTTCAATCCTTGTTTTGGTTCGGTTGGCATCCTCGTGTTCATCTAAATAAGCAATGGCAACATCTGCTCCTTCTTTTGCGAAGGCAATAGCCGCAGCTGCCCCCATCCCGCTGTCACCACCCGTAATCAATGCGACCTTACCTGCTAATTTTTCGCTTCCTTTATAATGTGGATTCTCAATTATCGGCCTTGGAACCATTAGACTTTCTACGCCAGGCTGGCGAAGCTGCCTTTGTTCGGGAACCGTAAGTGGAATGTCTTCGTAACGCGTTATTTTTCCGTAATGGGGATACATCGGATAATTTTTATTCTGTGGTTTCTGTTGATGATCGTGTGCCATGGAAATCCTCCTAGAAAAGAACATTTTCCTGTTACTTTATGATAATTGGGCTATCCGCGTGCCTATTATGAATTTTTTTTACGACAATTCAAGGCCAGTACGGGCTCCTTATGGTTAAAGCTAGAATAATGTGGAGGATAAAGAAAAAGCTCGAAGGAGGTTATCCATTTGCAGTACTACCCATTCAGTCGAGAAATAATGCTACTATTAGTTAATCATTCCGATGAAAAGGAAGAAGTGGTATACAATTCTAATCCGAATCCCATTAAAATGCCTAAGATAGGTCCAAGACCACCGTATTACTATAATCCAAGATATGAGCAGTATTATCCTATCATCTGAAACGTCTGTTTAATTTCCTGCAAATATGAAAAAAAGATGCCTTTGAACCAATGCTATATGGAGGATTAGGCATCTTTTTTGTGAATGTAACAATGCTTACTTTTGATAGAAGCAGTTGTTGATTGAATAACGTTCGATAATTTATAAAAAAGTCTGGATCATTTATAATAAAGTTTGATAAATTTGTACAAAAGTTCGATAAAAAGGTCTATTTTTTAGAGTATTTCTTTGTTCCGCAATCGGGCCAGATTGTTGAGTAACGTTTTCAATAAAATTGAATATTTTACTCGCAGGTTGAATAGGATAGTAGGAGGCAAATTAATCTTGTATTCTTGACTTTAGAAGTGTTAAAATTGTGTTTACTATTAAAAGAAAGGGATGATGGGTGGACAATGGATAACTAACCTAATTTTTAACATTTGAAATTGTTTATTTCAGATAATAAAACTTAGGATTAGTCTGCCCATTTTTCTATATACTAATTAGCTGTGATGCTAACTAGCTGAAAAGCTAATAGCTTATTTGAGTACGGAAAAAATGCGATTTGACTAATCCTTCCAAAATTGTTTGGGAGGATTTTTTATTCTCCCTGAAAAAGAAGGGATGATTCTTTATGTTAGAACTAATGCAGTTACAAAATATAAAGGTTGAAATTCAAAATCATATTATTTTTGAAAATATAAATACGAATGTACAACAAGGGGATATTATCGGGATCACAGGTAAAAACGGTGCTGGAAAATCAACGTTGTTGCAATTACTGAACGGTGACTTTCCACCAACAGGAGGACACATTAAACACCAACAGGATGAACTTATAATAACTATGATTGAACAAGAAACCGAGTCATATTCTTTTGATGAAGTAACACCTCAAGAAGAAGCGTTATTAAGAAAGTGGAATGTTCCAATCCGTGACTTCTCGAAATTAAGTGGGGGAGAAAGATTAAAAGCCCGCCTAGCAAAAGGTTTAGCCAAAGATACGGACATTTTATTGTTGGACGAACCAACAAATCATTTGGATGAACAGAGTTCGGACTTCCTAATTAGCCAAATTAAAAGTTATAAAGGTACCATTATTCTCGTATCACATGATCGTTATTTCTTAGATAAAGTTGTCACGAAAATATGGTCAATTGAAAACCAAAAGCTCATTAGTCATAGTGGTAACTACACTAGTTATATGAAATTTCGTGAAAGGGAAAGACTTACACAGCAACGTGAATATGAGAAACAACAAAAGATGAAAGAGCGTATTGAAGGTCAAATCAATCAACTAACATCATGGTCAAAATCAGCTCACGCACAATCAACAAAACAGGAATTCCCTAAAGAATACTATCGTGTTAAAGCTAAACGAATGGATTCACAAGTAAAATCAAAACAAAAGCGTCTTGAAAAAGAACTTGAAAAAATTAAAGTTGATGCGCCTAAGGCTGAATACCAAGTGAATTTCACATTAAAATCGAATCATAAAGTAGGAAAGCGATTCTTAGAAGTTAAAAATTTAGAAAAGTCTTTTGATGGACAAAAACTTTTTAAAGATGCGAATTTTACCATTCAGCATGGAGAAAAGGTTTCGGTTACAGGTCCAAATGGGAGTGGTAAAACGACCTTTTTGAATATGATAGCCGGAAAAGAAACAGTTACCAAAGGAGATATCTGGGTTTCTCCATCAGCAAATATTGGCTATTTAACTCAAGAAGTATTTGACTTGCCCCTTTATCAAACTCCTGAACAGTTATTTGATAAAGAGTCATTTGTAGAGAGAGGGCACGTACGAAATTTAATGAAACATTTAGGATTCCTGGATTCTCAGTGGACAGAGCCTATTGGTAATATAAGCATGGGTGAGCGTGTGAAGTGTAAGTTAATGAAAAATATTCTAGAAGAAAAAGATGTTCTCATCCTAGATGAACCTACGAACCATCTTGACTTGCCTTCCCGTCAACAACTTGAAGAAACATTAGAACAATATAATGGAACTTTATTGGTCGTGTCACACGATCGCTATTTTCTTGAAAGAACAACAAACATTAAGCTCATTTTTTCAAATAATACCGTATATAAGCTATTTAATGAGAAGGAATCATCACAAAAAAGAGATGATAATGATGAATTGCGTTTAACGCTTGAAACAGAACGACAAGAAGTCTTAGGGAAGCTTAGCTTTATTACTACAAATAATAAAGAATATGAGGAACTGGATCTTAGGTTTAAAGAGCTCACGAAATTAATAAAGGAGCTTCTATGATTGGTTGGTAAAGACTTCTTAATATTTAATACATGAAGTCATATATTCTACTTTCGTTATTCTTTTTATTAATAAATCAACATCAAAAGGTGCATCTCCAAAAAAGTGAGATGTACCTATTCTCATTTAGGCATTTTTTTAAGTAGATTATACTGTAATAAGGAAAATATTTAAGGTTTGTGAAGCACTGTACTTAAACTAAATAATTTAGAAGCCATTTTTGCAGCACTTTCGCATTTTCAATCTTCCATAATCGGGCGCATTTCCAGAGTAAGGATCTGCGCTATTTTGCATGAAAGGACATATTCTTGCATAAATCTAGTTAATAGGCGGCTATTTTTATATCTCAAATAAGGTGAATGGTATCAGTATAAATCCACAGCATACAGGGGGATTATTTACCATAGGCTAAAGTCACCAATATTCTTTATATACTTGGACCTTTTTGCTATAATAAATACTACAGTTGTAAAAGCAGGAGGGGGATCATGAAGGAGATTCCACAAATATCAGAAGCAGAATATGAAGTGATGAAGGTTATATGGAATCATGAGCCGATTTCGACTCCTGAAGTAGTGGAGAAATTATCGAATAAGAGTGATTGGAAGCCAAATACCATTCACACCATGCTGGCGCGCCTAGTAAAGAAAAAGGCTTTGCACGCAAGAAAAGATGGCCGAGTGTTTATTTATACTTCACTGGTTGAAAAGCGCGAATATGTTGAGCAAAAAAGTAAATCCTTTCTGCAGCAGTTTTTCGGCGGCACGTTAAATTCAATGATATTAAATTTTATTGAAAATGATAAGTTATCGAATGAAGATATTTCGGAATTAAAGAAAATATTATCCATGAGAGACAAGAAAGGGGAAAAATAATGGATACCATGCTGCTGCGAATTTTAGTTAGTTCAATCGTGGTATCCCTCCTTATTTTCATCATTCTGTTAATCAAAAAACTATTAAACAATCATTTGACGGTGAAGGCACATTATCATATTTGGTATATTCTTTGCATTCCAATCCTTGCTGCCTTTTTACCGTGGAATTATATTCGCCTTGGAGAAGGAACTCAGTATTTTAAAAGCTTACTTTTTTTTCATAGTGACGCACCTTCGAAGAGTGAAAGGATTAATGGAGTGGATGCCTCTCAGGCGCCAAACAGCGATTTATTACATGATTTCACAGTATCGGTAAACAAGTCAACGCCCGATTTCGTCTACCATACATTTTTTACAGCTTGGGTCATTGGAGTGGTTCTTTTTGTTGGGGCTGCTGTTTACTCAAACTATCAAATCTATCAAATCAAAAAGTCAGCTGCGGCTGTTCAAAACCAAAAGCTAAATCAACTTTTAGAAGCGTGCAAAGAGATGGTTGGGGTGAAAAGAAACATTAGGCTGCGGGAGACCTCTCTTGTTTCCTCGCCGATCACGTTCGGGATTTTTCAGCCCTATATTTTTTTACCAAGCAAAACGCAAGAAGCATTCTCGTTAAATGAATTAAAATACGTGTTTTTACACGAGCTGCATCATCATAAAAGCAAAGATCTGTTCGTGAATTACGTCATGTGGATGGTTCGTATTATTTATTGGTTTAACCCGTTCGTCTGGTATGCCTTAAAAAGGATTCGAAACGATCGGGAATTGGCCTGTGATGCTTCCGTTTTAAATCTCTTGGATGAAAGCGGATATACCGAATATGGGCATACCCTCATTCGTTTTGCAGATAAAAATTATGATCGTACCCATGAACAGTTTGCTCCAGGTATAGGTGGCACAAAAAAACAAATCAAACAAAGAATCCAGTGCATTGCCAGCTTCTCTAGCGATTCTCTATTATTGAAATGGAAAAGCAAGGTCATCTGCGCAGTTTTAGGAATTGTTGTGCTACTCCTTGCTCCAATCACCATCGTTATTGCCAGCCCAGATGATGTGTATCAGTTTAGCGGGAAGAATGCGGTCTATGAAGATCTAGGCTCCTATTTTAAGGGCTACAAGGGCAGCTTCGTTTTATATGAACCTTCTAAAAACCAATATCAAATCTATAATCGAGAGATGAGTGAACAGAGGATTTCTCCTGATAGCACCTATAAAATATTTTCTGCCTTATTTGCATTGGAATCCAATGTAATTTCAACGAATAACAATAAACAGGTTTGGGATGGGAAAATTTATCCCTATCCAGAATGGAATCAAAATCAAAATTTAGCGACTGCCTTGGGCCAATCCGTGAATTGGTATTTCCAGAATACCGATCAAGAGGTAGGAAGAAAGCAGCTGCAAGATTATTTTCACAAGATAAAATACGGGAATGAGGATCTTTCAGGGAATTTGGATAGTTACTGGATGGAATCTTC
Source organism: uncultured Bacillus sp. (assembly GCA_963530265.1). GTDB lineage: Bacteria > Bacillota > Bacilli > Bacillales > Cytobacillaceae > Neobacillus. The sequence continues at coordinate 35,004 of CAUSCO010000021.1, forward strand.
CTTAAAAATATCACCCATTGAACAAGTCCAATTATTATACCAATTAGAAGAAAATCAATGGGGTTTTAAAGCGGAAAATATCCAAGCAGTTAAAAAGGCAATTTTAATTGATGAGCAAAAGAATGGGCGGTTGTATGGTAAAACGGGAACCGGCATGATTAATGGAAAGAATGTAAATGGCTGGTTTATTGGCTTTGTTGAAAAAGGTGATGATCGTTTTTATTTTGCCATTAATATTCAAAATATGGATGGTCAAGCTCAGGGAAGCAAGGCAGCGGAGATTGCCAAGCAAATCCTGCATCATAAAAAGATATATTAATAATTAACCCCAGAAAGGATTACCCTTCCTTTTTGGGTCTTTCTCGGACTAAATACTACAATTGTAGTATTTGTAACGACCTTGTACACAAACATACCAGTATGAAAGGGCTGATGCGTTTTGAAGCAGAAAAGGCAGAAAGGAAATATAGTAAAAAACCCAATCCGCTGGAGACTGAATGGTCTCTTTTTCATGGTCTTTGTTCTTTTTTCTATCCTGATTCTCCGCCTTGGCTTTATTCAAATTTTAAAAGGAGAAGCCTTTGCGGCTCAGGCAGAGAAGACAGATGTGACGCCCGTCAGTTATTCCGTTCCGCGCGGAAAAATATATGATACGAATCATAAGTTAGTAGTCTACAATATTCCGGAAAAGGCGATCATCTATACACCGCCAAAAAATCCGCAGCCGGGCGAATTGCTTGAACTGGCCAAAAAGTTAAATACCTTTCTGGTCATGACTGATAAAGAGATCAATAAAGTAACCGATCGGGATTTGAAAGATATCTGGTTGTTGGTACATAACAATGGCACGGATTTAATCACAAAGAAGGAGGAGAAATTATACAAACAGGAAAAGCTGAATGACAAGGATTTATATCAATTAAAATTGAACCGCATTACAGAAAGTGATCTCCAGACAATGGACAAAAACCTGGCGGCCATCTACCGAAAACTTTCTTCCGCCATCGCTTTAACCCCGACGATGATCAAAAATGAAAATGTAACAGAGAAAGAATTTGCGAAGGTCAATGAAAATCTGGAAAACCTGCCGGGTGTGGATGTCACGACCGATTGGAAGAGGGGCCGCACCTACGGGGAAACGTTTTGGAATATGCTTGGTGAAGTAACGAGTGCAGATGAAGGCCTCCCGGTAGAAAAGGTAGATTACTATACGTCTAAAGGGTACAAACTGAATGACCGCGTCGGGAAAAGCTATATTGAAAAGCTTTATGATGGCGTGTTGCAAGGCCAAAAGAAAAAGTGAAAACGGTGACGGATCCAAATGGAAATGTGGTGAGTACAGAGACTGTATCGGAAGGGAAGAGCGGCAAGGACCTTGTCTTGAACATTGATATGGAGTTCCAAGCACAAGTGGAAAAAATTATGCAGGAAGAATTAGTCAATGCGATCCAAAAGCCGCATACGGATACGCTTGATACTGCCTTTGTTGTGGCAATGGAACCGAAAACTGGCCGGATTCTGGCGATGTCAGGAAAGGTGTATAACAGGCAGTCCCGGGAGTTTACCGATTTTACACCGGGAACCTTCACTTATGCGTTTGAACAGGGGTCCGTTGTAAAGGGAGCCACCGTATTAACTGGATACCAAACGGGTGTCAGGGATTTTGGGGAAATCGAGCTGGATGAAGTCATGCGATTTAAGGGGTCGGGAACCTTTTCCTCTTACCAAGTCATGAACAGAATTAACGAATTAGAGGCATTAGAGCGTTCATCTAACGTTTATATGTGGAAAACCGCGATTGAAATTTTGGGCGGCAAGTATGTCCCTAATGGCACATTGAATATTGAGCCGAAAAAAATCGAAACCATCCGCTATTATTTCAACCAATTTGGTTTGGGCATCCCGACCGGTATTGGTTTTGATAATGAAACGGCGGGAATTAAAGGAACCAATCCAAGCACTTACTTTCAAATTGCCATCGGACAATTAGATACCTATACTCCGATGCAGATTGCCCAATATATCACAACCATTGCCAATGGCGGCTACCGGATGAAGCCTCAATTGGTGAAGGAGATTCGCGAACCCAACACGAATGGCGATGAACCGGGCAAAGTGATTGATGAAATCGAACCAGTGGTGCTGAATCAGGTGGATATGAGTGAGGAGATGCTTAAGCGGGTTCAACAAGGTTTTTGGCTGGTTACCCATGGTTCCAAAGGAACAGCGAGAGGATATTTTAAAGACGAACCGTACAATGCCGCGGGGAAAACCGGAACCTCGGAATCCTATAAAAATGGGGTGAAGACTTGGAATCTTTCTTTTGCTGGTTATGCCCCATTCGATAATCCCGAGATTGCCATTGCCGTTATTGTGCCAAATGCCTACCGTGATGGTTATGCTCAGCCGCACAGTGCAGCTAATATCATCAGTCAGCGGGTTTTTCGGGCATATTTTGACCTTAATAAAAAAGGACAGCCAACTACAAAATGATTGACATCTTTTTATTACAAATGTAGTATTAAGTATGCAATAAATACTACATTTGTAGTATTACGTGTATAATCTAATATTACGCATGTAATCAAATTGGAGAAAGGAGGAAATTCTCTCCCAGCATTTTTAGAATCTGCTGGTTAAGAGCCGATCGGTGTTAATCTAAACATAATGATTAAACCCGCTGATTCTATTTTCAGGACATCTAATATTAATAGAAAGAGGTTAAGATTTTGAGGAAAACACATAATATTTTCAGAATGGAAAATTTTATATTTGCCCTGCTTGTGCTAGTGATTGCAATTGTACCGCTCGCCGGTTGGTCGATGACCACCCATAACCCTTCTGACAAGCCCGAAAAGGCAGTCAAGAAAACACCAGCACCCCAAATACACCGTGAGTTTGCAGAACTCGAGAACAAATATGATGCTCGGCTCGGAGTCTACGCCATCGATACAGGTACAAATCGGAAAGTCTCTTATCGGCCTCAAGAGCGGTTCGCTTACGCATCTACTTACAAAGCTCTAGCCGCAGGTGCATTGCTGCAGCATTACTCAATTGATCAACTTGACGAGTTGGTCACATACAACAGCGAGGACCTCGTTTCGTATTCACCCGTAACACAACTTCACGTAGATACCGGGATGACTCTTCGGGAAGTTGCCGAGGCTGCTGTGCGATATAGCGACAACACCGCAGGGAACCTTTTATTTGAGAAACTGGGAGGCCCTGAGGGATTTGAAACAGCACTAAGGAAGCTTGGCGATAATATTACCCAAGTTGATCGCTACGAGACGGATTTGAACTCAGCTGTTCCTGGAGATACACGTGACACAAGCACGCCAAAAGCACTTGCTACAAGCCTCCAGGATTTCGCAGTTAGCGACTTGCTCCCAACTGAAAAACGTACGATCCTGACAGATTGGATGCGGGGAAATGCAACTGGAGATGCATTGATCCGTGCTGGTGCACCAACAGGCTGGGAAGTCGATGATAAGAGCGGGGCAGGAAGCTATGGAACGCGGAATGACATTGCAATTGTTTGGCCGCCGAATAGAGCTCCCATTGTCATCGCAGTTCTATCCAGCCGCGATACACAGAATGCCACCTATGACAATACGCTAATCGCAGAAGCTGCTAAGGTCACACTTAACGCTCTTAAGTGAACAGATAAGTAAATTTACTCATCACAATTCTCGAATAAAAAAGCTGATGAGCTTACCTTTTATAACTCATCAGCTTACATTTTAAAATCTATCTAATGTTATATCCATGTTTATGCTTGAAGCAGCCTGATTGCCGTCGGCTGCAACAATCATCAAAGAAGAGGGTCCTGTCTTTTCAGTTTCACCTGAGATATATATCCTATTTACTGTTGTTCGTCCAGCACCGTCTGTGATAATTCCTCCGTTATCATCAACTTGACAATTTAATTGTTCAGCAAATTTATTTGGGCGATAAAAACTTGGAACTACGGAGCCTCCACTTCTTAGAATGTTTTCACCTGATACTAATTCAATACTTTCTAAGTTACCATTATCTCCATGTAAGTTTTTAATAACTTCTTTATAAACCTTAATCTTTTTACTTTCAAAATCATTTCGCACTTTATTGGATAGTTGATGGCCATTAGTAACGTATGTGTTAATTGATGGTTTACTTGTTGGTGATGGTTCTATAAGGAAGCCTGATGAAGAAGAAATCGCTAAACTAGTTTGTTTTTATATGAAGTCACTGTCATGAATCATTTGGATCTCAGCAATCGATATAATTAGACCCTTAACCTTTCTAAAGTAAAAACAAAGGAGCAGATAGTTGACTAAGATTCTAGTAATCGGCGGATGAATTGGTGGACTTTGTTCAGCATTTTTTTGAAGGCGAATAAGTAAATAATTTTCTATGAGGTAAACCTAAGGTTATTCAAGAATAGGGCGCTATAATTGAGCAAGGATTACAAAAATCATCATCCTTTTTTATAAAAGGATGATTCAATTGAATATAAAAAAAGCGTGTTTTGATCAATCTTTTTTTCAAAACACGCTTTTTCTAATTGCTCTTTTATCAAGGTTATTAAGTTAATTTAATCAAACTTTCTTCCAAGACTACAGAAGTTATTTGCATTCCCTGTCACAAAACTATTTAATAAAAGGGTAAGTAAAAAATTAAAGATAGAATGAGGTAATCGATTTGAAAGCACTTGTGTTCAATACATTCGGAGGGCCAGAAGTACTGGAGTATGTGGAAATCGCAAATCCTATCATTGGTCCAGACGAAATATTGCTAAGAATGAAAGCAATTGGTCTAAACTTTGCTGATATATATAGAAGAAAAGGTAACTATCATCTTGCAGGAAATCCCCCTTATATTTTAGGGTATGAAGGTGCTGGAATCGTAGAAGAAATAGGAACAAATGTCCAAGGTATCCAGGTTGGAGATCGGATAGCCTTTGCAGATGTACCTTTTGCGAATGCCGAGCTGGTTGCTGTTCCAGTCGAAAAAGCTATCCCGGTTTCGGAAACTATCTCTTTTGCTGCTGCTGCATCCGTATTGCTACAAGGATTGACAGCTCATTATTTAACGATGGATAGCTATGCGGTGAAAAAGGGCGATATTGTCCTAGTTCATGCTGCCGCCGGTGGTGTCGGGCAGCTTCTTGTCCAAATCATAAATTTGCTCGGGGGAAAGGTGATTGGGTTAACTTCTTCTGCAGAAAAAGCTGCGGCTGCGAAAGATGCAGGAGCAGCTAAAGTATTCTTGTACAAGGATGACTGGAAAAGACAAGTGCTCGAGGAAACGCATGGTAATGGAGTCGATGTGGTTTATGAATCAGTGGGTTCTACACTTCAAGACAGTTTCGCAGCTACTCGCATTGGTGGAACGGTTGTATTTTTCGGAATGTCAGGAGGAGACCCAGTTCTTGTTGATCCAAGGATGTTAATGGATACATCCAAAACTCTGACAGGCGGAGATCTCTGGAATGTGCTTACTTCACGTGCAGAACGAATAGCTCGTTCAAATGAACTGTTCGGCTGGATAGAAGAGGGAAAATTAAAGATGGCAGAGCCAACAACCTTCGCACTTCAGGATGGCAAAGAAGCACACCGTTATCTCGAAAGCCGTAAGAGCACGGGGAAAATATTATTAATTCCATAGGGGAAGAGATTATCAAAGGTGCCTTGTCTACATCTGCAATTAATGAACAGTGAAGGACAAAGCACCTAACAAACTATACTTTATCTAAATTTTCCTTTTTAATAATATCCTTGACCACGTCTTCCAATGTTACATTCCCTAGTGACTTTTCCATGGCAAGCTGTGCAGCGGAGAAGACCGGGCTGATGGTATCTTGAATATTTCTTCCCACTGGGCAAGCTGGATTCGGATGACCGTGTACGCCAAAGAGCTCTTTTTCCTGAACAACATTAACAGCCTTATAAACATCTAGTAATGTTATCTCTGACAAATCTCGTGCTATTTCTGCCCCAGCAATACCAGGTCTGACGTTTACTAATCCGGCATTTTTAAGCATCCCCATTATTTTCCTAATGACCACGGGGTTTGTATTAACACTATTAGCAATAAATTCTGAGGAACTCACGCCACCTTTATTAACCTCCAAAAGAGAAAGTATATGAATCCCGACAGCAAAACGGCTACTGATGGACAATGAATTCGCCTTCCTTTAACCTAAAATATTTTAGTATTATTTTACTACAAATGATTAATGTTATATAGTAACAAGCAAATCAATCTCAGTCTATTTGCATACTACTAAAATTCTTAACCATGTTTGTTGACAAATGCTATGGTTGTAACTTATATTATTACATGTAATCAAATAAGTTACAACAAATAAACATATATAATGGAGGAGTTCCCATGAAAGTAGCGATTATTGGTGCAAGTGGTAAAGCTGGAAGTCTCATTCTTAAAGAAGCTCTTGAAAGAAATCATGAAGTTACAGCGATTGTTCGTAACGCCGCCAAACTTCAAAATCAATCAGTTGCCGTTTTGGAAAAGGACGTTTTTGACTTGAAAGCTGAAGATTTGAAAGCATTTGATGTTGTCGTGAATGCGTTTGGTGCACCAGCTGGCAAAGAGCATCTTCATGTGGATGCAGGCAGAGTATTAATCGAGGCTATGAAGGGCGCACCGCAAACTAGATTAATCGTTGTCGGTGGAGCAGGCAGTTTGTTTGTAGATGAAGCTAAAACGCTTCGTGTTATGGATACTCCTGAATTTCCGAAAGAATTTTATCCAACGGCATCTAATCAAGGTAAGAACCTAGAGGACCTGCAAAAAGCGACAGATATTAAATGGACTTTCATTAGCCCAGCAGGATTCTTTAATCCAGAAGGCAAAAGAACCGGTTCGTATCAAAAAGGTAAAGATAACATTATCGTTAATGCACAAGGACAAAGTTATGTAAGCTATGCTGATTTTGCCATCGCTATAGTGGATGAAATTGAAAATCCGCAACACATCAATGAACGATTTACACTAGTTTCGGAAGCAGAATAATAAAAAATCATTAGCACGATAGATAGCAAGTTCGGATTTTAAAAAGAGGTGCAAATCGCACCTCTTTTGTTAATATTAGCTTATCCAAGTTACTTTCGACTCTTTTATTTTCCAATTACCATCTTTGTAATCAACGGTCCCTTCTACACCAATGGCACCTAAGCCTGATCTATATTTAGAACCTTCAAAGAAAACATTGTTATTAAATTTAAAATCTACTTTCTCAATTGTGAGCAGTACACCCTCTAAGGCCATTGTATCTGGATTATAGTACCCCTTTGCTTTCAACTCGTCGAAAGTTGCATCTATTACTTCAATTTTATATTTATCTTTGAAATAGTTTAGAATTTCTTTTTTATCTGTTTCAACTAATCCATTGAAATTACTCATATCAATCGCTATAAATTCCATATTACTGCTTAAGGCTTCATCTTTTTCCATTATGGAGTTCAATGCAATGCTGTATATTTTACCCAAGTGTTCCTTCGGGTTTGTTCCCATACTACATGCAGCATGGAAGAACGATAAAATAATCAGAAAGGAAATAACTTTAATTTTCATATATGCCCCCCTTAATTATGAGACGAAACCAATTGGTAAAAGTTCCAATAAAAAGTTATCTTAAACGACAATGTTGGATTCGCTGATATAATTTAAAATTCGCCGATAAAACTGACCGATTCGCTGATTAATCCACAAAATCCGCTGATAAACGTATCGGAACAGTGAAGGAATCATAATAATTAGCTACCGGGCTTCCCGTTATACTTTCGAATGTTATTATGGCAAAATTAGTATCGGAAATGATTTAAATAAAGGGTGTTGAAAAAATGAAAGAACAGTTAGTTGAAATTAGTAAAAATGTATTGCAGGAATGTTTAGGATTACAGGAAAATGAATTATTTCTTGTTGTAACAGATGAGGTAAAGAAGGATTTAGGAGAATCATTATATGAAGCGGGTAGGTCCTTAGGGGCAGAAGCCATGCTGGTCGTCATGAAAGAAAGGTCAAAGTCTGGGGAGGAGCCACCAGCTTCTATTTCTGCAGCAATGGTTCAATCAGATGTGGTTATCTGTATTACAGAACATTCCTTAACACATACCCAGGCTAGAAAAAATGCAGCAGCTGCAGGGACAAGAATTGCGACCATGCCAGGAATTACAGAAGATATGTTTTTAGAAGGAGCTATTTCAGCCGATTACAAAAAGGTTAAAGAACTAACAGAAAGTGTAACAGAACTTCTGACAAACGGGGAAATGGTTCGGATCGAAAAAGATGGGTACACACTCGCTTTCTCGATTGCGGAACGAGATGGAATCCCAAGCACGGGAATGTATCTGAACCCAGGTGAATCTGGGAACCTTCCCTCTGGAGAAGCTTATATTGCCCCAGTTGAAGGAACTGCAAATGGTCAAATTCTTGTTGATGGATCATTCGCAGGTATTGGCCGACTAGAGACGCCTGTACTGCTAACCATTGAAGAAGGCAGGATTGTCCAAGCTGAAGGTAGTGCCGCGGAAAGACTATTGGGAATATTAGGAGATGGCGATGGAAGACAGCTAGGAGAGTTCGGAATTGGTACAAACGATAAGGCTAGAATTACAGGCGTTGTTTTAGAAGATGAAAAAGTGTTTGGAACCATTCACGTAGCGTTTGGAAGCAATAACACTTTTGGAGGAACCATCTCCGCCGGGGTACATATTGATGGTGTCGTGAAAAAACCGAATTTCTATATTGATAACCAATTAATTATGGAAAATGGCGCATTAAAATAATTTGTTTTCAGTCTTTTTACTCCTCATTATTTCAGGGGATGCAGTAAAAAGGCTGATTCATTTTTCAATAATACAACATGGCTTTTCATTTAAGTAGAAGGCGCGGGATAGAATAATGAGTAAATAGATGTAGAAAGAAGGTCACTTATTGAAACTGAGCGTTCTCGATCAATCAGTTATTAATAATGGGGAAAACAGTAGTATTGCCTTACATAACACGATAAAATTAGCCCAAATTACGGAAGAGCTAGGATACACCCGTTTTTGGGTAGCCGAACATCATAATACAAACGGGCTGGCTGGAACTTCTCCTGAAGTCCTCATCTCTTCGATAGCATCACATACAAAAAAAATCCGGGTAGGTTCTGGAGGGGTTCTGCTGCCACAGTACAGTCCCTTTAAGGTTGCAGAAAACTTTAAGGTCTTAGAAGCACTATTTCCTAATCGTATTGATTTAGGGATGGGTCGTTCTCCCGGAGGTTCCCCAGCGACTAGGCTGGCATTAACAGATGGAGTCAGAAGGAGTCTAAATGAATTTCCAAGACAAGTGAATGACGTGCTAGGTTTTTTAAACAATAGTTTACCTACAGAACATCCATATCATGGTGTGCAGGCGTTTCCCTCCATAGAAACGTTACCACAAATGTGGCTGCTGGGTGTTACACATCGTGGCGCAAGGGCAGCGGCTGAGTACGGAACAGCTTTTACCTACGGGCACTTTATCACACCGCAGAATGGGCAAAGAGCGATGGAGTATTACTATAAGAACTTCCAGCCATCACCAATATTAGCCAAGCCACATGCGAATATATGTATTTTCGTTGTTTGTGCTCAAACCCAAGAAGAAGCGGAGGAGTTAGCTTTAAGCCAGGATATGTGGTTGTTAGCAGTTGAAAAAGGGCAAGACACTCGAATTCCTTCCACTGAAGAGGCAAAGTCCAAGCTTTTGACGAAAGAAGAATCGATTAAATTGCAAGAAAACCGCAAACGAATGATTGTGGGAACTCCTGAAAAGGTAAAAACGGAAATTCTTCGTTTAAGTGAAAAGTATCAAACTGAGGAATTTATGATAATAAACAATGTCCATGGCTTCCCAAATAAAATTAAAACCTATATGCTGCTGGCTGAACTATTCCTTTAGGCATAAACGTAACTTTTATAAAAGGAAGGAAGGGATGAAAGCCTCTGCCTTCCTTTTGAGACTAATTCCGATACAAATACAATCCAAATCCTAAGGTATCTCTGCCCCATGTTAAATAGGTTTTCCTCCATGCTCGGATTCGCTCCAGCATTGCTTCACAATCAGGATCTTCTGGATTCTCATGACAGTAATTTTCAATCGTTGAAGAGTATAACCATTCATAATCATCCCAGTCATCATCGTTTGCGACATAGGACCAAAGCGGAATTAAACCTAAATCCTCGCCAGCCTTAACCGTATCTGCATGGCTTTTGCATTCGGACTCGTCCGCTCCTCCAAGTGCTTCTAAATATGCGGCACTAGGCTTCTGCTTCCAATAGCCTTCACCAATCAAGATATATCCATTTTTCTTGACGAGACTCTTAAGTGTCTGAAGTGTAGATTCTAAACCACCTAAAGCGTGAGACGAGCCGATACACATCCCAAAGTCAAACCTGCCTTTTTCACATTTCTCAACTGCAGCGGCGGCATCATTGATGATAAACTCAATACTACCCTCGGGGATCCGGCTGCTTGCCCGTTTCTTTGCTTCCTCGATGGCACCATCATATAATTCTATAGCAGTACCCCTTACGTTGAAATTTTCCACTAACCGAATTAATAACTCACACTTTCCTGAGCCAATATCAATTACTTGATCATTTGGCTTTGGAGACACCATTCCTACCATTTTCATGAGTTTTTCTTCGCTAATTGGATTAGCAAATGCGTGATGGCGATGGGCAATTGCTGAAAATTTATTTCTATCCATAGTTAAATCTCCTTTTTTCACAAGAAGAGTATAATAAATAACTACTCACCTATATGTATTACTTTCGTTAAGAAATGAACCCTAAAAATTATTATACCAATTTGGAGGAACAGAAACGTAAACACGAATGAAACTTAATCAAACTTTTTTCGTATATATAACAAAGATTAAAAGGAGTGGGAGTCATGTTCCTAGCAGAACTTCAACCTGAGGAGAAAACAGCGTTTCTTGAACTAGCTGTGCTAATTGCCAAAATTGATGGAAATTTATCTATATATGAAAATTCGATTCTTAACAGGTATCAAAAAGAAATGGAGCTTGAGGATTATAAACTAAAGGGTCTTGCCATTGAAGATATTCTAGAGATATTTAAAAGTGAACGTTCAAAGAATATTGTCTTAACAGAACTCTTTCAATTGATTTATTCTGATGGAGTTTTTCAAAATCAAGAAAGCCAATCAGTCAGTTTAATAAAATCACACTTTGGATTCGATTCAAGTGAATTTGGAAGTTTTAAGGATTGGATTGATAAAATAAAGGAATTATCGGCAACTAAGAGTGAACTGTAAGATAGAAATGACATGGAAATTGTAATAGATAAATTATTGAAGAAGATAGATTGTTCTAGTGAAGGTCTGTTTTTTAATCCCAAAAAAATTAATGAAAGAATAATTACTTAAAATAAGGAATAGTATGTTAATTATGTGTTTAAGAGGGAATATATAAAAAATAGCATTTTTTTATGGTTATCAATAGATATTACATTAGTTCAAGGGTGTGAGGACATGACAGAAACAGATATGTCAAAATACGAGAAGAAAATCATTATTCGCAATATACGGAAGGAAGATATTGATGAGATTATCGAATTAGGAAAAGTTTGTTTTCCTAACATGGAGCCATGGAAGCGAGAGCAATTGCTTAGTCACATTCGGATATTCCCTGAGGGGCAGTTTTGTGTCGAATATGAGGATAAAATAGTTGGGTCATGCTCGAGTCTAATTGTTAATTTTGACGAATATAAAGATCAACACACGTGGAAGACGATTACTGACGGTGGCTATATTACCAATCATGACCCGGACGGATTTAACCTTTACGGGATTGAAATAATGGTTGCCCCTGAATACCGCCGCATGAAATTAGGGCACCGCCTTTATGAGGCACGGAAGGAACTTGCCCGGCAATTAAATCTGCAAAGTATCATTATTGGTGGCAGAATCCCAAATTATCATCTATATAAAGAGGAAATGTCCGCTCGTGAATATGTTTCGGAAGTGGAAAAGCACAATATTTATGACCCTGTATTATCGTTCCAGCTCCTTCAAGGTTTTACGATTAAACGAATTAATAGTCAGTACCTTCCTGATGACAAAGCATCGGAGTCATTTGCAACGCTAATGGAATGGTTCAACATTGATTACCTTCCACAATCACGAAGAATCTATCGGACATCGTTTCCTGTTAGAATATGCGCCATCCAATATATGATGAAAAAAATAGATAGCTTTGATGAATTTACTCGTCAGGTTGAATATTATGTCAACGTTGCCGCTGATTTCGGTTCCGATTTTGCTGTGTTTCCAGAGATATTTACAACTCAATTGTTGTCGTACCTGGATGAAAAAAGGCCGGATCAGGCTATAAGGTTGCTGGCAACGTACACCAATCAATATATTGAACTTTTTACGGAACTAGCTGTCCGCTATAATATCAATATAGTCGGGGGATCTCACTTTATAGAGGAAAATGGAGATATTTTTAATGTCGCCTATCTATTTCGTCGAGACGGTACGATTGAAAGACAGTCCAAGCTTCATATTACGCCCAATGAGCGGAAATGGTGGGGAATTTCAGAAGGAAACGAGTTTAATGTGTTTGATACAGATTGTGGGAAAATTGCCATCCTCATTTGTTATGACATCGAGTTTCCAGAACTAAGTAGAATCGCAGTCGATAAGGGAGCAAATATCATTTTTGTTCCATTTTGTACAGATGATCGTCAAGGGTATTTAAGGGTTCGTTATTGTGCCCAAGCACGCGCGATTGAAAATCAAATCTATACGTGTATCGCAGGTACGGTCGGAAACTTAACACATGTTAAGAATATGGATATTCAGTATGCACAGTCCGGAATTTTCAGCCCATCGGATTTTGAATTTGCCAGAGATGGAATAGTGGGTGAATGTGATGCCAATATTGATACGGTTGTCGTTGGTGATGTTGACATTGAAAAACTAAGACGTTCGCAGAAATCAGGGTCTGTTCGTCAATTACAGGATCGTCGTCGTGACTTGTATCGAATTGAATGGGGAAAAATATAAAGTTAGGTGAGTTATTCCTTATATTGGTTTAGGAAAAGGGCGAACAGTGACTGATGCTGTTCGCTTTTTCTTTTGTTTTCAGGTTACTTTAAGATAATTTTATTAGTTGTCTAAAAAAGGAAAAACATCCCACGAAAATAAAAGAATAAAATGAAAACGATTACAATAATAATTTTAATAGTTTAAATTGACTGAAAAATAAAATTATATTATTATAGTAATAACGTTATATTTTCGAGTTACGAAAGATATATAAAATCATAGAAAGTGAAGGTAAATTTATGTCTCAAATGCTAGCTTTCGTTATTGTTGTTCTTATTTTATTAATCGGAGATTGGGTTGCCGTACGAACAAAAGCCTGGGTACCATCTATGTTTATCAGTGCAGTCCTTTTTCTGATCGGATATTGGACGTTTTTTCCAAAAGATATCGTTTCAGTGGCAGGTGTTCCCCCGGTAGTCGCAACGATGTTGATGTACTTATTAATTACCAATATGGGAACATTGTTATCCCTAAAGGAATTAAAAGCACAATGGAAGACCATTCTCATCGCAATCGCTGGGATTTTAGGAATTATTGTATTTTTATTAGGGATTGGGACATTCATTTATGGTTTTGAAACAATGGTTGTCGCGATTCCGCCTTTAGTTGGTGGTGTAGTATCTGCCTTAATCATGTCAGAAGGGGCAAAGGAAGCTGGTCTTGCGACACTTTCCGTGTTTGCCATCGTCATCTATGTTATGCAGGGATTTGCAGGTTATCCGCTTACCTCCATCATGCTAAAAAAAGAAGGGAAGAGACTCCTTACTCAATACCGTAATGGAGAATTAACAGTAAAAGCGCAAGCAAATGCGGCTGCAGAAGTCGCTGCTACAGCAGAAACTTCTGGAATGGAGCTAAAGTTATTTAAAAACATACCCGAGAAATACAACACAGATTTCTTTAAATTTTTTAGACTTGCTTTGGTAGCCTTTCTTGCCTATCTTGTTTCCACTTTATTAGCACCAATTGTTTCCGTAAGCCCGTTTGTCCTTTGCTTATTGTTCGGGATTATCGCGAAAAGCATCGGTTTTCTGGAAAAGCAGGTTTTACAAAAAGCAAATGGTTTTGGTTTTGCCATCATGGCTCTTATGCTGTTTATATTTGACGGGTTAAAACAAGCAACCCCAGGTATGATGCTTGAAATCATTTATCCATTGATTGGAACGATTATTATAGGTGTCATTGGGATGTACATCTTCTCCTTCATCGCAGGTAAAATCCTTAAGGTAAGCAAAGAGATGGCGTTTGCTGTTTCCTTAACAGCCTTATATGGATTTCCAGCAGATTACATCATCACAAACGAAGTAATTAAGTCGTTAACAAATGATGAAAAAGAAAAAGAAGTGCTAACAAGCCATATGCTGCCTCCGATGCTTGTCGGTGGTTTCATTACAGTCACGATCGTATCAGTTATTTTAGCAGGCATTTTTGTGAAATTCCTATAAAAAAAGGAGTTAATTTTTATGAACAGCCTAATAACAAGAATTGAAGGACATATTGATACATTAAGCACATTTACTGCCACACCTGGAAAAGGGACAACAAGACTTACTTATAGTAAAGAAGACAGATTGGCACGGGATTATATAAAAGAAAAAATGAAGGAATACGGATTACAGGTTCGTGAAGATGGTTTTGGCAATATCTTCGGCAAACTGGAAGGTACGTTAAAAGATGCCCCCAGCGTCCTGATAGGATCCCATTTTGATTCTGTCCCAAATGGAGGTTCCTATGATGGTCCTGCAGGTGTAGTTGCAGGACTGGAGGTAGCTGCTCTTTTTGCGGAAAATAAATTAACACCTAAATACCCATTGGAAGTGATTGCACTAATTGAAGAAGAGGGTGCAAGATTTAGCCGCGGGTTGATGGGCTCAAGAGGTATTACCGGTTTGCTGAGTGAGGAGGATTTCAAAAATTTAAGAGATAAAGAGGGAATTTCCCCAGAAGAAGCGATGGTAAAAATAGGTTTAGATCCATCGCTTCCGAAAAAAAGAGATTTCCAAACCATAAAGGCATTTTTAGAATTGCATATTGAACAAGGACCTATTCTGGAAGAAAAAAATATTCCGATTGGCGTGGTCGAAGCCATCGTTGGTTTAACTCAATATGAAATAACAGTAGAAGGGCAGGCAGGACATGCTGGGACAACGCCAATGGATCGCCGCTCGGATGCATTAGTGACCGCTGCAAAAATGATTGCTCAATTTCCTAACCTTGCAATCGAGGAAGGAGAAGGAACGGTCATGACAACGGGCCAATTACATGTATTTCCAAATGGTGCCAATGTCATTCCGAAAAAAACAGTTTTTACCGTTGATATCCGATCGAGCAAGGAAGAGCATATCCAGAATGTAATTCGAAGAATGAATGATTTAATAAAGTCATATAATGAAGACGGTATTCATATTTCAGCCCAGCAGCAATTATATATGAAGCCAAAAACGATGAATCAAGATATTCTAGCTCTTTTGAAGCAAAAAAGCAGTGCATTGGACATACCCTATTGTTCGATTGATAGTGGTGCAGGTCACGATGCCATGGTCTTTTCTGATTTTACTGATGTAGGAATGCTATTTATCCCAAGTAAAAATGGGCTTAGCCATTGTCCTGAAGAATGGTCAGATTCACGTCATCTAGCAAATGCCGTACAGATTTTTTATGAAACGGCTAAAAAATTAACGGAGGCAGAAGAGAAATGATTAATGAAAAAATTAAAGCAGCGATTCAAAAATATAGTGAGGAATTAACGGCGATACGTAGAAAGCTTCATAGTGAGCCTGAACTATCTTGGGAGGAAGAAAATACTACAGCGTTTGTTTGTGAGTATCTCGACAATCTAGGAATCTCTTATCGTAGAACAGTCCCGACAGGTGTCATTGCCACGATTGAAGGCGGCAAGCCAGGTAAAACGGTTGCGTTAAGAGGGGATATGGATGCCTTATCAGTAGAAGAACTGAATAAAGATTTGCCATATGCATCAAAAGAAGAAGGGAAAATGCATGCGTGTGGCCATGATTCTCATACGGCGATGCTGCTAATTGCAGCCAAGGCATTAAATGAAAGTAAAGCCGATTTGCCTGGTAATGTCCGTTTATTGTTCCAACCTGCTGAGGAAGTAGCCGAAGGTGCCAAAGCGATGGTGAAACAAGGGGCTGTTGATGGGGTTGATAACGTCTTTGGCATTCATATTTGGTCACAAATGCCAACCAACAAGGTCTCTTGTCCAGTAGGTCCATCTTTTGCATCGGCCGATTTATTTACCGTGACGTTCAAGGGGCGAGGCGGTCATGGTGCCATGCCACATGACTGTATCGATGCTGCCATTGTGGCTTCCTCTTTTGTTATGAATGTGCAAACAATCGTCTCAAGAACGGTTGATACTCAAAAACCTGCCGTTCTTACAGTGGGAAAAATGGTTGTCGGCACTCGTTTCAATATTATTGCGGAAAATGCCGTGATCGAAGGCACAGTCCGCTGCTTTGATCCCGAGACAAGGGACCATATTGAAACACAACTTCGGCATTATGCTGAACAAGTCGCTGCCATGTACGGTGCAACGGCAAAAGTGGAATATACTCGTGGAACCCAAGCCGTGAATAATGAGGAGTATAGTGCGAAACTGGTTCAAAAGGTTGCAGCTAAAGCATTTGGTGAAGAGGCTGTTTATTTTGAAAAGCCGACAATGGGCGGCGAGGATTTCAGTGAATATATGGCTGTAGTTCCTGGTAGTTTCGCATTAGTGGGCAGTGGAAATCCTGATAAAGATACTGAGTGGGCACACCATCATGGCAAATTTAACATTGATGAGGACGCACTAGTTACTGGAGCAGAATTATATGCTCAGTATGCCTGGGCCTATTTAAATGAATAATAAAGGTATGTTACGTCATTGACGTGTGTGGATAATATCTTTTACGATTCATTTACATACAATTTGATTTTGTCAGATTTCAGCGTTTAAAAACTCCTATGCCATACACCCATATATGCCAATAAGCACCCTATAGGGGTGCTTATTTACTTTTTGAATTAATCCATTCTAACGCATGTTTGACATGGGTAAATGTCTTAAAGGAAGACATATCCAATCCACTGTTCACAACTGTCAGGGCTAGTTCAGGCCGCATACCCGTAACAATGACTTCTATGCCTAACAAAACAAGAATATCTCCAATCGATTTCAAGTTATTTACAATTTCTTGATTGAGATTTAAGATACCTGAATAGTCTATAATAATATATTTTAATTGCAGTGCTACGATTTTAGGAACACCCTTTTCTAATATATAACTGGCTCTATAAGAGTTTATTTCACCAACTAATGGAAGAACCGCAACACCCTCCTGAATCAAAACGACGGGTGCCGACAGTTCCGCCAATTCTCTCTGAGTCTTTTCCTCGTATCTTTCTGAAAGCATTTCAAAAGCTAAAATGGTCTCGTTTAAGCTGACGTCGAGCATTGAGTTAAACCTTATAATAATAGATTTACTTTCTTTTAATGAAATCCCAAAGTCTTCGTTTAGTTTTGTGATAAGATCAAGAAAGACTTCCCTAGTGGGCGGATACCTAACTGCAATCTCAGATATTTTTCCTCCTGAAGCGACTTGATGTTCTGCGTTCCTCTTACTCCATGATAAAAGCTCCTCAGCTACATCCTCTGTGTCCTCTAAAATCGACTTTCCTAAAAACTGGAAAAGTTTTATATACATTGCGATAGCTTGCTGCTTTTCCTCTTCGGAAATTATTAAGTTCATCCTTTGAATGACACCTTCAACAATTTGTACTGCAAGTAAAGATGCATTCTTTGTGAAATAGGTAGCTATTTTATTTTGTAGTCTCATATATTAATAACCCTCCTTTTTCCATATAGTAAGATTATACATTAAACAAGAGAACACTTCTGTAACAGGATTATTAATAAGGGCAAAAAAAAAGGCCATAGCCTTAGTTATAATAGATCTGTTGCCTTAAATGAAATTTCTCCTGATGGTAATCCCTTATCATCTATAATTATATGTTTATACAGTTTACGAACTAAACTTTTCATTTCGTCAGGAGAATAAGCTATTATGACAGCCTGTTCTTCCAGACCATTCCCCATGATTGTGACATGATACCTCTTTCTTCTTTGCATTTAAAATCGCCTCACAATGAAATAAAATACGTTACTCTCATATACCCACTTAGTACCCTGTTAAATCAAATTTCGTTCAATATTGACAACAATTTGCGACAAAACTATAACAACGAAAAATAGAGTGCTAAAATCTTTGCGATTTAGCACTCTATTTGTAATGCTATTTCTAATTTTCTTCCCAAAAACAGAACTACTTACCTATAGGGACAACCTCTTTTTTACTATTATAGCAAGTTCAACGTATCGTTTCTGGATGGATATCCGCGAAAAACTCTATATAGATAGATTACACTGGATAGACAGTTTTATGATCAGCGAAAATCAGCAATTTACTTTCGTTCTCTAAGTATTCTACTTTTCCCTCAGAAGAATAAAACCAAGTCTTTTGATTCGCTTCAGCATCAAATATATTTAGTTCATTGTGAAATTTTAATAAGGTAGCGGCTGTTTCTTTATCAATGATAAATGAGATTTCCCACCCATTATCAATTGGGTCAATCTTGTATTCAGTCGTTTCGTAAAAAAGTCTGCTCCCAACAGTATGGCGAACATATAGCATTATTCCTCACCTCCAGGAAGATCAATCAAGAGGAAAAAGGAATCCTGTTTGGCTTGTAATGTTAACGCATGAAGGTCAGTAATACGGGCATCATCACGTTTTTGTAAGGTGACGTCACCATTAAGTAAAACCTCTCCTTCAATGACAAAGAGATAAATCTTTCGGCCTGCTTGCTGCTCAAAATGAAGCTCTTTTTCAGCATCTAACTTTGATAAATAGAGCGTAACATCCTGATGGATCATGGCCGCATTTTCTCCAGGCTTACTTGATACCACTGGTAAAAGTTCATTTGTTAATTTATCAGGATCAAAAGTAATATCCTCATAGGATGGTGTTAATTGTTTTTCATTTGGCAGGAACCATAATTGTAGAAGATGAGTTTCCTCATCTGTTGTAGGATTAAACTCGGAATGCAGGACACCTGTACCAGCTGTCATCCTTTGGATATCGCCAAATTTCAGGATGCCAACATTTTTCAAACTGTCTTCATGCTTTAACTGCCCTTTTAAAACGATGGAAACAATTTCTGCTTCCCTATGTGGGTGGATACCAAATCCCTTTTCAGGCTGGATGATATCGTCATTTAATACACGCAATGGACCGAATTGGATATTATCTTCATCATAATAGGGACCAAATGAAAAACTAAAATTACTTTCAAGCCAATCACTTTTTGCGGAAAATCGTTTATTGGAAGGATTAAGCTGGATCATTGATTCTCTCCTTTTTCTATAAATATTAGGTTTATTTTATCTTGACTTCAAGATAATTATACTATATGAAAAAGGAATTTACTAATATTTTAATTACGAGAAAGGCGGTGTGAGCAGAGCTAAGTTGTAGCCCATATTTCCAATATTCTCCACACCATTCAAACCCATTACGCCTATCTATCGTAAAATAGAATCTATGAGATGACCGGGTGAACTGATCTGGTTCACCTTTTTTATATGTTTAATCTTTATGCGACAAATCTTAAGACATTAGGATTTTTCCCAAGAGAAACATTATTACCCTTGGTCTACTTATATAAAAAGAGGCAAAAAGGTTGCTCTAGACCCACTCAAATTTTAGAGATATCATATTGAGGTATGTTGGCGGGAGGGTAAGTGGCATGGAAGAACAAAAATATAAAGACCTTAAATTAGGTGAACGTGGCGCAATCATTAGTATGATTGCTTATATTGGTCTCTCTATCATAAAATTAGTGATTGGAAATATCAGTGATTCTGCTGCTTTGAAGGCAGACGGACTAAACAATACAACCGATATCATTGCATCTGTAGCTGTTTTAATAGGACTGAAACTTTCACAAAGGCCCCCTGATAAAGATCACGGGTATGGTCATTGGAAAAGCGAAACGATTGCCTCATTGGTAGCTTCTATTATTATGGCAGCAGTTGGTATTCAGGTGTTGATAGATGCTATTTCTTCAATGTTTCAGGGTGGAAAAGAGTCACCTGACATGATAGCTGCCTATGCAGGTTTGGTTTCAGCAATAGCCATGTTTTTTGTGTATCGATATAATAAAAAGCTGGCAATTAAAATTAATAGTAAAGCCGTGATGGCAACAGCGAAAGATAACATTTCCGATGCTTGGGTCAGTATAGGCGCCGCTGTGGGTATCTTTGGTTCTCAATTAAATATGCCTTGGCTGGACACTATTACCGCAATTATCGTTGGACTATTAATCTGTAAAACTGCTTGGGATATTTTTAAGCAAGCATCTCATGATCTTTCCGATGGATTCGATGAAAATAAGATTCAACTTTACCAGGAAGTAATTACACACGTAGACGGAGTTAAAGGAATAAAGGAAATTAAAGGAAGAAACTATGGAAATAATGAAGTAATTGATGTTGTAATTCTTGTCCATTCTACGTTAGATATTAAACAAGCCCATGACATTGCTACGCATGTTGAAAAAGTCATGATAAAGGATTATGGAATTTACGATGTTCATGTCCATGTAGAGCCAAATTAGTGCATCAAAATAATGATAGGGAATAGTCTGTGGAAAATCGATAAGTGATACACGTATTGGAGCTTTATAATGTTTTAACACATTTTTAACGTTAAATTAACCTATTAAGCTTGGCATCAAGTTAATCTAAAGAGGAATAGATTGCCAGTTTGAATGGGGGACGCAAGGATGAAAGTTGATTTGCACTGCCACACGAATATTTCTGATTGCTCTTTTTCTTTCAATGATATTTTAGAGCTAGCGTTAAAGGAGAATGTCAGTCACTTAGCGATCACCAACCATGACACTACAAGAGGACTAAAAGAAATGGTGGCCCAAGGGAAGGAAAAAGAAGTTGAAATCATCCCAGGAATAGAAATCTCCGCATATGACTTTAACAGAGATCGCCGAATTCATGTTCTTGGCTACTTCATTGAACCTGGACATTCCTCGCTTGTAGAGCTATGCCACCCTCTGCTTGCAAAACGACAAGAGGCATCAT
The DNA here is from genome assembly GCA_963530265.1 of uncultured Bacillus sp. Classification (GTDB taxonomy): domain Bacteria; phylum Bacillota; class Bacilli; order Bacillales; family Cytobacillaceae; genus Neobacillus. The sequence continues at coordinate 56,275 of CAUSCO010000021.1, forward strand.
ATGTCATGGTCCAAAATTTAATAAATGCTGGATATTCCATCAGCTGGGAGCAAGTAGAAGAATATGCTAAATGCGGCACGGTTGTGTATAAGCAGCACATCATGCATGCCTTAATTGAAAATGGGTATACGGATTCCATCTATGGTGATTTATATAAAAAGCTATTTTCACGAGGTCAAAATGGTGAAGATCCTGGAATCGCATTTGTTCCTGTAAAATATGTCGATGCACAGTTGGCCATTCAGGCCATTCTTCAAGCAGGTGGAGTTCCTGTTCTTGCCCACCCTGGCCAGTACAAGAGCTTTGAGGCTGTGCCGGAGCTTGTGGAAGCAGGGCTTCAGGGAATTGAAGTCTGGCATCCGCTTCATAGTCCCTTGGATGTAGAAAGAGCGAAACAGTTTGCAGCCGAATATGACCTAATTATGACTGGTGGCACAGATTTTCACGGTTTCTATGATGAAAAAGAAGTGGTAATTGGCTCCAAAGATCCTGGATATCGGGCAGTTGAGGGATTAAAGGCACGGAAGGAATTCTTGAAATTATTCCCTATAGTCGCAAAGGGACGGATGTAAATGAATTTTATTCATCAGACTAACAAGGATAAGCAGCAGTCTTCCGAGCCTTTGGTCAGCCCAACTAGTCAAATCATGAATACGTATGCAGGAGACTGGACCTTCATTGGTCCCCGCAATAAAATTGTAGAAGCAAAAATCGGTGATTACACCTATACAATGGATGATGTAACCATTAATTATGCGGAAATTGGAAAGTGTTGTTCAATCGCTTCTCACGTTTGTATTAATCCCGTTAATCATCCAATGGAGCGTGTGACTCAGCATCACATGACCTACCGCCGAATCGATTATGGATTTGCCAAGACAGATGATGAGGAAATTTTTAATTGGAGAAGGCAGAATCGTGTAACGATTGGCCATGATGTTTGGATTGGCCATGGGGCGATTATTATGAAAGGGGTCAAGGTAGGAACAGGCGCAGTCATCGCTTCCGGTGCGGTTGTAACAAAAGATGTCGAGCCATATACTATTGTTGGCGGGGTTCCTGCTAAAACAATAAAGGAGCGGTTTAATAGGGAGATTGCGGAAAAATTGTTGCAAATTGCTTGGTGGAATTGGCCAAGGGAAACGATGGAAGAACGCTTTTTTGAACTGAATGATTTGGAATCCTTTCTTGAGAAATATGGGCAATCAGTAGAAATTTAATCCGATGGAAGCAGGCGGTCTACCCGAAAAGGGTATACTGCTTTTTCTTAGAAAAGAATAAATAAACGTTGTCTTTGGGAATTGTTCTGTGCCAGCTCCCAGCTAATAGAGGACATCACTAAACGGGTGCTGCACTTTTCTAATTTTATTTCGTTCGTCCAATAGTAAGGGAACAGGAGGATGGATATGGCAGATGAAATGGTGGTGATTGTTGACGACATTATTTCGGATATACAGGAAGGCAAATATGACCCAAATGATAAGCTGCCATCAGAAAATGAATTGGCCGATAAGTATATGGTTCCAAGAATTAGAATACGAAAAGCGTATGAAAGGCTTCAGGAGTTGGGGTATATTTATTCCAGACAAGGAAAGGGGAGTTTTGTTAAAGATAGGAAAAGTCAAATTCCACTTGTTCTTTCCGGTGATGTCTCCTTTAGCAAAAAAATGCTTGAATTAGGATATCGTCTAGAATCTAGAACCATCTATTGTGAAGAAATAGAGTATAATAAGAAAATTTTTCGCTTTTTAGGTGTTGAAGAGGACGACAAGGTCTTTAAAATAGGACGGCTTAGGTTTGTTGATCAAACACCGATTGCCTTACATATTTCATTTGTAGCCCAATTAGTGTTTAAGGATATCGAAATGGCGGGACTAGAGATAACTTCCATGTTTGATTATTATAACAAACAAGGTTTTACGGATTTTTCATCAGCACCTAGTACCCTGAGTGTTGTTTTCCCTACTAAGTTTGAAAGGGAGGTACTTGAGTGCTCAAGCCTTGTTCCACTATTAGAGTTAGAATCCGGCTGCTTGGATAAAGAAGGCGGAACGGTATTAGAATACACCAAAATTTTATATCGGAGTGATCGATTCACTTATGAAATTTAACCAGCAGACATGCTGGTGTTTTTTTTTTTGCAAAGGCTGTGTTAAATATCCTTGCCCTTATTTAAACAATTAGGTGCTCCTAGCTTTCTTTTTTACAAATTTCTACGTAGAACACGTCTACATAGGGATTTGGACGTATTCCTATTCAACAACTATGGGAAGGCATTATCATAAGTTTTTGCAGAGTTTCCTCTGTTGCGTGCAGTTCGGTCGCTAAGAACTCTTGTAAGCGACCGAACTTCCTCTTTTTCTAGCGATTCGGTCGCTAAGAACTCTTGTAAACGACCGAACCTCCACTGTTGCATGCGGTTCAGTCGCTTAGAACTCTTGTAAACGACCGAACTTCCTCTGTTGCGTGCGTTTCGGTCGCTAAGACCTCTTGTAAACGACCGAACTTCCTCTTTTGTCTGCGATTCGGTCGCTAAGAACTCCGATAAACAACCGAACCTCCACATTTGCCGACGTTTCGGTCGCTAAGACCGCTTGTAAACGACCGAACTTCCTCTTTTGTCTGCGATTCGGTCGCTAAGAACTCCGATAAACAACCGAACCTCCACATTTGCCGACGTTTCGGTCGCTAAGACCGCTTGTAAACGACCGAACCTCCACATTTGCCGACGATTCGGTCGCTAAGACCGCTTGTAAACGACCGAACCTCCACTGTTGCCGAGGGTTCGGTCGCTAAGAACCCTTGTAAACGACCGAACCTCCACTGTTGCCGACGTTTCGGTCGCTAAGAACTCTTGTAAACGACCGAACCTCCACTTTTGCCAGCGATTCGGTCGCTAAGAACTCTAGTAAACGACCGAACTTCCACTTTTGCAGACGTTTCGGTCGTTAAGAACTCGAGTAAGCAACCGAACCTCCTCTTTTACCTGCGATTCGGGTCGCTAAGAACACCTGTAAGCAATACATAGAATTTCCACGTAGATCAGCAAGGTGTTACTAGTCAACATTGAAAATTAACATTGCCTTTGCAAAAAATCGAGAGCATTGAGACATTGTGGAATGAGAAAGGGACTCGAACTTTTCAAACTTTTAAGGAAGTTTTTCTATCCTTAAAGGTATTTACACACTATTAACAATAGATTAGGGCTTTTAACAGTCTCTTAACATTCGCTAGCTTGGCAACAAGGTACATTGGAAATAAGGACATAACACATACGGAGGCAGGCTGATGAGAAGAAAAAGAAGAACAGAGATTTTAATAAATGGCTCAAAAAAAATGGCAGCTGCAATGGCAAATGAAATTCTAGAAAACTATGAAGCAGCTGTGATTGAGGAACCAAATGATGGGCTGGTAATGGTGAAGGTTAGAGAATCTGCCAGGAAAAGTCTCTTCTATATAGGCGAAGCATTTGTAACAGAATGCAAGGTCCGAATTAACGATTCTTTGGGTATTGGAATTGTAACTGGGCATGAGCAGGAGCTGGCTTATCATCTTGCTATCATTGATGCAGCCTACAAGGCTGGACTTAAGGAAACGGAAGGCTGGGAGAACCTGCTGCTAGAGGAAGAGAAAATGATTGAACTGGAAAAGGCTGCAAGAATGAATCAGGTTCTTAAAACCAAGGTAAGTTTTGAAACTATGGATACAGAATAGGGGTTGTGACAAGATGAGGAAATTTGATCTAGTTCATGATATACAAATAGCTTATCGCAAGGTAGTTGACTCCATGTCAAGGCCCGGAATGATTTCAAATTTGAGTGAGGCGGCCGATAAAGCTGAATTTCATACAGGATGTTTTCCTTCAACAGAGGTTCTGGCACTTATGCTCCTTGATACAGAAGTTACCTTTAAAGTGATGTCAAAGCGTGAAGAAAAAATATCCAGTCTGATTAATCAGCTGACATATGCAAAAACAGCGGAAACGGATAGGGCTGACTTTATTTTCCTATTAAAGGATTGTGAGCAGGAACAGCTTGAAGCAGCTCTCCAATCTGCAAAAACTGGCAGCCTTGTGAATCCGCATGAGTCCGCTATTATTATCATCGAAACGGAAAGCGTGAGTGCTGGAACCGAGCTTACTTTAACCGGTCCTGGGATAGAAACAGAGCAGGCAGCAAATATTACTGCAGCCGATAGATGGCTGGATATTCGCAGTGAAAAAAATAGAGAGTATCCAATGGGGATTGAAATCATCTTAACAGATGCCAGCCACTCAATTCTCTGTTTGCCGAGGACAACAAAAATTAGGAAACGGGTGACAGATTAATGGGATATGTTGCGGTAAAAGGCGGGACGCATGCCATTGAAGAATCCATCAAACGTCTGAAATATGAAAGATTAAAGCAGGGGACTGTCTTGGAGACCGAAAAAGTAGAAGCGGGTATGAGAGGGCTGATTGACCAAGTGATGTCTGAAAGCAGCCTTTATTCTCCCATGCTTGCCGCCATTGCCATCAAACAGGCAGAAGGGAATCCAGAAGAAGCTGTGTTCCTATTAAGAGCTTACCGTTCTACCCTGCCGAGAAAACATTATTCCCGAATTGCCGATCCAGAGCAAATGCAGATTGAACGAAGAATCTCTGCCAGCTTTAAAGATATACCTGGCGGGCAAGTACTAGGGGCGACTACGGACTATACCCATCGTCTGTTAGATTTTGATCTTGTTTCAGAAACAGACGAGGACGCTTGGCAATGGATTCGTGAATTTCAGCTTGAAAACGAGCAGCACAGTGAAAGTAACCACACTGGGCATTTTCCGAAAGTACTTGATTATTTAAGAAACGAAGGGCTTATGGCGGAGTGTGAGCTTGATAACAAGGAGCCAGATGATGTCACAAAAAAAAGTCTGGAATTTCCAAGCAGCCGAAGCCAGCGCTTGCAGATTTTAACCCGTGGCCAAACTGGGACAGTTACATCGCTGGCTTATGCCGTTATTCGTGGCTATGGGGCTTTGCATCCAACTGTCGGTGAACTTCGGATCGGGAGCCTGCCCGTCTATATTGACAATCCTGTGGACGAGATGAAGGAAGAAGAGGATTCCTATTATATTGGTGAAATAAAAGTGACGGAGGCGGAAATGCTCATTCCTGTTACGGTCCAAAAAGGAAACGGGCGAGAAGAGATTGAGTTTGAAATCGGCTATGGCATTTGTTATGGGCAAAACGAGACAAAAGCAATCGCCATGGGAATCTTGGATAACAGTCTTGAAAGTGGAAACGCCGAGTATCCTACTCAGGATGAAGAATTTGTTCTGTACCATATTGATTCAGTGGAATCAACAGGATTTATTTCACACTTAAAAATGCCACATTACGTTACGTTCCAGTCGAAGCTGGACAGTGTAAGAAAAACGAAAAAAGATGAAGGAATGAACAGAAAGGAGGCAGACACAGATGCAATTAAAGTATAATTTTGCTTTTTTTGATGAGGGCTCCAAACGGGAAATAAGAAGAGCAACATTAAAGGCAATTGCTATTCCTGGGTACCAGGTACCGTTTGCCTCAAGGGAAATGCCGATTGCACGAGGATGGGGGACAGGCGGGCTTCAGTTAACGCTCTCCCTTATTGGTAAAAACGATATTTTAAAGGTGATTGACCAGGGATCGGATGAATCGGTCAACGCTGTAAATATAAAAAAACTTGTTTCCGATACAACTGGAATTAAAGTAACGGATGACACTGATAAGGCAACTATTATTCAGTCAAGGCACCGGATTCCAGAAATCCCGTTAAAGAAAGAACAGATTCTGGTATTACAGGTTCCACTGCCAGAGCCATTGCGCCTTTACGAGCCAAGTGAATTTGAAACGAAAAAGCTTCATGCTGAAAAAGAATACAGCGGGGCATGGGTCATGCTATTTGAGCAGATCATGAAATTCGGTACGACCACAACAGACGCAGACCATCCGGTTATGGTCCAGGATCGTTATGTCATGGCACCAAGCCCGATTCCAAGATTAGATAATTCAAAAATGCATAGGTCTGACGCATTAATTCTCTTGGGAGCAGGCAGGGAGAAAAAGATTTACGCTGTGCCTCCATATACGGACGTCGAATCACTAGCATTTGAGGATTTCCCTTTTGAAGTAGAATCGTTTGAGGATAAATGCTGTAAATTATGTGGTTCTACAGGTGTATTCATGGACGAACTGATCAATGATGAAACGGGTGAAGCTTACTATCAATGCAACGATACGAGTTATTGTTTAACACAAATGAATGAGAAATCAAAGGGAGGGGGTGTCAGGATTGAGCAGCTATGAAACACCTATTTTATCGATTAAAAACGTAACGAAACAATTTGGCGATGGATGTGTTAAATGCCGTGACCTGAATGGAAGAATCCTAATTAAAAACTATTGTCAGGCATGTGGAACTGTGTACGCGTGCCAGGATATCAGCTTTGATTTATACCCTGGTGAAATATTGGGAGTTGTTGGCGAAAGTGGCAGCGGTAAGTCCACGTTAATGAGATGCCTATACTTTGATCAGGAAGTAACGGATGGAGAGGCCTTCCTGAACTCATATGAGGGAGGCGAGAGGAACCTGTTTCGAGAATCATCGCAGAAACAAAGATATATTCGCAATCATCTGATGGGGAAGGTGTACCAAAACCCTTTGCTTGGTCTGAAAATGAACTTTTCCTCTATCGGAAATATTGCCGAAAAACTGATTTCAGCTGGAAACAGGAATGTCGGCCAAATGGAATCTCGCGGAAAAGAACTTCTTCAATATGTGAACATTCCCGAATACCGGATGAAAGAAGCACCGAAAAATTTTTCTGGCGGTATGCAGCAGCGGGTCCAGATTGCTAAGGCCCTTTCTAATAACCCGCCAATACTGCTTTTGGATGAGGTAACGACAGGGCTGGATTTATCAGTCCAGGCAAGTGTACTTGATTTAATTAAACATCTGCAAAGAGAGCTGAATATCAGCATGATTGTGGTTTCCCATGACCTTGGAGTGATTAGGATGCTCGCGGACCGAACCTTGGTCATGCTGGATGGGAAAGTAATCGAACAGGGATTAACCGATCAAATTCTTGAGGACCCACAAGCTCCATACACACAACAGCTCGTTCAATCGCTTCTTTAAATCCTGTCAAAAAGGAGGAAATAGGATGTACCTTATTACCAACGGTAGAATCGTAACGGAAGCAGCTATATTGGAAGGTTTCGACCTGCTTATCAAAGAAGACAGAATCGAACAAATTGCTTTTAAGGGCGAAATACCAATTGATGAAACAATCGAAGTGATTGATGCTGCCGGCGGCTATATTTCCCCAGGTTTCATTGATATTCATTCTGATTATATTGAGCATATGGCAGCACCAAGGCCGACTTCTTTGATGAATTTTCAATTGAGCCTGCGGGAGGCCGAGAAAGAATTAATTGCACATGGTATTACAACGATGTACCACTCTCTATCATTATTTAAGTTTACGGAGTACGCCTATAAGCCGATCCGTGAGCCTGAAAACGTCAGGAAATTTATTGATTTGATTGACCAGAGTCATACAAATAGTCATTTAGTACGCCATCGCTTTCATGCAAGATTTGAAATTGACAATGTGGATGAGGTTAATAATCTAAAGTCCTATATAGAAGAAAAAAAGGTACACCTCATTTCCTTCATGGACCATACCCCAGGTCAGGGACAATATCGAGATCTGGAAGTCTATCGTCATATAGTTAAAGGATACAACGATATAAGTGATGCGGAGATTGATAGAATCATAACAAAGCATATGACTAAAGAGAAAGTGGCAATAGACGCGGTGCAGGAAATTGCACAGGCAGCAATCGACAATAATATTGCGATTGCCTCTCATGATGATGATTCAATTGAGAAACTGGAACTTGTCAAAAGCTTTGGTGCTGAAATTAGCGAGTTCCCGATTACGATGGAAATTGCTAAAAAGGCAAAGGAACAAGGTATGTACACAGTAGCGGGGGCCCCCAATGTCCTGCTGGGAGGCTCGCACAGTGGAAATCTTTCTGCTCCTGAAGCCATCAATGAGGGGGCAATCGATATTTTGTGCAGTGATTACTACCCAGCCGCCATGCTCCATGCCGTTTTTGAGATGAATAAAAAACACGGGCTCGACCTAGCGGAAATGTTTAAGCTAGTAACGATCAATCCGGCTAAGGCAGTAAAGCTTGAACATGAAATAGGGTCAATAAAAGAAGGCAAAAAAGCGGATCTGCTCATAATTGAAAAAATCCAGCCTGATTTTCCGGTGATTACAACTGTAATGGTAGATGGGAAGCTGATTCAAAGAACAAACTACCGCCATTAAAAAAGGAATAGTACTAGAAGAATTAGACTTAGCAATTTTACTTTAATGGGAGAAGGTGAGTAATTGGAAAACATATTATCAATTGAAGGCTTAGCCAAATCTTTTACACTACATAATTTGAACAAGCAGATTAAGGCCATTAACAATATCGACTTGTATGTAAAAGAAGGCGAGTTTATCGGAATAACAGGAAAAAGCGGAAGCGGGAAATCTACAATATTAAGATGTATTTATCGAACCTACTTGCCTAAAAGCGGAGATATTTGGTACAACTCGATTAAATTTGGTCCCATTAACTTAGCCTTAGCTTCTGAACGAGAGATTGTATATTTACGGAAGCACGAAATTGGATACGTGTCACAGTTTCTTAACGTGATGCCAAGAACAACTGCCAGAGAGCTGGTGAAACAATCCATCATGGAAATGGAACATCATGAAAGAATTGCAGAAATGGAAACAGTGAAAATGCTTGAGCATTTTGAATTAGACCCGGAATTATGGGATAGCTATCCAGCCACCTTTTCAGGAGGAGAGAAGCTTCGCTTAAACATCGCCATGGCAATGGTAAAGAAACCAAGGCTTCTCTTTTTAGATGAACCAACTGCAAGCCTTGATGAATCATCAAAGCAAAAGGTTAAGGTGTTAATCGAGCATCTGATAAAAGAAGGAACAACAATGCTGGGAATTTTCCATGATCTCGAATTTATGAAGGATTTGTGCGATCGGGAATACCATATCCAAGATGGTAAATTTGTAGCTCTTACAAAATCTTAATAATTCCTTACAGTTTCTTAGCAAATTCAACTAGTAAATTTACAGTCTATTAAAATTAGTTTTGTATAATGAACGTGTCCAGAAAATTCAAGAAATATCCCAAACTTTGAATCCCCTAGGAGGAGTTCTACTAATGAAGAAAGCATTGAAGAAAGCATTTATGAAGAGAGCATTGTTAGTTTCTATGGCTGCCTTAACTATTTTTGCAGCAGGTTGTTCATCGAAAACAGAAGGCGCAGAAGCAGGATCAAAAGCAGATGATACCATTACGATTGCCTGGCTGCCAAATGAATCAGGTGCAGATTTAGAAGAAGCAAGAGCAGAGATTGGGAAAGAAATTGAAGCAGCAACTGGAAAAAAGGTAGAACATAAGACGACAACGGATTATATTATTGCAATTGAAGCGGTTGCTAACGGTAATGCGGATATGGCATTCCTAGGGGCACAGGGCTATATTGAAGCACATAATAAAAATAAGAATGTCCTTCCATTGGTTGTTCCAAGTGGTGAGTCCGGTACGCTTGATGACGCCGTTTACTATAGCTGGCTGGCTGTAAACAAAGGCGACGCAGATACATACAAAAAAGGCGATCAGTTCTCTATAGATAAAATCGCTGGAAAGAAATTTTCATTTGTATCAAACAGCTCCACATCTGGGTTTAAAGTGCCATCGACAGGAATTGTCGACCATTTCAGCAAAACTAGTAACTACAAAGATTTGAAGGTAGAAGACTTGCAAGAAGGCGGTAAGGACAAGTTTTTCAGTGAAGTGCTATACGGTGGATCACATCAGGGCTCTGCAGTAAATCTTTTAACAGATAAGGCAGATGTTGCAGCGTTTTGTGATACATGTGTGGCAAACTACGTGGATCTCGCTGACGGAGAAGAAAACCGGCCTGGAGCGGTTTATGAAGTGAAAAAAGACGCGGCTGAGCCATTTAATACGATTCCTGGAAAACAATTTGAGCTTATTTCTGTTACACCGGTTCTTAACGCACCATTTGTTGTCAACACAGACAACATCACTACTGATGATCAACAGAAGATTCTTGATACGTTAACTAGTGATAAGATGGCTAAAAATGAAAAAGTTTTTGTTCCTGCTGACTCTAAATTTTCAGGATTATTCAGCAAGAAATCTGGAAACGAACGTCTTTTAGCAGTGGAAGATAAGTTTTTTGATCCGATTAGAGAATTGTCCAAATAAGGATTTAAACGAATATAATGTAAAGGGAGTTAACAATGACTGTGCTATTAGATCTTAAAAATGTATCAAAGCAATATGGTAGAGATACAAAGGCGCTATCAGATGTTAATTTCTCTGTGAATGAAGGAGAGTTCGTTTCCATTATTGGCCCATCGGGAGCAGGGAAATCGACTCTCCTTCGCTGCATCAATAGGATGATTGATGCGAGCAGCGGAGACATCATGTTTGATGGCGAAAATGTGTGTACGCTCGGAAAAAGGGATCTAAAAAAACTAAGAACAAAAATCGGAATGATTTTCCAACACTATAACCTGGTGAAAAGACTGAGTGCGATGGAAAATGTCCTCCATGGAAGACTGGGCTATAAATCAACGTTAGCTGGTGTATTAGGGTTATACGATCAGCAGGAAAAAGAAAAAGCCATGGAACTGCTTGAAGGCTTGGGACTAAGTGAGCAGATGTATCAACGGGCCGATCAGCTGAGCGGCGGACAAAAGCAGCGCGTTGGTATTGCAAGAGCCTTAATTCAGGGACCAAAAATGCTGCTGTGTGACGAACCCATTGCATCACTTGACCCGAACTCCTCAAAAATTATTATGGATCATCTGAAAAATATTTCCACCTCTTTTGGTATTACCTGCCTGGTTAATCTTCACCAGGTGGATGTTGCCTTAAAATATTCGGACCGAATTATCGGGGTTAACAAGGGAAGGGTGGTTTTTGATGGAACACCCGAAGAAATAACCGATGAAATCATCCACACAATCTACGGTTCTGAAGCGGGAGAACTAATTTTTGAATTGGGAGGAAGAAATGCAGGCTGATATTTTTTTAACAAAAAAGATTCGTTCCTTTTCATTCATACTATTGCTCGCAGCAGTAACGTTTATTTCAGTGATCATTACAGAATTCAACATGGCAAGAGGTCTTTCCTCTGTTCCAAAGGCTATAGAATGGTCTTTTTCAAATTTTTATCCAGACTCAGATGCAATGGGGAAATTACCTGATATTCTCGATAAGCTTGTGCAGACACTATTGGTTTCCATTGCCGCAACCACGGTGGCATCGATTTTAGCCCTATTTTTTTCACTCGCAGGTTCAAGTTCTACTCAATTTAATCCTGTCTTGAGTAAAATCAGTAGAGGGATTGCAACGATATTTCGAAACATTGATATATCCGCATGGTCGATGATTCTGCTATTTTCATTTGGACAAAGTGCATTAACGGGATATTTTGCCTTGTTTTTTGGTTCCTTTGGTTTTTTGACTAGGGCTTTTATAGAAACGATCGATGAAGTTAGCAGCAGTTCTGTTGAAGCGTTACGAGCGACAGGAGCTGGATATCTTTCGATTATCTTTCAATCTGTGATTCCCTCCGCCATTCCTCAGTTGATCAGCTGGATTCTGTTTATGATTGAGACCAATATCCGTAATGCTACATTAGTAGGCATTTTAACAGGTACTGGTATTGGTTTTGCTTTCAATTTGTATTATAAGAACCTCGATTATAACAGTGCAAGTTTGGTGGTGATCGTGATTATTGGGGCGATTTTCGTGATTGAAGGGGTGTCAAACTATATAAGAAGGGTGATTTTATAGTGGAACTAAAGTCGTTAACCACTGATACAGGAACTAGACTGCAAACGAGGCGATCCATCCCTAAGAAAGTAAGGCCATTTAACAAGGCATCACTAGTTATCCAAGCAACGCTAATTTCCCTTGTAATACTAACTGTATACGGTTTTTATAGCTTTGATTATAAGGATATAAACATTGTTCAGGCAGTTGGTCTGACGATACAAAATATCAAAACGATGTTTATCGAACCAAAATTTAGTCATTTTACTTTTATAGAGGCATTATATCAGGTATTGATCACACTAGGGCTTGCGTTTCTGACGACTTTATTTGGGGCGATCATTGCTCTGTTTTTAGGGCTTTTTGCGGCACAGAACTTAACAAATAAGAAGGTATCGGGCACTATCAAAGTTTTTGTAACCTTCATTAGAGCAGTACCGACGGTTCTATGGGTATTAATATTTGCAGTTGCAGCAGGCCTGGGAAGTGAGGCTGCCGTGATTGGTATGACCTTTCACTCTGTAAGCTATTTAATCAAGGCTTTCTCCGAAGCATTTGAGGAAATGGATGAAGGATTAATAGAAGCACTGAGAGCAAGCGGAGCTAATTGGTGGCAAATTGTCTTTCAGGCAGTAATTCCATCAACCACCACCTATTTAATCTCCTGGACCTTCTTGCGTTTTGAAATTAACTTCGCCGTTGCTGTTGCTATGGGAGCTGCTGCCGGAGCAGGCGGAATCGGGTTTGATATGTTCATGGCAAGCGGATTTTATTATGATATAAGAGAAGTGGGCGTGATCACCTATTTCATCCTTATATTTGCCATTGTCCTTGAACTCGGAGCGACAAAAATAAAACGAAACTTGAAAAATGGCCAATAAACAAAGAGCCTCCTAGATAAACACTTTCTTAGAAACATGGTAAGTACGCGTACTATGGGCAAAGCAGGGAAATAAATGAGGTTGTCTTAAAAGGTCGGCTAAATGACCTATAGGACAACTTTTTTTGTTTCTAAGAAAATTCTAATCTTACTCAGCTAAACTGTTCTTGTATCAAAGTTTAGAACAGGCAGTAGGAGGTTTATAAAAGTGAAAAAAATGGACAAAAAGTGGGTCATCCTTTGTTCCACAGCTATTGCAGCGGTTTACACGGCTGGCTTTGTTACGACGGAATCCCAGGCAATCAGTAATCAACCGATTCAACAGGTTGTAAGTAATGATCAAACAAATAACAGTACGGTAAATAATTCAAACGGAAGTAATATCCAATCAACTAGCCTTTATAAAGACGGTACCTTTACTGGTACAGGAATGAATAGACGTGGATCGATTGAGGTGCAGGTAACGATTAAAAGTGACAAAATTACCGATGTACAAATAAGTGATTTTGCTATGCATTACTCTGAAAGGGACGTAGTGGGACTGCCAGATGAAGTTTTGCAAAACCAAAGCGCTCAAGTGCAGAATGTGTCAGGTGCAACCTATAGTACAGAAGCATTCCAGGATGCTATCCAACAAGCACTTGATCAAGCCCAAAACGTGTAAGGTTAAACAACATGAAAAAGACGAAATTGTATATGGACACCGTTGTAGATATTCAGGTTGTCACAGTGAAATCAACGGAAGAGGCGGAGGAAAAAATAAATCGTGCCTTTTCCACATTCCAGCAAGTAGAGCAAGCCTGCAGCCGTTTTAGCCCAACAAGCGAAGTAATGCAAGCTTGCCAGAATGTCGGCACTCCAATTGAAATTAGCCCTTTTTTGTTCGAACCACTTTCTTTTGCCATTGAAGTGGCGAAAATAACAGATGGCTTATTCGACCCGACGGTGGGGAAGGTAATGGAGGAGAACGGATTTAATCGTCATTATTTAACCGGGGAGTTTATCGAAAGTGCTTCTGCTGATTCCGTTACGTATCATGATATTGTTTTAAATCATCAAACACGTACCTTAACAATAAAAAAACCTTTAGTGATAGATTTAGGAGCTGTGGCCAAAGGCTTTGCCATAGATTTGGCTGCACAAGAACTAAAAGAATTTGAGGGATTTATCGTCAACGCGGGAGGTGACCTGTTTGCAGGCGGGCACGACGAGTATGGAAGGCCATGGAAAATTGGGATCCAGCATCCGTTTGAAAAAGAACGCTTGATCGATACTATCGAAATTTCCAATCAAGCCATTTGCACCTCAGGAAGTTATGAACGAAGGAATCGGGAAATACCAGACTTGCATCATTTAGTGAACCCAAAAACGAAACGCTCTCCCAATGATTGGGTCAGCTGCAGTATTATCGCACCATTTGCCATGATGGCAGATGCCTTTTCAACAGTGGCTTTCCTGCTTAGTGAAGAAGAAGGAAAACAGTTGATGGAGGATTTAAATTTAAGAGGGATGTTGATCACACCTGAATTGCAAATTGTTAAAGCGGGAGGGATTCAAAATGACAGCAAGTAAGTGGCTGAAGACACCAAAGGGTTATGTCACCACCGCCATGGTTGCCTATTTAGTCATCGCATCCATAGCATCATATACCATTATGGGCATTGTCAATAGTATAATCGCAGTGGGTGCAGCATTTATTGTAGACTTTCTCTATTGCAAGATAATGAATCGAAAAAGCAGCAGGGATGGTACCGTTATTACAGGGTTAATTATTTCGTTGGTTTTGAGCGTAACGACCCCATGGTTTATTGTGGCAGGAACAGCGGCTCTCGCCATCTTGTCTAAGCATCTTTTGGTTTATAAAAAGAAACCAATCTTTAATCCGGCAGCCTTTGGGTTACTATTATCCATCTTTATTTTTCAAACAGGACAAAGCTGGTGGGGGGCATTTGGGGATCTCCCTTGGTGGATGATCACGTTACTTTTAATTGGAGGGTTTATGGTAACAGAACGGGTCAATAAGTTTCCTCAAGTCTTTACCTTTCTGGGTACCTTTTTTGTATTGCTTTTTCTGATGGGGTACTTCCAGATAGGGAGTGCAGCTGACGCACTTCGGCCTCCATTTATTAATGCAGCCTTATTTTTTGTTTTTTTTATGTTAACAGACCCGCCCACATCACCAGCTAAATATAAGGAGCAGGTCATGTTCGGCTTCCTATCAGCCGTATCGGGAGCAATTGTTTACGCAATTTTCGGAGGCCTAACCTATTTATTTATCGGTTTGTTCATTGGCAATCTTTATAGTTATCGGAACAAACGGTCAACGGCAAAAGCAGCTGAACGTAAAAAACAGCGCGTACAAACATCCCAGCGGGTGCTTAGTAAGTAAAATTTGCTATTGCCGCCAACATTTGTGAAAATTTTAATGGATAAAAGTTGGGGAAGACTATTCTATAAAAATTCTAAGGAAGTTGGCGGGAAAGTATGCGCGTGTTGGTCGTGGAAGACGATTTACCATTAAGACGAATTATTTCAACCATATTGGAGGAAGAGGAATATGAAGTCGACCAAGCCGAGGATGGGTCAGAAGGCTATTTAATGGCCTTATCGGGCGAGTACGATTTGATTACGCTTGACATAATGCTACCGAAAATGGATGGGTTTACGGTTATTAGAAAATTGCGGAGTGAAGGTTACCAAACCCCAACCTTGTTTCTTACAGCGAAGGATCAGATTGAAGATAAAGTACAAGGTCTAGACTTCGGCGGGGATGACTATATGGTGAAGCCTTTTGCAACACAAGAGTTTTTAGCGCGTGTAAGATCGTTGCTCAGGCGTGCAGGGAAATTAGCGATGGAAGGAAAAATGACCTATGGTGCCATTCTTTTGGATACAAAACAGCATGAAGGGTTTGTTAATCAGGAAGAATTAAAATTGACCATTAAAGAATATGAATTACTCTCCTATTTAATTCAAAATAAAGAGCAAATCTTAACGAGAGATCAAATTTTTCAAAGAGTATGGGGAATTGAATCAGAAACGACCGACGCAATTGTGGACCTCTACATCCACTATTTGCGAAAAAAATTAGCTCCTTTTGATTATGACCGTCTTATTCGGACAGTCCGTGGCGTGGGCTATATGTTGAAGGATAGTCAACGTGATGTTTAAAAAGACTAAATATCGGCTCGTCATCCTCAATGCCCTTGTATTTTTTATTCTGCAAAATGCCTTTGGGACCATGATTTATTTTTATACGCAATATAGCTTGTACAATCAAGTGGATCGTACCCTTTTAGAAAAGAAAAGTCACATACTCCGTGAAAACGAGAAGCTGCATTCTCAATTAAACCCAGAGCGGGAAGAGAATCGTCGACTTGTCTACTTGCTGTGGGAGAAAGGAAACAAACTATACGACGTGATTCCAAAAAACTCAATCGCTCAAACAGATACGAAGCTTTTTTCTCCTTTAGTAAATAAGGAAGGGCTTCAGTCTATTACCATTGGATCGGAATCCTATCGAATAATCAATCTCTCTGTTTCAAAGAATGAAAAATATTTACCTGTACAAAATATCCAAATTATTTATAACTTAAAACATGAAAAAGAAATGCTTTCACATCTCCTGCTTGTTATCGGTTTTGGCTCCTTATTAAGTGTGTTTATTGCAATACTTGCAGGCACCTATCTAGCCAATAAAGCATTAATTCCCATTAAGTTATCCTGGGAGAAGCAGCAGCAATTTGTGGCAGATGCCTCACATGAATTACGGACACCACTCTCCGTTATGAAGTTAAATTTAGAGCATTTATTTCGGCATCCCGATAACAGTATTGAGCAAGAAAGTGAGACGATTCATCAAGCGATTCAAGAAATTAATTATATGTCAAAAATGACCACTGATTTATTGACATTAGCACGCTCGGACTCTGATCAATTACAAATTGTTCACGAATCGATCCAGTTAGATGACATTCTTCATCAAGTGGTTAAGGACTTTAAAATACTTGCACTTCCAAAAAATATCCAAGTAACCGCAAACATTTATCCAATAATAATGTCAGGTGATAAAGAGAGACTAAAACAACTGTTTGTCATTGTATTAGACAATGCCTTAAAGTACACACAGGAAAACGGAACCATTATCGTAAAATGCAGCGTGAAAAATTCTCGTGCCATCATTGACATAATAGATACAGGGATTGGCATTCCAAAGACCGATCTTCCCCATATTTTTGACCGTTACTACCGTGGGGATAAATCGAGAACTCGTCATTTAGAGGGAACGGGTTTGGGCCTTTCGATTGCAAAATGGATTACTCAATCACATGCAGGGAAAATTCGTATTGAAAGTAAAGAAGGGGAAGGGACACATGTTATCATCGGCCTCCCTCTTAAACATAAATAAGAAGAGAAAAAAAAGCCATGCTGAAAAATAAATCAGCGTGGCTTTTCCTTTTTATTTCGATGGTAGATGCAGCTCATGGTGATCATGGTTTAAATTTTGAATGTTATATAATCGTTCATAATTTCCATTTTTCCTCATTAATTCATCATGTGTTCCTTGTTCGACGATTTCTCCATCCTTCATAAAGATGATTTCATCTACATTTGTAATCGTGGATAACCGATGAGCGATTGTAATCGTCGTTCTACTTTTTGCTAATTTTTCTAATGATTCCTGAATTAAAGCTTCTGATTCTAAATCCAATGCCGAGGTGGCCTCGTCAAGAATTAAAATTTCTGGATTCTTGAGGAATACCCTGGCAATTGCAATTCTTTGTTTTTGACCGCCAGATAATTTGACCCCTTTTTCACCGATTTCAGTATCGTATCCTTTGGAGAAATGTTCAATAAATTCATGGGCACTGGCGGCAATGGCAGCGGAAATCATTTCATTTTCCGTTGCATCTGGGTTACCTAATAAAATATTTTCGCGGATGGTACCACTAAATAATATATTGTCTTGTAACACCATTCCGATATGGCTTCTCAAGCTTCGTTGGGTAATATCGGTCAGGTCCATTCCATCCAGTGTGATCTGCCCTTTATCGATTTCGTAAAATCTTGGAATCAAGCTGATAAGTGAAGACTTACCTCCGCCGCTCATCCCCACCAGAGCAATTTTTTTACCTGGAGAAATGGTTAAATTGATATTCTTTAGTATCCAATCAGAATTTTTATCATAGCGGAAGGATACATTTTTAAATTTAATTTCACCCATTACAGTAGGGAGATTCTCGGCGTTAGATTTATCACTTACATCATATGGTTGATTCCATAATTCCATCACCCGGTCAAGGGAAGCCGTTGCTTGGGTTAAAAGGGTTGAGGAGTTGACTAACCTCCGTAAAGGACTGTAAATTCTGTCTAAATAACCAAAAAAGGCGACAAATGTTCCTAAAGATATGCCTTTGGTAATGACTTCGTACCCGCCATAGGCAATGACAAGCAAGGGGGCAATATCGGTTAAGGTATTTATAATGGAATTGGTTAAAGCGTTCCATTTCGTAACCTCTATCGCTTTATTGAGAAAATTGCGATTGCGAATATCGAATTGATTTTGGTCATATTTCTCTAGGGTAAAACTCTTCACCACCGGCATGCCTGACACCCGTTCATGAAGATAAGATTGCACATCTGCCAACGATTGTGACCGTTGTTTCGTTAATAATTTTAGTCGTTTATATAATATTCTGACGGCAATGGCATAGAAGGGAAGAATGGCAATCGTTACAAAAGTAAGCTTAATATTTAAGGTAAACATGAATCCCATCGCAATGGTCAACGTGAAAATATCTAACCAAATGTTCATCATGCCTGTTTCGACGAGGTTCTTCGTTTGTTCAACATCATTCATGACGCGGGAAATGATTTCACCTGTCTTACTGTTTTGATAAAACCGTAATGATAGTTTTTGTAAATGCTCATATAGTTGGCTACGAATATCATATAAGATTTTGCTGGTAATTTTCTGAGCAAAGAATTGACGATAATATTCGGCCGGGTAACGTATAATGATAAACAATATGGAAGAAGCAGCAATGACATAGGTGAGGTGAAGGATTTTCTGTCCCAAGGTGAGTTTTGTTAAAATAATCGAATCCACTACATACTTCAGAATGATTGGCAGCGTCAAGGGGATCCCAAATTTGATGACGCCAATAATTAATGTGGCAAGGACTAACTTCCAGTAAGGTTTTACAAATTTAAAATATATTCGATAACTGTTCATGATGGACTCCTTAACTATAAAGAAAAAATTACTTCTTTTATTATTCCAAATCCCACAGACAAAAAATCGTAACTCTTTTATAAATATAATGCCAAATAATAATTATACCGCATCTTTGTTGGAATAGGGCATTTTTTTTGGTAAATTAAATCTTTTTTCTCCAATAAAAAAAGACAGCTCAAGGGCTATCTTTTGTTTTTTTCATTATTAGGCTGTGGTGTTTGAGGTCCTCATTTCTTTAACACGACGACCTTACTTATTTTTATAAAAACGGTCTCTGACCTTTTTCAAGCGTGCGTGATACTTTAGAATGTCCAGTCGGGCTTTTTCTGCCTCTGGTGCAATTGGTCTCAACTTTTCAAGCTCCCAATAATCAACAATTACATCCAAGACTTGATCAAAATATTCCAATGGTCCGTAGTTTGCCTCTTTGGCAATAATGGACATGCGGTCTTCAAAATCAGGCATGACTGTACCAGGCATTTGAAAGTTCTTAATCACATGTCCTAAATGGTAGCAGTAATTGGGCTCTAATTGAAGATGATATTTAATCACATCGCGGTAAAAGGCATAATGTAAGGTTTCATCCTTTGCCAGACGCCGTAGCAAACTAGCTAAATCCTTATCATGCGGACCGGCTACTTTCGCTACATTATTATAAAAAACCATCGTTGCCAATTCTTGCAATGAGGTATATACCATCGTTTCAAAAGGTGTATGGTAATCAGGATTCCAGCCGTTTTCAACCGTTTGTTTGTGTAACTGGTGAAGACGCATCGGTTCTACATTGCGTGTGATTAAAAGATACGTTTCAAGCAGATTTGAATGCTGGTCTTCCTCCGCAGTCCACGTATGGACGAAATCTTTAATAACCGTTAAAGAACCTTTAAAGGTTTGATCCAGATGTGAAGTGAACCAAGGCAGATTTACCTCCGTTAAAAGGGCCGTCTCAACAGCAGTAATAACGGATGCAGGGAGAGTGACTTGGCTTTCATCCCATGGAACACGCCGGAAGTCCATTCCCTTGTCCCAGGGCAAGAAATCATGATAACCCCAATCTATTTTGGCAGATCGCTTTTTATGTTCTTCATATAGTGCTATAAGTTTTGGCTCCAATCTAAAGTCTAAATCATTTGTTAACATCATAATCCTCCGTTGTTGTTAAAGTTTGTTTAGTTATCCTCATGACAGGTATATCCAAAATAAGAAAAATGCAAACTTAGCTCCTCAAATTAGAATATCCATAAATGAACTTTATTGGGTAATTACTAATATCTGTTATTATTACCTGTTACTAATTGAATTATAGCACAACTATTCTGAATTTTACTAATATGTGAATTTGAAAACTTAAAGTTGTATTCCTGAAACCAAAAAAAGGCTAGGTTATTGTTTAACCAAGCCTTTAATAAAGTTACTGTGCTTTTTTGATTTGTTTGCTTCTTAACTGACCACAGGCAGCATCAATGTCTGTTCCATGTTCTTGGCGGATTTTGCAATTAATGCCTCTTTTTTTCAACGTATCATAAAAGGAAAGAACAGATTCCTGTTCACTTCTTTGATATTGACTATGCTCATCAACAGGATTATAGGGAATGACGTTCACATAAACTTGCTGCCCTAGAGGGCTAAGAAGATCGGCAAGCTGTTCAGCTTCTTCTTTATGATCATTTATATCCTTCAACATGATATATTCTATTGTAATTCTGCGGTTTGTTTTTTCTACATAATATTCCATGGCCTTCATAAGTTTTTCGATTGGAATGGCCCGGTTTATTTTCATAATCCGCGTGCGAAGCTCATTATTCGGTGCATGCAGGGAGATGGCCAGATTCACCGGAAGCTTTGTATCCGTGAATTCATAGATTTTATCGGCGAGCCCGCTAGTCGAGACGGTGATCCGTCTCGCCGCAATCGCAAGTCCTTTATCATCTATGATGACTTTAATAAAGTCTAATAGGTTTTCAAAATTATCAAATGGTTCACCAATCCCCATCACAACCACATGACTGACCGTTTCACCTTGTCCCATTTCATCCAAATGCAATTGAACGTTCATAATCTGTTCGACAATTTCACCACTGGTTAGATCACGGCTTTTTGCTAATAATCCACTCGCACAAAAGCTGCAGCCAATGTTACAGCCGACTTGCGTGGTTACACAAACAGATAAGCCATATTTTTGTCGCATTAATACTGTTTCAATCAAGTTGCCATCCTGCAATTTGAACAAGAACTTAATCGTTCCATCTGCTGATTCCTGCTTGATATGCTGTTGTAAGGTTTGGATGGTGAAGTGGTCCTCCAGTAATTGAACACACTCTTGATTGACATCCGTCATGTCCTCGAAGGCTGTTACACGCTTCCGATAAAGATAATCCCAGACTTGTTGCGCCCTAGACCTTTTGTGACCATTGTCTATAAGCCAGTTTGTCAATTGCTCGATTGTTAATCCATATATAGTCTCTTTATTCATAAGTTTCCTCTCTTTTCATCACTTTAGGGTTTATATTTTACCCCAGAAATTCTTTTATCACGTACAAACCAATACTTCTCGTTTGAATAATCCCTTTTTAGCGACAGCTCGATCAACAATGGAAAATCCGGCCATTATGAGAATCTCATCGATTGGTTCTACCGTTACCACAACTACTTTGTTGGCAAACGTACGCGCACTTTGGAGCATTTCCAACTGTTCTTCAGGTGATATCACAGAACACAGATTGTAGGGTAAATCAATTATAGCTACATCATAATGATGGGTAATATCGCGAATATCTGCTAATTTCACTTCTCCAGTAAGACCAAAGTGTACCATGTTTTCTCGTGCTCCAGGGAGGATAAGCGGATTTAGATCGCTTCCCACGATGTCAATCCCCATTGACCTGGCTTCAACGAGTACGGTTCCAATGCCGCAGCAAGGATCGATTGCCTTAATCCCCTTTGGGTCTGGAATGGCAATATTAACTACCGCCCTTGCTACGCGTGTGTTGAGGGCAGTAGAGTAGTCATTAGGTTTCTGTTGGTGTTGAAACCACACGGACTCACTTTTGACATACTCACCGAATACCCAACTGCTGTTTAAATTCATGACGCCAAACAATTCATCTGGATGATGCAAATCGGCTTTACCGTTTATATGTAAGCCGATTTCCCGCTCGATTGCCCGTCGGTTCGCGAATCCCTCTTGTTCATCTTTTGGAAGACTGCCATTTTTTATATAAATGACTTTAAACGTGTCCCCGTTTATTTGGAACTTTTTTACTTGTATGAGAAGATCCTGAAGGTTTTCCGCCTCATAAATCACACTTATTCTTTCCTTAATAAATGGACTTCGAGAAGGATCAATTTTTACGAAGCTTTCTAGTATGCTTGATTGCGTCTCCTTCCCAAAAAGAGAGCGCATTTCTAAGGCACACAAAGAGCGTTCGTCATCATGAAAGGCATACGTATATATATAGGTCGTTGTTGTTGGGTTATTAATATCCTATCATCCTTAATCTATCTATTCATCATTACCTCTAGCATTGTCTGTCAAACATAAAAAATATTTCTTGAATCATTATAACAAGAAAATGTCCAGAATGCCCTGTATTAAAAGTTTCCACTTAAAGAACTCACTTCCAAACAGTAGAAAAGGTGTCAGGCACCAT
Organism: uncultured Bacillus sp.; assembly: GCA_963530265.1. Taxonomy (GTDB): domain Bacteria; phylum Bacillota; class Bacilli; order Bacillales; family Cytobacillaceae; genus Neobacillus. The sequence goes on from CAUSCO010000021.1 coordinate 78,960, forward strand.
GTGAAAATGTACTGCACCCCAAAAGTTAGAGTTAAAA
>CAUSCO010000022.1:0-76755 GCA_963530265.1 uncultured Bacillus sp.
GAACGATTTTTTGATCTGCTCCGCCAAGTTCTTTCCAGTTTGTGATTTTTCCAGTGAACACTTTGATTAAGTCAGCTTTTTTAATATCTTTAATACCAACTTTAGGGTTAACTGCTGCAGTCATACCTACAACTGCTACTTTATGGTCAACAAGCTCACTTGCTTTATCAGGAATTTTTTCTTCAGCGAAAACGTCAGAGTTACCAATTTGTACAGAGCCTTCAGAAACTTGTGATAAGCCTGTACCAGATCCACCAGCTTGTACTTGAACATCTACATTTGGATTTTCAGCCATAAATTTTTCAGCAGCGGCTGCTACTAATGGTTGCATTGCAGATGAACCAGAAACGGATAATGATCCAGAAAGTTCTTTCTTTTCTTCAGTTTTTGGTTCTGGTGTTGTTGTTTTGTCTGTTCCTGTTGATTTATCAGTTGATGCTCCGCCTCCACAAGCAGCTGCAAATACCATTAACGCTGCAAATAATGTAAGTAGGCTTAATTTTTTTAGTTTTTTCATTGCTAAATTTTCCCCCTATGAAGAATGTTATTTCTTACATGTATTAGAATATATCTTAATTGTTAACCCAGTATTAAGGATTTGTAAATTTTTGCGTTTTTTTGTAAAAGTTTGTTGATTGTCGGATTGAATTGTTTTCTTTCCTATCACTATATTTCCTAAGAAAAAATATCACCAACCTCCACAGGTTGGTGATAACGTGTTCGCATTCTAGTAATTATGCTGTCAGCTGTTGTTGCTCCGTCTTAATTTTTCTAGCTCTTCCACTAAGCCATTCGAACAGAACTGGGATCACCAAGAGGCTGATCAATGTTGAACTAATCATCCCCCCTACAACGACAACACCAAGAGTTTGTGAAATTATTGAATTCCCATTGCTTGAGAAGGCTAATGGAAGCAAGGTTAAGATGGTCGTTGCTGCCGTCATTAACACAGGTCTAACCCTGGTTGCGGTTCCCAGCAGTATTGCCTGTTTTGTTTCCATTCCTTCCAAACGGTTCCGTTCAATTTTATCGACAAGCACAATTCCGTTGGTAACGACAATCCCAGCCAGCATCAATATTCCAATTAAGGCGGCGATATTCCACTCCATTCCGAAAAGGGCCATGCTCCATACTGATCCTATTAACGCCAGCGGAATACAAATGATAACGGATATCGGTGCATACCAGCCGCGAAAAACGCTGCTCACAATCATTAGCACAAGCAAAAGTGACAGGGCAAGAGCAAGGCTCATCTCCATCACCATTTGCTTCACTTGCTGAGAGATTCCACCAAGTGAATAGTCAATCCCTGAAGGAAGGTCCAATCCTTTCATGGTTTCATTTACTTGTTTGGTAACTTTCCCGATGTCACGAGTAATAATATTTCCAGTCACTGCGGCAAATGGACGTCCATCCTGCTCACTGATCATGGTTTGGTTACTCGTCTCCAATGTCGTGATTTCCGCCAACGACACTGTGGAACCGTCCTTCGCAGTAAACATTTCATGTCCAATTTTTGATAGAATTGTTTTTTCTGGATCCAGATCGCCAGCAGCAAATAAATTTCCTTTACCGTCTAGCCGAAGGGCAATGGAGGTATTCAGGTCACCTGTGGAAACATCCATCCTAACATCTTTAGGTAAGTAGCCATCGATTCGATTCAAAACCTCATCGACATCTATTCCTAAGTGCTGCATGACTTCCTGATTTAGGGAAAGATAATGTTTCATGGCTCCATCTGCATCATTGGCTGCACCTTCAATGCTTAAACCAGGGATCATTTGCAGCTTACTTCTTACCATAATGGCTGCTGTGGCAAGGTCTTGATGGTCTGCACCTGTTAAAATCACCTTTAGGCGGGAGTCATCTCCGGAAATATTTTGATTGGAAACGGTATAGACCGCAGATGTTGATAATCTTCCAAACTGCTGACGCAATTGTTTTACAAATGAATCGATGTCGCTTGTATCTTTGATTCCAACAGAAATATTGGCGATATTTTGCTTTTGCATCCAACCGCCGCCTTCATCAAAGACATCATCAAACATTGGGGTAAAGGTCGAACCAAGTGTGGAAGTGTAAGTATCCACTTCAGAATCATTTTTTAAGATGGTTTCGATATTTTTCACTTCCGCATCCACATCAGAAAGCTGGGCTCCTTCTGGCAGCTCGACCTGGATAGCTACATCCTTGGAATTTCCTCTTGGAAAAAAGTTAACCGGCAAAAACATGGCTTCTACTATGGTGATGGCAAAGAGCACACCAGCAAGTACTACGACTACTTTTCTCTTTAGAAACGCCCAGTGGAGAATGTTTTGCGCCTTTGTCTCCAAATCAATCGATTTTGTCATATCCTGTTTCTTCCATAACAAATGAGCTAAGGCTGGAACGACGATAATAGATACAGCAAGAGATGTCACCAAGGCGATCACAACCGACCACGCAAATCCAGAAAACGCCGAACTAATCATCCCGCCGATGATACTAATAGGCAGAAACACTGCGACGGTGGTGGCAGTAGAGGAAACAATGGCTGGGATCATTTCCACTACCCCGCTCGCCAATTTCTGAGTAGTGATCTGTCCATTGTATTTTTCCATTTGTTTTCTGTACATATTATCGATAACAACGATGGAGTCATCCACCACCCGGCCCATTGCGACTATTAATCCAGAGATGGTTAAGATATTCAAACTAACATCCATCGCTTTTAGAATTGCTGTCGTACAAAGAAGGCAGATTGGCAAGGATAAGGCAATAATCAATGTGGAACGGGCATTTCTAAAAAATAAAAATACACAGATAATGGAGAAGACAATCCCCAATAACCCCTCTTTGATCAAGCTTTTTAATGCATTGTTTATGTCTTTTCCCTGGTCTAATAGAATAGAAAGCTGGACTGTCCCTGACTTGATTTCTGGTATTTCCTTGACTCGTTCGTTGATCCTTTCCGTCACATCCGTAATGTTGGAAGAGGGTGTCTTTAACACATCGAGAAGGATACTCGGCTGCCCGGCGGTTCTAGAAATCGTTTGTAAGTCAACTATACTGTTCTCAATGGATGCTACTTCCTGTAAACTTACGGTTTCCCCGTCCTTTACAGGAATCTTTACATTTTCTAAGTCAGTGCTATTGATGGTCCAATCCGTTACACGGATGGGCATGATGATTTGTCCATCGGGACCGCCTGTTTCTTTCAATGTTCCCTGCGGCAAAACGGGATGAATCGATGCAAGAGCGGCTTGTATGTCTTTTATCGTTAGACCATATGTTTGGAGGGCATCTGCTTTCAACGTCAACAAGTATCCGGAACTTCCTGCCCCCGTGACACGGACGTCTCTTACTCCTGGAACACTCTTTATTTCATTGGCCACTTTATCTTGCATCGTGGTACGTAATTGAGTTTCATCCATTTTTGCTGCATCACTCGTCAAACTTAAGCGCATGACAGGAAAAGAGTTCGTACTAACCCGTGTAATTAATGGCGTTTTCACACCATCCGGCAAGTTAATTTTATCAACAGCTCCTCTTACTTCGTTTTCCGCCTTTTCCATATCGGTGTGGCCAGGAAAATAGAGGCTCGCCATTAAACCGCCATCAAAGGAGTTGGTTTCTAGATAATCAAGCTTATCAACCGATCCGACTGCTTCCTCCACTTTTGCAGTAAGGAGTTGTTTAACCTGATCTGATTGATAATGATCGGCTTGAATCGTTACCACTAGAGCCGTATTGTTTATCGGAGGTAAGTAATCCCGCTGCATCTGCACCGCCGACATCGCACCCCAGGCGATAATCAAAACAACACACGTCAGAATCATAACAGACCGCTTCATCGATCCTTCAATAAATCGAATCATCCTTTAAAACCACCCTTTTTAAAAAATCATCTCAATAAACCCATATGTATTTTTAAAAGGGTACCCATGGAGTCAGGCTTCATCATTGAAACACTGATTGATTTACAGCATTTTACAAATGGTGCCTGACACCATTTACCCTATTTCCACTACTTAATTATTCTTTTTCTCGCCAGGATATGGTTTATCTCCTTTTGCAGATTTCCAAAGGATTTTGTTTAATTTTTCGGAATCAGCATGGTCGACTCCTGAGAAATCTAGTTTTTTAGATTCTTGAGCCATTGGTGCCGTTTCTCCATTTTTTCGGTCAAGCGGATAGCTTGGTTCTTCCACTTTAAATGGTGAGAAGTTTGGTTTATGGGTAAAGGAATTGACCATTGGCACGGCAGATGCGTCGAACTGTGTCATTGGTTTCATCCCTAAAATCATTTCCATCGTACGAAGCATGGAGGTTGTATCATACATCGTGCTGTCTACTTTACCTGTTTGAGTGTAAGGACTGATCACAAGTGATGTAGTCCGGTGAGCATCAACGGAATCCCAACCATTCTGGGCATCATCTTCGGTAACAAAAATTGCTGTGTCTTTCCAATAAGGAGAGTTACTAACCGCATCGACAAGCTTACCAAGCGCATAATCGTTTTGTGCCACCATGGCTTGCGGTGTTAGCTGACCCGGTGTTGTACCGAGCGTGTGGTCGTTAGGCAGACGAACGATTTGCAGCTGTGGAAGATTTCCATTATCAACATATTGGCTAAATTCTTCTTCCCACGCATCATATCGAGTCAAATCTGAAATTTTAAGATTATAAGAAGGATAGTCCGGGTCAAAATTATTGCCAAGGCTGGCTTCAGCCGCTACATATTTTCCTGTTTTGCTGTCATAATTAACGAATTCACCATAGCTTCTAAAGGAGACTCCTGAACGGGCTGCGTTCGTCCATAAGAATCCGGCTTTTGGATAGGCCGCTTCATTTCCCCCTTCAAAATCATAGCCGCGGTTACGACCCGAATAGTTGGCCAGCCAGTTTTTCTCTACATAATCGTTAGACTGTGCAGCTGTGGACCAGTTATGTCCCTGAGCGCTGATTTCAGCATTCGCGTAAAAGTTGTCTAATAACACGAATTGGTTAGCGAGCTTATGAATATTCGGTGTAATATCTTCACCAAAGATCGTTAAGCTCGGATCGCCGTTCCCTTTTTCGATATCACCAAATACCTGGTCATACGTACGATTTTCCTTTATCACATATATGACATGCTTAATGGGTGATTCTTGGCCTTCAAAGCGAGGGATTGGGAATTTTTCGCTTGCACTGTATCCCGTTACTTTAGCTTCTTTATTATTCTCTTCTACCTGCTTCGTATATTTCTTCAGCTGTTTCTCATCCGGAACGTCGATAAAGGACATGGTTCCTTTCATCATATTGCCAATGTATTGGCCTTCACGGTTGGAACCGGCTCCAAGGCCTTTTGCATTCAGAACCATTAATTTGTCTTCATGTAAGAAGATACCACTTGGATACCAAGCAGTTGGAATTAACCCTTTCACGATTCCTCTTTGCAGATCAATGACGGCTACATCGTTGTTTCCACCGTTGGTAACGTATAATGTTTTGGCATCCGCACTTAACGTCATCGCATTTGGCTGGCTTCCAGCAGGAGCGTTCTTATATGGGCTTAACGAAATCGTTTTGATTTCTTTTTGTTGTTTAGAGTCAATGATAGATATGGAATCGCTATCGGAATTGGACACATAGATTTGACCGTTCGCTGCATCTTCAATTAACGCATTCGGATGCAGTCCGACTGGAATGGTGTTTTTAATTGTCAGCGTTTCGGGATCCACTACACTGATACTGCTTTCACCCCAGTTGCTCACATAAAGGGATGTCCCATCATTACTTATTACGGCTGCATAAGGATGTTTCCCAACCGCAATGGTTTTGACGATTTGATTGGTAGCAAGGTCTACTTTTGAAACGGAATGATGTAAATTATTTGCAACAAAGAGGGATTTCCCATCCTTGGAAACGGAAATACCTGCAGGATAAAAGTTTGTTTTGCTGTTATCTTTCAGCATGATTGGTGCTTGTTCAGTTAATGCTCCATTATCAAATCCATACACACGGATTTTGTTATTTCCTCCTGCTGATGCATAGACTGTTTTTCCATCCGTACTAAAGGCAACCCCAAAATAGAGGGATTCAGGAGATTTGTAGGGAATGGTCTGTACGACCTTTTGGGTTTCAACGTCAACCACTTGAAGAGATTGTTCACCTTGTCCATCATTTGAAACAATTAGATATCGGTGATCTGGGCTTAACACCCCCCCCATTGGGAAATCACCAAGCGTTACTTGTTGACCTGAAGGAGTAACCGTCCACCCATGAGGGATAACCGCCGTTCCATTATCCTTAGGTCCGACCAATTGTGTGTAGCCAGCATAAGCCGTCGTGGATCCTAGAAGCAGAGTAGCAAGCGATGCAGCAAGAATCTTTTTCTTTTGCATAAAAACAACTCCTATTCCATATATTATGTAACACACTTTATCCTACTCTCGCTTTGTAAATTAGAAGTTAAGTACAATTAAAGAAATATAAAGAAAATTAGGAAATTTCTAGTATTGTTTTTTCCATTTAGTAGGATGGGACTAGTCGATAAAGAAAACTCACCGATAGGGCGAAGACAGAGGCGTAGGTGCACTTATGCCTAATAGGAAAGTTATCCTTTCATATCGGCCAAAAAAGGTTCAGCCTCCCGACTGTGTAAAACGGCAGGGGCTGAACCTAAAAACTATGCTTTATTCTGTTTAAATCTTTTGTTTATATATAACACTGTTGCCCCAATTAACAGGAATAGGAATCCGATGAATACTAGATCGTATGTGTTGGTAGCTGTGTTTGGTAAACCAACACCAGCTTTCTCTACTAGTTTTTCAGGTTTATCTCCTGAAATGGTTTGTTGGTCTGACTCTAATACCGTGTACAGACTGAAATGAGTAGTGTCGGCTGTGACGAAACTATTTTCATAGGTTCCACCAATCATTTCCCATTTACCGATTGCTAGATTGTAGTAGTAGATTTTTACATTATTTGGGTTCTTTACGTTTTCTTGATTGACCTTAAACTTTAAGGTCACTGGTTTTTGGAAAGAATGAATTTCCTTGCCATCCTGAATAATGGTAAAATCATAGACTCCGCTTAATGATCCTTTTACAGATTGATATTTTTCAATGACAACCTGTACGTCCTCATCGGCTTGTGTGAAATTAAGAGCAGGAATATCAAGAACCAAATCATTTTTTTGAAGTCTAATCGTGCCATTTTTCTCACGTAATTCTTTTACTTGCTGTTTGGACAAGGTTATTTTTAGAACGATATCTTCTTGATGATTGGATAGGTCTAGGTCCAGCATTCCATTCGGTTTAAGCTGTTTGATTAGATTCTCAGGAACTTCCAAACGATCCTTCACTTTTTTCGGTTTAGCTGAAACCTTGTCTTTCAAGTTATCATCTTGGCCATTCTGGTTGCCATTTCCGTTGCCATTTCCATTACCATTGCCGTTGCCGTTGCCGTTGCCGTTGCCATTACCATTGCCGTTGCCGTTGCTGTTGCCGTTGCCATTTCCATTGCCGTTGTCATTGCCTTGGTCGTCTTCATCATCAGGATCTGGCGCAGGTGGCTGCACATCTTTTCCTTTCGTAAAGGACCAAATGTCGGAAACGGCTTTGCCAGTATAGTTATCCTCTGCAGTCGCATACCATGAATAAGTATTATTTTCTGAGAGATCGTTCCATACCATATCGGCAGTATTTCCACTTTGAACCTGTGGCTGCTCACCAATTTTTGCATCGGTATAAATGTTGACTGCAAAATAATCAGTTGCCACTTGCTTTTCCTGGACAGCCAAATCTAAATTGATGATCATCTCATCCTTACCAGGGAAGGTTTCGGGATCATAGAAATTGTAATCATCTAAATATGGTGAATAGGTGTTAACAATAATTCTATTGTTATCTTGATCAAAATGAAGTAGTTTCATATAGCCTTGGCCGCCCTCAGGTCCGCCCTGATAGTCACCAAGCATTTGATAGACTTGGCGGTCAGGAGTTCCATCGCCATTATCATCGACTGGATCGATTAATGTCTCTGAGTCATGGTAGTGACCGCTAAGAACCGCGATAACATTTTCGTTAGGTAACACGACCTCATTATAGATGCGGTTTCCTAACGGACTGCGATTTCCGGAAACTAATAGATACTCATGGAAGTTCAAAATTGCTTTACGATCTGGATATTGTTTTAAGACATCCTTCATCCATTGTAAATCTTCATCCTGAATGCCCCAGCCCATGTATAACATGATAAAGTCATTTCCATTCGCAGAGATCAAGTCATAATGGCCGCGGTTATTTTTATAAGAGCCCCCGTAAAAGGATTTACCCTTAAAGCGGTCCTCACCAAACCATTTTGAGAATTGAGTATAATCACTTGTTTTGTGGTCAACATCATGATTTCCTGCCAAAACACCATATGGAACCAAATTGTCTTCTAGTATTCTCATATACTGGTCCGCATTATTCCATTGGTATTCCTTGTCAGATTCGTCAACGACATCGCCTGTATGGAAGACATACTTAATTTTTAATCTATCCTTATTTTCCGCAATCCAGTTTGTTTGTCTTTCAAAAATGTATGGATAGCTTTCTGCATAGTATTGCGTATCCGACATCCACACAAAGGTATAGTCATATTCATCAGGTGTTTGCGGAATTTCATCCTGAATTAAGACATTGATTTTTGAGTCCTTCACATACTCATTAACCGCAGCATTTCCTTTTAATTCAAAATCTTCAGTACCCGCAATTTTAAACGAAATTAACGTCCATTTTCCTTGCAGGTGGTTCCAGGCATACATAGACACCTTTCTTCCCTGTAACGATTTCCCGTTCCATACAAGTTCGACACTATCCGTTTCGTCCACAGATGGATCGACTGTCACATCAAATCGATGGTATGGAAATTGGGTACCGGAATTGGCTGTCAGATACTTGCCATCCTTTGCTGAGACGGATGAAATATCTTCAGTTGAAAATTCCTCTTCTCCAGCAGGAACCATGGTTTGCGGCGGTTCCACATCCGTTGCATTTTTATAAGCCTTTACCGCGTTCGTTTTGCTAACATCATATTTAAAACCTTTATAAAATTTTACATTCAGATCATCATTGGTTGGATCCGTTACCTTTACTTTTAACGTTGGATCACCGTCAACCGCAGCCGCACTGCCATCGGTTGGGGAAACAAGTTCAGGCTTGTTTGGATTTTCATTTACACTCGAGAAATGAACCATTTTCTCAGCTTTATTTCCAACCTTGTCTGCTGCAGTAATCGTTAGTGTATGATTTCCTGGAGTAAGCTGTGATGATGCTGTTTCATATGGTACTTTAATTTCCTTATCATCCAGCATGACTTGAACTGCCTCTACTCCAGCAGGTTCGTCGGTCACATTCGCTTCAATCGTGAATTTCCCTTTGTATTCTTTTGCTTCTACCATGTTGGTCTGAATAACTGGTGCAGTATTATCTACTACAATCGATGTGCTTACTTCTTCATCAGTATCTTGTGCTGTAACAATATGCTGTCCGTCTGGAACAGTTGTTGTATCCCATTTGTATGTTTTCGAAGGGGCGAATTCTTCCCCAATCGTGAACTTGAAATCTTCAAATGGCCGGTACGTTCCATCATCACCCATATCATAAGATTTTGCAGGGTTATTATGTGCAGGATCAATCAAGATGGTCCCATCTGGTAAAACAAGGCGGACATTCCGAATGTTAAAATCATCGCGATTTTCTTCTGATTCATCCAATTGGAATGGTGATGCTTTATTACCGGCACGAACCGTAATCGTATTTTCCCCTAATTGGAGACGGTCGGCAGCAATCGGTACAGTCAATGTATCCCAATCATTAATCGGATCATCAAAAATTCGTAAAATCTCATCGCCCATGGTCACCCCATTTTGGAAAAACGTATTGACGCCAGTTACTTCAAAGGCAAAATAAGCCGTATTTTCAACAGACTTATAGGTATTTTTGGTCAACTCTGATCCATCAATGGAAAGCTTTACTTGGTCTGGACCATCCGCTTTGGAGGTACCTTTAAGGATTTTTACTCCGTTCAGAATGTCGCCATCCTTTACATTTAACCGCAGACTTGAATTGTCTAGGTCGCTCGTAATAGCCACTTTATAGGTACCACTCGTTACTTCATTCACTCCATCGGAAACAATAAAGTAATACTCCAGATACTTTTTACCAATGATATCAGGTGAATAAATCGTATAGTGATACATCATATCGTCAAAGTTCTCTGCTAAAATAGCCTGGCTGTACTCGCTTTGGGTATTGTTCCGATAGAATAAACGGACGGATTTCACGTCTGTTTCATCATTCGCATCGGCCACAATCTGAATATTTTCTTTTTGGTCAATTTCTGTAACAGCTGTCTGATTTTCAATCGTCGGTGCCATCGTATCGTTTGCGATATGAACAGGCTTAGCTGGTACTTGGAAGGATTCGACTGCACCTGGAGTAGCCGCGTTAAGGCCAGGACTTACTTTAATCAGTTTGGTGGACCCATCAACTGGATATTTGTAAACAATCCCTTTATTTGGCTGCGTATCATCTACATTTGCTTCATCAAAATAATAGGAGACCGCAATTTCTTGTTTGGTATTGGTTGCGACGACAAGACCGCGCATACTGGCATTTGCCATACCTGCACTGTAAATTCTCACTATATCTTTGTTTTCTACTAGGTTTGAACCATAATTCGCATTAAAATCAGCAACGGTTTTCGTATCGTTGGCACCATTAATGATCCAAAATACAAGTGTTTTTTTAGAGGGAATCACAACATCATCAGGGATAGAAGGCCAGATGACATCTGTTGCCGGATCTTCTCCATAGCGGTACTGAATCTTATAATCTTTAAAGTTAATATCCTTGTCACTATTGTTATAGATTTCAATAAATTCATAGCCATCCGCAGAGCCTACATTTGTGGAATCTGGAACAACCTCGGTGACAAGAAATTGTGGGACCTTATTAAAATCAACATCTGGTTTGTTCACTTTAATGACATGTTCCTCGGTTTTTACACTATTTTTACCATCTGTTGCTTCAATATAGTAAGTAATATCTGTTTCTACTGCTAAACCAGGTATTTCTGCCGAGTAGCTTCCGGCATCCTGAGCATTTGCATTCATCGTTAGGGCAGTAAAGTTTTCGTCTCCTGCTTTCTTATAATAAAGAGTGGCAAAAGGCACTGCCTGATTATCGGTAACAGCAGCTTCAATAGTGATCGATGAAAAAGCATCACTTTCTGTTACAGGCGTATGCGTAATAACAGGTGCTTCTTGGTCATTTGGAGTTTCATTCCAATCTATTGGCTTGGTTGGAACCTGAATGGATTGGATTACTCCCGGTGTTGGCGCTGCTTTTACGATAAGCTTTTCCATTTCTGTTCCAGAAGATGGAAATTTATATTGAATGACGGCACCATTATTATCATTGTCGTCTGCTAAATAACTTGCAGAGACGATATCTGACCCTGAAGCATCTTTCAATACAAGTGCGCGATTCCCGCCATTGGCGAATCCCGGGAAAATATCTTTAAATTCTACTACTTTGTCACTTGTTAATTCTAAACCATAATTTGAGTTAAAATCGGCTAAGGTACGGTCGCCATTATTGAACCAAAACACCTTTGTTTCTTCCGGCTCTAAAGTGACTGGTGGAACGTTAAAGATGAGTTCCTTGCCTGTATCTGTGTACCGATAAACAAATGAATAGTTCGTTAACGACAACGGTTTGTTTGTGTTATTGTACAACTCAAAGTACTCGTAATAGTCTGTTCCGCCACCTACTGAATTTGGAGATAGCTCAGTGATTAATAACGGCAGGTCACTATATGTTTCCACTGGCATGTGGACGGTAACTGGATATTCAGCTGTTTTCTTATTGTTTTGACCATCTGTTGCTTCAATATAATAAATCAAATTTGCTTTTACATTTTGTCCAGGTATTTCAGCCACATAGGTTGAGGGATTTTCATCGTTTGTTGCCATTGTGACTGCGGTAAAGCCTGCTTGGCCTTCTTCTTTATAAAAAAGTGTGGCGACAGGTTTTGCCTGATCATCGGTAATCACAGCTTGAATTTTAATCGGTTGAAAGCCTTGGCCTTCTGTTACTGCACTATGTACAATTTCTGGAGCGACTGTATCTTTTGGAACAGGTGGTACTGAGACAGGGGTGCTTGGAACTTGCACCGATTCGATTGCTCCTGGCGTAGCTGTAGCCTTCACTTGCAGCTTGGCCATTTCTGTTCCTGTAGATGGATATTTGTATTGAACGACTAAGCCGGTATTATCCGTCTCACCTGGCAGATAACTGGCAAAAATAACGTCTTTTCCTTCTTTGTCTTTAAGCCCGACTGCCCGGTTTCCCCCATTCGCAAATCCTGGGAAAACATCTTTAAATTCTACGACTTGTTCACTGGTTAATTGGGTTCCAAATTTGCTATTAAAGTCCGTTAAGGGAAGATCAGCTTTATTAAACCAAAACACGAGGTTTTCTTTTGATTTAATTGTTGCTGTTGGAACTTGGAATACTTTATCTGGTTGACCGCTGCCATCTGTATAGCGATACACAAATGAATAGTTCTCTAATGCCAACGGTTGATCCGTATTATTATATAGCTCAAAAAACTCAAAATTATCTGTTCCTGCTGAATCAGGAGAGATTTCAGTGATTAATAGTTTTGGTAAACTATTAAAATTCTCTTCTACTACTTCCACTTGAGGCGCAGCAGCTTTCTCCTCTGCTTTTGGTGCCGCCACTTGTTCAACTGGCTGCGGACTATTTTGTGTGGCATCAGTTGCTGGCGTTGTTGATTCTTCCTGGCCAGGAACCTCCTCTTGGACTGCTGGTGTATCATCTGGAGTTGGTTCTTGAACTGCCGATGTATCTCCAGGAGTTGGTTCTACCTCCGGTGGCGTGGTTTGTTCCGTTGATTCTGTCACAGCGGTGTTGCTCTGTTCAACCTCTGCGGCTAATTTTTTTGACGGTGACGCCAAACTAATGTTGGAGAGAATAATCGATAAGACACAAATATAAACTAGTAGTTTCCTTGCCTGTTTCCTTTTTCTTCGTGTAAACATGAGTTCCTCCTATAACATTTTTTCCACATAAGAAAAATTATAGGGTTGAATTGTTAACGAAATTTAACACAAATGTAAAGTTTCCAGAGTAATTGTTTTATTTTTGTAAAATTTTACTTGGCAGATTATTCCTGTATTAAACTAATAGATTTCAAGCCTTTTTTTGTGCTTGTCTAATCATTATTAGATCTTTACATCCAGTTCATAAGCGATTAACAATTTATGATTAAAATGAAATAGCATTTTAAATCGTCATCTCTATTAACGATGACACTTTATGGGGTTCTGGTTTACTTTTTCCACCCCACTTTACAAGGAGGAATCTTTCTTTATGTACCAATATAAAAATCTAATGTTGAAGATTTGTTTACTCGTATTCCTAACCACTTTTTTCACACAATCTCAACAGACATTCGCACATTCAGGTTCGGCTGGGTACTCGGATGTAAAAATCGAGGGCAGTAACATTACATATGATTTATTTTTGCTGGGAGACCTGCTTGGCGGCTTACTCAATATCGATAAAAATCAAGATGGGTATATGAGAGAAGATGAAATTTCTCAGTCTAAACCAGATATTGAACAATTTGTATTAAAAAATCTTTCCGTCATCAATAATGGGATCAATGGACAAGCCCATGTGAAAGAGATTACTTTAACAGAACGGGCCAATCACCCTATGTTTCGAATCACAATGGAGTTTCCGTTTGACAAGCCGATTGAAGAATATGAGATTGATTACAATCTTTTCTTTAATGATGTTGATAAAAGTCACCAAAATTTCATGACGATTACGCATGGCAAACAGGTCATTGAGCATGTATTCTCGAAAGGCCATATTGTTTTTCAAGGACATACACAAATGGATACGAACCAAGAAAAGGCGGGGGACAAGCAAGCAGTAGAAGCTGGCAGTCAACTTCAGGATGACAAGCTAAGTTTTGGGGATTACCTCGTGATGGGGATGAAGCATATTTGGTCAGGAATCGACCATTTACTCTTTTTATTCGGTCTCCTGCTTATGAAGGGGTCATATAAAGATTATCTTAAAATTTTAACAGCCTTCACGGTTGGGCATAGTATTACCTTAGCTCTGGCATCATTGGAGATTTTAATTATCCCTGGCTGGATCATAGAACCATTGATTGCCTTAAGTATCGTGTATGTAGCGATTGAAAATATTTTTGGCAAAGCCATTAAATGGCGCTGGTTGGTCACGTTAGTGTTCGGGATGATTCATGGCTTTGGATTTGCGGAAGTCTTGATTGGCAAACTAGATTCACAGATGTTTACCCCGCTCCTGTCCTTTAACCTTGGGGTAGAAATAGGTCAAGTGGTTGTATTAATGGTGATCTTTCCGTTAATTTGGTATCTGCGAAAAGTTCGCTGGCAAACGATCGTAGTCAACAGTGCTTCCACCCTTATTAGTGTGATTGGGCTTTATTGGTTTATTGAACGGGTGTTATAGGGACAATGAAGTTCGTTCGTGACCACAAAGACGGTTCTCATGGATCATTGAAGTTGGTTCGTGACCACAAGAACCGTCCCCATGGCTAGGCACCAACTGCATTCTTTCCTGTTAATTTAACTTGATACATAGCTGAATCAGCTCTTTTTAATAGGGATGAGAGGGTATCGTCCTGTGAAGAGAAGGCAATACCAATGCTTGCCGAAATCTTCAAATCATCGACCTTTATTTGCAACACCCTTAATATATCGGCTGCTAATTCCATCAATTCCTTTTTGTCCATCTCCTCTATTATGACAATAAACTCATCGCCGCCAAGGCGGCTTGCAAACGTAGAATCATTCACAAACCTGTTTAATTGTGCCGCTACTTCCTTTAATAAGTGATCCCCCGTTTCGTGACCAAATGTATCATTCACCCTTTTAAAACCATCCAGATCAATGAACATCAAGGAAACGAATTTTCCATCCTGCAAAGCTTCGGCTAACTTCTCCATAAAATAAAGGCGGTTTGGCAGGCCTGTTAACGAATCATACATGGCTAATTCCTTCAATTTCTTATTCAAGCTTTGCAGCTGCATTTGCTTTTCTGTTAGTTTTTCCGATAATAATCCAACACCAACTGCACAAAAAAAAGTGACGATGGCCACACCGACATGGAGTGATAATTCTGCGTTGACTAATTCAGCCATTCGAAGGTAATTTTCATATAGAAACCAAAACAGGTGGTAGAGATTTACGGTCACTGCCGCAAAGAGTCCGCCTGCAAATCCTATATAATAGGAAAAAATGAAGCATGGAAACAATAATAGAAACCAAACCATATCATCAATATAATAGATATCTAATCTAGCTAAAAACCCTGGGCTAATTGTTAATACAATACACAGCAATAAGATCATCTTCGGCATTTTCCGGAGCGACTCGATATTTTTACTTAACGCCATTCATTCCCTTCCCCCTTATAAACTGTAATTATCTTCTATCAAGCAAGTGTTCACCTTTTTTATCTAAAAATTGTTTGACTTGGTCGGCAGTCAGCGGTTTTGCATAATAAAACCCTTGAATATCATCACAGCCTAGTTGCTTTAGGGTTTTTAACTGAAGTTCATCTTCTACTCCTTCTGCAACCACGCTCATCCCAAGGGAGTGTGACAATGAAATGATCGAGTCTATAATCGCAAAATCCTGTTTATCTTCAAAAATACCATTGATAAAAGAGCGGTCTATCTTTAAATAATCAATCGGCAGCATCTTCAGATAGCTCAATGATGAATAGCCAGTGCCAAAGTCATCCAAAGAAATGCTCACTCCTAATTGCTTTAATTGCTGCAGCTTTCCAATCGTTTCATCAATATTAGATAAGGCAATTCTTTCCGTAATTTCTAGGTTTAAATGTTCAGGCGCTAAATCGGCTTCCAGCAGGACTCTTTGAACCATTTTGACAAAATCATCCTGTAAAAACTGCTTGCTGGAAATGTTCACACAGACATGTATGGGAGGGTAACCACTTTTTTCCCATTCCCTATTTTGTTGGCAAGCCTTTACTAATACCCATTCCCCAATGGAAACAATCATCCCTGTTTCTTCAGCAATAGGAATAAATTCATCTGGTGATACGACCCCCAGAATCGGATCGTTCCACCTGATTAAGGCTTCAACCCCCGAAATGCAATTCGTATATAAATTTAGTTTTGGTTGATAAACAACTTCCAAATGGTTTTGTTCCAGTGCCTTTCGTAACCGCTGATCGAGTTGAAGTCTCCGATTCGCTTGCTGACCAATTTTTGAAGAATACAGCTGATACTGATTCCCGCCAAACTCTTTTGCAAAATGGAGAGCTGAACTTGCCTTTTGTACAAGTTCCTCCAAAGAATCACCCTTTTCAAATGAGGCAATTCCAATACTGGCTGTGATTTGAATCTCCTGGTTTGCAAGAAAATTAGGCTCAGAAAGGACCTTCAATAAAGAACGAGTATGTTTCAAGACCTGATCCTCATTGGAATCTGGCATATAGATAATAAATTCGTCTCCCTCAGCTCGAACAGTCTCCCCAATAGGATCAATAACATCAACCATCTTTTTTGAAATCATCCGAAATAGTTGATCGCCCACTTGATGGCCAAAGGAATCATTGATTAATTTAAATCGATCCAAATTAACATAAAGAATAAAAACTGGTTTGCCGATACTTGTAGCTTGATGAAACGGCTTAATTAAATGCTTTATTAAATAATGCTTATTGGGAAGTCCTGTTAGAGAATCGTGGTAAGCCAAGTATACCAACTCATCTTTTGCCTTCTTTTTATCTGATACATCTAAGGCAATACCAATAATAGCGGAAGATCCATTGATGGAGGTTAACGTAGCTTGAATTTCCAGGTATCTAGCTGCTCCAGCTTGTTCTATGGTTTGAATTTCATCTTTAAAGAAATGTTCTTTCCCGGCTATTAGTTTTCGAAAATGAGTAAGTAAGCTTGTCCGATTGTCTTCTTTAACGTAATCCAGTATATTTTTCCCCAGTAATTTTTCTTGAGTTAAACCGAGAATGGCTGCAATCCATTGGTTGACGTAGACCAGCTTCTTATCTTGAATCATAAATACGCCAATGAGTGAATTCTCCACCAAGCTTTTGTATCTTTCTTCTGATTCTTTTAACTCCTTTCGTTTTTCTTGGTTCCTATTAACAAGAATCCCTACTAAAAGAGTAACGATTAAATTGATTAACGTTATTTCAAAAAAGATAATGACTTCATGTTTGCTGATTCCAGATGGCTGGAACGATTCAATTAGTAGAAAGAGTAGTGATGATGCTCCTGTGACCAATCCTCCGAACTTAGTTCCCTTTTTATATGAGATTAATAAGGTTGGAATGAGATAGAAAAACCACAAAACATTTTGAAAATACTCATCTTGTATATCAATGTAATCAAATAGGGGAGGAAATAAGTAGGATATCACTAATAATATCCACGTTTTCAAAGTTTTTTTGTTATAAATCCTCCTTAGATTTTTTATCATCTCATCACCCTTCCCTAATTGATGTAATTATGTAATGAATAGAACTTTTCTAATAGTAGCATATTATGTAGAATTTTGGAGTAAAAACAAATAACTCCCAAAAATTACACCTTTAGACCCACCACACTTAATAGATTTAGAACATCACAAAAAGGCTTACTGTCGTTTTTTCAACAGTAAGCCTTTTTTAAACGAATGCTTTTTCACCTAATAATTTTGATATTGCCCCGATCAATTCTCTTCTTAAAGTACCGGATGATGAAAGCTTTACAAACCTTCCTTGTTGGTGGAAAAAGCAAGAAAAAGCCGGTAATATCTGATAGAAACCCAGGCGTTAGCAAAAGCGTTCCGCCAACTAATATACAGATCCCATCTAACAGAGCATCCCCAGGAATTTGACCATAGCTCAGCTGCTCTTGTACCTTACGAATCGTTTGCAGTCCTTCCCTTTTCGCCAAATAAGCACCAACGACCCCTGTTAAAATAATAAGCAGCAGTGTTGGCCAAACTCCAATAGTTTTACCGGATAAAAGCAATACTCCTATTTCTGCTGCAGGTATAACAATGATTAGAAAAAATAAATAACGCATGTATGTGGGTCTCCTTCCAATCCGGTTATTTTCATCTCAATTTGTGATTCGCTGATTAATCCGGATCAACTAAATTAGCAAACGTCCAAGTAGCACCCTCATCCAAGGAGATATACCTTGCCTTCACCTTGCCGCCTTGAAAATCGCCGCTTGGTCCTTGATTGACGAGCAGGGTGCCTTGCGTACCATCAAAGGTTGGTACCTCCGCTTCGACAAAGATTCCTTTATATTCTACGGGAATCGGAATTTCTACTTCAGCCCAGTTTTTCCCGCCGTCCGTCGTTCGATACAAGGAGGGGCGTGGGGGTTGATCCATTACATTCAGCGAACCAAAAGAAAGAAATCCAAGCTGATCAGTAATAAAACCACCATCGGTTATCAATCTTTGCTCTCCTGCCTGCCCTGCCCATACCCAGCTTTTTCCGCCATCATTGGTTTTATAAATGGCATTGGCTTCCCAACTCATCGTTTTTTCTCCTGTTAAAATCAAATAACCATCTTGCTCTGATGTAAAGCCCAGCAAACGCATTCGAAACCCGGGAAGCGTATTAGGCACTGGTACTCGGCTCCAGTTCTTCCCTTTATCAGTGGAAAGGAGAATGCGTACATATTCGTCATCGCCTAGAACAAATGCAGTCCTCTCAGGGGTGATCACATAACTCCTCTCAATCAATTCCTGTTTCGAACCGCTGTAGACGCCGTCGAATACATCATCGATGGCAACAGGAACAGTCAGCCAGTGCTCACCATTATCATAGGTTACCTTCAGTACCTCATTAACAATCTCGTAGCGATTATTCTTATCAGGCACCTTTATTCCCGCTTCTTTTTGATACGTATCTTTTAGCGGGTCCAGCCCAGCAATCGCTTTGGAAGTTTTCTCAATCCGTTCAAGCGTGTAGGCATGCTTACCCGTTTTCTTAATTCTTAGCGTCCACTCAATCCCTTTGACCGTTCCATCCTCCTGCACCTTGCCCCAATGACGATGGGCCGACCATTTTCCCTTTTCCAGCTTGGCCTCGAAGGTGACACCAACAGCAAATTGATTGTCATCACCTGCCAAAAGTTGAAACTCGTTATAGTGAACATTTGTAATTCGTTTTCCCGAACTTGTGGTCGTCTTTTGATAGGCCTGTAAATATTGACCCAAGAGGTGTGCCGCGATATCCTCTTGTTTTTGTTGATCCTGTTCCACTTGAACGGTCAACGGCAGAGAGCTGTTTAAATCCTCTTTGTAAAATTGATTAAAATACATTACGATTCCGACTACGATGCTGAATAAAAAAATGATACTGCCAATCACTATTTTTCGTTTATGGTCTGCCATTAGATATCTCCGTTTGAAGGTAGTGGAAATCTATACTTGTATTCTATTTTAACATGTTCATCCTCTAAAAAGACATTTACATCTACCCACTCTTTTCCGCTTGAAGTGGCCTTATTAAAGACAGTCCTACTATTTTTCGACAAATTACGGGGAGTGACAGGCACCTAGGGGGCAGCAAGGAATTCTAAGAAATGTGATACTCCGATTTTATTGAATCGGTGATGTTTTTTTACCAGCCATAGGCTTCTTGTGATGGTTACTCCATCAATCTTTACTTCACGTAAGGTCGCTTGCTCTAATTCTCTTGCTACTGTTAACCTTGGCAGGATACTAATGCCCAGTCCAGCTTCAACTGCCCCTTTTACTGCTTGGGTGCTCCCTAGCTCCATATAACTTTCAATTTTTTCTAATACCCCATAATCTCTAAGCGTATTCTCTACAATTAGCCGTGTCCCTGACATCGACTCACGCCAGATCATCCGTTCATTGGCCAGTTCCTCGATACGAATCTGTTCTTTCCACTCGTGATCAGGCGAACAAATGAGAATAAGCTCATCGTCTGCAAATTTCTCAATGTTAAAATCTTCATTCTCGACAATCCCTTCAACCAAAGCCAAGTCGATCACATCATTGGCTAAATCCTCGATGACACTAGGTGTATTTTTAATGGTTAAAGATACTTTTATTTCAGGCTTTTGTTTTTTAAAGCGACCCAACAGGCTTGGCAGCAAGTATTCACCAATTGTAAACGATGCACCGACGTGGAGGTTAGTATTATACTCGCCCGTTACCTGTTTAATCAGTTCCTTGGAACGATTGAAATCATTTATAATCGTTTTTGCAAACGGATATAACATTTTTCCCGTTTCGGTTACTCTCATCTTTCCGTCTGTTCGGTCAAATAACAAAGTGCCATAAACGTTCTCTAATTGGTGGATTTGTCTGGTGACAGCAGGCTGCGATACATAACTTAATCTTGCTGCTTGACTAATACTTCCCTCATCCACTACCAAACAAAACATCTTCAGACTCTCTATGTTCAACGATAACTACCTCCTAAACTCGGGTCGACATTCAAATCATTCCATAAAAAGTGCTAAAATCAGATTAACTTACTTGGTATAACGTTTGGTTATAACCTATAAATTTTTTGCAATTTACCATTCCGTTATTTTTTGATAACGTAGTAGATAGATTGACATATCTATTTTTTACGATACACTATTGGTTTCCTACTTTGGAATACATTATTAAATTAATTTCAAACAATTGCCCGTAAAGAAGGAGGGATCCTATTGAAAAAGCAATGGAAAATACTATTTCAAATCTTCTGGACCTTTTTTAAAATCAGCCCGGTAACGTTTGGTGGTGGCTATGCCATGATCCCGTTAATTGAAAAAGAAATAGTAGAAAAGAGAAAGTGGTTAACAAGTGAAGAGGTGACAGAAGTGTTTGCCTTATCGCAAACCGTCCCTGGAGCGGTTGCAATTAATTCGGCCACCTTTATTGGACAGCGAATAGGCGGAATCAAAGGGGCACTGGCGGCCATTCTGGGTGTGTCGTTACCTACTTTTATCATTGTTCTCTGCCTGGGCATTTCCTACTTTTTTATCCATGATAATCCAAAGTTAGAAGCAGCTTTTGTATCGATTAGGGCTACTATTGTGGCGATTATTGTTTATGCGGCGATTAAAACAGCAAAAACCGCCATTGTCGATAAAACAACTTTTTGCATCATGCTCGTTGGGGTACCTGTGCTGTTCTTCATTCATCCGATTGCCGCTATTTTTCTTGGAGCAGTGACAGGAATCACAGCTATTTTTATTAAAAAGAAAATAGGCCTTCAAACTGAGCTGGAACAAAATAAAGAAAAAGATCCAACAAAAGATCTCGATTACTTTATGGGGGCAGGAATTTAAAAGGGGAGCTAGTTATGGTACTGTGGGAACTGTTTAAGACATTTTTTGTAATGGGTTTTGCCTCGTTTGGAGGGGGATATGCGATGATTCCCTTCATCGAAAAAGCGGTCACAGATTACGGTTGGATGACGGCAGAAAAATTGACGAATATGATCGCGATTGCCGGTATGGCTCCTGGACCAATCGCAACCAATAGTGCAATTTTGGTGGGGTATGCCACTGCTGGCTACATGGGAGCATTCATTGCAGCACTTGGTATGTTGCTGCCTTCAATCATTCTAGTCATCGTTGTCGCGACATTTTTCATTAAGGTGCATCATAATCCCACTGTCCACTCGATGTTTTATGGATTAAAACCAATTGTAGCTAGTTTAATTATCTATGCTGCGATCAGGTTTGCCCTATCAAATAATCTCGTTTCTATTACGATCTCATTTCGTTCTGTAAGCTTATTACTCATTTTTGGATTATCACTATTCGCCCTATTAAAACTCCGCTGGCATCCACTCTTTGTCATTATGCTGTCTGGATTAGTGGGGGTCGCTCTCTACTCCTGACCATAAACTCGAAATGAAGACATCCATTCTCCTTTTTGTCGAAACCCGCTCATAATCATTAAATGCAAAGAAGAAACGCCTAAAAGGCGTTTTTTCTTTAATTCATTATTGATTGGCATTATTGTCAAAAGTATTGCTTGTCACATTCTCAGTTGTTTCTACATTATTTTGCACATTTTGAGATTCAGACCAATCTGGGTTTCCGTTCTTAAGTTTCTTTGGTGGATTTTTTCCATTTTGAATGCTGCTGTTTGTTTGATTATCCATCAACTTTCACCTCCTAGACAAGGATAGAATATGTATTATTTGATTAATTATTCAAATTCTTATCTGTCTTTTCCACATGGACAAAATGACAGGTTTGTCCACGAGCGGTGCCTGACACCATAGATGACACCTTAAATGCCTGTGACTGCACCGACTAGGAGTGCGATGACGATGACGAGTGCTGGGTGCCATTTGAGTTTTTCCATGAGCAGGTAACTTCCAGCGACAAGGATAATCGTATAAAGGGTGCCAAGACTGATGATGGAGTCCTTGGCAAATTGGTAGGTCATGACTCCAAGAAGAACTGCGATAATTGGCCGAACGATAATGGAGATATTCTTGACTTGCGGTTTGTCTTTGTACTTTAGAAGTACAGACATTAGGACAAGCATCAGGATAATAGTAGGAGCTACCGATGCAAATAACGCGACAATACTTCCGAGGACACCGCCTTCTGAGTAGCCAATATAGGCTGCTAATTTCGTTGCAATCGGACCTGGCAAAGAATTTCCAACAGCCAGCACTTCACTGAATTCCTGTCGCGTCATCCAGCCGTAGTGACCAACGACTTCATTCTCCACTAATGGAATCGAAGCAGGACCGCCCCCGTAGCCTAAAATTCCCGGAATAAAGAAGGCCATAAAGATCTCCCAATAATGCATCCTACACCCTCCTTTTCCCAAACGGTAAAAATACAAAAATAATCAATACTAAAATAAGAATCGCCGGATGAATGTTTAACCCTTCCATTAATAGAAGAGAACCAAATATAATTAATAATCCCTTGACCCAGCCAAGCGTTTTGCCGGACTTTTTAACAAAATCCCAGGTCATCGTTGCCAGCATCACGGCCACAACCGGTACTACCGAAGCGGACATATGCTGGACCCATGGAATGTCCTTAAATTGCTGCAACAATTGGAGCAAGAAAATCATCGCTAACGCAGTAGGAGCGACTGTTGCAAATAAAGCAACTAGGCAGCCAACAATGCCGGTAATTCGATATCCAATATATCCGCCCATTTTGGTGGCGATTGGCCCCGGCATGGCATTAGCGATGGCTAATGTATTGGCGAACTCCTCTTCAGTCAACCATTTATATTTCTTAACGGCTTCCCGGTGGACAAGCGGAATAGATGAGGGTCCCCCGCCAAAACCTAATATACCGACTCGAAAAAAGGCCGCCATAATGTCCCAGTTACTTCTCCAAAACGGGCGTGGAGTAGGAGTAGGGGACGATTTTCCCTTTGCTGCTTCCTTTACCATGCGGCTATGGCTCCATCCGCACGAGATTCGGTTCCACCCTGTAATACTCCCGTTTCAGGGTGGAACCAAATAATTTGACCACGCTCAAAACTTCCCCCATCTGAAGTCACATGCACTTCATGATCATGACGTTTGGATTCAAAAGGGTGAAATAAATTATCCATGTCTACTTTCCTCATTCCTAGTTAATTTCACGGAACTCCGCCGTGTTCAATGGTAAAGAAGACGATTCCGAAGAATATGTTTCTGCTAAACTGCTTCTCATCCGTGCGTAAGAGTTTTCGTTGATTCTATAATAGTTTTTAGCTTCTTCTGTTTATAAATCTACTATGCAGATTAGCAGCTGAAATTACCAGTATTATAAAATTAAATGGAACAAAAAGAAAGCGTAAACGACCTTATATGAGGACGTTTACGCTTTCTTTTTTCCTGTGAGTTTTTCGAAAATCTACTACTAAAAACATACTAGAATGTCTTGACACCAAGAAGGAATTAATGAGAAATCTCTTCTGGTAAAGCCATATGTTCGTTAATTAATGTATCAAGCCGTTCACTTAGTCTTACTGTTTCCACTGAAGTAAACCCTTTGGAAAGACCTGTAGTGATCATCTTATTTCGCAGATTTTCGATTTGTAAAAAAAGATCCTCATTTGTCATCATCCGTAACTCCTTACATTTAGTACTACGAATTAAGCTTACCAATTGAAAGCGGATTCATAGAAACAGTTTCTATCATCAAATATCGACACTTTGTATTGAAATTTGAACGATTTAGACAAATACCTTCATGTTCCTGTAAAATTTTTTGTGAAATTTCAATATTCCTGTATCAATATGGAATTTGGAATAAGCCCTATGTCTATTAAATGGAAAAGACAAACCTTTTAAAATCTTATCTAGGGTGGAAATGTCCAATGAATATTATCTTAGCAGCCGAATACATAAAGTAAGAAGAAGTTTAAAAAATGCTTAAACGGGGGTTAGTCCATGAAAAGGTGGTTGACTGTTATTTCTGTCGGTCTCATGTTACTCCTCAGCGGCTGTTCCTTTTTTAATCTTTCGTATGACACGCTTGATTATGCAAAAGACGCTACCAGCTTTTTAAACAATGTAACCAATTTCGCTGCTGAAACACCGCCTCTAATCAAACAGTCTGTTGACAACCAACAAGCAGCCGATGATCTTAAGGCAAAACTCCAACAAATGAAAAATGACTTACAAGACTTTAATAACCTGGATGTTCCCGAAAATGTAACTGCTTTTCATCAAGAAATTATGGAACAAAATAACCTTCTAGCCAAGCAGATTGATGTCTACCTTACACATATGAAGGAAGGAAAGCTTGACTCCTCCATCCTTGAAAACACCGACCTACTTCAACCCGTCCAAGAAATCACTAACATCATCGAACAAATTCAAAAACTCAACACCCAAGTGAATGACCTCCTCGATCCTTCCTATGGTGCCTGACACCTATACTCATATTGCCAATTTGCCAACAGTGGAATATAGTTGAAAGGCTCCTCCTGCGTGGAGAGAGTCTTTCATTTTATTTTTGAATAACTTTCTGATTTAGTGGCAAAATAAATTAAATTCTATACCGAGGTGCTTATATATGAAAAAAGATGAGGTCAAAAATGGGGATAAGAAGGATTCACATAAAAAACCATACGAAGAAACAAAAAGGAACAATTTGATGGACTGGGGTGTAATAGACCTTGCGGAAAGTGTCCAGGATAGAAAATCTCCAAACGAATAATTGAGATTGTAATGAGTCATATAGGCGATGAAGGACTAATCTCGATGGGCATACAGAAGTTTTGTCCTTCATATACCCGATGAAGGACTAATCTCGATAGGCATGCAGAAGTTTTGTCCTTCATATACCCGATGAAGGACTAATCTCGATAAGCATGCAGAAGTTTTGTCCTTCATATAGCCGATAAAGGCCCATTCTCGATAGACATGACACAGCAGGGCATTCTGTCCTGAAATCCACTGCTTTAGTCATTTCACTACTTTTTGCCGCACATAATCAAGGTGTAAATACATTTGATGAAACGCTTCAAACGGGTCTCTATTTACCAATGCTTGATATATAGCCAGATGATGCTGCAGGGTCCGCTCTTGTTCCCGAACTTTAATCTCATTGTTAATTTTGACAAGCGTTACGATTAAAGAATCAATCATCCCTTCAACAATGGGATTATTAGCACTTAAGGCAATGATGCGGTGAAATTCCATATCTGCTTCCCAATAGTTATTGTCTGTGCTGTTGGCAATCACATCGATGGTTTGTTTTAATCTGACGAGCTCTTCATCACTAATTTTTTCAGCTGCAATTGTAATTAATCCTAATTCTAACGCCATGCGCGCCTCAACCATTGCTTGCAAGTTATCATGTGCTAAGGCTAACATCACAGAGAAGGGATGACTGCTGATTTTATTGTTAAAAAAAGTCCCTTCACGTGTTTTACGTGTAATAATTCCCAAAGATTCAAGGGAACTGAGTGCCTCACGTAACACGGGACGACTGACTTCAAGAATATCCATCAATTCCATTTCTGTCGGAAGCTTATCGCCTGGTTTCAACTGACCACTGCTCAATAGCTGGACGATACTTTCGAGAACCTGCTTTGATAATGTATGACGATTTACTGTTTCAACTTTTATTTTAGAAAAATCTTTCATCATTGAGCTCCTCGAATTAATACTATTTAAAACGTATTATAGTATATCTATCTCCCAAAATGCACCTGTAAATGGAAAAATGCTTCCTAAAAAATAGGCAGCATCTCTCATTTATCACACAAATTGCAGCTTCAATGCACGGCAAATATTTTCGGATGCGAAGGCTAAATTAGCTTCCCCGGATTCTAGGGCATCCTCAATCGAAGTAAGCTCTTTTAAGATTCCAACAATCGCTGTAAAGCCATTGTCATATAAAGGACCGACCCCATTGCCAATTTTCCCCGCAAACGCAATAACAGGAATCGAGTATTTTTTCGCAATGGTCGCTACTCCGTATGGCGTCTTCCCAAACAAGGTTTGACCATCAATGCCGCCTTCACCAGTAAATACAAAGTCAGCACCCTTGACGTACTCTTCAAGACCAGTATACTCGATGACAAGGTCAACACCTCTTTTCAGCTCTGCAGGTAGAAAGGCCATTAACCCTGCACCAAGTCCACCAGCTGCTCCAGCCCCATCCATATAGGCAATATCCTGACCTAATTGTTGCTTAATCACCTCAGCAAAATGTGCTAAATTTTGATCAAGAATTCCCACAACTGCAGGAGAGGCACCTTTTTGCGGACCAAAGATTGCAGATGCCCCGTTTTCACCAATTAATGGATTCGTCACGTCACAGGCTACATCAATCTGGACTGTTTTCATTCTTTCATCCAATCCACTCACATCAATCGAGTGTAATTGGTGTAAAGCCCCACCGCCAAATGCCAGTTCCGCACCTGTCTCATCCTTGAAAGAGACACCAAGTGCTTGGAGCATTCCTGCCCCGCCATCATTGGTAGCACTTCCGCCAATTCCGATTAAAAATCGGCTCACACCTCTGTCTAACGCATGTTTAATTAATTGACCCGTTCCGTAAGTTGTCGTCAATAATGGATTACGATCTTCAGGTTTGATTAATTCTAGACCACTTGCACTTGCCATTTCAATGACAGCTGTTCGCCCCTCACCTAAAAGACCATACTCCGCCATTACTTTTTCCCCTAGTGGCCCGAGCACTTCGGTCTGGATTCTCTCTCCGTTCGTCATACTAATGAGAGATTCTACCGTACCTTCCCCACCGTCTGCCATGGGGACAATCACACATTCCGCATCAGGAAAAACTGTCTTGATTCCTTTTTCCATTGCAAGGGCAGCATTCTTCGCCGTCATACTTTCCTTAAATGAATCGGGCGCTAGCACAAACTTCATAATAATCTGTCCTTTACAGTTAATGATAAAAATTTAAGAGCTTACTAGAGTAATTTTTGAAAAGTAGAGGGTGACCATACATACAGCCACCCCTACAGGATTAAAATAAGAAAAATAGAATTAGAATTTGAGAATTGTCCAGCTCCAGCGCCCAGCGACTAGTTTACTTCGCTAAACGGGCGCTTCCGCTTTTCTTATCGTACAAGGCACGGACGTTTGTTATCAAACTTCCAGCCTGGAATGTAGAATTGCATACCTACGGAGTCATCACGGGAATTAAGTCCCATGTTGTTATACAATTCATGTGCCTTCATAATTTGTTCCATATCCACTTCTACACCTAGACCTGGTTTATTAGGAATGGTTAAATGTCCATCAACAATTTTGTATGGATCCTTCGTTAATCGTTCTGTACCTTCCTGCCAAATCCAGTGCGTATCAATTGCCGTAATATTGCCAGGTGCAGCTGCAGCAGCTTGAGTAAACATCGCAAGTGAAATATCAAAATGGTTATTGGAGTGGGAGCCCCAAGTTAATCCCCAATCATTACACATTTGTGCAACACGAACGGAACCCTGCATGGTCCAGAAATGTGGATCAGCTAATGGAATATCAACAGATTGTAAAGAAATGGTATGGCCCATTTGACGCCAGTCCGTTGCAATCATATTGGTGGCTGTTGGAAGTCCTGTTTGTCTTCTAAATTCAGCCATTACTTCACGGCCGGAATAGCCATTTTCAGCACCACATGGATCCTCTGCATAGGTTAGAATTCCATGCATATCTTTGCAAAGCTCTACAGCTTCTTTTAATGACCAAGCACCGTTTGGATCCAGGGTAATTCTAGCATCTGGAAATCTTTCTTTTAGCGCTTTAATGGCTTTAATTTCTTCCTTACCTTCTAAAACACCGCCTTTTAGCTTAAAGTCTTTAAAGCCATAAAGAGCTTGAGAAGCTTCGGCAAGACGGACAACCGCTTCCGGTGTTAATGCTTCTTCATGACGAATGCGGTACCACTCGGTATCAGAGTCTGCGTTGCTATAATAAGGTAAATCTGTTCTATTACGGTCGCCAATGTAGAACAAGTAACCCAACGTTTTTACTTTATCACGCTGTTGGCCTTCACCTAAAAGGGCAGCAACTGGCACATTTAAATGCTTTCCTAATAAATCTAGTAAGGCTGCTTCGATCGCTGTGACCGCATGAATCGTAATTCTCAAGTCAAAGGTTTGCAATCCACGGCCGCCTGAATCTCGTCCTTCAAATGTTTTTCTTACATTATTTAAAGTATTGTTATAATTACCGATGGATGAGCCAACTACGATTTCTTTGGCCTCTTCAAGGGTTTTACGGATGCTTTCACCGCCAGGGACTTCCCCCACTCCAACGTTTCCATTACTATCTTTTAAAATAACAACATTTCTTGTAAAATAAGCACCGTGTGCACCGCTAAGATTGAGCAGCATGCTATCACGGCCTGCAACAGGATATACGTCCATTTCTGTAACAACAGGAGTAACACTTACTTTTTCTACTGTATTCATCAAAATTTTCTCCAATCTAAATGGTTTTTTTATTTTTAAAAATTATCGTTTTACTTCAACATTCGCTAACTTTTCATAGTATTTTAATAAACTGCTATGATCCTCAAATTCATGACCATCTACCTTTAATGCATGCATCATTTCTAAAACGGCTGCGGTTAATGGAGCAGGTGCGCCTACTTCATGGCTAGCTTCCAAGGCATTGGTCAGATCCTTTATGTGTAAATTGATCCGGAACCCTGGGTTGAAGTTACGATCAAGCATCATCGGTGCTTTTGCTTCTAAAACCGTACTTCCTGCTAACCCGCCACGAATGGCTTCAAATACAGCTTCTGGGTTTACACCTGTTTTTTGTGCCAATACAAAGGCTTCAGAAACAGCGGCAATATTTAATGCGACAATCACTTGATTGGCAAGCTTTGTCACATTACCAGCACCGATTTCGCCTACATGGACAACTGAACCGGCCATGGCGTCTAATACCTCTTTCGCTTTTTCAAAAACTTCCTTTTTTCCGCCAACCATGACAGAAATGGTTCCATCAATTGCCTTTGGCTCTCCTCCGCTGACAGGAGCATCAAGCATGTCTACGCCCTGCTCAACTAATGCCTTATACACCTCTTGGGAGGCAGCAGGGGCAATCGAGCTCATATCAATATAAATTAATCCTTCATGAGCTCCTTCAATCAGTCCATTCTCACCTAGTGCCACGGCTTTTACATTTGGAGAATTTGGCAGCATGGTGATGACCATATCAGCCTTTTCGGCAATTGCCTTTGGAGTCGATTCTACTTCTGCCCCTAATAGTTCAAGTTCCCTTACTGCCTCTTTATTGAAATCACTAACGATCAATTGATAACCTGCTTTGATTAAATTCTTGCTCATCGGCTTCCCCATAATGCCTAAGCCAATAAATCCAATTTTCGTCATTCATCTTCACTCCTGCCAAAAATTTTATATATAAAGAGAAATGCTCTCTTATTCACAAGTTCAAGAAACAAGGAGGGCAGCAAACTCCAACATATGGAGGAAATTCACTGCCCAATCCTACATGCTTGTTATTAACTAATAAATAGATTTAGTAGTAATACACCGCCCAGTCCAAGAATGGCGAGTGCCGTAGTATAGGTGGTTCTTGTTTTTAGTGCATCTGCAACTGATAAGTTGAGATATTCCTTGTACATCCAGAATCCTGGGTCTGTTACGTGAGAGAAAGCAACGCTTCCGCACGTAACAGCAAGGGTCATTAATTCTAAGCTAATACCTGAGCTTTGTGCAATTGGTAGAACAACACCGGCAGCAGTCATAACGGCAACCGTTGCGGATCCAAGAGCGATACGTAAGATTGCAGCAATTAACCAAGCAAGGATGATTGGAGAAACATCCCAGCCGCCTGTTAAATCTTTGATATAGTCAGCAATACCACTATCTACTAATACTTGTTTAAATGCACCGCCGGCACCGATTACAAGGATAATCATCGCCATCGGCTTTACACTATTGGAACAAGAATTCATGACCTCTTTTAAGGAACGGCCCACTCTAGTACCAAGAAGGTAGAAGGAAAGCACAAGCGCGATCAATAACGCAATTGGTGCAGATCCAAAGAATTCCATTGCATGTCTAAAACTATTCTCTTTAGGTAATGTCACTTCACAAACTGCTGAAATTCCCATTAAGATAACTGGTACAAGTGCAGAAGTGACACTGGAAAAAAAGCTGGGCATTTCTTCTTCTTTGAATACTTTTGTTGGAATAAGTCCCTCTGGGATTACAGGGTTAATCTTTTTAACAAACGGTAGTCTTGGCCAAACCAAGGCGATGAAAGTACCAACAGGGATGGCAATGATGAGACCATATAAAAGTGTTAATCCCATACTTGAACCAAAAACTCCTACAACAGCTGCAGGTCCTGGGTGCGGCGGCAAGAAACTATGTGTAGTCGATAATCCAACGGCAGTCGGGATGGCAACCCAGAGTAAGTTTAATTTTGTTTGACGAGCAACGACGAAGACTAACGGAATCAATAAGACGAAAGCTACTTCAAAGAACATCGTAATTCCAAGGATATATGCAGCAATCAACATCGCAATTTGAACTCGTTTGACACCCATTTTGTCAATTAATGTGGTCGCGATCCGCTGTGCAGCACCGGCATCAGCCATGATGGTTCCTAACATCGCACCGAAGCCTAAAATCAAAATTAAGTTATTAAGTTGTCCGCCAATTCCTCCTGAGATTGAAGCCAGGAGTTTATCCATTGGCATTCCTTGAAGAAAACCAACGAATAAGGCAGCAGCAATCAAGGCAATAAAACCATTCATCTTTAAAGGCATCATCAAAATCAAAATAAGGGCAACCGCTAATGCAACATATAATAATGGCATAGTCTTTTCTTCCTTCCTTTGTGAGTTAATAGTTTGATATAACTCTAAATCTTTGAGCTACCAATATTTACTTACTTTCAAGGTCTATCTCTGCTCTGGCAATGACACTGCTTCCTCCTTGCAAGTTTTTAAACTCATTTTAAGAACATTTTGTGAACGTTTTCATATAGTTGTTTTTTTTAAATCGATGAAAACTTAGTAATCAAATAGTAATCTTTAAATGGAAACAACTATACGAAAATTTTTAAAGCTGTGATCCGATAACGACAATCTCTATAAGTTTGTGAAAACTTTCACACTCTTATTGTAAACGGTTAGGGTGAAAATATCTTCGTTCAGTTTACTAAAGTTTGTCTATTACTTTTTGGTCATTTGAACAAAGAATATTGGAAAGTCTAGGGATGTATTAAAATAAAAAAATAAACAAGTGACTATTTCGTTACGATAAATCAAACTATTTAAAAACTTTTTATTCATTTCGAGAAACCGTTTACATTTTTATTGTATAATTGTCTTACAAATAAGTCATCATTCAGATTACTAATAAAATAACTATTTTTTTGGGCAAACAAACAAAAACTTCTAGTAATAGTTTCAAAGTTTCATACATAGAACGGAGGTTAGCCATATGATAATAAACAAAGTATTAGCTCAAGAAATTGCCGATAAGGTGATGAAGGTCATTCCCTATAATGTAAATATTATGGACGAAGTAGGCCTAATTATTGGCAGTGGGGATAAGAAACGCATCGATACCTATCATCAAGGGGCTATGACAGCGATCGAACGTGGAACAATTGTTGCGATCTATGATTCAGAAGGTGCCTCAAAACCGGGGGTAAACATGCCCATCCACTTTAGAAATAAAATTATTGGTGTAATTGGAATTAGCGGGGATCCCAACATCGTTGGACCCTTTGCGGAATTAGTTCGTGTAACCTCCGAGTTACTAATTAACCAGGAATTTTTATTTAGAGAGCGAAGAGTAAAAGAGCAAATGAAGGAAGAATTTTTGTATCAATGGGTATTTCGGAATGAAGAATATGATGCTGCTTTTATAAATAGTGCAGAAGCGATTGGCATTAATCTTTCCCTAGTAAGAAAAGCGGTGATTGTAAAGGGCAGTATCGAGAAAGAACCGCAATTACATGATCAGGAATTCACCTTTAGACTAAACCCAAACATGTTATTATTTATTGTCCCCAGCGACAGTGATATTTTAAAAAAATTAGAAGGATTAATCTCTCAAAAAGAGACGAAAATTGGCATTGGAAATGGTTATACCCATGTGGCTAAATCGATTGAGGAAGCAAAAAGAGCCATTGAAATTGCCGAAAAAATGGAACTTATTCCAACCTGCTGCTTTTATCAAAAGGTAAAATTTATTGATTATTTAACCAATAAAGATATATGCTTTAGCGAAATGAGTCATTTATATAGGGAATTGGATGAAAATCAAAAGGGTCAAGAGCTGGTAGAGACGCTGATTTGTTATATTAAAAATAGCGGTGATATGAATGCCATATCAAATGAACTGCATATTCATCGGAACAGCTTAACCTATCGCTTACAAAGAATTGAAATCTTAACAAACAAAAATCCGAAAAAATTCATGGACCTATTTCAACTGCTTACGGGATATATCCTCTATAAAATGCAGCAAGCGAAATGACATTTCCAGCCCAAATAAAAACAGCCTTACACGACTCGCGTGAAGGCTGTTTTTATTTGATAGGCAGCTTCCTATCCAATCAATGAGATGATCGCAATTCCTATTACGGCTATAATCGACAAATGCAGTCCATTGGCTCGGAGTCCCGTTTGCACCCCTGATATCCCCGCAAAGCGGCTCACCATTAAATTGAGACCGGAGAACGGGCTAAGGGCTGTAGAAATAGACCATGTAAGCAACAGAAGCAGTGCCAGGCCAATATTACTTATTACATCCCTAAAATGAGGTAACTTCGCATTGCCAACTCCCCTGACTGAAAGATGAAAATATAAGTAATTACTAATTCCTTTTTTTAAGTTGATGATTTGAACTCTTTCAACATATAATCATAATCGAATTTTCCTAACATGACTATTTGAAATGTTACAAATTTACATCATATTTATCGTTCAAAAGACAAATTCCAAGATTTATTATAATAAATGAGGGGAATAATGAATATAAATAGTATCACTCATTTAATAGAAAGGGTGATAGAGATTGAACGCAGAAGAAGTGTTATACGAGGGAAAGCTTTATACAGTAATCTATAAATATACTTCCGGCTATTGGGAGATAAGGGAGAAAGAAAACACATTTAATATTCAATTAGTCCATGAATCGGAAGTGCAGGAAGTATCATAAAGACGATTATCTCTTTAGGTAATGGTCTTTTTCTTTTTCAATGGTGCTTTCAAAAGCAGCCACCAATTGTACGAAAACTTTCAAGTTTTTAACACTAATCTAATAGTAATTCACTTTATAATCGTGATAGAAACAGTTATTTATAAAATGGAGGAACAAAAATGAAACAACTTTGGGCAACTGTCGCTCTATCACTTTTATTATTAGCAGGCTGTTCATCCAATGCCGAAACGAGCAAGGCATCATCGGATGGAGAAACAATCTATGGCAATAAATGTTCAGCCTGTCATGGCGGTGATTTAAAAGGGGCGGTCGGACCGTCAGTCTTAAACATGAGCAGTAAATATTCAGAACAAGAACTATCGAAACTTATAGAGAATGGTACTGAAAGAATGCCAGGACATCTCCTCACAGATGCTGAAAATAAAGTCATTACAAAATGGTTATTGGAAAAATAATAGGTCTATAGTGCAAATTCGGGTAGGACTTTGCACTTTTTTTATTTTATCAGAACTTGCAAACAATATTTTAATCGTGTACGATTTAATTGTACACGATTAAAATGAATTGGGAGGAAATCCAATGACAACCGTACATGATTTTAGTGTAAAAATGACCAATGGTGAATTGAAATCATTAAAAGATTACGAAGGCAAGCCCTTACTTATTGTGAATACCGCCAGCAAATGTGGGTTAACGCCGCAATTTAAAGGCCTTCAGGAACTTTATGAAGCCTATCATGAGCAGGGTTTAGAGATTTTAGGTTTCCCTTGCGATCAATTCAACAACCAAGAATTCGAGAATATTGAAGAAACTACCCAATTCTGCCAAGTCAACTACGGTGTAACCTTCCCCATCTTTGCAAAAATTGATGTAAACGGCGAACAAGCTGATCCCTTATTTACTTTTTTAAAGGAACAGAAAAAAGGCGTCTTGATGAAAAATATCAAATGGAATTTCACGAAATTTCTTGTTGATGCGAATGGTCATGTAGTTGAACGCTATGCACCAACGACAGAGCCAGATAAAATCGAAGATGATATCAAAAAGGTACTTTCATAAAAGAAGTGGACTCCTACCTATCCTAGCGGCAAACTACCCGTTTTAAATGAAAGGTGATATTTTGGAAGACTTCTTCACATTAAAAAAACAACTTTGTTTTGCTATCTATGAAACCGCCAGTGAATTCACAAGACTGTATAGTGGTGTGCTGCAGCACTTTGGATTAACCTATCCGCAGTACTTGGTACTATTAGCATTATGGGAACAGGATGGCGTAACCGTCAAAGAATTAGGTGAAAAATTGAATCTTGGCACTGGCACCTTAACTCCGATGGTTGCTAGAATGGAAAGCAACGGCTGGCTGCGAAAAGAACGTTCCAAAGACGATGAACGAAAGGTGTTTATTTTTTTACAAAAGAAAGCAATTGAACAAAAACAAGCCATTACCCAAAAAGTCAGGGAAGAAATTCAAACCTGCAACATTGAGTTGGAAGAATATCAACAGCTCATGCAGCAATTGAAGCATTTGCACAGTAAATTGAGACAACGGAAATCGTAAAGGCCTTAATTCCTTTTGGATAGAATATGGGTTCGCTTTATAGATAAACATTAAAATTACAAGGAAACACACGGTATTTCAAATAAGAAATATTGTGTGTTTTTTTGTTGTTTTAGCAAGGGACATTAGATTTTTCTAATCTTTTTCTAATAAGAAACTTATCTATCGTTAAAGCTTGCTTAAATGATAGAGGCTACTATTACTAGAGTGATCTTTTAAAAGAGGTGGATGAAATGATAAAAACGCAACAGTTACGAAAAGTTTATGATAACGGGTTTGAAGCTGTAAAAAATCTCAGTTTACATGTGAATAAAGGAGATATTTATGGGTTTCTTGGTCCCAATGGTGCAGGTAAAACGACAACCATCCGCATGTTGATTGGTTTAATTGAACCTACCAGCGGCGACCTTGAAGTGAGTAACTTAAATGTCAAAAAGAATCAAGAAGAAATCAAAAAACACATTGGCGTTTTGCCAGAATCACACGGGTACTATGATTGGATGACGGGTGAGGAATATCTCCTATTCTTTTCGGCCCTGCACAAAATTAGTAAAAAGCAAAGAATAGCGAAGGTTGCTGAACTTTTGAATTTGGTGAGTCTTACCGCAAAGGCAAAAGTAAAGATTTCCCAATATTCAAGAGGGATGAGACAACGATTAGGGATTGCTCGGACACTCATTCATGACCCTGAAATTATTTTTTTGGACGAACCTACTTTGGGTCTCGACCCTCAAGGACAAAAGGATATTGAAAATATCCTCCTCCATTTAAATCAAGTAAACGGAGTTACCATTTTTATTACATCGCATTTATTAAAAGATATTGAAAAAATATGTAATCGGGTTGCGATTGTTAAGACGGGAACCCTTATTGAAGAAGATTCGGTCAAAGGTTTGCTAGACAAGTATAAAAAAGAAATTCATAAAGATGATCTTACATTGGAAGATGTATTTTTCCATCTCACGTCAGATGGTAAGGGGGAACAATAATATGTTTTTAGCATTAGTGAAAAAAGAAACAAAGGAACATATTTTCTCACGAAAAGGAATCGGTTTTTTATTCGTTGTTACCTTAATGATGAGTATCCTATCATTTAGTATTATCAGTGTAAAAGAATTAAGTTTATTAGATCAGCCTACTGTTGTGATGACTACACTTAAACTTTTACTCGGCATAAATATTTTAATTGCCATGGTCATTGGCTCCACCATGATTGCTGGTGAAAAAGAAAAAGGCACCTTGGAAAGTTTGTTGTTAACGCCCTTAACGAAGCGAACTATCATCCTTGCTAAGCTTTCCGCTATTCTTATTTTTTGGCTGATTGTTACATTGATAGCATTACCATATTTATTTGTCCTGACGTATCAAGCTAACCTGTTCCCTACTGTTCTCCTTTATCTATATGGTATTGGGACCATTCTGATTATTTCATTCTCATCTATTGCACTGATTCTTTCAACCATTTTGGTTTCCACTAAGAATGCGATGATTTTGGCAATCTTGGCCTTCTTAATTACAGCGATTCCGATGTTTTTATCAACAGCCATGAAAAAATCGGGCTTAGCAAAGGTTATAAGTGAAAACAGTCCCATCTCTGCTAGTATGACAGCGATGAAAGATATTTTTATCAATAAGCTTGCTTCAACACAAGTATTGATTGAACTAATTCCTGTGTTCATTTTCTTCCTTCTAGCCTTATTTATCGCATTACTTATTGCGAAGAAAGTGGATTTTTTAAGGGGTGAATAACATGAAAAAATATTTGACTATTTTTATTTTATTTGCAGGTTTATTTGGCTTTAATACCAGTCTTGCGAACGCACAGGACAATTCGAATTTTACGATCGAAATTCTCTCCCCTGCAAAAGTAGCTGAGTACCCTGGGAAAGAGTTAAAGATAAAAGTAAAAATTACGAATACAACTGATAAAGAAATAAAAGATGTGTTTACTTATATTACGATGGCGAATTTATCAAAGAATTGGACGGTAAATTTAGAGGATTATAGTGCCGATCAACCGGTTACAATCGGAACTATGAAACCGCATGAAGAAAAAATTGTTAATTTGCCAATACAGTTGGTCTATACAGCCGATTATTATTTATATACAACAGTGGTCTCCAAAGAGAATCCGGTGATCACTTCAAGTGCTGCCATACCAGTTAAAATCATTGGCAATACAAAAATTGTTCCACTTCAAGTGCAAATCGTTTCGATTGTGATGCCGTTGTTGCTATTGATCTTGTTATTCATTACGATGAAAAGGAAAAGATAAATCATTAGAAACTTTTAATTTAATTTTTAATTTATTTTAAGTAATTTCCGATAAGGAATTAACCAATCACGGCTAATATAGGAATTGTAAGACATCATTAAAAATAAGGAGGAAACAAAAATGATTGGCACAAAATTATTAGCATCTGTTTTAGCATTAGGCGTAATGGGAGGAGGCGCAGTTGGTACCCATTTTGTTAAACCAGCTGCTGCAATCGGACAAGCGGAAACGGCCAAGGAAGAAAAACAAGATCCAAATGAGCAAGCAAAATTACAAAAAGAAGCGGCTATTACACAAGATCAAGCAACTAACACGGTTTTGCAAAAATATACAGATAGTACTGTCAAGGCTGTTGAATTAGAAGATGAAGATGGTTCAGCAGTATACGGTGTTCATGTAACAGCCAAGGATGGCAAAAGCTATGATGTAAAAGTCGATGCAAAAACAGGCAAGATTACAAAAGCAGAAGATGATAGTAACGATGAAAACGGCAGCGAAAACGAATAATTCTTTCATTTCATTAATATAGAGAAACAGAAAGCTATACATGTGTTGGTACACAGCTCCCTTTTACATTCGGTAAAAGGGAGTTTCCTATATATATTCAAGAGTCATGATGGTCACGATATATTTATACATGTTGTGATAAACTAAGTTTTATCAAACAGGATAACAGCACATACCAAGCACTTAGGGGCGGTTTAAGTGAAAAAAAATATTTTATTAATAGAAGATGAGGAAAAGGTAGCGAAATTTATTGTCTTAGAGCTACAATATGAAGGATTTACTGTGACGGTTGCCAATGATGGCAGAGAGGGTCTTGAGTTAGCCTTACAATCAAATTGGGATCTCATCTTATTAGATTTGATGCTCCCAGGCCTAAATGGGTTAGAGGTTTGTCGAAGAATTAGAGCCACCAAAGATATCCCTATTATCATGTTAACGGCTCGGGACAGCGTTATGGATCGCGTATCTGGGTTAGATAGTGGTGCGGATGATTATATACCGAAGCCTTTTGCCACAGAGGAATTGTTAGCAAGGATTCGTGTTATCTTTCGTCGTGCCGATAGGAACAAGCAGCATCCCCCCACCCTTTCCTTTCGTGATTTAGAAGTCGACACAATGGCTCGAATTGTAAAACGCGGGGACGAAGAAATTGAATTGACCAAAAAGGAATATGATTTACTGATCATTTTTCTGCAAAATATTGGTCTTGTCCTGACGAGGGAAATGTTATTAGAAAAAGTATGGGGATACAACGTCGAAGTTGAGACAAATGTCGTTGATGTT
The DNA here is from genome assembly GCA_963530265.1 of uncultured Bacillus sp. Lineage (GTDB taxonomy): Bacteria > Bacillota > Bacilli > Bacillales > Cytobacillaceae > Neobacillus. The sequence goes on from CAUSCO010000022.1 coordinate 38,851, forward strand.
TACGTTAGTTATTTAAGAAATAAACTCCACTCTTCAAATGGTGAACAATATATTGAAACCGTAAGAGGGATAGGTTATGTGATTCGAAAATGAAAAAAATTTCAAATCTCCCCATTAAGTATAAACTTGTATTATGGTCCTCCCTGCTCTTATTTATATCATTCGTCTGTTACAATATCCTCCAATATTCTGTATTAAATAGTTGGATGGTTGCTGAGGAAAATAACGTAATTCAACAAAAAATGAAAGAAACACAAGCCTATTTTCACGAACGTTCGAAAACAAATTCTTTAACCGAACAAGAAATAAAGAAAAGTAGTGCATACCTTGAGAGATTAAGTGGGAATCATCAAATGATTCGTATTTTAAATGCGAAAGGGACAACGATCTTATCAGCATCTCAAGATGTTCCTGACGAGAAAATCCCTATGAAAGGTGTGTCATCGGAAGAGTTTGACCAAATACAATCATCTGAAAATCGCTTTCTAATTCTTCGCAGCCCGTTACCCATGAATAATGGAACCGGAACAACCGAGATTATTCAAAGCATGGAGATATTTGATGGACTGCTTAACAAATTCTTACTTGTCATGCTTTTTGCGGGTTTAGGTTCAATCATTTTAAGCTGGTTGGGCGGGGAATTAATCGCGAAACAATTATTAAAATCCGTAAAAAACATTTTACAAACACTGAAAAAAATCCAGAAAACAGGATTGCATGAAAGAGTGCCTTCCAATGGTACACAGGATGAAATTACCGAAATCGGCGATTTGTTCAATATGACCATGGACAAGCTTGAAGAGTCTTTTTTGCAGCAAAAACGGTTTGTGGAAGATGCCTCACATGAGCTTCGCACACCCATTGCTGTTATTAGAGGGAATCTAACCATGTTAAAACGGTGGGGTAAAAATGACTCGCAATTGCTTGAGGAATCACTGGATTCAACACTCGAAGAGGTGCAGCATTTGAGTGATCTCGTTTCAGAACTTTTAGAGCTTTCGAGAGCCGAATCTGAGAAACAAAAAGAACCCAATGAATGGATTAATCCGATACCCGTACTTGAAAATACGCTAAGAAATTTCAAAAGCCTCCATAATGAATTTGAGTTCATTCTCGATATGAAGAATATTGAGGGACATGTAATTGCCATTCAACCAAGACATTTGGAACAAATATTAGTCATCTTACTGGATAATGCCGTAAAGTACTCTAACGAAAATAAATGGATCAAATGCTCGATTGAGAAAATGGACCATTTTGTTCAAATTCAAATAGAGGACAAAGGAATTGGCATCCCTAAGCAGGATATTCCTTTTATCTTGAATCGCTTTTACCGCGTCGATAAAGCTAGAAGTAGAAAACAAGGTGGCTATGGCTTAGGATTATCGATAGCCAATCGGTTAATAGAAAACTACAATGGCACCATCCTCATTGAAAGTGAAGTGAATGCAGGAACGACTGTCGTATTAAAGCTGGTTTCTAATTAAAAATAAAGAGGCACAAACCTACTGGTTTATGCCTCTTTATTTATGAAGTTTTACTACTTTCTAGTTTTTTGTTATACCGTTTTTCTTTATAATATTGGAAAAACCAAATGGCAACTGTTAACCAGAAGCCACTCGCTAAATAACCGCCAATAATATCGCTAGGATAATGTACCCCTAAATAAATTCGACTGGTTCCAATCGCTAGAATCATGACAGAACTTAAACAAATTAACAGGCTTCTTCCCCACTTACTTGGAATATGCCGCCATAGCAAGAAAGATACAATTACATAGACAGTAAAGGCATTCATGGCATGTCCACTTGGGAAACTGTACCCTGAAATATCAATTAAGCGATGAAAATTGGGTCGTACCCTGTGAAAAACTTGTTTCAAAACTCCGTTTAAGACGGCCGAGCCGATAATGGCTGAAACAAATAATATTAATTCTAGACGGTGATGCAAGACCTTATAAAGAAAAATAATTAATAAAATACTAAGAACTATGACCACAGGTGTAGAACCAACAAAGGTGAAAAATTTCATCACTTTTGTTAATAACGGCGTTTCTAGTCCTTGAATAGTTGCGATTACATCGCTATCAAAATCGATAATTTTATTGTCACTTATTAACAAAGAGGTAAATAAGAATCCGATCACACAGACTAAACTGATGATAAATGCAATAATTAGATGGGATTTAAGATTCATGAAAAGATCCTCTCCATGTTTTATTTCATACTATTACCCATTCGTTGAACGAGAGAGCTCGTCTCTTTTCGTCTTAGTCAAGTAGTAGACCAAGCATAAAATCGTGACAAGGAAGATTGCACTTGTTCCCACGGTACCTAGACCAAGACCGCCTTCTTTTCGAGGCTGTGATAAAAAGTCGCCAAGTGATGCACCGAGAGGACGGGTCAAGATGTAAGCAATCCAGAAGGACAGCACTGCATTCAACTTAAATCGGTAATAGGCGATCGTAACTACCCCAATGAGAACAGCGAACATGAGAGCCGACTTCCAGTAGCCCATGTTCAAACCCTCAGCGATGAGGTCACCTGCAGCCGTACCTAATGCGAAAGTGAACAGAATAGCCAGCCAGTAGAAGGCCTCCCGCTTGGAGGTGTAGATGGAGTGAATAGAAAGTGTTTTTTCACTCGCGTACCAAGCAGCAAAAGCTGCCAGCAACGCGATACCGAAGACGATCGTAGTCGTCTCGAGGGCCACCCCAAGGTTGTCCACAAGATTATCGGTGATAAGGGTACCGACAATGCTGATCATTACGACGGCAAGCCAGTAAATACTTGGCACATATTTCTTTAACCGAAACTGAAAGAAAAGGATGATAACCAACAGGCCAGCCATGACAAGCGTTGTATTGGTTAAGCCCCAATTCAGATTAAAGTTCAGTAAATCGGCTGCTGTTTCTCCCACTGTCGTGGCCATGATTTTAATAATCCAGAAGAAGATTGTGACTTCTGGAACCTTGTTCAACATCTGCCGGCCTATAGATTGTTTCTTATCGTATTTTTCCCCAGCGTGTTCCATTTAGTCATCCTCCTAATTCCCACTTATTTTTGTAAATACAACAATCTACTGTCCAATTATTCATACACGGTGCTCGAAAGAAATAAGAAGGTACGAGCTGTTCTCAAATGGTTTGTTCCATTCCCATGATAAAAAAAGCATTCTCTTGTTCTTTTACATGGTTCCTAGTCTGGATAATGACATCAAGAGCATCAACAGAGGATGTCTTGGATTGATATTGTCTAGACCTTTGTTTCATCGAATGTAATGGTTTTTCGTCTTTCATGACACTCTCAATCTTGCCAATTAAATCCTGATCATTTTTAGCTAGTAGTGCTACTCCCGATTTCACTAAGAAACTAGCATTATCCTCTTCTTGGCCTGGAAGGGGACGATAAATTAATAAAGGAAGCTCCATCGCCATCGCCTCTGATGTTGTTACACCCCCAGGTTTTGAGATCATTAAATCAGAAAGTGCCATCAACTCATTAACATGATTGCTATAGCCAAGCAGGAGAATATTATGTTTTGAGTGACTAAGCACTTTCTCCAGTTGATTTTTTAATTTCTTATTTCTACCACACACAATAATGATTTGAATCGAGGATGAAAGCTTCTCTAAAGCCTGAAAAGTCGATAAACTCTTACCAATAAATCCGTCTCCCCCTCCCATGACAAGGAGAGTGAATCGCTTAGACTTCAAATTGTACTTCTTGGCGAGATACTCCCGAGACTGAGTGCTTACAAACTTTTCTCTTACAGGTATACCCGTATGTTTAATTTTATAGCTTTCAATCCCTAGAGAAATCAGCCGATTTTTTACCTGCTTTGATCCTACAATATATTGATCTGTGAATGGATAAATCCAATAGGAGTGGTCTGTATAATCTGTAATAATGGTTACAGCTGGGGTAGTAACTAAACCATGCTCTTTTAGTTTAGACATGATACCAGCAGCAAATGGGTACGTGCTTACGACCACAGAAGGTTGAATTTGTTCTATTATTTCAAGCATGGAACCCATTCCCAGTGTAAAGAAAGTATTTAACTTCACAGAGAAAGCGTTTCTTTCACGCGTTCTTTTATAAAGAAAGCTGTACACTTGCGGAAACTTATTTATGACTCGACCGTAAACGAAATGACTTACAGAAAAAAGATGCGGATGTAATAACTCCATGATATCGATAATGATTGGCTCAACATTTGGCATCGTGAATCGGATGGTTTCACGAAGGGCATTGGCCACCTGTTTATGTCCGTCTCCAAATGATGCAGATAATATAAGAATTTTATCTTTCTTTTTATCTTTCATTTCCATGTGATCCCCTCCATCAATTCATTTGATGTTACAGGGTAATTCTAGACAAACAGCCTAAACATACAATGAATAAATGATTAAAATAGCATTAAAATTTTTCTTAAATGAATACCATATAATCTAAGCTGTAAACAAGGGATCCTTCGATTCACCATCTATTTCTTTTCCGCTTTTTTAAACTTCCATTTATATACGACATAACCAATTGTAAGAATAATAGCGATAATAATTGCAGGGGTAACAAAAGGTTTGGCTGCCTGATTTATTTGATCCCATTTCGTTCCTAATGTCATTCCTAAATAGAGAAATAGCATCGACCATGGAATAATGGCAATGACGGTATAAATGCTAAACTTCGCAAAGGACATCCGGGCAATCCCTGCCGGAATGGAAATCGCATGTCTGACAACAGGGATAAACCGTGCTGTAAAAATAATGCCTGACCCATACTTACTGAACCATTGCTGGGCAACATCAATATGACGCGGTTGAATCAACAAATATTTTCCGTATTTATCGAGAATGGGCCTGCCTCCATATCGACCCAGCCAATATAAAAACCATTGGGCAATGATCCCGCCTATTGTGCCTGCGATAACGGCCCCTATGAATGAAATTTTTCCAATCGAAACTAAATAACCGCCATAGGCTAAGACGATTTCACTCGGGATGACTTCAACCATTAAACCCAGTGTAATGCCTAAATAACCAAGGCTTGAAAGCAAATCAAAGATGGACTGTATGAAATGTGACATAATCTACCTACCCTTTTCAAAAAATTCAATTGTTGTTACCTATTCAGGATTCCGCTCTACTTTAAAGTAGTAGAGGATTAATCCTAAGAACAAAAGTACAAGCTTCCGTTTAGTGCATAACAGGACCAGAGCTGGACGTGTCTCCCACAGTAAAAGTTATTTACAGTGTTAAAATTTTTAATATCCTATAAAATTTATAATTCCCTATATTGAAGCACAAGAACCCTCCCCAAGTTTCACCCTTTAAACCGGTATCCTGCACCCCAAACGGTCTCAATGTATTGAGGGTTGGAGGCATCTGTTTCAATTTTTTCGCGGATTTTCCGAATATGCACGGTAACCGTTGAGATGTCACCCAATGAATCATATCCCCATAACTTTTCAAACAACTGCTCCTTACTAAAGACGTGGTTCGGACTAAGGGCTAAAAAGGTGAGGATATCAAATTCCTTTGTCGTAAAAACCACCTCTTGGTCATTGACAAATACCCGTCTTGAACCCTGATCAATCCGAAGGCCTCTGATCATAATGCTGTCATTTCGGGGTTCCCTGCCGATCAGTCGTTGATAACGAGATAGATGGGCTTTCACCCTGGCAACCAGCTCACTTGGGCTAAAGGGCTTGACAATATAATCATCGGCCCCCAATCCCAACCCCCGAATCTTATCAATGTCTTCCTTTTTAGCAGAAACCATCAGGATGGGGATATCTTTTTCGATTCGGATTGCTTTGCAAATTTGAAAGCCATCAACCCCTGGAAGCATGAGATCCAACAGCACCAAATCAACTTCCTCGCTTAACGCCTTTTTTAAGCCTTCATCACCTGTTAAAGCAATCTCAACCGAAAAGCCGTCTATTTCTAAGTAATCCCGCTCAAGTTCGGCGATACTTTTATCATCTTCTATGATTAAAATCCGTTTCATTGATCTTCACCTGCTTTAGTTAACGTAAAAGAAATCGTTGTGCCTTGTCCTTTTTGGCTTTCTGCCCAGATGGACCCGTGATGTTCTTCGATGATCCGTTTCGCAATCGATAATCCCAGCCCGCTTCCGCCTTTTTCCGTACCTCGGGCCATATCGGCACGATAAAAGCGGTCAAAGATCATCGATAAATTCTCTTCCGCAATCCCGGGGCCATTGTCCGTCAGTTTAAAAAGAACTTGCGAATCGACTGTCGATAAATGAAAGGAAAGCTCTTTGTCCTCTTTATCAATATACTTCAAAGAATTATCAACAATATTGGTGATGACCCGTTTCAGATGCTCGCGGTCCCCTATAATCTGATAATCACCATTTTTTTCTATTTGTAAGTTAATTCCCACCCTCTTTTCCTCTAAATCAAAGCGAAGCTCCTCGACAAAATCCTGAAGATAGTCATCAAAGTGAATTTTTTCAAAGTGAAAGGGAAGCCGCTGTAAGTCCAATTTCGAATACAAAAAGAGTTCATCAATCATATGATCCAGCTCGATTGATTTCGAATAAACCGTTTGAATGTACCGATCCACTTTTTCAGGGCTGTTGGCCACCCCATCTCGGATTCCTTCTACATATCCTTTGATGGTGGTAATCGGTGTTTTTAGATCATGGGAAATATTAGCGATTAGTTCTTTACGATTTTCCTCATAGGCTAGCTGCTTTTCAATCGAATCTTTTAACCTGACTCTCATTTCCTCAAACCCTTGGGCAAGCTGCCCCATTTCATCCTTGGATTTTACGGGAATGGGTAGTGTCAGGTCCCCTTCTTTCATTCGCTGGGCAGCCTTTTGTAATCCGCGAATGGGGCGGATGATACTTCTTGACACATAGTAGGTCAACAAGCCATTTGTCCCTATTAAAATAATGATCAAAACCATAAATAAGATCGGAAAGGAGGTGCGAACAAATTTGGCAAAACTGCTGGCATCCGTGACAAAGAACAAGGAACCCTCTGATCCATCAGGATAGAAAAAATCAAGTTTTTTCATGGAAATAAATTGATGATCAATTCGTTCCACCGGGTCCACTTCTCCAAAAAAACCAAATGGCGGTAGTTCCTCCATCCCTAGTCCTTTCAATTTAGCGGGTAAGTAAACCATTTGATTCTCTTTTCTCACGACTAACGAGGTTGCACCCGTTTTATTTAATTGACTGTCCACTTTCTTTAAATAGGTTGGATTCAAAAATTGTCCTGGATTTTTCAAGGTTTCCTTGTGAATATCAAGATATAATTGATCTTTTTCGGAAAGGTGATGGTAATGCTCCGGCGGCAGGTAGATGTTTCGCAATTCCTTAATATCCCCTCTATAAAGTAAGGCCACTAAAAGTGCGGATAAAACAACAAAAATGATGGGCACTAGAATCATTGCGAGATTGGATAATAAAAGTCTTAAACGAATGGACATCTATTCCACTACTTTCTGCATAAGATAAGAAATTTCGTGCTTGAAAATTGTCTAGCTCCAGCTCCCAGCGGTCAGAAGACTTCGCTCTTTTCGAATTAATATTCTTTTTGACTAAACTTATAGTAGCCTAGTGTGAAGAATAATGCACAAAATGATAACAGATAAATCGTTCTTCCTAATGTGACGATATTCATCCCATTGTTGATCCAGCGTTGATACCAGTTGTTATCGTACGCCGGCAGCCACTGTGCAACAGCAGGAAAAAGATAGGTGAGAACAACCATAACTAAATAAAGCAGGATCGAAAAGGTTAAGGCCTTGCTGCTTGATCCTACCCATTGTGCAAGGAAAACCATCAGGATTCCCATAGCCATTAGTGGAAACCAGGATAATACATACGATGATAACCCCATGAACACACCACTAATGGTGAAGTTATCAAGCCAAATCGCCCCTGCAACGAGGGATGAAAGACAGACAATCAGTAATAGAGTCAATAAATAAAGGCCTGTACAGACAATCTTAGAAGTAAACAGTTTGAACCGTGATAGCGGGCGGACAAGCAAAAAGGATAGTGTCTTTTGTTCTTGTTCGCCAGCAAACATATCACTGACGCAAAGGGCCAATAATAAGGGCAGATAAAATGATACGGCTAAACCTAAAATCACCAGTGGGAAAGACTCCCCATCAAAGGCCGTAAAACCAAACTTGTTTTGCATCATTTGAATCGTCGGGCCAGCAAGTAAAGGGAATAACGCTGACAGGCAAAACAAGACAATTGTTGACTTTTTTCGTAACAACTTGATCCACTCATTTTGTAAGTTCAGCATGCTGGTTCCCCTCCTTCCCTTTACGAGTGTGTTGGATATAAAAAGATTCAAAGGATTCCCCTTCAGCTAACTGATTTTTCGCCACTTCCCCAATAATTTTCCCCTTTGACAGAATCGCAATTCGATTACATAAACGTTCGACCTCATCAATCAAATGGGTGGAGAGAATAAAGGTGACACCTTCCTCCCGTGCTAATCGGCTAATAAGCTCCTGAAAATCAAGTTTTCCTTCAATATCGAGACCGTTTGTTGGTTCGTCTAATATGACCAAAGTCGGTTTGGAAAGTAATGCCGCTGCTAAATATAAACGCTGCCGCATGCCGGTTGAAAAGGATTTAACCTTTTCGTGTTTATGTGCTTCCATTCCCACCCACTGGAGGACTTCATCTATTCTTCCTGGATCAAGCGATGGATACAGTCTGGCTGCAATCTGGAGATTTTCATAGGCTGTTAAATAATCAAACGCCTCGACACCGCTGATGAGTGTTCCCACTGATTGCATCGCTTCTTCAAAATGTTCCATCACATTCTTATCATGAATCAAGATTTTCCCCTGATCTGGGCGGCATAGTGCCACAATACACTTCATCAATGTTGTTTTCCCGGCACCGTTTGGCCCTAATAACCCGAAAACTTCACCAGGTTCGACAGAAAAACTAATATGTTCGACACCGCGTCCATTTTTATATTGCTTTGTTACGTCTTGCAATTCAAGAACTGGCACATCTTTCACTCCTTTCTTCAACAGTTTTATATAAACAAGGTTTTCACTTGCCGTTTTCAAATTTTTAGAACCAAATAGGTCGAGCAAGAAGGCCCTCCCTAAATGGTTTAGTTTAATTAATCTTCATGTCCTTCATGCTTATCTTGTACGGTAACAATCTTTTTGCCTGTCAAATCAACATTTGTTACTTTGGCATTGTTTAACTGATCGAATTGGTTTGTAAGTTTTAAGACAAGGTCATGGTGTGTTCCATTTACATCGTCACCAGAAACGTAAATTGTCGCTTCTTGACCAATTAAGTATTCATTTTGATCCACTGTGCCAGTTAAGACCACTCGGGATACATTAATATTATTTTTTAGTTGTGGAAGCTGTGGTTTTAGGTCCGCTAATTGCAGGGAGCCAAATTCCGCTTTGTCCATATGATCTTTCTGTTGGTCGATATTCTTAAGGAAGAAAGACACAACCGCCTGTCCAACGGCAGGGATTTGATTCTTAGAAAGATCTAACTGCAATTCGGTATTTCCATTCGTACCATCTTTTGTTACAATCTTATCTTGATAATTCTTTGTAACTGCATCAAAAATGGCCTCTACATCCTTTTGCATTTGTGGTGAAAGGTTTTCATCCTTATGCTCTTTACGGTCAGCTTTATTCTTATCTGCGCTTTCTTGTTTGACATAGTAGCTTTCATCCTTACTGCTCTTTACAACCTTCTGATCAGCTGTGGAAAAATAATCTACTTTTGTCGTGGTCCCGCCACTTGTTACACTTACCGAGCTATTCCCTGTTTCATCCTTCACATTCGCTATGTTCGAGGAATCCACCTTGTAAATTTCCTTGCCATTATCCGTTAATGATGCAGCGGTATGGGCAGCAAAACTGTTGACCGTTTGCGTTTTCTTAACAGACGTTTTGAACAAGTCATATCCAGATGTGGATGCAGATGCCGATAAAACACCTCCTGCCATTAATAATCCACTGATGCCTGCAGCAACTAGCACTTTCTTCTTCATTGACGTTCCTCCTCCATTTAAATGATGGTACATGATTATCATAGGCAAACAACCTAAACACCCTATTAAAAAGATATTAAAAATTTCTTAAATCGAGTTTTTTTAAGGAATAGAAAAAAAAGCAATCCTTCTTTAATGAAGAATTGCTTTTTTGAATTGGTTTCTCTGTCTCCTCACAAGAATAAATTTCATTTCCTGTTGTAAAATTCAAATCAGATTACGCCTTAAATCGATAACCTGCACCCCAAACCGTTTGAATATATTGGGGCGATGAGGGGTCCTCTTCAATTTTCTCTCTTATGCGATTTATATGCACAGCAACGGTCGCATTACCTCCATAGGAATCAGCACCCCATATGCGTTCATAGAGCATTTCCTTGCTGAAAACCATATCAGCGTTAATGACTAAAAAAAGCAGCAACTCATATTCTTTGTTTTTAAGTTCAATCTCCACATCTTTTACATATACCCGTCTTGTCTTTTGATTAATCCGAATGGCCCCAACGGTCATTTCTTGCGGCTTATTCTCGGCAGTGGTTTCCATTAATCGTTCAAACATGGCAAGATGGGATTTGACACGTGCCACTAACTCACTGGGCGAAAATGGTTTGACAATATAATCATCTGCTCCCAGCCCTAAGCCCCTTATTTTATCAATTTCCTCTTTTTTAGCGGTTACCATGAGGATTGGGATATTAATAGACCCGCGAATCTTACGGCAAATTTCAAATCCATCCATTCCCGGCAGCATGACGTCAAGCAAAATCAAATCATATGCTCCTGTCAAGGCACTTTTCAATCCACTTTCCCCATCACTGTTAATTTCGACACTATATCCATTCGCAACCAAATAATCTCTTTCAATCGAAGCAATGGAGTCATCATCCTCAATAATCAGTATCTTTTTCAACGTCCTTCACCGCCGTGTTTTCATATATTGGTATCGTAATGACGATCCTTAGCCCACCTTCTCGGACGTTTTCCGCCCAGATTTTTCCGTCAAACCTTTCCAAAATTTTTGCCGTAATGGCCAGTCCCAAACCGCTGCCCTTACTTGGATTATTTCGGGAAGGATCACTGCGGTAAAATATATTGAAAAGCTTAGAAAGCGCTTCTTCCGGAACACCTGGTCCATCGTCTGTCAGGGTGATCCATACTTCCCCGCCACGCATAAAACTGGCAATTTCCAAAATGCCTACATCTTTCGTTTTGTATTTAACGCTGTTTTCAAAAATATTGATGAGCGCATTACGAAACTGGACGGGATCGACTTTGGTAGTAATCTGCTTTACATTCTGGACGATTTTTAGAATAAGTCCTTTGCTTTGATATTCCGCTGACATCGATTTAACAAGCATCTCTAGTTCAGTTCCAATCGGCAGCATTTCAGGATAAAAAGGGAATTCTCCGATGTCCAACTTAGAGAATAAAAATAACTTATCTACAATTTGATCAATTTCCTCTGATTTTGTTTTGATCGTTCTAAGATAGTTTTTTTGTATCGTTGGCGTCGTGGCGATGCCATCGAGAAGCCCTTCTACAAATGCCTTTATGGAGGTTAACGGCGTTCGTAAATCATGCGAAATCCCTGCAATTAATTCTTTCCTGCTTGTTTCATCCTTTTTTCTTACTGCAACAGATTCTCGCAGCTTCTCCGCCATAAGATTAAAATCACTGCATACGGATGAAAACTCGTCTTGGCCCTTATATTCAATCCGGTAATCCAAATTTCCCAACTGAATTTGATGGACTCCGTAATTAAGGATTTCCAAGGGTATCACAATCCGTCTCAGGATAAATTTAGTCAGTAAATAATTAGTCAGCGATACGATGATGGTGATTAGGACAAATAACGTAAGTCCCCATTTCATAAACGTGGTTCGATATTGTCCATTATTTACGGCTATCCCCCTATAGTCGGAAAAAGCTAACACCGCGGTATAATGGTTTATTTTTTTACTATAAAAAGCATAATGATCGACAATCACGGTGTGAGTCGTCTGATCATCCAGTAAAGCCTGGACAATTTGGTTCATTCCCGTTTCCACATTCGTTTGCGGTGGGTAGCTGAGCTGATTATTCTCATATAGTAAAAGCGAGATTTTTTTATCCTTGTATTTTCGATTAAAGATATCCATTTCCGACTTAATTGTTTGGATATTAGGATGGCTTGACCAACTGTTAAAGGTTTGATCGGTCTTTTTTATTAAGGTAGAAAATAACTCACTATTATTATGTGCTCGATTAATGATCGTTCCTGTAAAGACAAGAAAAAGAACAAGGGCAGCTATTAAGCTTAAGAAGGCAGGGATGATTAACATGAGGATGTTTGAAACCAACAGCCTTTTTTTTATTGTCACCCCATCCACCTCCACTACTTCAATTTTATTTGCTTTACCATTCTAACCTTAATTTATTAATAGAAGTAAAAAAAAATATAAACTGTTTATAAACTGAACTTTTATGCTATTTAACTCCTTCCCAAACGGAACCTTACCATATCCCCGTTTTCCATTCTTAAAATCCAACTAATAAATGAAAACCTGCCGCGTTTTATTCTTTTTTATGAAACAGTTTAAGAACTGTTTAACTTTGATTTACAGTCTGTTTATCGAACAAAGTTACAATAGCGAAGAACGACAAGAAATACTAGGTGGAAATTTTCATAGAAGCTAAAATACTAGAATTATACTTTTTTTCAAAAAAAGTTTGAGAAAAATTCAATTGGAGGACATCATGACATTATTAGAAATTAAACAGGTAAGTAAATCATATAAACTTGCTGGAAAAGAAAAGGTGCCCGTTCTCCGGAATGTGAACATAAAATTTGAAAGTGGTGAATTTGTTTCCATTCTAGGTGAATCAGGTTCGGGGAAGTCGACCTTAATGAATATTATCGGTGGGATGGATTCTGATTATGAGGGCGACGTGATGATCCAAGGCAAGACGTTGAGATCGATGAAAGAAAAGGAAGTTGATGCGTATAGGAAGGATAAAGTTGGCTTCATTTTTCAAAGTTTTAACTTAATCCCTCACCTTTCCGTACTGGAAAATGTGATGATGGCAATGCAAATGACGGATACTAGTAAACAAGAACGAACGCAGCGCGCCAAGGAAATTTTAACGGAAGTAGGCCTAGTAGATCACATGCTGAAAAAGCCAAATCAACTTTCAGGCGGCCAAAAACAGCGTGTCGCGATTGCTCGGGCCTTATCCAATGACCCTGACATTATTCTCGCTGATGAACCAACCGGTGCATTAGACAAGGATACAAGTGAACAAATACTGGAACTGCTTGACTCCATTGCGAAAAAAGGGGTGCTCGTTATTACCGTAACACACTCACAAAGAGTAGCGGATTTTGGGAGCCGGATTGTATCGGTGGAAGATGGGTCTATTAAAGAAGATCAACGATTAAAAGAGCGTTACCTGGCTGTGAAAGAAACAAACGAGACAAAAGGGAAAAGTTTAAGCTTAAAGGCTTCCTTTAAGCTGGCCATCAAAAATATGCGATTACAATCGAAGCGAAACCTTCTAGTGGCCATAGGAGGTTCGATCGGGATCGTAAGTGTCCTGTTAATGTTGTCGTTAGGTAACGGTGTAAAAGCCTATATGAACAATGAAATTAACTCCACTCTGAATCCGCTACTTATTGATGTGGTAAAATCGCCTGCTGAGGTGAAGGGACAACAGGCAGGCGGACCCCCTGATCGGCAAAGAGTCGAATTACCCTTTACAGAAAAGGATATCCACAAAATTAGCAGCATTGATAAAGTTGACCACATTGAAAAGGTCACTACCATCAAGGGAAAGAGTAATGTTGTCTATCATGGGTCGAACAAAGATCTCCAAAACCTTGGAACGGTAACAGATTCAATCAAGGTTAAAGATATTGAAAAAGGGACACTGCCCGCTGACAATGAGGTGCTGCTGACGACATCCTTTGCAAAAAGCTTGAGCAGTGATAAAACATATAAATCCCTTGTAGGTGAAACAATCAGTCTGTTTATTAATCAAATGGATGAACAAAATCAACCTGTCACGGTTAAAACAGATTTGGTTGTATCGGGTGTGTACGATCAAGGAAATACGGGACCGATGAATGGTGCGAATGCGTACGTTTCCTATTCAACACTTGAGAATGCCTATAGTAATCAAAAATTAACCTTACTTCCTACCCAGATCAATGCGTACGCGAGCAATCAGGATCAAGTCGAGAGCATAAAAAAAGCAGTCGATAAAGCGGGGTTCACCAGTTCGCCGACGGCCAGTATCATGAAACGGGTGACAACCTATGTAGATATGGCCACTTACCTATTATCAGGGATAGCCGGCATTTCACTGCTGGTATCAGGCATTATGATTTTAGTGGTTCTTTATATTAGTGTTGTGGAACGAACAAGAGAAATCGGGATATTACGGGCAATTGGTGCGAGAAAGAAAGATATTCGCCGTATTTTCTTCTCTGAGTCAGCGCTTTTAGGCTTGTTGAGCGGGGTTATTGCTGTTGCCGCGGCTTGGGGTATCAGCCTTGGTTTGAACAACCTGTTAGTCAATACTTTCGGTACTGAATTGGTTCAACTCACACCTGGTTACATGTTATTTGGTATTGGCGTTAGTACCTTGATAAGTGTGATTGCAGGATTGCTGCCTTCTTCAAAAGCAGCTAAACTTGATCCAATGGAATCGCTTCGTTATGAATAAGGATTAAAAAGACAGTTCTTTGATAAAGAGACTTAATAATTGTGTGAAGAATGCCTGAAAATAATAAAGGTCTGCTCCGGCAGACCTTTTTATTATCTTATACATTGTTAGTCCGTTTGCCCTGCTATCTTACAAACGTAATAAAATCAACATTAACGGGTTCAAAACCCTCGCCTCGAAGGACTCGGTTAATCTGTCCGCGATGATACTGACCATGAAGGGCGACGTGCGTTACTATATCTCTTATCGACGTTGAAAATTCCTTACCAGTACTATTTTTATAGACTATCAGGCGATTCACATTTATATCGGATAAACCTGCGAGAAGTTCAGTGAAGTTTTGATTATTTTTTTCAAGAAGTTCTAAGCATTCTTCGATACTTAACTCTGTCCAAAGGGCTTGGGGTGTACTGTCTAAACCCTTTATCCGCGTAAACCATACCTCCTCTGCCAGAAGGATATGGGAAAATAATAGTTTTGCCTGGTTATTTTGGTCTTCCCACGTTTTCAAGGCTTCTAAAATTTGCAAGTTCGCCCAATGTAAGTGCTCATACATCTTTTTGATTGTTTTCATTAAAACCAACCTCCTCCACTCTATTGATTTATATTTTTCACTTAAAAGGATATTCCTCTACCTAGAGATTTTAAAATAAAGTAACCTTTATTTTCCAGTTTCAGATGTGTTATGTGTTTGACTATATGAAAATCCAACTTGGATTCTTGAGCGGTTTTTTTAAAGGATGTAGATGTAGACACATTCTACATCGTTTTTTTCATGGATTTCCATCTAGAATTCCCCGTAGGAACCTACTACTTCGGCTTTTTCACCAAATTCCAGCCAGAATCCCTACGTAGAAACCTTCTACTTCAGCCTTTTCGCAGAATTTTAATATCCAAAGTAAAATCCTGTATCAACCTTGAGTTCACGGACACATCCCAGATTTAGGAAAATCATATCATTTTCCCTCAAAAAATAAAAAAACCTTTCAAAAATGAAAATTGAAGAAAGAAAACGAACTGTTTCTACCAATTTTCTCTCCAAAGGTGAAAATCGGTGATTCGATTAATCACTGTATTCTCGGTATGGTAAACCTACCTAGGAAAAACACGGAAAGCGCGCGGTCCTGAAAGGATCAGCAAGTGGATAGCTTTGAGAAATTAGTCAAACAGTATACACCGATGATTCATAAAATTATTCATTCCTTAAATATCTATCAAAGCCAGGAGGAATTCTTTCAAACTGCCTTAATAGGACTTTGGGAGGCCCAAAATGGCTTTAACGTCAATAAAGGCAGTTTCACAAACTATGCCTACACATCTATTAAAGGCAAACTTCAACTTGAACTGACAAAGTCCAGTAAATATGCCTCCCGTAACATGTATCCAAAAGAAGAGTATTGGGAAACCATTGAGGATGAAGCTGCTACCCTCCAATTAGAGGACGAGGTGTTGCTTTCTTATTGTCAGGGTCTAACCGAAAAAGAAACGATATGGGTAATGGCAGCCTTTGGTAACGACTTATCCGTAAGGGAAATTGCCGCACGAGAACATGTATCCATATCTGCGGTAAAGCAATGGAAGATGAATGCACTTAAGAAACTTCGGGCACAACTGGACATCCTGGACTAGCACTGTACTGTTGCTTCACTTCACAAATCTAGCATTTTACCTATTTAGTTTGATAGCTCCTCACGAAAGTATAAGGATACTCATATTAGAAAACTAGAATAATATTTTTCACACCCCTGTCCTTTTCACCTTTAAACCTATATATAAAAGGTGAAAGGAGGTGAGCGACAATGGCACAAGCATTACTAGAAGGCACCAAGCTTCGTTTGGTCTATGAAGCCGGCCTGGACGGCGATGGAAAACCAATCTTCAGAGCAAGAACATTTAGCAATGTTAAAAAGGAAGCAACCGTTGATCAGTTGTTTCAAGCAGCACAAGCCATCTCAACTTTATGCAATGACACACTCAACAAAGTTGAGCGCAACGACAGCACCGAAATCTTAGCATAATAAGCATAAGAATAGGTAAGAAGTGATTTTGGGTGTCATTTTGGGTGTCAGGCACCGCCCGTGGACACTGTCCTCTTGAGGTGGACACCCTTGGATAGGAGGTGAAAGAAATGGCAAAATCATTGGAATTGCAATTTAGCACGGAGTTTGGAAAGACTGGCCGCATTTCAGTCGATAATCCAAAGGAGCCGATTGATGAAGAAGTGGTCAAATTATCAATGGCACAGATTATTGCATCCGAAGTGTTCACAACAGCCAGTGGTAAGTTTGTAGCAGCAAAAGGAGCACGAGTAGTTGATCGCAATGTGACCGATTATGAGCTTGCTTAATAATGGAGAGGCCGGATTCGTCATGAAGCCGGCCTCTTCTATACACCATCCTTAAAGAGAAAGGGGTGAAAACTCATGGACCAAATTATTCCCTTCATTAGCGATGTAGGTTTTCCTATCGTTGTGACCCTTTATTTACTTTATCGGATAGAGTCTAAGTTAGATCTAGTAGTCCAATCGATACAGAACCTCCCTGACCGGATGAAGGGTCAATTATAAGAATAAAGCCACCCTGCAACTTGTATAACGACAACACAGGGTGGCTTTCTAGCTGTATCGTGGAACAATACTGTGAAACAAGAAAATTCGGGTGGTGCCAGGCACCGTTAGTTGTAGTCCCAGAGGATTTGCCATTTGTCTTTGTTTTGTACTACGTATACTTCTTGCTGGAAGGTGAATTTTCCGTATTTGCCTTTATAGGCTTGGAGAACCTTGAATTTATAGGCTATCTGAAACAGCTTGCTGTCTTTGGACATTTTCCATTCTTTAAACTTATCGACGAATTCGATCGAATAATCAAACGTTTCCGCGCCAAAATGTCCCATGAAAACATGCGCACGGTCGTTAATATAGGCGGTTTTATCCCACCTTTCCTTCATATAGGGGTGAAATAGTTCCCAAGATTTGGTGAAATCCCCCTTCTGCTCATACGTATAAAACTCCTCCACCACCTTATTCGCCTGGTCTTTAGCGGAAAAGAAAACAGACTTCACAAATACGGCCAAAAGAATAATGACAACGATGATGACCCCTATAAAAACACCTGAATGGAACCGTTTTTTACCCATTGCTTCTCCTTCGATAATAAGGTTTTATAAAGTATATGAGGTAAGGAAATTATTTAGTATCCAAGCAGTGTGAGTGCGAACTGAAAATAGGTTATTGTTATGCCTAATTCAATTAACGTACTAACCTGGGGCATGGCATTCATTTGGTTATAAATTCTTTGAAACCCTCTTGAAGACTGGCATATTTATTTTAGTTGCATTATAATTGAATATAAATTACAATTATATGCATAAAAATTCACAAGTGCCTAAAAGCTAAACCAAATCGAGGGAGACATCATGATGCAAACAAAATTAATAGATTCAGAGCTAATTGCTTGGACGATCGAGCAGCGCCGGCATTTTCATATGCACCCAGAGTTATCTGGCCAGGAGTTTAAAACCGCTGCCTATGTAAAAGAAAAATTAACTGAATTTGGAATCCCAATAAATACAAAGTTCTCTGCACCAAATGTAGTTGCTTTTTTTAAAGGTACTGAAGGAGAAAAAACGATTGCACTTCGAGCTGATATGGACGCCCTTCCTATTAATGAAGAAGGGGATAAGTCCTATATTTCTACCATTCTTGGCGTGATGCATGGCTGCGGCCATGATGGGCATACTGCCACCTTACTTGGGGCTGCCAAATGGATGAGCGAAAACCCACACCGAGTTAAAAATAATATTGTTCTCATTTTTCAAAGCTCTGAAGAAGCTTCTCCTAGCGGGGCCCAACAGTTGGTCAAGGAGGGAGTATTGGAAGGCGTTGATGTGATTTATGGCATTCATTATATTTCGGGTATGCCGCTTGGGAAAATCGGCTTTGCCCCCGGCTATGCAATGGCATCCTGCGATGATTTTGACATCACGATTGAAGGCAAAGGCGGACATGGCGGCTATCCGCACGAAACCGTGGATCCGATTTACATCGCCACCCACCTGATTCAATCCTTTCAGTCGATTGTCAGCAGAAATTTAAACCCACAACATGCTGGCGTCATTTCTTTTGGCGGAATGCAGGCGGGCAATTCCTATAATGTAATTCCTGAAAAAGTAACACTGCAAGGAACAATTAGGGCCATGACGTATGAGGCTGCCGAATTAATGCACAAAAAAACGGCTCAGTTAACAGAATCACTTTGTGCAAGTTTTGGTGCGGTGGGCCGCTACCGCTTTATTGAGGGTACCGTGCCATTGTACAATCATCCAGAGGCATGCACAGTGGCCAGAGGCATCATTGAAAAGTCGTTTGGCGCCGATGTCTTTATCGAAAGAGAACCTGTCATGGGGGCAGAGGATTTTTCCTATTATCTAAAGGAAAAAGTGGGTGCCTTCATCAATGTCGGCATGCAAAGTGAAAAAAGTCAGTATCCGCACCATCATCCCAAATTTGATATCGATGAAGCAGCCATTCCAGCCGGAATCGAACTGATGATTCAATTGGCTTTGAATGCTTAGAGAATAAAATAAACATTAGTTTTTGGTCATGACCATTATAAACTAAAAAGGAAAATGAATCCTTCCCACATGTGGAAGGATTCTTTATTTTTCGGAATTGGTTAGGAAAAACAGGGAGTTACAACGTTAAGAAAATTTTAATGCCTAATTTCTCAATAATACCGAGAAATCGGGCATTTTTAATTGCTTCCCTTAATTTACTAAATATTATAAAATCGATAGTAACTATTCATTGTAAGATGACCTAACGTTTTTTTTATAAATTGTTGTGTTTACTATAGAGGAGGCGAGAGTATATTGAAAAACGACACCAATTTTCATCATTTAGACCGGGAAGCAGTGAAGGTACAGCATGATATGGAAATTCTTATGGAGAGCTTCCGTGTCATTACCTCAAGCCTCGAATTAGATGACGTACTGAAGAAAATCATTCGTTACGCTAGTGCTATCTTCCGATCTACTGACGCTGGGTACATCCTACTGTTTGATAAGAACTCAGAGAAATTAGTCGTGAAGTCATACATCGGATTTAATGATCAAATCAGGTCCTTTCGGGTTAGTGTCGGAGAATCGATTGTTGGAAAGGTCTATAGAGACGGCTGTGTTCGATTGATTGGAACAACAAAAGAGATTTATGAAAATATGACGGACTTAAGTGAACAAAACCTTACTATTCTACATGCCGCAGCAGTATCCACAAGGGAGATTAAATCTCTTTTGTCTGTACCTATTATGTTTGGCGATGTACGAATTGGCGTCATGACTCTTCATCGCTTTGAGCGGGAGGAGCTCCCTAGTGAGAGAGATCTTCTGCTTCTTCAAAGTTTTGCCTCTCATGTTGCTGTAGCCATTCATAATGCCCAGCTTCACGAAGAGGTTCATAAAAGTCTCGGTGAAGTCACTCATTTATTAACCAAGCTTGAGAAGACAAACCAGCTTTTGCAACAGAGAACAGACATACATAACCATCTCACACGGTTATCCATCGAAAACAGAGGATTAAAATCCATCATTATGGAAATGGATCATTTAATGAAAAAAACAGTTATTTATGCAGATTACATCGAGGGTAAGTGTTACCCGACAGACAATCTGCCTTATGAAAAAATTATTGCGGATCTTTTTCTACTTTTTATCAATAAAACAAATCCAGCCTATGTGTCCATTTCTGAGGATGTTAATCTATCTTTCTATGTATATCCTATACGATCTGGATCCGTCTTTTTAGGTTGCCTGATCATAGCAGGAGATGATCCCTTATCCATGACGGATCGGTTAATAGTAGAACAAGGTGCTCCTATCCTAACACTGGAAATTATAAAAATCAGGTCAAAAACCGATATTTTATATAGAAAAACCTTCGAAGACTATCATGAATTCTTGAAAATTAAAAACCCCTTTCAAGCTGAAATGGCAGTCAAGGAGTTAAGGATTGAGACTCAGAGCTTTATTCAAACGGTTGTAATTGAAATGTCCGGAAATGTAGATCAAGATGCCCTTGAAAATGAAACTCGGTCCCTGCTAACTCGTTTGAACCGAAACTTACCGGCGGAAAACAGACTAATATCGAGCTATAACAACAAAATCATCATTTTTTCCACTACCAGTCATGAAAGGGAGCAAGCAAGACTGATTGAATTGATTGAAAACAATATTGAACGGTGGAACAAAATGTTTACAGTCGCAGCTCGGGCTGGAGTCAGTACTGGACTTTACTATCCCGGACAAGCGGAAGACAATCATAACAAAGCGGAACAAGCGCTTCTTCACCTAAAAAAACAAAATAAGAAAGGCGTTTTCTTTTTTTCTGAAATGGGTATTGGTCAGCTGTTTTTAAATCATCAATCCAGTGAGATTGAATCATTTTTGTCCGGGACCCTTTCCCCTTTATGGACGGATCAGGAAAAGCATCAAGAACTTTTGGCTACTCTTATGAGCTACGTCCATCATAATCGTTCCATGGTTTCAACAGCCAAGGCTCTTCATATTCATACTAACACTCTGTATCATCGAATAAAAAAAATCGAAGACTTGATTGGAGCCAATTTTGATAATTATGAAGATTGCCTGAGGGTTCAGCTTGCAGTCTATCTTTATAATGTATTCTATATTCAGTCCTGACTCTACTCCGACAAGCCCGCGTGGTTTTGCGGGCGAATTCTAGAACGTTCATCTGGGCTTGCAAGCATTCCTGTAAATCAAATCATTGTTGGGTCCAACAATTAATTATCTGAAAAATCAAACGATTATCCAATGACTTCTCTCTTTTTGCGCTTTAAAATAAAAATGTATTAAATAATTTGAAGGAGTGTGTTTCTATGAATCGAGAACTTGCTGGCAGTTCAAACAAAATGCAGATTCTTACAATTTTGTTTATTGGCTGGGTTGTCTTGTATATTGACCGGACTGTCATCAGCCTTGCGGTTGTGCAAATGGGCAAAGATCTGTCCCTTGCGCCTTCGGCTATTGGAATGGTGCTCAGCAGCTTTTTTCTTGGTTACGCCTTTATGCAAATTCCGGGCGGGTTTCTTGCAGACCGGTTTGGCTCGCGTAAAGTGATTATCACGGCAGTGCTGGCTTGGTCCGTATTTACAGCATTGACCGGACTGGCATGGTCGTTAGCCTCTTTAATTCTAATCCGCGTTCTGTTTGGTTTGGGTGAAGGCTCTTATTCTCCCTCCGCTGCGAAGGCAATTTCGGATTTTTTTCCTCGCGAAGAAAGGACAAAGGCGCAGTCGACGATGATGTCTTCGAATCCGATTGGCATAGTGATTGCACCTCTGATTTGCGCGCCATTGCTTGTTGCGCTCGGTTGGCGTCAGGTGTTCCTGCTGCTGTCTCTGCTTGGACTAGTTGTCGTGTTCCTTGTTTGGAAATTCTTCCGGAAAAACGAGAACAATGCTGTAGAAATAAATGAAAGCGCTACCCAAAAGGAAAAGGGAGCATATAAAGAACTGCTTCGAAACTCAATGATATGGAAAATGGTGATTATCTGGTTCGGAATTAGCATCGCTCAATGGGGTTTAACCGCTTGGATGCCAACCTACCTTGTTCAGGCAAAGCATATTAACCTGACTTCTGCCGGATTTCTTACAGCGATTCCAGCACTTGTCTCTGCGGTTGTTGCGTTTTTGAGCGGAAGGGTGATTGACAAACTTGGTGCTTATACGAAAACGGTTGTTATCATAAGCGCGTTAATAGTGGGCTTCTTTGTATACCTTTTAACCGGCGCCTCCAGTGCTTTACAAGCCATTTTATATCAATCTTGTGCTTCAGTCGGTATTGCGTTTATGCTATCCTTCGTCTTTTCCTTACCGCATCGCATGATGAGAGCACAAGTAGTCGGAACGGCTGTAGGCATTCTGAACTTCGGCGGGCAATCGGCAGGCATTGCCGCACCGGCCATTATGGGCTTTCTGATCTCCGCTTCCGGTGGTTCCTATACTAGTGCATTCATGTTTGTGATGGGCTGCGCTCTGCTGGCCGCTATCGTTGGCGCAACATTGCCCGGCTCGAAATTGGCGGCTAAAGTTGTGGCCGAGCAGTCAGCAGTATGACGGCTAAAGATGGTCAGATTTCTTGAAATGGCGATTTTTATTTTTACAGATTTAGATGGAAGAAGTAAAAACCAATACAGTCAATGAAAAGGAGAGAGACCGCATGAATAAAAACGAGCTTCTCTCATGGATAGATGGTAATGCGGAGGAATTTATCCAAATGGCCAAACAAATTTGGGATAGGCCGGAAATTGCCTATACGGAGAGCTTTGCCTCCTCTTTGCAAAAAAAAGTCCTGGAAGAAGCAGGATTTTCCGTAACATCCGGCATCGGCGGGATTCCGACAGCATTCATTGCGGAGTATGGAAGCGGGCATCCTATCATCGGATTTTTGGGTGAATTCGACGCACTGCCGGGATTATCACAGCAGATTTGCACCGAGCAGCAACCCGTTGTTGAAAATGGTCCGGGTCACGGCTGTGGTCATAACCTGCTTGGCACTGCCGGTGTCGCTGCTGTCATCGCGTTGAAAAACCGGATGGCTGATGAGAATATGGCAGGAACCATACGCTATTACGGCTGTCCGGCTGAAGAAGTGCTGTCCGGCAAAACCTTTATGGCTCGATCCGGTGCTTTTGACGACCTGGATTGCGCCCTTACCTGGCATCCGGGTTCGGCTAACCAGACGACAAACGTCAGCTTTCGAGCGTTAAGTTCGGTGGCATTCTATTTTACCGGGCGCTCCGCCCACGCAGGTTCCGCCCCGCATCTCGGGCGAAGCGCGTTGGACGCGGTGGAGCTGATGAACGTAGGAGCCAACTATTTACGAGAGCATGTGCCGGACGGATCCCGGATTCAATACACCATCACGAATGGAGGCCAAGTACCGAACATTGTGCCGGATGAGGCAAGTGTCTGGTATTTCCTCCGCGGTGAAAATCGTGAGCAAGTGGATAGCATGCTTGAACGCCTGATCAAAATAGCACAAGGCGCGGCAATGATGACGGAAACATCTGTAACATGGGAAATTAAGGCAGGCTGCTATGACACGTTGCCGAATGAGGTGCTGAATGACTTGATGTTTGTGCAAGGCAAAGTAATCGGCCCCATCTCCTTCACAGCTGAAGAGGAGCAGTTTGCCCACGAGCTGGCGGCCACCCTTCAACCGAAGGAGTTAGCCGTGAGTCAGCGAATGATCGCTTTGCTTGGCGGCGACAAGGATGAGTCGCTACAGGCCGGATATTTCAACAGAAAGAAAGAATATGGCCAAACGTTCGGCGCCTCCACCGATGTCGGCGATGTCACCTGGATTACCCCAGTCGGACAAATTACAGCCGCTTGCATGCCGGTCGGTGTGGAGGTGCATACTTGGCAGGCGACCGCTTCGTTCGGATCATCGATCGGCATGAAAGGAATGTTATTCGCCGCCAAAGTGATGGCGCTGTCCGGCTACGATCTGTTACATGACCAAGGGGGTATCCTTGCCAAAGCAAAAGCGGAATTTAAGGAAAAAACGGATGGAGTTTCATATCAGGCGGGCATTCCTGACGGAGTACAAGCTCCCGTTCATGGGGCTTTATCTTTATCGAATTCGGCTTACTGATGTTCTGATAGACTGATAGGTATACTGCGAGACCCTTATTAGTATGATTTAGCATAGTTAAAGGTTAGCCGGATAAACCATTTGGCTGGCCTTTTTCGTTTTAATAGTTTTAGTTTGTACTAACTTCCGAAGTAAAACAGGGATTAGGTCATTACACGCTTGGTTTGTTTTTAAATTTGGGGCTTAAACTTGTTTGCTTACAATTTCGCATATTTGGCAGATAGGGCACGGTGGCTATTCCTCATCTTCTTCATCCCCATCTGACTCTTCTTGCACGTCTTCCTCTTTTACTTTTTGAATTTCTTCGGATAACTGCTCAAACGCGTGGAGCCGGAACTTTGCACTGGCAATCAGGTCATCAATGATATGTATAAAAGTGTCATATTCAATCCGGTTTTCGCTGCATTCCTTGATAAGTCGCAAGAAATCCCCTTCATATAAGTCGTATCTTTCCTTAAAAACTTTAGTATCCATGGTTAAAAAATATTCTTCATCGACGACAAATTCGTTGAATATCTTTTTTGTTAGCCGGCTCTTCGTTACTTCTATTTCACTTTGGTCCTGTTTACTTTTGTAATGCTGGGCATCCTCATATTCCGAACAAAGCGTAGCATATATTTTTTCTAGCAGCTCTGTGGGCTCTAAATATTTTAATTCCGCCATTGGCAAACCTCCGAAACCTCTTTTATCTAGTTATTTCCAAATAGCCGTACTTCGACTCGTGTAGACGCTATTCATGACGCACTTCATTGACAATTCACTCAAGAAAGGACTATAATTATCTCGAATTAAAGATATTTATTTTTAATAATACTTGAATTTAAAGTATTTAAAAAAATTGTTTAAATTTCTCTGTTCTAATAATAATAAACTTAGGGGTGGTAATATGTTGAGAAAAATAGAAAGTAAAAATATGGGCAGTGCCAACCATGGGTGGCTACAGAGCAAGTTTCATTTCTCGTTTGCCGATTACTATAATCCTAATAATCTCCACTTTGGCGTGTTACGCGTCATCAATGATGATTTAATTGAGGCCGGAACTGGATTCGGCAGGCACCCACATCAAAACATGGAAATTATTTCTTACGTTGTGAATGGTGAGCTTACCCATGGAGATAGCATGGGAAACACTTCCACGATTACTCGTGGACATGTCCAGTATATGAGTGCAGGAACCGGTGTTCATCACAGTGAACGAAACCTGGGTAACGAAACGTTACGATTTTTACAAATTTGGATTCTACCTGACCGGAATGGCCATACCCCTAATTATGGGGACAACCGCTTTGAGTTTGAGGACCGCCATAATCAATGGCTCCATATGGTATCGAGTATAGATGGCCAGGCACCAATAAAAATCAATCAAGATGCGAACATCTACTCCTTACTATTGGACAAAGATAAGGAAATCAGCTTTCCGGTCAAAGAAGGAAGACAAGCCTATCTCGTTCAAATCGAAGGTACTTCTACCATTAATGACATCACCCTCGACACACGAGATGCGATGGAAATCGTGGAGGAAAACATTACTTTGCATGCAAGCGAAACATCGCATGTGTTAATTGTGGAAATGGAAAAACAATAAGTGGGGATCCATCCCCCACTTCATAATAAAAAAACGTCTAAAGTCGATTTAAAATCGAAGTTAGACGTTTTTTTGTTAAATAGCTTTTTCAGAGTTTTATTGTTCCATTTACTGTACTTTTATAAATAATGAGGGCGTGACCCTCCATAACAATAATTGAAAATATTTTGTGAAAAGTTATTGAAAACGCTAAGTGTCCATAGCGTGATCTAGTTAAAGCTTTACATTATGATTATATTCTGTTCTTCTTGAGCCAGCTCCCCTGCGGCCTTCACACGAATTCTCGTTGCATTTCCCGGCAGATAGGCGAGTGGTACATCCTCTACATCAACAATAACCAGACTATCCGGATCAGCACCTGCTTGGATCGCTTCTGACATAGCTTGTGACTTAGCTAATTCCAAAGCATTTTCTCTACCGATTTCATCTAAAACATAAATCTTTTCAATCTGCCCACTTACTTGCGAGATCGCGGAGCCTATTGCGTTTGCTACGCCTGAATGCTCTGGACGAATAACATCTGATGCACCTTTTAATTGTTCTGGGAGTAACACACTGCCGCCGCCAACAAGGATAACGGGTACAGGGAGGGCACTGGTTTTCATTTTATCTATGGCATCTTCTACTAGTTCAACCATCTTTGAATAAACTTTGTTCAGTAATTCCTGGTCAAGGTGAGCAACTTTTGAAGTATCGCCAAGGTCCACTTTACCTAGGGCTACTGCCACATCTGTTGTTGTCAAAGTATCCCCGCCAAAAATTAAGCTCTTCTCAGGAAGGCGGTATCCCACACTATCTGGACCAATCGTGAAGTCCCCGTTTTCTCTAAATCGGATTATCGTACCACCGCCCAGTCCAATAGAAACGAGGTCAGGCATGCGGAAATTGGTTCGTGCCCCGCCAATTTCTACCGCTAAGGAAGATTCGCGTGGGAAGGATTGAACTAGCACACCGACATCGGAGGTCGTTCCTCCAACATCCACCACAATCGCATCCGAGAGATTACTTAAGTAAGACGCACCGCGCAATGAATTAGTCGGTCCGCATGCAACGGTAAATATTGGGTATTTAATCGCATATTCAACCGACATTAAAGTACCGTCATTTTGTCCAAAAAACACCTTCGCATCCACCCCTTCATTTTTAAGGGCGTTGATAAATCCATTTGCGGCCGTTTTAGCGACATTCACAACAGAGGCATTAAGGATCGTGGCATTTTCTCTTTCCAGCAGGCCGACAGAGCCAATTTCGGATGATAAAGAAATAGCCACCTCATCCCCTAAGACCTCTTTAAAAATTTCACCTGCCCGTTGTTCATGGGCTTTCGATACAGGTGAGAAAACAGAAGTAATCGCAATGGAATCCACTTTACCTTTTATCTCTTTGGCAATCCGATACAAATGATCTTCGTCCAAGGAAACGATCTCCCGGCCATCAAATTCATGACCGCCCCGAACAAGGTAGACATACTTTCCTAGTGTCTCGCGCAAATCATCGGGAACCCCAATCAATGGCTTTACCGCCAAGGTGGCAGGTGCCCCAATCCGTATTGCCGCAATGTTATTTAATCTTTTTCTTTCCACAATCGCATTCGTACAGTGCGTTGTGCCTAACATTGCAAACTTGATTTTTTCACGCGGAACATTCGCATCGCTAATAATTTTGTGCATGGCATTAAAGATGCCAGTCGCCACATCTTCGGTTGTCGCTGATTTTGTTTCTGAAAGTACCTTATTATTTTCATCTAATAACACGGCATCTGTATGGGTACCTCCAACATCAATTCCAATACGATAAAATCCCATTACAATGACACTCCTTTTTTCACAAGCTCTTCTACCGGCACATAGTCAACATCGTATCCAAAGTACTTAGGACCAACCGTTTCAATTCCTTTTGCGGTTCTCCATTTCGGGTTACATGGAATCCCAATGACCACGCTTCTGGCGCCATAACGGATTCCTTCTGTCGTAATCGGAAGGCCCGTTTCTGCATCAAGCACAGCGATTAAATCGGGGGTAACGCATAGAATACGGTCTTCTGTTTGAGCAAGCAAATGTTCATTTTGAAAGCGAAGCTGAAGCGTCTCGCCTTTATATTCATTCAAGCCCTCGAACGTTGCCACTCCTCTAGCAAATCCTGTTTCGGTTTTTCGGTTAATATCACTAACTTTTCCCTGGAACAGTTCAAAGCCGCCCGTTAATTTCAGTACCTCTCGGATCGGATTCACATTGTTTTCCTTTGCAAGTCGAATCGTTTTTCCGATTTCTTCTTCCAGCTTCAAGATGTTTTTAATCCCACTATCCTTCAATTGCTTAGCCGTCATCGAATACATCGCCACCATCGTAGAACCACCCATTTGCACGGTCGCAGCTCGGGCAATCCGCTCTGTCCAAACATTATCAATCGTGGACAGCAAGGCGGTATTTCCTTTTTCATCAGCAAATACCCCTGGTGTGGCTGCAATGCCATCTAGATAAAAGGTAACCATTTGTAATTCAGGAAAAGCACGTCCCATTCCGTCCGCATCAATAACAGGCAATCCTAATCTGGCAGCAAGAGCAAACGGCAGCATCGAGTTCACTCCGCCCGCTTCAATTGGGAATGTCGCATAGATCTTTTTTCCTAAATATTTTTCAAGTGCTTGGAAGGCCTCAATTGCTTCTTCCCCACTTGGCGGCTTCTCCAACATCACGGTCGGTGCTCCCATCATGGATGAAGGAACAACAAAGGCATCTTCCGGTACCTCTTCCACTTCCAGAAGTGTAACTTCGCCATATTCCTCAATAGCCTGCAAGGCCATTAGCTTGCCAATATAGGGGTCGCCTCCGCCACCCGTACCAAGTAAAGCGGCTCCAACCGCGATATCTTCAATTTCCCGTTTTCCAATTTTTCTCATATTCAAACAACCTCCAATATTCCAAAAATTTGACCTATGCTATCTTCTGATTTAAACCATTTTTATTTCTGACTTTATTCCTAATAAGCATTCCAACATAATAGATTATGGCACTGATAACAAGCGAATTAATTGATGGAATTCCAGCCTGTACAAAATAGCCAGCGATAAATCCTGCAGCCCAGGCAATGATCGTAATCGGGTTTAAGTTTTCCACATCCTCTGGCAAGGCCCCATGTACTCGACTTTCATCCAATTGCTTCCGATGCGTTTTTAAAAGGAAATAATCGATAACCATAATACCGGCGACTGGCGGAATAAAAATCCCTAATAAGACGAGAAAATCGACAAACTTATCAAGAATACCAAGAACAGAAAGCACGGTTCCAACCACACCAATGATGAGTGTAACCATTCCACGGTTGAGCTTAAGCTTAAAGACAGAATCAAAAATGGTCGTAAACCCAAGGGAAGAAGAATATAAGTTCAAATTATTGATTTTTATCGTCGAAAACACGACCACAATTGCACCAAGCCAACCTGATGTTTGCATCATAATACTAGCCACATCACTTGTTTTGGCAGCAAGAGCCATCAAAACAGCGATCATATTAATACAAAGCTCACCGACAATTGTCCCAATCATTGTCATCCAAAAGACATCTTTACCACTTTTAGCAAATCGGCTAAAGTCAGGTGTAATGACCGCCCCAATAATAAATCCGCCAGCAACCATCGTCGCTGCTACACCCATTGAAAGCTTTTCGCCCGCAGGGGCAGCTCCCATTAAATCAAAAATAGAATGATCACTTAGAACTTGATAAATACCCACTCCAACCGCCAATAGAAAGGCTGGAACCGCAATCGTAGCCGTAGCACTCAACAATTTAAATCCAAAGATAACTAAAACCGTTACAGCTAAGCCAGTCAGCGTAGCGGCAAAAGGAAGACTTAAGGCACCGTCTGTCGCCTGAACAAGCCCATTGGCAAAAACGGAATTTTGAACACCGAACCAACCAATACAAGCAATCGCAATAATTGCCCCTATGATACTCGACCCATAACGGCCAAATCCAGTCCATCGTGACAATAGACTCGTGGAAAGACCTTCTCGTGCACCAGCATAACCTAATAGAAAGCTAATTACTTCTAAAATCACACTACCAAGCATGGTTGCCCAAAAGGCCTGCCAAAACGTCATACCATATCCTAAGGCAGCACCTAATAGAAATTGTGAAATCGTCGCGAGAGAGCCCACCCTTACAATGGTAATACTCCATAACGATTGCCTTTCTGATAGTGGAACACGTGATAGTGAAAAATCATCTCCAAGATTTGTTTTTTCTGCCATTTTATTAGCTCCTTTTTGTTTATATAATCATTTCCCCCGTTGCCTTCGTCTTCACACGAAGAATTTCCCCTCTTAAATAGGCAAATGGGTATTCCTCCACATAAGAAATTTGAATCGATTCCGGGCTCGCACCTTTTTTCAATACGGCTGTTTTACAGGAAGTGACCGCCTCATCAAGAATCGCTTCCTTTGATCGGTTATTGAGCCAAAAGACTTTATCAACCACTTCACTTACCTGTGCCAAACACGCTCCAATCGCACCGCTTATAGGATAACCTGCCGGATTCACCACTTGTTTATATGGACCAAACAACTCTTGTTGAAAGAGAGGACTGCCTCCTCCCACAAGAACAATTGGGAGTTCCCTTTCACTGTCCTGCAGCATGTCTAGAGCTAATTTAAGCTGACTCATCACGTAACTTACGACCTGTTCACAATCGTGGATGGATAAGACATCCAATCTTGATTGATCAATATTTTCATCATAAAAAGAATCAGGAAACCGTTTCAAGAAGCAGTCCGTCACGGTCCAGGATGACCCTCCCCAAGCTAAGCCATCCATCGCGATATCATTCGATTGATGTGGAAGGAAACGAACTTGGCCATTTTGGATGTTTGGAATACTGCCTCCTCCAAAGGGTAAGGAAATAAATTCAGGCATTGCTAGACTCGTATCAATTCCTGCTAGATTGGTAGAAGAAACCACTTCTCTTAATTGTTCATTCCTTACTCGACCAACGTAAATCTTACTTCCGCCAATATCCACGGCAAGCAAATCCTTATACGACGAAAGAAAGGCAGCACCTTTAAAACTATTGGCAACCCCAGAGAAAATCGTTAATACCGGGAATTCCATTGCTTCCTGAACCGTCAGTAGGGATCCATCACTTTTCGTTAGCCAGAAGGGACAGGTAAGAGACAATTCAGAAAAACATGTCGAAAGCTCGGTTAAAAATTTTTTGGTGATTTTTGATAACAAAGCATTTAAGATAGAAGCATTTTCTCTTTCTATATAACCAATACTGCCAAGATGGTGTGAGGCCGTTATGGAAACGTTCGGAAAGTGATGCTTGATGGCTTCTTTCACCAACACTTCTTCTTCTTCATACATTGGTGAATACGCACCAACAATGGAAACAGCTTCAATCGAATTAGCTGCAATTTGTTGAATAATCAGTTCCAATTCGCTCGAAAAATTGTTTCCTAGACTGGATTGATTATAGCGATTGCCGCTTTTTAAAAACCAAACGTTACAAAGTGAGGACCTGAATGTCTCTGGAAAAGTGAAAGCCGGTTTCATCTTCGTCACTTGCGTTCCGATTCTGATCAGCGACGTTTTGGCCATCACTCTTTCCTCAAATAACGCATTTACCAACTCCGTTGTTCCAATAAAGATTCCCTTTACCTCTGCTGGACGAATGCTTGTCATGACGAAAAGTGTTTGTACAGCAGCTTGCACACCCGTAAATAAATCCGTCGTTGTCGTATGCTGTGAAGCACGCAAAAGCCTCCCATCATCTGTCACTAAGACTGCATGCGTCATCGTCCCGCCAATATCAATGCCGATCTTCATCCAGCAGACCCCCTACTTCTTCATGAACAGAGTAAAATTCATTCGGAATGCCAAAGCTTTTTGGACCGACTAGCTTGAACATGTCCTTTGTATGAAAAATACTTGGTGCTGGTACGATGAGAACGAGAATAAACACCCCTTCGTGAATATCAGACACAGACAATGGCAATCCATTTTCATAGTTGAGAAGAATGATTAAATCAGGGGTGGTATGCGATTCTTCTCCTGAAAGTCTCACGCTTAAGAATTCATTTTGAAAATAAAGCAGTGCATTCCTGCCAGCAAAGGAAAATTGTCCCGCAATCTGACAGGACCCTACTAGAATCTTTTCCTCAAACCAGCGCCGGATCGTTAAAATACGTCCCAAAAAACAGACCTGTAATTCTCCATATACCGAATTAGAAAATAGTGATCGAAGAGAGTCTACCTTTTCTTCAATGGAGCCGTTGGATAACGCTCTGCCAATATTACGAGCCAGCTTCAATGTGCCCGGTATCATAAGAGCCTTCATTTGATAGCCAGCCATTCCCAAACAAGCGATATAGCCATACCCTTTATGGTTGAAGATAAATGAATCGTATACTTCGGCGAATTGTTGTTGATTGGCAGCCACAAGCGTCTCCACATTGGAATAAGCAGCCAAAGGAAGCACAGAAATGTACGAATTGAAATAGGTCGTCATTTCCAGTTTTGGAAACGCCCTTCCCATCCCATCCCCATCAATAACCGGAAGATTTCTTTCAAATGCAACCAGAAGTGGGATTAACGCATTAATTCCACCTATTTCCATCGAAATCACCGCATCCGCATGCTGTCTTGTCACAGCCTCATAAAGCTTAACGGTTTGGGCAGGCTCGATACCCGATGGTAAATCTTCGTTTAGTAATACCGTTGAACCCACCATCGCGACTGGGACAATCCATTCACTTTCCATTTCAATGGCTGTTTTCACCACTATCAGATCCGAATCATTCATGCAGGAAAGCAATAAATATTCAACTGTCTTAGTGTCTCCACCTCCACCACACGATAGGAATTTTGCGCCTAAACTAATGTCAGGGATATCTTTTTTCGTGATTATCCATCCCATCGTCGATCACATCCTTTTAATATGCAAGTTCCGTGCCAACATTCATTATTTTTAAAAACCTAATAATTAATTAATTATTTAGACGGTTCAAAACAATCTTTATCTTAATTTTTCAATGTGCAGTTTGAGAAAAATTGAGAATTAATATTTGAAAATTAGATAAATAACGAATATTTTTTTATTTTTCTCATTTTTTCTCACATTTTCTCATTATTTCATTTTTCTCATATATTTAGTTTCTTTATTTTACGGTATAAGGTGGCCAAACTAATTCCGAGGGAAGCAGCTGCTTTTTTCTTCCCCTCTGTATCCCATCCATAGCGGTCTAACAAACCAACGATTTCATTTCTTTCTAATTTTGAAGGGGTTTTCGGTAGGTGAGTTTCCCGTCTTAACGTAAATTCTTCATTTTTATCAAAAACTAATAATGGCAAGCTTTTCAGGGTTACCGTTTCGCCAATTTCTAGTTCCACCACATGTCTGACTACGTTTTGCATTTCACGAATATTTCCTGGCCAATGATAGTCAAGAAGCTTATGCAGCGCCTCTTCTGACAATTTCTTTGGCGGACGGTTCATCGCCTTAGAGAATTCCCTCATGTAATGTTCGATTAATATTGGCATATCCTCTTTCCGATCACGAAGGGGAGGAATAAATATGGGGATCACATTGATGCGATAATACAAATCTTCGCGGAACTTCTCTTCCTTTACAAGCTGTTCAAGGTTTTGATGTGTAGCAGTAATAATTCGCACATCGATATCACTACTTTTATTAGAGCCAATTCGTTCAATGGTTTTTTCTTGGATGACGCGCAGGATTTTTGCTTGTAGATAAAGGGGCATATCACCAATTTCATCTAAAAAAATTGTTCCCTTATTGGCGATTTCAAAGCGTCCCGGTTTATCCTTTTCAGCACCTGTAAACGCACCCTTTTCATACCCGAACAATTCACTTTCTAGTAAATCCTTCGGGATCGCTGCACAATTTATCGTGACAAATGGCTTGTCCTTTCGTTCGCTTTCACTATGGATCGATTGGGCAAACAATTCCTTGCCTGTACCACTTTCTCCCCGCAGCATAATCGTGGAATCTCCCTTTGCAACTCGTTTTGCCGAATTGATAGCTACTTGTAGTTGTTCACTCATTCCCTTAATTTCCGCAAATGTGTGCAGCTTTCGATGTTTTGGCTCACTTTTTGCTCCTTTTTTCTTTTTAACCACGATCAGGTAGGATTCAATCTCTTTACCAAATTGATTGGGCTGAATCAACGCCAAAATTTCGTCCTCTTGACGTTGGTGAATGTGTAAGTCCACTTCCCCCTTTCTGCTAATCCCTTGTATATTTTTCCAACTGGAATGGGTAAGGACTTGCGTAATTCTTTCTCCAATTAAGAAGGTTCGTCTTTTATCTACCATCGAAGCGAAATGATCATTAATTTCCTGAATCACCCCTTCGCGGCTAACGAGACATAGAGGCTGGGTAACGGTTTGAAATATTTTTTTCATTTTCATTCTCGCTAAATCATATTCCACTTTCACTTGCTCTTTTTCTGCGCTTTCCCCCACCCATTTACAGCCAAGCTCAGCCATTTTTTCCAAATAATCAAATCGACTAGCAAATTCTTGTTCCATGTTTATTTTTGGAGAGAGCAGGAGGATTGCTTCCACCTTTAATTTTATATTGATCGGAAAGTAGTGAGGGAATGCGAACGGTGGCTCGTCTAAACGAGTTTCCCCGGCAGCTGACTTCATTCCCGTTTGAAATACCTCTTTCATTTGCAACTGGTCGACCTCTGGCGATTCGCGAAGTTCCTTTCTTGTTTTAATTTCAATCACCCCTGGGGTGTTGGCAAAGAGTTCATGATTTAAATACGCTTCGTAATTCTTATATAAGGACATTCTCTTCCCTCCTTTACGCAAAACTCTCTTAATAAGGTTGTTTTTATGTAATGTTTAAATTATAAACACGTCCAAAACAAGATTGCAAAAAAAACAGAGAGATTTCTCCCTCTGCCCTTACGTTCATATGTTGGTTGAGTACTAGATTTAAGCTTAAGCTATTAAATCTGAATAACGTTTTACTACTTCCATAATAAAAAAAACGTCTAAAACCGATTTAAAATCGAAGTTAGACGTTTTTTGCTTATAATCTTCAACGACTCCGTTATGCCGCGACATTAGATTTATCAGTACCATTTTCTTTTTTGCTCATTTTTTTAACAAAAGGAACAACCCAACGGTCTAAACCGATTCTTCCAGCGTTATAACCAGCTGTTAAGATGATAAAGCCTAAGAAAATGTCTCTAGGGTTGTGAGATACTGTTCCTGCAAGGAAGAAGCTAAAGTTCATTACTAGACCAAAGAACATCGCAGTAGTTGTTAAGCAGCCTAAAATTAAACCTAAACCGATTAATGTTTCGCCTACAGGGACGATGACGTTAAAGATATCAACGTTTGGTAAGGCAAAGTGTTTTAAGAAGTCAACATACCAGCCAAAAACGATTGCGCCATCTGGACCTTTTACCGGGTTAGCGATCGCTCCTTTTAAAAATCCTGCTGCGTCAAAGCCGCCGCTTGTTAATTTGCCTACACCTGCTGTAAACCAAGAATACCCAAGATATAAACGTAGGACTGTCAGAATTGCCGCTGCCATTTTATTTTCTCTTAAAAATTTATTAAACATAAATGATTCCACCCTTCATTTTTTGTTTTGTTCTTTATGATTACAATATATAACTTTTTCGAATTAATAACATGACGATAGTGATAAGTTCACAGTTTGTTAGAAAAGTTTTGGCAAAAAATTGAACAAACTCTTAAGAGGTACCTTTCTCCATACGACTTTGAAATTATGAAAGAATATGGTAAATAAGATTTTTTGTATATTTAGTCTATCTTAGAAAAATTAAACTAACAGGATGATCAAACGCATCTTTACTGGTAATTTATCACGAGGATAATTACTTTTTTATGACCGTCGAGGCTCTTTTCTCGGCTCCACGGGCACAATTACTTTTTTTTGTGACCGTCGAGGCTCTTTTCTGGCTCTCTCGGGCACAATTACTTTTTTTTATGACCGTCAAGGCTCTTTTCTGGGCTTCACGGGCACAATTACTTTTTTTGTGACCGTCGAGGCTCTTTTCTCGGCTCCACGGGCACAATTACTTTTTTTGTGACCATCGAGAGGCTCTTTTCAAAAACAAATTGCAGGGAGTTGATTTTATGGTTTAATCCGCAATGGTTACTCGCCAATTATCATTGCAGCTTGCCGTTATAGTTTTTCTTTTTAAAAAATAATCCGCTAATAATTCGGTCATATCTGTCTGAATCTCTTTGATTACTGGTTTTACTTTGAACATTTCGTAGTCTCCGCCGCCACCGGCTCGGTAGTTATTCATCACGACATCATATTGATTGGAAAGGTTGACCGGCTCACCATGGTAGGTAAGCTTGACGACGCGGGCTCCGATTGGCTTTGCGATATTTAATTCGTATTCTATTCCTTCCCACATATCATAATTGTAGTGTTGTGGCTTCGGCTTAACAAAGGCTGGATTTACTGATAGTTGATGATTTTCATCTATTATAAAATAGGTGGCACATTTTTCTAAAGCATCCTTAATATCCTGACCAGCAATACGAATCACTTTTAAGGTATTGGGATAGATATAATTCGATACGATATCTCTCATGGTGACATGTTGCGGGAATCCCGGTGAATCGTTGTGAAACAGAGCCGTACAAGATAGATCCACATCAGCCGCATCCATTTGGACTTGATTTATAAACTCAATTAAGGGATGATCCTGTATCCTCACTTCAAAGGCATTGTCAACCGTTAAATCTCCTTCAATTTTTCCAATGGACTGGTCGAGCCAATTCTGTGTCTGTATTTCAAATTCGGCTGCCAACGCTAAGATATCTTTTTCAGCTTTAGTGGTATCATCGACTTCTACGATCTCAGCAAATTTTTCTATAACCTGCCATTTACCATCTTGAAAATGAAATTGGATGACAGCCTTCCCTAAAGCCTGTCCATTAAATCCCGGCTGAATAATCGTAACACCATTGAGATTTTCCGTTATCTGTCGATGCTGATGACCTGTTAACAACACATTGATTCCTTCTACTTCATGGCACAGCCGATATCCTTGGTTTTCGCCGGTTAAGGATTCAGCAGGCTCGCCTGATAGCAAATCTCTTTCAAATCCACCATGATAGGACACCACCAGTAAATCGTACGTCTCATTTTCTTGCAAATACTGAACCCATTTTTTAGTAGTCTCCAGCACATCTTCAAACTGTATGCCCTCAATATGGCTGGGATTCTCCCAATTCGGAATGTAATGAGTGGTCACCCCTAAAATAGCAATCCTTAGTCCATTATCAAATTCCTTGATCAAATAAGGCTGGCCAAATAAAGGCTGGTTCGTTTTCCCGTCTAGAATATTAGCGGAAAGCCATGGAAAATAGGATTCCTCTACTGCATTCTTTAACAATTGAATTCCATAGTTAAACTCGTGGTTTCCAATAACAGCAGCATCATATTGTAGTCTATTTAGAATGCTGACCATGGGATTTTTTTTATCAAAAAGAAACTTCGCATAGTGATAGGTTAGGGGTGTGCCTTGAATAATATCTCCATTATCAATCAGTATAGTGTAATCGTGTGTTTGTTTCTCCTGTTTAATAAGATGAGCAATCTTTGCTATTCCTGAATTCGTTTCTTGATTATTTCCATAATTAATAGGAAAGATATTTCCGTGAATATCGCTTGTCTCCAAAATCACTAATTCACAACAATTTTCATCACTAAACATAAGTTCCACGACCTCTCATCTTTATTAAAACCATTATAATGGTTAAATCATCTACGCCAAAGCGCTGTGCATGATGTGCTGTTTGCCGTTAATCTTTCGCTTGTCGTTAAGAAAAGCGCAAGCGCCCTGTTCAGCGGCGTATGGCCTGGAGCGCTCCAACTGAGATAAAGGAAA
>CAUSCO010000023.1:0-74844 GCA_963530265.1 uncultured Bacillus sp.
TTTTAACTCTAACTTTTGGGGTGCAGTACATTTTCACATGGTGCCTGACACCTTTAATCCTATCTATATATTTTAAATTTGTTGTTTTAATTCGTTTGATTGTCTATTTTAATACAATCGTGGGATAATAATTTAGAATACATAATAAGAGGAGAGCACAAAATGAACGTTAAAATTAATCGTAATGCCGCAAAAGCACTGAAGAAAATGATGGAACAAGAAGATACCGAAGGGAAATTGTTCCGAATTTATGTCACAAATGTTCACGGAGATCACGCCCACTATGATTTGATGTTGGATACTCCTACTGAAAACGATGATGTGGTCAAAACGGATAAGGATATTGATTTTATTCTTGAAAAAAATAATGAATATCTCGATGGCGTGTGGATCCAATTTTTCCATGTACCAAAAGAGGAATGGGTAATTACCAATCCTTCAAAAGGTGAACACCATCACCATCATTAATATAATGTTAAAAGAATGCTTGGATTTTATTCTAAGTGTTCTTTTTTTGTTTAATATAATAATATTATGTAAACTACAAGCGGATGTTGATTTTTTGAAAAATGGAAAACGAAAGTGTAATCTTAATAGGGGAAAAGGAATGGAAAAAGGGGGTAAAATTTAATAAATGGATAAATTTAAAAATGACGTTGATATCAAATTAGTTGCACTGGACATGGATGGTACACTTTTAAATAATGATGGTCAGATATCTGAAGCGAACAGACAAGCAATCAAGGCTGCCCAGGACAAGGGCATATATATTGTTTTAAGTACTGGGAGGTCTCTACGCACAAGTCAAGAACATGCAGATGCCTTAGAGCTAACATCGTATTTAGTAACTGTTAATGGCAGTGAGATCTGGAATGAAAAAAGAGAGTTAGTTGAACGCAATTTGGTAAAATCTGAGCTGATTCAATGGATGTGGGAACTAACTAAGCAGCATAAAACAAAATTTTGGGCGATTAGTACAGAGCAAAATTGGAATAATGAAATGCCTGAGGACTTGCATAATTTGCAATGGTTGAAATTTGGATATTGGACAGATGATGATGCAATTAGAGAAGTTATTTTAAAAGAGCTTGTGGCAAAGGGTGAATTTGAAATAAGCAATTCCACCTTAAGGAATATAGAAGTCAACCCAGCAGGAATTAACAAGGCTAGAGGCCTTGAACTTGTATGCAGCAGGCTTGGAATTAACATGAAAAATGTTATGGCAGTAGGTGACAGTCGTAACGATTTAATGATGATTAAAGAAGCCGGAATGGGTGTGGCGATGGGCAATGCACAGGATGTGGTGAAGGAGGCTGCAGACTGGGTCACTGCCACAAATGAAGAGGATGGAGTGGCATTGGCAATCCACAAATGGGTTCTTTGAGTATGGCGTGACGGAGAAAAAATTAACTTTTTAGATGATTTTATGGTATATGAGTGTTGTAATTGGGTAAACATAAGTAAGCAAGTATATTTTGCAAAATCATGTATTGTTACATGCTAGGAGGCTACAAAAAAATGGAACAAGGTAAAGTAAAATGGTTTAACAGTGAAAAAGGATTTGGATTCATCGAGCGTGAAGGTGGAGAGGATGTATTCGTACATTTTTCAGCGATTCAAGGTGAAGGATACAAATCCTTGGATGAAGGTCAAGAGGTTACGTTTGAAATCGAAAATGGACAACGTGGACCACAAGCGGTTAACGTTCGTAAATCATAAGACCTGCCAATTAACAGACTCCACCCTCGGGGTCTGTTTTTTTTATGGTCAAAAAAACCTCTGCTAATATAAGCAGAGGTTTTCTGAATAAGAATTTTAATTCGTAAGATCACAAGGAATTATTTATCTAAAATTTCCTGAACTCTGCCAACTTGTCCATCCGTCAGCCTGACTTTAATGCCGTGAGGATGAAAACTTGAGTTAGTTAATAAATCTTTCACAATGCCAGTTGTTAGTTTGCCACTTTTTTGATCTGCTTTTAAGACTATTTTAACAGATGCCCCAGGATGAACATCTTTTCTATTTTGACCGTTAGACACCCATTTTTCTCCGTGAATTACTGACTTTTTTGGTCTGCTGGCTTTTCATTTTTTTGGCATTTTGAGTGTTAGATGCATTGGAATTCCCTGCTGCTGCCTTGTTTTTTTTATTTTCAAGCTGCTGCTTCATCGCTTCTTGTAAGCTCATTTTCTTTTTTGGCTCTTCAGCTTGATTTGTTTGATTAGATTCGTTCATAAAATCCTCCTAAAAAAATGTCATGTACACAGTATAATCTATTTTTTCATGAATTAATAATCAACCTTGCAAATAATAAAAATTTTTTAGGACGTTTTTTCTTATTTTAGGAATAACGTCCTTTATTTTTAATAGTTATGTAATAGTGGGTACAAGTTAAAATATTTAACAATCAATATTAAATTAAAATAATTATAATTTAGTATTGATTTTAATGAAATTTATATTATAATCTACTTAAAGTTAAAAAAATAGTTTACGAGGTGATTGAATGAGTAATGTTAACAAACATTTAACAACAGGAAATGGAGCCCCAGTTGGTGATAATCAAAATTCAATGACGGCTGGTTCACGTGGTCCTACACTAATTCAAGATGTGCATTTACTTGAAAAATTGGCCCATTTTAATCGTGAGCGAGTACCTGAGCGTGTCGTCCATGCGAAGGGTGCCGGGGCACACGGATATTTTGAGGTAACAAATGATATGTCAAAATATACGAGGGCAAAGCTGTTTGATGGTGTCGGTAAACGCACACCAATGTTTATCCGATTCTCAACTGTAGCAGGAGAATTAGGGTCAGCTGATACTGTTCGGGACCCGCGTGGTTTTGCTGTTAAGTTTTATACAGAAGAAGGAAACTATGACTTGGTAGGTAATAATACACCGGTATTCTTCATTCGTGATGCCATCAAGTTTCCAGATTTCATTCATACACAAAAGCGGGATCCAAAAACGCATTTAAAAAATCCAAACGCTGTGTGGGATTTCTGGTCCCTTTCTCCAGAATCATTACACCAGGTAACGTATCTAATGGGAGACCGCGGCATTCCAGCAACGCTCCGTCATATGAACGGGTACGGAAGCCATACCTTTAAGTGGGTTAATGAAGCTGGAGAAGCTGTATGGGTGAAGTATCACTTTAAAGCTGAACAAGGTGTGAAAAACATGTCAGCAGCTGTAGCAGCTAAATTAGCAGGTGAAAATCCAGACTATCATACCGAGGATTTGTATAATGCCATTGAAAATGGGGATTTCCCGGCTTGGATGCTGCACGTTCAAATCATGCCATTTGAAGATGCCAATACCTATCGATTTGATCCATTTGATGTGACAAAGGTTTGGTCGCATAAGGATTATCCATTAATTGAGGTTGGTAGAATGGTATTAAATCGCAATCCTGAAAACTACTTTGCAGAAGTTGAACAGGCGACATTCTCACCTGGAACAATGGTACCTGGTGTGGAGGCATCACCAGATAAAATGCTCCAAGGCCGACTGTTTGCCTATTCAGATGCCCATCGCTATCGTGTAGGGCCAAACCATAATCTACTGCCGATTAACCGTCCAAAAGTGGAAGTAAATAATTATCAGCGTGATGGTGCAATGCGATCAGATAATAATGGCGGTGGTTCGGTGTATTATGAGCCAAATAGCTATGGGGGACCAACGGAAGCCCCAGAACATAAACAAGCAGCCTTCCAGGTAACAGGTGTGGCGGAGCAAGTTGCCTATGATCAAGACGATCATTACACACAAGCGGGAGATCTTTACAGTTTGATGACAGAAGAAGAGCAGACACGTTTGGTGGAAACAATAGTAGGTGCCATGAAGCCGGTTGAACGAGATGATATTAAAATTCGGCAAATTCAGCATTTCTACAAGGCAGACCCAGAGTACGGGGAGCGCGTTGCAAAAGGCTTGAATTTAGCAATTCCTCAAGAAGTAAAGTAATTAAAGTATGGCCGTTCAAATAGCTGAACGGTCATTTTTAAATTTCATTATTAATGATACTTAACAAAACTATGGAGAGCTGCAAGTCCAATATGGGCAAATTTTAGAGGCAACCACTATAACGGAAAATAATCATTAAAGTATTGTGATTGAGGAAGTAGCATTTAATAGGTTTTGTTATTGTTGCTATTTTGTAATAAATTTACAAATATCTGGAAAAAATAAAAGCACCAAGAATGTGAAGGAGCCTGTGCTGGTGAATCTGAACGTTGTCTATGGAGCAATATTTATTTTTTCAGCCATAAAATGGGGGGATTGGAAAAATTGGAAGTTCTATTATCCTACATTCCTTTTCTTAATGGTTGGTGATCTGGTTTACCAATTTTTATTTTTCAATCACAGTATGTGGGAATACATACCAGTTGGCAGTGATAAAAGCTGGGCTAAA
Source organism: uncultured Bacillus sp. (assembly GCA_963530265.1). GTDB lineage: Bacteria > Bacillota > Bacilli > Bacillales > Cytobacillaceae > Neobacillus. The sequence continues at coordinate 4,416 of CAUSCO010000023.1, forward strand.
CACACCCATATTGCCTTGCTGATTATGTTAATTAAATATCCTGCAACCATTAGTATATTTCTAGGGCATTTGCCGACAGTTAAATGGAAAAAATTCTTACATATCCTTGGGTGGACAATTATTTATACAATTAACGAATTCACTGATTTGAAAATTGGAGCATTGGTTCATAAAAATGGCTGGAATTTAGGATGGTCAGCCCTTTTTAGTTTTGTTATGTTTTTTGTTTTAGCTGTTCATTATAAAAACCCACTTCTAGCTTGGATTCTTTCAGCTATCTTTGCAACGTTCTTATGGAATATTTTTGATATATCACAAAGTATCCTAAAATAATTTCGGAGCAGGCAGCCTAATGATAAGGTTGTCTTTTTACATAGAAAAAGATTATTTTACTAAAAGAATTGAATTATTTTAGCAGGAATTTCGGTGCTATTATTAGAATAATAGAAATATGATTGTACAAAAGGGGGGGATAAGCTTGGGAATCCAAGTGATTGAAAAAGAAGAAATGAAAGTAGTGGGAATTTCTTGGAATGGTACATACTCACAAACGCAATCCATTCCAGGCCTTTTCACGATCATGGAGGAACGTCTTGCCGAAGTTTCCTACCAGACGAAAGAACCTATCTTTGTTGCACCGTTTCATAGCAGAGAAACCGAGTTCACTTACTATGTGACAACACCAGTCGAAAAAATTGACGCTATTCCAGAGGGGATGGTGGGCTTTACAATCCCTAGTAAAAATTATGTGGTTACTTCTCATAAAGGGAGGCCAGAGGATGTAGAAAATACCTACCTTCGGCTGTTTTCTTGGATGGAGGAGTATGGGTATGAACACGATCAGCAAGCACTTAGTTTAGAAATTTATAATGAGGCCCCTAAACAACGCAATGCCTCAGGGGACCTTAATTTTGAAATTTATTTACCTGTTAAGTCGTATAAGAAATAATCAAGGCTCGACAGGTAAAGGATAAGGAGAGGTTTCTGGCTCCTTATTATAATATTATGTGAAAAAGTACACATGAAAAAAGTTATTGTCCCGGTAGTCTTAATGCATTTCCCTTTACACTTTCAATTAAGTATAATAACATGTAATAATAAATACGAATAATTTCCTTCGGGGTCAGGTGAAATTCCTAACCGGCGGTGATGAAGCATTGCTTCTTAGTCCGTGACCCGGTTAACATTTTTGTTAAACGGTGGATCTGGTGAAACTCCAGGGCCGACAGTTAAAGTCTGGATGGGAGAAGGAAAATAAGGATTAATGGTAGGGCGAAATATACCTATTTTTAAGCCTTTATTTACTATTGCCTTTTTCCAAGACCCTGAAGAGAGCCATTCTTTAGGGTCTTTTTGTATTCCTTTTTAAACAAGTGGATAGGATTAGCAGTGTTAGAATTAATGTTGATCCAAAGTAAGGAGAAGGATCGTTTATGTTTACTGGAATCATTGAAGAAATTGGAGTCGTGTCAAATATCAAGCGAACGGGTGAGTCGTTTGTTTTATCGATTGGAGCAAACCATATCCTTAAAGATGTTCATCTTGGTGACAGTATTTCTGTTAATGGAGTATGCCTGACGGTAACATCTTTTACTGCGAACCATTTCACGGTTGATGTCATGCCAGAGACTGTTAGAGCAAGCAGTTTAAATGCGGTTAAGCGAGGTTCGAAAGTAAACCTTGAGCGGGCAATGGCAGCTGGAGGCAGATTTGGCGGTCATTTCGTTTCAGGACATATCGATGGAACAGGAGTAATTAAACGAAAACAGACACTCGAAAATGCCATCTACTATGAGATTGAGGCTGACCCTGAAGTGCTAAGATATATTATTTTAAAAGGGTCTGTTGCAGTAGACGGAACAAGCTTAACCGTTTTCGGGGTATCAGATCAAAGTTTTACTTTATCGATAATTCCCCATACCTTGTCGGAAACCATTTTAAGCCTTAAGGGTTCAGGAGATATTGTTAATTTGGAATGCGATATGATTAGTAAATATATTGGGCATTTTATTAACAACCTTTCAAACGACACACAGCGAAAAAGCAAGTCTGGAATAACGGAGAAATTTTTAGAAGAGAATGGTTTTTATTAATCCCAAAAGTCCATAAAGCTATGATAAAGAAATAAAAGGAGTGAGAGGTGTGTTTGATACCATTGATGAAGCCTTAACGGATTTAAAAGCAGGTAAAGTAATCATTGTTTGTGATGATGAGGATCGGGAAAATGAAGGCGACTTTATTGCCTTGGCTGAAAAAGCCACACCAGCTGTGATTAACTTTATGGCTACACACGGAAGAGGACTCATTTGTGTTCCGATAGAAGAGGAATTAGCCCAGAAATTAGACTTAATGCCGATGGTGTGTAACAACACAGATGTACATGGAACCGCCTTTACAGTAAGTATCGACCATAAATTTGCGAAAACAGGCATTTCGGCATTTGAACGTTCAGCGACCACCTTAAGTTTGCTTGATCCAGAGGCAAAACCTGCTGATTTTAAGCGCCCTGGACATGTTTTCCCACTAATTGCTAAAAAGGGCGGAGTGCTGCGTAGAACTGGGCATACTGAAGCGGCTGTAGATTTAGCTAAATTATGCGAAGCTAAACCTGCCGGAGTGATTTGTGAAATCATGAATGAGGATGGAACAATGGCACGAGTTCCACAGCTCCGCAAAATTGCTGATGAACTAGAGGTAAAAATGATTACGATCAAAGACTTAATCGAATACAGAATCAAAAAGGAAACCTCAGCAAACGTAAGGTAGAAATCATTTTTCTACAGAATTCGGCTGACAAACTAGGACATTTGTTAAATTTAAAAAAATAATCATTTGGAGGTATTAGGATGGGACAAATTTTTGAAGGACATTTAGTAGGCTCAGGATTAAAAGTAGGAATTGTAGTCGGAAGGTTTAATGAGTTTATTACAAGTAAATTATTAAGCGGTGCACAGGATGCCCTTAAAAGACACGGTGTAAGTGATACAGATGTAGACGTCGCTTGGGTGCCAGGAGCGTTCGAAATCCCGCTAATTGCCCAAAAAATGGCGAATAGTAAAAAGTATGATGCGGTCATTACGCTTGGGACAGTCATTCGCGGTGCAACTCCACACTTTGATTATGTGTGTAACGAAGTAGCTAAAGGTGTCGCAGCCATAAACTTAAGCAGTGGCATCCCTGTTGCTTTTGGATTGTTAACAACAGAATCGATTGAACAGGCAATCGAGCGTGCCGGAACAAAGGCAGGTAATAAGGGCTGGGATGCAGCGACCGCCGCCATTGAAATGGCTAATTTATGCAGAAATATTGAACAATAAGGCCTGTTCATGAATAATGGATATAATCTCTTTTTTACTGAATTTTAAAAATATCTGTAAAAAGCATATACAAATCATTTCCCTTTTTCTATAATAAAAGTAATAAAATAATATCTTTAAATTAGGTGCTAAAATCTTATAGAAAGATTTTAAGCTTAAAAGGGAAGTTGGTTAAAAGCCAACGCGGTCCCGCCACTGTATATGGGAGCAACCTATCATATGTCACTGTCCAATTGGATGGGAAGACGTAGGAAGCGATGATCATAAGCCAGGAAACCTGCCTAATTCTTGTGCGCCAAGTAACCTACGAGGATAGGAGGGTGTTGAAGGCTAGACTACTTTTACATTTATGCTAGTAATTGAATCTAATCAACCCAACATCTCCATTTTATAGTGGAGATGTTTTTTTGTTGGGCACAAGGAGATTTATTTTTATTACAGAGAATTTATAACACAGAAAGCAGGAGAAAAAATGAAGAAATTGTATTCGCTGCTATTAGTAGCATTATTAACAGTGGGAGTTTTAGCAGGTTGTGCCGAAAAGAAAGATCAAGTTTCAGAGGATACTAAAACAAGTGAAGAAAAGAAATCAGAAGTGGTAACATTTCCAGTAACGATTACAGATGCTTTAGAAAATAAAATTGTGATAGAGAAAAAGCCGGAAAAGATCGTCTCGCTTATCCCTAGTAATACTGAAATTGCTTTTGCTTTAGGTCTCGATAAAGAAGTAATCGGTGTTTCTGATTTTGATAATTATCCGGAAGCAGCTATGAAAAAAGAGAAAATCGGCGGGCAAGAAATTAACTTAGAAAAAATCATTTCCTTAAAGCCGGATATCGTGTTAGCACATGCATCTTCAGCACATAATTCTGAAGCAGGTTTACAGCAGCTTAAGGATGCTGGGATTACGGTGTTGGTCGTTAATGATGCACAAAATTTTGACCAAGTGTATGATTCTATTGAAATGATTGGGAAAGCTACTGGTGAAACAGCCAAAGCCGATGAAATCATTACAGGGATGAAGGATAAAATAGCAGAAATTAAAGAAAAGACTAAAGATATAGAAGTGAAGAAAAAGGTATTGGTCGAAGTATCACCTGCCCCAGAAATTTATACAACAGGAAAGAATACGTTTATGAATGAAATGATTACTATCATTAATGCGGAAAACATTGCAAAGGATCAAGAAGGCTGGATCAAAATTGATCAAGAAGCCATGATCAAACAAAATCCTGATGTTATCATCACTACATATGGAGATTATGTCGATAATCCAGTGGAACAAGTTTTAAGCAGAAAAGGCTGGGAGACTGTCAATGCTGTAAAAAATAAGCAAGTCATTGATGTAAATTCTGACCGTGTAACTCGCTCAGGCCCTAGGATTGTTGAAGGAGTAGAGGATCTTGCGAAGGCAGTTTATCCTGAAGTATTTAAATAATAAATATTTAGCTTTTTGTCTAGCTGGAATTTTCCTTTTTCTTTCTATTTTATTAGGTATTTCAATTGGAACCGTTTCAGTTCCAATCGTAACCATTATTAAAATTATCGGTGCCAAGGTATTTGGGGGAATATCACTTGAATCAATTGATCCGATGTTTTCAAGTATCGTCTTTAACATTCGTTTACCAAGAGTAATATTAGCAGGTCTTGTTGGGGCTTCTCTTGCAATAGCAGGGGCAGCCTTTCAAGGTCTCCTAAGAAACCCGTTGGCAGATCCTTATACATTGGGTGTCTCATCCGGGGCGTCTGTAGGTGCCGTCCTAACATTGTTTTTCAATCTATCCATTCCTTTTGTAGGATCCTTTACATTACCATTACTAAGCATCCTTTTTTCTTTTTTAACCATCTTTTTAGTCCTTACTTTTGCGAGTAAACTTGAACGCTCAATGCGAGTCGAAACCATTATCTTAACTGGCATTATTTTTAGTTCTTTTTTAGGAGCGATTATTTCCCTCATGATTGCACTTACCGGTGATGAGCTTAGACAAATTATTGGCTGGCTGTTAGGAAGTGTGTCGATGAGAGGCTGGGAATACATAAAAATCATTTTGCCGTTTTTTATCATTGGATCGGCACTACTTATCTTTAATGCAAAAGAATTAAATGCCATGTCGTTTGGGGAAGAAAGGGCACAGCATTTAGGGGTGAATGTTCAAAGAAGAAAGCTGATCATTCTAACGGCTGGTTCGATTTTAACAGGGGCAGCAGTTGCGGTGTCAGGCACTATCGGTTTTGTCGGGCTAGTAATTCCACATCTTTCACGATTATTATGGGGTCCCGATCACAAACATCTCCTCCCCTTATCGATTTTAACAGGGAGCGGGTTCTTAATTTTAGCTGACCTTATCTCTAGAACAATTATTTCTCCAACGGAATTGCCTATTGGTGTGATTACAGCCTTAATCGGTGCTCCGGTATTTGCAATCATTCTGCTGCAAAGAAAAAGGATGGAAAGAGGTGATTAAAGAATGCTTAGTGTAAAACAGGTTTCGGGCGGATACTCGAGTGAAGCAGTTCTGCAGGACATTTCTTTTGAAGTGGATCAAGGGGAATTGTTCGGGATACTGGGTCCAAATGGAAGTGGAAAGACAACCCTTTTGAAAATGATTAGTGGAATTTTACCAATCCAAACAGGTGAGATTTTTATAAAGGGCAAGCAGCTTCAGAGATACAGTGCAAAACAGCTGGCGCAAATTATTGCCGTTCTTTCCCAACATTCATCGCAATCTTTTTCCTATTCTGTAAAAGAAACGGTCGCGCTTGGCCGCTATGCACATCAAAAGGGGTTGTTTCAAACCTGGAGTAAAGAGGATGAAGCGGTAGTCCAAAGAGTTATGAAGCAGATTGGTGTTTCCCAATTCCAAAATAAAAATATCCAAGAGTTATCAGGTGGTGAGAAACAAAGGGTATTTCTCGCCCAAGCTTTAGCCCAGGAGCCTGAAATCCTGCTATTAGATGAACCTACTAACCATTTGGATTTATCGTATCAAAAGGAATTATTAGATTTCTTAAAACAATGGACCTCAGAAAATGGATTAACGGTCATCTCTATTTTCCATGATTTAAACCTTGCCGGGCTTTATTGCGACCGATTGCTCCTTCTCGAAAAGGGAACGATCAATATCGATCATATTCCAAATGAAGTGCTTAGGGAAGATAGAATTCGGGATGTTTATCATACAGACATTCAAAAACATCCTCATCCGAAAGTAGCAGTACCACAGATGGTATTACTGCCAAGAGTGTATAAAAAAGAAAAAAGTATTGAGATAGATGAAACGTTTATATCGGTCTCGGAAGAATTTATTGTGTTAACTACCCCTTTTGCCTTAAGAACCATGTCATCAGGTGTAATGGGTTCGGGAACGGGATGGCATCAAACCTTTGTGAATCGACATGTTAACAAGGATTATAACTGCAGTGACCATCGTAAAGAAATGGCCTCATTTTTAAAATCAAAAGGGTTTGAACCATCAGAAACGGTTGGGATGATGACAGCCGTTGTACTGGAGGATGTAGTATACAAACGATATGTACAAGATGACTTTTCGATATTTGTTATGGTTACAGCGGGAGTTGGAAATGCCATTGATGTTTCCAAGAGTGAGATGCATACACTTGAAAGAATACCCGGTACGATTAATACATGGATATTTGTAAATGGAGAACTGACAGAGGAAGCTTATATCCAAAGTATCATGACCGCAACCGAAGCCAAGGTAAAGGCTATGAATGATCTAAAAATAATCGATGAAGTCACAGGGACGGTTGCCACTGGAACCTCGACAGATAGTATTTTAATTGCTGCTGCTCAAACCGGAGAAGTATTAGAATTTGCTGGAACCATCACCCCTTTAGGCAAGCTTATTAGTAAAGCTGTATACCAGTGCACGACAGAAGCAATCCAAAAATCCAATAGTAGGAAACGAAGATGATTTTCTATCATTTAGTCTCGATTACTATTGCTTATATTCTTGACATGTTTATAGGAGATCCACCCAATTGGCCTCATCCTGTAAGATGGATAGGAACCATGATTACATTTATTGAAAAAAGATGGAATAATGGGAAGTCGAAACGATGGAAAGGGGTAGCAATGCTCCTTTTTATTTTACTCTGTGCGTTTTTTATTGTATTGGTTTTAGTATCAATAGGTTATAGGATTCATCCTTTCGTTGGTATTTTAGTAGAAAGTATCATTATTTCCACGACCATCGCCCAAAAAAGTTTGAAGGCTGCGTCACTAGACGTTTATCAGCCATTAATAGAAGGAAACCTCGCTGAAGCAAGGAAAAAACTATCCTATATTGTTGGACGTGATACAGATTCCTTGGATGAAGGTGAAATTGCACGAGGAGCCATTGAAACCGTTGCCGAAAATACAAGTGATGGGATCACGGCCCCCTTGTTTTGGGCCTTGCTTGGAGGAGCACCGCTTGCTATGGTTTATCGCGCCACCAATACATGTGATTCGATGGTGGGCCACTTGAATGAAAGATATAAAGAGTTTGGCTGGGCGTCGGCAAAATGGGATGATGTGATGAACTGGATTCCAAGTAGATTAACAGGAATCATTATGCTGATTGGAGCAGTACCTGAAAAGATGAGTGATAAAAAAGCTTGGACCATTTTATTCCGTGATGCTAAAAAGCATCCAAGCCCAAACAGCGGCTGGGGGGAAGCGGCTGTTGCTGCTATTTTAGGGATACAGCTTGGCGGTATCAATTATTACAAGGGATTGGTTTCAAACCGAGCAAAAATGGGTGATCCTATTCGGTCGATCCAAGCGGAGCATATTATCAAAGCCAATCACATTCTTAGCAAAACGGTCTTACTATTTTTATTATTTTTATGGGTAGGAGGGATGCTCCTTGAAATGGCCGTCACATGGCTCGAATCCTCAATATTTATATGAGGCAATGGGATTTGCACTCCCGAACGAGTATATTGATTTTAGTGCAAATATCAATCCACTTGGCCCGCCACCTGCTTTGAAAGAAAAGTGGGCGGATTTTTATCAAGAAATTATCGTTTATCCTGATCCTTTTGCTGCCAAGTTAAAGAATCAGATCTCAAATTTAGAGCAGACCCCGATTGATTCCATTTTGATTGGAAATGGCGGGGCAGAGCTGATTACATTGCTAGGACGAATGCTTGCAGGCAAAAAGATAGTCATCGTGGAGCCAACATTTTCAGAATATGAAAAGGCATGTCGGGCAAACAAATGTGAGATTGTCTACCATCAATTAATGGAGCCACACTTTGAACTAGATCCAGACGATTTACTCTCAAGTATCATGTTTGCCGATGCCTTATTTTTATGTAATCCCAACAATCCAACAGGCATCAAATTTCCTGCGTCAACGATTATATCAATCATAGCAGAATGTGAAAAGCAAAATTGTCTAGTCATTTTGGATGAAGCATTTTTTGATTTTTTAATAGATTATAATTCATTTGTTCCCTACATAAATAGGTTTTCGAATTTGATTATTATTCGCTCAATGACAAAAATGTTTGCGATTCCAGGCATACGCTTGGGATATTTAATCGCTCAGCCAGCTATTGTTACAGATCTTAGCATGCAGCAATCCCATTGGAGTACCAACACCATCGCGTTATTAGCAGGAGAACTTTGTCTAAAAGATGAATCATTTATTACAAAGACGCAGGATTTTATTTTTAATGAGCGGAAAAAGCTCTTAGCCTTTTTTAAAAAAGAAGGTTTTGTAGTGTCATGTTCTAAGGTTAATTTCTATTTATTGCAGGATCCTCAATTGAATGATCAATTTGCATTGTTTGAGTTCCTTCTTCATCAGGGCATCATACCACGGCATACCTTTAATTTTCCCGGTTTAGAGGGAAGATGGCTGCGTTTTGCTATTAAGGGATCTAAAGAAAATAATCAACTAATGGAGGTGTTGGAGAAATGGCGGCATCATCATTAATCTTCATAACTGGCGGGGTAAGAAGCGGGAAGAGCAGCTTTGCTGAGAGGAAGGCAGTTGAAATCGCAAGAAAATCAGGAGGACAACTTAACTATCTGGCAACGGGTGTTCCTTCTGATCCAGAAATGAAGGAACGAATTGAAATGCACCAGCGTGATCGTGATTTAGGAACATACCACTGGAAGACATTTGAAAAGTCTGTTCAAATAGGGAGGATTGCCGATAAATTTAATAGAGAAGATATTATTTTATTGGATTGTGTCACCACACTTTTAAATAATGAACTGTTTTCTTCTGAGCAAAAGTGGGATGAGTGTTTTTTAGCAACGGTCAAAAAAAATATCATTACAGGAATTAATTTGATTAAAAACCGTGCCGGAACACTGATTATTGTGAGTAATGAAGTATTATACGAACCACTTGGAAATGAAATGGTCATCACCTATGGGTGTTTGTTAGGACAAATCCATCAGTATTTAGTCATGGAAGCTGATCAAGTGGTTTTAGTGGAAGCAGGGATTCCAATCGTTATGAAGGGAGTAATACGATGAAAGGAATCATGATTCAAGGGACCTCTTCAGATGTGGGCAAAAGTCTAATCGCAACAGCCATGTGCCGCATGCTTGCCAATGAAGGAGTAAAGGTTGCCCCATTTAAATCGCAAAACATGTCTAATAACTCTTATGTGACACGAGACGGAAAAGAGATTGGCAGGGCACAAGGAATCCAGGCGGAGGCCGCAAGAGTTGAACCAACCGTATGGATGAATCCTATTTTATTAAAACCTCAATCTGATCAGAATGCCGAAATTGTTTATTTAGGAAAAGCGATTAAAACCCTTTCAGGACGTGGATACAGGAATCATTTTTATGAAAAAGGGTTAGAGGTGATTAAGAAATCACTTCACCAGCTTTCCGATGAATTTGATGTTTTGGTGATTGAGGGAGCAGGCAGCCCGGTTGAAATCAATTTAAAGGACCGTGAACTTGTCAATATGAAGGTGGCGGAACTTGCGGATGTACCAGTGGTGCTGGTAGCAGATATTGATCGCGGCGGAGTGTTTGCTAGTATTGTTGGCACTCTCGATCTTTTGGAACCTAATGAAAGGCAAAGAGTCGTCGGTGTCATTATTAATAAATTCCGTGGAGACATTTCTTTATTTGAGGACGGAGTTCAGTGGCTGGAAGAAAAAACAGGTGTCCCTGTATTAGGGGTATTGCCATTTGTGGAGAATCATATGATTGATGGCGAGGACTCCTTATCCATCCGGACCCAATTTTCTAATTGGAATAAAGGGACAATTGATATTGCCGTCATCCGCCTGCCGTATATTTCAAATTACAGTGATTTAGAACCATTTTTATATGAAAATGATGTTTCGCTCCGCTGGGTCAGTCATGCTAGTGAGTTTGGAAAGCCAGATGCCATTATTCTTCCTGGCACTAAAAGTACAATTAGTGACTTGAAAAATTTAAGAGATAAACAGTTAGATATCCTCGTCCAAAAACATGTTGCAGATGGCGGATATATTATTGGGATTTGTGGTGGTTATCAAATACTTGGTGACGAATTGATCGATGAAGACGGTTCAGACACGGGTAAACCAAACTTCACGGTGAAGGGGTTAGGAACCATCCCTGCTAATACTACTTTTTATCAAGAAAAAGAAACAAATCGAGTCACAGACCACTATTACAAGGGTACAGGATTGACAATAAACCAGCCGTTAGAAGGGTATGAAATTCATTTGGGAAAGACTGTTTTTTCTAGTGATGTCTGTCCGTTTTTAACATTAGCAAACGGGGAAGAAGAAGGCTATTACGCAAATAACGGGCAAATCATCGGGACGTATTTACACCATCTTTTTCATAATGATGAGTGGAGGAATCACTGGTTAAACATGATTCGGAAAAAGAAAGGTCTTCCGGCTGAAGGAATCCGATTGATTAGCGATTATAAAGACAAAAGATTCGATTTTATTGCTGCCGAGTTGAGAGGTCAACTAAAATGGGATCTTATTAAAAAAATCATCAATCAATGGGGTACAAAATGATGAAGTTCTTGAAAGGTTTTTTAATTACTATTCAATTCTTTACAGCAATACCGATTAGACGAGAATTTCCGATGGATAAGGATCATCTTAAGAAGGCAGTACAAGCCTTCCCACTATTAGGATTAATACAAGGTCTTATTTATACAGCCGTATTTTATCTTTGTCTTGAATTTACGCCTTTTTCTCATCTTGCTTCTGCCTTCTTGCTCTGGCTCGTTACCATTCTCTTGACCGGAGGAATTCATCTTGATGGCTGGATGGATGCAAGTGATGCTTATTTTTCCTATCAAGATCAAGGGAAAAGGCTTGAAATTATGAAGGATCCAAGAACGGGTGCATTTGGTGTGCTATCCATTCTAGTTTTATTGAGCTGTCGGTTTTTATTTATTTATGAGAGTACAGCGAATGTCGAAAACTTACTTTTTATCATGATAGCAACGATCCCTTTTTTAAGTAAAAGTGTTATGGGTGTTTTGTTGTTAACGGTTAAGTTAGCCAAGAATGAGGGGCTCGGCGCGTTATTCCAGCGTGCGGCTACTGTAAAGGCACTATGGCCGTATCCCATTTACTTAGTTGTTTTTCTTTTTATCGTTAGTTTAGTAATAAAAAATTTCTACCTAATAGGATTATTGATTTTGGTTGCAGCCTCCTGTTCTATTCTATTTCGGAGTAAAGCTGTTAAATGGTTTGGCGGAATTACGGGCGATGTCTTAGGTGCTGCCGTGGAAGGGACTGAGTTAATACTGTGGATGACCGTGTGGTTATTGCATTATTTCGTCATGGGTTAACAGAAGAAAATAAACGAAAGGCCTATTTAGGCTGGAATGATTCACCCATATGTCCTGAATTAAAAGCTTTATCAACGACCAAAAACTATCAGTGTTATTTTTCTAGTGATTTACAAAGATGTGTTCGTACAGCGGAATGGTTATTTCCCAATACTAGTCCACATCTATTAAAAGAGTTACGAGAAATGAATTTCGGCAAATGGGAAGGGAAAACCTATGATGACTTAAAAGATAATGATCTCTATCGCCGCTGGGTCGCAGATCCTGTTAACTATTGCCCGCCAGACGGAGAATCATTTCAAGAGTTCATCAATAGAGTTGACTCTGGCTGGGCTGTGATTATTGAAGAGGTCCTCGCTACAAGGGTGCAGAGCTGTGCGGTGGTTACTCATGGCGGGGTTATTAGATATCTTTTATCTATGTTTGCACCAGAGCAAAGAGAATTTTGGATGTGGCAGGCAAATCATGATCAAGGGCTCGAACTTATTTTTGATAGAGAATCCCTAAGGAGGGGGAAACGATGCACTTCATTATTGGAGGTGCCTTTAACGGCAAAAGGAAATGGGTAAAGAACACCTACAAAGCATGCGAGGATAATCACTGGGTATCTGCGTATGAAAACCACGCTCTCCCGATAAATTTAAATGATATCAACAAAGATTTGATGATTCTCGAGGGTGTAGAAATTTGGTTGAGAAATTTAACTGTGAAATATAATGCCGATATGTGTCGGGAAATCTGGAATAACTATTTAGAGAATTGGCTTACATGGGAGCAAGCAGCATTACATCACCAATTGATTGTGATTGGAACAGATATAACAAAAGGAATTGTGCCTGTGGAAGCAGAAAATAGACTATGGCGGGATGTAACTGGATGGGCCTATCAAGATATCGCAGCAAAATCAGAAAAAGTCGACGTCATTTGGTATGGATTAAACCAAACTATTAAGTAAAGGGGAGTAGGAACAATGAGAATTTACACAAGAACAGGTGACAAAGGAAAAACAAGCATAATCGGTGGAAGGGTAGACAAAGATGATATCCGAGTGGAAGCTTATGGGACAGTAGACGAAGTGAATTGCTTTGTCGGTCAGGCAATCCAAGAGCTTGATCAAGAAATATTCAAGGATGTGATTGCTGATCTTGAAAAAATTCAACATGAATTATTTGACTGTGGCGGCGACCTTGCGAATGTGACTGAAAAGCGTGAATTAAAACTTCACCAAGAATCGATTGATTATCTTGAAAAGAAAATTGATGAATACATTGAAGAGGCCCCAGAGTTAGAACGATTTATTTTACCCGGCGGAACCAAGCCATCCGCATCAATTCATATTGCTAGAACGGTCACAAGAAGAGCGGAAAGATTAGTGGTTAAGCTCCTTAAGTCTGACCCAAAAACACCTGAAATAGCCTTAATGTACCTAAACCGTCTATCGGATTATTTCTTTGCATTGGCAAGGGTCATAAACTTCCGATTAAATGTCAACGACGTAGAATACGTGCGCAGCGCGAAGGTGTTTAGGGATGGGAAGCGTAAGGAGGAAAAGTAGCATGAAGGGAAAATTAGTAAGTGGGCTGGCCATGTTAACGGCATTGTCTGTTGTCGGAGCAATGATTAAGATACCGGCAATTGTTGGCAGCGTGGCCTTAGATGTTTTTCCAGCCTTACTGGCTTCAGTACTTTTTGGAGCAGGGGCTGGTGCAGTTGTGGGTGCATTTGGTCATCTACTATCGGCCTTAATAGGTGGTTTCCCATTAGGCCCCATGCACGTTTTAATTGCTATCGAAATGGCCGTGCTCGTTTGGGCTTTTGGTAGCCTATATAAAAAAAAGAAACTGTTAGCAAGTATAGTCTTTATTATCGGGAATTCTTTTGTAGCTCCCTTACCATTTGTTTTTTTGATGAATATCGGTTTTTATTTAGGAATTGTCCCTTCACTGCTTATTGGTTCTATTTTAAATACAATAATTGCACTGGTGGCTATTCCACGTCTTTCTTTTCTGGGTTCACAGGGAGTGACTAATCAGGATGTAAAATCATGAGGGATGTCCTAACCATTCCATTTAACGGTGTAGACTCCCTCATTATTGCCTGTGATAACAGTGGCGCGATTGGGATGAAGGAAGACGACCTTGTTCATGTCCCATACGAAACAACAGCTTATTTTGCATTTAGAGTTGCCGTTATGGAATGTATGGCAGCAGGCGGTGAGCCTATTTCAGTGGTGCTTCACAACTTTTGCGGAAATGAACCATGGGAAGAGCTAGTTAGTGGTATTCAAAAAGGGCTGCGTGAACTAAATTTATCAGAAGTGAGAGTTTCGGGGAGTACAGAAAGTAATTTTTCTCTCATGCAATCAGCTATTGGCTTAGTCGTTCTCGGCAAGAAGTCGGTTGCACATCAGACAGAGATTCCTTACTTTGAACACTTGAGATTTGCCGTTGTAGGATTGCCTCTGGTTGGAAATGAAGTGATCGAACAAAATATTCAAGTCGCACCTCTCTCTATTTTTCAAAAGATATGCAGGGTTAGAGATGTCATGGTTTGGCCTGTTGGCTCCAAAGGAATCTTATTTGAGATGAATCAAATGTTCCCTGATCAAGAATTTTCACAGGAAAGGGTCGGCACAAACGTAGATATAGTAAAATCAGCTGGTCCTGCAACATGCTTTATCGTTGTTTACCATGCAGGTCAAGAAGAAACTATAATGCAGTTGTCGGGTGGGTTATTTCATCCAGTTAAAATAATGGGATAATAGAAAATTCTAACTGTTTTCAATTAATAAAAAGGCAAGGGGTGGGGTCTACGTAGAGATTTGGACGAATTTCAACTTAAAAAGCCTAGGTAGAAGGGCTCTACATAGGGATTTGGCTGAATTTCAACCCAGAAAGCCGAAGTAGAAGGGCTCTACATAGGGGTTTGGACGAATTTCAACTTAGGAAGCCTACATAGATAAAAAGGAATAGCACGCAAAAAGTTGCGTGCTATTGTCCTAGGCTTCTGGCCTTACCAATTAATGAATCAATCCCTTTTCCAATCGTATATAATGCCTTGTCCAAGCCTCTTTTCCATTCAGGGGCTTGTTCTTTTATTGTGGAACCAATTTTTTGGGCGTTTGCATTCAATTCTTTGCTAATTTCTTTTGCCTGAATTTGAAGGTTTTTCCCAATCGGTTCCTCTCCAGCTAGCTGTGCATTGATGGAAACCACATCAAAGTTTTCTTTTGGGAGGTAAGGGCTGGACTCCTTCATGATTTCTTTAAAAATTGGAACTACATTGGACGAGCTTTCACTTGGCAGATAATGCTGCTGGTCAGTTTGGTCATAACCCATCCAGATGGCCCCGACGATGTTGGGAGTATAGCCTACCATCCATTGGTCCTTCGTCCCGCTAACACCGCTAAAAGGGAGCTGCGTTGACCCTGTTTTTCCCGCAATTTGCATGTCTGGAATATGTGCTTTTTTACCTGTTCCCGTTTCCACGACATTCAATAGCATCGATGTCATTTCATTGGCGACTTTTTTCGTGGTCACTTTTGTCGTTTTTGCTTCCCGATTGGCAATAATATTTCCGGTTGGTCCAACAATTTTTGTAATCAAATGACTATCCTGTCGCTTACCCTCATTTGCAAATGCAGTAAAAGCATTGGCCATTTGCAGTGGCGAGACGCCTTTACTCATACCCCCAAGGGCAATCGCGAGGTTTTTATCCTCTTTTTCGACAGGGATGCCAAACCGATTTAAGGAATCCAAGCCTTTATTTAAACCAATCTCATTTAATAGCCAGACAGCTGGTACATTTAGCGATTCTTCTAGTGCTTTGTACATTTGAACTTTTCCTTGGAACGTCCTTGAAAAATTTTCTGGTTTGTAAGTTCCGAATGTAGTTGGTTCATCGACGAGCTCAGACGAATAATCATAGCCATTTTCAAGGGCAGGTGTATAGACGGCCAGTGGCTTTATTGTCGATCCTGGCTGCACCCGTAGTTGCGTTGCTCTGTTAAAGCCGCGGAACACATGCTCACCGCGACCACCGACAAGTGCACGGACACCGCTTGAGGCAGGATCCATTAAGACAGACCCGCTTTGAACGATTTTTCCTCCCATACCTCGTGGGAACAAGGAGTTATTACTATAAACTTTTTCAAGTCCAGCCTGAAGGTTCTGATCCATTTCCGTATAAATTCGGTATCCTCTGGTTAAGATTTCTTCCTGTGTTACCCCGTATTTAGAGATTGCTTCATTTAAAACAGCATCGACATAATACGGATATTTTCGCTCAACAAAGCTTCCGCCGCCATCATGAAGACGAATTTTTTCTTTTATGGCCACATTGTACTCTGTGGCAGTAATCATCCCCAGTTCCTTCATCTTTCCTAAGACGACATTTCTTCGTTTCATCGCAGCATCATAGTTTTTATAAGGATCGAGATAATTCGGTGACTGGAGGAGTCCTGCCAGCATAGCGGCCTCACTAATCGTTACATCCTGAATATTTTTATTAAAATATTTTTTTGAGGCGTTTCCGATTCCCCACGCACCGCTTCCAAAAAACACTTGATTGACATACATTTGCAGGATTTCATCTTTTGAATAGACCTTCTCGATTTTTACGGCTAAAAATAATTCCTCAGCTTTACGTTTATACGTCTGTTCTGGGGATAGGAGTGCATTTTTTGTCAGTTGCTGTGTTAAGGTACTGCCGCCACCTGTTATTTCACCTGCAAATATATTACCGAACAAGGCACGGGCCATTCCCTTTACATCGAAACCGCCATGTTCGTAGAAGCGTTCATCTTCAATCGCCACAACTGCATTTGGAACATATTTTGGCAAATCCGAAATTTGCACGCCTTTTGTCCGATTGGTGGCAACATTGCTGACAATTGCACCATCTTTATCATATATGACTGTTGGTTGGCTTAATCCTTGCTTCAAGGATTCAACATTTGCCCTCGATGCAAGCCAGCCAAAATAAGCAATTGTCGATAGGACGACGACAAGGATGAGTAATAATAATATTTGTGTTAGATGTCTCTTTTTCCAAAATCGAACAAGCATATCTCGATATGGATGTAATTTCTCCATACTATCTCCTTACTTTCAAAAAGGAATTTTTCACTTTGTCTATTATAAATTTTCTCGTAGAAAAAACCAACAAAAGAGCTTTTACTAAATCATGGTGACAGGCACTACCCGGATTTTGTCGAAAATTAATTAGTACTGAAGAAGCATTGCACCTTTGAATAATGATAACAGAGAATAATCTTTTTTAAAACTGTAGGGGTATTGGGAATGAACTTCGTCTATTAGGGTGAAGTATTTGGGAGCAGGAGGAAATTATGATTACAGTAAAAAATTTAAGTCATGAGTTTGCGATTGGAAAAAAAGGAAGACAGACAATCATTCCGGTCCTTAGAGATGTCTCATTTTCTGTTGAAAAAGGTGAAATTGTCACTATTGTTGGAAGAAGTGGCTCAGGAAAATCAACCTTATTAAATTTAATAAGTGGTTTTATTCATCCAAAAGCGGGGGAAATCTGGATAAGCGGTGAAAAGGTTTCTGACCTGAATGAAGCGAAATTTGCAGATTTTCGCATAAACAACCTCGGGTTTATTTTTCAAAGCTTTCAGCTCATTCCAAGCATGACTGCTTTTCAAAATGTTGAGCTCCCGCTGGTTTTAAAGGGGTTCAATGAGAATGAGAGAAAGCAGCAAACAAAAGAAATGCTGCAAAAAGTTGGTTTACTAGACTATCAGGATCATTATCCTGGGGAGTTGTCAGGCGGACAGCAGCAGCGGGTCAGTATTGCTCGAGCATTAATCGTGAACCCACCTTTGATTCTTGCTGATGAACCGACAGGCAGTCTTGATAGTGAAACAGAGCAAGAATTACTAGAATTCATCCAGGAACTGAACCGAGATTTAGGCATCACCTTTTTAATTATCACTCATGATGAACAGGTAGCCAATATTGGCAGCCGCAAAATTGAATTACGTGATGGCCGCATTGTCGAGGAGGTGCTGGTATGAGGCTAAAAGACCAATTTCGCTTTGTCCGCCAAAATATGAAGAAAAATAGAACAAGAGTGTTTATGACCATTCTCGCAACAGCAATGGGCTGTGCCTTCTTAATTGTCCTTGCATCAGTGGGTTTTGGCTTACAGAAATCGGTTGTGAAGGAAATAACTGAACGCAGGGTGATTACGCAAATTGATGTCCATGGAAAAGAGACGGAAAATAAAGGCGAGTTTCGTCCTGTAAACGAGATGGATGTGCAATATTTTGAAAAGGTGAAAGATGTCAAAGCGGTTACCAGACGTAAAATAGTCCAGCAGGGAAGTACATATACGACTGGGAATTATAAAACATCAGCGGAAACGGTAGTAACTAACTTTCCTTCAGAGATTAAAGCGGGTTTTGAACTTGAAAGGGGCCGTTTACCAAAAAGCAAAGATGAAGTTGTGGTTGGCTATAATTTTCCATTAAATCTTGCCGATAAGGATGCCCCTGACAATATGTATGATGAAAAAGGACAACTGAAAGAGGAGTATGGCTACACTGGTAATATAGTGGGGGAGAAAATCGAATTAACGGTTAGTCAGTTTAAAGATGGGAAACAAGAGGAAAAAAAGATTCCTTTGCAAATCGTTGGAATATCTAAAAAGCCAACGAAAGAGTGGGTTGAAGACCGAAGCGTCTATATATCTGAAGATGTGTTAACAGAAATTGAAAATTTTACAGGAACACCCAAAGGCACCATGATTGATCCTAATAATAATCAGAAACTAGAAGGCATTGATGCAAATGGAGATACCTATGATGAAGTCAAAATTTATGCAAAAAGCATGGAAGCTGTTCAAAGTATTTCTGATCAATTAAACGAAAAAAATTATGGCACCTATTCCGTTGTGAATGAATTAAAGGAAGTGAATATGGTCTTTATGATTGCAAAAGCTGGACTGATTTTTATTGGTACGATTGCGATTTTAATTGCCTCGATTGGCATATATAATACTATGACCATGGCGGTAACAGAGCGGGCTCCGGAAATCGGAATAATGAAAGCAATCGGTGCTAGTCCCAAAACAATCAAGCGGATTTTTCTGCTTGAAAGCAGTTATATTGGCTTGATTGGTGCGATCATTGGTACAATCGTTTCATATGGTATCAGTTTTGCGGTCAATTTTGCAATACCCCTAATTATTAAACAAGCATTTAACCAGGAGACAGAAATAAATTTAATATTTAGCGATATCCCTGTCATTTTACCAATTATATGTGTTGTCATTTGTTATGGAGTGACAATGATATCGGGATACCGTCCGGCACAACGAGCAACAAGGGTGGATGTTTTAAAAGCAATGCGAAGAGAAGTGTAATAGAAGTCAGGTTCCATCTTAGGGACCTGATTTTTTCGTCTTAATAAAAAACCCGTGATAATCGTGGACAACCTTTTCAGATAAAAGCATATGTTGATAGAAAGCATATTTAGTATAAAGGAAAGGGGCAGGGGATTATGATTAACTGGAAAGTCCGATTTAAAAATCGTAATTGGGTGCTTGCGTTTATTTCACAACTTTTAATTGTTGCCCAAATGGTTTTAGCTGGGTTAAATTCATTAGGTTTAGTGGATTTCCAATTAACGGATGCTGTTCAAAATTCAATTTTAACAGTCATTAATGCTGTATTTGTATTGTTATCGATGTTAGGGATTGTCCAAGATCCTACAACCAGGGGGTACAGTGACAGCGAAAGGGCGTTAAAATATAAGGATCCAAATTAGTATAAATCTAAGATTCAGCAAAAAGGAAATGCCTCTGAGTAAAAACAGAGGCATTTTTTATTATCTTAAAATATCTTCAATTCTAGCAAGAGTTTCTTCACTTAATTTCACACCAGAAGCTTTAACGTTTTCTTCGATTTGTTCAGGACGGCTTGCACCCACCAGAGCACTGGAAACATTGCTTTGTCTTAGAATCCAAGCAAGGGCAAGATTGGCAACGGAGAGTTCATTGTCAGCAGCCACTTCTTTCAGTAGTTCTACACGATCAAGGTTTTCATCCGTTAAAAATCTAGAAATCCCGTTTAAATTTTTTTGAGCGGCCCGACTGCCTTCCGGAGCCTGTTCACCTTTTTTGTACTTACCTGTTAACACTCCTTGGGCGAGCGGTGACCAAACCACCTGTCCAATGCCATGCTTTTCGGAAACAGGCAGCACTTCTGTTTCAATATACCGTTGCAGCATGCTGTATTGCGGCTGATTAACCACAATCCGGTCAAGCAGTTTTTTATCAGCAAGATGAACCGCTTCGGTAATCTGTTCTGCAGTCCACTCACTTACACCGATATATAACACTTTCCCTTGGCGAACAAGGTCATCAAGAGCACGTAATGTTTCATCTAGTGGTGTTTCAGGATCAAAACGGTGACAATAATAGAGGTCGACATAATCAGTGTTAAGGCGTTTCAAACTGGCATGGCATTGTTCGATCACATGCTTCCGTGACAGGCCGCGATCATTTGGTCCATCGCCCATTGGCCAAAATACTTTGGTTGCAAGTACATAAGAATCACGGACATATTTTTTTAACGCTTTACCAACAACAATCTCGGCTTCTCCGCGCATATAAACATTGGCGGTATCAAAAAAGTTAACCCCAAGGTCGTATGCCTTGTCAATCGAGGATGTAGCGTTTTGCTCCTCGACATAACCTCCGTATGTAAGCCAGCTGCCCAGACTTATTTCACTGACCTTTAAGCCAGTCTTTCCTAATCGACGATATTCCATAAGATCCTCTCCTAAAAGCAAATTTCTTGATACAAAATAAAAATACTACATTCTTTACCAAAATGTCTACAAATTGGCAGAATTTTGTTACTATTAAGGTAGTTAAATAAAAAGAAATAAAAATTCTAGTAGATAGCACTTCTTTTTTAGTTATTCAAATAGGATGAAAAATCCATTGGAAAAGGGGTTCTTGAGATGTCAGTTTGGTTTTGGATTACTGTACTATTTTTCCTGTTAGTTATTGTGGAGGAATTGATCTATTATCTTTGGAATCGATATATATATGAGGCAAAAAATGAAAGATGTGAAAAACGGAAGAATCGTATGATAGCAATTTTAACTTTCTTTAAGAAGAAACAGCCAATCGAATTTCAAGAGGTTGATCAGCAAAAGAGCTCAAACTAAAAGTTGAGCTCTTTTATTTTTTTTATATTTCCATGAAAGGATTAATTGGATTGGCCTTGTCGTTTCTTTTTAATGTAGGATCCAAAAATTTTAATAACAAAAATGAGGACAAATAACAAAACAATCAAATATTCAGCTGCGTCCATTACTCGAAACGGGTTTAAAGCCTTCCACACAAGTCCTTGGGGGCTTGTTCCCATAATATAATCTAAACAAATAATCAGGGATAACAATCCTCCAGCAAGTAAGAGGACAACTAAGAATTCTTTCATTCGATTCACCTTCAATTCACATTACTGTTAGTATTCAGAGACTTAGGAATCCCTATACACTTTGTCCATGAGTTTTTTGCACAAATGGATATTTGAGTATTTTTTGGGTAAAATACCCAATATAAATCTCTAGGATGTGGGGTGGCCACGTATGTCAATTTTGTCAAGTATGTTGAAGAAAAAGAAAAAACAGCGACAAAACGATAATTATCGGCAAAAACAAGATCCACTGAAGCCAGAGGAATTACCAATCCTTAGAGATTATAAAGAAAATATCATGCGCATAAATGAAGAGTTTGGTAAAAGTTCAGATATTAGTATTCGGGAATTCAAGGTTAGTATGCATAAGGGTGCCTTGGTATTTATAGATGGATTAGCAGATTACAAAGTGGTTAGTGATTTTCTTTTAGAACCACTCATGGAGAAAGAAATCATTCAAGAACGATTGGATATTTTTCAATTCGTAATGGATAAAGCTGTTGCCTTAGGCAGTGTCTCTACTATAGATAATTGGAATCAGGTTTATGATTCATTGCTCTCCGGTGATACAGTCATTTTTTTAGATGGATGTACGAAGGCAATCAGTGGTGAGACGAAGGGATGGGAAAAGCGTGCCATTACCGAACCTTCAACACAACTATCGATACGAGGACCAAAGGATTCCTTTACGGAAACACTTAGGACAAATACGGCATTACTTAGAAGACGATTAAAAAGTCCTAATTTATGGATGGAGTCAATGAAAATTGGCACAGTCTCACAAACTGATATCGCGATTATGTATATGAAGGGCATTGCCAATGAAAAAATTGTTACTGAGATTAAAGAGAGATTAAAGCGGATTGATATGGATGGGATTATCGCCTCAGGATATATTGAACAATTAATCGAAGACCAAACATGGACCACCTTTCCAACCACCTTTCATACGGAAAGACCTGATGTTGTATCATCCCAGCTTCTTGAAGGGAGAATCGCCATTATTGTTGATGGCACACCCTTTGTACTTACGGCACCGGCAATATTTATTCAGTTTTTTCAGGCACCTGATGATTATTATTCACGTTTTGATATCTCAACGGGCATTAGACTGTTAAGGATTCTGGCTTTTATAATTGCCCTTATGGGACCAGCTGTCTATATTGCAGCTACAACCTTTCATCAAGAAATGATCCCCACCACAATGGCGATTGCAATTGCAGCTCAAAGGGAAAATGTTCCGTTTCCAGCATTCGTGGAGGCGTTAATCATGGAAGTAACCTTTGAAATTCTGCGGGAGGCTGGTTTGCGATTACCACGTGCAGTCGGTCAGGCTGTTTCAATTGTTGGAGCACTTGTAATTGGTCAGGCTGCTGTTCAAGCTGGTTTCGTTTCCCCAGTTATGGTCATTGTTGTTTCAATTACAGCGATTGCCAATTTTGCAACACCTATTTTTGCCATGGCGATAGCCGCAAGACTAATCCGTTTTGTCCTAATGGGACTTGCAACTATTTTGGGGTTTTATGGAATGATGCTTGGAGTTATGTTTATGGTGATTCACTTATGCTCACTTCGCTCATTCGGTATACCATACATGATGCCATTAGCACCATTTAATATTGCAAACCAACAAGACGCATTTGTTCGTTTTCCACTTTGGGCGCTTAAGAAAAGACCTCCTTTTATTAGTAAAGGTAATATGAACAGAACAGGAGATAGCCAAAAACCAGGACCTCCAAATCCAGATAAGGGTCAAACGAATCAAGGTGAGAAATCATGAAAAAAAGTGTACTAACTCTATCCATTATGCTTCTGCTTTTACCTATTCTAAGTGCATGCTGGAACCAAAAGGAATTAACGGATTTGGCCTTTGTGATGGCCCTGGGGATTGATAAAGGAAAGAATAAAAAGTTTGAGCTTTCTTTTCAACTTGTAAATCCGGGAAATGTAGTGCAAGGACAATCCGGAGGAGTAGGCGGAGGAGGAGGACTTCCAATCGCTGTTTATAAAAGTGAAGGGGACACCTTAACAGAGGCGGCTAGAAACGCGACTAAAAAGGTTTCACGTCGTCTTTATTATGCCCATACCAATGTGGTTGTCATTAGTGAAGAAGTGGCAAAAGAAAGTATGCTTTATGTGCTTGATGCATTAGATCGGGACCCTGAATTTCGAACGACAACAGAATTGATTGTAAGCAGGGGCAGCACTGCTGAAGAAATAGTCACGACAATAACCATCCTTGATAAACTCCCAGTAAATAAAATTACGAAACAACTCAAGGCATCTGAAAGCATGCTTGGTGAAAATATGAGGATCACTATCGATGATTTTCTTACAGGGTTACTTAGCAAGGGAAAACAGCCCATTTTAAATGGATACAGACTAATTGGAAATAAACCGAAAGCTCGTAAAGCGGAAAATTTGCAAAAAACAACCACGGATGCTTATCTTTCTTCTGATGGTTTAGCAGTCTTTAAAGATGGGAAATTGCACGGTTGGATTGGAAATGACCGAGCCAGGGGTGTCATCTGGATTTTAAATAAGCTAAAAAGCACGGATATAATAGTTAACTGGAATGGGAAAAAAAAAGCTCTGACTGTTGCACCAATCCGATCAAAATCCAAGGTCTCAGCCCGCATTATCAATAATAAACCAATCATTAATATAGCAATTGAAAGTGAAGGGTGGATTTCCGAAGCGAATACAGCCATAGATTTAACCAGTCCAGCCGTGATGACGGAAATCGAAAAACTAGTGGAAAAAGAATCAAAGAGGCAAGTGTTGGCATCAGTCAAAGCAGCACAAAAACAAAAAAGTGATATCTTTGGGTTTGGTCAAAAAGTCCATTTGGCTAACCCGAGACTATGGAAGCAGATAGAAGAGAATTGGGATAATGAATTTCCCACCTTAAAGGTGAATGTTGCGGTAGACTTCTATGTTCGTCGAGAAGGGATTCGGACAAAACCGTTTTGGTCAAGCTTTGAGAAATAAGGTAAGGGGGGAACTGTATGGTAAAGGAAAAAATCAAGGCTTCTCAACTATTTGTTCTGGTAGTCCTGTTTGAAATGGGAAGTGCTATTCTTGTAGGCCTTGGGGCACAGGCAAAACAGGATGCATGGATTGCCATACTGCTGGGGTTAGCAGGGGGATTAGTACTCTTTCTTGTTTATTATCGATTAAATATGTTCTATCCAGATCTCCCCATGACGAGCTATGTTCAAAAGATTACAGGAAAATGGATTGGACTTGCTATTGGATTCTTCTATGTTATCTATTTCCTATATTGTGCCGCTAGGGTATTACGTGACTTTGGAGAATTATTAGTATCCACCATTTACACTGTTACCCCTTTAATTGTCATTAACTGCTTAATGATTTTTACGATTATCTATGCAATTCACAAGGGTTTTGAAGTGATTGCAAGGGTGGGTGAACTTTTTTTTATCATTATTTATATAACAGCAGTTATCGGCTTTGGATTAGTTGTCTTTTCGGGAATAATCCAAATAGAAAACATCCGTCCTGTCCTGGAAAACGGCTGGATGCCAGTATTGAAAGCATCCCTTGTCGAAACCATTACTTTCCCATTTGGAGAAATGGTGGTTTTTACGATGTTGTTCCCATACGTAAATGATCCCAAAAAGGTGAAAATGATTGGTTTAGGTGGAATGATTCTAGCTGGGATTAATATTTCCATCGTAGCAGCAATTAATGTTGCGGCCTTAGGGCCAGATTTATTTGTTCGAGCTAATTTCCCATTACTAGCTACAGTAGGCAAAATAAAATTGGCCAATTTTATTGAGCGGCTAGACGTGTTATTTATGCTCTATTTAGTGATCGGTGGTTTTTTTAAAATAACGTTATTTTTTTATGCAGCAGTAGTCGGGGCTGCAGATATTTTTAAATTTTCACATCCTAAGAAACTGAGTTTTCCATTGGGGGCGCTTATCTTATTTGCCTCAATTACAATTTCATCTAATTATGCTGAACACTTAAAAGAAGGACTAGAAATTGTGCCAATTTATTTACATTGGCCTTTTCAAATTATCATTCCCACTCTATTACTAATGATCGCCTTTTTTCGGAATCGAAAAAAAAAGACAAATTCGTCTTAAATCCATCATACTTTAGTTTATTCAGCAAAAAACTGCCAAAGGGAAAGCCACATGGCAGTTTTTATTTTTGATTCTTTATGATCGTTGTTTTCGAGTGGACTTGCTTAAATGGCAGCGAAATATGAACTGAGGTACCTTGGTTTTTTTGACTGTCAAAGCGAATAGTCCCCTTATGAGTTTGAATAATGTTAAAGCTGACCGTTAATCCTAAGCCTGTCCCTTTTTCCTTAGAAGAGTAGAAGGGTTCTCCGATCTTTTCTAATCGTTCTTTAGATATCCCACAGCCATTGTCTTTAACTGTGATTAATACCTCATCCTCTTCTGCTTCTAAAAAGATGGATACGGTTCCACCTTTTTCAGTCGCTTCGATCGCATTTTTTATAATATTTATAAGTACTTGCTTCAACTGATTTGGTTCGCATTCAATGGTGATGTCTTCTTCAGGAAAAAAAGAAACAATCTGAACATTATAGTAAATGGCTTCTGTACTTAATAATGAGATGACGTCATTTAATAGTTTTTGAATAGAGGCTTTTGAAAATTTAAGATGCTGGGGTTTGGCTAAAAGCAATAATTCCCCAACAATGTGATTGATCCGATCTAATTCATCCAGCATGATTCGATAATATAATTTATGTTTTTGATCTTCCGTTTGTAAAAGTTGTACAAATCCCTTTAATGAAGTGAGTGGGTTCCGAATTTCATGGGCAATACTTGCGGATAATTCCCCTACAACAGAGAGTTTTTCCGTTCTTCTTAAACGCTCTTCTGTTTTTCTTAAAGTGGTCACATCTTTTCCATAGCCAATGATTCCAACAATTTTTCCATTGATAATGATCGGAAGAGATGTACATTGTAATGTAATATAATTTCCTTTTACATTTGTTATATTAATTTCGTATATAACTGGTTTTCCTTCTTCCGTAACAGAGGAGATAAATTTTGGAAGAAATTTTTTATACTTTTTCGGTAATAATGTTTTAATATTTTTCCCAATCATTTCGTTTCGATTAAAGCCAGTAATAACATTAAAGTAGGGATTTAAATTGGTTATTATACCTTTCAAATCCAACATATAAACGATATCTGGACTGTAATCAAATAATGATTTATATTGTTGTTGACTCTCCGCTAATTGTTTTGCCATTTCCTTTTTTTCGGTTATATCTCGTCCAATTATAACTAAACCTTGTCTTGAACCGTCAGGATAAAAAAGTGGGACTTTTATCGTATCAAAAATTCTCGATGGACCGTTAGGAAAAGGTAGAACTTCTTCAATCCGAGTAATATCTCCATTTTTCCATGCTTCTTCATCAGATTTCTCGCAATACCTAAGGGCATCTGCGTAAAAATCTGAGTAATTGGCTAGTTCGGAATCCTTTTTACCACGATAATCAACATTCTCTAGCTGAAACAACTGTAAGCCAAAATTATTGGCTTCAATCCACCTGCCTTCACCATCTTTAAAGTTAACGAAGTCAACCATCGAATTGATTAAAGTGGAAAGGCGTTTTTGATCTTCCCTTGTAGTAGTTAGCTCTTTATGCTTATTGATAAAAAAATAAATGAATCCGCCCGTCACGATAACATATAATAATTCTTTAATTCTTTCTATAATTCCAATAAAGGGAGTTGGAACAAGTTGTTGAATGAGATAATTCGTTCCATAAATCCAAATAAAACTACTAATGAAATAAATAATAACAAGTTTTTTTTTCTCCATGAAAATCTCCAGTTCTATTATGGAAACAAGTTGTTTTGGACTGATAAAAAATCTTTCTCCTAGTGTATATTGTCCTAAAAATCATTTAATTAGAAATAATAATGATTATTTAGATTTCTCTGCATATTCTCTAACCATTTCAATGGTTACCAGTTTACGGGTAGGAATGATCCCTTGTTTGGCCAGTTCATTAATTTGATTTGTCATATCGTTAATTTTATCTGTGGCAAATGGTTTTCCCTCTTGGCATAACCTTACAGCTTCATCAATATAAAATTCTCTTTGATGGTCGAGGTGAAGGAAGTTATTTATTTTTTTGTTCTGTTTGTTTACATGTTCTGTTATAGCTTTATGTACACTCATATGTCTTAACTCCTGTCATAACGTCTGTTATAGTTATTTATAAATATTAAGCGATTAACAAATCCTTTTTCCAAGGATCAGTAAATCTCTTTCTACACTATCTAATTCTGCCACATTTGGAAGATGGGCCCACTTTTCAAATCCAAAGCTAGTAAACAGGTTCATACTTGGTACATTATGACCAAAAATAAAACCGAGTAACGTTTTGATTCCAAGTTTTGGGCTAGCATCGATGCACTTTTGAATAAGATACTTACCTAATTTCTTTCCGCGAAATTGCTCATGAATATAAATACTGATTTCGGAAGTGGCATTATATGCAGGCCTGCCATAAAACGATTGAAAGCTGACCCATCCGCAAATCGTGCCGTTAATCTCCACAACCCATAGTGGACGAAAGGAGGGGGAATGATCGTTGAACCAGGGCATCCTGCTTTCAACAGATACTGGTTCTAAATCGGCTGTCACCATTCTGCTTGGAATAGTTGAATTGTATATGTCAATTATTATTGGCATATCTTTTATTTCTGCGTCCCTAATTGTGTACTCTTCAAACATAATCACAAACCACTCCAGTATATTTAAACATGCTAAATTTTATGATATCGTTCCAATCCTTTATTTTCAATATAAAGTTAGTTCATAATAATAAAATTTTCTGGAATAAGAAAGACCCTTTCCCGTAAAGCTAATCGAGAAAAGGGCCTTTCTTCAAATGGTCGCTGCCTTTCTAAGCAGCCATTTTTCGTTTCTAGCCAAAACTCCTACCAGCGATGAGCCTTGGCATTGCTCCTTAAGATGATCTGGTTTTGTGACACTCGTGTTTGCCCGTTTATCATTGCCTTCGTGTGCTTAGGCCGGGTAAATGTGGAGTGAAAAAGCTCTGATTGTGGATCTAATTGCTCTCGGTAGCTCATCAACAATCACCTCATCATCGGATTTGAAACGATGATATTCAGATTGAATATCACTCTTATCATTTGTAAAAGGACAGGAAAATAGTCAACAAACCTAATATGAATGAAAATCGTATCAATCGTTTATCCTAATTAAGCAATAAACTGGGGATGAAACCGCTTCAAAAACAGTAATAAAACGTTCACATAATTAGTAAATGAATTGAGGTAAAATGAGTTCATAAAATAGTTTGTGAGATAATTCACGTGACTAAAATAACTTCGTGAGTTTACACAAAGGCCTTCCGTCATAATTAAAAAAATTCTTTGTTATTTTTAGCAGAGAATTTTTTTAATTATTGCCCATAGGATGTGGACAATGGGGAACGGTCACGAAAAAAGATAATTGTGCCCGTGAAGCTGAAAAAAGAGGCCGAGCAGTCACAAAAAAAGATAATTGTGCCCGTGAAATTGAAAAAAGTGGTCGGTATAAAGAGAAATAAAGTGACTATTCGAAGTTCCCTTTGTTTCTCTTTTAATGATGTACATTAGATATTTTTTTTGAAACCTAATTCGTCTTGATATATAATTTGCATTAGGGTCATTCTCGTTTACGGACTTGATCTACATAATTCATATGAGTAGGGGTAGTAAAATGGAAAAAGTACTTATTTTTGGTCACAAAAATCCCGACACAGATACGATTTGTTCTGCAATTGCGTATGCAGATTTGAAACAACAATTAGGAATGTACGTTGAGCCAGTTCGTCTTGGACAAATTAATGGGGAAACTCAATTTGCCTTGGAACAGTTTCATGCGGACGTTCCTCGCTTAGTTGAAGCCGTAGCTTCTGAAGTTAACTCTGTCATCCTAGTGGACCATAACGAGCGCCAACAAAGTGCTAATGATATCACAGATGTTCGTGTGCTCGAGGTAATTGACCATCACCGTATCGCTAATTTTGAAACAAGTGATCCCTTATATTACCGTTGTGAACCAGTAGGTTGTACAGCCACAATCCTTAATAAAATGTACAAAGAAAATGGCAAGGAAATTAAAAAAGAAATCGCTGGTTTAATGCTATCTGCGATTATTTCTGACTCACTTTTATTTAAGTCTCCAACATGTACACCAGAAGACGTAGCCGCAGCTCGCGAATTAGCTGAAATAGCCGGTGTGGATGCAGAAAGCTATGGCTTGGACATGCTTAAAGCTGGTGCAGACGTTCGTGATAAATCTGTTTCAGACTTGCTAAGCCTTGATGCAAAGGGTTTTGAAATGGGTTCAAGCAAAGTAGAAATTGCTCAAGTAAACGTAGTCGACACTGCTGATGTTCTTGAACGACAAGCGGAATTGGAAGCGGCTATTTCAAAAATCATCGATGAAAAGAACTTAGATTTATTCTTATTTGTGGTAACAGATATCTTAACAAATGATTCAGTTGGGTTGGCTTTAGGAGCTAAAACTGATGCAGTTGAAAAGGCATATAATGTAACCCTTACAAATAACACCGCAACACTAAAAGGTGTTGTTTCTCGCAAAAAACAAATTGTTCCTGTATTAACGAATGTTTTAAAATAAAGAAGTAAAAAAGCTGTTCATGCAATTTGCATGAACGGCTTTTTGTTGTGTGTTAGTCGGGCTTCGTTTGATGTTCTTCTTTTTTATAATTCATCAGGAAAAAGTTTAACGGTTCTTCCGAGCCTGTCATCAATTTATAGACATAGGAAGAGGTTATTTTGTAGCCGTCGTCTATTTTCGCGGCTAAATAATTTGTCCGTTCAAAAATAATCGAACGGATATGATTCAGTTGATGCGATAATTTATCTAATAACGCTTCCTGTTTATCCAATCGATTTAACATACCACCTTGAAAATCCTCTTGTTTGGCCATTTTCTCCGCTACTTCTTTTTGCAAATCCAGCTGTTCGTTAATTTTTATTGAGAGTTGCTGATTTGTTTTTTCGTTTTTCTTCAATTTATCTGCTATTTCCAGATAGTGATTACTTAGCTGACTAACTTTATCAATAATCTCATGTTTCACCAGGACTTCCTTTTCAAGAATGGCTTCCAAATTTATATTTTTTTCATTAAGCTTTTGAAAGAACTCAAGGATTTGCTTTTCAAATTCTTGATGCTCTAAGTTCCGACTTCTCAAGTCACTTAGTTGATGATCAAAGTGGTTCCTTTGGCTGGTTTGGACTTCCTCTTGCTTAAGTGATTGGATTCTTAGTTCAGCAAATGCTTGAT
The DNA here is from genome assembly GCA_963530265.1 of uncultured Bacillus sp. Lineage (GTDB taxonomy): Bacteria > Bacillota > Bacilli > Bacillales > Cytobacillaceae > Neobacillus. The sequence goes on from CAUSCO010000023.1 coordinate 35,321, forward strand.
TGAGAATTTTATTGGCTTTTTGCTGCTCGTTAATAAACTCACTGAGATCATCCCGTCGCGAAATGACTTGATTATGAACAATGATTTTTCCCCTATTTTTAAATACTTCAGGATGATCATGATTATTGATGAATAATCCCATACCTCTCTCCGCCTTTAATTGTGTTTGATTGTGATAGTTTATGCCTGGAAAACAGAAGACGGGACAATTATGGGCTGTAGACAATTGGATAACAGATGTTGAATCAAATGATTAATTGAATGAATAAACTAGTAATAATCCATAAAACTGTAGGTGACTAGGGGTGTCGATTTTAAGTGTTTTTAATCGTAAATGTGCAATTTGTAAGCGAAAAGTAAAACCATTACGAAAATATATCAACGATACCAGTGAAACGGTGAAGGTGTGCATACCTTGCTCAGAATATGCAGAGAGGAGGGCATATCGAAAGATTAACTAATTTTCTTATAAAGCTAGCTGGGCACATCATAAAAAGTGCCTGGCTTTTTGTATGAACGGATACCTTTTATAAATGAAATGTGTAATACTAGTAGCAATGATAAATCGAATTAGCATTGGAGGTATTAAAAAATGAATAGATGTGGCTGGGTCAATCAGGACCCATTATATATTGATTACCATGACCATGAATGGGGGGTACCTGTTTATGATGATCGTTTGCTATTTGAGTATCTAAATCTCGAGGGAGCTCAGGCCGGTCTAAGCTGGTATACGATATTAAAAAAGCGTGAAAATTACCGAAAGGCATTTGACAATTTCGAGGCAGAAAAAATTGTTCACTATGATGTTAAAAAAATCGAAGAACTTATACATAATGAAGGAATTGTTAGAAACAAGCTGAAAATTAATGCTGTCATTACGAACGCAAAAGCATTTTTGAAGGTGGTAGAGGAATTTGGTTCGTTTCGAACGTACATATGGTCATTTGTTGGGGGACAGCCGATTCAAAATCATTTTAAAGAAATGAAAGATGTCCCCGGGACAACCGAAATAAGTGATCAATTAAGTAAGGATTTAAAGAAACGAGGCTTTAAATTTATTGGTTCGACGATTTGTTATGCGTTTATGCAGGCAACAGGAATGGTAAATGACCATATTATCACTTGTGATTGTTATCAAAAGTCCAAGTAGGAATAAATGAAAGAAAAAAGCGATTATCTCATCTGTGAGACATCGCTTTCTTTAGGCTGAGTAAAGAAAAAGATAAAGATGGCAATTGATATTAACAATAAAAAGATTTCACCTTTTGATAGTTGGATGGTTGGTAAATCTGTTAATGCCATATAATCCACATCCTTTATATTATTTATTTAAGTAACCATCTGGAATCGACATGAACATAATCTGTTATAATCCAGCGGAATTGTGTATAAACCCTTTCGATTTCTGGTAAAGTGGGCTCGTGTTTTGGAATGCCAAAAATAGGGCCAGTTATATTGAGGCTAAATCGACCAGGACCTGTAAAGACACCTACTACATTAATTTGATCTGTAATTAGCAAAATCCCTAAAAGAATATCCCCGATATCCAGGAATAAACTAAGTGTTTTACTCCCAAACTTTCCTTCCAATCGGGCAATGCCAGTTAGTGGTCCACCAACAGAAAAGGCTATTCCACCAGGTTCAACGATAAAACGTTCGATGGTCAATTGGCCTGTTAACAGTAATCCAGCGGTAATCAGGTCAATATTCCTTTGAATGGATTGAACAGATCGAATGGCTTGTTCTAATTCACAAATATCTTTCAATTTCTTCACGTCCCATAAAAACCATTCTCTTACTTTTCATTATACATTCGAGTATGTCAATTGGCCGTTTTAAAAGGAGATGACCTTAACCTTACAGCTATACTATTCGTTAAGGCACTAGGCTGTTAACCATTAAAAAAAAAGCTCCTCATTAGTGTGAGAAGCTCTTTCGTACATTTATGAAGATGGCTTTTCAACAATGAAATCTGAAGCAGGGATCGGAATAATTTTTCCACCTATTTGAACATGAACGGTATCATTGAAAATCGCTTTTACAATTCCCTTTAACGAAATAGTTGAATTAACAGCAATTTTTTTTGATTCATTTTGATTGGCCAAATTATTTCAACACCTTCCAATAATTGTTTATATTTTATGAAATAGAAAATTTCTTGTGATAAAGATACTATAAAGTATTCGCATAAAAGATTTAAATTCCTGCTTAATAGATTGTACTTTCTGGAAAAATAAAAAATATTGTTCATGTTACAATCATTTGATGTGCAAGGGGTGTTAAACAATAAAGGATGTAACATGAACCTTGGTTCAAGTATTGCATGATTGTATCTGTTTGTCAATAAAAACATGAACTATGGTTCAAATTATTAATTCGTGGTATGATAGGTTTGAGGTGATAAAATGCCAGATCATGAAGATAAATTCGTTGGTGAATTTCCATTTGTCCCTAAACAGGAACGTGCCCAGCAAAAAAGAAATGCACTGATTCAAAGCGGACAAGCCTTGTTTCATGAAAAGGGGTACGAACATACAACCGCTAAGGAAATTGCAGCCCATGCAGGTGTAGCGACCGGAACTTTTTATCGGTATTTTTCAGATAAACGGCAGCTGTTATTGTCATTATTAGAGAATAAATTAGATTCCTTTCTCGCACCCGAACCAAGCTGGCTTTCCAATGACCCTGAATCATTGTTGGCGTCGCTTCTAGAAGCTCATTATAGGAAGCTTAAAGAGTTAGGACTTCAGCGTGTACTTCCTGAATTGTTGGCGAAAGATCCAGAAATTGCAGAGTTATTGAGTACAGCCAGAAGGAAAATTCATGCGAGAATTCTACAGGGGTTAAAACAAGCGAGTGAAATGGGCTTAACATGGACAGATTTAGATTTAAATATAGTATCTTGGGCAGTCATGGTTTTATTGGAGAATGGACATGATTTAGAGAGCCAACGCCAGAAAAAAGCAGATTATCAGGAAATGGCTAAGTTGATTTGTCGGATGGTTTTTCCGCCATCAACTCTAGAATATTTACGAAGTCATGAAATAGATAAAACAGAATAAAAAGATGAGTTTAATTATATTCAGGATTACAAACCAATAGAACATGTAAAATCATGAAAAGCAATTGTTATTTAACCTAACGAAAGTGGTGAATATCATGAAGGTAAAAGAGTTTATGGTAAAGGATGTCATTTCGGTCAGCCCAGACAGCTCTGTTAAAGATGTTATGACAACGTTTGTGGAGAAGAAAATTGGCGGGGTGCCGATTGTTCAAAGAGATGGGACGTTATGTGGAATCGTAACAGATGGTGATATTTTACGTGCAATCAAGCCAATCGATCGCCGAATTCACGATTACTTTAGTTTTATTACATATATCGCAGTAGAGAATGTCGAGCTCCACCTAAGTGAAATTATTGAGAGAGAAATCATTCATATTGCAAAAACGCATGGAATCGTAACAGTAAATCCTGATGATGAAATGGAAAAAGTAGTCGAACTATTATCCAAACACCACTTTAAGAAACTTCCTGTTATAGATGAAACCAATCATGTGGTTGGTGTGATTAGTCGTGGCGATGTCATTCGTAATATTCAACAATATATAGTTAAAAGTGTAAAATAATTAAGTCAAAAAAGGGCCCATCACATTTTGAATAGTGTGATGGGCTTTATTTATCATGTTTTTCTAATAGCCTTCAGAATCTAAAAATGTGATATCAATTTGGATAATTTCTGAGCGGCTGCCGATTCGGAGCGGTGGTCCCCAGAAACCGAAACCAGATGAAACAATCGTATGAAGTTGATTTTTTTGCAAATAGCCCCAATCCAATTCAAACATTTTTCTAGTAATTAGATGGTTCGGAGCCATCTGACCTCGGTGAGTATGTCCTGATAAAAGCAAATCCACATTATTTTTGGCCGCTTTGCTTATTTCTGCGGGTTGATGATCCATCATGATGATTGGAACTGATGGGTCAAGGGTGGAAAGTAAATTTTCGATTGTCAGCCGATTACTATCCGTTTTGTCTAAACGTCCTGCTAAATAGAAACTATTATCAATTGTTATAACTTTATCCAGTAATATGGTAATACTGTTTCGTTCCATTTCCTTCAAGAATTTTGGAATCCCGCCTCCATAATACTCATGATTTCCAAGAACACCATATATGCCGAGTGGTGCTGATAATTCCTTCATTATGGCTCCCATGTCCTTTTTGATGAATGGCTCTGGGTCATCGTCAATGATATCTCCAGGTAATAAAATAATATCTGGTTGAAGATTATTTATTTCTCTGACAAGCCTCTGTGCGTGTGATCGACCGGAGAGCCTGCCAAAGTGCATATCCGAGGCCATCGCAATTCTGAGTTTTGAACGATTTTTTGCAACTTTTGGAATAGTAATGGAAAAAGTTCGTACAACAGGACTATAGGCATTAAATGTTCCCACTATAAAGAGGACAACAAAAGCAACAAGAACGATTCCGCCTGTCCAATTGACAACCGTGGTTGACGGAAGTCCTGCAAATACCAAAACCAATGCAGTGAGATTGGCAATTGGCAGGAAAAGAATAGCATATTGAAGGATTCCAAACCAATACGAACCAATCAATTTAAACAAGGGCAATTTTTTTAAAAAATGGCCAATGATATACGAGAATGAAAGGAGTCCAACGAGAATTCCATATGTCCAAAAAGTTTCAACACCAAATGCTGAATGGAGCCACATCCAGCCATTCCAGCCAATATAAAAAGTTAAGGCAGAATAACCAATCATTACGAGTAGGAAATTGAATATAAAGCGTGGTTTCATAAAAACTCCTTTAATCGTGATATTGTCCAAGTATGTGAAAAGAATGGTACATTAGGGAAAGTTTTCTCAAAAATATGAATAATAGTTCAAGTATCACATGATAAGAAAGTCCTGTCAATTAAACATCATGGATTAAGTAAATGTATACAAAAACCTCATAATTGGAGTTCATATTTTTCAAAAATTATACCCTTCGCTTTACTATACGGGGGTATGATATAATGAATCAAAAAAGGGAGGCATTTTCAATGTCTAATGACCGTGAGATTGAAGAGGTAAATGATGATTCATGCTGTGACCATGAGGGCAGCCATCGAAAGAGTCACCATTCAGATAAAGTAAAAAATAATTTAGTCACTAGGTTAAACCGTATTGAGGGTCAGATTCGGGGTATTAAAGGTTTAATCGAAAAGGATACGTATTGCGATGATGTCATCAATCAAATATCTGCAACTCAATCTGCTTTAAATAGCGTAGCCAAAATCTTACTCGAAGGCCATATGAAAAGCTGTGTTATCGAGCGAATCCAAGAAGGCGATTATGAAGTCTTGGATGAGGTTCTGGTCACCATCCAAAAATTAATGAAAAAATAAATTAGAGAGGCTGCACCACCTGGTGGGGCCTCTCTAATTTTTGAGGGTTAATTAGATTTTGTTTTTGCTTCAGGGACTCGAAGGAGAATCACCCCACCAATGATGAATAAAACAATTAAACTAAATACGCCGCTATTGGTATTTCCGGTCAATTGAGCAGTGAATCCGACCAGGAATGGTCCTAAGATTGCTGCAAATTTATAAAAGATACTATAAAAACCAAAAAACTCATTCGCACTATCTTTTGGGACAAGTTTGGCAAAGTAGGAACGGCTTAATGCCTGGATACCTCCTTGCGAGGATCCGACAAGCATAGCGAGAATCCAAAAATCTAATGTAGTTTTTAAAAAATAAGCATATATACAAATCACGATATAAACTAAAATGCCAACCAATAGCATTGTTTTGGCCCTATATTTATCAGCAAGTTTGCCGTATAAAACTGCAAACGGGGCAGCCACCACTTGTGTAGCAAACAAGATAATTAATAGGTTAGTAGACGTAATCCCTAAATCCGACCCATAGGCCGTTGACATCGTAATGATGGTATTAACCCCATCAATATAAAAGAAGTAAGCTATTAAAAATAGAAATAAAGGACGGTACAACCTTATTTTTTTAAACGTTTCAAAGAGCTGTTTAAAGCCATTAACCACTGGGTTTGGCACACTCTCCTTATAGTACACCTGCTTGACATTTTTTAGCATTGGAATCGTGAACAGGCCCCACCATAAGGCTGTAATCGCAAACGCGGCTTGGCTTGCGACGGAAACAGAAAGGGGAAGAATGCTTTGCTGCGATAAAATAATTAGGGCAATCCCAAGAATAAACGGGATGGTACTGCCAATATAGCCCATCGCATACCCTTTGGAAGAAATCTGATTCATACGGTCTTCCGTCGTCACATCGACTAAGAAGGCATCATAGAAAATGTTTGTTCCGCCAAAACCGATGACAGTCACCATATAACAGATTAAGAGGATGAGCCAATGATTACTTGGAACTACTGCGAGTAATAAGGTGAAAATAATTCCGAGGGCAAAGAAAAAGGTAAAAAAGCGTTTTTTGAATCCTTTGAAATCGGCAATACTTCCTAAAATTGGAGCACACAACGAAATTAGTAATGTAGCAAACGAGTTGGCATAGCCCCAGTAGGCTGTCGAAGTAGAAGCGGCAAGTCCCGCTTCCTTTGCCGCCGCTTTAAAATAAAGTGGAAATACAGCAGTGGTAATCAGGATCGAATAGGCAGAATTTGCCCAATCATAGAATACCCAGCTTTTCTCTTGCTTTGACATCCGGCTCATTCACGTTCCCCCTTAAGGCTTTATAAATTCAACAATTCTTCTATCACTCTTCCATCAGTAGTTCCTAAGCTGACACCAAGAAGCCTTGCGAAAGTTGGGCCTTCATCAATGAGACGGATGGAAGGCAATGTTTTGTGCTGGATGCCTTTACCAGATGCCATTAGAATCGTTCCGTAATTTTCTTTTTCCGGCGAATATCCATGACAGGCTAAAGTATACTTTTTATCTTCCGCGGCCGACTCTTTGGTGATCGTTTTAATAAAATCCCCATGCACGTCTTCTAAAAAATAAAATCCTAGGCTGGCTTCAATCATAAAGGCACATGAGCCATCCGCTCCTTTTTCAGCAGCTTGTTCACCGGTTAGGACCTTTTCTATGCCAGAGTCAGGATCAGCTAGTAAGGAATCTAATAATGTTTTTACTTCATTAAAGGTTGCAGTATCGTGTTTATCTTTTATGTATATATATGCTGAACCATCACAACTTTTACAATAGGCCTTCCAATTAATTAGTATACCGTTGGCGTTGGTTGTGATTAGGTTCTGCTCATGTAATAGAACATTTAAGTTAACTGCTTTATGCTCATCTAGTGCGCTATGATCACCTAATGCCACCACGGTAGAGTTTTCATAGATGCCACTTTCTTGTAAAGCTTCTATAATTCTGCCAAGTCTGTGGTTATGGCGTTGGATCGCACCCATAGCTTCCTGAGAAGAAAAACCATGATCATGACGCTGGGTATCTAAATCGGTAAAGTGCACCATCAACAAATTAGGTTTTTTGGTTTTGATCGTTTCGACCGTAGATTCTAATACAAAATCATCCAATTCTGGCTGGCTTAGTCCTTTGCGGATATGGCCATAGCGCTTATTGAGATCCCACTGAAAGTGAGGAGTACCATTCAAGAGCGAAACCAGAATTTGATTTTGCCATGGCCGATTAGCAAAAATCTCTGGCATATTGTAATCAATTTTTGCTTTTGCCGTTACCGGCCATAACAGGGCAGCAGTCGTCATATTTGCTTTTTTTACTTCATCATACAAAGTTGTACCCTGTATACAATCCCGATACCAATTCCAATCTGGAGAAGTCTTACCAGGCTGCAGGAGGGTATTATTAATCACCCTATGTCGGTTCGGATAATTTCCAGTCACGATTGTCGCATGACATGGATAGGTTACCGAAGGGTAAATCGTTTCGACATTTTCCACATAGGTACCGTTTTTTAATATAGTTTGAAAGTGGGGTAGGTCCTTTAGAATAGGGTAGTCTAATGCAGAAAGACAATCGAAAGAAATAATAATTAAATGATCTGTAAGACGATTCATGAAAACCTCCAGGTAAGATGTTCAGATACTTTAATTGTACTATAGGAAGAAAGAAATGGAAGAATTGTTACAGAATATTTACAAAATTATTAGAAATTTGACTGAATTTGACGAATTATTAGTCGTACTTGTTTTAATAAAAATATTTATTCGTATAATAAAATTAGTAATTATTGGATAAATTTTACCTGCCAATCAGCTGGGGATATTGATTCACTTATACTACTTCTTTGTCTAAGATAACTGAACGTAAATGGTGCAAAAAAGGAGTTGGTAAACATGCCAAGTTTCCAAAGTTATTTTTTTGAAAAAGCCATTAAATTATCGGTCCAACGAGTTGTGAGAAAAGGTGTGAAGAGGAAAGGAATAGATGAAAAGCGGCAAATGCTGGATGCGGCTGCCCGAAGACTGGCTAAGCTCCCAACTAACTGTGAGGTTGAAAAGCTTGAGATTGCTGGATTATATGCAGAGTGGCTCTCTTCAGGGAGCACTTTAAAGGATAGGGTGATTCTTTATTTACATGGAGGTGGGTATGCACTATGCTCTGCCAATACGCATCGGCCGTTGGCAGCTAGAATTGGTAAAGCATCTGGTGTGAAGGTGCTCTTTCCAGAGTATCGCTTAGCACCGGAACATCCTTTTCCTGCAGCAATAGAAGATGCCGTAACCGTTTACCGTTGGCTATTAAATCAAGGATACACTCCTCAAAACATTATTCTCGCAGGCGATTCTGCTGGTGGGGGGTTATGTCTCGCGACTGCACTGGTGTTAAGAGATCAAAACGAGCCGCTTCCAGCCGCACTTGTTTGTCTTTCCCCATGGGTTGATTTAACCAGCAGCGGTGAGAGTTATCGGAAAAATAGCGGGTTAGACCCATATTTAAGTGCAAAGGCAGTAAGCGAAGCCGCTCGACTTTATGCAGGTATTGAATCACTCGACCACCCGCTCATTTCACCTGTTTTCGCTGATTTAACAGGATTGCCGCCCATGTTCATTCAAGCAGGTAATCATGAAATCTTGCAAAGTGATGCAGTCATGCTTGCGTCCGCGGCAAGGAATGCGGGTGTGGATGTATCGCTAAAAGTTTGGAATGGAATGTGGCATGTTTGGCAAATTAGTGGGGAGTTATTACCTGAATCAAGAAGGTCGATTAAAGAGATTGGAGAGTTTGTTAGGAGAACATTTAAAATTTAATCATTTAAAAATTTTAGCTTATATAACATCGCTAAGGTTACAGAGATGACATCACCGTTTATCAGGCAATGCTATGTACCCGTTCCTGCTTTAGCAGGGACGTTTTTATTTTAAAATAGTTTGAAATTCGTGTCGAAAGAGGACATTATCAGTTTTTGATTATAAATTTTGTGCAATTTGTACATAATGGAAAAGGTCTTAACTACATCATGAAAGAGGATTCAAATGAAGATTTGGTTTAATAGATGGTTTACAACAGTTTCGCATTACATTGATATGATTCGGGACAACGAAGACCATCGGAAATTTATTATTTATGGAACACATCCAAATAAAGATGCCCTATATTTACAAAACTGTGATTATGCTTTCGTTGAACCAGACATATCTGGGGATGCCTATATAGAGTATTGTCTTGATTTTTGCCAAAAGCACAAAATTAATATTTTTATACCTAGGAAAGAAAATGTTCTAATCTCGCAGCGGCTCGCAGAATTTGAAGCATTAGATGTAAAAGTTCTGGTATGCCCTGATGCGGGTCTAATGGAGACAATGGATAATAAAGCAGCAGCCTATCAAGCTTTATCGAATGGGGTGTCGATTTTTTCCATTCCTGACTATTACATTGTAAATACCCTTGCTGAATTTCAAAATGCATATACAAAACTGAAAGATAAAGGTCACGAGGTTTGCTTTAAACCCGTCATTGGGGAAGGGGCAAATGGGTTCCGTTTGGTTAAGGATAATATTGAGTCAATTGATCAGCTATTCCATCAGGGAATTGGCTATCGTATCCCTTATAAATATGCCTGTGATATCTTACGTCAGCAGGAAACATTTCCTGACCTAATGGTGCTGGAGTTTTTAGAGGGCAGGGAATATAGTATCGACTGTGTTGGCTCACAGGATAAATTATATGCTGCTATACCTCGAATGAAAGGGGACGGCCGTGTGAGAGAATTAGTGGAAAGTGTCGAACTAATCAAACTTGCCCACAGATTCCATCAGGTCTATAAATTGCCGTATGTGTTTAATATCCAGGTGAAATATAGCAAAGGTGTTCCGAAACTGCTCGAAATTAATCCGCGCATGAGTGGTGGAATGCATGTCAGCTGTCTGTCCGGCATTAACCTTCCCTATTTGGCGATTAAAATCTTATTAGGTGAAAAAATAGATAGGCTGAAGCCGCGGTTTGGAATTAGAGCCAGTCATATTGAAAAAGAAATGATCCTAAAATATGGGGATATTAGTTAGGCAACAGGCAAAAAAAAGAGCAGGTTTTAGCAATAACCTGCTCACTCATTAGGATAGATTATTTAAAGAAAACTTTGTCGATGTTGTATTTTGCATGAAGAGTATTAATAATGTAGGTTTCATAGATTTCTCTTTCCATTGCTTCTTCGACAACTAGTACTGCAATTTTATAAACCTCATCGCGATGGTTTTTGATTGGTGAAACCGTATCCTCAAAGTGGCGCTTCACTCGAGGTCGTAACTTCCTAGCTTTACCTACAAAAAGTAATTCGTCATTGGCGTCGAAAAATAAAATCATTCCGCCTTTATCCCGTGGAATTCTGTTGTAATCAGTAAACCCGTATTCACTGCTTAGTGGTGCTTCTACTTTTTCGCCAACCTGCCTGCTTTTTGTAATCACGATATCTGGATTAGGTATTTCAATTTTTATCATAAAACAATTCGCTCCCTGCTTAAAAATAAACGGCTAACCCGGTTAGCCAATAGTTCATTATAGCATATCCTCCCAGTTAAGGTTCGACTTTCTTAATTTAACCATATTTCACAATTCGAAACCTAATTAATATGGGATTAAATAATTTATTTACTGATGGTTGTGGAAATAAAGGTAGAAAAACCTGGATAATTTTTGTACACTTAAGGAAGGTATTGGAATTTTTTAAGGGTTTAAAAAGGCTTCTTAAGTGAATAATCTTCCATGTAGGTTTAAAATGTTATTAGCTTTCTTGATTTATAAGAAAGTGACATAAAACAATTTGAAAGGGTGTTAGTATGGCAATTTCTCTATCTAAAGGTCAAAAGGTAGATTTAACGAAAACAAATCCTGGACTATCCAAGGTTGTTGTGGGTCTTGGCTGGGACACCAATCGCTATGATGGCGGGAACGATTTCGATTTAGATTGCAGTATCTTTCTATTAAATGCCAACGGTAAATGCGGTTCTGAGAAGGATTTTGTGTTCTATAACCAGCTTGAAGGCGGTAACGGTTCCGTTGTACATACAGGTGATAACCGAACAGGTGCAGGGGATGGCGACGATGAGCAAGTGAAAATAGCTTTAGCTGCGGTTCCTGCTCAAGTGGAAAGAATTTCGTTTGTTATTACCATTCATGATGCAGAAGCACGCGGTCAAAATTTTGGACAAGTTTCAAATGCTTTCTGCCGCATTGTAAATGAAGAAACGAACCAAGAAATCATTCGTTATGATTTAGGTGAGGATTTCTCCATTGAAACAGCCATCATTGTTGGCGAACTATATCGCCACAACGGTGAATGGAAATTCTCAGCAGTCGGCTCAGGCTACCAAGGTGGTCTCGCCCGCATTGCTACAGACTTCGGTTTAAACGTAGGTTGATCTATAAATATGTAAAGAAAAAGGACAAGAGGCTAGCAGCCCTCTTGTCCTTTTGTATTAACTGTTTTTAAGATAATGTCTCGTTTCTTATACTACACTATTTTTAACAGAAGCGGCGTCAATTAAGTCCGTATCGGTTATACCCGAAATCGGGATATTAATTAAAACTAAATCGCCATTTTCCTCACCAAAACCATAATTCCGCTTTTCAGAAACAAATGTGTCCAGTTGAAAAAAAGGTCCGATTGTAAAAGAGGATTCATGCTCGAGCACGTTTACTTTAATTCCTAAAAAATTGACAACCATCGGTGCAAAATTCACAATGCTCACTTCCTTTCTAATATGGGAACAGTGGATTCAAACGAGGATAAGGAATCCATTAGATCCCTGTCATCTACAGCACTTCGTGTTGCCACAAAGTCACTGTTGTCACCGAAGTTTTGCCCGTACCCTTGATTTTTTTTATCCGAGTTATGCCAGTCTGCTAACAAATTTTGACCGATATTTACCGCCGAAGCATTTTCAAAGGAATTTATCTTCAACAAGAAAATATTAATATTAACATAAGGTACTGGTGTGGACATGATGGACCCCCTTCGTTTTGTTCTTAAATATATGCCTATCAATACTAGAATATGTTGGAAACGAGGTGTTATCAGTGAACGATGAAAAGATAAAGCGATTAATGGAACTAGCTTCGAGCATGTACGGTACTGATTTTTGGAAAGATATTTTTGATCAAAATATGATGGGTTCATTACTGACAAATGGGCAGCAGCAGAATAATGTCCAAACAGAGAGGACGTCCGGGCAGCAAACACCATCTGCAGGAACATCCAGTGTAAATATGAATTCCTTTCCGAACCCAAATCAGCCTAACAATACAAACGGTGAACCTAGGTTTCCACTCGTAGATATCATAAAAAAAAATGGAAAAATTATCATCTTGATAGACCTTCCTGGGATAAAAAAAGAGGAAGTTCAGCTAATGGCCAATCAAAATTATTTAATTGTAAAAGGCAATTCTAAATCAAATACAAATGAAATTGAAGGAGAAGTACTCTTTTCAGAACGCAAGCAAGGACCATTTGAACGTCATATTTTGTTACCGAGCCCGATAGGAGGTAATATATCAGCAAATTTTCAAAATGGTGTCCTGCAAGTTAGTTACCCACTTCGTGAGGAAGAAGGAGAGATTATTCCTATAGACTAGGGACGGTTACTTTGTGTGTTTTAATGCCACACTATCCAGCACATCGCTGTCATCGACATAGGAAATGGGAATATGGTATTCTGTGCCATCAGAATTTTCCTCGCCGAACCCCTCGTTTCTATGGTTGCTTACATTCCGGTTGATAATTACATTCGATCCCGTCGATAAGTTGCTATTATGTCCAATTGAATTAACTTTAATATAGTGTAAGTTTACTGTTGAAGGACAATAGAACATAGATAATTCCTCCTAATTTTTTATAAGGGTACGAAAGAAAGTAACATGGACATGTTCCACCAGGACGAGCATATATTAAGAGAAAGAAGATTGTCCTCAGTGGGGGGCGTCAAAAGCGGGGACGGATAATGCTATTAAAAAAACTATTCTTTTCCTCTGATAAAGATGACAAATATAGTAAGATAGAACAAAAATTGCGGCTGTTAGAATTAGAAATACAGAAACTTCACCTTTTAGAGAAGAAATGGGAGCAGCAAAAGGAAGAAAGCATTCAGCCGCCAGTCATTATCGAAAAGGTGCACGTTGATAAAATTGTATTCGACAAGTTTGAATTAAATAATAATTTTGGTCAGCTTGGCATTAAAGAGTTAAAGGGAAGGCTGAATATTGGTGCAACATATGGCAGTGATTCTTTTCGGCCGGATGTAGAAAGAGGAACCGACCAAAAAAGGGAAAAAGCAAAAGCGGAAAATAAAAGACAAGAGACTCCTAAGGAAGACGGGCCAAAAATAAATATTAAGTCAAAAAGTGAAATGTAATTTCTACAACATTATTTAAGTGAAAAGTCCTGTCAAAGTACATGAGGCTTTCCAGAATCGTTCCATTGTGTGTCATTTCTTTTAGCAATCCCGGTTGAATAAGAGGAGGTTTGTTGGTATGGTTACTGTATGATTTTTAGGAAATAGAGGGAGATTGTAGATGAAGTTTTTAATTAAGACGCAGATTTATGCTATATTAGCGGCGCTATTTTGGGTGATTTACTTAAACGTATTGGCCTTTTTTGATCAGCCGGGGCGCGTCCTGCAGTACATAAATTGGTTTGTTTACGGATTTGCTATTTTATTAGCTATTATTTATTTTCTTTTAACTAAATATTTAATCGGACGAAACTGGCTTGCGGTTCCACTGGTGTTGATCCCATATTTCCTTATTTACAAACCGATTTTTCAGCACTTGGTTTTAAGTGTAGTGAATGAAGGCTATGGAAGGATGGTAAAGTTCCTTGCTATGTCAACAGGAACCACACATCTGCTTGCCATGATATTCGGTTTAGGTATTGGAATTTTATTCTTAAAGCCACAACAGAAGGCTTAAGTACTATATAGATTAAAGGATAAATCCACCATTTGTTTGGAGATTTATCCTTTTTTTCTTAATATGGTGTATAGTCCACATTTGGTGTATAAACGTTTCCTGCATTCCATAGTAAAAATTCATAGATTCCTTGCTTATGTAAAGCGCGAATTTGATCTTCAATCTCCTGTTTACCATACACTTTATAGTTCCCTTTTCCAAGCCATGTGGCAGTGAAATCCTGAAGCCATGGCCTGGATGTAGGCGGTGTTGATAATTTCTTTAAGCGTTCGTTTTCAACCTTTGCATATTCCTCGACAAGACGGTATGGTTCTAAATCAGGTTTGGTAATCCCGAAATTGCCTGTCCAGTGACTAGGATAAATCATTGCTGAAATGACATCGACATGCTGAGCAATCTTTGAAAAATTTTGTCCAATTCCAGCTGCCTCCGGAATCACTGTTGCATTTCCAAATGTATCAACAGATATTTTCACACCGTAAGGGTTCAATTTTTTTCTAGCATATTTGACGAATCCAGTGACAGCTTCCACTCGAGTCATTCCACCATTTTTACCAGTGTACGTGAGAGGCCCTTCGAGTGTCTCGAATTTTTCAGGAAATCTCACATAGTCAAATTGAATCTCTTTGAAACCAACCTTGGCTGCTTCAATTGCCATGCCAACATTATAATCCCAAACTTCTTTGAGATAGGGATTTGTGAAATAATCGCCTCGCTCATTCCGCCAAACACCTTGGGCTGTTTGAAATGACCAGTTTGGTTGGGTCTTTGATAAAACAGTATCCTTAAAAACAACGATTCTCGCAATGGGAGATACATATGCTTTGGTTAGAGTTTTAATCAGACCTTTTGGATTCGATATATAGGGGTGACTTGCCGCAAAATAAGGTGAACTTTTCTTGGGTGCGAAAGTAAGATTGCCGTTGTCATCCTTGATATCGATCACCATCGCATTCAAATCAGTGTGTGTGACAAGGTTCAAAAGTTTTTTAAACTGAGGTCCCTTTGTGTTCGAGGCCGTTACATAAATACCTCTGACTGGTTCATGAACTTGCTGTGTGCTTGCTGATAGTGGATGATTCATGGCAAAGGCAGTTAGAACTATGAATAAAAAAAATACTTTTCGCATATTTCCACTCCTCGTTTATTATTATGATTATCGTTTGCATGATGATGATAAAAAATACACAAAAGAGCAGGAAGGAAAGGCACAGATATCCATTCGAAGGAAAGTTTGTCCACTCCTGAAGGACACTGTCCACGAATGGTGTCAGGCACCGAGGCTATTGATAGGAAGGGATTGGACTTGTTAAGCCCCAATGAAATGGTGAATCTGAAATTCAGGGAAACCTGCAAAAATATATGTGCAAAAGTATCCTACTATTTTTCATTCAATTCTTATGATACGGTTCTATTTTTCAGAAAATTTCATCTTTATAATAAAAGGTAGAATGTAAATAGGGAGTGAGTAGTGTGGAAACCAATAGAACGAAAAGAGTTATTAAAAATTATAAGGGGACAGAATTGCATGCAAAGGGCTGGATCCAAGAGGCAGCTCTTAGGATGTTGATGAATAATCTTGATCCAGCGGTTGCCGAACGGCCTGAGGATCTAGTGGTATATGGCGGCATTGGTAGGGCCGCCAGGAACTGGGAATCCTATGATGCCATTGTGAAATCTTTACTTGAATTAGAAAATGATGAAACGTTGTTAATTCAGTCAGGCAAACCTGTCGCCATTTGGAAATCACATAAGGATGCCCCGCGTGTGTTACTAGCAAACTCCAACCTTGTTCCTGCATGGGCAAATTGGGAGCATTTTAATGAGCTTGATCGAAAAGGCTTAATGATGTACGGCCAAATGACAGCAGGGAGCTGGATTTATATTGGAAGCCAGGGAATAGTGCAAGGAACCTATGAAACATTTGCTGAATTAGCACGACAGTCTTTCGGTGGAACATTAAAACAAACGATTACTTTAACGGCAGGTCTTGGGGGTATGGGCGGCGCACAGCCATTAGCAGTCACCATGAATGAAGGCGTATGCATTGCGATAGATGTCGACGAGACAAGGGTCGACCGCAGGATTGAAACCGCCTACCTGGATGTAAAAACCAGTGATCCTGATGTGGCATTGAAACTGGCACAGGAAGCAAAGCTGGCTGGTAAGGCATTATCAATAGGCTTAATAGGTAACGCAGCAGACATTTTACCATTGCTGATTAATAAAGGCTTCAATCCTGATATAGTAACGGATCAAACGTCGGCACATGATCCTTTAAACGGTTATGTACCAGCTGGTTTTTCTGTAGAAAAAGCAGCCCAATTACGGAAAGTCGATCCGGTAAAGTATGTGGAACTTTCTAAGCAGTGCATGGCCAGACATGTGAAGGCGATGTTGACCATGAAGGAAAAAGGGGCTGTTACGTTCGATTATGGGAACAACATCCGTCAAGTAGCAAAGGATGAAGGGGTGGAACATGCCTTTGATTTTCCTGGATTCGTTCCAGCATATATCCGACCCCTCTTCTGCGAAGGGAAAGGGCCTTTCCGCTGGGCAGCATTGTCCGGAGATCCTGACGACATACGAAAAATTGATGATGTCCTCTTACGAGAGTTTAAGGAGGATGTGCACTTATGTAAATGGGTGAAGATGGCACAGGAAAAAATTAGTTTTCAAGGCCTTCCTTCCCGTATTTGCTGGCTAGGATACGGTGATCGTGCCCGCTTTGGCAAGCTTATCAATGATATGGTCGCTTCCGGAGAAGTTTCCGCACCGATAGTCATTGGCCGCGATCATTTAGATGCTGGTTCTGTTGCTTCCCCAAACCGGGAAACGGAGGGCATGAAGGATGGCAGTGATGCTGTTTCTGATTGGCCAATCTTAAATGCCTTAATCAATGCTGTTGGCGGTGCCAGTTGGGTATCTGTTCACCATGGCGGCGGTGTAGGGATGGGCTATTCACAGCATGCAGGTATGGTCATTGTGGCAGATGGCACGAAGGACGCGGAAGTACGCTTAGAACGTGTTTTAACCACTGACCCTGGCATGGGAGTCGTTCGTCATGCTGATGCAGGCTATGAATTGGCAATTAAGACGGCAAAAGTAAAAGGTATCAACATGCCAATGCTGCCAAAGGAATAATTTTAAAAAAGGGGGTTCAAAACGGATGAATACAGCCATTTTTATCCGAAATGCTGCCCATCTTGTGACTTTACAGGGGAGTTCCAATGCTCCCCTTGCCAAAGAAGCGATGTCGGAGCTTGGCATAATCGAAAACGGCAGTGTATGGATTGAAGAGGGTGTCATTCAAGCAGTGGGAACGGATAAAGTGCTTATTGAAAAATATGCCGGGCGTCTCGGTGAGGCCGAGGTGTTGGATGCATCTGGAAAGCTGGTTACACCGGGGTTAGTCGATCCGCATACACATCTTGTTTTTGCAGGGAGCAGGGAGAATGAATTTACCATGCGGCTCCAAGGTGCAACGTACATGGAAATCATGAATGCTGGCGGTGGGATTCATGCCACGACGAGACGGACCCATGATGCCACACATGAACAGCTTTTTCAGGAAAGCTATGATCGGTTGAATCAATTTTTAAGGCATGGTGTTACGACAGTAGAAGCAAAAAGTGGCTACGGAATGGAGTGGGAAACCGAGCTTAAACAATTAGAAGTAGCGAAGCAGTTAAATGAAAATCATATCATCGATGTTGTGTCTACCTTTATGGGGGCACATGCGGTGCCGAAACGATATAAGGATGCTCCGGATGAATTTGTGAGAGTTCTGATTGACGAAATGATTCCAAAGGTTGCTGAGTTAGATCTTGCGGAGTTTAATGATGTGTTTTGTGAAGTGGGAGTTTTTACACCAGCCCAAGCAAGGAAAATACTTGAAGCAGGGAAGAGGCATGGGTTACTAGCGAAAATCCATGCTGATGAGATTGAGCCGTATGAGGGTGCAGAGCTTGCTGCCGAAGTCGGTGCAATTTCGGCCGACCATTTGCTAAAAGCGTCGGAAAAAGGAATGCAGGCCATGGCCGAAAAAGGTGTAGTCGGTGTTTTACTGCCAGGAACGGCCTACTTTTTAAGGGCGGAGTCGGCAAATGGCCGAAAAATGGTGGATTTAGGGGTGCCAGTGGCATTGTCAACCGATTGTAACCCAGGTTCGTCTCCAACAGTTTCCCTGCCATTTATTATGAATCTTGGCTGTTTGAAAATGGGGCTGACACCAGCAGAAGTGTTGACGGCCGCTACAATTAATGCAGCACATGCGATAAATAGAGGTCACGAGATTGGCAGCTTAGAAGTGGGCAAAAAAGGGGATGTGACCATTTTTAACGTGGAAAATTATATGAAACTTCAATACTTGTATGGGGTGAATCATACGGATACGGTTGTAAAAAATGGTCAGGTAGTTGTCAAGGGAGGTCTATTGGTTGAAAAGCTTTCTTTATCCTAAATTGATTCCAGCAAGTTTTACATGGGTAAGGCCCGATGATGATGTGGATGTGGCTAAGATTCATGAATGGATTCGACCGCTTACCTCGGCATCTGATCCGGAAAAATGTAAGAACGCCGATGTTGTGTTAGTCGGTGTTCCGCTTTCTCGTTCCTCCATAAGTCCTTCAGCGGCATCAGAATTTCCTGATGCCTTCCGACGTTCTTGGAGAGGATTCACAACCTATAATTTGGATGAAGATATGGATTTGTCGGAAATGACGGCGGTGGATGCGGGCGATGTTCCTATGCACGTAACCAATATCCCACGGTGCCATGACAATATTGTTGAAGCATCATTAGCCATTCATAAACATTTTCCAACTTCCACTGTGTGTGCGATAGGCGGTGATCATTCGATTACTTCAATGATGGTAAAGGGTTTAAAACAGGCCCGTCCACAGGAAAATATCGGCATTTTGCAATTTGATACCCATTTTGATCTCCGAGATTTGACAGAAAATGGTCCTTCAAATGGAACACCCATGCGGAATTTAATAGAAAGCGGTGTTGTGGCGGGGGCTAATATGTACAATATCGGGCTGCATGGTTTCTTTAATACGAGAGATTTAAAGTATTATGCAGATGAAAACGGTGTAAATTATCTGACCCTCCGCAAGGCAAGAAAAAAGGGCATTGAAGAAACGGTTAGCGATTGCTTAGAGGCATTAGCTGCAAAAGTGGACACCATCTATTTAACAGTGGACATGGATGTACTTGATATCGCATACGCTCCGGGGGTGCCAGCCTCAACACCTGGAGGTATGACAACATCTGAACTGCTAGAGGGGGTACTTGCAGCGGCCCAACATCCGAAAGTCAAGGCAATGGATATTGTTTGCCTCGACCCATTGAAAGATACACACGTGCAACCAACCGTAAAACTCGGGACACACGTATTTTTAACCTTTCTAACAGGGGTAATGCTGCGAAGGGTGTCAGGCACTAGAAAAATTTAATTACCTTATTTATAGTAGGAATGGCCAACGATACGATTTATTGTTGGCCATTTTTTTGATTACTTTATTAGTGTATAAATAGTTAATCAATTTCCATATGATTATTTCAATGTCAATTATTTAATTTTCTAGTCGTGTGCCTTTACATTTTCGAAACCATTTGAATTTACTATATAAGGCGTTGTAGCTTTGGTTTTTTACTATGTTCTTTTATATGAACCATCTAATAGACAAGCTGCAAAAAAGGAGGATGGAAAGAATTAATGCTGATGTGTATCACCAAAAACAACTTCGGTCTACTGCCGAAATTCTAATAGCAAGGAGGAAAAATGTGGATATAAATGAATTAAATAACTGGATAACCGGTATAAAAGTTCGAAATGTAGTGAATGCGGACGTAGAAGTAGAAAATTCATCCGAATTAAAGATGATTGGGAAAGGGCGTCAAGGAGCGGTTTTTCAAATTTCGGACGATATTTGTGTAAAAGTATTTGGCAATGAAGAAGATTGTGAACGAGAACATTATGCCTTGTCCCTAGGACAAAATTCGAACCTTTTTCCACGCATTCATGCGAAAGGTCCCCTTTATATCGCGATGGATTTGATCACAGGTGTCGATGTTCGTGAATACTTACAATCGCAGCCACTAACTCCAGAGTTATCTTACAAATTAATAGATATGCTCATAACTTTTAAAAATATTGGATTTGAACGGATTGATCATCATAAAAGGCAAATTTTTATTCAGCCTGACGGTAATCTCAAGGTAATCGACGTAGCGAGAACAGTTTGGCGTGATCGCGTCTATCCGTATCCACGGAAATTATTGACTTCATTAGGGGAGGAAAATAAGGCAATCTTTTTATCACATGTTCAGGAAATGGCTCCTGAACTTTATGCAGAATGGCTGCATTATATCCGAATGGAAGAATTATCCCACCAAATCCATCAAATCCTTCTTCCACAAAAATTAGATAAAACGGCATTGAAGAATCTAAGTAAACAATTGTTGACGACTGAGGATGACGAAAAGTATCTTCCTTCGCTGCTAGGCTTAGTTCAAAAGGTGTTTAAAGAAGAATGGGTTAAAGCCATGCTTGCACGTGGCAAGGATCCAGAAGCAGTCATGGGAAAAATTGATGAGTACTGGGATTCTCGTGAAAAGGGACAAGTTCGTGGGAGAAAAAAATATGAGGGTGAAAGCAAAAGTCACAAAAGCAGCAGCAAGAGTAGCAAGAGCAGTAGCAGTAGTAGTAGCAGCAAGAGCAGCGGTAGCAAGAGCAGTAGCAGCAGCAACAAGAGTAGCAGCAGCAAGAGCAGTAGCAGTAAGAGCAGCAGCAGCAGCAGCAAGAGTAAGAGCAGTAGTAGCAGCAGCAAGAGTAAGAGCAGTAGCAGTAGCAGCAAGAGTAAGAGCAGCAGCAGTAGCAGCAAGAGTAAGAGCAGTAGTAGCAGCAGCAAGAGTAAGAGCAGTAGCAGCAAGAGTAAGAGCAGTAGCAGCAGCAGCAAGAGCAAGAGCAGTAGTAGCAGCAGCAAGAGCAAAAGCAGCAGCAGTAGCAGCAAGAGCAGCAGTAGCAAGAGTAGCAGCAATAACAAGAAAAGCAGTCATAAATAACGATTATAGCAGACGACTTAAACCACACTGGCTGACATTATTATTGTAATAAAAGAGGAGGACCCAAATAAAAATAAGGAGATATCCGAATGAAAATACTAGTAATCTGGCGGCTTCTCACTGTGGGTGGAGTAAATGCCGGATGGCGAAACCGCTCGATTTATTTTAAACAGCATGGGATTGATACCGAATTTTTGTATACGACAGACCACGGCGGGCTTCATATTATGCAGGATATTGCTACTGTATATTTAACGAAGGATGAAAATGAAATTATTAAATTAATCAAAAAAAACTCCTATGATGCCATCATAGTAGTTGATACAAGTGCGGCATACAAATGGATTCGGAAAGCTAAATACCAGGGTCCTGTCATTATCGAAGCTCGAACTCCCGAACTGATCAAGCTTATGCCACATCTAAAATCCTTTAAACGTATTCATCCAGAATGTATCGTCGTCCCCTCCAATTATCAAAAACGGTTAGTTTCTATTCTTACAAATAATATCCCGATCCATGTTATCTATAATGGCGTTGATACATCCTTCTTTCGAGCGTTACCTGAGGAAGAAGTCGATTACAACAGTGACCCTCTCCTCCCTAATGATAAAAAAATTATCGGTTGGATTGGCAGATTGGACAAACGTAAGAATTGGCCGATGCTGCTTGAGGTTGCAAAAAAGATAAAAAATGAACGAAGCGACATAGAAATATGGATCATTGGTGGTGCACAAAGTGTACAGCGTGAAGAATTTAAAGCAGCATGGCAAGAGGAGGGCTTAACGGATATTATTAAGTGGTTTCCTGTCATTCCTTACCAACAAATGCCCCATGTCTATGCGAAAATCAGAAAATCTGGAGGCTGCACCCTCGCAACAACCAAATCAGAATCTTTTGGCAATACCTTTATTGAATCGATGATTTGCGGGGTCCCCGCGGTAGCATCGAGGATGATGCCAGTTACTGAATTGGTGGTTGAAGGTGAGACGGGTCGGCTTTTTCGAGGACAAAATGTCGATGATGCAGTCACGCAGTTATACGGTGTCCTAGACGATACCGTTAAACATGAAGAAATGTCTCAGGCCGCTATTAACCGCGTTCAACAGCATTTCGCTATCCAAAAAGTAGCAGAGGAATATATCCAATTATTAAAAAAAATCGTCCGAAAAAGTCAAGATGTCGAACGCGAGATGGATCCTCTATGATAAGACCCGTTGCTTTTATCAAAACGTTAGAAGGTAAGTCTAAGGCACAATTAATCACTTTCGATGACGGAAATGATTATGTAGTTAAGTTTTTCCAACCAGGTTTTGAAAGAACATTGCCGAATGAATGGATAGGGTATTGTTTGGCCCGATATTTGGGACTTCCTGTTCCGTTTGCTCAGATAGTAGAAATTGCAAAAGAATTTTGTTCCCAAATCCCTGAACTTGCTGAGATACAATATACTCAATATCAATTCGCCACCTTGTATGTTGCAGATTCCCTCAATGCTCATCAGGTTACAAATGTTTCCGCTATTTTAAACGACGATGCCTTAGCAGGAATTATTTTACTAGATTACTGGCTGTGTAATCGTGACCGAACACGCAAAAACATTCTCCTCGAAGAAGCAGCAAATGGAGTCTATCAAGTATGGATGATTGACCAGGCTGAAATTTTTGGAAGTTTCAATTGGCTGCATGAAGATTTGGAAAAATTGCCTGTAGAAGTATTAAAAAGTGCGACCCACCAATTAATGGCACAATTTATTAAAGATGAACAGGGGTTTTTTGAGTATCTTGAAGTAATTCAAACCATGCCGATTTTATTAATGGAAGAAATCGTATCGCTAATTCCAGACGACTGGCTCGTTACGAAAGAGGAAAAAAAAGCGATTGTCAATACATTAGTTAATAGACGCAAAAAAATACTTCCAGAGCTGACGCAAAAGTTTTTAAAGAAGGTCTATAGCCCATTGCATGGAAAAGATGCTTGACTCCCTTACCCAATGGATACAGGGAGTTTATACTACCCAAAGTGAAATGAATTTTTTATACATGTCTAACAATTTACTAAATTGAAAATAGAGTGACAGCAGACTGTCCTTTGCATTTAGCACAGTAAGATAATTTTTTTGAAAGGAGGAAGTTTAATGAAAATCCGAAAGGCCATAATTCCAGCGGCCGGCCTTGGGACTCGTTTTTTACCAGCAACTAAAGCATTGCCAAAGGAAATGCTTCCAATTGTTGATAAACCAACTATTCAATATATAGTCGAAGAGGCTGTAGCGTCGGGAATTGAGGAAATCATCATTATTACTGGCAGGGGAAAGCGATCAATTGAGAATCACTTCGATAAATCCTATGAACTCGAGGATACGCTGTTTAGAAAGAATAATCTGACAGTTTTAGAGGAAGTACAGAAAATTTCTAGTTTAGCTAAAATTTATTATGTTCGCCAAAAGGAACCTAATGGTTTAGGCGATGCTATCTTGTGCGCGAAAAATATTGTCGGTAATGAACCGTTTGCGGTAATGTTAGGTGATGATATCGTTATTTCAAAAGTTCCATGTTTGAAGCAACTGATGGATGTATTCGATTATTATCACAATTCGATTGTCGCTATCCAGAATGTCCCAGAACATGAGGTAAGTAAATATGGAATAATTAAACCAAAAGCAGCGTTGCTGGAAACAAACCTACTTACTATTGAATCTTTAGTAGAAAAGCCAAATTTTGAAGAGGCACCGTCAAGTTTCGCTGTAATGGGTCGTTATGTGTTAAAACCTGAGATTTTTAAAATCTTGGAAGGGCTTCCAAATGGACAAGGTAATGAATTACAATTAACCGATGCCATAAACGAATTAAATAAACAACAAGCCGTTTTAGCCTATAACTTTGATGGAACCCGCTACGACATTGGCGACAAAATCGGCTACATCAAAGCCACCATCGACCTTGCCCTCCAAAGAGAAGACACACGTGAAGAAATCCTTGAGTATTTGGAAGAAATAGTAAAATGGTGTCAGGCACCATAGATAGACAATTTGGGGAATTTGTCCGCCTGAGGTGGACAAATTCTTTATAATTGATGGGAGAAGGAAACGGGAAGGATTTCTTTGGTCATTCGCCGTCATTATTGCTTGGGAAACCGCATAAACAGACATTTCTCGAGTTATTGAGCCAATAACTGAAGATATCTAAGACAACGAGTAAATCGAATATACTAGATGATAAAGTTGGATTGATACATACAGATTGGAGCCTTATGGTACGATAGAGGCAGTACATCTATTTTTCATAAATTTACAAACAAGCAGAGGAGAAATCGAACAATGCACAAAAAGGTTATCGTCTATACCACAAATGATTGCATAGAATGCACAATGGTCAAAAAAGTACTTTCAGAAGAAGGAGTCCCATTTGAGGCCAGAAATATTACTACAAACCCTGAATACCAAAAGGAAGTGGAGAAATATGGCTTTCTTGGGGTACCAATAACAGTGGTAGGGCAACGGGCAGTAAAAGGATTCACAAATGAGTTAAAAGATCTTATGGAATTAGCCAAAAGTGTTGATTAGAATTTTATAAAAAAATAGGGTGTAAAGTCAAAACTGATTTACACCCTATTTTTTTAATATAAAAGGTTTTTAAAAAAATTAATCGAATAATGAAAATAAAAAGGAGAGTTGCCTAATGAATTCAAAGGGTAGCATTTCTAAATCAGGTGTGTTTGTCTATGACAGTTATAAGGATAATATCATTGTAGACCGGTATAATCGTGTTTTTCGGAAAATGAGAGCCTCAAAACTTGATGCGATTCGAAGTGAAAATAGTGAGGACGCCATGACATGGAATGTGTTTCGAACATTACAGAAAATAAATCCAGAGCTATGGCTGCCAGCCTTGTTCAGTCAATCGTTTCAGAATTTCCGTGAAGATATAGTTAAAGACATGAAGATTTCATTATGGAAAAGATTCAGTCCACCCCCCTTTTTAGTACTGCCAGAAGGGGATTCAGAGATCGATGTCATGCTGGAAAATAATCAGTTTGTCTGGTTTATTGAAGTAAGATATAAGAGTGATATTAGTGTGAAAACAACCCATGATGAAACACGAAACCAACTAATCCACAATATTGAGATTGGATCGGATTATGCAAAGCACAAGGATTTTTACTTTTCATTATTAATCCTGAACGAAAAATTTTCTCCTAAAGGAAAACAGTTGCTTGAAATTTATCAACAAAATCCCAATACGATAATGAATAATTTACCGCATCGGGAAGCTGGGTTGAAAAATCTAAAAGGAATCTCTCTTGTTAAATGGGAAGAGATTAGCAAACTATTGGTTTTTTGTGAGGATAATGCCGAATATGAAGATGAGCGACAGCTAGCAAGATTTGCAAAAATAGATTTGGAAAAGAGAATTTCGCAACAATAGACCATTGCTTTATTGAAACAATTCTCTTTACAATGGAATTTATTAGCGTTATTATGTACGTAATTTAATAAGCGATGTATCTACTAGGGGTGCCCTGTAATCAGGCTGAGAGAAAACGATAAGTTTTTAACCCTTCGGACCTGATCTGGGTAATACCAGCGTAGGAAAGTAGTCGAGTGAAATATATATTTTTTATTTCTCTTTCAAACTAACCAGGTCCATATTATGGATCTGGTTTTTTTATTTTAAAAAAGAAATGGGGAGATCGGTTTGGAGAAATATGGTTTAAATGAAACGTTGGAAAAAGTGAGAATGGTAAGACCGCTAGTTCATAACATCACAAATGTCGTCGTAACGAATTTTACGGCAAATGGGCTGCTTGCCCTAGGTGCATCACCGGTCATGGCTTATGCTATCGAAGAGGTGGCGGATATGGCGAAGATTGCTAGTTCATTAGTTTTAAATATTGGTACATTAAATGCCCAGACGGTAGATTCCATGCTGATTGCAGGAAAAGCAGCAAATGAAAATGGCGTTCCCGTCATCTTCGATCCTGTTGGTGCAGGGGCAACACCTTATCGAACAGAAACGGCACAAAAGATTATGCGTGAAGTGAACGTTTCCATTATAAGAGGGAATGCTGCGGAAATTGCCAATGTTGTCGGAGAGGACTGGGAAATTAATGGCGTCGATGCTGGTGAGATAAAAGGAAATATCACAGAACTTGCGATAGGAGCAGCACAAAAGCTTCATTGTGTGGTTGTCATCACTGGAAAGGAGGATGTTGTAACCGATGGAAAAACCACATATGTGGTTGCCAATGGACATCCGATTTTGACACAGGTGACAGGCACCGGCTGTCTATTAACCTCTGTTATTGGAGCGTTCGCAGGTGTCGAAAAGAATTTGCTAAAGGCTTCAACAGCAGCATTATCCTTCTATGGGATTGCGGCAGAGAAGGCTGCAAAAAAGACAGCAGAAATAGGACCTGGCAGCTTCCAAATCGAGTTTTTGAATCAACTAACACTCGTTTCTTCTGAAGATATGAATCTATATGCTTCTTTTAAAAAAATTAATGGATAAGAGGTTGAAAAAAGATGAAAAAAGCACTAACAATTGCAGGCTCGGATAGCGGCGGCGGTGCAGGGATTCAGGCTGACTTAAAGACGTTTCAAGAATTAGAGGTTTTTGGTATGTCCGCAATCACTGCGGTTACTGCCCAAAATACATTGGGCGTTCACGGTGTCTATCCAATGTCTGCGGAGGCAGTTGTCAAACAGATTCAAGCCGTCGGTACGGATATCGGTGTGGATGCATTGAAAACAGGTATGCTGTTTAATGCAGAAATCATCGAGGCCGTTTCAGAACAACTCAAGATTTTTAAATGGGAAAATGTCGTGGTTGACCCTGTTATGATTGCCAAAGGTGGAGCATCTTTGCTGCTAAATGAAGCCATTTCTGCACTGAAAACCTATTTACTGCCGCTGGCAAAGGTCATTACACCCAACATTCCAGAAGCGGAAGTGTTAACGGGAATGACTATTCATTCATTGGAAGAAAAAAAGGACGCCGCAAAAAGATTACAGGAATTAGGCGTAAACAATATCGTTATTAAAGGCGGCCATGATGAGAATGAATCTGAATCGGTTGATTTATTATTCGATGGAAAGGAATTCTACACTTTTTCCAATAAGCGAATTAATACCAAGAACACGCATGGAACGGGGTGTACCTTCTCTGCAGCTCTAACGGCAGAACTGGCTAATGGAAAAGACGTTTATGAAGCCATTATGACAGCGAAGGCTTTTATTCAAGCGGCCATTGAAGATGATTTAGAGATCGGCCAAGGACACGGTCCAACCAACCATTGGGCATTTCAAAAAAGAAAAATCGTTAAGGAGTATGCGGGTTCATGACAATTTTACCAGAATCATTACGTGTTTATTTTATTATGGGAAGCACTAATTGTTTAAAAAACCCTGTTGAGGTTTTAAATGAAGCGATTGCGGGGGGAATTACTTTTTTTCAATTTCGTGAAAAAGGGGAAGGGGCTTTAACGGGCGTTGAAAAATATAGACTCGCTAAAGAGCTTCAAACCATTTGCAGCGAGTCACACATTCCCTTCATTGTGAATGATGATATCGAGCTGGCACTTGAAATCAATGCGGATGGTGTGCATATTGGCCAGGATGATGAACCAGTCAAAACAGTAAGGGATCGGATTGGTGAAGGTAAAATTCTTGGCGTATCTGTCCATTCAACAGAAGAAGCCATATCAGCTCTAAGAGAAGGGGCGGACTATTTTGGCATCGGTCCTGTTTTTCCTACAACTACAAAAGCAGATGCCAAACCATCCCGAGGTACGACCCTGATAGAATCATTACGACATGAGGGATTCACCCTCCCAATTGTCGGAATCGGTGGAATTACGATTGAAAATGCCCATTCTGTTGTCGAAGCAGGTGCAGATGGCGTGTCGATTATTACAGCAATAAGTCATGCTGAATCACCACTGGAAGCAGCAAGGGCATTAAGAAAAAATGTTGACTTAGGGTGGGAATGATTTTATGAAAAAAACATATAAACTCACGCTAACAGCTATGTTGATTGCAATTGGGACGATTACTAGTAATGTGGTTGCCATTCCAGTCGGGTTTACCAAGGTCTTTCCGATGCAGCATTTTTTGAACGTATTGTCAGCCGTTTTGTTAGGACCCTATTTTGCTTTGGCCCAAGCTTTTTGCGTGTCACTTATAAGAAATTTAATGGGCACAGGCTCCATTTTTGCCTTTCCCGGCAGTATGGTCGGGGCACTGTTGGCTTCTCTGCTATTTTTAAAAACGAAAAAAATCTATTTAGCTTTTATCGGCGAGGTAATTGGAACGGGAATCATTGGGGCTTTACTGTGCTATCCAATTGCAACACTTATCCTTGGACAAAAAGCAACTCTGTTTGGATTTATTCCGTTATTCATATTTAGTTCTTTTGCAGGAGCTCTGCTCGGATTTGTTATTCTAACGGTTTTCTTGAGAAAGAAAGTGTTGATTATGGGTCAAAATGAATCTCCCCAGATAGTGAAAACTAAATAAAAATCATTAGGAAGTGCACAAATGAAAGTTGATTTAGTTGAAAAAATATCGAATGAAGTGGATGCAAGAGAAGGCGAATTACTCAATCTGTTGACCGAGCTGGTTGCCTTTCCAACAGTAAGTCCTCCAGCCCGTAATACCGAAGACATCCAGGAATTCATTAAAGGATACTTAGAAGAAATAGGATTTAAAACCGATAAGTGGAACGTGTACCCTGGTGATCCTAATGTAGTTGGTATTTTAAAAGGTGATACTTCTGATAAATTTAAAAGTTTGATTGTAAATGGTCATGTCGATGTCGCTGAGGTTGGCGATGAAAAAGAATGGGAATCGTCCCCCTTTACTGCCAGGATTAAAGATGCTCATATTTTTGGACGTGGTGTGGCCGATATGAAAGGCGGAATTGCGGCATCGCTCATTGCTATTAAACTTTTAAAAGATATGGGTGTGACCCTACGAGGCGATCTTCAATTTCAATCCGTAATTGGAGAAGAGGTTGGGGAGGCTGGGACCCTGGCATGTACTGAGAGAGGTTATACTGCTGATTACGCGGTTGTAGTTGATACAAGTGATTTACATATTCAAGGACAAGGCGGCGTAATTACTGGATGGATCACGGTCCAAAGCAAAGAAACTTATCATGACGGGATTAGAAGGAAGATGATTCATGCGGGCGGTGGCATAAAGGGAGCAAGTGCGATTGAGAAAATGATGAAAATTATCGCGGGGCTTCAGGAACTTGAACGCCACTGGGCTGTGACGAAAAGCTATGAAGGTTTTCCTCCGGGCACCAATACAATTAATCCGGCGGTGATTGAAGGAGGCCGGCATGCGGCGTTTGTGGCCGATCGTTGTGCCCTATGGGCCACGGTTCATTTTTACCCAGATGAAGATTATGAACAGGTAATAAAGGAAATTGAACAGCATATTGGGGCTGTTGCAGCTGCAGATCCCTGGCTCAAAGAGAATCCTCCACAATTTGTTTGGGGTGGAAAATCAATGATTGTTAATCGTGGAGAAATTTTTCCTTCATTAGAAATAGATCAAGAGCATCGTGGTGCAAACCTGTTAACTAATTCCTTTGAAAAAGTGTTTAAACAAAATCCATCCTTTGACATGTCAACTACTGTTACGGACGCAGGCTGGCTCGGGCGTGCAGGTATTCCAACGGTCATTTTCGGTCCGGGAAAATTGGAAGATGCTCATTCCGTTGATGAGAAGGTCGAAATTCGGCAATTGTTAGATTTTACAAAAGTATTAGCAGTATTTATCGCTGTGTGGTGCAACACGACAAAGGAGGGGGTTGAACATGAGGTTTACACAGAGACTTTATCAAAAAGTAAATAATATTTGGGAGAAAACCCATCAGCATCCATTCGTTGTTGGAATAGGAAGAGGCGACCTTCCTGTTGAATCCTTTATTCGCTACATGAAGCAGGATTATGTGTATTTAATCGACTATTCCAAGCTGTTTGCATTTGGAGCGGTTAAAGCAAAAGATCTTGAAACAATGGCTGCTTTTGCCAAGCTCTTGGATGAGACCTTACATGGAGAGATGGATTTGCACCGCCAGTACGCAGAAAGGTTCGGAATTACTGAGCAGCAGCTGGAAGAAACTCGCCCGACCCCGATTAACTTGGCTTATACGCGTTATATGCTAAATATTGCTCAGAATGGTTCACTTGAGGAATTAGTCTCAGCCTTACTTCCATGTATGTGGAGCTATTGGGAGATTAGCAAAATGCTAGCAGATAAATATCCAGTTGCTAGTGACCATTACCTGTACGGAGAATGGATCAATATGTACTCCTCAGATGAATTTGGTTCCTTGGCTATGTGGCTCATTAACTTGTTAGATGAGTTAGCAGAGGGTAAACCAGAACGAGAGTTAAATATCTTAGAAGAACATTTCCTGACAACCTCCCGATTTGAATATATGTTCTGGGATATGGTCTATCAGGGAGGCGAGTGGCCTGTCTAATTCATTGATGCTATCTATAAACAAACTATCCTACTCCTTTAGCGTTGAAAAGCCGATTTTTGAACGATTATCACTCGATGTTAAGACAGGGGAATTTGTTTCCGTAATCGGTGCAAGTGGTTCAGGAAAAAGTACACTTTTTAGGTTGATTACTGGTTTACTCGAGCCAGATCGAGGGGAAATCCTGATTCATGGTCAAGAGTCTGGAAAAAGGTTAGGCAGTGTTGGGTATATGCCGCAAAAGGACCTGCTTTTACCATGGCGAACGGTTTTGGAGAATGTGTTGCTTCCTCTTGAAGTAGTTAAGGAAAATAAACAAATAAAAATTGCAGAAATACGAGACTGGTTGTTCCGATTTGGTTTGTCTGATTATGAAAAAGCCTACCCGAATGAATTATCAGGTGGAATGAAGCAGCGGGTTGCCTTTTTAAGAACCTTAATGACAGGCAAAGACCTGTTGTTGTTAGATGAGCCATTTCGCGCCCTTGATTCTTTAACAAAACGAAACATGCAAAGCTGGTTATTAGGATTATGGGAAGAATTACAAAAGACGGTATTATTCATCACTCATGACCTGGAGGAAGCCATTTTGCTAAGCGACCGTATATATCTTTTGAAGGGGAACGGCATGGTTCAAGAAGTAAAGGTAAACCTGGAAAGACCAAGAAGTTCGGAACTAATCTATCAATCAGAGTTTATGACGATGAGAAGAGAACTGGAGCGGCTGATTCAAAATGAAAACTAGAGCGAAGAAATGGGCGGAAGATTATGGATTATTTTTGATTGTGGTCATTCTGCTCGTCAGCCTCTGGGAGTGGGTGGTGCGTCAAGGATTCATTCCTGCTTTTATACTGCCTTCTCCTTCTGCAATTTGGGGGTCATTAATAGAAAACCGACAGCTTTTATTGGAGGAACATTTACCAGCAACCCTTAAAGAAGTCTTAATCGGTTTTTTAATATCGGTGCTTGCAGGGGTACTACTTGGAGTCGGAATGCACTTTTCTCGTTCATTAGAGAAAGTTCTTTATCCATTTCTTGTCATTTCACAGACGGTGCCGTTGATTGCCATTTCTCCGATTTTTATCATGTGGTTCGGCTATTCGATTTGGAGTAAGATTGCTGTAACAATTTTAACAGCTTTTTTTCCAATTGTTGTTAGTACGTACGATGGGTTGAAATCGGGTGGAAATGAATACCGTGAATTACTGTTAACAATGGGAGCCAATCGTTGGATGATTTTTAAAAAAATTCAGATTCCGCTGGCGTTTCCAACGTTTTTATCCGGATTGAAGTTGTCAGTTGTTTATTGTGTCGTTGGCGCAACGATTGGTGAATGGCTTGGTGCAAGTGAAGGACTGGGCTATTTTAGCCGGCGCATGTCAGGAAACCTAAAGGCAGATGCAGTGTTTGCTGCAATATTTTTATTGTCATTAATGGGGATTGTCCTGTTTTTGTTAATTAGTTTGATAGAAAAGCAATTATTGAAAAATAAATTTCGCATTTAAGAGAGGAAGTAATAGTCAATGAAGAAGAGTTGTTTATTGATCTTAAGTCTTTTGATACTTATTTTAAGTGCTTGTGGAAAAAGCGATGGAAAGGCAGCGGGCCAAACAACTTCTGGTGCGGACAAGAAACTGGAGAAAGTGAGTTTAATGTTAGACTGGTATCCAAATGCTGTGCACTCGTTTCTTTATGTAGCAGAGGAGAAGGGCTACTTTAAGGAACAAGGCCTGGATGTAGATATTCAAATGCCAGCCGATACAAATGATCCGCTAAAGCTTGTTGCTGCTGACCAAATTGACATGGCGCTCAGCTATCAACCGCAAGTATTAGTAGCACGCAATGAAGATATTCCTGTTCAATCGTTTGGCGCCATTGTTCGCCATCCACTTAATCAATTAATGGTACCCGTCGATGGTCCGGTTCAATCGCCAAAAGATTTAGTTGGTAAAACAATTGGTTATCCATCGATTCCACTCGACGAAGCGATTGTGCAAACAATGGTAAAATCTGATGGTGGAAATACCGAGAAGATTAAAATGGTTGATGTGGGCTGGGATCTAATTCCTGCCATGGCTGCGAAAAAAACGGACGCACTGATCGGCGGTTATATTAACCATGAGAAATTATTGCTGGAAAAAGAGGGACATCCGATGCGCACTCTAAATCCTGCCGACTATGGCGTTCCAGATTACTATGAATTAGTGTTGGTGGCGAGTGAAAAAGGATTAAAAGCAAAACCAGAAGTGTTCAAAAAGTTTATGACCGCGATTGGGGAAGGCCAAAAATTCGTCCAAGAGCATCCGAATGAAGGTTTGGACGTCTTACTAAAGCATGAAGACAAATCATCACCACTAGAGAAAGATATTGAAACCAAAAGCTTAGAAATGCTAGTGCAGCTAATGGATGCAAAAGAAAAGTCATTCGGCTATCAAGACCCAGAAACATGGAACCAAGTCGCAAAGTGGCTAAAAGAAAACAAAGTAATAAAAGATAACGTAAAACCAGAATCAGCATTTATTAATTTATAATTCATCGGCATGGGAAAGGGTGACAGGCACCGCTCGTGGACACTGTCCACGAGCGGTGCCTGTCACCAATAGTTTCGTTGAGACTATGTCAATAGTGATTGATAATGTGGTCTGGTTATAAGTCTCATTAGGTAGGCTGAATGTTGGGCATTCGGCTTTCTTTTTTTGTTTAGAAAGTCAATGATGGTGCTGGCTGAGCGAATTCCCACCCCATGTCCATAGTATCTGTCGTCGCCAAAATAGATGACATTTTCAGCCCGCCAATGTGGTTGTTTTGGGTCGAAATCGGGATTGTTGAAGTGCAAGACATCCCCCAGGATAAAATCATCCCCATATGACTCATAAATCGGCAGGTCCTCATCAAATTGCCAATCCATTAAATAAAGCCGGGCAAAGAGCATATCGAATCGTTGGCTTCCAATAGAGTACAAAGTGGCAATATACAAAACAATGGCAATAGCGGTCGAGCATTCAAATGCATAGAGCTTCCCATTTTTAACGATGTCCAGCAGGCCGAGCGATGGACTAACGTTTGGCTTTAACAGGAACCCGCCATTAGGCAGCCGGTCCCAATACTTTTTATTGGGGAACGCATAGGTATAGGTGGTAAACTGAGCACCGCTTTTATCAAGTTCTCGTGCCGCTTTCAACGTGTTGGATCGAAATAAGAGCTCAAATTTTAATTGATTTAGAGTTTGGTATTCATATGTTTTCGTATAAGCTGCCATTTGTTTAATGATTGTTTTCACTTCTTGATTGGATTTCCCATGAATAAGTTCCGCTGGCTGCACCGTCAGATGATTTATTTTAATCATGATTTCCTCCTGGTCAAAATGATCAACTCTTTCTATAAGTATGAACCTTATAAATTAATAATTATCATTCTAGAAAATTTTAAGAGGTTCCAATAGAAAAGAAAAAAGCGTCTCTTCA
This sequence comes from uncultured Bacillus sp., assembly GCA_963530265.1. Lineage (GTDB taxonomy): Bacteria > Bacillota > Bacilli > Bacillales > Cytobacillaceae > Neobacillus. Next base: position 69,739 of record CAUSCO010000023.1, read on the forward strand.
TTTAGGATGAAGATGACGCTTTTTTTCTTAGGATGAACTTTGTGGATTTTTTGGCCGAAAGGAAAGTATAACTTTCCTTTTAGGTATACGTGCAACTACGCCTCTGTCTTCGCCCTTAGGGGCTCGCCAATCGGCGAGTTTTCTTTATTTTTCTTAAATTTGACGTACATGAGAAGGAAGACGAATGCGCTCATCAATCTAAGGATGGAGTTTATGTCCATTGTTATTTGCATGTTGGTCACTTCTAACAGCCAAATCCCGATTTGCGGGGCGATAAAGGCGACAAATGATAAAAGGACATTATAGGAAGTGATACAATAAGTTCTGGTTTCCTTCGGCGACTGCTCCAGCAATAGGTTAAACAATAAAAGCGTGGTACCAGAAACAAAAAAGCCTGATATCATTGAAACAACCGTTAAATAAACGAGATTAGTAGACACAACGTTTAAAACTGGGGCTGTAGCCATTCCGACCGCTACCCAGACAAGCATTAAAATGGTTGATTTCTGCTCTGCCCATTTCTTCCATAAAGGAAATGAGAAAATCTGCACCAATTGATTGGCCACTGAAAAGATACTAATCCAGAGAATCGTAGCATGGGCATATTTTACGTTATAAATATTAAATAACCCCCATGCCATTTGCCAAGTGAAGTTAAAGCAGAGGGCCGTAATCAGAAACCATTTGTAGCCTTGATCTTTAAAAATCGACCAATCCATGGAGGATTTCTTTTCTTCAGTAGTTGCCTTGGGTTGTACTTTTTCATTATGCTTAAGTAAAAAAAACACTTCTAATAATCCAAAAAGAAAAGCGATCACAAACAAGATTTGATAGGCAGAGGCATTGTCGGTTTGTTTTTTCATGACCACGCCAATAATAAAAGTCGTAATCATTCCTACAATCGTTAAAAGCCGATTTCTATCGCTGAAAAACGCTCCTCGCCGTTCTTCTTTTATCATGCCGCTAATAAGGGTTTGCCAGCCAATGTTCGAAATAGTGCCAGGAACATTCATTAAAGCGACAATGATTAAAAAAGCCCAGGCTTGATAGGAAGAATGTATGAAAACAACAGCTGCGAGCAGGAGAAACAGGATCCTTGCCCAAAAAACAGACATTGCGACCATTTTCTTTTGCTGATTTATTCGATTTAAAATAATTGCAGCTGGAATCGTCATGATTAATGCGACCAAAGGGGGGAGAGAACTGATTAAACCTACTTGATAATTGGTTGCTCCGAGAATCGAAATGGCGAAAATTGGGAAAAAGTTACTTGCAAGGTTCAAGGCGATTGTAGACACCATCCCATGATAGATACTAACTTTTTCATTATATGTACGCATGTGTCTCCACCCTTTTCATTAATAAATTCCTTAGTTATTATACAATCAAAAATCGTGTATCGATAGAAAAAATTTAAAATAAAATATACTTTGAGATAATTTGTAAAAGACGGTGGTTTTTTTAGAAAATCAACCTAATTTTCCTTGTTATACTACACTAAATTACTTCACATTAAGTGCATGTTTAATTATCTTTAAGAAAAAATATTTTATTGATTTGCTTTATGAATTTGTTTCTGTTATAGTAAAGGAGAATTATTTTTGTGAGTCGGAAAGAACGTTAAAGTGTACTGCGCTTTTTGTCTGGAAGATTTGAGCAAGGATAGTAACAAATTGTGTGCACGAAGCACACAGCAGGAGGAAACACACATGGAACAAGGTAAAGTAAAATGGTTTAACGCAGAAAAAGGTTTTGGATTCATCGAACGCGAAGCAGGAGACGATGTATTCGTTCACTTCTCAGCTATCCAAGGTGAAGGCTTCAAATCTTTAGACGAAGGTCAAGCAGTAACTTTTGACGTAGAACAAGGTCAACGTGGCCCACAAGCTTCTAACGTTCGTAAAGCATAATTTTAACCACATAAATGAAAAAAGACTCTCTCGCAGGGTCTTTTTTTTATGCTTCGAATTGTTCTTATAAAAAAAGCCCTGCTCAGGCAAGTGAGCAGGGAACATGAATCAATAAAGTAAATGGTAGAGTTAGTATAGCATAGAATGTGAGAGGAATCACATAATTGTTCAAAAAAAGTAAGACTAGGATTGACACTAGGATAAAATTATTATTTTTCGCCTTAAATGATATAATCAAATAAATATACATACTGGAAGGAAGTGTCGTAATGGTAATTAAGCGAACTCAAATGGAACAGTCCGAGTTAACGCACTATATTCCCCCAAAAGGAGACTATGAAGCCTTTCGTGATGACGACCATTATAAGGAAAAGTTGAAGGAATGGGGACTATCGTCGGCAAAGGAAGCGAAAAGGGAATTTTGGTACAAGGAGCAAAATTATCAGCGCCTTGTGACGATTAAAGGATACGAGACCTATGGTAGTCTTGGGGATTTAAATACACTTGTAATTGAATTCCAAGATGGCAATTTGACGTGCATTCACCCTGCGTATTTAAAAGAAATGCAGCAGTCCAGCTTTGGAAAAGAAAGTTTGCTCACGATTGAGGACAATGAAACCAAAAGTAAAACTGCAGTTGAAGCTCTAGAAAAAGGGGCCGAGGCGGTGAAAATGGAAACTTCAGCAGCTGAAAAACAGCTAAAAAGAGAAAAGACAGCAAAACCTGCTAAGGAATCAAAACCTAAGAAAGAGAAAGCACCAAAGCTCGAACTCCCAGCAGATAAAGTGCATTTTACAGCCACGGTTAAACAGTTTGCACTTGTCTATAATCCTTTTAATGAAGAAAATGATGAGGTGGTCGTACTAGAAAATGCCCTAATCGTTCAGGAAAATCCAATTGATTTAGGACTTGCCTGGTGCAGCCACAGTAAGACCTTGAAAAAATTGGAATTGGCCCCTGGAGATTCCCTTGAATTTGATGGTAAAGTGGCCGCAAAGAAAATGGGAAAAGGAAAAGATGCACCCGATGAATTCATCGTTGACGCAGCAGTGTTGTATAAAATTAATAACCCATCTAAAATCGTTAAAAAATAAGATCTCCGATGGAGGTCTTATTTTTTGAGAGTAGGAAGTGGTTTTCGATAGATTGGAATTAGAGAGAGGAAAAAAGTATTTTTTAATTGAGGAAAATTTTGCAAAGATAGGGTATAATGAAATTTCTGGTTTTTAATTAATATAGGAGTACAAAAGTATGAATCAAACTTTTACGATGAAGGAAAAGACAAAGCAGATTTTTGTGATGTTAGTACCAATTTTGATCACACAGCTTGGCATGTTTTCAATGGTATTTTTCAATACCATTATGTCAGGAAGATATAGTAGTTCTGATTTAGCGGGAGTAGCAATTGGCTCGTCCATATGGAGTCCGGTCTTTATGGGGATTAGTGGGATTTTTCTTGCTGTGTCTCCGATTGCGGCACAGCGGTTTGGACAAAAAAAGAATGATGAAGTAACAGTTATTGTTAAACATGGGTTGTATCTTTCTTTTTTGGTTACGATCGTGGTTATCATTCTCGGATACTTTTTGTTAAATCCTATTTTAGATTTCATGAAGCTTTCTCCTAGTGTTCGAGATACAGCTTTTGCTTATTTGGTTGGACTTAGCTTTGGAATGCTCCCACTGTTCCTTTTTAATGTGCTAAGATCCTTTATTTATGCCTTAGGAAAAACGCGCGTCGTTATGGTGATCATGCTTTTATCATTACCCATTAATTTATTTTTGAATTATGTTCTAATTTTTGGCAAGTTTGGATTCCCGGAGCTGGGCGGTGCGGGGGCAGGATATGCTACGGCAATCACAGATTGGGTATTTCTGGGGATGACATTTTTTATCGTGAAAACAAAGGATCCATTTTCTTCCTTTCCTATATTTTCGAATTTAAGAGAGTTTTCTTGGAAGCATTGTGAGGAAATTTTAAAAATTGGTGTGCCAATGGGGCTTTCCGTTTTTTTCGAGACCACAGTGTTTGCTGTCGTCACGATTCTATTAAGTAAGTTTGGTGTTACCACTATTGCGGCCTATCAATCTGCTTTAAATATTGTCTCGTTTCTCTACATGATTCCGATTAGTATATCGACGGCGTTGACAGTCCTAGTTGGATATGAAGTGGGGGCACGGCGCTATAAAGATGCAAAGCAGTACAGTTGGTTGGGTATTGTCCTTGCCATTATAATTGCGATTGGAACAGGATTGCTGGTTGTGGCCTTCCGTTATCAGGTGGCAGCACTTTATTCAACTGAAACAGCCGTTATTAACCTAACAGCTAACTTTTTGATTTTTGCATTATTTTTTCAGATATCAGATGCCATCCAAGCAACAGCACAGTCTGCATTAAGAGGGTATAAGGATGTTAATGTAGCCTTTATCATGACATTAATCGCTTACTGGCTAATTTGCTTACCAACAGGTTACCTCCTTTCCCATTTTGCCAGCCTCGGTGCAAGAGGTTACTGGATTGGTTTAACTGTAGGCCTTCTTGCTGCAGGGATTGCTCTTTCCATCAGACTCCTTTACATTCAGAAAAAAAGATTCGTGGTGTCAGGCACCATTAAGTAGTTTTCTATTGTATGTACCAAGTGAAAAGGGAAAATCACTTGGTAGATACAAAATCTGCGTACTCCACCTGCATTAAAAGGGACTGACCATTTCCATTTGGCCAGTCCTTTTTCTTTTCATTCGGTTTTACTAAAACGTTGTCTTTTGTAAAAAAATAAACTAGTTTCTAAAATTGTAAAATAATAAAGCCACTCCAATTGGAATGGCGTCTCGGCTAAAATAGCTTTTTTATTTTAAATAATTTGCTAAAAAGACTTTGGTTTTTATCCGTAACAATAAGTTCATCCATAATTAGTTTTTCACGATTGTTGTGAATCCAATTTTGTAATTCCTGTTTATCTTTACAGCGAGTATAATATGTTTCCCCACCTTTTCCAAGTGCGTTGACAACATATCGACAAGTGCTTTCCATAATGCCCACCTTTAAAAATTTAATTGTTTACTATAAGGATTATAACAGGCTTATAAAAATAGTAAATGATTATTTTTCAACAAAATTAGCTAATTTTCACCTCGTAAAATAGACCTAAATTGCAATATTAAATGCAACAAAACATTATAAGCCTGACCAACCGCGATT
>CAUSCO010000024.1:0-74549 GCA_963530265.1 uncultured Bacillus sp.
CTCAAATTCACCTTTCTTACTATTTGAAGCTAGTTATGTCCCAGCCTCTTTTTTTTGAGAAAAATTACATTATCCAGCTTGCTTTACTAATACTTTTGAAGCAGTTGCTTTTCTTTGATAGAAATACCAGTTAAGTACAAAAGAGATCACATAAAAACCAATGAAGAAATAAAAGGCAGTTTCATAAGAGCCTGTTGACTTAATTGACCATCCGAATAGTTTTGGAATAAAATAGGAACCATATGCCGCAAAGGCAGCTGAAAAACCGATGACTGGTGCTGCTTCTTTTGGAAAAAATAAACCAGGAATCATTTGGAAGGTTGACCCAGAGCCAATACCTGATGCAAGGAAGAGGACCAAGAAAGAAAGTAAGAATCCAGCAAATTGTTTCCCATTCAAAAAGTAGATTACCCCTGCAGCACCAATACCCATGACCACTAAGACATAGGCAGTCACTATTGCACCGCCTAACTTGTCAGCCAGCCACCCGCCAACAGGTCTTGCTGCTGCTGCTACTAAAGCACCAAGGAAAGCTAGAGAAATATGTTCAGGAAACTGTGATTTTAATAAGAGCGGAAATGCTGCAGAGTAACCAATAAATGATCCGAAAGTGGATACATATAGAGCTGTCATAATCCATGTATGCTTCCGTTTTACAATCACAAATTGATCTGCTACTGACTGTTTCGCACCTGGAACATTATCCATTTTAAAATAAGCAAGCAGTGTCAAAATTACAATCGGGATGACCCAAATAAAGGCTGCATTTTGTAACCAAACTTCTTGACCATTGGCTAATACTTGTTTGTTGCCAACTAAGGCGAAAGTACCGGAGGTAATGATTAAAGGTGTAACAAATTGTACTACAGAAACACCCATGTTTCCTAATCCACCATTAATACCAAGTGCTGTACCTTTTTCTTTTTTTGGAAAGAAAAAGCTTATATTGGCCGAAGAAGATGAAAAATTTCCGCCGCCAAGACCGCAAAGTGCAGCCAATAACAACATGATCGAAAATGGTGTGTCTGGGTTTTGAACGGCAAACCCAATACCAATTGCTGGTATAGCTAAGATTGCAGTAGAAATCACTGTCCAATTCTTACCCCCGATCGAGCCAACGGCAAACGTATATACAAACCGAAGTGTAGCTCCGACAAGACCTGGTATAGCAGCAAGTGAAAATAATTGTTCATCAGTAAAATGGAAGCCAATATCGTTTAGCCTGACGGCAACTACTGACCAAATTTGCCAAACAATAAATGCCAGCATTAAGGATGGTACAGAAATCCATAAATTTCTCCGTGCATGTTTTTTTCCTTCGGCATTCCAAAACTTTTCGTCTTCTGGGTTCCAGTAATTAATTCTTGACATGATTTTTCCCCCTTAGTTCTTATGTGAATTTTTTATTGATTTAGTTGGTGTTGCTTGTGATACTACTATAAAACATATGGTAAGATCATTTTTGTGACGTACGTCACAAAAACAGTGAAGGAACTGTGAACAAAAAGGATTAGACAAAAAGTTGTAATAATTATCACAGGTAAAAGGCTGTTTATAGAAAAGCGACAAAAAAATAGACCTTCAAATATGAAGATCTTTGGGTTGAATAGAACTATTATTTTACTTTCCCTTTTCCTCGTAGAACATTCCTACATAGTTTTCTATCTCTCCAGCGTCATCTTTAATGGCTGTAATGGTTATCCATTCTTTATAAATCTCCGTATTTTTACGTTTATTCCAAATGTATCCTTCCCATAATCCTGTTGTTATTAAACTATTCCACATCTCTTTATAGAATTCATTATCATGTTCACCAGATTGAAGGACACTTGGTGTCTTTCCAACTACTTCTTCTTGCCTATAACCAGTAATTTTAGTAAATGCTGGGTTTACACTTTGGATAATCCCATTTACATCGGTCACACAAATACCATCTATAGCAATGTTAACAATTTTAGCCGAAATATTTAGTTTTTCTTGAAAGTATAACCATACAACAATGACTAAACTTGCAAGTGAGAATTCGGATAAGGACATAAAACCAATCGCATAATGTCCGGTCCAATTAAAGAGAATCGTTAAAATAATGGGCGGAAAAAAACCGCCAAGACCTCCAATTGCCGCCACAATACCATTGACAATACCTGCTTGTTTTGAAAAATATAAAGGAACTAACTTAAAGATGGCTCCGTTTCCAATCCCTGCAAAGAAGGCAACTAATAGACAACCAAAGGAGTAAATTGGAAGTGAAGGTGTAAAGGACAATAGAAATCCTGCAAAGGTTAAACTGAAAAAAACAACCATAAGAATTATAAATGTATTTATTTTATCTCCTAGCCAGCCGCCTATCGGTCTAAATATGGTAGCAAGAGCAATAAATCCAGCTGTTCGTAAGCCAGCGTCGACCTTATCTAACTCAAAATGGTTGACTAAAAATGAAGGTAAATAAATTGTAAAAGCAACAAAAGAACCAAATGTTATGAAATAAAACAAGCTTAAAAACCAAAGTTTAGGATTTTTATAAACTTCTTTAATTTGTTCTGATAACGATTTGTTTACCTGCTGTTCTTTTTTGTCACCAAAAAAGAAATTTAAAATAGCAAAAAGCAGTATAATCACAAGAAAAAGCTTAATGGTACTTCTCCATCCATAGGCATTGGCGAGGACAGGGGCTGCAAAGGAGGTAATAGCTGTCCCGATATTCCCAGCTCCATATATACCGTTTATAAATCCATGTTTCCCTTTTTCATAGTATTTTGGCAGGGAAGTGACGCCAATTGAAAAAACAGCACCTCCAATACCAAGCAGTAAGCCACCCAATATTAACATAAACAAAGTATTGGCGAAGCTAATGATGGTAATTGGTAAAAGTAAAATGATAAAACTTATGGAAAATAGAATTCTAGCGCCATATCGGTTTGTCCAATAGCCAATAGGTACTCTAAGAAGCGATCCCAGGATAACGGGTACAGCTGTTGCCCATGCGATTTCTGTGAATGACAATGGAATATCTGCCTTAATAAAAGGCATTAGTGAAGAAATTAGCACCCAAACCATAAATCCTGCCACGAGACTTCCAGTTTGTAAGAAAAGTTGTTTTGTTCCTTTTTTCATTGTCATCCCCCTGAAATCCCATTCCATCCTTTTGTTTCATCAAAAATAGTTATATATATACTTGAAAACACATTTATATGGGAAATTTTCCTTAACTATCTTAGAACACTTTCTTAACAAAAACAAAGATGTATGACACAACCACGGAAGTTTTAATAGTAAAGGGATTTTTATTTACATTTTTTATTCATAGTAGTATATTTTTCCTTATAACTCCCATCTTCCATCATATCTAATCAGTTAAAAAAAGAATAGTTCTTTAGTAAAAATATAAAGGTTAGGTAGGATAATATGCAGCATAAAAAGAATTTTCTCGATCCACCAAAGATACTTGTCATCGGGTTTGCGTCAATAATTATATTGGGAGCTATTTTATTAACCCTTCCTGTAGCAACAACAAATGGACATGGACTTTCCTTATTAAACGCCATATTTACAGCCACATCGGCTACATGTGTAACGGGACTTGTCGTAGTCGATACAGGAACGACATTTACGTTATTCGGCCAAATCGTTATTTTGTCATTGATCCAAATTGGCGGACTCGGGTTCATGACATTTGCTACGCTATTTTCCTTTTTGTTAGGGAAAAAGATTTCTCTTAAAGAAAGAATGTTGCTGCAAGAATCCTTAAACAATTTATCAATGGAAGGAATTGTCCGGCTGGCAAAGCGCATTTTAATTTTTACGGCCGTCATTGAAGCTGTCGGTGCAGTGCTGTTGTCAATCCGTTTCTCCTTTGATATGCCTATTGGAAAAGCGATATATTACGGAATTTTCCATTCTATTTCGAATTTTAATAATGCAGGTTTTGATTTAATGGGTGAATTTCATAGTCTAACAAGTTATGTAGATGACCCAACAGTAACTTTAACTGTTTGTGCATTAATAATATTAGGTGGAATTGGCTTTATTGTCATGAATGAACTTTATGAGTATCGTAGTACAAAGCGATTTTCACTACATACAAAAATCGTTTTAGTGACAAGCTCTTTGTTGGTAGTAGTTGGAACAATGGGTGTATATTTATTAGAATATTCAAATCCTTCGACACTCAAACCTTTGACATTTTTCGGAAAAATTCTTGGATCATTATTTCAGTCCGTTACAGCGAGGACAGCAGGGGCAAATACGTTAAATATTGGAGATTTAACCCAATCTTCCTTATTACTAATTATCCTGCTTATGTTTGTTGGTGCTTCTCCAGGTTCAACTGGAGGGGGAATTAAAACCACTACGTTTACAACACTCATTGGAGCAGTTTGGTCGCAAATACGCGGAAAAGAGGATGTGATTTTTTACCGTCAAAGGATCGAATATGAAACGATTTATAAAGCTTTAACAGTAACATTTAGTGGGTTGTTTCTTGTCGCACTAATGACGCTGATCTTAACGGTTTCTGAACATGGTCAAGATTTTTTAGCGATAATATTTGAGGTGACTTCTGCATTTGCTACCGTTGGGCTCTCAATGGGATTGACACCAGAATTAACTCCGATCGGTAAGGGATTAATTATTTTTACGATGTTTGCTGGCAGGGTCGGTCCATTAACCATTGCATATGCAATAACAATGCGCAGGAAACCAGATGCATTCCGCTATCCAAAGGGAAAAATCATGATTGGATAGATTTCGCATCATGGGGGATTTTTGGAATTAGGTTAATACCTTCCTTGGTCTATCGTGACCAGGGGATTTTTTTATGAAATCCTAGAAAAATGAACTCCAGCTTAGTTGTCTTTTATTCCTGTTCATCTGCACTTTTATGATAAGGTAATGATAAAGAAATACAATAATTGATAGGGTAATGATTGGAGTGGAATAAAATGAACTTTTTAGAGATTGAATCATCAGAAGATAGGCTAGAGTTAATGAAGACTCTTTCGAAACAATTCTTACAAAGAGCACATCAGGTTGATATAGAAGGCAGCTTTCCATTTAGCAATATCCGTGATCTTCAAAATACAGGCTACACTTCCTTAACAGTTCCGGCTAAATATGGAGGAAAGGAAATCTCATTATATGAATTTATCCGCCTTCAAGAAATGATAGCAGAAGGGGATGGAGCAACGGCACTTTCGATAGGTTGGCATATGGGAATCATTATGAATCTTCATGAAAAAGAAACATGGGAAGAGTCTATGTATCATTGTCTTTGTGAGAAAGTTAAAAATGGTTCGTTAATTAATAGTGCCGCAACTGAGCCGAAAACGGGCAGTCCTACTCGAGGGGCTAGACCCGAAACAACAGCAGAAAAAAGGGGACCATTCTGGGTTATTAATGGAAGGAAAACATTTACCACAATGTCACCTGTCCTGGATTATTTTATTGTAAGTGCATCCATAAAGGAAACGAAGGATGTCGCCAACTTTCTTATACCCCGGAAATCTACGGGAGTAGAGATTGAGGAAACATGGGATAGCATTGCATTAAGAGGAACTGGCAGTCATGATTTGATACTTTACAATGTGATGGTTCCTGATGAAAATCTTGTAGAAAGAATTAATCCTAAAGGGAAAAAAGCGAACGGCTGGCTGCTCCACATCCCAGCATGTTACCTTGGAATCGCCAAAGCTGCACAAAGATATGCTATTCAATTTGCAATGGAGTATTCTCCGAGTAGTATCGATGGGACGATTATCGATTTACCGACCGTAAAACAAAAAGTGGGAGAAATGGAATTAAAATTAATGCAAGCTGAATACTTTTTGTATGGGGTTGCAAAACAGTGGGATTGCTCGACAGAGGATGATCGAGAAAGATTGGCTCCTGCATTAGGAGCTGCTAAGTTAACCGTAACAAATACAGCCATAGCAGTCGTTGACTTGGCAATGAGAATAGTTGGTGCAAAAAGCCTTTCCATTCAAAATCCATTACAAAGATATTATCGGGATGTGAGAGCAGGGCTGCATAATCCACCCATGGATGATATGACAATCCAATTATTGGCAAAACAAAGCATTTTGAATCATCACTAATATAAAATAAATAAACGATATGAATCGATAAAACTTCCAAATTTTCTTAAATAGAACCAAATAGGAAAGATTTTGCTGGGTGGATTATAGCTATATGGGTAACATAAGAAAAAGGAGTTGAGGAAAATGCCAAGAGGTAAAGAATTAGAACAGCTTCCAATGGCAAATATAGCCCCAAGTGCTGGAAAAGATGCTGGTGTATATAATCGGGAGATTCTTGGAACCATAGTTCAAAACGAACAGCCCCAGCCTGCCGATATTGAAAAAGAAAATGAAGATATGGTGTAAGGCAGGAATTTTTCCCTGCCTTTATTTTTTGAGGGTTAGTTGCAAAATAAAACTACTTTTTCAACAAAAAGATGGCAAAAAGAATTAATCTTCTATTAGCTCACCAATTTCTACAGTAGAACGTTCCTCGAGAGGACCCCGTAAATGCACCGTTGCCGTTCTTCCATCTTCATTTAACTGATCAATCCAGACAGAAGCACCATTGTATTTAACTTCCACTTCTGCAGAAGAGGACAAAATTTGTTTTACTCTGTTTACATTCATTGTGTTCCCTCCAAAATTTATGTTGATTATTGCTTTTAATACAGTGTGTACAATAAGGTTTGTAACAATTTTCTTCTATTATATATTAACGGTCTGAATACCAACTAATTTGGACTCCATTAATGGTTCCAGGCTCGTTTATATCTTTAAGGTTACTCAAGTAAGTATCCAACTCGTCTTGCATTTCCTTTGGTGCACCCGCTTTTAAATGCCAATTTCCAGGTTCATCAACAAAATATGGACTCTTAGTAAAGTCAGGTCTCATTCGTGGCAACAAATCATATCTCCTTTCCAATTCATTTATTACACTTTGAAGTTATGCTGTCCAATTATTTTATAATTATTCGACATCAGATTGGTTAAAGATAAGTCTAAATGCATATTGCAACTCAACATTTTGAGGTTTATGATATGTAAAATAAAGAAGGGCACTAAACTAAAGGGGAATTATTTCCAAATAAATTTCGAATTCGACGTAAATAATTGTGAAACTAATTGATTACCGAGTTCGTCTTATATATATAGTGAAAACAGTCATGTCCCATCATAAAAGACATAAACTAAAAGGGATATTTGTATATTTTGGCAAGATGGAATTGTGAGGAATTATGACGAATGGTAAACAATAATGACATAAAATATTGTTTGTCTAAAAACATAAAATGGTATATTTTATGTTTTTATCTTTTCAGGAAATGTGATATAGTAATTGAGGTTCGTTTACCGTTGCTATTGGTAAGTGAGAGGAGAATTTAGAAATGAATAAAATAAGACTACCTAAAAAATTAAATAATAGTCATATTACATTCTTTACAATTGCAGTTGTATTATTTTGGATCAAAACATTTGCGGCCTATAGGATAGAATTTAATCTGGGAATTGATAATAACATGCAGAAATTTTTATTATTGATAAACCCATTAAGCTCAGCGCTATTCTTCTTTGGCTTAGCACTGCTCTTTAAGAAACATACTAAGCTTGTTATGATTTTCATTAATTTTCTAATGTCATTCTTATTATACGCAAATATTGCATATTATCGGTTTTTTAATGACTTTATTACAGTACCAGTATTAATGCAGACAAAAACAAATGCCGGTCAACTAGGTGATAGTGTATTGTCATTATTGTCACCCTTTGACATTTTTTATTTTGCAGATATGTTTATTTTAATTGCATTGGCATTAACTGTTTTCAAAAAAGTTACAGTAACGAACAGAAAGTCCTTTAAAATTGTACTTTTGTTTTCAATCACAACATTCTTATTTAACCTTGGTTTAGCTGAAAAGGATCGTCCACAGTTATTGTCACGTTCATTTGACCGAAATTATTTGGTTAAATATTTAGGGGCATATAACTTTACCATTTATGACGTAATTCAAAACATAAAATCATCAAGTCAGCGGGCATTGGCTGACAGCAGTGATATTACCGATGTGGAGAACTATCGAAAAGCAAATTATGCAGCACCAAACCCAGAATTCTTTGGTAAGGCTAAAGGGATGAATGTAATTTACATCTCTATGGAATCTTTACAAAATTTTATAATTGATTATAAAATGCCTGACGGACAAGAAGTAACACCATTTTTAAATTCATTGGCACATGATAATAGCACCTTCTATTTTGATAATTTTTATCATCAAACAGGTCAGGGGAAAACTTCAGACGCCGAATTTTTAATGGAAAATTCCTTATATCCAATGTCTCAAGGTGCTGTTTTTGTTAATAAAGCACAGAACACATATCAAGCCATGCCAGCTATTTTAAAAGGTCAAGGATATAGTTCCGCAGTATTACATGGTAACTATAAAACATTCTGGAATAGAAACGTAATCTATAAAGCATTTGGATACGATCAATTTTTTGATGCAGAATATTATAACATGTCAGTTGAAAATACTAAAAACTATGGGATGAAAGATAAACCATTCTTTAAAGAATCTATTCCATTGCTTGAGAGCTTAAAGCAGCCATTCTATACAAAGTTTATTTCTTTGTCTAATCATTTTCCATTTGAAATGGACCCTGAAGATACAGATTTTCCTGCAGGTGATTATGGTGATACCGTTGTAAACCAATATTTTCAATCGGCACATTACATGGATCAAGCCTTTGAGCAATTTTTTAATGATTTAAAAGCTAATGGTATGTATGATAATACGGTTATAGTTATGTATGGGGATCATTATGGTATTTCTGAAAACCATAACGAAGCAATGGCAAAGGTTCTAGGAGTAGACCAAATCACTCCTGCTATTAATGCCAAATTGCAGCGAGTACCATTGTTTATCCACGTACCAGGTGTAAATGGTGGAGTTCAGCATCAAGTTGGCGGGGAAGTAGACGTTCGCCCTACGGTTCTTCACTTATTAGGAACTGATACAAAAGATTACATGGAATTTGGCTCTGATTTATTATCAAAAGACCATCGGAATTGGGCATTATTCAGAAATGGTGATTTTGTGTCATCTGATGTGATTCAATTAAAGGATAAGTGTTACTCAGATGCTACAGGCGAACTATTGGAAAATACCGATGCTTGTAAGAGTGTTGGAGAGAAAGTAAATGCTGAGCTGCAAATGTCGGATGAAATTGTCTATAAAGACCTATTACGCTTCTATAAACCTGATGGGTATACCCCGATTAATCCTAACGATTATGAATACCTGGGACCTAAAGGAAAAGTAACAAAAACATCTGAGAACAATTAACCAGAGAGAGAAGGTAAATCCTTCTCTCTTATTTTTTTATAAAGCAATAGGCCTCCGCTTTTTGATTAGCCATAAAGGACAGGTTAGCATATAATAAGTGAAAATATAATTTTGAAAAATTAGGAGAGGGTCCCATGAGAGACGTTACATTATTAAATATATTTGAACATCGGATTGCCCAAAAATATTTGAACCGCTCTGGACTAGCCCATGCGATAGCGGTTGCCTACCATGCCTTTCATTTAGCACAAGAACATCAACAGGATGTCGATATTGCCGCTAAAGCAGGACTTCTTCACGATATGGGTCACTATACATGGTATAAAAACGGAAAATGGGATTATGATTTGTACAAGAAAAATGATATCCATGCAATCAAGGGAGCAGAGCGAGCTCACAAACTTCTAATTAGGCTTGGCGAAAATCCAATTAAAGCGAAGACCATTGCCCTAGCCATTCTGTTTCATACAGACTCCTTTTTGCCAACCAATGATATTGTAAGGACGCCTTTACAACAAATTGTGAAATGGGCAGATGAAAAGGATGAAGAAGAGGGTGGGATGCATCATTACCGGACTATCGATTATGAACGTGCAAAACGAAGCATTATTCGATTAGATGAAATGATTGATAAAGAAAATTATTAAAAAGGCTGTGCCCATTAGCACAGCCTTTTGTTATTGTCGCCTAAAGCCTTCTTCTTGTAAAAATGTTTCTGCTTCTTCATATGTATTAAAACTTTCATCCAGATTTAATCCATAATAAATATTCCAGGCCTCATTTTCATTTATTAAGATAAGCAAATGGTCTTCGTCATCAACCCAGCGCTCCTCGGTCGAGTCTCCAATAATCGCCTCCTCAAAAGCCGCTTTTTCTATAGGTGACAATGCGTGAATAGCTTCTTTTATTAAACGGCGCAATTGGTCAGCGGAAAAATCGCGGATGTTAACCATACCTTTTTCGTCCGCATCATAATTTGTTAAATCTCCTGCATAAACAAAGCCGTTCCCGTTGGGATGCAAATGATAGACAATATTTTTTTTATCCGAGATACTGTTAGGAAACTGGAAATTGATACGTCCGAGTGATACGTTTTTTCGTTCTAATTCGGGAAATGATTCAATAATAGCTAGTTTTTCATTAAAAGTAAGCATTTTTTTCCTCCGTCTGTTTATGTAAATATTCGTTTAGCCAATAGCCAATAGGATCGAACATTCCTATCAGTTGTTACTACACCTTATCCTGCTCGATGATGCTTGCTCATTGGTGAGTTTTCTTTATCATACAGAACTTTTCCCTAAAGGTAAAATTGATTATTTTTTTAATCAAATTAAACTATTGAAAATATAAGTAATTAGTGTAAAATTACACTAAAGAGGAAATTTAAGGAAAGATGTGGAATAGGTAAGTATGGCCAATACCGAAGATCCGTTGAACGTGGAGGGATATTATGAATCCAAAAAATAGGGAAGAGACTAGAAGGATTTTTAGACAAGAGCTATTCACTTTAAGGGAAGAAGGGTATCTATCCGAAGCGATTGTTGAGACTGTTGCTAAAGCACATCACCAATACGATCTGGATTTATTAGAAATAAAAGCACAGCAGCATCAAGCAGAGATCATTGAGCCAACGCCAAAACCTGTTCCTCCTAAACCACCCAAAGTGAAGAAAACAAGAACACCGGAAGAGATTCGTGAAAGGAACATTACCTGGTCATTAAATATTGGAGTGATTTTTTTACTAATTGGCGGCTTGTTTGTAGCAACAAGTAATTGGGAGTCAATGACAAGCATAATGAAAAGTGGATCTATTGCTATTGTATCACTGCTATTTTACGGGATAGCACTATTAACCAAAAAAGTATTGCATATCGATAAAACAGCGTTTGCGTTTACGGTTCTTGGTAGTTTGTTTTTGCCCATTTTCATCCTATCCTTAGGATGGTTTGGACTTTTAGGGTCGTATTTATCCATAAACGGTGAAGGAAGGTATTTTCTTGGGATGCTGGGTAGTTTTCTTCCCATTATCGTTTATTTTCTTTTTGCTAGGAAACTAAATTCCAGACTATTTGTTTGGTTTACTTATGTTTCTCTTTCTGCTGGAGCAGCGTTTTTATTGGCGGGTATCAAATTGAAAATTGATTTCTTTTACTTAGGACTTGTCGTATTTAATACTTTACTCATTTGGGGTTATCAGTGGGTGAAGGGGAAAGACTCGTTTATATTGTTTTCCAAAGAATTTACGCCCTATATCCAAGTAAATCTTATTTTATCTACACTTTTCATGCTGTTTATATATGATAGCGAGCTGTTGTACAGTGTCAACCTCCTTTTGACAGCTATTATTTATTTAGGGATGATGTATGTCAGCGGCAGAAAAGAATATCATTTTATCTTCACTTTGATGGTTGTATATGGAGCCTATCAGCTGATTGAGCATAGTTTTCTTGAGTATTTTGCACAAGCTTGCTACGCTCTAATTGCCTTCGGGTTTGTATTTGTACCAAAAGTATTAGACAATCGATTTTCACTAAACAAAGTTTTTCAATATACGAGTGCAGTGATTTCAGGCTTCGCTTTTATCTACATTAGTATAGAAGGAATAATGCTGCGTGCCGGTAGTCCCTCTCTAGTCCTAATGATTGCCTATTTTATCATTGCAGCCAATTTTATTTACTTATCCTTTAATAGTTCAATACGTTTATTTCCATACTTAAGCTCACTATTTATGGCATCAGCAATTTACGAAGCAATTGCCTTAATCACTCAGCCATTGGATGGAATCAATTTTTCGCTTTCGTTATGTATAACAGGATTTATTCTGTTTACTGTCTTTGGCTTTGCTCATTTAGGACCATATCTTAAGATTATTCAAACCGCTTCTAGGGACTTAGGTGTAGCAATCATCGCATTTTCTATCATGATTTCGATGCTGTTTACCTTGTGGTGGGAACTTGGTGTCATGCTTTTACTGCTAGTTGTAGCAGCATATCTAATTTTCAAGAATGAATTAAGACGCATATTAAAAGATGCAGCCTTATGGATTTTATCACCTGCACTGGGGCTTTCAGCAGTGGCTTTTGGTGAAGAAATAAACACCATTTCTCTATCGTATTATTTAGAATATGGTGAGGCAATTAATTTTGCAGCAGGGGCAGCACTTCTTTTAGGAACTAGTTTGGTATGGAGAAAAGTCGGCGAAAAACAATTAACCAGCATTTCCTTGTACACTGCACAAGCACTCTATACCCTTGCCATTATACATGCGTGGCTAAGCCCGATTAATCAAACATGGGTTCAGCCACTCGTATTAATAATAGGTATCTTTATGTACTACTATTTATATAAAAAAATTAGCACAAAGTGGGTTCCATTTTTTATCAGTATTACCTCACTACTTTTGTATTTTTCAGTTTTTCATGCTATTTCTCAGGAATTTCTATTCAGCCATTTAGTCAATTCGCTCATCGTACCTACTTCTGCGTTGTTCCTGCTTATTATTGCTTATCTTTGCCGTAAGAGAGATATGGACATGGCAAATGCATTTGCCTGGGTAGGACACAGCCTCTATCCAATCGCTCTAACGTTTACTTTGTTTGCGTATCATACTGACGCAGTATACAGCTTTATTCCTGCACTTTTTGCCTATGCTCTTAGCAGTAGACTTGCTGTGAAGGAATGGAAAGTTAAAGTTTGTCTTTACGGGTGTTTTACATCATTATTTTTGAGTATATCAACAGGAATGGATTCGACCATTTTTCAAATTACTGGACAATACGAATTCCCAATCACTAGTGGTCTATTGCTAATTTTTGCATTTCTAGCACAAGATGAGTTTAAAACACGTACGGCATATTATTTAGTGCCATTCTCAATTATTGGATTGGGCTGCATGCTGTTTACCTATCCATTTGGCGTGCTTCCGTACCTTGTCACCTGTGGCTATACAATAGGAATCCTGTTTTATCTACATAAAATTAAATGGGATTTACTTGGATTCCTCCCATTATTCTTAGTGTTTATCGCGACAGTTGAATTTTCGTATTTAAGTGAAATGGATGAATTTGTTAAACTGGTACTCACAGGCGGATTAGGGATTCTCATGATGATAATTGGTCAGATCGTTTACAAAAACTTGTTTGCAAATGGAAAAAAACTTCAGGAAACAACAATAGATGGATATACCGTAATTTCCTTCTTGTTCTTTTGGCTAATGTACTTTTTTGAAAGTCAGCACCTTTGGACACATGCACTGCCGGGAACACTGATTGCGGTCTCCTTTTGGCTGCAAAGAAAGAGAGTACCAAGCAGCATCTCAAGCTTTATGCCTATTCTGGGTGGAGCTTACCTATTACAGCCGTACTACTCAATTATCAATGATTTAAATATCTTGCCACTATGGGAGCGGGAGGTGCGTGTCCTTCCATTTATCATTCTGGTAATTTTTATTAGAAAAAGTTTACATGGGCAGTATGCAGATATTACAAAGGCTATTCAATGGGGAGTATTAGTAATCGTATCTCTAATCCTAATCCAGGATGGATTAGCGAGCAATACTATTTATGATGCGATTATATTAGGATCACTCTCTTTATTATCAATGCTATCGGGGATGTTCCTGCACATTAAATCTTACTTTTTTGTTGGGGCAGGGGTATTACTTTTAAATGTGTTTTTGCAAACAAGACCATATTGGGGGAACATGCCATGGTGGGTCTATTTATTAATCGCTGGGTTAATCTTAATCACTGTTGCAAGCTTTAATGAATGGAATAAACAAAAGGTACAAAAGGGCGAAAAAACTTTTATCAACAGCCTGAAAGGGAAAGTAATGGTAACGTTAAAAAAATGGAATTGAAGCAGAAGGTTGATAAATATTATATAATCTGTTACAATAGTATTAATTAAATAATAAAAGTGTTAGTGGAGGAGCCTGTCACCAAGGGATTAGTATGCCCATTGGTTGACAGGCTTTTTGTGTTTAATAAAAGAGTCTGTTGATTAAATAACAGACTCTTTTTAATTTTTTGAAAAAAGGACAGGTGATTGGATGGAATTAATATTTGAGTTAGCGATTATTTTACTTGCCTCTAAAATTGCTGGCGACATTAGTGTAAAATTAGGCCAGCCGTCGGTATTGGGGAAATTACTTGTAGGAATTATTTTGGGCCCGGCAGTATTAGGGATTGTTTCTGAAACGAAGACATTGGCAGACTTGAGCCAAATTGGTGTTATTCTGTTAATGTTTATTGCAGGCTTGGAGACGGATGTAGATGAATTTAAACGCTCTGCGAAGGCATCAACACTCGTTGGTGTTAGTGGAATTATAGTTCCGTTATTTGTTGGTTACCTAGCAGGAATAATCATGAATATGTCTATGTTCGAAGCCATCTTTTTAGGGCTTTTGCTATCCGCAACGAGTGTAAGTATTTCTGTTCAAGCACTGAAAGAACTGAATAAATTGCAGTCAAGAGAAGGAACAACAATCCTAGGAGCAGCTGTTATTGATGATGTCATTGTCATTATAGCCTTAGCCTTCTTAATGAGTATGGCAGGTGGGGATGTAAATTTAAGTATTGTTCTTTTGAAAAAGGTTCTGTTTTTTGGAGTGGCAATCATAGCCGCTTGGAAGGTTGTACCATGGGTATTGAAAAAGTTTGCCCCATTAAAGGTTACAGAATCGGTCATTTCAGGAGCATTAATAATCTGCTTCCTGTTTGCTTATATGGCTGAATTAACAGGCGTTGCCGCCATCATTGGAGCTTACATTGCAGGTGTAGCAATCAGTATAACTAATTTTAAGCATGAAGTATTTGAAAAGGTAGAAACCATAGGTTATTCGTTATTCGTTCCTGTTTTCTTCACGTCAATCGGTTTAAAGGCAAGTTTTGAAGGTATTTCACAACATATAGGGCTTATCATCGGACTTAGTATTCTAGCAATCTTGACAAAGTTAATTGGTGCCGCATTAGGTGCTAAATTAGCGAAATTTCCATGGAGAAGTTCCCTTGGAATTGGAGCGGCAATGGTTTCACGCGGCGAGGTGGCACTAATAATGGCCACGATTGGTTTGGAAAGCAAATTAATCACCCAAGAGCTTTTTTCTATTTTAGTCATTGTTGTTCTAGTCACGACGATAGTTACGCCACCAATGATGAAAGCCTTCTTTAAACCAGATGCTAAACAAAGTGGCATGAAAGTGACTGCATAATAAAACAAAAACAATCCAGCCAATTCAAAAATGCTGGATTGTTTTTGTTTTATAAATAAGATTTAAGTGGTTTCAAATCTATTTGTATCCCAACATTTTTTAATATTTCGGAAAAGACCCCCATGATTTCCGCGGTAAGGACGAATTGTTTTGTAACAAATAAATTAATAAATATTCATAGGAGGTTAGAGATGGGAAACGTACTAATTGATATCGACAAATTACTAGAAGCTACTTCAGATCTAACATCTGAGAAAAGCAGCTATAAGGTAAAAAAAGTGGAAATTGACAAATTACTTGATAATACTCGAAATTGGTAAGATATATAGTGAAGCGGTACACAAAAATGATTATACATGATTGAATGCCTTCTATTAGATTAGAAGGCATTTTTTTTGTCTAGCCTTTTTATGTCGCTTTAAAGTGAAAAATTATTTTTAGCTTTTCTATTGCTTTTAAGAAAAAAAGATATTAGAATAATTTTTAATTATAGAAATTATTTGAAAATTTTTAAAAGGAAAATAAGGGGGATATTAAGTTATGAAAAGAAAGGTACAAGCACTATCGATTGCATTAGCAGGAATGATGCTGTTAGCTGGCTGCGGCAGCAAAGAATCTGCAGGAGGTACTGATCAGGGAGGAACAGATAAAGAATTTAAAGTCGGCATTAGCCAATATGCACCACATCCTTCCTTAGATGCTGCCACTGAAGGTTTTAAAAAGGCATTGAAGGATAAAGGAATAATGGTCAAGTACGATGAGCAAAATGCCCAAGGGGATCAAAATAATGTCCAATCAATTGCTAAGAATTTTGTGGGTGATAAAGTAGATTTAATTTTTGCTAATGCTACCCCAAGTGCTACTGCGGCATTGAATGCTACAAAGGAAATTCCGATCGTCTTTACATCGGTGACAGATCCAATTGGAGCTGGATTTGTTGAGGCATTTGATAAACCAGGAAAAAATATTACTGGAACAACCGATAATCACCCTGAAGCTACCAAAAAAACCATTAGCTTTATAACAGACGAGGTCAAAGCGAAAAATATAGGTGTCATCTATAACTCTGGTGAACAGAATTCAGTTGTACAAGTTAAAGAAGTGAAAAAAATTGCTGAAGAGAAAGGTGCTAAGCTTGTCGAAGTATCCGTGTCGACCACTGCGGAAGTGAAGCAGGCAGCAGAATCATTAGTTGGACGGGTCGATGCGGTGTACATTCCAACTGACAATACGGTAGTAACAGCCCTTGATTCAGTTATTTCGGTGGCCAATAGCAAAAAAATACCACTATTCGTTGGGGAACTAGATTCAATGAAAAAAGGGGCAGTAGCAGCAAGTGGCTTTAGCTATTTTGATCTTGGTTACCAATCTGGCTTAATGGCTGCAGATATTTTAAGCGGTAAGAAGAAAACCTCAGAAATTCCTGTTGAACTTCCTAATAGCTTAAAGCTTGTCATTAATAAGAAGGCGGCTGAAGCTCAGGGATTAAAAGTAAATGAAGACTGGAAAAAGCTCGGTGAGTTTTACGAAGGAAATTAATGCTTGACCCTTCCGAGGAGTAAACCTTTTATAGGATAGCTCCTTGGATTATTACATACATTTAGAAATAGGGCTATGAGTGTAGTTGAAATAGTCCAAAAGCTAAAAAGAAAGGATGATCTCAATGTTTACAGCCATATTTGGGTCATTTGAAGCAGGTATCATCTATGCGATTATGGCACTTGGAGTCTATCTCTCCTTTCGTATTCTGGATTTCCCAGATTTAACAGTGGATGGATCTTTTGTAACTGGAGCCGCCATTTCGGCGGTAATGATAGCAAATGGAGTGAACCCATTCTTAGCAACAATCGTTGCGTTATTCGCTGGTTTTGCTGCCGGGTGTTTGACAGGTCTTCTTCATACATTTGGAAAGATTAATAACTTGCTCTCCGGAATCTTAATGATGATTGCTCTTTATTCTATTAACCTAAGAATTATGGGACGTTCAAATATTCCCTTATTAAATACCGATACTGCTTTTACAAAAATCAGTGACATTTTTGAAAAGAGCGGTATTGATTCTTTTTTCAATAATATGCTATCGATGGTTGGGCTCGGTGACAGCCTGCCGGAAACATGGGGAATTTTGATATTTATGATTTTCGTTACACTCGTCATTAAATTCCTCACCGATTTATTTTTACAAACGGAAATTGGGCTTGCTGTCAGAGCAACCGGTGACAATAAACGGATGATTCGCAGTCTATCGGCTAATACCAATCTTCTTGTCGTGCTTGGTTTAGGTTTATCTAATGCCTTGGTTGCTTTCTCAGGCTCCCTCATTGCACAGCAGGGGGGATTTGCGGATGTAGGTATGGGAATTGGAATGATTGTAATTGGGTTAGCTTCAGTCATTATTGGTGAAGCGCTTTTTGGGACTAAAACAATTGCAAGAACAACACTTGCTGTTATTGGCGGATCGATTATATATAGAATTGTTGTTACGTTAGCACTTCGAGTTGAATTCTTGGATCCAGGTGACATGAAGTTAATTACAGCCATCATTGTAATTGCCGCACTCACAGCACCGAAGATTATAGATGGTTCAAAGGATAAAAAAAGAAAAGCCCGCAGGAGATCCGAAAGAATGAACATGATACAGGCATCTGCCCAAGGGAAGGGGGATAATCATGCTTCACTTAAATCAGATTCATAAGATTTTTAATGAAGGAACGCCTGATGAAAAAATAGCTATTGATCAAGTAAATCTTATTCTAAAACCTGGAGATTTTGTAACGGTTATTGGCAGTAACGGTGCAGGAAAATCAACCTTAATGAATATCATTTCGGGGGTTTTAATTCCAGATGTAGGGGATGTTCATATTGACGGAAAAGATGTTACCAATATGTCAGAGTTTAACCGTTCAAAAATGATCGGACGTGTCTTTCAAGATCCGATGGCAGGTACTGCTCCGAGTATGACCATTGAGGAGAATCTCGCGATGGCCTATTCACGAAATAAAACGAGAACACTGCGCAAGGGTGTAACCAAAAAAAGACGGGAATATTTCCGTCAAGTATTGGAAACCCTGCATCTTGGTTTGGAAAACCGCCTTAGTGCAAAAGTAGGTTTACTATCAGGCGGGGAACGACAAGCCCTCTCATTGCTAATGGCCACCTTTACAGAGCCATCAATCCTGCTTCTCGATGAACATACTGCAGCACTAGATCCATCTCGAGCAGAGTTAATCACCAAGTTGACAAAGGAAATTGTCAGTAAATATAACCTAACAACAGTAATGGTTACTCATAATATGCAACAAGCCATTGACCTCGGCAATCGCTTAATAATGATGGATAAGGGCCAAGTCATTTTGGAGGTTAACGAGGATAATAAGCAAAAACTAACGATTGAAAGTTTATTAAGTGAATTTAAAAGAATCCGCGGTGTACAAATGGCAAATGACAGAGCAGTTCTGTCCTAAAAAAGTACCTTTTATCATTCGGACAATGTAAGAACAATCCAACATTTTTTGGCTGGGTTGTTTTTTTTTATAATTAATATAAAAAGTGGTATTGTAGTAATAAGCAAACATAATAATACGAATAGAGTGAGGTGAAATCATGGACCGAGAGACGGTTTTAAAAAGATTAAAAAATCATATTCCAAAGATATTGGGGAGTGAAAGTTTTTCAAAATATGCAATCCTACTCCCGCTCTTGGAAATGGAGGATGGGGTCCACGTATTGTTTGAAGTCCGTTCCCTTGAATTAAGGCGACAGCCCGGAGAAATTTGTTTTCCAGGTGGGAGAATTGATGCAGTGGATTTGGACGAAAAGGATGCAGCCATCCGCGAGACAATGGAAGAACTAGGGGTCAATAAAGAACAAATCTCAGGAGTTTACCCACTGGATTATATGATTTCACCTTTTGGAATGATTCTCTATCCGTTTGTGGGAGTTATAAATAGTCCTGAATGCATTCAGCCAAATCCGGCTGAAGTTGGAGAGATTTTTACTGTACCGTTAGCTTTTTTTCTAAATAATGCACCAGAAATTTATCGTATTCAGTTTAAGCCAGAGCCAGAGGAAAACTTTCCATTTAATTTAATACCTGGCGGTGAAAATTACAATTGGCAGACTAGGGGATTAGAAGAGTATTTTTACCGTTATGGGGGTAAGGCAATATGGGGACTCACGGCAAGGATTCTTGCTCATTTTGTTGAAACCATCCGCTGATTTTCCTAAGTTAAGAACCAATAGTGGTTACTATGATTTGTCTGCCAAAAGTAGTGGTTTTCGTGATGAAGGCCACTTTTTTTATTTTTTAAAAATATATGTCCTTTACAAATGAACAAATGTACATAGCAGACGGAAAAAACTCTTGAATATTTTCAAAATTGTAATAGAATTAGGATTATATTTTTTTTTAGAATAGGGGATGTATCCATGAAGGTTGTAAAGTTTGGCGGATCCTCTTTAGCATCCGGAGAACAGCTTGAGAAGGTATTTCAAATTGTTGTATCTGATCCGGAACGAAAGGTTGTTGTCGTATCAGCACCTGGCAAGAGGTTTTCAGAAGATACCAAGGTAACAGATTTATTGATTGAATGTGCTGAACAATGTTTGCAGAATAAAAATCCTAAGGAAAAGCTAGAAGCTGTGATGGAAAGATATGCAGCGATTGCAGAGGAATTAACACTACCGAATAGGGTTTTGAAAGAAATTTATATCGATTTAGTAAAAAGGTTTGCCGGTGACAAAAGTAAACCTGATCGGTTTATCGATTTAATAAAGGCCAGTGGTGAGGATAATAATGCAAAATTGGTTGCAGCTTTTTTCCAAGAACGGGGAGTACAGGCAAATTATGTGGACCCTAAAGATGCAGGCCTTATAGTAAGTGATGAGCCCGGAAATGCCCAAGCATTACCTGAGGCATATGATCGATTATTTTCCCTTCGTGAATACCCTGGGATCTTAATTTTTCCTGGATTCTTTGGCTATAGTAAAGAAGGGGAGGTGTTTACTTTTTCACGCAGTGGATCCGATATTACAGGTTCCATTCTTGCCAGCGCCCTAAAGGCGGACCTCTATGAAAATTTTACCGATGTGGATGCTGTCTATTCTGTTAACCCAAACATTGTGAAGAGTCCTAAGGAAATTAAGGAATTAACTTACCGTGAAATGCGTGAGCTTTCATATGCTGGATTTACCGTTTTACACGATGAAGCACTTGTTCCGGCCTTTAGAGCGGGAATTCCTGTTCATATCAAGAATACAAACAACCCAGCAGCACGAGGGACGAGAATTGTGAATGAAAGGGATAACACGAACGGACCTGTAATCGGTATTGCAAGTGATCAAGGATTTTGTAGTATTTATGTAAGCAAGTACTTAATGAATAGAGAAATTGGTTTTGGCCGCAAGCTTTTAGGAATATTAGAAGATTTTGGTTTTTCTTATGAACATACTCCATCTGGAATTGACGATGTGTCCGTGATTTTAAGAGAAAACCAGTTTGATGAAGAAGTAACAGCTAAAGTGATTAATCGGATTAAGACCGAACTACATGCGGATGAAGTGAAAATTGAACATAGTCTGGCGCTGATTATGGTCGTTGGGGAAGGTATGCGCCATAATGTAGGAACGATGGCTAGAGCTTCTAAGGCATTGTCGAGAGCTCGTGTTAATATAGAAATGATTAACCAAGGTTCCTCAGAGGTTAGTATGATGTTTGGAGTAAAAGAAGTTGATGAAAAAAGGGCAGTTCAGGCCCTTTACGAAGAGTTTTTTGCAGCCGTACCTGTGTAAAATGCATAAAAAGGTACATCAACGATGGTGTACCTTTACTTATACTTTCTGTTTTCTTATAAGAGAATAGATAGCAGGAAGGAGTCCACCTGCAACACCACAAATTAAATCATACATGGTGTCCTTATTACCTCCTCTTTGCATTGTTTTTGTAAAAGTCAAATCACCAACAAATTCATATATTTCCCAAAGAACACTCGCAAAAACTGAAAGTGAAAGAACAAAAAGAAATATCATCCAAACTGAGACATCTGTTCGGGCTTTTTCAGGGATGAAAATTTTGTAAAGGGTTATGCCAACAATACCAACATATATCCCTTTATAGAAGTGAAGAGTAGAGTCCCACCATTTGTAATTTATATAAAAGCTGGAAATTGAACCTAAAAATAATGAACAAAATAAAAACAGATAATAACCTAATATAATAGGGATATTAAATGGATTATTTTTCATCCGTAATAACAATAGCGGTAGTGCACTGGTAAATATCCCTCCAACCGCTACCTGCCATCTTGAGGAATCACCTTTAATCAAGTAATAAATACATACCCCTGCCATAAAGAGGATAAACAATACACTAAAAGAAATAATAACCTTCCGCTTCATTTCTCATCACCTCAAGTTCAGATTGCTCCTAATAATTATGTCCAAATGTGGACAAATCTAAAGATATTCTTAGTAGTTCTCGCAAACCAATAGTAAAAGCGGTATAGTGAAAGGGATTAGGCATCCATTTTATTTGAATTTTGATGGAGGATTTCCAATGCAAAAAACACAAATACCAACCTATGAACGAATTGCGATTGATTTAGCAAATAGAATATACGATGGTAAGTTTAAAGTAGGAGAAAAGATTCATGGCAGGTCTACTTTGGCAAGTGAATACAAAGTATCTCCTGAAACAGTCCGCAGAGCAATTAAGATTTTAGAAGACGTGGAGATTGTTCAATCTACAAAGGGAAGTGGAATTGTCATATCTTCTCGGGAAAATGCTTATAAATATATTCATCGTTTTACTAACTTAGCGAGTATTAAGGATTTAGAGAAGCAAATGAACATACTTATTTCGGAAAGAGATAAGCTCGATGAGGAACTTTTTTCTACTCTTAGAAAAATTATGGATTACTCTGGAAAGCTTCGTCACACAAATCCACTTGCACCAATTGAAATAGAGATATTCCCAGGCTGTATTTATATTGGAAAGACAATTTCAGAGGTTAAATTTTGGCAAAATACAGGGGGAACCGTGATTGGTATGAAGCGGAAAGGTGAACTAATTATCTCACCAGGACCATATGCATTAATTCAAGAAGAGGATGTCCTTCTTGTAATTGGGGATGATGAAACATATGACAGGGTAGTCCATTTTTTAAATGATTAGTATACAAAAAAGAAGCCGGTCTCAACTCGAACCGGACTTCTCCTTTATAGAACTATTTTTAATCCAATAAACCTTCTTGTTTTAAGAATTCCTTCGCAACTTTTGCAGGTGACTGTTTAAGGCTATCAACCTTATAATTCAATTCACGCATTTTAGCATCAGAAAGCTTACCTGATAAGGAATTGAGCACTTTTTTCAATTCCGGATGTTCCTTTAATGTTTCCTCTTTTATAATTGGAACGGCATAATAAGGAGGAAAAAAGTTTTGATCATCCTTTAATACTTTTAATCCAAACTCTTTAATTAATCCATCTGTAGAAAAGGCATCGATGACATCACTCTTATGATTGTCTAATGCAGTATACCGCAGGCCGCCATCAACTGCTTTAACATCTTTGAATTTCATATTGTAAGTTTTGGTAAGTCCAATTAATCCATCTTCCCGGTTTGGAAATTCGATGGTAGGACCCATAATTAAATTATCACTTACTTTAGCTAAATCAGAAATAGTCTCCAATCCATATTCTTGTGCTGTGTCAGGTCGAACAGCCAAAGTATACGTGTTGTTAAACCCAAGCGGCTTTAATAATTCAATTCCATATTTTTGCTTGAACTCATTTTTAACGACAGAATAGACTTTTTCAGGATCATTTTCTGGTGGTTGATTTAAAATATTAACTAATCCAGTCCCCGAATATTCTACATATAAATCAATATCTCCACTTTGAATAGCGCTAAACGCAACCTGCGTACCACCTAGATTAAGTTTTCTTTCTACTTGAATATCAGTCTTATTTTCTACTAAATCCGCAAGCATATGCCCTAATATTAAAGATTCACTAAAGTTCTTTGAACCAATGACAATTTTATCTCCAGCATTAGCTGTTGAATAAATCTTGAAGCTACCTGCAGCAATTATTACGATTGAGGCAAAGCCAATGATCCATTTTTTTGCCTTTTTCTTCGATTTTGTTGCACTTTTTGCCCTTGTTTGTTTGCTAGTATAAGAAAGGTTAGATTCAAGCTTCCCAACGACAAAGTCAATTAAGAGAGCTAAAATACAGGCGGGAATTGCTCCGGCCAAAATCATATAATTATCGACAGTTTGAACACCAGAGAATACAAGGTAACCAAGTCCGCCTGCCCCAACGAAAGCAGCGATTGTCATTAAACCAACAGCAGTTACTGCTGAAATTCTGATCCCCGCCATAATCATCGGGAAGGCTAGTGGTAATTGAACCTTTTTCATTGTTTGACCTTTGGTCAGACCGATGCCTTTGGCTGCTTCCAGAATGTCACCATCAATATTCGTCAAACCGGTGTAAGTATTTTTTACGATTGGCAGGAGGGAATAAAGGACAACCATCACAATAGCAGGTGTACTGCCAATTCCAATAAAGGGTATTAAAAAGCCAAGTAAAGCTAAACTTGGAACGGCTTGAATAACGTTCGTTGTTCCGATGATAGGTTTTGCAAGTTTTGGTTCGTTTGAAATTAAGATTCCAAGAGGAATTCCAATAATAATAGAAATGAGTACGGACACGATACTTAAATAAATATGCTCACCTAATAAACTGAAAATTTGTTGATAATTGGCTGTTAAATAACTCCAAAATTCTCCCATTAAAATGCCACCTCCATGTCAATTAATTGACTGCTTAGTGCAGATAAGATACTACTTCTCGTGATTAATCCTGTTAATTGTTTTGAACCGTTCACCACAGGCAGATAACCAATTTTATTGTCATTCATGATTGCTAACACAGAGATTAAATTGGCATCCTGTGAAACGGAAAGAACATTTTGCTCCATAATCATTTCAATTGGGGTATTCCGGTTGAGCAATTGGATGCTTTTTAATGTGACAAGGCCCGTAAGAACATTGTGTTTGTCTGTTACCATCAAACTGTCCACCTTATTGTCTTTCATAATTTCAATTGCTTGTAATACGTTTCGCATGGCTGATATCTTGACAGGATTCGAAATCATAATATCTTCAGCCAATAACAATTCTGGATTGTTCCAAACTCTTCTTTTACCAATAAATCCTTCAACAAAATCATTTGCAGGATTTTTAAGAATATTTTCAGGAGTGTCGTATTGGAGAATGTTTCCGTCTTTTAATATACAAATCTTGTCTGCGATTTTAATAGCTTCATCCATATCATGGGTGACAAAAATAATGGTTTTATTTAATTCTTTTTGCATTTGAAATAATTCATCTTGTAGGGAGCTTCTTGTAATAGGGTCTAATGCGCTGAAGGGTTCATCCATTAAGATGATATCTGAGTTAGTTGAAAAGGCTCTGGCAACACCAATTCTTTGCTGTTGTCCACCGCTCAATTCTCTTGGATAACGATGTAAATATTCCTTCGGGTCTAAGCCAACTAACTCTAGCAATTCTCCTGTCTTTTTCTCAATTGCTACTGGATCTTCTCCTTTAAGTTTTGGAATTAACTCTAGGTTCTCCTTAATGGACATATGTGGAAAAAGACCAGTGTTTTGGATAACGTATCCAATATTTCTGCGAAGTTCAATGGGATTCATAGTGGAGATATCTGTCCCATTCACAAAGATTCTTCCGGATGTTGGTTGAATTAGCTTATTAATCATTTTGAGCAACGTGGTTTTTCCGCACCCACTTGGTCCGATAAACACAACTAATTGGCCAGCATCGATGTTTAATGAAAAAGGATTGATGATTGTTCTTGTACGGTACTTCTTCACAATGTTCTTGAATTCTATCAAATTACATTCCTCCTCAAATTTATCTATATCCGACTAGTAACAACTTAATCGTAACATATAAGTTGTTTGTCTGTCGAATATACCCTGAAAAGGGGCGAGTATCATTCTTTTCAAATACCCCTTTAAAATAGTATTAAACAAAACCTTTAGGTAAGATGAAAATTGCAAAAATTCATACAAACCATGTTAAAATAGAGATAATAAAGTCTTAAAAAAAGAGGAGAATCCATTTGAGCTTTGTTCGGGACAAATTCAGTGCGAAGTTTTTCCTTTTCCTCGTGTTAGCGTTTTTGCTAATTCATGTGCCGATTCTCGGAAATTATGTAAAAGTCATTAATACGTTGATCCATGAATCAGGCCATGCCTTGATTGCTCTTCTTGGTGGAAATGTAGAAACCATTTCATTGTTCATGAATTCAGAGGGAGCAACAATTAGCAGTCAGTCAACCTGGATTGGCAGTTTCTTCACCAGTCTGGCAGGCTATACATTTGCATCTTTTATGGCATTTCTGTCATTTTTACTAATTGGGAGAAAAAAGGAAACACTATTAATTGATATATTGCTTGGTTTTATTTTCTTAAATCTGATATTTTGGGTCCGAAATCCATATGGAATCTTTTGGCTTTGTTCATTTGCAGCTGCTTTTCTTTTTTTACTCATAAAAGGGAGTAAAAGCTTAAGAAAGAATCTATTACTTTTAATTGCCGCGATTTTGTTAGTGGATTCAGTTCAAAGTGCCTATGAAATACTATATATAAGTGTTTTGCAGCCCAATGCTGCTGGGGACGCTGCCAATTTGGCTCAATTAACTGGAATTATTCCGGCGCCATTATGGGGACTTTTTTTCTTTCTTCAAGCACTATGGTTCTGTTACAATGGGATAAAACGAGGCTATTTTAAGCTTGGCAATTAACAACAAGCATTATCATACAATAAAATAAGGCTTTAAACATTTAAAGGGGGAATCCTGTGAATATTTTAGAACTGCTTCATTCAAGACGTACGATTAAGAAATTTAAATCAGACCTCGTTAAAGAAGAATTAGTCAATACGTGGTTACAAGCTGCAGCGATGGCACCCAATCATCGAATGACAGAACCCTGGGAGATCTATTTTATTGGCAGGGAAACAAGAGAAAAGCTGAACCATAAAACGGATTTTGGAAATGCCCCAGTACTTATGGCCATTCTTTCGAGGCATGGTGCATCCGAAGTGGAAACAGCAGAAAATGCAATGGCAACAGCCTGCTTTATTCAAAATTTTAACTTAGCTGCCTGGGCAGAAGATGTTGGGTCTTTTTGGTCATCGATTGGCAGTACACAAAGGAATAGGGAAATCATTGGGGTTCCTGAAGGATATGATATTATTGGCGTGCTGGCTGTAGGGTACCCTGAAGTCATTCCAGACCCGAAACCACGGACACCTATTTCAAATAAAATAAAAAGCTTGCCATAGTATTTGAAAAGCCAACCTTTAGAGTTGGCTTTTTGTGTATTAAAATTGTCACAATAAAGAAACTGTTTCCTTATTTACAGCCTCCAAATATTCTGATGATAAGTTATCAATAATTTTTTGAACAGGAAGAATTTCTTTAATCTCATCAACTCTTGCGCCTGCAAAAACAAGACCATTCTCAACATCGCCATTAACTGATGTAATTAAAGAATCTAGTGTACAGAAGCGGTAGGAACAATTCTTTAAGCAATCCTGACATTTCGCTATTTTTAATTTATTTGGTCCGCTTAACAAATTCGTAAAGTTATTCTTAATCGCTCTTCCCTGCAATCCAACCGTCGTTTTTAGTAAAACCAAATCGTCTTTAACTGCATTTACATATGTCTGCTTAAATGTTAATGGTGCATCACACTCCTCGCTAGCTACGAATCGTGTTCCCATTTGTACGCCTGAAGCCCCCATGGCAATGGCTTTGGCAATATCAGCACCGGTCATAATTCCACCAGCTGCGATTACTGGAATAGAAACTGCTTCTATAACCTCTGGCAGGATATCGAACATCGGGCGATCTGTTCCAAGATGTCCTCCTGCTTCAAAGCCTTCAACAACAACTGCAGCTGCACCCAAACGTTCAGAAATCCTTGCTAATTTAGCAGAAGAAACAATAGAGAGAACTGGGATTCCTGCTTGCTTTCCCCAACTATACATATCCCTTGAGATACCTGCACCAGAAATAATAAAATCAACCTTTTCTTCTAAGGCAGCTTTCATTTTTTCAGCAAAGTCATTCATCGCAAATAAAACATTTACCCCAATATATCCAGCGTCTTTGATAAGCGCCTTTGCCTTTCTTATGTGTGAACGCATTTCGTCAACAGAAATGCCTGTACCCGATATAATCCCAATCCCGCCAGCATTTGCAACTGCTGAAGCAAGTCTACTTAGAGAAATAGCAACCCCCATACCGCCCTGCATGATGGGTACTTTTGGTGTCATATGTCCTATTTTAAGTTGTGGAAAGTTCAATTTATAACCCCGTTTCAATTGATATAATGAGGATCTTTCATGTATGATATCATTTTGAAATACATATGTATGTGATATTTGTTACCTGCTCATATAAGTTAGTTTTATGTCCTTGTATAATTCCAATGGGTATCTTTATAGTCGATTTAATCTTTCATTTAGTATATATTTAGCGAAGAGACCTTAAGAATTGTCTAATAATAGGTCATTCATAACTTTGTATAAGAATAGTTTCTCTAAACCAAACTATACGTTATGGAAACAAGATTGGATGGTGTCATGTATGGTAAAAATTTTTACGGATATAGACTTAGACGGTCTAGGTTGTGGGCTGATTGCGAAGATGGCATTCGGAGAAAAAGCAAATGTATTTTATAGCTCGTATCGAAATTTAAATCAACGAGTCGAAGCATTTATCGCTCATCCAGGTAATAATCAAGAAGAAATCTATATTACCGATTTAGCAGTGAATGAAGCGGTCGAGAAAAAACTTGATGAGCGGTACAAGCAAGGAAAACATATTCAAATGATTGATCATCATGTAACTGCCAAGCATTTTAATCAATATGACTGGGGCAGGGTAATACCAGAGTATGATAATGGTAAAAAAACTTGTGCAACCTCGTTATTTTATGATTATCTTATTGAGCATGGAATGATGGAACGCACTCAAGCACTTGAGGAATTTATTGATTTAGTTCGTCAATATGATACATGGGAATGGGATGAAAATAATAACGTAACTGCAAAGCGGCTAAATGATTTATTTTACATAATGAATAGAGAAAAGTTTGAAGAAGAAATGCACAAACGATTAATGGAAAATAAGGATTCATTTATGTTAACAGAGACAGAAAATATGATTCTTGATATTGAAGAACAAAAAATAAATCGTTATATCCATTCAAAGAGCATGCAAATTGTACAAACTTTTGTAGAAAATTATTGTGTGGGGATTATCCATGCAGAACAATATTTGTCAGAGCTGGGAAATGCCTTAAATAATATTTATCCCCATTTGGATATGATTATTTTATTAAATGTGAGCGGTAAGAAAATGGGATTTCGAACCATTCATGATGAAGTGAATGTAGCCGAATTTGCGCAAAGGTATGGAGGTGGGGGCCATCCCAAGGCTTCTGGATCTGAAATGACCCGGGAAGCATTTGCAACCTTTGTTACGAATGTTTTCGATTTGAACCCTCTTAAACCGGACACAGATCGGAATGAATTTAATGTTAAGGGATCTGTTTTTGGAACGAGTTATCAAAATCAGACGAGCGAAATTTCTTATATTGTTCCAAACGGGGATGGAACTTTTTACATTTTACATAAAGGGGAAAGAGAAGACCCATTATTTTCGAATTTTGAGGATGCAGAACGCTTTCTAAAAAGAAATCATTCCTCCTGGCTTAGACAGGATCAAGAGTATCTTAAAAAGCTTTCAGCCTTTCTTCATGTTCCCCTCGACGAATTAAAGGAAAACTATGATGAGATAATTAGTAACAATTTTGTTGATATTATGAATGTATAAATGAGAGCTTGGGATGCCCCAAGCTCTTTATTATTTCTCCCCTCATTTTAAGGCATTATTAAGGATATAGTGGTATATTAATCGCGGGTATAAAGTATCGCTATTTTGAAATTGTAATTTCCATGCAACATTAAGTAAATACAATATCATACTTCTGTAATGTCTTTGGATTATTATGTTATTAGAGGTGTTTTAACAAGTTTTATTAAGGGTATATACTTTTTGATTCACATCATGATTATTAGTATTAAAAATATTAAAATACTTTTTTGAGTGAAAAAACAACGAGGTGATAAGATGGCTTCAACTTCAAAAAGGAGTAAATTTTTTGATAATGCAAAATTTATATTGATTTTTCTGGTCGTTTTTGGTCATCTTATAAGCCCCTTAAAGGAACAAGATGGAATTCTCTTCACATTATATACAGTTATTTTTTTATTCCATATGCCAGCATTTATCTTAATATCTGGATACTTTGCAAAAGGATATAAAAAGAAGGGATACTTGAAAAAGTCAGTTAAGAAAATATTAATCCCTTATTTTATTTTTCAAATCATTTACTCCGTTTATTATTATCTAATTGGGAAGGAAGAAAGATTGACAGTTGATTTTTTACATCCCCATTGGACATTATGGTTTTTAATGAGTTTATTTTTTTGGAATTTGCTTTTATATGCTTTTGCAAGGATGAGATGGATGGGTTTTGCAATCGCAATCGTATTGGGAGTTGCCATTGGTTATGTGGAACCTGTGGGGAGTTTTTTAAGCCTATCACGAACATTTGTATTCTTCCCGTACTTTTTATTAGGCTTTTTACTAAATGGAAATCAGTTAGTAAGAGTAATACGGGCAAAATATTCACTGCCTATTGGAATAGGAATCATTCTGGCTATCTTATTATTCTTTGGAATGGGCTTCCCAAAAGATGCAGTACCATGGCTGTTAGGTGATACCTCCTATGCGAAAATGGGGGGAATGGACTGGTCGGATGGGCTCCTACGAGCATTACAATATGGGTTGACCTTATTAGTTGTGTTTGGATTTTTAGCATTAATCCCTTCTACACAATATAAATTAACCAAAATTGGGGAAAGAACGTTATATGTCTATTTGTTCCATGGGTTTATTATTAAATCGCTTCAAGCGATTTTACCTGAGGAAAGTTTATCCTTCTTTTCTGGAAATTATCTTTTACTGCTGATATTTTCTTTGTTCATTTGTGTGGTACTCGGAAGTTTCTTTATAAAAAAATATACCCAGCCATTAGTCGAACTTAAGGTTTAAATTCGGTTTCATAAAGATTTTTCTTTCTCGATATGGTAACATTATACTAAGATCTTCCATCCAATGAAGGAAATGGTGTATTTTCCTTTTGTGAAGAAATAAGTCGATTGCTCATTTGACAGTGATCGGCACATTTTCTTCTAAATGGTATTGGAAGGTTCATTTTTTATTTAGGAGGAGTTAGTGATGAATCAATTAATGAAGTTTTGTAGGAAATTTGACCCTAGCTTGGAGGTCATATATTATGAACCATAGTTGGATCATTCAAGATTTTTATTCACAACAATTAGAATATATTGATGAAGATATCCAAAGTTTAACAAATCTTTATCTATCTTCAACACCGATCCAAGATAGAGTAAAACACTTTTTTAGTTTGTATGTCTTAGAGGTTGA
Organism: uncultured Bacillus sp.; assembly: GCA_963530265.1. Taxonomy (GTDB): domain Bacteria; phylum Bacillota; class Bacilli; order Bacillales; family Cytobacillaceae; genus Neobacillus. The sequence continues at coordinate 31,185 of CAUSCO010000024.1, forward strand.
AGATTTATTAAGCTATAATCGTAAAAATCAATTAATTTCAAACTTTCCCAAAGTCTTTATCGGTACCAAAGTTACGATACTTTACAATGAAGACAAAGAAACAGAAGACTTTTGTATCTGTTTTCCAGAATTATCAAACCCAGATCAAGGTAAAATATCCTTTTTATCACCGGTTGGAAGACAGCTGCTTTTAAGGAAACATGGAGAACAAATCACACTAAAAATTCCAACTGGAGAGCTCGATGTGACCATCAAGGAAATTTCCTTCATTGGAAATATAATTGAAACAAGAAGACAATATAAGGAAGCTTAAACTGATTAACATTTTGTTATCAGTAATTCCGAAAAATAAAAGTGACCGATCGTGAATACGTTCGGTCACTAACTTTTTGTTTATTTCATCATGTTAGTCAAAATCCAAAAATAGAACTAACGAAATTTTTCTTTTTTCTTTTTGTCTTAGTTTGATCAAATACAATTGGTTTTTCAATTTGTGAAGGCAGGTTTAGTTGGTTTACCTGATTTTGGAGTTGATCAATTTGTTGGGTTAATTTTTTTACATTATCTTGCAAATCTTCTATTTCACGACGATGCTGCAAGAGTTGATACGAGGCAACTGAATCTGCCTTTGCATGTAGACTGTTTTCTAAGTCGTTCACCTTCATCAACAACTTTTCAATTGTCTGATCATTTTTAACTGCTTTCACAGTGCCTTTACGCACATTTTTCTTCTCATTCATTGGAGTAATTTCATGCAGCAATATTCCATTTTGAAGTTTTTCATGAATCTCCTTTAAAAGATTAATATCTTCACTATTAAAATGGTAATGACCACGTTCATTTTTTTCCATTGGGAGTCCAAGCTGCTTTACCCAGCGTTGGATGGTACTTGCAGATACTCCTAATAATTTTGCTACTTCACTTGTATTCATGTCGAATCCTCCTTATATTGATTAAATCCAAACCATGAGTAACGATAGATAAAAGTAAAATCACATAACAATCAAAGGAGCGCACTTTCTTAACTTAATATGATGAATTTTGCAATTAAGACCAGAATTTCCACCATTTTTTATCCTTTGCAGCAGCAACATCTCGGAAACCTGTTAACATTTGCTGAAATGCTAATTCTCTTTCTGTTACTTCATGCAGGTATTGATTACGTTCTTTCAAAAGAAATTCACGATCACTTAAAATTGTTTCGGATAAACTGGAGATTTCGTTATTGGTTACATCCACATAATGAGATAGCTCCTCAGTGGTCTCAGCTAACTGCTTAGAGAGTGTGTAGATCTCTTCAGTGGTCTCAATCGTAACATTTGCTATATTATTGGCAAGATATTGCAAGGAGTCGGCCGTTACCTCTGAAGCTTTTTCTAGTGTTACCGATAATTCCTGAATTTCAGCTTTTGTGTTTTCTGAAGATTTATAAATCGAGTCTGAAATGGATTTTACAGTTGTAAATGATCCATTTTTTATTTCCTTTTTAACCTCCTCTAAAACCTCTTTGCGAACCACACTACGGATTTCATCCTTAACTTCATTTAAAAATGCTTTCTTATACGTTTCCATTGCCTCGAAAAATAGCTCCGAATTTTTTATAGCACTTTCTTCAATCGGCACAGGTGTAAGGTCATCTTCAGTAATAATCTCTAAGCAGACTTCGGATGAGGAGGGGGGCTCTATATCTTCGGTCTCTAGTCCGTTTTGAATGGATTGTTTAATCAACTCCTTACTTACCTTTTTGTCAGCTAGTAGTTTAATTTCTAACAATTGCTCAATCACCAAATCTGTAAAGATTCTAGCACCTTGTTTTGAGCGAGGAATATCAAGAAAATCAGCATATTCTTTTTCCCAGTGACGTATCACGCCAGGTGAAACATTTATTTTTTTGGTAACTTCTTTTAAAGAATAGGTCTTCAAACTTCATCATTCCTTTCTATGTCTCTCAGAAATCAAACTTCTTATCTAATTATTCATCATCAGGTACATGTTTTTCCTGCCGCCTGACAAAAGCTATCAAAACAAGACTGAAATCACGAAATACCAACATATTTTTGCAAATTGAAAATTCTTGTCGGAAAAAGAAAAATGTGCAGTAAATTTCACAAGCGATTTTGAAATATAGTTTAAAGGAAAATTAAGTAAAAATAATTATTGACAAACCGACTGGCGGTTTGTAATATTAAATTATAAAATATTGGTTGTAAAAAGGAGATGAATAAATCGTGGAGGTTTCGTCAAAAAAGAAATTAATTCAAACCATTGTTGTAAGTCTTGTTATTAATGGTGTATTCCCAGTTGTGGTATATAACCTATTTTTAGATCACTTCTCAAGTTTTGTTTCGTTATTAATTGCAACATTGATTCCATTAGGGGATAATCTGTTCCATATCCTAAAATATAGAGAAGCAGATGCGTTTGGTTTATTTATGTTAACGGGCTTTGTATTAAGCTTGCTTGCGTTTATTCTTGGAGGAAACGAAAGGCTCATTTTGTTAAGAGAATCAATGGTTACGGGATTGTTAGGATTAATTTTTATTGCTTCCTTGTTTTTTGCCAAACCATTAATTTATCACTTCGCAATCAGGTTTAGTTCGAGTGATGCATCAGATAAAAAAGCACAATTTCAAAAAAATTGGGAGATTCCCTATTTTCGCTTAGTCCTAAGAATCATGACAGCCATTTGGGGTATTTCTTTATTAGGAGAAGCGATTCTTAAAATTATCCTTGTCTATGAACTAACAATTCCCGCGTTTTTAGCTATATCACAACTCATTTTTTACGGGGTAATTGGTGCCGCGATTTTATTGACGATAGTGTATCGACGAATCGCAAAAACTCGTCTAGACAATATAATAAATACTCGATAATACATCATGAAATAAAGTAAAGAAGGTAATATTATGGCTAATTCAACAATATATGATAATCCAAGCTTTCAACACATCCTATCAATAACTGAAGAAATTATTTTAGAAAAAGGCTGTAGAAGTACCACATTAAAGGACATTATTGAAAAATCGGGTCTTTCAAAGGGTGCCATCTATCATTACGTTGACAGTAAAGATGAATTATTCGGAATCATTCTTAAATCTAAAATTGAAGAAATGAATGAAAAATTTCAAATGACGATTACTCGTACCATGAAAGAAGAGAGTCCTACTCAAGGCAAATTTGGTGCTGTGAGTCAATTTTTTCACTCACGGCAAAATACCAATGATATTGGCAATTTAATTTTCATATACTTGTTAAGTCATGAGAATGAAAAGGTCAAAAAAATTCTCCATGATATATTTCGCTATAGCAAAGAAACAGGTACACAATGGATAAAGATGGGTCAGGCAAACGGAGTCATTCCGCCCACGATTGATGCAGAAAAGATGTCAACACTAATGATGACTTTTTCATACGGATTACGGGTAACACAAAGCTTAAGCTCTACAGATGAAGATAAAGTAGATGCTAGTGATATTTTTAAGGTGATTATGAAGACATTAACATAATCTGTGCTCCCCCTTACAGGGGGGAGATTCAGAATAAACATACCGACAGTTGGTTTATTTTAAAATTGAGGTGATCATCATGGAGATTCAATCCATTGGACTCCAGAAAATAACAAAAGTAAATCAATTTTATTCTGAAATTACTTCCGATTTAAGGAAAAAAGGTATTAACCAATGGGATCGATTTTACCCCAATAGATTTGTCATAAAAGCAGATCTTAAAAAAGGCAACCTTTTCGGTATATTGATAGACGAAAAAGTGGCAGGGGCAGTGACACTTGACACAAATGAAAATAAAAAATATCGGAATCTTTCATGGGAGGATGTAAAAGGGTCTGCATTAATTATCCACCGCTTAGCGGTTCACCCACAATGCCAAGGGATAGGTTATGGGAAGAAATTGCTCCAATTTGCAGAAGATTATGCTTATACAAAAGGCCATACAAGTATTCGACTAGATGTGTTTAGTGATAATACAGGTGCGATAACTATGTATGAACGGGCTGGGTTTCAAGAAAGAGGCATCATTCGTTTTCCATTTCGTAAGGTGCCATATAAATGTTATGAAAAAATTATTAGATAGGGAGGGATTAAAATGCAGAATGAAACAAAAAGGAAAGTTACAATTGGACTATTATATTTTACGATTGTATTATTCGCTGTCTATATCTTTGTTATGTTTCTCATGAATGGAGTCGAGTGGGCCCCCATGGTTAAAGCGAAAATGAAAAATCCAGATTTCTCATTGACAACATGGAAGTGGTTTTTCTACCCTCATATCCTGTTAGGTTCGATTGCTCTTGCGATTGGTCCGTTTCAATTGACTAAAATAAGCCGAAAGAAACCTAAACTCCATAAAATATTAGGGAAAATATATGCAATTGCGATTTTTATGAATATCCTTGTCGTCCCATATATTTCTCTTTCGGCAACAGGGGGTAGAGGATCAACTATTGCCTTTCTTGTTCTGAATGCTTTTTGGCTGTGGACTACATCCATGGGTGTAATCAAGGCAACCCAGCGTAAAATTAAAGAACATAAAGAGTGGATTTTGCGTAGTTATGCGATTACCTGGGTTTTTGTAACTTTTAGACTTGTCGTCATTCCCTTTTCAATATTTTTGGATAGCTCTGTAGCCTTTCCAATTGCAGTATACCTATCTATTGCTATAAACCTTTTATTTGTAGAAAGGCGTAAGAGGAAAAATAAAAATCTTTCTTCAGGAGGGGAAATTACTACATCAAATCCAATCGTATAATTCAAGAAGCATCATTTCTGGTAGTTGAAGAAAAAATTTCACTTTGGAGATTTTAATTAAATAAAGCTGCCTTGTGCAGTTTTTTTGGCCTGTAAGGAAAGTATACTTTCCTTATAGGCATAAGCGCAACTCCGCTGCTGTCTTCGCCCTTAGGGGCTCGCCAATCGGCGAGTTTTCTTTATCTAATAGAAAGAGGAAATTGAGGAATAATAGATGAGGATAACAACTAACAATCATAAAGTGAGGATATCTATGAAAAGAATCTTATCTCTATTCCTATGTCTACTCATCTATTATGGACTACCAGAAAAAGCAACAGCTGAGCAAAAAGTGCCAATCTTAATTTATCATTCGATAGATGAATTTAAGGGAGTTGGATCAAGGGAACTTTATGTAACACCAGAGAATTTTGAAAAACAAATGACTTATTTAAGAAATCATGATTATACATTATTAACTTTCGAACGTTGGCAAGATAGAAATAAAGTAAAAAAGCCGATATTTATTACCTTTGATGATGGATACAAAAATAATCTAAACGCCTTTGCTATCTTTCAACAGCTGAAATCGGCACGATTTAAGCCTGCTGCTACTATTTTTGTGATATCAGATTTTATTGGCCGCTCAAACCGATTATCGAAAACGGATATAAAAACATTAGCAGATTCTGGAATAATCTCTATTCAATCACATACTGCAACCCATCCGGATCTGACTAAAATTGAAAATCTTAAATATGAACTAAAAACCTCAAAAGATAAAATAGAACAAATAACAGGCAAACCAGTAGTTGCTCTTGCATACCCATATGGAAACACGAATGAACAAGTGGTCGCAGAAACAAAAAAGTATTATTTATTCGGACTGACAACCACGCCGGGACCCTTTAGTCCAACTGGTATAAAAAACGAGCAATATTACCTTCCTAGGATATATGTAAAATATTCAACCACAATTGAAGAGTTTGCAAAATTAGTGCAGGAATGAAAAGACATTGTAAACCAGAGGAAACCTCAATGTAATCAAACATCGTTATAATAGTATAAATATGAACATGAATCTATTAGGGCGGGTGTTTGATATGGAAGAAACCTTAACAAAATCGTATTTACAGAAATCACTTGATGAATGGAAGGACGATATTTCATTAGTATTGACAGAAATTGCTAATGAATATGACGAAGTGGCACAAGAATTAAAAGTGTACTCTTATAAATATGGAATTACTAAGCAAGTGATTCAATCGACTGTAAATGAGGAAATCATTGAAAAAATTCGTGAAATGTACCATAAACCTTTTGAGGAAAGCTACAACCAACTAAAAGAGTACATAAAAGATTTAGAAGAAAAAAGAAGAGTTTTTCAAATGTTTATTCAAAAAATTGATGAAGTGACTAAAAAAGAATCTGCAAAGATTACAACATATTAAAATGGACAAGCCAACTAAGCAAACCCCAATTCCGATTGGGGTTTTTTTATATACAAATAAATTTCATGAAATTGCTGTAAATATTGTTGGATAAAAAGAAAAGATTGTTGAGACTTTTTCCTTTTTCATACCTACTAGGGGATACGACGTTAAAGGCTCCTGCATATATTGATTAGCAGAACGATAATTGTGAGGTGTGAAACAAATGATTACTGCAAATATTGGTAGTAAAACCTTTCGAATCCCCGATAACCTCGAGGATTATTTTCAAACGTTTCGCTCACATGTGATTGGGATTAACCAAGAATTTGAGTCTCCCTATGGAAAAAAGAAAATTGTTTATGCGGACTGGACGGCAAGCGGACGGTTATACAGACCAATTGAACAAAAAATTTCCGAAATTTTCGGACCATATATGGCTAATACACATACAGAATCAAATATTACTAGTTTAATGATGACGGGAATCTATAATCAATCAAAAAAAATCATTAAAAACCATGTAAATGCCAATAAACATGACGCCATCATCCTCGATGGATTTGGGATGACGTCTGTAATCAATAAGTTCCAACGCTTGTTAGGTCTCAAAGTGCCGGGACAGTTAAAAAGTCGGTTACTAATTTCTGAAGAAGTAAGACCAATTGTATTTATTACACATATGGAGCACCATTCTAATCAAACATCATGGTTGGAAACATTGGCCGATGTAAAAATAGTTGCTCCTCAACCTAATGGCGATGTGGATGTAAATCATCTAGAAGAACTGTTAGAAAGATACAAAGATAGGCCCTTAAAAATAGGTTCGTTTACGGCCTGTTCTAATGTTACGGGGGTTCAGACCTCATATCATCAACTAGCTAAAATCATGCATCAACATGGAGGAATATGTTGTGTGGATTTCGCGGCATCTGCACCCTATGTCAGGATTAATATGCATCCAGAAGATCCGCTGGAAAAATTGGATGCCATTTTTTTCTCACCGCATAAGTTTTTGGGCGGACCAGGGACAAGTGGAGTCCTAGTTTTTGATTCAAAATTGTATACAAACCAGGTTCCTGACCATCCAGGAGGTGGAACAGTTACCTGGACCAATCCTTGGGGCGAGCATCAATATTATGACGACATTGAGTTGCGTGAAGATGGCGGAACACCAGGAATATTACAAGCGATACGAACCGCGTTATGCTTGAATTTGAAAGAACAAATGGGAATTGAAAATATTTTAAAGAGGGAAAAAGAACAGTTAGAACTGTTATTCTCTCACATTAATGAAATTCCCGGTCTTCATATATTAGAGGATCAAATCAATGATCGCATTGGAATTGTTTCCTTTTTTATCGAAAACATTCACTACAATTTAATCGTCCGTTTACTAAATGATCGTTATGGAATTCAAGTGAGGGGAGGATGTTCGTGTGCCGGGACATATGGACACTATCTTTACCATATTGATAAAATTGCTTCTAAGCAAATTACGAACAAGATTAATCAAGGTGATCTGTCATTAAAACCAGGGTGGGTTCGGTTTTCACTTCATCCAATCATGACAAATGAGGAAATCGTGTTATTAATAAAGGCTCTGTACGAAATCACAAAGAATATCGAAGAGTGGAAAAAGGATTATATATATGATACGAAAAGTAATGATTATTTTTATATAAACCACATTAGAGAAGATATGTCTTTATTATTTCGCTTTGATGATTAATGTATTTAGTTTTAGTCGTAAGTTTTTATATAAATCCTATCAGATGAAAGGTGTGATCGTATGATTCATATTGTTAAGCCGGGTGAAACATTAAATATCATTTCTACGAATTATCGAGTAAGCCTGCAACATCTTTACGCTGCAAATCCCGGAATCGGTCATTTACAAGTGGGGCAGAGAATCCAAATTCCTGGCCTGCCCGAGCCGGGGACAATACCCTATACCATTCAAATAGGGGTTGGAAAACGAAGACTGTCATTATTTCAAAATGGAAAGTTAGTGAAAATTTTTCCTATTGCGGTTGGGAAGATGCTGACAAATACCCCAGTTGGTGAATTCGTTATTGTAAATCGCCAGTATAATCCGGGTGGTCCATTTGGTGTTTTATGGATGTCTTTATCAAAACAGGGCTATGGTATACACGGGACGAATGATCCCAGTTCAATTGGAAAAGCCGTTTCACATGGCTGCGTTAGAATGTATAATCGGGATGTGCTGCAACTCGCCAATATGGTACCTAATGGAACTAAAGTAACGATTTATCCTTAATCTAAAAGGGTTGATTCAATTCTCAGTAACCTATCTAATTAACAATGGTTTAATAATAAATCCCCCTTTACCTACACACTGTAAGGAATCCCTATCCCAAGATCCCCTGTATAGAAAGTCTTAAAAAACCCTTCACAAAGCTTTAATTGAATAAGCAAAAAAAGCTCTCCGTTGTGGAGAGCTTTCTATAATAAAAAATTACTCAGCTTTACCTGCTTGTATTTGTAGGTTGATCTTAACTTTGTCACCAACAAGGACGCCGCCAGTTTCAAGACCTGCATTCCAAACCAAACCATAGTCAGAACGATTCAATGTACCTTGTGCACTGAATCCAACTTTTTCATTTCCCCATGGATCTTTTCCTTGACCTTCAAATGTTACTGCAAAAGTTACAGGTTTTGTTACTCCGCGAAGTACTAAATCACCAGTTACATTGTATTCATCTTCGTCAGTCTTTTCAATTTTAGTTGCTTTAAAGGTCATGTTTGGATAATTTTCAACATCAAAGAAATCTCCAGATACTAAGTGTGCATCTCGATCTTTACTGCGAGTGTCTACACTGGCAGTTTCCACGGAAAATTCAATATTTGCAGTTGTTAAATCAGTTGGGTCTGCTTCAATCGTTGCTGTAAAGCTATTGAAAGAACCTTTCACGTTTGCAATCATCATGTGACGAACAGAAAAATCCACACTGCTGTGTGCAGGATCAAGAGCCCATTTAGTTTTTGTCATTTTCATTTCTCCTCCAGTTTGTTTTGAATTCATTTATCTTGAATTGCAAATAACTTATTTCAAGATAAATTATATGTTGGTAGCTCCATATTGTCAATTGTTTTTTTATTAATTATTTCTAGGATTTTTTCTAATACTATTTTAAAAAGGAATTCTAAGGGAGGTTGGGTCTTATGAGCATTAGAAAAAGACATAGTATTCCTTTTTTAATATTATTTTTTATTCATTCCTTCCTTATTGTTATACCCTTTTATAGGAACAAAAGTAAAAAAAACATATTTATCCTGCTAGTATCCAATATGGGGTTTGCCTATTTATTTGAGTTTTTTGTTTTAAACATATTCAAGGCTTACAAATATAAACCCAAAGTTTTAAAAAATCGCACGTTGGACAATGTTTTTGGTGCTGCTTTATCTCAAGCAATATTTATTCCGTTTACAGCAGTGTTCTTAACCATATCAAAATCGGGGTGGCCAATAAAAATTCTCGGAGGCATTTATTTTTCCTTAATAGAAATCCTTTTTATGTGGTTAGGGGTATATAAACATAATTGGTGGAAAACCGTATATACCTTAATACTTATTCCTATTTACTTCAAGTGGAGTGATGTCTGGTACAAATTCATCTGTAAGAAAAATGATTTTGTACAGTTTTTTTCTTTTTTTCTGATGATCATGGTAACGGAAACAAATTTATTTTTAGTGTTAACCCTCCTTCGAAAAGTTCGGTTTGGATTGGGTAAATATCATGGCTGGACGGAGCATTTTATTATATCTCCGTTATATTCGATGACATTATCGTTTTTTACAGCTTTTTCATTGAGAAAGAATAATAGTGGGGCTATAAAGGTATGGATTATTGTATTCGCAACATGTTTAAATCAGTTCTTTTTGAGAAAAAAACTTTTAAAAAATAAACTTCAATTTTTCGAATATATTTTAATAAGAATTGTGATGGTGTTTGTTTATGGGCAATACAAGGAGTGGGTGTTCGGAAGGGAACAAAAATGATAAAAAAAAACGCCCTAGAGGCGTGTACTTTTTACTCTTGAAAAAATAATGAGAACATGATAGAATAGCATTTGGTTTAAAATGTTAAATTAAAAAATATTAAAAATAACCTAATATAACATTAGCACAAATCGTTTTTATTGTCAAGTAATTGAAAGAAATTTTAATTGGGAGAGTGGTTGAATGAGCAATATTCAAAATAAAGACTGGCAGTTAGAACAAGAAAGAGTCAGTTCTGTTGTGAAGGTAATTGCTCAAAAGGTAAATCACCTAATGAGCAATACTGGAAAGGTTCGCTCTGATGTTCTTGAGATTCGCAAGTCCTTTTGGGAAGATGTAACCGTAAATTTAGATGAACCGGATGATATGATAGAAACCGCAGCGAGTATAAAGCAACAGGTTGAACTCTTATCTGAACGTGAGCGGTCTTATAAAAACTTGGATAAACAGCTTAAAACTTTGGATCGGTTAAAATATTCTCCGTATTTTGGACGGATTGATTTTTTTGAAAAAGGTGAAAAGTCCCCCGATCAAGTTTACTTAGGGATTGCATCCTTAATGGATGAAAACGATGAACATTTCTTAATCTATGATTGGCGTGCACCTATTTCAAGTTTATATTATGATTACTCTCCAGGCCCTGCAGCGTACAAGACTCCTGAGGGAATCATCGCAGGAAAAATGACATTAAAACGACAATTTATTATTAGAGCATCAGAGATTAAAGGAATGTTTGATACAGGTGTAACGATTGGAGATGAAATGCTTCAAGAAGTACTTGGAAATAATGCGAGTACACAAATGAAAAGCATTGTGGCCACCATTCAGCGGGAACAAAACGAAATTATTCGCAATGAGCGAAGCAGAATTCTTATTGTTCAGGGTGCAGCGGGGAGTGGGAAGACCTCAGCTGCACTACAGCGAGTCGCCTATTTGCTGTACCGTTATCGGGATAACCTAAACGCCAACAACATTATGCTTTTTTCACCCAACCCTCTTTTTAACAGCTATGTAGCTACCGTATTACCGGAGCTGGGCGAAGAAAATATGCAGCAATCCACCTTTCAGGAATACTTAAATCACAGATTAGGAAAGGCATTTGAAGTAGAAGATCCGTTTACACAAATGGAATTTTTGTTAAGTGGGAAAGATGAAAGAGATTACCAAACAAGGATTGAGGGGATAAGCTTTAAGGCAAGTCTCGATTTTAAAACAATGATTGATCAATATGTGTCCAAACTATCTAGCCAAGGCTTACTTTTTAAGGATTTAACATTTAGAGGAGCTGTCATTATTTCAAAAAAAGAAATTCATGATTATTTTTATTCATTGGATGGAAACTATTCTATCCCTAATAGGATTCAACTTGTGAAGGATTGGTTGTTAAAAGAACTAAGGCGGGCTGTGAAAAGAGAACTTTCTAGAAGCTGGGTAGATGAAGAAGTACAATTTCTTGATAAAGATGACTATATGGAGGTGTTCAAAAAGCTTCAAGAGAAAAGTCGATTTTCAGAAAATACATTTGATGATTTTGAGCGAGAACAAAAACTGCTTGCTGAAATGGTTGTGAAGGAAAAATTCAAGCCCTTGTTTGCGAAAGTTAAAACATTAAAATTTATTAATATGATTGAGATTTATCTGCAGCTATTTCGTCAAGTTGAACAGTTAGATGAAAGACTTCCCTCTAACTGGAGGATGATATACGAGCGGACAGTAGAGAAATTTAACAATAGGGTTATACCTTATGAAGATGCGACACCGTATGTTTACTTGCAAGAGTTAATAGAGGGTTGGAAATCCAACACAGCAATCCGCCATATCTTTATTGATGAGGCACAGGATTATTCTCCATTTCAGTTTGCTTTTATCCAACGACTGTTTCCATATAGTAAAATGACCCTGCTAGGAGACTTCAATCAAGCAATATTTTCAGGTGCAACAGGTTCCGAAACAGTCCTAACGGATAGGAGTATGAGAGGGGAGGATGTTGAAACCTTTGTTTTAACAAAAACCTACCGATCTACAAAGGAAATTGTTGAATTTACAAGTGGATTAATTGAGGATGGTGAAAAAATAGAACCATTTAATCGGAAGGGCAGTAAGCCAGTAATCGAACAAGTGGATAAGACCAAAATTAATCTTGCTATTCTAGAAAAAATGAAAAAATTAAAAAATGATGGGCATCATACGATAGCAGTTATTTGTAGAACTGCGGCAGAAAGTAAAGCGGTATTTGACCAGCTTAAAAGAAAGGTTCCGCTCCATCTAATCGAAAAAGGGACAGTTTCATATGAACAGGGTAATCTTGTGATTCCCTCCTATCTTGCCAAAGGGATAGAATTTGATGCCGTTATTCTATATGATTGTTCTCAATACAAAAATGAAAGTGAACGTAAATTATTCTATACAGTTTGTACACGTGCGATGCATGAATTGCATATGTTTTCGACAGGGGGTATTAGTCCACTCATGAAAACAGTATCAAAGGAAACTTACGAATTGGTTTAAAAAAGCTGCAGGGTTCTTTAGTGGAACCCTGCAGCTTAATATATATGGGAGATTATTTTTTCCATTGTTTTAGGACTTGTTCATAGGCAAGACGGAATATTTCATCATCAGATGTTTCCCGATTTGTAATTACATTTGTCAAATAACTTCTTCCTTCAAAGTTTACTGTAACTTCTACTTGTACCATATTAAATCACCTTTCGTTTACATTAATATTGTTAGTTAACTTGTGCCAGGTAAAATGGCACAACGCTTCAAAGTACTAATGTAGAATGGGGCAAAAATTCAAAAATAAATTAAACCTCAATCACCAGAAATTCCTCAGCAAACTGCTGGACTTGTTTTTTATCTATTTGGTTCTTTTTCAACATTAATTCAGCTATCACTAAATATGCTTGAATCGCAGTATTTCTTTTTAAATCACGAATTGACACATCCCCATTCAATAATTGAATGGCTTTTTCTTTGATGTCCTGATTCTTAGAAGATTTGTAAAGTAGATAAGCAAGACAGGTAATCTTGTCCACAAAAGTACCCCCGATCAAGAATCGATTATATATTTATTAATTCGACTACAATTTATACATTTCCTGCTTATTTTCAGAAGATTTTTAAAAATAGAAACTAAAAACACATGAAAAAGATGATTACAAGAGTGAAAATAATGTTCTTAACAAAATGAATAATTTGTTGAATATTGCTTAATTGATATGTTATTTTGTATAATATTGAAGGGATAAAAGAAGAACGATGATAGTCTGAGGATTTTACCTTTCGTCCCAATTGGGACGAAAGGTTTTTATTTTTTGATTTAAACCCAATTGACTATTAGCGAAACAATATACATATGATTTAGGAGGAAAATTAATGAAACAGGCCTTAGTCAAAGATTTGTACAGAAATACTGAAAGTTATATAGAGCAAAAAGTCCAGTTATCTGGATGGATTCGTACTATTCGTGACTCCAAAACCTTTGGATTCATTGAATTAAATGATGGAAGCTTTTTTAAAGGCGTACAAATTGTATTTGATGAGCAAATGAAGAACTTTAAGGACATCACAAAACTCCCGATTAGTTCTTCCATTAGGATTGAGGGGGACTTTATTTTAACACCTCAAGCAAAGCAGCCATTTGAAATAAAAGCATCTGAAATTGTTTTGGAAGGAACATCCAATAGTGATTATCCATTACAAAAGAAAAAGCATTCTTTTGAATATTTAAGAACAATTGCGCATTTACGTCCAAGAACCAATACGTTCTCCGCTGTATTCCGCGTAAGGTCATTAGCATCATATGCTATTCATAAATTTTTTCAAGATAAAGGTTTTGTCTATGTGCACTCTCCAATTATCACGGGCAGTGATACAGAAGGTGCTGGTGAAATGTTCCGTGTAACTACTTTGGATATGGACAACCTACCAAAAAATGAAGATGGTAAAACAGACGTTTCTAAAGATTTCTTTAATAAAGAAACAAATCTTACCGTAAGCGGCCAGCTTTCGGCAGAGTCTTTTGCGTTGGCATTCCGTAATGTATATACATTTGGGCCTACATTTAGAGCTGAAAATTCAAACACAGCTAGGCATGCAGCAGAATTTTGGATGATTGAACCTGAGATCGCCTTCGCAGAGCTTCCAGATATAATGGATTTAGCGGAAGAAATGGTTAAATATGTGATTGGCTATGTTTTGGAACAAGCTCCAGAGGAAATGAACTTTTTCAACAGCTTTATTGAGAAGGGTTTGTTAGAACGGTTGAATCATGCTCACGATGCCAACTTTGGCCGTGTAACCTATACGGAAGCCATTAGTTTATTGAAGGAATCTGGTGAAACCTTTGCCTATCCGATTGAATGGGGTCTTGACCTACAAACAGAGCACGAACGCTTTTTATGCGAAAAGATCTTTAAACGCCCAGTATTTGTTACAGACTATCCAAAAGAAATTAAAGCATTTTACATGCGCTTAAATGAGGATAACAAAACTGTTGCTGCAACTGATTTACTTGTTCCAGGAATTGGTGAATTGATTGGCGGCAGCCAGCGTGAAGAAAGGGAAGATGTTCTTGCTGGGAAAATTAACGAGCTTGGGATGAATGAGGAAGATTATTGGTGGTATCTGGAATTAAGAAAATACGGTGGTACAAAACATTCAGGCTATGGCCTTGGTTTTGAACGTTTAATCATGTATCTAACTGGAATGTCTAACATTAGAGACGTCATTCCATTCCCGAGAACAACAGGTAATGCCGAATTTTAATGGTTAACAAAAAAGAAGACCCATTCCAATGAATGGGTCTTTTTTCCATTATTACTTTCAGTTTAAAAATCCTGTAGTTCTTCTTCAAAAAAGAATGTACCAGGATGTTCTTTAACGATATAAGAATACCTTTTCATATTTTTTACATACTGCCATTTTAGAATTGTAACAATCTCACCGGTTTCAATAATATTTACAGATTGACCATTATTGTACCGATTATTAGAGTTTTTCAATTTTTTACACCCCTTTTACTATTCACTCTTAAGTATACCACAAAATTGGCTGCCTAATCGGAAATAAGAGTTACAAAATCAGAATCTAAGCCCTTCCCTTTCCATTATAATGTAACTATGTTATGCTTTACAAAAGCGAGGTGTCATTTTGACCAATTATAAAGCAAAAAAAAGTAACCTCAAAGACTTATTATCGAAAAATGGGATGAATTTGGATAGCTTGGAAAAGAATACTAAGATCCCTCGGGAGCAACTTAACGACTATTTGTCAAAGAAGGTCATGAACCTAAATACTGCGATGACCATTTCCAAACAATTAAATTGCCAAATTGAAGATTTATATGTATGGACATCAAAAGAAGCGTAGGCCATATTTGATATCCAAAAAAGCAGACTCGGGTTTGAGTCTGCTTTTTAATAGGAGTAAAAAAAGCACGCATGATCGCGTGCTTACTTAGCCATTTAAACTGTTAAATCACATTTTTCTAATGGTATAACCTTTGTTTTTTTCGTAAACTTGTATCCCATCCATAAAATAACGAATAATGGTAATCCAATATAGGAAACTAATACACCATTCCAATTGATATGGTCGCCCATAAAGGCAGAATAGTTTTGTCCTAAAATCACAAATCCACAAACGGCAAAGGCAAAAATTGGTCCAAACGGAAAGAATTTTGATTTATAAGGTAATAAGTTGAGATCCTTACCTTGGGCAATAAATGCCCTACGGAAACGGTAGTGGCAAATAGCAATTCCGAGCCAGGCAATAAAACCAGACATTCCTGAAGCGTTTAAGAGCCATACATATACAGTACCATCACCGAAGAAAGATGCAAGGAAGGCTAGTGTTCCTACCAAGGTTGTCGCGATTAACGCATTGACAGGAACACCATTCTTATTTAGTTTACCAAGAAATCTTGGAGCTTTCCCTTGACGAGCCAAATCCCACAACATCCTTGTAGAAGCATACATGCCAGAATTTCCGGCAGATAATACGGCTGTTAATATAACAGCATTCATCACGGAAGCTGCAAAAGCAATTCCTGCTTTTTGAAAAACAAGTGTAAAGGGACTGACCGATACATCTCCGTTGGCTAAGTTTTCATTTGTATAAGGTATGAGAAGTCCGATAACTAAAATGGCTAATACATAAAATAAAAGAATTCGCCAAAATACTGATTTTACTGCGCGTGGTATTGACTTTTTAGGGTCATCAGTTTCGCCAGCTGCCACGCCTAAAAGCTCGGTGCCTTGGAATGAGAAGCCTGCAGCCATAAAGATTCCTAGCATAGACATAAAACCACCGTGGAATGGAGCATCACCAATTGTGAAGTTCGTAAATCCAATTGTATGATCGCCCATAATTCCAAAAATCATTAAAGTACCGATAATTATAAAAATAATAACTGTTACTACCTTTATGAGGGAGAACCAATATTCTGCTTCACCAAATCCTTTAACGGAAAGATAATTTAATAAAAACATGATGACTAAAAAAATACCACTCCAAATGAAAGAAGGAGTATGTGGAAACCAGAACTTCATAATCATCGTTACAGCAGCTAATTCTGCGGCAATCGTAATCGCCCAGTTATACCAATAATTCCAGCCGAGCGCAAAACCTAGCGATGGATCAACAAATTTGGCTGCGTACGTACTAAAGCTTCCAGCCACCGGCATGTAAGCACCCATTTCGGCTAAACCCTGCATTAAAAAGTAAACCATTATACCAATAACAAGATAGGAGAGAATCGCACCACCAGGTCCCGCCGAGTGAATGGCTCCACCGCTAGCAAGGAATAACCCGGTTCCAATTGTTCCCCCTAGAGATATCATCGTAAGGTGACGTGATTTTAAGCTTCTTTTCAGCTCAGATGTGTCCTTATTGTGTGCTTGTTCGCTATATTCAAGTTCTTCTAGTATACTTGCTGATTGTGATTGCATTTTCACTTCTCCTTATTCTTTTTTTAAAGCGATGTCTAACTTCAGCACCAACGGCGCTTGCACTTTTCTTAATCAAGAAGGAGTTTTGGAATAAAAAATGCCATCGAAAGTAGAATCGATAGCATTGTAAATACCCCGCATCATACCTTCCGAAAGATAGCTCAACACGTAGGACTGGTAAGATCATACGTGACAGTTCTGCTCCTATTCGAAGACAGACCCAGCATGCTTTTACAGAGATAAATGCACACTTCGGCAGCTTTTCCTTTCAAACGGAGTCAGGGATGTCTCTTCATCTTGTCCGTGTTACTAATAAAAACCGCGACCTCTACCTCACCGGTTTGATGAGGATTTAAATGATTAAATTATTATACTACTAAAGTATAATTATTATCGTTCATATGTCAATGGAATATTATATCAAATGTATTAAAATAATGTCTTATAGAATTTAACAGATAATTGATTCTTTTTGCAAAAAACTATTAAGTTTACTTTAAATTGGAGAATTTAGTATGATTTTAACATAGAAAATGCAGGTATTAGGAGGATTATTAACCATGCAAATTGTTGGAATCATAATGGGTTCTCTAATCGTAGTAGGAGCATTTAATTTTTTTTTAATCCCTCATGCGGTGTTAAGTAGTGGATTGAGCGGGATTTCCATGTTATTAGGTATGATTACACCTCTTAATACTGGTTTAGCTAATTTCCTGTTGAATTTGCCATTAATAATTATAGGATATAAAATGCTTGGAAAAAAGTTTATTATGAATAGTATTTTTTCTGTGATTATCATTTCACTAGGCCTGTATATTGTGCCAATCATTCCCATTGCCAAGGATACGATCCTTTCATCAATCTTCGGTGGGGCTCTTGCAGGTCTCGGGGTTGGAATTGTATTTCGTTCGTCAGGCTCAACAGGGGGCTTTGATATTATTGGTATGATTGTATCCAGAAAAAAAGATTTTCCAATTGGAGTGTTACTTTCTGGTATGAATGCAGTTGTCATCATAATTAGTGGATTTCTATTTAATTGGGATGCCGCTCTTAATACCATGGTTTCCATTTATGTAACAGGTAAAGTAGTAGATACAATCTATACAGATCATGCAAAATTAACCTTAATGATCATTACTGATAAGGGCGAAGAAATGAGGGAACATTTGCTGACAAATTTGTATAGGGGTCTTACCATCATGGATGGAGTGGGTGGCTATTCCAATGACAAACGGAACGTGCTAATGACGGTAATATCACGGTATGAATTAAACGAAGTGAAAAACCTCATATCAGAGGTAGATTCAGCGGCATTCGTCAATATTACAGAAACCATTGAAGTTATGGGGTTGTTTCATCGGTCAAGCCTTTCATAGCATAGAGAGAGGCGTGCACAGATTACAAGTGCACGCCTCTTTTTATATGATTAAGCTGGTTACTTGACCGAATGAACTTACTAATAGTAACATGGTGTTTGCTTACTATTAGTAAGTGAAAACAATCTAGGAGGAATTTTTTCATGCAATCAGTAATAACAAAAAGCTTATCCGAAGTGATTAAAGACCGTCACTCCGTTAGAAAATATGATGCAAGCTATCAAATCTCTATAGATGAAATAAAAGATATCATTCAAGAAGCCACAACAGCACCATCCTCAAGTAATCTTCAACCATGGCGCTTTATGGTGTTCCAAGACCAAGAGACTAAAAAAGAGCTAAGAGCCATTGCCTACAATCAAGAACAAGTTGAAACAGCATCAGCTGTAATTGCTGTTTTAGGTGATAAAGAAATGTATAAAAGTATCGATAAAGTATATCTAAGTGCACACGAAGCGGGCTATATGGACAAAGCGAATATGGAACGGTTAATTGCTAGTGCCAATAATACCTACCCTAATGCACCTGAAGAAATCCGTAAAAACATTGCTGCATTTGATACTGGACTAATTTCTATGCAATTAATGCTTATTGCTAAGGAAAGAGGCTATGATACAGTCCCAATGGGCGGATTTGATAAACAACAATTTATTGAAAAATTTAATGTATCGGAGCGATATTTCCCGATTGTTTTAATTCCCCTAGGTAAAGCTGCTGCGCCTGCATTTGGCTCAACTCGTTTGCCAATAGAAGATGTAATAATTGAGTATAAATAATAAAAAACTAACCCAAAGCACCAAGAAATCCATAGCTTTGGGTTAGTTATTATTAATTGTTAATGTATTTTTCAAAAACAAAACCGAAATCTTTCAAGCAATATTGTTTTTTGCTATCCTCTAACCACTGAAAGGCAGCCTGGTTAAGCATTTTGAATTGAACGACTAAATTGCTATCAGGACTGGTTATTCTTCCTAAAGTAGTAGAAGCCACATCAAGGCTGTGTTTGGCAAACTGAAGACTAATGACAAAATATTGTATGCCGGAAAACATATTGTATGCATGCATAGTTTAAGATTATCATACAATTCAGAAATCTGGTATATTAAAAAGAAATGAACCTCATATTAGTTGAGGATGTCCAATGTAAAGTCTTATTCCTATGTTCTTTCTCCATTGCTTTAATGAACAGAAGGGTTCTTTTTATGACTTTTAATGAGAAAAGCAGATAATTTCATCAGAATGAAAGGGAAATCACTTGATGGTTTCCCTTTTTTAATGGAAAATACACTATATAAATATTGATAAGGAGCGATTCCCCTGTTAATTCAATTCACAAAACAGCAAAAAGATCAGATGATTTCAGAGATACAGCGTTTTTTTTATGAGGAAAGAAATGAAAGCATTGGTTTGATTGCCGCCGAAAATGCCTTTGATTTTTTTAAAAATGAGCTGGGCCCCTATTTTTATAATGCTGCAGTTAAAGATGCCCGGCAATTAGTAGAACAAAAAATGATAACGCTTGAAGAGGATTTGTTTTCACTTGAGAAAAAACTGTAAATAAGGAGAGTGGAACATGCGGCCTATTGTTATCGGTATATTTGCTGCTTTCTTTTTTGCTTTTACCTTTATTCTGAACAGATCAATGGACATGGCAGGAGGGAGCTGGATTTGGAGTGCCTCGTTAAGGTATTTCTTTATGGTTCCCTTTCTTATCTTAATCGTTATAGGCCGAAAAAATTTTAAACCATTATTAGTTGAAATGAAACAGCGGCCTGGTGCTTGGGTGCTTTGGAGTACGATCGGCTTCGGTTTGTTTTATGCCCCCATTTGTTTCTCAGCTGGATACGCTCCAGGCTGGCTGATAGCAGCAACCTGGCAAATTACAATTATTTCTGGTTCATTGTTGGCACCAATTTTTTATGAAAATGTAAAAACAGAGAAAGGTACCGTTCAAATCAAAGGAAAAATCCCTTTCAAGGGATTAGGGTTTTCATTAATTATTTTACTAGGAATTATCTTAATGCAAGTCGAGCAAGCCAATCACTTATCCATTTTATCCTTAGCTCTAGGGGTATTTCCAGTGGTAGTAGCGTCAATTGCCTACCCTCTAGGGAATAGAAAAATGATGGAGGTATGCGGTGGGCGTCTTGATGTTTTTCAACGTGTATTAGGAATGACGTTAGCGAGCCTGCCCTTTTGGTTTGTTTTATCTATCTATGAATTAATCAATGAGGGCGTTCCGAGTTTAGGGCAAACTATCCAATCAGGACTTGTTGCTATATCTTCTGGAGTAATAGCAACGATTTTATTTTTCCATGCGACTGACCTTGTAAGGGGAAACATGCAAAAGCTTGCTGCTGTTGAGGCAACACAATCCATGGAAGTTTTATTTGCTGTAATAGGAGAATTGTTACTCTTACATGCGATAATGCCATCAGCATTATCATGGAGCGGCATGGCATTGGTAATGGTTGGAATGGTCCTGCATAGCTATTTATCAAACAAAATGGTCAAGCCAAAGATCCAAAATGTAAATGCATAAGGAATAAAATGTACGAGAATAACGAATCCTTATCAAACGATAAGGATTTTTTTGCATTTAATTATTAAGGTATGGAGATAACTTATTAATTGATTCTTGAAGGAGTGCAGCATTTTTCTTATACATAGCTTTAGATTGTTCAGACTTAGTTTCAAGAGAAAAGATTTCTAAATCTGCCTGGGTTTTTTTTAAAGTAGCTAATAACAATGGACGCTGAGATGGAGCAGGTACCTGAATTTTATCATCGTATAAATCAACGGTCAGCTCACCATATGAATCAACTTGACCCAAAAAAACATTATCGAGAGTCACTCCTAGTTTTTCTAATTCTGTATTTAGCCATCCTCTGCCTCTTCCAGCACAGCGTAAAGATTCATCGATGATATTCCCATCCATAATAACCGTCTGTGGTTCCTTTTCACTAGGCATTTTCATTTGTAAATCTTTCGGTGTCAACGGACGATATTCCCGTTTTAATAAAGCACTTAAATTCCCCCTTGGTTCTAATACCGCAAATTCAACATCCGCGACCTTAAAAATATCCTTTTGACGGAGCAGGGCAGAAAGTTCATCGATTGTATACTTTTCCTTTTTTAAATTATTCTCTAATATTTTCCCATCTTGAATAACAACGGTACCTTTTCCTTCTGCCCAATCACTGAATTTTTTACTTTTAATGGATAAAAAATTCACCAAAAAGGTTACAAACCCAAATACAATAACTGCAAGAAAACCATGAAACATGTTCGCTTCCAATCCTGTAACAACTTCGCCGGCAATACTGCCAATTGTAATACCTGCGACGTATTCAAAAAAGGATAGCTCAGAAATTTGTTTCTTGCCAAGTACTTTCGTGGTAATAAATAAAAGCAACAAGAAAAGTAATGATCGACCAATTATAACAGTCCAACCTGGCATAATTTTTCACCTCAAAATTTCAAGAACCCTTGTATTGTGGTTCATTTCGTTCAAGTTCTAAAACGCGATATTGTAAATCTTTTTTTACATCCCCAATGGTTAAACTGGTTTCATGGAAAATAGCTTTGGCTTCCTCATCAAGTGAATTTAATGCTAAGGAAGACAGCTGTGCTTCAATTCCTTTTATTGTTGAAAGACATTGCTTGACATTTGCAGCAATAGTCATAAACATACCTTCTTTTCATAGGAGAATTAAAAATGAAAAAAGGGGCTGGCAGGATCGCCAACCTTTAATCCTTTTATTGATTGTACTGCGGTTCTTCCGACAAAATTTCTTGGAGACGTGGTTCAAGGCTATCAAGAACGGATTGTGTTTGTTGTGCTGCCTCTTGATAAAGTTGTTTGGCATTTTTGTTTTCAGTCGCTAGTGCAAAGGTTTCAAAACTCGCCTGTGCACTTTTTAATCCTGCAAGTGCTTGTTTTACTTGAACTCCTACTGTCATCATTAATCCTTCTTTCATATGAGAGGTAAATTACAAAGGTAGTATGTGGAGAATTGTACTGCTTATGTATGGGAAGTAGGCAAATTAAAATTGTAACATTTTAACAATCACTTTTTTATCTATTTTTACAGGCACTTGCATATAAATTAACATTACAATTTTATAAAATGAGGTGATTAACATAAGAAACACAGGAAAAGACGATTTTGTTCAAGGATTTGTCCCACATCATAATCATGGTTCAGTGGATTACACTGGAGTTAGTTCAGGTCATGTCCATCAATGCTTGGATGTAACGTCTCCACCGATACACACTCAGGATGGAGGACACATCCATTATACGGAAGGATTTGTCCTATTTGAGGATGGTCATACACACCACTATCGCGCGCATTCAGGTCCAGCCATTCCTGTAGGGAACGGTATGCATGTCCATTATTATGATTTCCAAACGACAGAAGAACAAGGTCACAGTCACCATATAAAAGGAGTAGATCAGCCTGCTCCTGGGTCAAAATAATCAGCAAAAACCAACCTTTTAAGTGGTTGGTTTTTTTGGAAATTTTTTTAGATTAATTTCCAAATGTTCATATATTTGCCACAAAGATTTGATTAATTGAAAATATTCCGTGATATACTATAAATGTAAAAGATGATAAAAATAGTTAACATCTTAGGAGACTCAACCATACGTGTTCGTTCCGTTAGTGAACGAGTATTTGTAAGGTTGTTCCTGAAAATCATTTGGAAGGTGGAGCGATACTAAATCTTTAGAAATTTATGGGTTAGTACATCTACTCAAAAAAATTTTTTCGAGATGTATTAATAACCAAAAGCTAATCTAAAAGATGTATTGCCAAGAAGCTGATAGTCCAAATAGGGAATAACGAGTCTTGAAACGGTATCAATCCGGTAATTTGTTTCTTTTAGGAATTTGAATTCCATGAAACCATATGTGAATTAATTCCTTCTACGGAACAAACACACGTCGGCTGTGTTTTCAAAGTTTCTGTTTAGATTGAAACTTAACGAAATGGAAATGATAATTGAAAATAATGGTTGATGACATGGTTGGGTCCCCTAAGGCGTTAATATTAATTAAGGAGTTACCTCAAAAACTTGAGGTAACTTCTTTTTATGCTTTTTTAAACTATCTGTTTTATAAATTTGTATTTTTAGTAAGAAATTAGGGAAAATAATTCTCTGAAAGGAGTTGAACAACTTGGTAAAGAAGAAAGAACCAACAGTTGCCCCGGGGATTGATGACCAAGAAGAATTAGACCAAAGTGCTTCTGAGAAAGAAGTAGCGGATGGAGAATATACAAGTGTGACAACACTCTCCTTTGATGAGGTTGATCCCAGCTAAGATTTCATGCTGCCTGAGCAGGGCAGTTTCTTTTTTTGGGAGAAACCTAATAAGGAAAATAAGCATTTCAATGTAATTTATCAAAAAATTCCGATATACTAATAGGGGAATTCTAACTTATGAAAGGGGCAAGATAATGACAGGAATACAAGAACTAAGTATACGCGAACAACAGGAAGCCATTATGACAAAGCTTCAACACCGAAGATTAACTAAAAAAAAGATTTTTCAACGAGCATTGTTAATCACTCTAGGTGCAATTTTAATGTCTGTAGGGCTTGAAATTTTTCTAGTTCCCAATAAGGTTATCGATGGCGGAATCACTGGTATTTCTATCATGCTATCCTATATAACTGGCTGGAAATTGGGGATTTTCATTTTTATCTTTAACATTCCATTTTTCTTTATTGGCTACAAACAAATTGGAAAAACCTTCGCTTTATCCACTCTTTATGGAATCATCATACTTTCAATTGGAACCACTTTACTTCATCCTGTTCCAGCATTTACCCAAGATATCCTTCTGGCAACAGTTTTTGGGGGAATAGTCCTTGGCATTGGAGTTGGCTTGGTCATTCGGTACGGTGGTTCATTAGATGGTACCGAAATTCTTGCTATCCTCTTTAATAAAAAACTTCCCTTTTCAGTTGGGGAAATTATTATGTTCTTTAATCTCTTCATTCTTGGTTGTGCTGGTTTTGTCTTTTCATGGGATCGGGCGATGTATTCGTTAATTGCTTATTTTGTTGCTTACAAAACAATTGATATTACCATTACAGGCCTTGACGAATCGAAATCCGTTTGGATAATTAGCGATAATTCCAAACAAATTGGAAACGCAATTATGAACCGGCTGGGCCGTGGTGTTACGTATATCTATGGAGAGGGTGCCTACTCTGGTGATGATAAGAAAGTTATCTTTTGTGTGATTAATCGACTTGAAGAAGCAAAATTGAAGGAAATCGTTACAGATTATGACGACAGTGCTTTCCTAGCCGTTGCGGATATTGCGGAAGTGCGTGGCGGAAGATTTAAGAAAAGAGATATTCATTAGGACACATGGAATATAGATAATGTCGATACTAGGCGATTTTGATAAAAAGTCATACTGAGTATTGTAAAATACTCACAATTTATGTCGTTTATGAATGAAAAGTGACAATTATTTGAATCAACTTTTGTCGTACTTTGCGCTTACCTAGGAAATAAGTATGCAAAAAATGCAATATTTTCAAAAAAGATGACAGAGAATTCTGCCATCTTTTTTCTTTTAATATAAAAGTTCATATACTTCATTTAGTTGATAGGCTCTTTTTTCATCTTGCTCAGCCTTCGCATAGTTAATTTCTTCGGGAAGAATCTTATTTAAAAAATTAATTTCCTCCTGGTTTAAATCCCTAACAAAAGTCCCTTCTGAGGGATAGATTCCCTGTGTTAGTTTCATGTAAATATGCTTGCCCTCTGTATGGTCGTCGGTATAGTTTGATAATATTTCTTTTAAGTAGCCCAAAGTCTTATCCATAGTTAACCCATCCTTTCACCCCTTTATTTTTCAACCAATGAGCAATAATATACCTTTTTACACATGTAATTTTTAGGGCAATTTAAAAAGAAAAAGTTGGATAGGTCTTTATATGAAAAATCCTTTATTTTGTAGCTGTAAATATCCGATAACTTAAAATATCCTGATATTTAATGACGATATTTCCATGTTCATTCAAGACATGAAAAAGCTCGGGTTCGAAATTTTTGGAAAAATTGAACTCTGGGGTATGGTTACCTTGACTAAGGCTTTGTTTTGGCTTTTTTAATTTAATGTCATGAAATCCAGATGCTTGTAATAAACGGTTCCAATCTGATTCCAATAATAAGGAGTCAACTGCGTAAAAGTTGATGATTTCTGTTTCTTCAAGTGAACTAAGTTTCTTGTTCATCGTCATTTCGTTTGCGATTAAACGGCCGCCTTTTTTTAACACCCGATAAAATTCTTTTAACGCTTTAGGTTTATCAACAAAAGCTAAAACCGATTCAGATAGAATAAAATCAAAGGAATGATCATTAAATGGAATTTCTTCAATTGACCCTTGGAGGATTCGGATGGGAAGTTGTAGTGTCTGAAAGCGGCTTATGGCCTTTTCGACCATAATCGGATTGATTTCCAACCCAAAAACGTTTGCCTTATACTGCTGATATAAATATGCTGCGGTTTGACCAGTACCACAGCCTGCATCTAAAACGAAGGAATTTTCGGTAATATCTTCCTTAGAAAGAATGTTTTGTGTTAAAAGGAATCCACCTGGATGGGCTCCCCCCACACCAAACTTTGCCAAGAAATCAAAATATGTTAAGCCTCCCATAGACACCACCCAATTATCTTTTTTGCATTGTATGATAAATGGAGGAAAGAGGTTCATTATACGTTTAACTGATTAGTTGGAGACCTCTGCCAGTATATAACAAAGCATGCATGGTTTTCTAAACATATTATTAAACAGACTGTACAAATTAAGCAAATGGGAGGGAATTTCCCTTTCAACCTTTGCAAAAGGAGTGCTGTAGATGACAAAACTTAGAAGGCAACCTCTTATCAAAATGTTTACACCTAAGAGAAAAAGCAGAGGGACCATGTGGGTATCACTAATAGGTCTAGGTTTAAGTGCTGCAGTTTTTGGGGTAACCCGAGGAAACCGTAAGGATATTACAGTACCTTTTCAAAACATTAGGAAAAATTTTTCGCAAAAAACCAATTTAAATTTGATGGACAATGCAGCTTTAACAGAGTTTTCCGAGGAATTAATAGAGAGTGCCTTAACAAATAAACGCTAACAGATATTTTCAACTAAAGAAAAAAAGTCCGCAATCAGTTTGCGGACTTTTTTAATACGGGGCGTTAGGGACCTTCCTGGGTTCGTATTCAATACCTTCTGTAGAATATAAACTAATGATTAACAAATTTCCTAGCGTTCTTGCTCGGATTATCACGGGTTCATTATAAGTGTTTTTAAATTCAAAATCAGGCCCATACCAGCTGACGGTGGCGTCCCTTCCTGGGGGAATATAGGGAACTGCTCTAGAGTGAGAAAACCGCTGCACAATTTTAAGCCCAGCGTTATCTACAGCATTAAAAAGGGTAGAGGATACTTGGCAAATTCCTCCACCAATATCTTCTGAAAATTCGCCTCTTACAATGACTTTTGCACGTAAATAGCCCTTGGCAGCCGTTCGTTTTCCAACCACTTTATTAAAAGAAAACCGTTCCCCTGGAAAGACTACATAATTATTAATTGCCTGTGTTGCTATTTGAATATTGGTAGATCGTTTTATATTGCGAGAATTAAAAGAAGTAACATAGCGTCCAATCCTCATGCCGCGGATATCCGCTAATAATTCACTATCCACTTTTGGATAAACGGACAGCAGAGGAATTTCCAATTTCCCTTGTTTGTGTGAAAAAAAATAGGCATAGAATTGTTCCGTAAAAGCTTGGCGATGGATTCGAGAACCAATATGCTCTTCCAAAATGTTTCCATTACTATCTAAACTGGCATTTTCAGGTTCAATCGAAAATTGTTTGTCTAGTTGGTCTAAAAATTGATTATATTTTTTTGAGTTAATTATTGGTAAATCGGTATATGGAAAGGAAAAATCCATCCGATTGATGGTGATTACATTTTTGCCATTTTTAGTAATTACTAAATCATCAGGGGTGTTTATTGGTTGAGCTGCAAGTAATATGCTGAATATCCATGGAAAAAACATTGAATGTCCGCCTCCTCATTATAATATAACTAGAAAAGGTCGGTTTCATGTAACCGATTACTATAATTAGAGGAAAGATGATTTTTTAAAATTTTCCAATTATCGCTTTACAATTATCAATAATTATAATATTATCATTAGTGATAATAATAAATATATAGGAGCATCCCTGATTATGAAAGTGTCTACAGTTGACGTAATCCTTCACCCAGTAAGAATGAGAATAATACAATCCTTAATTAATCAACAGATTACAGCCCAGCAAATAAAAGAATTGCTTCCGGATATTCCCCAGGCTACCTTGTACCGCCATATAAAAAAACTTGTTGAAGCAGAGGTTATCCACATTATTGATGAATTGCCAAATCGAGGTACAGTCGAAAAGGTATATTCCATTCAGGATCCTAACAAAGCAACCATTGATACAGACGAATTAAACAAACTCTCGAAAAACGAACATATGGGTCTATTTATCCAGTTCATGGCCAATTTAATGGGCGAATATGAACGGTATTTACAACAAGAGAAAGTTAACCTTGTTGAAGATGGGGTGACATTTAGACAAACCTCTTTGTATTTAAGTGATGAGGAGTTTCCTGAATTTATTAAAGAATTAGCCGCGGTATATTTAAAAGTTACTCAAAACAAACCACAACCGGGCAGAAGAAGAAGAACACTAGCAACAATCATTATTCCAGATCAAAAAAACGAACAATAATAGGGGGAGTTAATCAATGAAGGCAATGGAAAGAGAAGTAACAATTCAAGGAACGGTTGCTCTTAAGGGGACATTAAGTTTACCGGAAAGCAAAGGAGAAAAAAGTCCAGCCATTCTAATTATCCCTGGAACGGGGAAATTAGATCGCAATGGTAAAGTTAATGAAAAACTCGATGTAAAGTTATACCGTCAAATAGCAGAATTTTTAACAACAATCGGTTTCGTTAACCTCAGATATGATAAACGTGGTGTTGCGGCAAGTGAGGGGGATTATTTGAAGACAGGTCTATGGGACTTGGTTGATGACGCCCAAGCAGCTGTTCAATTTTTAAAAAACCGAACAGAAGTGGATGCTGAAAAAGTTATCGTTTTGGGACATAGTGAAGGATCAACAATTGGTACCGCAATCGCGGTAAGAGAAGAACTTGGTGGTTTAATTTTATTATCAGGTGCTTGTGAAAGAATAAGCGATGCCATGAAGCGACAAAGGGATCTTGCATCAAAGGATATTTTGAATGCTAAAGGATTTCAAGGGTTTTTACTTCGTTTGTTAGGTGTACAAAACAAAGTCGAAAAACAAGCACAAAAATTTATCCAAAAAGTGCAAAACTCAACCGATGATATCATGAAGGTTAATTTTGTCAAAACAAATGCGAAGTGGATGCGGGAACATTTTGCCTATAATGTCAAAGAAGATCTAGCAAAAGTAACGTGTCCTGTCCTTGCCATAACTGGGGCACGTGATATCCAGGCGAATCCTGAAGTACTCAAAGATTTGCCCCTATATGCAAAAGGTGATGCCGAATATCATATTATTGAAAATATGGGGCATGCATGCAAATTTGAAACTAACACCTCCACTATGTTTACTGTGAAAAAGGATATTGTAGCGGAAGGAAATCTGCCCATTCATCCAGAATTGGAGAAGCTACTAGAGAGTTGGCTGGAGAGCCGCTATGTAAACAGTGATTCGAATTATTCAGTAATTATTTAGTGGATGCATAAAAGAAGAAATTGAAAAAACATGAGCGAAAAAATGAAAAAAATTCAATTCTAAGCTAAAAGAAATAACTATATATAACGAGAATGACTTATTAAAGAAAGTACTGTAAAATTATAGTACTTTCTTTTTTAAATAAAGTGAAAAATTTGTAGAAATATAGTATAGTAGCAATTGATAACATACATATAGATATTTGCTAGCAATATGCTAATATTGAACAGGAGTGTCCATATTATGACTGAAAATGAAAGAATTCAACTAAATGTTAGAATCACGAAGGATACCTCTGCAAAACTTGATGAAATTGTCGAGTATTATCAACAAGGCTTAAAGCTTGGCAGAATTTATAAGGGTGACGTCTTAACCGATATAATTGAAAAGTCATATGAAGTGATGAATAAGCAAAAGAGATCGTTCAAAAGATATTAATAATGATTGGCTTTTTCAACAAGAGCAGATATATAATGATGCATCAAAGGCTTGTAAAAAAAATTATTTGAAATTGTTTTTATGCTCCTCTAGGATATCAAATTCCATAGTACACACGTATTGAAAGGTCAGAATTTTCAAACTTGGTCATTCTAATTTAACCTATTAATTAATATTTGCCTAAAAAGAGGTCTTGAAGTCATTCAAGCCTCTTTTTTGTGTGATGATCCTTAAATATTAATAAACTATGAACAAAGTATTAATTAGTAAGGAAGAATGGGGCAGAAGGTTTGATATGCGGTAGAAATCGTATAAACTAAAGAGAGATGTTTTTTGCTGGGAGATGACTGATGTTGAAAATATTAGTGATAGAAGATAATAAGAGTGTTTGCTCCATGATTGAAATGTTCTTTGCTAAAGAAGGAATTGAAGGAGTATTTGTCAACGATGGCTTAGAAGGCTATAGCCGCTTCAAAAGTGGTACATGGGATGCACTTATCATCGATTGGATGCTTCCTGGAATGGATGGCGTTTCTATTTGCCGTAAAATAAGGGAAGAAAAGTTTACCGTTCCAATTATTATGTTAACTGCAAAGGATAGTGAATCCGATCAGGTACTCGGTCTTGAAATGGGAGCGGATGATTATGTCACCAAACCCTTCAGCCCGCTTACGCTTATGGCTAGAATTAAAGCAGTAACACGAAGAGTTCAGTCACTGGAACATAAAGAGGAAGACAATTTATTGAAAACAGACCATTTTAAGATTAATAAAATAACGAGAGAAGTATTTGTTGATGTAACACAGATTACAAACCTCACACCCAAAGAGTTTGATTTACTCTACTATATGGCCGAACATCCCCGACAAGTATTTTCAAGAGAACAATTGCTTGAAAGGGTTTGGGGATATCAGTTTTACGGTGACGAACGGACTGTTGATGTTCACATTAAGCGGCTGCGGAAAAAAGTTGAAACAGAAGGGCAGCCATTTTTCCATACTGTGTGGGGAGTAGGTTATAAGTTTGACGACGCAAACAAAACCGATCAAGTTTAAGTATTTTTACCAACAGTTTTTTAGTCACATTAGCATAATTATTGTAGCGTTTTTATTGTTAAGCTTATTGTTTACACATTATATAGAAAATTTGGTTTATGAAAACAAAGCTGATGAGCTTATTGCCTATGGTAAGGGAATTATAACAGATATGAAAGAGTCTCCATTAGCATATGAGGATATTATTAATCAATACAGCAATGTGTTGGCTGCGAGAAAAATGAGCTTTAGTATGTTTGATGAGAACGGCAATTTGTATTTAGTCAACAAAAATGGACCAGCAATTAAAAATTTGCCTCCTGATAAATGGAGGAAATTAACAGACGGAAATACGATTATTGTCCAAAGTGATTTTAAAAGTTTTGGACAGGAAGGCGTTACCTTTGTCGTATTGCCCTATTTAGAAAATAGAAGATTTATTGGCGGCGTTCTGTTAACATCACCAATCAGCGGTTCGAGTAAAATGATCGATCAAATTAACAAATTTTTACTGTATACTATTCTAATAGCCCTTGCAGTTTCCTTTTTACAAAGCTGGCTTTTATCGAGAATTCACGTTCATCGAATTAAACGCCTTCGTGAAGCGACATCACTTGTCTCGGAAGGGAACTATCATGTAAAGGTGAACTCTTCAAATTTTGATGAAATCGGCGAGTTAGCCAACGATTTTAACCACATGGTGGATAAAATGAATACATCCATGCTGGAAATTGAAAGTCTTGAAAATAGACGGAGACAATTTATGGCGGATGTTTCTCATGAAATGCGGACACCGTTAACAACGATTAGCGGAGTGATTGAAGGCTTGAAAAATGATATGATTCCTGAAGAGGATAAAGAGCGCGGGATTAATTTAGTTAGTCAAGAAGCAAAAAGATTGATTCGTCTCGTCAATGAAAACCTTGACTATGAAAAAATTCGCTCCAATCAGATTACGCTATTTAAAGAGGAGATTCAGCTTTTTGAAGTGCTTGAAATTATTCAGGAGCAATTGAGCATGCAGGCGGAGGAGAAAAACAACCGTATTGTGGTGGATGCCAACCCAGAAGTGGTGGTAAATGCAGATTATGACCGTCTAGTCCAAATATTAATTAATATTACCAAGAACAGTATTCAATTTACTACTAATGGGACGATTTGGCTGCGTGGAAGAAAAGAGAAAAACGTGACGGTTATCGAAGTGGAAGACACTGGGATTGGCATCGATGCCAAAGAAATCGAAAATATTTGGCGTCGTTTTTATAAGGCTGATCTTTCTAGAACCACCAACCCCTATGGCGAATTTGGGCTAGGCTTATCGATTGTAAAGCAATTAGTGCTGCTTCATAATGGAGAAATTGACGTAATGAGTGATAAAGGAAAAGGAACAAAATTTGTGATTCGACTTAAAAACGAATAATGTTGGAAAAGCTGTGGGACATCCTGCAGCTTTTTTTAAAATTCTACAAAATTTCTTAAACTCGTTAAGGTTTGTTAATAATTTGTTAAGATTTGTGAGTTAAAGTAAAGACAAGATAACAAACAAACTTAAAGGAGTTTGATTAAGATGGAATTCAAAAATGACAATGAATTCGAGAAAAATCAACAAAATAATTCATCTGAGGTACCTGAAAATACAAATACAGAAGATCTTTCACTTGATAAATCGGAGGTAAGACATTCTGATGAAAGCGTTAATGCTGTTGATGCTACCTTCACGGTGGATTCTAATGATTTTAATGAGAAGGATAGTGGGGAACCAGCAGAACCAGAGAATATTATGGTACCACCTGTAGAAGAAAAAACTCGTTCAACCAGTCAGTCCAAAACGAACAAACGGAAGGTTAAAGGATTTGTTTCTACTATTGCAGCAGGTGTAATCGGGTCTGTTTTGACGTTAGCGGTTCTGCCTCATACCGATTATTTAAAAGACTATTACCAAAATGCAGGAAATCAAGTGTCTAGTAGTTCTAGATCGACGGTGAAGCCGGTAACAGCCCAGCCAACTATGGCATCCTCTAATTCCATTGCCGATACAGTTGAAAATATTTCGAAAGCCATTGTGGGAATCGTTAATTATCAGCAGCAGCAAAACAATGATCCTTGGGGGAATTCAAATCCTTCGCAAAGTGTAGAAAGCGGGTCAGGGTCAGGGGTTATTTTTCAGAAAAATAATGACACTGCTTATATTGTTACCAATAATCATGTGGTTGAAGGGGCATCAAAATTGGAAGTTTCCTTATATGATGGCCAAAAGATATCGGCTGAAGTGGTTGGCACAGATGCCTTAACAGATCTGGCCGTTTTAAAAATTGATGCCAAATATGTCACGACAATTGCTACTTTTGGGGACTCATCAACACTAAGACCTGGTGACCAGGTATATGCGATTGGAAATCCACTTGGACTTGATTTATCCAGAACTGTCACACAAGGGATTGTTAGTGCCATTGACCGAAGTATTTCGGTGAATACATCAGCAGGAAAATGGGACACAAATGTTATCCAGACAGATGCTGCCATTAACCCAGGTAATAGCGGTGGTGCCTTAATCAATCCTCAGGGTCAAGTCATTGGTATCAATAGTTTGAAAATTTCTGAGAGTGGTGTTGAAGGGTTAGGCTTCGCCATTCCAAGTAATGATCTTATTCCAATTGTTAACCAACTAATAAAAACTGGAAAGGTTGACCGGCCATACCTTGGTGTTGGTCTAGCCGATTTAGACCAAGTTCCACAAATGTACTGGCAAAACCTTCCTGAAAACGTCAAAAAAGGTGTCTTAGTCATGAATATTGATCCGAATTCTGCAGCAGGACGGGCGGGATTCCAACCCAAGGATGTAATTGTGTCCATGAATGGAACGGAGATTGGTAATTCATCAGAACTACGGAAGTTTTTATATTCAAAAGTGAAAACTGGTGACACTATCAAATTCGAAGTTTACCGGGATGGAAAACAAATCACTTTGAATGCGAAGCTAACGGAATAGATAGGGGGAAAAGATAAACGAATGTCATTTATAAAGCAAAATAAAAAGGTAATTCTAATTTTATTGATTATGATTGTAGCAATTGGAATTTTGCTAAGTTTCACCTTAAAGAAGGATGAGGCTGTTGCACAGTTTAATGGTGAAGCAATTAGTAAGGATGAGCTATATGATAAAATGGTCGGCCTGTATGGTGCAGCAACAGTTGATCAAATCATAGCGGATAAAATTGTGGACGCAGAGGCAAAAAAACAAAAAATTACTGTTGCAGATAGTGTATTGAATAAGGAAATTGACAAATTAAAAGAATCCTATGGAGGAGAAGAAGTATTTAATCAGACCCTTGAAAGCAATAATACGACCGTTGCGATGCTTAAAAATGATTTAAAAAGCTATTTAACGATTAAGAAATTACTTCAACCTGAAATTACGATTACGGACGATGAAATGAAAACTTATTTTGACGAAAACAAGGAAGCATTTGCAGAAGCAGAACAAGTAAAAGCAAGTCACATTCTTGTTGCGGATGAAAAGACGGTAAATGAAGTCAAGAAAAAGCTTTCAGATGGTGGGGATTTTTCCGCATTAGCAAAAGAATATTCCACTGATGCAGGGTCCAAGGAAGCTGGCGGGGAGCTTGGCTATTTTTCGAAAGGAACAATGGTGAAGGAATTTGAAGATGTTGCTTTTGCGCTGCCGCTGAACCAAGTCAGTGATCCTGTAAAGACTGACTTTGGGTATCATATCATTAAAGTTGAGGCTAAAAAGGAAGCAAAAGAAGCAAACTATGATGAAATTAAGGATGTAATTAAAGAAACCTTATTTGACCAAAAAATTGATTCGGAATATACTAACTGGCTAGAGAAGAAGAAAAAGAACTATGATATTGAAAATTCCCTAAAAGAAGTTTAACTGCACGACTAAGAGGTGGACAAAGTGAATCGGGTAGGAAAATATGCAGCCAGCAGTGCAGGAGATGATCTTGAACTGATGAATATGATGCTTGAACTGACGGAGAAGAACAAAATGATTATGTGGTCGGAAGGCTATATTGACCAAGTCATTGAAAAATTACCTGTGTATGCCCGTGATATTTTGGAGAATCGCAAGGAAAAGTGGGAAGATACGAAAGCTTACTATGAAAAACAGTTGAATGGAATAGTAAATCAGGAACATTTTAAAATGAAACTGAAGGGTGAACGGAAGGAGTTCGCCCTTTTTGTCATGGAGCAGTATCCAGAGTTTCAGTCCTTATTATTTTTGATTTTTGATAGAAATTTAAAAGATGATGACTTACGGAAATTTGTCTATCGAAGAAGGTTTGCATCAAGGAAAAAGTATCTTTCTAAATAGGCGGATTACCTAGTTATACTTTTAATTATGATTAGCCCTAGCGGCTCTATTATTTGATTACTTTATTTTTGGCTAGTTTTTTGCCTCCCTCCTGGGACTTGTCGGGAACTTTTCTATGCCTATTAATCAACATCAGTAGAATGAAGTCCAATTTTTTATCATATAAGTGATAATAAAGAACTTGGACAAGGAATGATTCTATGCTGAAAAATTTAGCCATTATCGGATTTGGCAGCACGATGATTAGTATTGGCATTAACGCTTTTATACTTCCTTTTCATTTGATAAATGGAGGTTTTTTTGGCATCAGCCTCTTGTTAAATTATTTATTGGGAATAAAGGCAGGCATGGCTTTTATTTTTCTAAATATACCCGTATACCTATTTGCCTATAAATCAGACCGGTCACTTTTTTATAATGGATTGTCTGGAGTTTTTTTTTCAGGGTTAATGGTTGAATTATTAATTCCATTAAATGGAATAGTACGGTTACCAATCATCAGTAGTGTTATTTTGGGTGCGATGATTATTGGAGTGGGAGTAGGCGTAATGTTAAGAAATCATATAAGCCCGGGTGGTATGGACTTGCTTGCCCTATTGATTGCAGAATGGACAAAGGTGAATGTCGGTGTAATTATGGTAGCAATGGATACAGGGGTTATTATGATAGGATTGTTGCTCCTCAAAGATCCCCAACTATTATATTCGTTGTTAATTATCTCGATAATTGGATTACTTGCTACGATTATTACGTCTTATCAATGGGTGGATTCATTTACAAAGTAAGCGTTACATAGGTAAAATGAGGGAATAACCAACACAGGAGACCTATTATGAACCCAATCAATGATCATTTAAAGGAAGATTTGAAAATTTTATTTGTCGGGTTTAATCCAAGTATTCGATCCAGTGAGCTTGGACACCATTATGCCAACCCTAACAATCGTTTTTGGAAAATATTATATGAAGCGAGACTCACACCTCGAAAATATGAGGCGGTTGAAGATACTAAGCTACTAGACATAGGCTATGGTTTTACTAACATCGTCCAAAGACCCACGAAGGCTGCGGATGAAATTACGAAGGAGGAGTACAAGGAGGGGAAGGAGATATTAAAGTGGAAAATTGAACAATATAAGCCTAAGGTGGTTTGTTTTGTTGGTAAGGGTGTATACCAACAATATAGTGGTCGAAAAATGGCGCCATGGGGAAAGCAAAACGAGTCCGTTGTTCCAGGGGTGATTGACTTTGTAGCTCCCTCTTCAAGTGGACTTGTAAGGATGAAAATGGATGAAATTGTTGAGATTTATAAACAGTTATCTGAATTCATCTCAAAATAAAAACATCGACGGAACACTGAACCATCGATGTTTTTACATTATATTTCAAACTTTTTACGATAGTTTGCTAATGCTAAAAGTGGAAAAATAAAGCGGTAGCTATGATAATGAATATAGAATCCCCCAGCCATTCCTTGCCCTTTAGGATATGCAGTCGTCCAATCCTCTTTTTCTAGTGAATCAAGTAAATAAGTGATTCCTTTTTGAATCACAGCAGTCGGTTTTTCGGAGATAGAAATCAAGGCATCAAGAGCCCAGCTAGTATGTGTCAACGTACTTGCTTGTAACGGTTCATACATCTTTTTACTATCACTATGGCAGGATTCTCCCCAGCCACCATCCTTGTTTTGGATTCCTTCTAACCATTTAACTGCCGTCTGGATGGAAGAATGGGTGGACGGTACCCCAACTGCACTAAGACCAGTGAGGGCAGCCCAAGTCCCATAAAGATAACAAATTCCCCATCTGCCATACCAAGAGCCATCCTTTTCCTGATTTTTAAGAAGCCAATGAATCCCTTTTTTGATAGCTGTGTGTTCCCTTGATAAGTTGGTATAATGTCCAAAAAATTCAAGCGTTCGCCCCGTAAGATCCGCACAAGAAGGGTCAGCAAGTAAAAACTCTCCTTTTTCAATCGGTAGAAAGTGTAACAGTTTGGAATGGGTGTTTTTTTCAAAAGCTGGCCAGCCCCCATCATCATTTTGCATAGACAGCAGCCAGGTGATTCCGCGTTCCCATGCATGCAGCTCGGATGGTACCAGTCGTGAAATAGATCGTAATACGGCAGTCGTATCATCTACATCGGGAAGTATCGTATTTACATTGGAAAAACCCCAGCCACCTGGAAGTGTTTTTTGGTTATGAATCACCCAATCTCCAAATATATGATGCTGCCGTTCCAGCAGGTATTGATTTGCTTGAACCACTATCGGGTCATCGAGTGATACACCTGCGGCTTGTAATCCAAAGCCGATTAAGGATGTGTTCCAAACATTTGCAGTGGTATATTGCATATGTGGTAAGCCGTCAATTTCATACTTCATTGATTTGATTCCGTTTACTGCCTTGATTATGAGGGGATCCGTTTTTTTGTATCCCAGCGATAATAAGGCAAAAATCATTAAAAAAGTACAGCTGTAATAACTATAAAAGGTACCATCAGATTCGATCCGGTCGAGCATATACTTTTTTGCTCGTTCAATCGCTATTTGGTGCAGCTGTTCGGGTAAGCCCAGTAAATTTTCTACCCCATCTTTTAAAAATGAATACAGTGAACGGTATTCAGCGGAACGAATCCAAGGGTGGGCAGCTTCATTTCGATGTATATATAGATGGGACAGGTCCGGGCTCTTCGCTGCCTTTATCGTAAATTTCTTCTCTGCCAAAATCATGATCGGAGTGAGATTTGCCCGACCGAAAGCAGAAAACGAGTAAAAGTTAATGGGGAAATGAAGCGGAAGAAGAATGACTTCGATTGGCAGTGGGGAAAATGCTGGCCAGGTATATTGCCCAGTGATAGAGAGCATCACCTTTGTAAACATACTAACCTCTTCGATGCCGCCATTAGCTAAAATAAATTTTTCAGCTGAGCGTAATCGTTGATCTTCTTTCCGATAATAGCCTGAATACAATAAGGCATAGTAGGCTTCAACTGTCGCGGTTAAGTTCCCGTTCTCTTCATCATAAAAAAGCTTCCATGCTCCATTTTTCTCCTGCCTACTTAAAATCCTTTTTGCAAGGCCCTGAATTAATTCTTCATCATGTAATTCCAAGGTCCGTAATAAAATAATCATATATGCATCTGTGGAAATACCCGTTTCAAATGGATACGCCCATGAGCCATCGGGAGATTGGTCTTTTCGAAGCCTATCAATGATCCAATCGACGCCTTTTTTTGTATCAATCATCTTCATTTCACATTCCTCTCCCAAAAAAATATTCTCATCTATACATATTCTCAGCAGGGCAGGAGAATTCATAAGGGAGGAGATGTGCCATTTTTTTTACAAGAAATCGAGAAAAACCGCCACTCCAAAGCATATCCGAAGAATTAAAGACTAAAAGTAAAATGGTTGCACCCAAGCACCATCTAACCAACACTGAAAGAATACTTCTAGATAGAATTAGACAGACAACACAGGAACATAATCTAAACAATATTACAAGAACCAAGGCCTACCTTGACTTTTATCTGCACTATCCGGAAATCCATTGGGCTTTTTTAGGGCATATGGTCTCCCGCAATGGCGGCTGGAACATGACGGACTTAAAGGGCGAATTTTTAACTCGATTGATGGCTAAAAGAGATCGACATCTGTTTTTCATGTTTTTAGAGCGAGGTAATTGGCTTATTTTTCAAGATGTTTACCCGCAATTTTTGGTTTATGAGGAAAGCCTGAGACAAAAGAAACCGTTATTTAAGTTATTTTCACATTTAAATATTTCAACCTTTATGGAAACGATTTGGAACCAATTTTGGCGAACTCAGGACACCTATATCCTTGCTATGGCTTTGGTTATAAATGAACAAAGCTATCTCGAAAAAAGAGTGGTTCAAAATCCACAATATCAAAAAGATGTTTTAAACAAATTTGAATTTATGCTGCAAGATTGGCTTTCTTTTAACCATATCCTCTTTCCATACGGAAAAGGGAACCTTGCAGGACAAACACTTCACCAGTTTGAATCTGTTAATGAACGAATTTTACTTGGAAAAAGGCTGTATACCATCCTTTTTAAAAATAAGGAAATTCACACTCAAGCAATTGATTGGGCGAAACATCATCCACATACGGGTTCGCGAAAGGATTACTGGTCAAATGTATTTAATAGTGTCAACGAAGGGACGCCTGGTTTTCCCTATCAGCTTCGCTTGAAATCGTGCCAGTTAAGAACTGGGGCAAGGAAACTCTATAGTCCAACGCTTGAAAATGCCTGGAAAAATGTCAGCCATGATGAGGCCGAAAAAGGGGATTGGTTTACAGACTTTAGTGTTGTTGATTATTTAATTGAAGACGATGAAATGATTGATGGGGAGATTAAAGATGAATATTGTAAAACACTCGAACGACTCGAACTTGCAACCCTTGCAAAAAAGGCGATTACCTTCTAAGTTAAAGTTTTATTTTGGTAGTATGGTGCTTGCCGCCTTACTTGGAACGTATTTAGATCTCTATTTTGTTGAAAAACAGATGTATCAGTTTCCGGTAAGACCATTTTCTACGGTTTTCTCGATAAATATTGCATTTACTTTAGTGGGTCTGCCTATTCTTGTGTTAATCTTTTTGCACGGCATTTCGCAGATTAATAATTGGGGAAAAACGGGGGTTATTATATTTGTTAGTTTGTTGATGCCAATATTTGAAAAATTAGCGGAAGTATTGGGCTTTTTTGTCCATACAGACGGATGGTCGCATCTTTATACATTTATCGGCTATTTGTGTTTCTTAACGATTATTGCGGTGTTTTATAATTGGCTGGCACAACCAAATAGGTAAACGCAAAAAGCCGAGACAATTGTCCCGGCTTTCGTGATACCCATTAAGGGCACCAGCCCCTTCCGTCCGTACAGTGGTTAAGTGTCCCGCAACAAGCGAATGTTCGAAAGGGGTACTATTATAATACCACAAAGGTAGTGAAAATATGATTGAATCAGGAAAATTATTAAGTGTCTAAACTTTCCTTTCTGCTTGTAACAGTGTATGATAATAATGATTTTTACATAAAGGAGTGTTTTCTAATGGCTAAAAAAGGATACATATTAATGGAAAATGGAGAAAAAATTGAATTTGATTTATTTTCTAATGAAGCACCTGGCACAGTAGCTAATTTTGAAAAATTAGCAAATGAAGGTTTTTACAATGGAGTCATTTTTCACCGCGTTATTCCTGGCTTTGTAAGTCAAGGTGGAGACCCTACCGGTACAGGGATGGGCGGCCCTGGCTACACAATCAAATGTGAAACAGAAGGAAATCCGCATAAACACGTACCTGGCTCATTATCAATGGCACACGCAGGTAAGGACACAGGCGGAAGCCAGTTCTTCATCGTTCACGAATCACAACCACATTTAAATGGGGTTCATACAGTGTTTGGTCAAGTAACATCTGGTCTTGAAACAGCAAAATCCATGCGTAATGGTGATAAAATGGTAGAAGTAAAGGTATATGACGAAGAATAGATAAGGAAGAGAGCTGAATTAGCTCTCTTTTTTTTGCGCCGATAGGAAATTATAACTTTCCTATCATGCATAAGTGCATACGCCATATGAACCACCCTTATGAGCTCGCCTATCGGCGAGTTTTCTTTCCTGATTACCTTTCCTCATTAAAAACAAAACTGAAGTAGAGCATGATAATTTCCCTACAGGGTAAGTTAATTACAAAACTCACAATGGAGGCAATGATGAAAAAGCTGACTCTACTTATCCCATTATTATTTTTTTCGTTTCAAATTTCAGTATTTGCTGAGATTAATGCAACGAATCAACTTAAAGCAGCGATTATTATTGATGATTTTGGTGGAGGGACTGGCGGTGTACGAGATTTTCTAGAAGGGGAGATACCAATTACTGCAGCGGTGATGCCTTTTACGGAAAATTCCAAAGAACATGCAGAATGGGCACATAAAAATGGCTTTGAAGTCATGGTGCACCTGCCGATGGAACCCAAAAGAGGAAAAAGATCTTGGCTTGGACCAAAGCCAATCACGGTAGATCTGACCCCGAAAGAAGTTAGGCAGCGGGTAGAAGAGGCAATCGAGAGTGTTCCATATGCGGTAGGACTCAATAACCATATGGGTTCCTTAGCGGTTGAAAACGAAGCAATTGTACGTGCTATCGTGGAAGTAGCTAAAGAGAGAAGATTATTTATTATTGACAGCGGCACTAGTCCAGGTACAAAATTTCCTGAAATCGCTAAAGAACTGGGAGTACCCCTTTTAAAGAGAGATGTGTTCCTTGATGATATCTCATCCTCCACACATGTTCGAAAACAGATGATCAGACTTGCAAAAGTCACTGAAATTAAAGGGAGAGGAATTGCTATCGGCCATGTTGGCGTGACTGGTAAGGTTTGTTCTGTTGGGGTGTTTCAATCAATGGAGGAATTTAAAAAACGTAACATTAAAATTGTACCAGTTTCTGAACTATTTGCCGAACAACTTCATGACAAAAATTTCCCACCCTATTAAATGGTAACAAAAAGCCAGGACAATATTCTGGCTTTTTCCTTGCCAAATACCAGAGATTCAGACAAAATGTAAAAATAGATAAGAGAAGCAACAAGGGAGAAGGAATCATAAAAATGAAACTAGTATCATGGAATGTAAATGGACTTCGTGCTTGTGTCAAAAAGGGTTTTTTGGACTATTTTCAGGAAGTGAATGCTGACATTTTCTGTGTACAGGAAACAAAATTACAAGAAGGACAAATAAGCCTTGAACTAGAGGGATATCACCAATACTGGAATTATGCCATTAAGAAAGGTTATTCAGGAACGGCTGTGTTTACTAAGCACAAACCCCTTTCTGTTAGATATGGTGTCGGAACAGATGAGAGTGAAGAGGAAGGACGTATCCTTACCTTAGAATTTGATGAATTTTTCTTAGTCAATGTCTATACCCCTAATTCGCAAAGGGACTTAGCGAGAATCGAGTATCGGTTAGATTGGGAAGATCGCATCCTACACCATTTGAAAGACTTAAATGCAATGAAACCTGTCATTCTTTGTGGAGACTTGAATGTCGCACACCAAGAGATTGACTTACGCAATCCAAAAACCAATATTGGAAACTCAGGGTTTACAGAAGAAGAACGAGGGAAAATGACTTCATTATTGGGAGCGGGATTTGTTGACAGCTTCCGTCATTTTTATCCTGATCAAGAAGGAGCCTATACATGGTGGAGCTATATGAACAAGGTCCGCGAAAGAAATATCGGCTGGCGGATAGACTATTTTATCGTCTCGGAAACATTACGTGACCGTCTTAAGAATGTAGATATTCATTGCAATGTGATGGGAAGTGACCACTGTCCAGTAGTCTTGGAACTCATTGATTAAAATTTGAAATTGATAAGTTTATCTTATTGTACTTGATAAAATACCCGTTATTTTCTTTATAGTGTTGTTGCTTTAAAGTTAAGCAATAAGGAAGTATTGGGAGATGATAAGATTGGATAATAAAAATGATGTTCAACAGCAATTTGGAAAAAGTGCTGATTCTAACAATATTAAAGATAAATTTAGAGTTTTTATTGAGGAAGATCAAGTCATTTCTTTTCAAGGAGAAGCAATAGTTTTAAAGGCAATTAAAAGATAACAAAAAAACCTTTGCTCCAGGAGAAAAATTCTCTAGGAGCAAAGGTTTTTTTAGATTATAAGTCGTTTAATGGAGTCCCAATTTCGTCGAACTCTGGGGATTTTTCATTTTGTGTGGAAATTTCTATTTGATCTTTGTCAATTAGATTTAGAAATCTGTCGTTTTCTTCTTTTTTATGTGGGAGTAAACTCACTTTTTCAACAGCTCCTTTTAAAATGCTTTTACTACCATATTCTATCCTAGATAAAATAATCTTAACCTTTTATCACTTATAAAATCACTATGACTTCAATAGAGCAATATAATATAGAAGTAAGGAAATAGTTCTTTCAAAACAGCAAAATACTAGTTGACTAACATAGCTTAAATTAGTATTATAAAAAAGTTGATTCTACCAAATCAGTTAACTCTTATTGGTAGAAAAAACATCTTGTCTGATGTTGACAGGCCGAATTTATTATGTTAAGATAATAAATGTCGCTAATCGATAGATTGGTAGAGAATACTATAAGAATTAGTGATTTGTTCTTTGAAAACTAAACAAACAAAAACGTCAACAAACAATAAATTATTAGC
>CAUSCO010000025.1:0-73394 GCA_963530265.1 uncultured Bacillus sp.
TAAAACTCTAACTTTTGGGGGTCACCTCAAAATTTCACATGGTGCCTGACACCTTTTTTTGACACCTTTTTTATTTTGAGCTATTTTTTCTTTTCGTTCTCACCAATTGGTAACCAATGAAGGCGACATATAATGGGATGGCAACATAAATGAAATATGGGAATCGATAATGTTCTTTTTTAAAGACGATATAGATGGCAGCCCCCATAAAAAGTGTGACGATGATTCCGTATTTCGGCAGTGGAATATCCTTCAGACTTGGAATTTTAATGGTGCTAACCATTAAATAGCAAAGAACGAAAAAGGCAATGACAAAAATGAAGCCAAGCATTCTACCATGGAACAGTGTCAAAAGTGTCAGCAAACCACCTGCTGCTGTAATCGGGACACCCGTAAAATACTTTAAGGACGATTTTACAGCATTAATATTGAATCTGGCTAATCGGTATGCACCGAATAAAGGAAAGAGCCCGGCCACTGCCATCCCGATTGCACCAAAGTAAGAAAAATAAGAATAATAGGCCATCATTGCAGGTGCAACTCCGAAGGTGACAATATCCGCTAGTGAATCAAGTTCTTTCCCCAAATCGCTCTCCACACGGAGCATTCGAGCAATCCGTCCATCCATGCTGTCCAGCATCATACCAATCAATATTAAAATGGCTGCATTCTTGTAGTCCCCCTGAGCAGAATACATGACTGATAAAAACCCACAAAATAAATTAGCAAGTGTAAATAAATTAGGAATACTGTTTCTGATAATATGTATCACTCCAAAAAAATTATAAAATTTTGCTGCTTCCCTTTCACGTTTATATTCTTATTATACCGTTTTTCTTTATAAAGTCATGATTGTAATTATTATCTCACTTGCTTTTATTAGTATGTCAAAAATAAACCCACTATCTTACAGAATAAATGAAAACTCGCCGATTGGCGAGTTCATTCTTAAATATTCGCTTTATTTGCTGCTTCTTCTGAATGATCTTTTGAGAAAAACCAGCCTGCTGCAGCTATCCCAACAAGCACAACGTAAAAGGTTACTTTCCATTCGGTTGAATGGGCAAATTCCTCATTTAATA
Organism: uncultured Bacillus sp.; assembly: GCA_963530265.1. Lineage (GTDB taxonomy): Bacteria > Bacillota > Bacilli > Bacillales > Cytobacillaceae > Neobacillus. The sequence goes on from CAUSCO010000025.1 coordinate 1,083, forward strand.
TGGCCAAAGCTGGATGTGAAAGAGTGTAAACAGCGAGTTTAACGCCCACCCATCCCACAATAGTAAAGGCTGCAATTTCAAGTCCTGGTCTTCTTTCTAACAGCTTCACAAACTGGTTAGCCGCAAAGCGCATAATGATTAATCCAATAATACCACCAGCAAAGATTACTAAGAATTTACCTCCATCAAGCCCGCCGATATTTGGAAGAGGTGTATTAGGAAGGACAACCGCCATCGCTACTGCAGCTAGAATTGAATCAACTGCAAAGGCAATATCAGCTATTTCTACCTTAATAACAGTCGACCAAAAGCCGCCATGCTTTTTACTTTCTTTAACCTCTTTTTCATTTACTTTTCCTTTTACAACCTTGCGGAAGATGTGGTTACCTGCCATGAATATCAAGTAAAGTGCCCCGATGGCTTGAACTTGCCATACATCCACTAGGAACGAAATAACAAACAATGATGCAAAGCGGAAAACAAATGCGCCTGCTAACCCGTAAAACAATGATTTTTTTCGTTCTTCTTCTGGAAGATGTTTGACCATAATCGCAAGTACTAATGCATTATCAGCTGCTAACAGCCCCTCTAACGCCACTAAGATCAGTAAAACCCATCCGTATTCCATTAATAGAGTAAAATCCATAAAATAATTCCTCCCTTTAAAGGTTAATTTTTTTAGAAATACTCCCTTATTGCCATAAAAATAGGCCTTTACTTGTCACAGTAAAGGCCTAAAAATATACAAAAAGACCTTTACAGTAAAGTAAAGGTCTTGCTAACAACGTCCACGTTGCCAATAAAGCCGGAGAAATTGAATTCTCGAAATGACGACTTTACTGTAGCAGCTACTCCCCTTTAAAAAGGAAATATTTAATTACTAGTAATATATAATACTTTTACCCAAATGTCAATGTTAGTTTTAAATATTAATAAAAGATTAATAAAGTCTATGTTCATAACCTACTTTAAGACTTGCTTCCACTTCTTCTACTGTGACTCGAATGAGTAGTAACTTCTCATTTAAAACCTTCACAATTTCCATTTCCGTCGGCAGTTGATATTACCAAAAATGGTGAAAAGGCAATAAAATTTTTGCAATGGCCATCAATATGATGAATGACTTTTTGTTGGGCTCTTTCACTTGGAGTGCCCTTTAAATTACGAAGTTCCTTTTTTGATGTGATCACACTTTTAAAGCTATGAGTTAGAAACATGAACATTTCCCCTATTTATCTAGTGTCAGTAAAAAAGAAAGGCTTACCTGACCATTACTATAAAATTATAATCCATACACCTCAGAATACTTTTTCTCTAGGTATTCAACAAGGTAATCTGCATTTAATTCCTCACCAGTCACTTTTACGATTAATTCATTCGGGGTATAAAGCTTACCGTACTGGTGAATATTCTCTTTCAACCATGCTTGAATGAGGTCAAATCTGCCATTTTCAATATAGTAATTAACATCAGGAAGTTCTTTTTGAATTGTATGAAGAATTTGTGCCGCATAAAGGTTTCCTAAAGAGTAGGAAGGGAAATAGCCGATCCCGCCAAATGACCAGTGAACATCTTGAAGGACTCCTAGTGTGTCAGTAGGTGGTGTAATTCCTAAGTAATCCTTCATTTTTTGATTCCAAATGGCAGGTAAGTCTTTTGCTTCAATCTCTCCGCCCATTAAGGCTTTTTCAATTTCATAACGAAGCATAATGTGTAAATTATAAGTTAGTTCATCTGCTTCCACACGGATATATGAAGGTTGGACCGTATTGACGGCACGGAAAAATTCTTCAACAGAAATTTGTTCCAATTGCTTTGGAAAATACTCTTTGAGCTTTGGGAAAAAGAAATTCCAAAATTCCTTGCTACGACCAACCATATTTTCCAAAAATCTTGATTGTGATTCATGAATACCAAATGATGCTCCACTCTGAAGAACCGATTCCTCAAACGCTGGATTTATATGCTGCTCATAAATGCCATGACCTGCTTCATGAATTGTCCCAAAAAGGGCAGAACGAACATTTTTATCAAGATAACGAGTAGTTAACCGAACGTCCCCAATATTCACCGTTTGGGCAAAGGGATGGACTGTTTCATCCAGGCGCCCTGCCGCCATATCAAAACCAATGGTTGGTAAAATGTAGCGATTGAATTCTTTTTGTTTCTCGATATCAAAGGATTGGTCAAACACCTCAACCTTGGTAGGTTTGCCATCTTGTTTAATTCGTTCTAATAACTTAACACTTGATTCTCTAAGTTTAGAAAATAACGGGTCAAGTTTTTTTACCGTTAAGCCTGGTTCAAATTCATCTAACAAGGCATCGTAAGGATGCTCTTCATACCCATATATTTCTGCAAATTTCCGCTTGAAGTCAATAATTTTTTCCAATGAAGGAAGGTAACGTGCAAAATCGTTGTTTTCCCTGGCTTCTTCCCAGGCATCATTCGCTTGTGCGGTTAAAATGCTATATTCCTGAAAAAGGTCTGCAGGAATACTTTTCGATTTTTGATAGTACTCCTTATATTCTCTTACCTTTGCTCTCGTCATTTTATCTAATTGTTCCCCATTTTCCGAGGAAGTAAGTATTGCTAACAATTCACCCATTTCTTGTGATACTGATAGTTTAAATACATCCGTACGCAAGGTCCCAGTGGCTTTAGCAAAAACATTCCTGCCTTTTTTCGGTGCCATTACCTTTTGATCCCAATCAACCAATCCTAAAATACTTGAGTAATGAGTAATTTTTTCATCTAACAGGTTAAATTGTTCCAACGCCTTCTTCAATGTTGTTGATTCAACCAACTTTTTCTCCATATGTAAACCTCCTATTTAGCATTCTCTATTTACAAGGATGTTTTGAAACAGCACATCCTTTTCCATTATAAATTAAAAATTCAAATAATAAAAAACATTTAAATATTACCATTTTGACAAAATATTTAGTGGAACCATCTTTTACCTCTTCTGTATAATTTTTTCATCCTCATGAGAAACTACCATATGGTGAGTTTACTATTCATGTATATTTATTTCCTTTTAAAAAAGAAGATGAATCGATTTGGTCAAAAGGATGTGTCATGACATTGGAGAATCAGAAAAAGAAAAAATCTCATTTTCCTTTTCGATTAAATGTACTTTTTTTTAGTGTATTTTTATTATTTTCCATATTGATTCTAAGGCTTGGCTTTGTACAAATCGTATATGGAGAAAATTTTAAAAGGGACTTAGAAAGAAGAGAGGATTTTACTATTAGTACTCCTGTTCCTAGAGGTAAAATACTCGACCGTGATTATAGAGTGATTGTTGATAATGTACCAAAAAGTGCAATCACCTATACAAATGTTGGTTTTGGTCAGAAAGATATGCTTGAAACAGCTGAAAAGTTAGCGCGACTGATTGATATGAAAACTGATAGGATTACAGAAAGAGACAAGCGAGATTTTTGGCTCATGAAAAATCAAAATCAAGCCGATGCCAAAATAACCAAATCGGAGAAGGACTTATATCATGCTAAAAAACTAGCGGACAAAGATCTTTATAAATATAAATTAGCACGTATTACGGAAGAAGAATTGAAACAACTAACAGATTCCGATCTTGAGGTCCTTGCCATTTATCGAGAATTTAGTAATGGGGTTAAATTTATTCCACAAATGGTAAAGAATGAGGACGTGACTGATAAGGAATTTGCTGTTGTAAGTGAAAATCTTCAATCCTTGCCAGGGGTAGAAACCACTACAGATTGGGATCGTTCCTATGCCTTCGAAAATACCTTAAGATCTATTTTAGGGAAAGTGACAAAATCTGGTGAAGGTCTTCCTGCTGACCAATTGGATCATTATTTGGCTAGAGGCTATTGCCGAAATGACCGGGTCGGCAAAAGTCAGTTAGAGATGCAGTATGAAGACGTTCTTCATGGTTATAAATCAAAGATGAAAAATGTCACGGACAAAATGGGCAACGTCATTGAAACACAGCCTACTAGGATTGGAAAAAAAGGTAAGGATCTTGTCTTAACGATTGATATGGATTTACAAAGGGCTGTTGATCAGATTATTGAAGAAGAGCTTTGGGCTGCAAAAAAATCACCTGGAACACGTTTAACGGACCGGGCTTATGTTGTTTTAATGGAGCCCCGTACTGGAGAAATCTTGGCGATGTCTGGTAAAAAAGTAGTAACAGACAGTGGTACCAGAAAAGTCGAAATGATTGATGATGCCCTCGGAACTTTTACCACCACCTATAGCGTTGGTTCCACCGTAAAAGGGGCAACTATTTTAACAGGTTATAAAACAGGGGCGATATCTCCGGGTACATATTTCGATGACGCAGGAATCAAAATTAAAGACACCCCTATTAAAAAGTCTTATGCCTATTTAGGAAGATTAAATGAAATTACTGCCTTAAAAAAATCTTCAAATGTTTATATGTTCCATACGGCAATAAAAATTGGAAAAGGTCAGTATGAATATGATAAGCCCTTAAATCTCACCAACAAGATGGCGTTCGAAACAATTCGAAATTCATTCGCCTCATTTGGACTTGGAACCAGGACAGGCATAGATTTACCAAATGAACAGACAGGATTTAAAGGGCAAAGCAAGCTGCCAGGTTATTTGCTTGACCTTGTGATTGGCCAATATGATACCTATTCCGCGATGCAGATGGCACAGTATGTGTCAACTATTGCAAATGGCGGTTATCGGATGCAGCCGCATATCGTTAAACAAATTCGTGAACCTGCAAGTGAAACGGAAGAGCTTGGTTCCATACATCAAGAAATCAATCCCTCCGTCCTCAATACGATTGATATGAAACAGGAATGGATAAATCGGGTACAATTAGGCTTTAAGAAGGTGATGCAGGAACCAGGGGGAACGGCTGCTAAGTTTTTTGAAGGCGTCAATTACTCCCCCGCAGGGAAAACAGGGACAGCCGAAGCCTTTTATGATGGACCATTACGCAGTACTTTTGGCAAAGAACCGCCACCTGTTATGAATTTAAGTTTGGTAAGTTATGCTCCAAGTTCCAATCCTGAGGTAGCTATGGCCGTTTTAGTACCCTGGGCTTATGATGGAAAGGATGACAATCGAGCAAACTTAAAGATTGGCCGCCGGGTTTTGGATACGTATTTTCAAATGAAACATAAGAAATGAATTGGATTGGATTGGGGGTTACAACCCATCTAATCGACCGTTCTCTCGGATTTTATGCATGTATTGTCGCTTACAACCCTTCTTAGCGACTATTCTCTCTCTAATTTTCCATTAGTTCGGTCGTTTACACCCTTTCTTAGCGACCGTTCTCTCGGATTTTCTACTTGAACGGTCGCTTACACCCTTTCTTAGCTACCATGCTCTCGGATTTTCTCTCTGTTCGGTCGCTTACATCTCCCGCAGCGACCGTTCTCTTCAATTATCTATCTGGTCAGTTAAACAAAACTAAATTACCATATTTAAGGCTCATCTCTTCTTTAAAACTGATTTGACTGCTTCCTCAATTTCGATATAACTTGTGCAGCGGCATATGTTTGATTCTAACCATTCCTTTATGGTTTTATCATCTGCATCGGGATGCTGTTCAATTAACGAGTGGCAATTCATAATGAAACCCGGTGTACAATACCCGCATTGAAAAGCAAAGTTTTCAATAAAAGCTTGTTGAATCGGTGTTTCATGTAGTCCTTCTATTGTTGTTACCTCTTTCCCAACGGCTTCAACGGCTAGCATTAAGCATGATTTCATTGGCCAGCCATCAACATTTACCGTACAGGCCCCGCAGTCACCATTTAAACAGCCAGGCTTTGCGCCTGTCAGCCCAAGCTGACTCCTTACTACATATAAAAGGGTATCAGCTGACCTAACTGTTAGCAGATGGCTTTCACCATTTACTTTTAACGTTATAGTGCTGGAACTCATGCTTCCCCTGCCTCCTTCGAAAGACTCTCTCTATTAAGCATGCAATTGATCTAAGGATTTCACTGCATCGATTAACAAATTTCGTAAAACAAATAATCGGTACTCTGCTGAACCCTCGACATCATTTAAAATTGGTTGTGGTAAAACAGCGATTGCCTGATCCACCCTCGATTCAACCGAAGGACCGCGATTATTTATGGAATCTTCAACCTCAATTGAGCGGAACGGAAATGGGCACAACCCACTGATCGCAACACGAATTCTCCTATCAACTTTTAATGCCGCTAAAGTAATGAGTGGATAGCCGGTCTCCCACTGCTGTCGGCGCTTAACAGTAAAAAACGGTGCTCTAATAAACTTGCTTTCTGTTGCTAGCTGTGCTAAGACTTCTCCTTTTTGTAATCGTAACTGACCTTGAAAAATATCATTAATTGGGACAATTTTTTGTCCCTCAGACCCTATTATTAGCACATGGCTATCTGAAAGTAAAAATGGCAAAACAGCTTCCCGATAGTAAATTTGTGCACAAATATTTCCACCTAAAGTAATTTTGCCGCGAGCAGTATGGTCTGCTACCTCACTAGCTGTTTTTGTTAATAAGGGAAAAAGATTTGCTTCTTCTATTTGAGTGAGGGTGTGCGTGCTGCCTAGAAATAAATGATCACCGCTTATTTGCATAACGTTGCATTCAGCAATCCCCTTTATATCAATAACAGCTTCCGTATAGACTAAATCAATTCTTCCAAGTGTTATTAATTCAGTACCGCCTGAAAAAAACATTGGCTGTTTACCATGCTGGTCTAAATATTGATATAAATCCACAGCCTCATTTAACGTTTCCGGACGGTAATACTCAAAATCAAAGGGAAGCATTTCGATTTGCCTCCTTTTCCCTCCATATTAACTCTGGAATTAATGGAAGGTTGTGCAATGAGACACCTGCTGCTAGTGACAATGCATTGCCAAGTGCCCCTGGCATCCCCATAAGGCCATGCTCCCCAACACCTCGGGCTCCATATGGACCATCTAGTTGCGGAGTCTCTACAAATCCAACAAGGTATTCGGGATTTTCTCCGTATCGGAGCGGCCTATAAGTGCGCAGCTGCGGATTCATCACACGGCCATATTCATCAAAATAAAAGGTCTCTCTACCTGCAAATGCGAGCCCCATACTCATCGCACCCATCACCTGGCCAAGGGCAGCTTTTTCATTCATTACATTTCCAATATCCACAACGGTACAAGCCTTTAGTAATCGGTACGTATAGTCCCGCCTATCAAACTCAATCTCGACTGCATAAGCAGCTACGGTCCATTCAGGGCCAGGTTTTCCTGCGCCCGTTTCCGGGTCCAAGTGTGTAAGATGGCGCAAAATATAATGACCTCTGCCAATTATTTGCCCGCCAATGGCATTTCCATTAGGATATTGATAACCGTAGCCTACATCTTTAAAATCCAGCCCTATGGAAGGATCATCCCGTAAATAGACTCGACTATGTGCGACTTCCAAATCTTCTTTTGGTGCCCTTAATACACAGGAAGCAATCTCTTTCAACTGCTGAATCACGTCTTCTGCTGCATTTAAAACGGCTCTCCCAGCCATAAAGGTCCCCCTGCTCGCGACTGTCTTCCAATGCTCCGGGGTTGTTTGCGTATCAACTTCCATCCGTACATGAATTTTATCCACATCCATTTTTAGACGTTCCGCAAGTATTTGAGCTAAAACTGTTTTTGTCCCTGTCCCGATTTCAATTACCCCTGACATTAAATTCAGACTACCATCCCGATTAAATGTTATGATTGCGCCTGAAGGAGCATTTGTATCAATGGTCGACGTTTTCCAGCTGCAGCTGATCCCTTTTACTCTAACTAGCCGTTCGTTTATCTCATTGACTGCACCTTCTTCCCACTGGATTAATTCTCTTACTCTCTCAATACATTTTCGCAAGTTCCCTACATTACTTTTATTCAGCATGACCCGTGTTGGCGTTGTATTTCCTGGCATAATAGCATTGATGTACCTGAGTTCAAGCGGATCCATGTTTAATTTTTGCGCAAGTAAATCCATTGTCCGTTCAATTGCAAATGATAACTCCGAATGGCTAAAGCCTCTATATGGAGAGGCATAAGGATGATTGGTATACATACAGTAAGAATCACACCAAACATTTTCAATATTATATGGCCCTGTACAATCAACCGCCCCTGATCTAGTAACATCAATGGCTTTATCGGAATAGGCACCGCCATCCCACAGATAACGAATTTCTGCCGCTTGAATTTTTCCATTTTGATCGGCTCCCAACTTAACGGTTGCATCTAAGCCAATATGACAGGGAGACGTGATGATATCTTCTTCTCTCGAATTTAGAATTTTCACGGGCTTTCCACCTGCTGCCTTTGATGCCAAATAGGCAAGCACCTCAAGCTGAACCGCTGCCTTACCACCATATGCCCCGCCAACAAGCGGGGTATGGACAATAATTTTCCCTATATCCTCACCGAAGTAATCGGAGATTAATCTTTTGACCATAAATGGAGCCTGTGAAGACGTCATTATGATAATTTGGCCATCCGGTCGTACTTCAGCAGTCGCGCATCTAGTTTCCATCGCCGCATGATCGGAAGGGGCAAAAGAGACACTCGCCTCCACGACCGTGGTACTTGCCGCCCAACCCTTCTCCATATTTCCTTTGCGGATTTTAATATGGGTTGCAATATTGGTGCCAGGCACGGGGCTTGAATCTTCTTCCTTCTTATATTCACCTAAGTGCTCGTGAACTAATGGTGCATCTTTTTGAAAGGCCTGAGTCGGTGAATTTACGACCGGCAGTAGTTCATATTGGACCTTAATTAAGTCTGCTGCTTTCTTTGCTTGCGCGGGATTATCGGCGACAACGAGAGCGACGGGTTCACCGTGATACCGAACCTTATCGACAGCAAGTGGCGGCCGGTCGCGAATTGCCTCACCCGTTAACGGAAAGTGATTTCCCACGAGAATGACCCTAACACCTGGAACTCGTAATGCATTTGTTGTATCAATGCTCACTATTTTTGCATGACCATAGGGACTGATAACCATTTTCCCAGACAGCATTGGCACTGATTGATAGTCATTTGTATACATGGCGTGACCTGTCACCTTCTCAACTGCATCCTTGCGAATCACACTTTTTCCAATAACCTCCACGGTCAAGCCTCCTAACACTTAAGTATGCCAATTAGAGTTGATCCCCATTAATCGGGAATAGTCCATAAAAGTTCTACTCTTTCATGTACGGGCTTCCTCCACACTTCAATCATTTGTGCAGCCACACTAATTGCAATTTCAACAGGGCCTTTTGCCCCTATTGCAGCACCCATTGGGGAATGAATCCACTCTGGAATATGTTCGCTTTTAAGTAGTCTTTTGGTTCTTTCCTTTGGCCCTAATACACCTAAGTATTTTAAATGCATCTTTTTTATCAACATTAAAATTTCTTGGTCTATTTGGAAATGATGCGTCATCAACACGACAAAATCATATGGCGAAAAAGAAATAGTTCTTAAAATTTTCGTTGGCGAACTCACCAAAAGTTGATCGGCGGTTGGAAAGTATTTTTTTTGACAAAACGTTTCCCGCCAATCACAGACAACTACTGAAAAACCAGTTTCAGCTGCCAACGAAACCAGTGGTATGGCATCGGGTCCTGCGCCAAACACGATCAATCGGGGCCTAGGTTGGTAGGTATGCTGAAATACAGTAGAATCCTGCCTCGACAGGATGCCGCTTTTTGATGTGAATTCAACGATGGGGAGAGGCCCCGACCAGTTTCCAAACGGCTCACCTTCCTCCTCAATAAATACATATTCCCCCAGTTCATCTAGTTTTTTTAATTCTATTACTGGCTTGTGGCGCTCAAGAAGCCCTTTAACCAAATATAAATCCTCTTTTAATTTTTCCGTGACTGGCTCTACTAAAATATCAATCGTCCCATTACAGCCTAGACCTTGCCCCCAGCTCAAATCATCCTCATTTGACAAATCATATTGAAACATCATGGCTTCCTGTTTTTTGAAAACCTCCTTCACTTTAATCGCAATGTCCTCTTCCAAGCATCCTGCTGTTAACATACCGATTTGCGTTCCATCCGCAAAAAACAGCATCGATGAACCTTCTTTTTTATAAGTCGATCCTTTTACTCGGACTATAGTGGCTATTGCCTTTTCTCCCGGTTGATCAAGTACATCTAAAATTTGATAAAAATCCTCCACGCATTCTCCCCCACTTCTGACACATGAATTCCCTATCATATTTATATTAGGATGGAAGCTATTCCTAGAATGAATAATTTTTATTCCTGTTCAGGTAAAAAAAAGAAGCTACCTGTCGATAGCTTTACAGCATAAAATCCTTAACTGGACTCATTATTAATGCGTGCGGTTATGATTTTATCGGTAAAACATAAAACAACACACAAAAGAAATGTGCGATACTTCCAGCCATCACGAACAGATGCCAGACAGCATGGTGATACTTAAAGGCGCGCCAAACGTAAAAAATTGCTCCCAAGGTATAAAAGGCCCCACCGATGACCAAATACATCATGCCTTCAGGTGAGAGATTATTGATTAATGGCTTCCAGGCAAAGACGATTAACCAGCCCATCACCACATAAAGAATGGTCGAAGTGAAAAGATATTTTTTCACGAAAAAACATTTAAATACGGTACCTGCAATCGCAAGAAACCAAACAATGCCAAAAAGTGACCAACCCAATCCTCCTTTTATTACAATTAATAAAAACGGTGTATAGGTTCCTGCAATAAAAAAGTAAATGGACGAATGGTCAAAAATTTCAAAAACATCCTTTGCCTTTCCTTCAGGAAAACTGTGAAGCAAGGTGGAGGACATATATAGGATAAACATGGTTACACCAAAAATCGTAAAACTCACGACATGCCAGGCTGTCCCGTAAAGAGTGGCATAAACAATTAGAATCACTACGGCAGAAATGCTTAGTAATGCCCCAATTCCGTGCGTAATAGAATTAGCTATTTCTTCTTGCTTAGAAAACGTATGAGTTGCTGCCACTTTATTTTCTCCTTTCACTTAAGTACAGGGTCTCTCCAAAGTAGTAGAATTCCACTAAATATTAATCATATTCATTAAAAATAGCATTTTACCGGATTAGATACTATGGACATTTATCATATTAATACAAAAAAGACCAAATCCATTAGTTGGGAATTGGTCTACTTCAATCATTATCATTTCTATCATTTGTGACACGCCCTATTAATTTCTTAATTCTATCTGTCGGACTCCAACAATTAAATTTGTAATTTGTTTTCGTTTCAAAACCTAAACGGCTGCAAAAATATGTCATCCTGTTTGTAGTTTTCTCAGCCTTAAAGTGTCTGCAGGTCGCACAGCAATGGAAATCCTTCACCAAAAGTCACCTTTCTTAAACTATTAATCTTTCTTTCATAGTTTGTTCATAATTATCGGGTACTCTATAAATAGGTTCACGGAAGAACCTTAACCTCGCCCCCCCTTAATATAGATTAGTTTTAATGCCCGGCATTTGGCCGGGTAATTTTTTTGTATATTAAAGCCCCTATAACCCCCATATCTTTGTTTTATCTGCTCCATAAAGATTTCAGGGTTTTTAATTGACTGAAGCTAACCTTTCTAAAAAATGTTATCCGTTGACTAAGTATACTTTTTCATTCCCCTGTCAATAACAATACCAATTAAGTTATTGAGAGGATGTTATTTTTGAAGGGAATCTATTTTATTAATGATCGCATTTGTATAGATGGACTCACAAAGGAAGAAAGTACAATTTTGCAGGAACAAACCATTAAGACATACCTAACAGAGCAAAACATTCAGGTGGTTACACTCAATCCCTGCCAATTAAATGAATATTACACCAACCCCCACGCACTTTTATATGATTTAAAAATAGAAAAAAGTGGATTTGACTGTTTTATCTATTATTCATTGCAAACAATTGAAGATTTTATCTACACATACCCTGCCAAATGGCTCATCTTAAAAAGCTATTTTAAAGAAATGATTATTGTTAATAAACAAACGGATTCGAATATCCATCAAGTGATTTAATCAATTGATTTATGTGCAGCTCTTCGATAAATAAGCACACCGTTTATCAGAAAAATGATGAGAAGATAACAGCCGTAAATCCCAAAGGAATAAAGTTTGTTGTTGTTAAATAGTGACCCTGCATAGGATAGTATTAGTATGTTGGGAATTTTCCCTAATGTTGATGCGATAAAAAATGTCATCCATTTGACATGACTTAGACCACAAATTATATTTACAATCGGAGCGGGAATGATTGGAATTAAGCGGCAGGTTAGAATCGCCATAAAGGAATTTCGATCGAGAAATTCCTCATATTCCTTCACTTTTGGGTATTTAGTCAATTTCTCTTCTGCAAAATCACGGAAACCGTATCTACTTAAAAAGAAAAGGCACATTGTACCAGCCATAGCGCCTGCTAATGAAATTAAAACGCCTTGAGTGGTTCCAAAAACCGCCCCAATTACTCCTGCCAAAACAGGAAATGGGATGACGGGAAAGAATACACAAATAGCTACTAACAGCAAACTGATCAAAACTGATAAATTCCCGCCCTGCTTTACTATTTCAAGCAAAGCATCCTTCTGCAAGAAGCCAAGAACAATAATGAACAATAAAATACATATGCTTATGATTCTTTTTATCATTGGCATCTCCATTCCGAATAATTATTTATTCAGTCCATACAATCTTGTATTTAAACCTTAAAAATAACACAGTTCATTCGTATTTCTAATTAGTTTTCATGGTAATTAGGCAGCCAAATCGTCACCGTCGTCCCTTCTTCTTCTACACTCTCAATACTGATTTTACCACTATGTGCTTCAATGATACGATAGCAAGCCATTAATCCAAGACCAGTTCCTCTTTCCTTTGTTGAATAAAAGGGTTCTCCAAGCCTTGATAACCTTTCCTTTGGAATTCCACATCCATTATCAGTAATCTCGACAGTAACACCTGTTTTATCCGATATGATGTGGATATCAACTCGCCCCTTTTTTGACAACGCTTCAAGAGCATTCTGAATCACATTCATAAACACTTGCTTTAATGAATTAGGATCTCCCATGATTGAAAATGTGGGTTGCTCCTCAAAAAACATCAACGCTATACTCTTCCTTTTTGCTTCTGGTTCTAATAGTTGAACTACCCGTTTAACAAGGTGATCAACAAAAACAATTTTTAATTTATCTGTATGAGGTTTGGACATGGAAATGAATTCAGCTATAATGGCTTCGACATGGCGTAGTTCATCCAATACAATCTTTAGATATACAGGATTAATTTCTTTTTCCGAATTTAAAAGCTGCATAAATCCTTTAATAGGCGTTAATGGGTTTCGTATCTCATGGGCAACAGCTGCTGCCAACTGCCCTACAACGGCTAATTTTTCAGATTTTCTTAATTCGTTTTGTGTTTCAATTCTCTCTTCGATATCACGCGAAACAGAAACAATTTCCCTAACATCTCCAGTCTCTGCATCCCTGGAAATTTTAACGGTGGATTCAATCCAAACGAATGCCCCATCCTTCTTTCGGAAGCGATAGGTATATAATTTTGAACTATTATCAATAGCAAGTTTATGCTGATTGTATATTTCCTCAATATCATCTGGATGAACAAATTCTAGTGGACTTTTTCCTATCAATTCTTCGGGTGTAAAACCCAGTACAGTCTTAACGGAAGGAGAAATATAAAGGTATGTTAGATCAACTTTATGTAACATGATAATATCAGAAGAGTGTTCCGCGAGCAGCCGATATTTCTTTTCGCGATGTTTTAGGGCGTTCTCTATCTGTTTTTTTTCGGTAATATCAAGAACTTGACTTAGTATAAACCCCTCTCCCGTAGACTGTTCTCGAATCCTTGAGACTGTTAAAATCCCTGTTTTAATTTCACCAGACTTATGAATATACCTTTTTTCAAGCTGATATACATCTCTTTGACAATCTAATAACTCACCAAACAAATGTGCATCCTTTATCATGTCATCGGGATGGGAAGTGGCCTCCACTGACAAAGAAGCTAACTCATCTAAGGAATAACCTAAAAATTCACAAAAGGCAGGATTAAATTGCACATTTGTAAAATCCATAGAACATATTAATTGTGGGATTCTTGATTGATAAAAAACCTCTCGAAATAGAGTTAAATTAAACATCTAAACCTCCAAACCATAAATTACGCATATTGCAAATTTTTGAGGCAGTTTGTCTTATATAAAAAAGACACCTTATCTAGTATAAAGCTAAACTAACAAATCTGAAAGGACAAATTTTCTGATTTTTATAAAATTAAAAAGGATGTCTTAAAAGGTCCAATCCCTTTAAACCATCCTCTGTCAACTAATCTATTAAAATGCCGTTCTTGCCCCAAGATATCTTAGTTTCCAATAGGAATTTGTCATATCCGCAACGGAAACTCCTTTTGAACCTGCTTGGATAAATTTATTATTTCCTAAGTAAATTCCCACATGAGTAGGGCCGGGAGCATAGGTTTCAAAAAAGACAAGATCACCAGGTTTTGGACTGCTAATCGCTTTTAGCCCAGACCATTGTGTTGCTGCAGTTCTGGGGATCGTTATCCCAACTCTCTCAAATACGTATTTCGTAAACCCGCTGCAATCAAACCCTGCAGGCGTGTTCCCACCCCATAAGTAGGGTGTACCAATGTATTTATTTGCTTCATTGATGACCAATTGTGATTTTGACACTGTGGTTTCAGGCACCGGTGTAGTAGTTGAAGCCACCTTTAATACTTGTCCTACATAAATTGTATCTGATGCTAAGTTATTGAAGGATTTAAGTTGGGCAATAGAAAGACTAAAGCGAGTGCTAATTCCCCAAAGTGTGTCCCCTTTTTGAACTATATAAGTTGAATTTGTATCATGACTATGTGGTGCTAACAAAGATAGTTTTTGATTTACATAGATTGTATCATTCGTTAACTTGTTCCATTCTTTAATATTTCCGATTGGGACATTGTTAACTTGTGAGATTTTCCAAAGGGTGTCCCCTGATTTTACAGAATATATAGTTTCATGTGCACTTACAGACCCAGCAAAAGAAGTAAACAAAATGCCTGCAGTTGCGGCAACCGTCAATAGGTGTTTTTTCATGGATGGCGGCTTCCCTTCGTTAGTTGATACCATAATCATAAAGGAGAATTGTCTTTGGTTAAAATACCAAAGATATGGTTTACATGGTGATAAATACCTATAATGAGAGAAATATAGGTTTATGTAAATAGTGTTGGATTCAGCAAATAACAGTGATATTAAGATTTAATAAGATTCTTTCAAAAAATCTAATAATCCCTCTTCATAAAAATGTAACATAATTGTAATAACTTAATGAAAATTTAATTAGTTTATTTGAATGTAGAAAAATTGTAACAAACCTCCCATTCACAATAGAAAGACGTATTTATAATAAAACTATAGAAACATTTTCAATGGTAAGAAAATACAATGAATTTTGGTGATGAAGATGCAAGGTATTGGTAAAGGACATCCACATACGATGGGACACCCACATGGTGCCGGAAAAGGAATAGATTATGACGTGAACCCTTTTATTGTTATTTGGGAAGTAACAAGGGCTTGTCAACTGAAATGCGTTCACTGCCGTGCAGATGCTCAACTTACAAAGGACCCAAGAGAATTAACACATGAAGAAGGAATCAATTTAATTGATCAAATTTACGAAATGGATAATCCAATGCTTGTCTTCACGGGCGGGGATTGCATGATGAGAGATGATCTTTATGAACTTGCAGATTATGCAATTAAAAAAGGTATGCGTGTCTCCATGACACCTAGTGCCACTGATAATGTAACAAAGGAAAAGATGAAACTGTTTAAGGAAGTCGGACTATCACGCTGGGGTTTTAGCTTAGACGGACCAAACCCAGAGATACATGACCAATTCCGCGGAACGCCAGGATCATTTGATCTAACAGTTGAAAAAATTAAATACTTAAACGAACTAGATATGCCCTTACAAATAAATACTGTCATTTCTCGCTATAATTATGACTCACTTGAACAAATGTCAAAACTAGTCGGCGACCTTGGAGCGGTAATGTGGTATATTTTCTTACTTGTACCAACAGGCAGAGGGCAAATGGACGCTTGTATCTCCCCTGCTGAACATGAAAAGGTATTCCGTTGGCTGTATGATTTAAGTAAAACTGCACCATATGATATTAAAACGACAGCTGCCCAGCATTATCGCAGAGTTGTTCTACAAGAAAAACAACGTGATCATTTAATTGAAAAAGGTGAACTTCACTATGAAGACACAATTACAACAGATTTTGCTTCGATGCATGACGGCTTAAAGCGTGCTCCAAAAGGAGTTAACGACGGAAACGGTTTTGCCTTTGTCTCCCATACTGGGGATGTCATGCCAAGTGGCTTGCTGCCAATTGTGGGCGGTAATATCCGCGAAACTCCGCTTGCCGAAATTTATCGTGAAGCGAAAGTATTTAAAAATCTTCGTCAGCCTGACAACTACAAAGGCAAATGCGGCATTTGTGAATATAACAAGATTTGCGGTGGTTCCCGCTCTAGAACCTATGCTGTAACGGGGGACTATATGGAAAGTGAACCATTCTGCGTGTATATTCCGCAGGCAATGCGGAACAAAGAAACCTCTCCAATAGCTTAAATAGTTAGACTCATATGAGGAGGCAATCCGGTTTACGGAATGCCTCCTCATTTTTTCTATGTCAATTCTTTCATTTTTCTGGTTAAGTTTAAAGTTTTTTGGGTAACTTGTTTTTAGAAATCTCTTAATTGAAAGGAACCTCTCCATGCAGCCCATTGATCTAAAAGAAAAACACGTCTCAACCGCCCTCTTTCAATTCATCTTCCCGATTTCATTGAGGGCCGGCCATACACAACACCTATCTAGCTACATACAGAACCAGGGTTTTACTTTTTTTCAATTAAATGATTTCCAATACGAATCGGCCTATTATGGTAGTAATCATGTTTCTCATACACAGATGGAATCCTTTTTCCTTCCAATAACAAATACGATTCTGTTTCCACAATCGGCTCAGCATAAGGGTTTACATCGATATACAAAAAAACTCAACTTAAATGGCCAACTGATTTTAAAGTCTACTCGAATTCATTTTCAAATTCATTCTGCTGATATTTTTATTTGTCCTTACGAGCTTGGTTTCTTAACGGTAAGAACCGAAATTAACCACTTACCTTATTCACAAACTCAACAATTTGCTGATAGCTTTCGATTCCTTAAAGTACATACTAAAGAAGAACAAATGCCTGAAATTGAATTTAGCGGAAATATTTATTCTCAAGTAGGGGATTTCTTGTTTGCTTCTGTTTTTCCAGATTTGCAGGATTTTATAGTTAAGGATGCAGCATCCCTGCTTACTCCCAATAAAATGTATGTTCAATCCTTTCATTCATTTCAGGAAGAGGAAATAATTGATGTTGTGGATGTAGGTTCATCAACCTATACGATTATTGATGAACAATGCTATTCATTTATCACGAATCACAATCGAAACGAAACTGCTCCATTCATCAGCCAATTTTATGGACCATTTTATTATGCGATTATCATTCATCACTTTCATAAACTGGTGTTTTTAAAAATTGCTAAACATTATTCGGCAATAAATATTGACCAGGGAAAAAATGAATACCAACATTTAATTTATACCATTAACTCGTTTACTTCTAATTTCTTTTTTAATGTTTATCCTGCCGAAACTACGGGTCAAGAACTTTTTAAGCAATTAAGGTCATGCTTTCAAATAGACCTTTTATATACTAATACAAAAGAAACTCTTTTTAGCCTGTTTAAATATGAAGAAAATATCGTAACAAAAAGAGACAGCTTTTTGCTATTAATATTGACCTTATATACAGTGATTTGCGGTATATTTAGCATGAATCTCTTTACACATGATTTAGTTGGAAAAATCAAATGGAGCCATTTTAAATCATATAATCCTTTCGAATATTTTGCTGTTTTCATTGTAGTTAGTGGCATAATCACGATAGCTATCCTAGGGATACAAAGCCTTTACCAAGCCATACAGGATCGAAAAAACCGTAAAAAGTGGATTCGTGAAAGTGTCCTAACACAAAAAAATGATAAACTGTCCTAAAACATACTGTACTTTGTAAGACTTTCCTATATATTGAAAGTAGTATCCTATCGATAAGGAGTATTTTATGATTAGTACAATAGCAGTAGATAAGACACACCATATTGTCAAAGATTTAGAAGTTTCGAATCTAATTAATGGGGACTACCAGTGGTACTGGATAGATTTTTATAATCCAACAAATGAGGAAATTGAATTACTCAGGACTCCCCTTTCTTTCCACCCATTAGCGATTGAGGATTGCATCCATAATTTGCAGCGGCCAAAGCTTGACTACTATGAAGGCTACACCTTTTTTGTTACACAAGCACTAAACCAAGAGTCCATTACTAGAGAAGAAGTAGATTTTTTTCTTGGTGAAAACTATATCATTTCGTTTCATCATCAATCATCCAAAGAAATTGATGAAGCGTGGCAACGATTTACTGATTCCAAAAGTATCAAAAAATGGGATCCATCCCATGTTTTATATTTGGTCCTAGATAAAATGGTAGATAATTTTTTCCCCCTTGTTTATCAAATTGATGACAGGTTAAATGAAATTGATGAGAATTCCAAAGGCAGGTCGATGGAAGTATTGCTTGATGATTTATTTGATACACGACATCATTTACTCTCATTGAGACATACGATTACACCCATGCGCGATCTTGTTTACAGAATTCTAAACTCCCAGCGTGTTACTTATATAAAGGGGAAAAAAGAATATTTTTCTGATATTCACGATCATTTACTAAAACTAACCGAAATGATTGAAGCTGACCGAGAACTTACAGCGGATATACGTGATAGCTATATTTCAATTAATTCCCATCAAACCAATCATGTAATGAAGGTCTTAACCGTCATTACTACACTGTTCATGCCGCTTACCTTTATTGCTGGTTTGTATGGGATGAATTTTCACTATATGCCAGAATTAACATGGAAGTACGGCTATTTTGCGACGCTTATTGTCATGTTTCTAGTCGTGATTGGTATGTCTATTTGGTTTAAGAAGAAAGGTTGGTTTAAATAAAGGTCTATGGTAATTTACAATGTTGATTACTTTGTAGACGCCTACTACATAGACTTTTTACTTAAAAATTCATCAAAATCTTATGTATGATCTGTTAAACTAAAAATGCACCAAGGCTGCCATGGTTTGCCTTGATGCATTTGTTATTATTTTATTCCCACTCTTCGTAGGCAACTGTCCCACCTGTTAAATCGATGGTGTTGCGCTCACCTTTATAATAGGTTTTCCCATCTTTTTTGATAATAAAGTTGTCATAGGTATAAACCTTTTGTCCGTTCGGCAGCTGAATAACAACCTTTTCCCCTAAATTTTCTGTTGGAGCTTCTATTTTTATCGTACTTTGATAGTAATGGCGAAAGATAAAGAAACCTGTTATTAAAATCATACAGGCGATTATAGAAAAAAATAGACCCCTCCAGGAAAATTGCTTCGGCTTTTGGTGATATAATTCTAATCTGGTCAACTTTTTCTCCTCCGTTTGTTCATAGGTGGTTAAATAATTATTTACCCACTTTTTTTTAAAACATTCAATTTGTTACCATTTATGCCCAATTAATTTCTCTATTATCCTAAAGAAAACAGTACATGTTAACATATGTGAGATCTTCAAAAAAGTTGACAACAAAATGGGTTAGAATCACTTCCTACTTCATTTTTAGGTATAATAATTACGAATGAACATTCAGAAAGGGGTACTTGCAGTGACAAATACACATACAGAAGAAACAGTAAACTTAATAAAAGACTTAGTATCCATTCCGAGCCCGTCAGGTAATACGAATGAAGTGATTACCTTTGTTGAAAAATACCTTGCTGATTTACAAATTAAAACCTATCGGAACCGTAAAGGTGGGTTAATAGCCACTATTGATGGAAAAGATTCAAGCAGACACCGCATGCTTACAGCACACGTAGACACACTTGGTGCGATGGTAAAAGAAGTAAAAACAAATGGTAGATTAAAGATAGACTTAATTGGTGGATTTAAATATAACTCGATTGAGGGAGAATACTGCCAGATTGAAACAAGCGGTGGAAAGAAATTTACAGGGACTATATTAATGCACCAAACATCTGTCCACGTCTATAAAGATGCCGGCAAAGCCGAAAGAAATCAGGATAATATGGAAATTCGCATTGATGAAAAAGTCCAAAATGCCGAAGAAGTTCGAGCACTTGGAATTGAAGTAGGCGATTTTGTTTCATTCGATCCACGTGTTGAAATAACTCCAAGCGGCTACATAAAGTCCCGGCATTTGGATGATAAGGCCAGTGTGGGGATTCTTCTTCAATTAATGAAGCAAATTAAAACAGATGGAATTGTGTTACCCTATACCACCCATTTCCTTATATCAAACAATGAAGAAATCGGCTACGGTGGAAACTCGAATATCACACCAGAAACAGTAGAATATTTAGCGGTTGATATGGGAGCAATGGGTGATGGACAATCGACAGATGAATACACTGTTTCCATTTGCGTGAAGGATGCAAGTGGTCCCTATCATTATGAATTGAGAAAACAATTAGTACATCTTGCTGAAGAAAATAATATTAAATATAAATTAGATATCTATCCATTCTATGGTTCTGATGCATCCGCTGCTATCCGCTCAGGACATGATATCGTTCATGGTTTAATTGGACCTGGCATCGATTCATCACACGCCTTTGAGCGTACACACAGCTCATCAATTGAGAATACTGCAAAGCTTTTATATCATTACGTACAATCCGATTTAATTTTATAGTTATAAAACAACAGCCGGTTTGTCAAAAAACTGGCTGTTGTTGCTTTCAACCCGATATTGTCATTCTCTAAAAAATATTTCTACTTTTTAATAATAATTTAATATTTGTAGTTTATGATAAGATAAAATGCAGTAAAAAGGTGTGTGATTAGAATGGATCAAAGTTCCATTTCCAACAAAAAAGCTGGTTTCTTAGTAAATTTTATTGCTAATGGTAAAGAACGCAAATTGGTCATCAAATCTTTAATAGTAGCAATATGTTTAATATGTGTGGGCGTTCTTTCTATTTTTTTATATCGCGGCCAATTAATGACAGAGGATTTTCGACAATATAAAGGTACCATAAAGCAATTTGGCAGCATTTCTCGGATTGGATTTTTTGCAGTCCTATCTATTTATCCTGTCTTTCTAATAATGAAATCAAAAAAAATTAAAGAAATCCAAGTGGGAACACTGCAATTAAAAACAATTGTACAGTTTATCGGTAAACTAGTTCGAAAATGGCATGCTCCCGTTGCCCTTCTTTCCACAGGAATTGTGTTCCTTCATGTTTATATGGCCATAATAAGAGGGTTTAAGCTTGACTTTACTTACATATCAGGGATTATTACCACTTTGATATTGCCATTTCTACTATTTATGGGACTAAGACGTTATAAAAGGAACGATCAGACGTGGCACTTTAAACTCGCAATCGGTTTCTTAATTTTATTTATGATTCATGCTACCTTTTAGTGACCAGTCTTTACTAGTACAATTTCGGAAAAAAAGTTATAATAATCAATGGAATAAATGCAAACTTATCACTGGGAGTTGGAGAAATGTTTTCAAATATTGGTGTTCCTGGCTTAATTTTGATCCTCATCGTTGCATTAGTGATCTTTGGTCCCAGTAAGCTGCCTGAAATAGGACGGGCTGTCGGGAAATCCATTCGTGAATTTAAACGAGCAACTGAAGGTATCGCGGATGATATTAAAGAGGAAATAAAAGAAGATATTAAAGTGGCAAAACAAGAGAAAATTGATTTAAAAAAATAGGCATTAATTAAGCATCCCCTAAACTTTTGAAGGGATGCTTTTTGTTATTACCTTTTGGATTTTTCCGCGAAGGTTTGGAGTTGATTCATTAATTTTTTTCGTGCCTCTTGATTTCGAAGTAAATAAGCTGCTCCTAGACCAAGTGTAGTCATCATTAATCCTTTTCGTTTCAATTTAAAAACCTCCTTTGAACTAACCTGCTTTTTTATTTATTCCCTAAAACAACCTTTTCTAGCATCCCTATAAATTAACCATATAATAAATAAGTACCCATTTTTTTTTATCATAAAACAAAAAAGTCAATTCCGTTTTGAAATTGACTTTTCAAGTTCCCTTTATTATTTTTTCAATTTTTCTTTTAACAATTGATTGTGCTGTTTTGTTTGATTTAATAACTGATTTAAAAGAATAACGGCTTGTTTATCATCTTTTTTATCAATTGCAATCTTAAGTTCATGAAACATTTTCCAATGCCCCATCTCTTTTCCACCATGTGCTTTCTTGATAAACTCTTCTTTCGTCAATTTGCCCTCATCTAATTGCTTCTTTAGTTCTTCCATTTTGGCCATTTTTTCTTTTTTCCACTGCTCACGTTGAGCGGCATACTCTGGGCTCATCCATTGACTGCGGAGATTCTTCCTTTCTTCTAATACTTTTGACCATTCTGCCTTTTTTTCGGGAGTATATTGATTCACCCAGGAAAGAAGTTTTTGCTCTCTTTGTGCCATCATAGCCTGCCAGTCTTTATGCTTCATACGATGGTGATTATCTTCCTTACAATCGCACGGTTTTTCCTCTTGATTCACTGGTACTGACTCATTTGCAGTAGCATAACTTGGCACTATTAAAAATGCCAACAATAAAAATAACAATTTAATCTTCATAATATCTCCTTCCAATCTTCGTAGAAATAAACTCATTTTTATTCAGCACAAAATTATCATAACCAGTTTGTTGAAAAAAATTTACCATTTCGACAAAATTTTAGAAAAAAATACTTGAGCGTTGAAATATATTAGAGTATCCTAAAAACATCAACTACTTGTGAATATTTTCACAACAAAAAAAGGATCTTTTTTTTGGATCTATTTGTGAAATATTTCACAAAAAAACTAAATTATATAAGGGTTGGAGTGATACTAAATGAACAAGCCAAAAATCGTTATTATAGGAGCCGGGTATGGCGGAATTATCACAACTAAAAGCCTTGAAAAATTATTAAAATCTGATGAGGCAGATGTTACCCTCATTAATAAACATGAATATCATTACATTACAACTCAGCTTCACAAAACCGGAATAGGTACGGCAGCAGATCGGCAAATCGCTATGTCCATTCCTGAATTAATCAATCCAAACAAAACTCGGTTTATCCAAGCGGCTGTTTCTTCTGTGGAAATCAATAGCCAAGAAGTTCACCTTGAAGGCGGCGATACGGTAAACTATGACTATTTATTAATTGCACTTGGATTTGAGGTTGAAACATATGGTATTCCTGGTATTAAGGAGAATGCTTTTGAAATTCGCAGCTTTAGAAGTTCCAAAGCCATTTACAACCAAATCATTAAACAATTTAACCTTTATAAACAAGACCAAGACCCAGCTCGTTTAACCTTTGTAGTAGCCGGTGGAGGTTTCACAGGTGTCGAAATGCTTGGGGAAATGGCTGATGGGTTACCAAAGTTATGTAAAGAACACAATATTCCTTTTGAAGAGGTTAAAATTGTTGCAATTGAGGCAGCACCATCTGTGATTCCATTCTTTCCTAAGCAGTCCATACAATATACAACGGAAGTATTAGAAATGCTAAACATTGAATTGATTACAGGTCGAAAAATACTAGAACTTACTCCTGAAAAAGTTCACCTGGAAAATAATGCAGAAATTCCGACTAAGACATTAATTTGGTCTTGTGGTGTAAAAGGAAATACGATTGTTCATGATTGGGGATTACCAATTATGAAGGGAAAAATCTCAGTTGATTCTTATCTCCGAGTTAAAAATATGAAGAATGTCTTTAGTCTTGGCGACTGTTCATATTTCATGAAGGATGAAAAAAATGCCTTAGCTCCGACTGCCCAAGTAGCACTGCAACAAGCACCAGTTTGTGCGAAAAATATCGTTGCTACACTAAGAGGAGAATCATTAAAAGCATTTGAATATCACCACAAAGGTTCAGTTGCATCCATTGGACTTAAAGCTGGTGTTGGTGTAGTGGGTAAAGTCCGTTTAACTGGCTTAATTGGAGCCTTTATGAAACTAGTAATTGAGGCTCGCTACCTCTTTAATCTTGGTGGCCCGGCACTAATCTTCAAACAACATTTTGGTGTTAACCGTGAAGCACTAAAAGTTACCGTAAAGCAGTAGGATTACCGTTAAAAAGCTTATTTTCCTGGCATAGGAATCCCCGACTCCTTGCCATTTTGATTAGATAAATCCCGATAACAATGCCTTTAATCCCCCGATATTAAGGTGAACAACCCCGTTCCAATAGTCTTGGAATGGGGCTGTGCTTTTTCCAATTTATATCAATTGTTTTAATGCCTTCTTTATACTATTCCCATTCTAACAATTCAAGACGATTTCCAAACGGATCAAACACATGGATTCGGCTTGCGCCTGGGAGGTTGCTGTCTTCTGTAAAGGGAACGCCCTTCTCACTGAGGTGTGATTTTAAACCTTCAATATCTTCTACAACCAATGCTGGATGAGCTTTTTTAGCTGGTAAAAATGGCTCCTCAATACCTATATGCAATTGAAAAGGTCCAAATTCAAACCAAACACCGCCACGTTTTTTTAATTCTTCTGGTTTTTCAACCTCTGTTAACCCGAGAATGTCAGCAAAAAATTCCCTGGCTTCGTCTTCACAACCTTTTGGGCCGGCAAGTTGGACATGATCAATTTTTTTGATTGCAAATGTCATTTGAAGCACACCTCCACATTTTTTCTTTTATCCATATTTTACAAAATTAATTGTTTCCAATCAATTAAAAAGAAAAGCTGCAGCGCCTAAGCACTGCAACTGGACAATATTCAATATAAAGAACAAGCTATCCCCGTTTTAACTGGAATAGCTTGTCTTAATATACATCCTTTTTAGTAAATACGACAAAGGATACAACTAAAGCAGCTGCCCACCAAATAAGGAGTACCATCAATGAGAAAGAGAGATTCATCCCTTCAATCGGCGGTGCGGTTCCATTCATATAATCAGTCAACCGTAAGTTCACCATAAAAAAGTATTTGGCAGACTCCCATGAAGAGACCATATTATTTAAGATAGCACCTGAAATCAGGGCAGCAAGCATCACACCCATACCCGCAGCGGTACTGCGTATCAAAACGGATAGCATAAAAGATAATGTCCCTACTACAATGGCGACAAACCATACAAGTCCAAAATCCATCAATATAAATTTCCATAAACTCAATATTTTAACATCTGAGGTGTTTAATCCAGCATCCGTCACATTAAAACCAGTTAAAATAGGTGCACCCCAGCCTGTATAGCCAAAAACTAATCCTGAGATGAGATACGAAAGGATTCCTGCTATTGTAATAATTAAGGAGATCGCCAGAGACAAGGTGATATATTTACTTAAAAGGACCTTCCATCTTTTCACCGGTCTGGTTAACAATAGCTTTATCGAACCTTGACTGTGTTCGGATGAGACCAAATCGCTCGCAATAACCATAACCATCAGTGGAATAAATAGATCAATCGAGCTTTCCAAAAAGATTCTAATAAATGTTGGTGCACCTGGTTCTGATGGATTGATATCATGGTCCAAATAATATTGTTGCTGCTGAAGTGAAATTTGTAGCTGTTTTTTCCATTCGTCAGACAAACGGCTGCTGCTCAACCGATTCGTTGTATCAACAATTTGTTGTTGTAAAATGGTACGCCAATCACTTGTTCCTAATTTTTCACGTTGTGTTTCAACCTGTTTATATTGTGCATATGTAAATAGCATGACGAGAACGCCAATGATTAGTGCAATGACAACAAGCCGCTTTTTAGCAACGAGCTTCATCATTTCATTTTGAATAAGACTATTCAATCGAGTCGCCCCCTGTTAATTCGAGGAATAAATCTTCCAGCACAGGCATTTTTCGATTAATTTCTGTAACAGCCACACCTGCTTCAACAAGTTGCTTATTCCATTCCGATGTCTTCTGCTCATTAAATTCTGTCCAAATCGTGCCATCATCTTTAACTTCAATGGATGTTAACGAGCTTAAAACTTGTTTTCCTTTTTCAAACGGGGAAATACGCCAAACCACTCTTTCTCGATTTGCCAGCAAATGATGAACTGTATCGATTCGAATAATAGTTCCTTTTGTTATTATGGCCACCCTATCACACAATAATTGTATTTCGCTTAATAAATGGCTCGAAACAAGCACACTCAGTCCTTCTTCTTCGGCGAGAAAACGGATAAATTGCCGCATTTCGCGAATACC
The DNA here is from genome assembly GCA_963530265.1 of uncultured Bacillus sp. Taxonomy (GTDB): domain Bacteria; phylum Bacillota; class Bacilli; order Bacillales; family Cytobacillaceae; genus Neobacillus. Next base: position 27,516 of record CAUSCO010000025.1, read on the forward strand.
TGCCGGGTCTAACCCATTTGTTGGTTCATCAAGAATTAACACTTTTGGATTTCCCAATAATGCTTGAGCAATACCAAGGCGCTGTCTCATCCCTAATGAATAGGTTTTAACTTTATCATGAATCCTGTCGGTTAAACCCACACGTTCAGTCACCTCTTTAATCCGCTCGTCCCCAATTCCATCAAGCATTCGGGCAAAATGGAGCAAATTATTATAACCTGAAAGATATGGATATAATTCCGGATTTTCAACAATACAGCCGAGGTTACTCATTGCCTCTTGAAACTGTTTCTCAACATTGTAGCCACAAATATGGATACTGCCAGCAGTTGGTTTAATTAGACCAACTAGCATGCGGATGGTTGTTGTTTTTCCGGCGCCATTTGGCCCCAAGAACCCAAACACTTCCCCTTCTCGTAAATCAAAAGTCAAACCTTTAATGATTTCTCTTTTCCCTATCACTTTTTTTAAGTTTTTTACAGCTAAAGTAATTTTCTTCTCCATCAATTTCCTCTCCTTACCAGGTGAGCAATGAGGCTACCCGTTCGGCAATCAAACGATACCCCTTTGAATTCGGGTGAAACTTATCGGAATATAAATAATCATTTACTTTTAACTCAAACAAGTCAAATGTTGGTACAAACACGATTTTTGGATAGGCAGCACTTACTTCCGCACTATCAAAATTCCAATTTCGAACGACCTTTGACATTTCCTTTCCTTGTTCTAGCTCTATAAAGGGGTTATACAACCCAATGAAGAAAACATTGGATTTGGGATTGTTTTTACGGATTTGTTCAAAGGTAAATTTCAAGTTATCAAGGTATTTTTTTTCAATTGCTGCAATGTCTTCGGCTCCAAAATCCGCTAACCCTTGACCCCCACGGAATAAATCGTTCCCACCAATGGTTACCAATACGATATCAGCCTGTTTAATTTGCCGCCCGACTTCTTCTTGCTGAACTTGTTTACGCAACTGATCCGATCGTTGTCCATTTATTCCTAAGTTGGTTAGTTGGATAGATTGTTTTGTTTTCTTCTTAATTTCATCCACTAAAACACCGACATATCCTTTACCGGTCTCATCACCCGTGCCTCTAGTTAACGAATCGCCTAGAGCTACAATTGTTAATGCCTTTTTGTTCTCCATTTTCTTGCTGACGGTGTTTGTTTCCGGGACTTTCTCTGGTTTTCCGGCGTAATATTCTCCTACTGCCCAGCCAAGACCAATTAGCCAGATGAGACAAAATAATACTGAAATGACAGTAATGGACCGTATGACATTCTTATTCATGATCGACATCCTTTTTGACCTTTTCTATTATTTAAGCACAGTTATGGTGGGAATCAAACTTTCAATACCTATATTTTGGTAAAAACAAGGAATTTTAATATATCTTAACATTTCCCTCAAAAAAGAAACCTATAACAAAAACAACACCTCCAATTTAATAGACACAATTACCAATTGGAAGTGTTGCTTTTATGTTATTTTATTTGATCCTTCTTAGCTGATTTACCCCCCTCTATTATTTTGTCACTTATACTCTTATGACCAAATAGTCTCCTGAGTTCATTCGGACTACATCCGCCTTCAGTGCTTTGGCAATATCTGCTGTCATAATTTTTTGCTCTTCTTCATCTTTTGCTAATAAGGTCAATTGTTTACCACCTATTATTCGATCTTTATATAAGGTCACAAGTGCGAGGATATCATATTTAGGTTCTGTATTCGCCTCACGTCCCAACTTTATTCCCTCCCAACCAAATTTGTTTTCATAACAGCTTCACTTTTTTTGCTGCTTTCAAGCAGCGGAGTTTTCTTCACTGCTTCAATTAGTTTATCTATATCATTTATAATCGGCACTAAGGCAATGACAACTCGACCATTATCGAAATCCCTTCGGGTAAAATGATATCGCTTTACTCCTAAGGTTCTCGTCGCTTCAAATAGGGCAGCTTGCCTCTGTCCAAAATTTTCTAGTGTAATCCTAAAACGATTTTCATTCGGATAGATGACCACAGCCCTGCCTTCATTTTGAAATAATTTTGCAGCATTCTCTGTTCCAAGAAGGTTTGATATATATAATCCATCAACAAACAACTCATCATTTTTCACTTCTATTTTTCCTTCTTTAACCTCTGAAATATCGCCAATCGTTTTTCCTTTCGAAAAGCGTTTTACTAAATAAATGAGTATCAATCCTACAATTGCCCCGATGATAATATTAATCCAACTCGACTTACTATTAACAAGCTGCATCGTAATACCTGTCCCTAAGGCAACAACAAGTGCAAAATAATTTCTCGACTCAAAAGTTTTTGAAATTCCATCTATATAAGCATCTCCTCGATAGGCATATTCCGTGTTTTCTAAGTCCTTTAAACTTTCCCTTTCAGATTTTCTTACATCCCTAAATTGTTGGATAGCTAAAGTTAAAAAAGTTACAGCAACAAAGTTTTTTGTCATGATTGCAGGGATTGCGACGGCTCCTAATGATGCTGCGACAAATCCTGTTACTAAATGGATCATGTATCCATTGGGATAACTAGGATACTGTCTATAATCTTCTTTAATGGTTAGAATCCGTGCTATCGTACCTATTACGATTGAAGTAACTATTAATATAATATGCTCCTTTGCTATCTGGCCACCCATTATTCATTCCCCCAGTTTCACATTCGTACCATACTATTATCTGGAGATAATTAGAAAATATTTGAAATAATATTGGTAAATTTTAACTTAAATAAATTGAATGTATTAACATTCGATGAAGAATCAAGCCCACGGAAAAACATGAACTGTTGCACTTAGAATTTCAAAAAACTAAAGCCGACTTCCATTTTGGAAATCGGCTTGCATCACATCTTTACTATTCTTCTAGATTTCCCTTTGGGCCAAAGAACTCAAAGTGAATCATTTCTTCATTTACCCCTAATTCTTTTAACGAGTGATTCATTGCTTTCATAAATGGAACAGGCCCACAGAAATAAAAATCTGTATCTATGATGGAAACATTGTCTTTCAACCATTCACGTGTTATATATCCTTCAACATCGAAGCGGTTATTCAGGCGATCCTCTTCTGTTGGTGAATCATAAAAGAAATAGGTTTGAACATGATCGAGTTTTGCTAACTCATCCACTTCTTCTCGAAGGGCATGAACATTTCCATTTGCTGCTGCATGGACAAATGTTACTTTTCGATTTGGTTGAATTGTAACAACAGTTTTTAACATACTCAACATAGGTGTTAAACCAACGCCACCACTAAGCAATACAAGCGGTGTATTTTTATCCGTATTTAGAACAAAATCACCTGCTGGTGCACTTACTTTTAGAATATCTCCTTCATTTACACGATCATGCAAATAATTAGACACCATGCCATCAGGAGTCGCAGTACTAGCTTCACGCTTTACACTAATTCTGTAATGGTCTTTTCCGGGAGCATCTGAGAGACTATATTGTCGGATATGGGTGTACTCTTCTCCATCTATTTCCAGTTTAATACTAATATATTGGCCTGGAAAAAACCCTGCAATTCCACGGTTATCCTCTGGTTTTAAGTAGAAAGAAGTAATAACGTCACTTTCAACCACTTTACGGTCGACAATAAAGTTGTGGAAGCCTTCCCAGCCGCCTTTTTGATGTGTTGCTTCATCATACATTTCGGCTTCGACACTGATAAAGGCATCTGCAATAACGTTATAGGCTTGTGCCCAAGCATCAATAATTTCATCTGTTGCTGCTTCTCCAAGCACGTCCTTAATCGCTAATAAAAGATACTTTCCTACAATTGGGTAGTGCTCAGGCTTTATGCCAAGACTTCTATGTTTATGCGCAATTTGTTTTACAACGGGTAAAATTGCTTCTAGATTATCAATATACTTTGCCGCAGCATATACGGTTCCCGCAAGTGCTTTTTGCTGTCTTCCCTGTTTTTGATTGGCATGATTAAAAATATTCAATAATTCAGGATGGTTTCCAAACATCAATTTATAAAACCTAGTTGTAATTGTTTCTCCATATTTTTCTAACACTGGTACAGTTGATTTAATAATTTCAATTGTTTTTTGATCTAACATTCGAAACACTCCTTGTGGTTTTTACTATGAACATAGTGTTTATTATAGGAGATAAAACACAGTGAATAAGTGATTTAAATCACACTTTATTATTTATGAATAATTGAAAACAAAAACTTCACAAAGTGTTCAAATTTATACATGACAAATATAACTAGTAGCTTAGTATTCAATCTTGTATCGTTTTAATTAGTTATCAAAACAGCAGCTCACTCTATTTGAAAGAATTTACTTTTATAGAATGCAATCGATAGAGTATTAGTTGGAGGAAGAGGATTATTATGAGCAAAGCAAAAATTGCCTGGATTACTGACACAACGGCTTCTCTCAGCCAAGAATTTATTGAGGAGCATGATATACATGTTATTCCCTTACACGTTGTTATAAATGATGAATTTTACAAAGAAACCATTGATATTTCAGCACAGGAATTTTATGATCGCATGAAAAATGAAGATGGGAAATTTCAATCATCCCAACCATCCATAAACGACTTTGTCGAGCTTTATAAGAAGTTAAAGGAAGACTATGACTATGGTATTGCTATTCATGCATCGAGTACTTTAACAGGTACCTACCAAGCATCCGTCCTAGCAGCAGAAATGGAAGATTTTCAATTATTTGCGATAGATTCACAAACAGGATCCTATCCACTCTCTTTATTAATAAAAAAAGGGATTGAATTGGTTGAACAAGGAATTGAGGTTGGTGAAGTCGTTTCACAATTAGAGGAATTACGTAAGGACACGCGGTTGTATTTGGTTCCGTCTAATCTTGATCAACTTCACAAAAGCGGCCGGGTTTCCGGCGGACAAAAAATATTAGCTTCATTATTTAATATAAAACCGATTTTATCGATTGAAGATGGCGGCGCTGCCATAATTAAGGAAAAGGTTCGCACCGATAAAAAGGCAATGGCCTATCTAATCGCTAAATTAAAAGAAGACCTAGAGACAAATACTGTCCGGAAAGTTGCTATTGTTCATGCCAATGATGGGAAGAAAGCAATTGATTTTGAGAAACTTATAAACGAAGCATTTCCAAATCTAGATACTGAAATTTTGATGCTCATAACAGTGGCTGGAGTGCACACTGGTGTTGGGACGATGGGGCTTTCGTGGGTTTGTGAATAGATAAAAGGCGCATGACATTTCATGTGCCTTTTTTAATAGTTACATATTAAAAATTGTTATATTATGGTACCATAACCATATTGATTGAATTTTTATAGAAATGGATTTGAAGTAATGAGGAAAAAGAGAAGAATGCTACCTATCATTGGATTTCTAATGATTATAGGACTTATCTATGTTGGCTTTCTACAATTTAAGATAAGTCAATATAGTTCGTTGAGTGCACCTAAAAATGCAGACTATCTGATCGTCCTCGGTGCACGGGTTAAAGGAACCGTACCTTCTTTGGCATTTGCCAGCCGAATAAATGCAGCAGCGGAATATTTAAGGAAAAATAAGAACACGATTGTGATTGCCTCAGGGGGAAAAGGACTAGGTGAGGACATCTCTGAAGCCGAATCTATTAAAAGAGAACTAGTTAAGCAAGGAATTAGCGAATCACGCATTGTTTTGGAGGATCGTTCCACAGATACATATGAAAATATCAAATTTTCTAAAAAATTAATTCCACCTCAGGCAAAGGCGGGGGTTGTGGTGACGAATACTTTTCACCTTTATCGCGCCATTTCGATTGCCAAAGACCAAGGTTTAGTTGTAGATGGGCTTTCGGCAAAGACCCCATGGACGGCCGTGGTAAAATCATATACTAGAGAATATTTGGCCATTACAAAATACTATTTAAAAAGATATATCTTCGATAAATAGAGACGAAAACTCGACTATAGTGGTCGAGTTTTCGTCATCTCATTATCGTATTTTAGCAAAAATACATGTATCTCGAATTTCTTTACCATCGGCAGAGACACTATCATTTTTTAGTATACCATCTAATGTAAACCCTAAATTCTCTGGTATTGCACGGCTCTTGTTATTTTTAGCATCACAGCGAATCTCCACCCGTCTTGCTTTCAGTTCTCTAAAAGCAAATTCAGTTATACCTGTAACGGCTTCCGTTATATAACCGTGCCCGCTATACCGAGTATCAATCCAGTAACCAATTTCAAATTTAGGCACATCCCAGTTCATTCTATGCAAACCAGAAGAACCGATGAATTCCCCTGTTTCTTTATTAAATATATGTAATCTTAAGTCCTCTCGAGTTAAAAACTTAGCGTGCGCATCACGCATATTGGCCTCGACCTCTTGTTCCGATTGTTCTCTATGTGCCCACGGCAACCAAGGTTTTAGTTCATTTAATGATGCCTGCATTGCCTCATGTACCGCACTTCCATCGCCAGGCATTGGCTTTCGTATTAGCAATCTTTCAGTGTAAAACTCTTCTGGAAAGTCTAATAAAATTGCTTTCATTTGTTTGCATCCCCCTCTAAAAATAAAAATTCGCTAAGAAGTATTTGAAATCCTTTTTTTATTTAATATTGGATTGGACAAAGAAGGATTTGCAAATAAAAGTAGTTAATTCGCAAATAAACCATACAAATCCGCAAATAAAAGTATTCAATTCGCAAATAAGACATACAAATCCGCAAATAAAAGTGCAGTACTACTTAAAAGGCAGCTAAAAATGAGAAATATTTTTTGCTATTTTAGCAAAAAAGGACCCCTCCATAAATGGAAGAGCCCCACAATTTTCATTTTTAGTATGCTTTTGCCCAATAAACCATCTGTTTTGCTTCTTTTCCACAGCATACACATTGATCGGAAAGGTGTTCTTGCTCAAATGGCATACAGCGGGATGTCGCGCCTGTTTCTTCCTTAATTTTGTCTTCACAGGCTTGCTCACCGCACCACATCGCTTTGATAAATCCTGGTTTTGCTTCAAGTGATTCCCCTAATTCAGCAAGAGTTAATGCTACCGATGTTCTCTCTTCACGGTGCTTTAATGCTTTATTGTATAGGTTTGCTTGAATCTCATCCAGCAATTCCACAAGCTTTGCTTCTAATTGATCTAAAGGAACTACTTCTTTTTCAAGCGTATCCCTTCTTACTAATACCACTTGTTTGTTTTCAATGTCTTTAGGTCCAACTTCTAAACGAACTGGAATTCCTTTCATTTCGTATTCATTGAACTTCCAGCCTGGCTTTTTATCACTCGCGTCAATATCGACACGGGCAACCTGTCCAAGCGACTTTTTCAATTCATAGGCAAAATCAAGGACGCCTTCTTTATGCTGGGCGATTGGCACGATCATCACTTGAGTTGGTGCTGCCTTTGGTGGAATGACCAGACCTCGGTCGTCACCATGTACCATGATTAACGCACCGATAATTCTTGTCGTAAAGCCCCATGATGTTTGATGCACATATTGCAATTTACCTTCTTTGTCCGTGTACTGAATGTTAAATGCCTCGGCAAACCCGGTACCAAAATGGTGGGATGTACCTGATTGTAAGGCTTTTCCATCATGCATTAAACTTTCAATTGTAAAGGTTGCTTTCGCACCTGCAAATTTTTCTTTTTCAGTCTTTTGCCCCTTCACCACTGGAATGGCAAGGATTTCTTCACATATTGCTGCATATACATTCAACATTTTAATGGTTTCTTCCATAGCTTCTTCATCGGTGGCATGGGCAGTGTGGCCTTCCTGCCATAAGAACTCTAATGTCCGTAAGAATGGGCGGGTCGTTTTTTCCCAGCGAACCACATTCGCCCATTGGTTATATAACTTTGGCAAATCTCGATGGGAATGAATGATTTTGCTATAATGCTCGCAAAAAAGAACCTCTGACGTTGGTCGAACAACCAATCGCTCTGCTAATGGTTCTGATCCTCCGTGTGTCACCCATGCTACTTCAGGTGCGAAGCCCTCAACATGGTCTTTTTCTTTTTGGAGTAAGCTTTCTGGAATGAACAATGGCATATAGACATTTTCATGCCCAGTTTCTTTGATGCGGCGGTCCAGTTCATTTTTAATATTATCCCATAAAGCATATCCGTATGGGCGGATAATCATCGAACCGCGAACACTTGAATAGTCAATTAAATCTGCTTTCGTCACAACATCTGTATACCACTGGGCGAAATCCTCATCCATGCTGGTTACATCTTTTACAAATTCCTTTGCCATTTTGACACCTCATTATTTTTTTAAAATGAATAAATAAAAATTTTCACTTTGAGACTTTGTTCAGCTCTAGCACTTAACGGCAACTTCCGCTTTTCTATGCACAAAAAGGCCTTGATCCTCAAAAAGGGACCAAGGCCTGGCGGTACCACCCTAAATTCATAAAGCAACAGCTTTAAACTCTCTCCATGATAACGGATTTTATCCGCATGTATCTTCTAAAATGAATTCGATACAGAACTCAGAGGCAGGTTCAAATGAATGTTTTTAAGAAACCTCGCACCATTGGTTTCCTCTCTTGGTAAGAACATTTCAATTTACTAGTCCCCGTCATAGTTTCAATAGTATTTTTGAAAATTATATATTTCCCAATAATAAATGTCAAATCTTATTATGAATTATTTACTTTAGATTGTAAAGAACTACTGAATCACTTTATACAAATAAGCAAATAAGGTAAGATGCTATTATTAGAATTATTGAGGTGATGGGTATGGCAGAAGAGAAAAAAGATGTGCTTGAACAAGAAAAAGAGGAAAAAGAATTTTTACTTGAGTACATGAGAATGCAAAATGAAGCACTAAAGAGAATCTATAAAAACGCCTTGGATAATGAAAAAAAGAATAACTCCATCTTCCCACCGCATCAAGATTCATAAAACGTTCAAATTAATCACTTAAAATACAAATTTCTAAATGATATTTACATTTATAATACTCTTATGTTGTTTTTTTCTAAAGGACACACAAGAGGAGACAAAACATGAATATTTTTGCGATTATTTCAGCAGTTATTGTTACCTTAGGCACAAGTTATTCTATTTTTCTTGTATACCGCCATAAAAACAAACTGAATAACACCCCTGGAATTATGATAAGTATGGTCATTGCCGTTATTTCAGGCTTGCTTACTGGAAGTATTATCGGCTTCATGTCCGGTGAGACCTTTCTGGTTCTTGGTGTAAGCATGATTATAGGATTCATTGTAGGATTTTTAGCTGGTCACCCTGTTGGAATCTTAGCCATTTTGATGGGAGCCATTTCAGGCTTGATGGGCGGTATTAATGGCTCCATCCTCGGGCTTTTTCTCCAGTATATCAGCCCGACGATTTTGCTTGGTATTTTAGTAGGTTTTTACATAATCATTATCGGGTTTGTGATTGTCTATATTTACGTGTCCACAAATCCAAAATATTCTATCGATACTCAAGAGCTTTCACCTTTTGCAATCATCGCCGGCGGGATTGTGCTCGTATCCTTGTTTTTATTTATGTACAGCAGTGACATGGTGAAAATTCCTGGAAGAGTTGAACCTGGGCAAACACAAGCACAACAAGAAACCAGCACTAAAGAGGCTCCGAAAAGAGAAATTGATGTGACAGATCAAAGCACTCCAAAAGTGCAGATGCTCGTAACGCCAACAGGTTATACACCTAATGTGATTCATGTGAAAAAGGGAGTTCCAGTAAAACTTGAAATTACCAATCCATTAGAAAATAGTTGTTTATCCACTTTTATGATTCCAGATTTTAATATCAATAATGTTAATCTTAAAACAGGGACAACAAATCTCACCTTTACCCCTGATAAATCAGGCGAATATACCTTTAGCTGCGGCATGCAAATGTTTAAAGGAACAATTATTGTTGAGTAAAAACAAAAGGAGCACACGACATCATCATGTGCTCCTAAATTTATTTTTTAGCAATGTCATCAATAGCTTGTGCTTGACGTTTTTTTCGAATTCCTTCAGCACGTAGCACTTTTATTGATAAATAGATACCGGTCCCTGTTAAAGCAATCATCGCGATTGCCACTAAATCAATTAGCCATTTCACATTTGTATTGCCAACTCTGCCTTCGTGGAGACCTCGAATGGTACTCATTATCGAACCTTGTCCAAATCCCTCTCCTTGCCTTCCTCCTGTAAAATTGCCATTCCCGCCAAATCCAGGACGCCCTTGTAATTGTATATTATCATTTGTACTCGTTGATCCTTGTGTTTGTCCTGCACCTTGTACAGAATTCGGTGCCACCCTTTGTCCCTGATTAAACTGACCCTGATTAAACTGCCCCGGCTGAAAATTGCCTCGTCCGCCTTCCAGTTGTGTTTGCCCAATTAACCAAGGTTCATTCATCAACAATCCCGTAATCGACTCCATAAAGATAAAAATCGAAGCAATTAAACCAATCCATAAGTGGGCCTTTCTCGTTTCCTTCATATCAGTATTCTCCCTTCACAATTCATGATGCACGGAGTGTGCTTGTTTACTTGGATAAACACATTATGAAGGGGTTTCCTTAAGATTTTCTTAACAAAAAAAGCCCATCCTAATTCTTTTGGGCTTTTGGAAAATTAATCTCAATTATCGTTCCTTTACCTACCGTGCTATGGACCTTCGTCTTTCCATGATGCTTTTCTATTATCCATTTAGCAATCGACAGCCCCAGCCCGGTACCTTCAACACCTGTCCGTGCCTTATCACTTTGATAAAACCGATCAAAGATTTTCGGGATTTCCTTTTCTGGGATGCCAATTCCATTATCCATTACCTTTAAGAAGATTGACGAATGACTCTGCGTACAAGATAGCAGAATTTCGCCGCCCTCTTTTGTATACCTAATAGCGTTGTCTAAAAGAATAACAATCAACTGGTGAATTCGTTCTTTATCTGCGAAAAACTTAACAGGTTCTGGTGCCTCTAAACGAAGTGTTTTTTCTTGATACATTGCTATTTCTTCATATTGTTGAATAATATCGTTTAAAAGTTCATCCAATTGGAAGGCAGACTTTTTCATTTCGATTTGATCTGAATCCGATCGGGCAAGTGTCAATAAATTCCTGACTAGTTTGGAGAGCCGCCTTGATTCGTTTGAGATGGTTGAAATATCTAGTATTTTTTCCTCAATCGTTGCAGAAGGTGATCGAAATAGTAAATCCGTTTTGGCCTGAATAACCGCTAATGGTGTTCTTAACTCGTGTGAAGCATCCGATACAAACTCCTGTTGTTTCTGCCATGAATTTTTAATTGGAATCAATGCCTTACCCGCTAAGAAATAACCGGAGGCAACTGCACAAATCACTCCGATACCACAGCCAATCAGCATGATTAACAAGAGTCTATCTAATAAATCTTTTTCAGAGTTTACATTCCTAATAAATTGGACCGTTAATTTTCCTAATTGTGGATGTTCTACCATAAAGGCTATATATCTAAATGAGAAGTTTTCAACATCGACATCTTGTAAACTGTTTAATTTTTTTGGACGAATGAGTGCCTCGTTATCTTGAAAAAGCTGCGAATCCCGGTTTTGTTCTGCCAAGAGCTGATGGTTCTCATCCCATATTAAAGTTAAAATCCGTGGATCTCGTCGATTAAACCTAGGATCAGACTCTCCCGCATTTCCACGTAGTTCACCAGGACCTTTAACTGGTTGTTGAAAATGATTGACAGATTCAAGTAATGATTCATTAACATCCTTATATAATCTATTTTCCGTATAAATATAAATAATACTGCCGAGTATGCTAATTAATACAATAACCACCAATGAGTTTAACAACGTTAGCTTGATATGTGTTTGTCGAAACATATGCTGCTCCTATTCTTCAACTAGCATGTAGCCAACGCCGCGGATCGTTTTTATATCAGTATGGTAACCAAACGGTTCTAGTTTTTTCCGGAGATGATGCATGAACACTTCTACAATGGCAACCGTCGTATCGGAATCAAAACCCCAAACCCGATCGTAAATTTGCTCTTTCGTCAAAATCGCGCCTTTGTTTGTAATTAAATACTCTAACAATTCATATTGCTTCGCTGTTAGTTTAATTGACTCCCCGTCCACCAAAATCTCCCGCTCTTTACCTAATAACTCAATGCCCCGATATTGTATCGTTTGATTGGTGGTTAAACTGCCGCTTCTCCGCAATAAAGCTCGAATCCTTGCTTTTAACTCAGCTGCTTGAAACGGTTTAACAAGATAATCATCTCCGCCACTATCCAGTCCCATCACCCGATCTTCTAAAGAATCTCTGGCTGTTAGGAATAGAACGGGTATTTTCAGTCCCTCTTTCCTAATTGTTTGTAAAACTTCAAAGCCATCGATTTCTGGAATCATCACATCTAAAACAATCGCATCATGAATATTCTGCATCGCTAAAAACAAAGCTTCCTCTCCATCCGATGCTTGGTCTACTTCAAATTCATCTGACAAAAGCTGAACAATTGATTCCAACAATGGAAGATTATCTTCAACTACTAATAACCGCATCTCTATCTCTCCTCTTTTAAAGGGAATTCACTTCATTATATCGAAAACAAAACGGCCGCAATAGTGCGAACCGCTTGTATTCACTATTATTCATATCTTAAGGCTTGAATTGGATTTAGCTTAGAAGCTTTATTGGCTGGAAATACTCCAAAAACGACTCCAACAACTAATGAGAACAAGAATGAAAATAACATAACAGACGATGAAAAAGATACGCTTAAGCTTAATAGTGATGATACCAGCTTTCCTATGCCCAATCCCGTTAAAATCCCTATGATTCCCCCGACACCGCTTAAAACAACAGCTTCTATCAAAAATTGTGAAAGAACATCTCGTCGTTTTGCACCAATTGCTTTTCGTATCCCAATTTCCTTCGTTCGTTCTGAAACAGAAACGAGCATGATATTCATGATACCAATTCCCCCTACAAGTAAGGAAATGCTGGCAATTCCGCCTAACATCATCGTCATTGTTTCAGAAACCGAACTCATCGTATCCATTATATCCTGCTGATTCGTTACACTATAAGAATCACTTTTATTTGGATATAGGGTGGCCATCGCCCTTTCAACCTCGTTCATAACAAAATCCATTTGATCCTTATCTTTTCCTTGTAAAAACACTTGATTAATCGTTGTGCTTTTAACTAAACGCTGGCCCGTACTGAGTGGAACAATGACGACATTGTCTCCACTTTGCCCCAGCGAACTGCCTTTAGAAGCCAACACCCCGACAACTTTAAAAGATGTTCCCTCAATTTGCAAGTATTGGCCAACGGGATCTTCAGCTCCAAAAAATGTGGAGGCAGTTTCTGAGCCGATAACAGCAATCTTTTGCCGATATTCAATATCAAGGTCTGTAACAAAACGTCCTGCACTTACCGACGTATCCCGGACAGTCGAATACGCAGCATTCGTGCCAGTTAAGGTAACTTGTGAGGTTGTTCGATCTTTTTTAACATTCACACGTCCTGAGACAACTGGCGAAACCGCTTTAACTCCGTTCAATTTACTCAACTCACTAATTTTTTCCTCTGTTAATGCCAAATCCGTTCCAAAGGTATTAATCGTTAATAAATTCGTACCGAGCTGATTTATTTGACTGGTCACGTTTTTAGTTGATCCTTGTGCAATGGAAACGAGAATAATTACAGATGAAACTCCAATAATCATCCCTAGCATGGTTAAAGCAGACCTAAGTTTATTACTTTTTATACTTTTGAGTGCCATTTTAATTGATTGCATGACTCCCAATAAGTTCACCCCCATTTTCTTGTAATTGCCCATCTTGAATGCTAACCATTCTATTTGCTTGTTTCGCAATCGCTAAATCATGGGTTATTAAAATAATCGTATGTCCTAATTCATTTAATTCTTTCACGACCTGCATGATTTCCTTACTTGTCTTACTATCAAGGGCACCTGTTGGTTCATCTGCTAGGAGGATGGCAGGGTTTCCAACTAGTGCTCTTGCAATCGCAACCCTCTGCTGCTGACCACCTGATAATTGAGTAGGTAAGTGACCTGCCCGCTCTTTCAGACCAACTTTATTTAAGCCTTCTAAGGCCCTTTCCCTCCGTTCCTTGGCAGGGACACCGCTATACAACAAAGGCAATTCCACATTTTCCAACGCTGTCAATTTCGTTAATAGGTTAAAGTTTTGAAAAATAAACCCTATTTTTTGATTCCTGATAGTTGCTAATTGATTATCATTCATCTTCCCAATATCCTTACCATCAAGCAAGTATGTACCTGAAAGTGGTCTGTCAAGACAGCCAATCATATTCATTAATGTTGATTTACCAGAACCTGATGGACCGATTATCGCCAAAAATTCACCAGTTTCAATTTCAATGGAAACATCGTTTAATGCGTGGACTGTTTCACCACCTAGCATATATGATTTCATGAGATGACTAATTTGAATGATTGGGTTCCCCATTAGTTCCCACCACTCCTTCCACCAAATTGCCCGCCATTGCCTCCCATGCGGTTAAAGCCACCATTACCATTAGTTCCTATTCCTCCAAATCCGCCCAGGCCGCCTTGCTTGGCTCTATTTTGATTAGTAGAAGTGCTTCCTGTAGCTAACTGTGGTAGTTGCACGGTCTCTCCTTCGGTAATACCATCTGTTATTTCTACAAAATCCTCATTGGCTAAGCCTGTTTTCACTGTTTTTTGCCCGGTTCCGGAATTTTGATTACCTGTTCCAGAGTCAATTGCGATAACATATTTTTCGCCATTGGCTGTATGAACAGCATCCAGCGGTACATATAGGGCATTCTCTTTACTTGCTGTTAGAATACTTGCCTCAACACTCATTCCTACTTTGAGGTTATCGGGTTTATCGATATGAATGGTTACATCAAAGGTAGAAACGCCATTTGAAGATGTCCCTTCATTGGCAACTGTGGTTACTTTTCCGGTAAATGTTTGATCAGGATAAGCATTTACTTTTAATTCAACTGCCTGCCCTTCTTTCATTTTTGTAATGTCCAGCTCATCGATTTGGACGGCTGTTTGTAAATCTTGATAGTTTGTTACATGGGCAACCACTTGTCCAGAGGTAACCCGCTCGCCTGCAGTAACCGCTAGAGTAGTAATCGTGCCGTCAGCAGGGGCTAATATAGGGTCACTGCCATCAGTAAAAGTAATCAATTCGTCCCCTGTTTTTACTTGCTCACCTGCAGCGACTAGCACTTCATCAATTTCTTTATTATTACTAATTGACTTTACATCTTCACTGGTTACAGCCTGAACTGTTCCAGAGCCGCTGATTTTAACTTCTAGAGTTCCCTTTTGTACAACTGCTGTTCGGACCTGTGCTGACGCTGTTTGTGTACTTGTTTTGCTTGCATACCATTGATAACTGACAAAACCGACTATCAGTAAGCTGACTGCTAGTAAAATCCATTTTTTCATATGTATCTGCTCCTTTTTAATTCTTCATCTTTTGGATAAGCCTATTATTATCTTTGTTCCTTAACTTTTCCTTAAAGGAATCATTGACCAGAAATTTCTTTTGCAATTATAGTTAACAGGTGAATAGTTAAACCTTTATTTTAATGATACCCCCAATAATTTTGAAACCTTTCATCCCCTAATACGTACATTTTAAGTGTGGACCATTTGTCAATCGAACAAGTTTAGATTGAATTTTTTCCCTTTTTTGAAAATAGACTTATAATGTACATATGACATAAAACAATAAGGAGTGAAAAATGTGGGTGTTACTCTTAGCAA
The DNA here is from genome assembly GCA_963530265.1 of uncultured Bacillus sp. GTDB lineage: Bacteria > Bacillota > Bacilli > Bacillales > Cytobacillaceae > Neobacillus. The sequence continues at coordinate 43,279 of CAUSCO010000025.1, forward strand.
GGGGCAAAAGGTTGACTTAACGAAATCATACCCCGGCCTGCAAAATGTTGTGGTCGGTTTGGGTTGGAACGTTAGCAATCTAGATTCCAATTTTGACTTGGATGCCTCGGCATTTTTATTGAATGAAACCAGTAAGGTAAACAGTGATCAAGATTTTGTTTTCTATAATAATCCTTCAGGCGGGAATGGCTCTATTATCTATAGCGGTGATAACCGCATCGGTTCAGGTGTACGAGATGATGAACAAATCAGAATTGATTTAAATAAGGTGCCTCCCCATATTCATCGGATTGCCTTTACGATTACCATTCACGATGCACAAGTAAAGCGGCAAAATTTTGGACAGGTGTCAGATTCTTATGTGCGTATTTTTAATGAATTGACCAATGAGGAATTAATCCGCTTTAACTTAGGTAAAGACTTTACCGTAGAAACTGCGATTGTTGCAGCAGAGTTATACCGCCATAACGGAGAATGGAAATTTAATGCGATTGCCAGCGGTTTTCAAGGAGGCTTAGCGGCATTATGCCGTAACTTTGGGATTACTGTTGATGACCCACCAGTGAACACAACGACTCAACAGACAAATTTTCAGCCGAATAATGCCAATCAGCAATATAATGCGTTTCAAAATAATCCCTACCAACAAAACCAAACAAGCTATAATCCATACCAGCAAAACCAGTCAAGCCAACAGCCAGTCCACCTTCAACAACAATCGATCAACCAGCAGCCTGCCTATGGGTATCCAACACAGTCAGCCTATCCATCGTCTGTTAATGCCCAGCAAACATATGGCGGAGACAATATTATTTGTCCACGCTGCCACTCTTCCAATGTTACTACTGGAAAAAAGGGATTCGGGCTTGGTAAGGCAGCCATCGGCGGGTTAATATTAGGGCCAGTTGGGTTACTTGGCGGTTTTATAGGAAAAAACCAACTAAAATTTAATTGTAACAGCTGTGGAAATTCATGGTCCCCTTCGCAAACAGATTATGCGGAATGGGCAAACACTCAAAAAAGGAAAGCTCAGGATTTATTTAATCGCTATAAAAGTCAGGATGTTCTGGATGCAGTCGTCGCTGCTTGTGCCTTGGTTGCCATGGCGGATGGTTACTTAGACGCATCTGAACGCCAAAAAATGATTGAATTTGTTAACCAAAGTGATGAATTGCGCGTATTTGATACAACTAAAGTCATTCAAAAATTCAATCTCTTTATTTCAAAGATGGAAAATGATCGGATGATGGGACGTGCTGAAGCATTTCGTGCACTTGGAAAAATAAGAACAAAGCCTGAAATAGCTCGATTAATTGCCCGTTATTGCATCGCAATCGGTTATGCCGATGGAAACTTTGACAATAATGAAAAGCAAATGGTTAACGACATTTGTCGTGAGCTTGGATTAAACCCTGCAGAGTTCTTATCATAAAAGAAAGCGTAAGGCGCCCAGCGTATATTAGCCGCTGGGCGCCTGTTACTAGGAAATCAAACAACCTCATTTCCAACTAGGAAATGAGGTTGTTCCTGCTTACTTGGTCCAAACACGTTTATTTTCCACGCGTTTTGTTAAACCCTTTGCATCCAATTTTTCTAAAAAAGGAATCATATATTTTCTTGATAGGTCTAGGACGGCTTTCGCGTCACCAACCTCAAATTCTGGTCCTGTTTGGGATTGTAACTTTTCAACCGCTTCCAGGAATACTTCTCCTTGATAGGCAAATTGTTCATCTAATTGAACTAGTAAATTTTGATCTTCTAAGAATTTTCTTAAATCAAATTCAATCGTCTCGGGGATGCCGGCACTGGAAAAATAATCTTTTAGGTAGCGAACCTTTAATCCATCTTTCTTTAAGTCAATAAGGAGATTTTCGGTTCGCTTTGCCCAACTTTTCGGAACATGCGGAACAAAGGCTGTAAGAGAAACATATTGTTCTTTTCGCTTTAAGATTCCATGTGCGATTCCATTTTCGACTACAAAATCAAGCAAAGATTTCGGAAACCTTGTTTGCAGTGTTTGCAGAAGCTCTGCTTTATTTAGCCCTAATTTCATGGAATAGGCTTGATGAAACTCCTGAAGTCTATCAAATATATCTTCTTCAATGGAATGGATGATTAATTGCAGTGTATACTCTTTCCCATTATATAAAATAAATTCGTCTCCAGTTAAATGCTTAGTTAATGTTGCCTCATCAAGTGCGGTCCGCTTAATCAACTCCGTCAATGGAAGGCTTTTTGCTTCTACTAAAGCAGCGGTAATTCGTTCCTTTGGTGTCCCCGCTTTTTTCTTTTCAAGTTCTTCAATAGTCTGGTTCCCGAAGCGATACTTATTTCCACGCGGATCAATAACCCAGCCCCCTCCTATCGTTTCTTGCGGACTTGGTCTGCGTAAGATAAAGCGGTCACCGCGTTTCGTAAGTATTTCCTCTTCAAGTCGAAGCTGACAAAGAATCTCACCATTTTCTTCCTTAATCTCATTGCGGTCAAAAAACACAATGCGGCCCATGACCTCTGCTGTGCCAATATGAAGCTTGATTGGCATCCGCTGCTTGACCAAATGTTCTAAGTCCTCAACCATACGAATCGCGACATCTATTGTTTTCGTTACAATAAAATGTTCCGATGAAACCAGGACATCACCACGTTCTAAATCTTCTTTTGACACATTTGAAAGGTTAAGGGCCGCCCTTTGTCCCGCATATGCCTTCAAGGCCGACTTATGATGCACTTGGATTTGCCTGGCTCTTACTTCAATTCCCTTTGGCATAATTTTAAGTGCTTGTCCTTCTTCCACCGTTCCTTCATAAACAGTCCCACGAACAACCGTCCCTTGGCCTTTAACAGTAAACACCTGGTCAATAGGAAGACGAAATGCCCCTTTCGTATCTCGCATTTCCAGCCCTTTTAGAGTGTTTATGATTAAATCCTTTATTTCGTCTATCCCTTTATTCGATAAACTATCAACTAGAACAAATGGGGCATCCTCAAAAACAGTACCGGTAAGCTCTTCTAAAATGTCATCTTTGACAAGATCAATAAATTCATCGTCAACCCGGTCAATTTTCGAAATGGCCACTACACCATTTTTCACACCCAAAAATTTTAAAATATCAAGATGTTCTCTCGTTTGCGGCATAACCCCTTCATCTGCTGCAACGACAAGTACAACCAAATCTATTCCGGCTACCCCGGCAATCATTTGGCGGATAAATCGTTCATGTCCTGGAACATCAATGACTGAGATTTGTATTTCCTCGTCTTCATATAATGGAGCAAATCCCAGTTCAATGGAGATTTGTCGTTCTTTCTCCTCTTTTAGACGGTCGGTATCAACATTTGTTAGAGCTTTGGTTAAGGACGTTTTTCCATGGTCAATATGGCCCGCCATACCAATTGTAAAATATCTTTTTTCCAAGATTACCACCTTCTTAATCGTTCTACCATTCTACTGTAGCCTTAATAGCTCAATTGTTCAAGCGAACATTTTAAGACAGAATATTAGGCTCCAGCCGCTTCACAGTCCGTAAATCGTTGCCAACAGGAAACAGTAAAATGCCCAAATTTTATATATTAATCACATTTACATTATAAAAAAAATAATTATTTTTTAGGCAAAAACATATACAATTTTTTTGAAATTTAATATAATAGTTTTATAAAGTTGCATTAGTGCAACATTTGTTCATTCGTGAACAAACCTTGCATCCACGAAAAACGTGAAAGAAAGGTTGGTGTCCTATGAGTCAAACAAATTCACTTGCTGTTGAAAAGGCTCGAGCAGCGGAACAACGGACAGTGTCTGCCGCAAGAGATGCCATAAATGGAAAAGTAAAAGGTATTCGGGCATTATTGCCGTTCATAGGCCCTGCCTTTATTGCATCGATTGCATATATAGATCCAGGAAATTTTGCAACAAACATTCAAAGTGGTGCCCGCTTTGGGTATAAAATGCTGTGGGTAATCGTCTTAGCCAATCTGATGGCGATGCTGCTGCAAAACATGTCAGCTAAGATTGGCATTGCCACGGGTAAAAGTTTACCTGAGCTTTGCCGTGAGCACATGCCAAAATGGCTCACCATGATCATGTGGGTTGTTTCAGAGCTCGCCGCAATGGCTACCGATCTTGCTGAATTTCTAGGTGCAACACTTGCATTGCATTTACTAGCTGGCATCCCGATGCTTTTAGCTACGATTATTACGGGTGTGGTCACCTATCTCATCTTAATGCTTGAGAAATTCGGCTTCCGCCCATTAGAAAAATTTATTGCTGCCTTCGCCATGCTAATCGGCTTATGTTACTTGGTAGAAACGATTCTTTCAAGACCCGATTTCCAGCAAATTGCTTATCACAGTGTCGTTCCATGGCTTGGTAATAACGAAAGTATTATGCTTGCTGTCGGTGTTATCGGTGCCACGGTTATGCCGCATGCGATTTATTTACACTCAAGCTTAACACAACATCGCATTGTTCCAAGAAATGATTCGGAAAAAATAAAGATCCAAAGTTTTAGCACAAAAGAAATACTAATTGCGATGACACTTGCCGGCTTCGTCAATCTCGCCATGATGTATATGGCTGCATCCGTTTTTCATTCATCCGGCCAAAGTCATATTGCTGATCTTACAACAGCTTATCACACGTTAACACCGCTGCTGGGTGCAGCTGCAGCTAGTGTTTTCTTGATCTCATTACTGGCTTCTGGCCTTTCAAGTTCTGTCGTAGGGACGATGGCTGGTCAAGTGATAATGCAGGGATTTGTTGGGTTCAGTATTCCATTATGGGTTCGCCGTTTAGTTACAATGCTCCCTACAGTTATTATAGTAGCCATTGGTGTGGATCCAACCCAAACGCTGATAATCAGTCAAGTTGTGCTCAGTATCGTATTGCCATTTCCCATCATCGCTTTAATTTATTTCACACAAAGAAAAGACATCATGGGCGTGTTAACGAATAAACGAATGACAACTGTTCTTTCGTCCCTGTTTGCATTAATCATCCTTGGCTTAAATGTTTGGTTGGTTATGCAATTGTTCATAGGATAATAAATTGGAAATCAAAACCCCCATTTCTTAGAAAATGGGGGTTTTTAGAGTCTTCCATAGTCATTTTGCTTTCCCTCCTTTGGAAATTAATTCCTAGTTAGCCTTTTTGCAAAATTACTAATATATAAACCAGGGACTACCTCAAAGTCACCTATAAATTTATAACCATATTTCAAATATAAACCTTTGGCCGGTGGGTTTTCTTTACCAGTTGATACCTTAAAAATAGTTATTTTTCCATTACGATGTTCAACGCCCTTCAATAGACTTTGGGCAATTCCTTTACGAAAGTGGTTAGGGTGAACAATCATTCGGCAAATGGTTAACACATCCCCTTCAATTGTGAAAGAAACAGCACCCGCTATTTCATCCCCCACAAAATATCCTAAAAAGGTTTCCTCCGATTTTTTTAATTCATCTATCGTTTCTAACAAAGGTGGAATTTCAAAAAAATTTATTAATTTTGCTTCAATTAGGTAGGAAGCCCTTTGTAGTTCAAATAATTCCCTTACAAGATTACTATTTTGAAAGTCTATCTCTTTTATCATAAATTTAATTCCCCTTCTATATGTAACTTCCATGACTAATTTCTTTATTTCAAATTTATTCTCTTTGTTTGTCTAACAAACCTTCCTATTTGCAAAATAAATATCCCCCACATCGTGAGGGATTAATTTCTCAGGCAACTTTAATGGCTTTTCCAAACGGTACACGTGGTAAGAATACCCCTGGCACTAGCCAAAATAATTCAAAATCTACTTTGTCCATTTCTTCAGAAAAAAAGCCAGTGACATCTGTAATATAAAACAGCGTATCAATGTTTTCTTCTTTTGCCCACTCCAATACTAATGTATAAGAAGATTTCCCATGTGTTTGGTACGTTATCGTATCACTTTTTACTGGGGAAATGCTTCTAATTTTGAAATCTGCTTGAACCAAGGTTGTATCAGGCTTCAATTGTTCAAACAGCTTCACTATGTTATTAATGAGAAGGACAGGTGCTTCATTCGTGGAAGTATCCACAGCTAGAGCGACCTTTTTATCTTGCCGCTGCTGTATCATGGAGAGTATCGTTTTATGCCATTTCAACTCCAACAACCCCTTTGTTTTGAATGAGTGAACCATCTTATTTTGAGTTATTGGGAGATGGTTTATGATTGGATAATTGCGGAAAAATAATGACTGCTTTTTATGGACAGACTAACAAATGAAAAGGATTGGGAGTAGAAACGACACCATTTTACAAGTTATTCCTTGTTAGAATAATCTCTCTTTTCCTTTAGGTAGTCCTTCTCACATTTTAGCAACCTGTATGGAATGGCATTACCTTCTTTTTTCTTCTTTTCAACCACTTCCCAATTAAAATTGGAAAGTCTTAAATGAACAGCTACATTCGTGTTATCCGGCTGTTTATAAAGCAAATAAGCCTCACCTGGTTTAATAAACAATGTCGGTTTGCCTCGTGAAGCTACAATGAATTGTTGATGTAACGACTGATAATTTTCATCTATTTCTTTTCCACCATAAATGAGATTGGCGGCATCTAAAGTCCTGTCGGTAACTTCAATGTAGCTTTGATCATCAATATCCAGTTCTAGTCCTGCAATTATATCCTTCATGAGTGATTTATTATATTGGACATCGCGATTTTTCATGCTTTCAAGGCAATTTGGGGATAGTCTTGGCATTTCATCCGCCTGACCACTTAAGGAATTAAAGCAAATTGATATGAGTACACCCCAAATAAAGATTAATGCTTTTTTCATATAAAAAGTCACTCCTATTACATTTGAACTTATTATTCAGCAATTGGAGTGAATCTATACGGCTAGCAAAAATCTCTCTGCTATCATTAATTGTCTATTCAATATTTTTTATTATTCTAGCTGGATTACCTCCGACAATAACATTATTAGGTACATCTTTTGTGACCACTGCACCAGACGCAATGATGACATTATTTCCAATTGTCACTCCAGGGTTAATAACCGCTCGTCCGCCAATCCAAACATTATCACCAATTTGTACTCTAGCTCCAAACTCTATTCCGGAATTTCTCACAATCGGATTGATTGGATGTCCTGCTGTATATATATGTACGCCTGGTGCTACTAAACAATTGTCCCCAATTCGAATTTCACATACATCTAGAAAAACACAATCAAAGTTTGCATAAAAATTTTCACCTACATGAATGTTATAGCCATAATCACAACGAAAAGTTGGCTCAATGTAAATATTTTCTCCTGTTGAACCAAATAGTTCTTTTATGAGTTCTGTCCGCTTACTTCCTTCCGTTTCTAATGTTTGATTGTATAATCTTGTTAATCCTCGTGCTTTTTCACGTTCATTTACAAGCTCCGAATCTGCAGCAAGATATGGCTCACCATTTATCATCTTTTCTTTTTCAGTTTTCATAGAAATCCCCTAATATTATAATGTTTTTTTAAGACGCAAATAATAAAGCCAGGTTCTGACAGTAAAGGTACCAAACAAAAGAATGGCAATTACCATAATAAGAAAATTAAAAACATACATTATATCTACTTTGTTTATACTAAACAATTCAAATCTTAATCCTATGTTAAATAAATAAACAATTATTATTGGAAGAAAAATACAAGAGTAGGTAATGGCTATCAATCTTGCATGTTTTAATTGATTTATTTTATCAGTGAAGATTTGCGGTCTTAATCCGCTTTCTGCATATTCACAGCTCCAAATAGACCATTTTTGTAAGGAGCCATAAGAAGCAAAAATATTTCTCCAGCCTGCTTCTCTGTGAATATCAAAATAGCTTTCATCTGCTAAATTTTGATAATCAGCACAATAGCTTACCTTTCGTGAATGCCCAATTAGAAAATAGAAGGCAGTTCCTGTCTTACTTACACGATTGAGATTATATCCTTTTTGTTCCATTTCCTCAAGCCACTGCTCAAGCTTATCCGGCGCATACATCCAACCAAGTTTTCTTTTTACAACCATTTGGCCCGAACGTTTCAACTGCTTTTCTTCTGCTTTTGATAAAAAAACAATTGACTGACGCTCACTCACTGCATTATTTTGAATTGGTTTTCTATTACTTAATTTCTTGTTCACCTTAGAAATTTTGATTATTGAATAGATAGCTAGAGACCACATGAGGGTGCCAATTCCTAAAAATATATAAGTTATTATCCAAAAAGGACTTTCAACCACGTCCACTGAAACATCTCCAAAGTATGTAGACAAACCCATTATGATATTGAATAATAATATAATCGATAGATATATAAATATTCCCAAATAAATGTACATAATCGTCCGATTATGTTTAATAATGCCCTCACGAATAGGGGATGCTTTAACTTGTTCAAACAGCCTTTCATTCACGGTTACATACCAGCTTCCGCTTTGGAGCAACTTTTTCCATCCCTCGTCTAATAGACTCTTTGACAATGAATTACCTATTATTTTATCGTAGCCTATTCGATATGTAAGCTTCTTGGGAACGCCTTTTTGAAAGAAAAAGCAGCGAGATGCTCGATTTAATTTCACTAAAAAATAACCGTTTTCCGCCATTATTGTGAGCCACTCTTCCGTTTTTTGAACATCATAGCTCCAAAATGGTCTAAAAACTTTTTTGATCATCAAAAATCCCCCTCGTATTTTAATGCATTTTGGTGCAGCTCCTTTAGTCTTTTTATCTCAGCTACAATTAATTTTTTTCCAATGTCTGTTACTTCGTATACCGTTTTTCTTTCCTCATCAGCAAAGACTGAAATGATTCCATCTTTTTGCATTTTCGTTAATGTTCCGTAAACAGTGCCAGATCCCAATATGATTCTTGAGTTTGTAAGCTCTTCTACATGTTTAACAATCCCGTATCCGTGACGTGGTTTTGACAACGATAGAAGAATATAGAATGCTGTTTCTGTCATCGGTACATACTTTTTCAAGACTTTATCAATCTCCAACATTTTCACCTCTCAAGTCCTGAGTTTAAGTGAGTAAAGCATATTAGCTATATTGCAAGTGAAATATGTCACATCACGACTATATCACGATGTGACATATAAAACAATCATATTTTTCCAAATTTTCCATTCGTTTTGTATCTTATTTACTTTTAAAAATATAGAAGAAGACTACAAACATTTTTTCGAGAGGAGTGGGTCGAAAGCAATAGATCTAGGTCTAGTCGACTATCGTCCGTGCCATCGGGTTAATGAATTATTAAAGGAAAAAGGTTCTTGGTTTATCTTATCGAAGAAAATTATTGAAAAAGAGTTTGCTTTATCGGGATCTGAACAAAATCCTGATTTTAAAACTAACTTTATTAGTTACGTTATTGGTCTTTTTGCGGATCCTTGGGCAAAATTAAATTTTTTTGTTACCGTTAGTGTCTTTTTTTCGGTCTCATGGGCACGATTAATTTTATTTGTTACCATTGAGGTTCTTTTTTCTGTGTCACGGTATAATTATCTTTAATAATCTCTGTTATTCCTAATCAACTATTTCCCCAGAAAACCAAAAAAGCAGTTCGATTTCACTTACTTGAAATCCACTGCTTTTTAATATTTTTTAAGATTAAATAGGGAGATGCTTTTAATTTCATTTACTATTAATATCTACACTATTTAGAACTCTCAACATCGGCATTTACTTAGATTTTCAACCTGAATCCCTACGTAGAGCCTTTCTACTTCGGCTTTTACTTTGATTTTCAACCTGAATCCCTACGTAGAACCCCTCTACTTCGGCTTTTACTTTGATTTTTACCGAGAATCCCTACGTAGAACCCTTCTACTTCGGCTTTTACTTTGATTTTCACACAGAATCCCTACGTAGAACCCTTCTACTTCGGCTTTTACTTTGATTTTCAACCTGAATCCCTACGTAGAACCCTTCTACTTCAGCTTTTACTTTGATTTTCAACCTGAATCCCTACGTAGAACCATTTTACATTGCTATCTCATGGCCAACCTCCGGCCTAGGTACCAGTGGAACGAGAAACGATGAAATAAACTTAGCACAATTTTAATTAGTAAACATAAACTCCGTTCTACTTCCAGACTGTCCTGCAATAACCTCAAGTCTCACATCAATCCGCTCTTTTAATTCAGGTACGTGAGAAATGATTCCGACCAGTCGGCCGCTGCTTTGAATATCCATTAACGCTTCAATCGCTTGGTCAAGTGATTCTGGATCAAGCGTACCAAATCCTTCATCAATAAACATCGTTTCCAATGAAACGCCACCCGCATAATTTTGAACTACGTCAGCTAAACCCAAAGCCAGTGATAGTGATGCTTTAAAACTTTCACCGCCGGATAAGGTTTTAACATGCCGTTCTTGTCCCGTATATTGGTCAAATACTAGTAGTTCCAAGCCACTTTGCGTGTTTCCTTTTGATCTGTCTGTTTTTCTTAGCAATTGAAATCGACCTGAAGTCATTTTTCTTAAACGGACATTGGCTTCGCGTAAAATATCATCCAAAAAGGCTGCTAGAACATACCGTTCAAAGGTAATTCGGAAATTATTTTGACCTCTGGCAATATCGGAAAGATGTCCAATCAGCTTATATCGCTCTTCTAATACCTTCATCTGCTCATTCAAACTTTCAACACGGCTATAAATTTCCTCGTTATCCCGCTTTTTAACAAACAGATCCGTACGCTTTTGATTAAGTGCTTCAATCTCACTAGTGAGTTTTGCAAGTTCGGTCTTAATTCCTTCTACATCAGGTGTTTTCATATCTGCCAACAAATCTGTTAATTCATTCAAGCGGTCTGATACAGAGCGCACCTCTTCCCGATAACTGCGGATATTGGCTTCCAGAGTGCGAATTTCCCCCTCAGTCCGTTTGGAAGAAGCATAAATACCGTATTTTTCAAAGCCCTGCTCTGCTAATTTAGTTAAAAAGATTTCCCGTTCTGTGCTGAGCTCCTGTTGTTTCCCAGCAAAATGCATTTCGGCATCTTTTAATCTAGCTGTTTCATTTGAGAGCTTTTCATTAGTTGCTTGGAAACGATGTTGAGCTTCTTCTAGTTTTTTCACTAATATCTCATGGTGGTTTCGAGAAGAAGTCAGTGTTTTTTCATATTCTGTTTCCGACCTAAGATTTTCTGGAATCACGTTCATCATTCTAGTCAGATTCGTTTTCTTTTCCGTAAATTCGACGGTTAAGTCATTCACCATACTCGTAAACTGTTGAATGGCATTTTGTAAGGCTGCTTTTTCAGACTCATTTTTGTCGATTTCACCCTTAAGTTCCTCTAGACGTTTAATTTGTTCAGTAAGCTTACTCTGTAGTTGAACAAGATGATTTTTAGCTGTAATTGCTTCAACCTTTGCCGGATGTAAATCCTCCTCCCTAAAACCTGCTCGATGGGTACGGATTTCTTGAAGAATTTCATGGACAGCGTCTTTTTGCGATTTTTCCCCTGATTGACATTGGTAAAAATTCGCTTCAACTATAGATTTTTCCTTTTCCCATTTGACTACTTGCTCCTTAGCAGCATTTAGGTCTTCTTCAGTCGGAATACTATTATCTTGTTGAATAGCTGGTGCTGGATGATGTTCAGAGCCACAGACCGGACAGGCTTGTCCCGTTTGAAGTTTTGCAGCAAAAATAGCTGCCTGTCCGTGCATCCATTTTTTCTCCAGCTCTTCGACCAGACCTTTTGCATCAGTAAATCTAGCAACCGTATTTTCGTAACGGCCTGTTATTGCTTGAAGACTTTGCACCGCCTTTTGATGACGTGTAAGTAAGGTTTCATACTTTTCAAACCGATCTAGATCACCCTTCAGTTTTTCAAGCCTACTTTCATTTTCCAAATAGGTTAACTTTCCTTTTTCAATGTCGTCTTTTTGCTGTTTAAGTGTTATTATTTTCTCTTCCAAGTGTCCAAGGTTTTTTTCATTAAAAATAAGCTTCTCTTTCGCCGCTTTTAATTCAGCATCCTTAAGTTTTGTCTCCTTCAGCAATACTGCAAATGAATAGACATCCTCTCTCATATTTACTAATCGATTCACTTCTTCGAGAGCTGTCTTCCGTTCACTTTCTCGGTCAAGCTCTTTTTGCAGTTGTTGTTCATTCTGTTCGCAAAGTCGGTCTAATTTTTCTATTTCCACTCTAATGGCCTTCACATTTTCCTGAAGCTGGTCGGCTTCCCGCTTTAAACGATGGCAAAGCTCCTCTTGTTTTGCCAGTAATGCAGCTTTTTGTGCCCTTTGGACTTGTAATTCCTTTTCGGCAAACACTTCCTCTTGGCCAACAAGGCGGACCTTTTGCTCCCTTAACTCCTCTTTCGTTTGCAGCTGTTTTACTATTGCTTCCGCTTCAAAAAGCTTGCCCTTCAGTTTATCTTGTTCTTGTACCTTTTCGGTTAAGTTGTTGTTTAATTGGTCGAGCATTTCTCCCATACCAGCAATTTCTGCTTGTAACAGAGGCATGATCAGGGTGTCATTTACACTCTCCGCATCCAGGTAGGTTCGAAGCTCTTCGTTTGTCACAGTTTGAATACGTCGAATCGCTTCGTTCCGAGATTGAACCTGGTCTTCAACCGATTTTTTCAATTCCATGGCTTCGAGCTTTAGTTTTTCTTCGACCATTTTATAGAGCTCTGTATGAAACAGCCGCTGTAGGATAAGTTCTTTATCCTTGCTGTCAGACGTTAATAGCTTGCGAAATTCACCCTGTGGGATCATTAAAATTTGCCGAAACTGATTGGCATCAATCAACATGATTTCTTTTATTTTTTCCTCAACATCACTAATTTTAGTGGCTAGCAATTTTTTCTCGCCATTAGCGTCCCACATGTATAATTCTGCTTTTGCTCCAATTTGTGTAAAACCCTCGCCTTTGTCTTTCTTTTTAGGCTGTTGCGGTGACCGAGTGATGGAATACACTTTGTTCCGAAGTGAAAAATCAAGGGATACTTCTGTTAGCAAATCATCTTTTGCAAATTGACTGCGGAGTTCGGGACCATTGCGGTCCTCACCACTCGCTTTTCCATAGATTGCATAGCTAATCGCATCGAAAATAGTGGTTTTACCGGAACCTGTTTTTCCTGAAATTACAAACATCGTCCTGTTGCCAAGCTGGTTAAAATCAATCTCTTCACTTCCAGCATATGGGCCAAACGCCTGCATCGTTAGTTTTATCGGTTTCATTTAACAGCTTCCCCCCGTAACACTTTTTCAATAACTTGAGCCATAACCTCTTTTTTATCACTAGTAAACTCAGAGGTCGTCATGTCCATATAAAATTGCTCAAATAATTCAAGTTCCGACTTTTTCTCACTTCTAAGGGAATTAAAAGACTGTTTCTTCTTTAAATCCGTTAAATCAATCTTTCGTTCTAAATGAAGGACGTTTGGATAAACCTGCCGCAATTTATTAATCGGATCAATTAATGCACCTTCGTCCAGTAAGGTAATTTTTAAATAATCATTAATTTTTTCTTTTTCATAGAAGTGCGGGTCAAGCAGTTCCTCTAAATGTCCTTCTAACTCCCGCATATCATGTGTTGGTGTCAGCGAACGGTACCGGTGGGTGAAATTCCCCTTTTCATCCATCTCAATAATAGAAATCGATTTATTTTGTTTGGCTTCAGAAAATGAATATTTTAGGAGGGAGCCTGAATACTTCACTTTTTCATGATTAATGGCATCGGGACTGTGTAAATGTCCAAGAGCTGTATAAGAAAACGGCTCGAACAACTCGGCACCAACACAACCAGACCCACCAACAGATAAAACCCGTTCTGAATCGGAGGTTTTTCCACCAAGGACAAACGCATGTCCAACCAAGACATTCGGTTCATTTGGATTAAGGGTATCCTCCATTTTACCAATCAGTGCTTTCATGGCTTCTTGATGGGAGTGGATTGAATCATCTCCAAGGAGTTGGCGAACTACACCTGGCTCGGCATAGGGAACAAGGTAGAAGTTTACCCCATTGATTCGAACCGGTTTAAAGCTGTTTGTTAGTTTCCCTGTTAAATAGAATTGGCTATGCTTATACCATGAGCTGCCAAAGGAAAGGCGTTCCGCACTGTCATGGTTACCAGCAATAGCGACAATTGGCGTTTTCAATTCAACATTTATTTTAAATAGAATTTCATCCAGCAATTCAACAGCATCGGTTGGCGGGACAGACCGGTCATAAAGGTCGCCGGCAATGACCACGGCATCAGGCTTTTCTTCTGCAACAATTGAAACAAATTGCTCAAGTGCTTCACGTTGATTCTCCGTCATATAAACACCGTGGACTAATTTACCTAAATGCCAATCAGCGGTATGGATAAATTTCATGTGGATCACCCCATTTTTTTATCTGTGCTTGTACATATACTACCATTATAGCAAAATACCAATACTAATGAGGCTGGAAATCATTAATGCAATTCCCTTTAAAAACCGCAAATGCAAAAAACAGCCCGGCACAATGTCCGGGCTGTTATAATTAGTTTTTTTAGAATTATTTTTTAGTTACGTTTGCAGCTTGTGGTCCACGAGCTCCTTCAACTACTTCGAAAGATACTTCTTGACCTTCTTCTAATGTTTTGAAACCTTCTGTTTGGATTGCAGAATAATGAACGAATACGTCGTTTCCGTCTTCAGCTTCGATGAATCCAAAACCTTTTTCTGAGTTAAACCATTTTACTTTACCGTTTTTCATGTAAAAAAATCCTCCTATTGGCTAAAACTAAGCCATGCGTAAAATTCACCAAATTACAACGTGATAGCTTTACTTCATTTTCTCATCCAAACATCGGTTAAAACATTGAACAAGCTTATAACATAAATCTAATCTCGTGTGCAACGGCTGACTAAAATTTAACATTTTCATAGTTTTCTGTCAAGGTAGATACCTATGACAGATACCTACAGAATTCTACATTTCTCACGTTAATTACTTCATTAAATTAGACCTTAATAAATAAGTAAACTAATAGTTTTTTTCGATTTGTCGAATTTTGCAAGAAAATAATTTAACCATTATTTATTATAGATAAAAACCGAAGAAATTAATTCTTCGGCATGGTTGGTAAATCCTCTTCTTCTTCCTTAAACTTATCCAAAATGGTAATCGTATCAACAAGATGATTATTAAAAATCTGTCGAGCCACAGCCAGCAGTTCAATAATCATCGGATCCTTCAGTGTATAGATGACCTTATTTCCTTCTTTTGTTCCAATAACAATATTTTTTGCTCGTAAAATGGTCAGCTGCTGTGAAACAGCTGAACCCTCACTGCCAACAAGGGTTTGAATTTCGTTAACACTCTTATCCCCGTCTGCTAACAGCTCCAAAATGCGGATTCTTAATGGATGTGATAATGCTTTGAAAAATTCCGCTTTAAATTGCTGCATTTCTAAATTCAAATTGTTCACTTCCTTGTTTTTCTAGAAGGTAGCGGTTAGTTTTGTCCTTCCTTCCACTGACCCAGGGGTAGATAACTGTTTACACTCCCTAAAGGCATAATGCTTACAACCAAGGCACTTATTTTTATTAATCTGCAAGAGTCCAAATTGTATGGCCTCTCCTGTATGCTCAAAAAAATGGTCCTTACCAATTTTTTCATATAAGCCAGTCTTTTTTAAGACATTTTCCGGCTGTCCATTTAATCCTGATATCAATACTATACCACTTTTCGAAAAATGGTTCACAATACTAGCAAGAATGGCTTCGCCTGTTGTATCCATTAACGGTACCTTGCTCATTCGTAACAATAAAATCTTAGGCCGATAGTTAATCGTGCTCATGATTGTGTTTTCGAAGGTTTGGGCTGCTCCGAAAAATAACGGACCTTCTACATTAAAAATACTAATTTGTGGACAATCATGTGTATCCGTAACCATGCCAGTTTCCACTTTTCCTTGCCTGTGTTCCGGATTTGGCAAGGCCTTTGACGTTTTCGTTACATCACTCATCCGCTTAACAAATAAAATGGCCGACATCACTAAACCGACTTCAACGGCAGTCGTTAAATTGATAAAAACAGTTAATAAAAACGTAACGGTTAAGACGAGTGAATCAGTGGATTTAGTTTTTAATATATGAGCAAATACTTTCCTTTCACTCATATTCCAAGCAACAATCATTAAAATCGGTGCCATACTTGCCAATGGGATATAGGAAGCTTTAGGAGCAAAGAACAGCAAGACAAGCAAAACCACTACCCCATGAATGATTCCTGAGAGCGGTGAAACAGCTCCATTTTTAATATTTGTAGCAGTACGGGCTAATGCCCCTGTTGCCGGAATCCCGCCAAAAAATGGTGTAACCATATTGGCAATTCCTTGACCAATTAATTCTTTATTACTGTTATGGCGGCTATTTGTCATACCATCTGCGACTACGGCGGAAAGAAGTGATTCAATTCCCCCGAGCATCGCAATGACGAATGCTGGTTTCAAAAGCGTGATAATAATATCCAAGTTTATGTTAGGTATATGGAATTTCGGTAAAGTGCTTGAAATTTCACCATATGCAGTCCCGATTGTCGCCACATGTTCTGGGTAAAATAATGTGGCTACAAGGGTTGAAATCACTAAACCAATAAGTGGGCCCGGTACTTTTGGTGCCACCTTTGGAGTAATCAAAACGGTAACCAAACAAATCCCCGCGGTTAATATGCTATATATATTAATCGAATCTAGATGCACGATTATTTCCTTAATGTTTAGGATAAATTCCTCATGCTTCTTAATTCCCACTAATCCTAGGAAACTAGCTAATTGACCTGTAAAGATTGTCACAGCAATCCCCGTTGTAAAACCAATTGTGACGGGTTTGGGTATCCATTTGATGAGGGAACCTAGCTTAAAAATACCCATAAGTGTCAAAATAATTCCTGCCAAAAATCCTGCGATAAGAAGATTTTCATAGCCGTAGGTCATTACAATTCCGAAAAGAATCGGAATGAATGCACCAGTAGGTCCCCCTATTTGATATTTGGACCCGCCTAATAAGGAGATGAGAATCCCGGCAAAGATCGTCGTATAGATTCCATACTCTGGCTTCACCCCGGAAGCAATAGCAAATGCCATCCCAAGCGGAATCGCAATCACCCCGACAATCAAACCTGAGAGGAGATCCTTTGGTACACTCCTTAAGGAATAATCATGGAATCTTTTGTCAATAAACATATTCACCCTTCTTATCTTCTTATTTTTGGACTTTAGGAAAGTACAACTTACCTATCTACGCCTCATGAACCGCCCTAAGGGGCAGCAAATCGGTGAGTTTAATTCGTATATCTGATTATTTGAATATAGTGTAATAATGAATAATAATCAAGTGTTTTATTTAAAAAAGATTCTCTTGTTTTTCATACCTCTGCGGTGTTATAATAGACAAGCGATGAGCTGAGTTGTGTAAGTCGAGAAACATTCCTTTATGGAGCACACTATGTGGAGTGTGGTTTTTCGCCTCAATACGCAAAGACGTCTGACTTAGTCAGACGTCTTTTTTTAATTTAAATGCGGAGGCGATCAGCTAGACAAATTTCAAAGTGGAACCTTTCCATTTTTTAAACTAAAATTAGCACTTTTTTCCTAAATTTTTTATAATAGGGGTAGGCTTATATTTTCTTAAAGTGGAGGGGTCATGATGAATAACCATGAAATCGAATATAAGATTTATGGCGATGATATGCAGTTTGTTGAGGTAGAGCTAGATCCACAGGAGACCGTGATTGCTGAAGCCGGCAGCTTTATGATGATGGAAGATGACATACATATGGAGACCATTTTCGGTGATGGGTCTAGCGGCGGCGGCAGCGGAATAATGGGGAAATTGCTGAGTGCTGGTAAGCGTGTAATAACTGGCGAAAGCTTATTTATGACTACATTTACCAATACCGGATTTGGTAAGAAACACGTTTCATTTGCTTCCCCATACCCAGGGAAAATCATTCCAATGGATTTATCACAATATGGCGGAAAAATTGTCTGTCAAAAGGATGCATTTTTGGCTGCTGCTAAAGGCGTTCAAGTAGGCATTGAGTTCCAACGAAAACTCGGGGCCGGATTTTTTGGCGGCGAAGGATTTATCATGCAAAAGCTCGAGGGAGATGGACTTGCTTTTGTTCATGCTGGCGGTACCATTATTAAAAAAGATCTCCTTCCTGGCCAATCGTTACGAGTTGATACTGGCTGTTTAGTTGCCATGACAAGCAGCGTTCAATATGATATTCAATTTGTTAAAGGGGTTAAAACGGCCTTGTTCGGTGGAGAAGGTTTATTCTTTGCCACATTGAAAGGACCCGGTTCGGTCTGGATTCAATCCTTGCCATTTAGCCGGCTTGCTAGTCGTGTATTCGCAGCAGCACCTTCTCGCGGTGGAGCCAAAGACGAAGGCAGCCTTGCACGTGGAATTTTTGATATATTTAATGGGGATTAAAATTTTTAAAGTTTTGGTATGCGGGATCCATTGGGTCCTGCTTTTTTTGCCAAAGATTATTACTCCTCTTAGGCAGCAAAATTCCTTAAAATTGTAAACAAATACTAAATATTGTAGAAATGTTCCTTGGTTTTGTAAAATTATCAGCCGATTTTGTAGAATTAACCTAGGAATTTGTAGAATTAATCTACATTTCATTTATCAACTCTACAATCAAAAAGAAAAACCGAGTATTTGCCCGGTCTTTAGATAAAAATATTAACTTACTCCTTTTTCCTTATCCCAGGAGTCTTGAATTTTACTAATAGACATGATTTGGCCAATGTGATAGGCATTATGAAGCGTAATCGATGCAAGTGTCCCTATCCATGGATCATTGCTATCACGATTTACAGGTTGATTTAATTTTTCGTCCCCCAGGATCGGACAGTCTCATACCAGTCCATCATTAGACCATTAAACCGTGCGACTACCTCACTCCAGTTTAACTCTAAATTACCTCAAATTGATTTTTTCTTTTCCAATTCCACAAATTCGAATGGTTTTATGGTAGTTGATCCAGTTTGAATGCGCACATAATTTTTTCTCTTTTTAAGTCTTAACATCTGTGTACCTGAGATATTGTCCTCTATTTCTTTTTTCATAATATTTACAATACTAATGACAAAGAAATAAGCAAGTACAGGTACAAATGCAACCCATGGAGCCAGCATAAAATCCGCAAAACTCTGACCTATTAAGCCGGCCCATTCATTTGATAACGTTGCCGGCTTAGGCGGTTCCTCAAAGCCAAAGACTCCAGCCCGGTTGCGCCCACCGAGGAACATGCCAAATAATCCGAGCTGCATGGTAAGGTGAAGCGTACTAATAAGCTGCTGAGTGGTAAATAAAATACTGTACGATTTAATGTAGGGCAGCAATTGCCTTCTGGCGACATGAAGCTTACTCGCACCCATTAAGAAGGAACTTTGAACAAATGATGTATGCATTAATTCATCAGTTATATCTGATGCGAATAGAATAACCGAAGGAACGCCTATTAAAATAAGAATAATAATTTGATAGGTTACAATTGAAGAGATTGCCACATCAGTAAAATCCCTAACAATCGGAAGCATCAAAATAATCCCTATCAGGATGGAGGGGATATAACGAAAAGGTAGGAAAAAGTCCTTAATATAACTCTTTAAAAACGGAGCCCATAAAGAAATCACAATTCCAACTACTCCACCAATGAATACTCTAAGTAAGGCAACTCCAAACGCTGTTATTAACGTGAATTTTGCTCCATATAATAGGAGCCAATCCAGGTCTTCTCCATTACGATTTGTTCCTAATAAGTGCTTTTCAGAAGGAGGAAACGGTGCCCTGCCAATGACATCACCCTGGTCATTTTTAATGAGAACTTGATGGTTAAAGTCTTGTGGTCCGTAAAAAGGATAGAAAATACTTAGCAATAAAAGGAGAAGAAGGATGGTGGAACCAATAATGGTTTTTTTATTTTTCCTCATATAGTCACTGCCTCTTTCCTTTTTATTAGCTTAGAAATTCCCCATCCGATCGCTTCTATCATCAATAATGGCAAAGCTAGCATGAGCAAACAAACGACGAGTGTGGCGAAATCTCCCTCCATAAAAATAATCTTAAAAATTTGCTGATTAAATCCATTCAGGTTAAATACAACCTCAACAAGATATATGTTGGATAGTAATACCCAAACAATTAACCGTAACTGTAATAGTAAAAGTGGAAATATGTTTCTCAAGATATGTACGAGTAAAATTCTTATCCGGCCTATTCCTTTTGCTTTTAGGTAAAGGACATATGGTTGATTTTGTTCCTCACCAATAACATTAAGTAGAAACTGCAAAAATAAAAAAAGCGGTAAAAAGGAGACGGTCATGATTGGAACAAAGTAGGGTTTATGTCCAAATAGCCCATAAAGCTGTAAAAACTTTAATCCGGTTGTTTTATAAAGGGTAATGACAAAAAACTGAAATAAAAAGATGACGAGTAAATCGGGAACGGCTTCGAACAAATTAATTCCACCTTTTAATTTGTTCTTTACATTTTCCGGTGCTATTGTGATCAATACTGCTATAACCAACGCAACAATAATGATCACGAGAAGGCTGCCAAGTAAAATAGTCATGGTATATTGGTAACTTTCTCCTATTTGCAATTTCTTAATAAACGCGAAATAGCTTGCGTTCTTACTTTCAATTAAGAATTGAAAATCTGACCATACATTCATCCAAAATGTCCGAATGTTTAGCACAACTTGATTTTTTCCAATTCCTAATAGAGAAGGAAGGTTAAAAATAAATAGAAAACCAGAAATGACCAAAATAAGTCTAATAAGCGAGCGTAATAACCGATTCATTCTTCCCCCCCTTTTTTTTATCGTAAACCATCTAGCCCTTCCATATTTACCATTTATTCCTTATATTTGCAATATTCCTAACCCATTTTTTATTAAAAACTTTTGTGAATTTCAAAGTTTTTTATAAAAAAGGCATGCAATTATTCTTGCATGCCAATAAGGTACTAATCAAATTGAAGAGCTTTTAATTTATTTGCCGCTTCCTCCCTTTTAAGATTATAGGATTGCCATGGTTGGGTATTTGTTTGTACTTGCTTTTGCTTTTCTTGTAAAATCGTTTGTAATTCTGGAATATTCGTATCCTTTTCATAAAGGTCTATCAATTCAAGTACACCTGTAGCAGATAAGCTGCTTAGGTAGTGAACATCAATTTTCCCACTTGCTTCATATCGGTTTACATTTTCATTTATTACAATTCTATCTAAATCAATGACTGTGATAGCGGTGTAATATATTAAGGAAGTTATAAAATAAAAATGGACTAAATTAAGCTTTTCTATCCAAATTTTCAATAATGTATACGTATAAATGACCATCAGAAAAATCATAAATGAGTGTACAAGCACCCTGGTAAAAGTAAATCCATAAGCATCTTCATACATACTCATCCGCAGAAAAGCAGAGCTAAGCATTACAAAGCTTGCTAGAACAAGAACGGTTAACATGGTTTGCCTCATTCGTTTCAATCCATTCCTACTGTTATCCCCTAAAGATATTACCAAAACGGTAATGGACAAGTTGATTAGGGTGACAAATAATAATTCAAAAAAGCCTTTTCGTGCATATTCTGCGTAAGTAAAGTCCCCCTGTAAGCTGCCGCTAAAAAAATACTTAAATTGAACAATGGTAAATAGAACATAAACGGAGTTAATCAATATCAAAACGGTTATGGTTATTACATTGTCCAGTTTAAGGGAAGATGGTATATTTGCATGCTGCTCGCTCACCTTGATTTGTTTTTTGTAAAGAGCTTGCATAAGCCCAAAGAAAGCAGCCATGCAAAAAAGAATGACAATCATTCTAATGATGCCTTCTGCATCCAATACTCGAAACCAGTTTGGAATACCACCTACTAAACGTTCAAACTGTGCATCAGCAGTCATCAATAGGCTTAATACCACACCTAGTACGGGAACGGAAATAACCACACCAATCAAAACTTTTTTCCATACCAGTAATTTATCTTCATTGACACCGCTTTTTAACCCTTTTCCTAAAATTGCCGCAAATAAGACATTATACTTTAGGGCATCTAACAATCTTGTGAAAAAATAAGGAATAAAGGATGGCTGATTCCACTGAAAGTTTTTCGGACTTGTCACTAATACAAGATGAAAAATTACTAACCCAGGAATCACGAGAATATTCAGCACATAAAAAAGGATGTTGTCGTTCAGAAAATAGCTTGCCGACAAAAGCCAAATGCAACAAATGACTAGGTAGCCAAAGCGCTGATGGGAAAATTGATAGCGGCGGTATCGCCAAAAAAATACTGCATAAAATGCCATAACAAACACGATATAGGAAACCCCAATTTGTGCACGGAAAAATGATTCCTCTGCTAAAACCCCAAGACCCAAACATAAGAATAAAAAGAGCCAATCCATTTTGCTAATTTTCGTTTCCATTGTTATCCCTCTTTTGCGTAGAATTTCTATATATATAGTATTACTAGGTATATAAGCAAAAAAAAAGCTGCTTATATCGAAGCTTTCCTCCCCCAACGGTAGCCAATCCAGCTCACGGGGTAAAGGAATATGGTAAAAATGATACAAGCAATAATAAAAGTCTTTGTTAATAATGGAGCAAACCAGTAATGCGGAATGATGTGAAAGACCGTTAAGATCATTAACAGTAAATTAGGAATAAGCGATAGTAAAAATGTCCTTGTAAGTAACCTTTTGCCCCCATGACCAAATCCTTTTCCAATTTCATACCCAAGTAATGCCCAAAAGAACATATACAATATGGCTATTAAAGTGGGAATTGCTGTTAAGTGATTCCAAATTACCGCCAGCCACTCCCATTGATAAAGGTTGTGGGCCAAGGTTAACAAACTTCCTCCACCGAAAAATAGGATATTTAAAAGAATAAAAAGCCATTTCATATTACTCGGAGTAACAGAAAATTCATCCTTCCACATTTTAGCAATCTCTTCAGGGCTCCCTAGTCGGGTAAAAAGCAGGTTCATCACCTCTTCCTCGCTCGTACAATCATATGATTCAATCAATATCTCATCAATATGTGACTCATACTCCAGGAGAATATTCTCTTTATCCTGATGGGTACCAAGTCCGTCAGCTAATTTTTCAAGAAACTCATTCTTCGGCCGTTCCATGCTCTGATCTCCCTATCACCTTGTTCATAACTTTAACAAAGTCGTTCCACTCACGGGTCTTTTCGTTTAATAATTCTTTGCCTGCTGTAGTAATTCGATAATACTTACGTGCTGGACCCTTTTCCTGCTCTTGCCAATAACATTCAATATATTCTTGCTTTTCAAGCTTGTGCAGGGCAGGATACAGCGTGCCTTCTTTTACACTTAAGTCATTATCACTGCGCTTTTCAAGCTCTTTTACCAATTCATAGCCATACATATCACGCTCATTTAATAATTGGAGTAAGATTAAAGAAGTACTGCCCTTCACCAATTCACGATTAAACATTTTATCACCTACCTAGAATTATTAGGTACATAGAAATTCTACAACCATTTTTCCACTTTGTAAAGTGGGATTGATAAGTTTTTTTACTAAGAAAAACAGTGACAACTTTAACCATCGTCACTGTTACACTTTACTACTTCATTTTTAAATTATTTTTTTGCCTTTCAATGATTTGATCCCTTTCGCCGCCATCCGATAATTCCTCTGAAAATTCATGTTCTGCTGGATTGCCAACTAACTCATCGGTCCGAATTGTCTTCGGATGCAAATTATTATTAGGGGCAGCCTGTTCATTCCATTTTCCCATTACAATCACCTCAATCTTATTATTCGAATTTTACACCACATTATCCAAAAACAAAAAACGCTTGGATTCCAAACGTTTTTGAGATGTCCTTAATATTCATTGCCTGTAGCTTTTAAGCCATCAATGCTTACAAGATCAAATGAAAAAAGTAAGCTTAGCAATAAAAAATTAACCTTTCACTAAAATGATTATATTTTCATATAATACATTAAGGTAACAATCCTTAAATGGAAAAAGTCATACCGATCCCCTTTTAAAATAAAACATTATACAAGCATAAATATTCCATTTTTCCCCCATACTAAGAAAAAACAATGAGGTGAAGAAAATGGGACTACTCAACTCATTTAACCAATGGAAAGAGACAAGGTATCAAAATCATGTCTCCACTATGAAGGAACAAGGCAAATGTCCTGATTGTCAGGGTCGAGGTTATACCGTGTATCCTTATAATGAATTTGCTTACTTTAATTCATTCGAATGCCCGGGCTGTCAAGGGAGCGGTGTTTATTCTGATTGGGAAGAAATGCAGTAGTTTGTTGTCATGGTTTCCAATAATATAAATAAATAAATAAATAAACAAAACCCCTTCACGGATTCTCTGAAAGGGGTTTTGTTTGATCAATTCAATTATCCATGTTTTTTAACTTGGCTTTGATAGACTTTTGCTGTACGTACCTCTATTGTTAATGTACCTTTACTTACATTTGCTTTTAGTAGCAATGGAACACCAGCTGTATTTTTAAATCTAAAATCCAAACCGCCATATGATACAGTGGCATCTCTTCCAGTTGGTACATACCCTACATGCAGCGAGTGATTGTTTTTTTCAATATAACTCACTGCTAACTGGTCAATGGCATTATAGAGCGTTGAAGATGTCTGACAAATACCGCCGCCAATTCCATCGACTAATTTTCCGTCTATCGCTTCTTTTGCTGGTTGATAGCCATGGTCAGCATCACTAGGTCCAACAGTGGTATTAAAGGAGAATGAGTCATCCGTACCAATAATGATATTATTTAGAGCTTGTGCCGATAGTGCAATGTTTTGTGCTCTTCCTGCGACACCGCTATTGAAATGAGTCGTATATGAAGCCACCACTACTTCCCCTAACTGTCCGGCTTCTTCAGGTTTGTATCCGCTCGGATTAACCTGCAGTGGCACCTCTACATCGCCACCCTTCAAGGAGACCTGCAAAACTTTTTCAGTTAACTCAGCTTCATCAAGAATTGTTTGTGGGGTACCCTTAATCACCTGTCCATTAGCATCTAGCTTATCAAGGGTCATCCTCTTATCAAACCCAGGAGTTTCTTTCGTACCACGTGCTAAATCCCTGGTTATTTTTGCAATTTCCAATTTATATTTTTCATTATCTTTTCCAAATCCCAATTCTTTCGTATTTATGGTTTTTAAAATGGCTTTTGTATTTGGATCAATAATATTAACATAGACTGGCTTTGCTTCTTCCTTTTTCTTTTCTTCCTCTAACCTTTGCTTTTCTTCCTCTAATTTTTTCTGCTTATCAATTTGCTGAGCCTGCTCTGAAGGTTGTACTTCTTTTACCTTGGTTGTTTTTTCAGCACAACCGGTTACCCCTATTACACTACCTACTAATAAAATTGTAATTAATCTAGTGAACTTCACCATTTTCCCCCAACTTTTCTCTTTATTTATTAAAATTTAAATTAATATTCTATTTGAAGTCATCATATGGTAGTTTGTGTCACTTGTTCTCCTATTCTATTCCATTTCTTATACCATTTATCCTGCAAATAATATCAAAACATGGGTTAATTTTATCACTTTGTCCTAGATAAAAAATTACTTTTATTTTAATTAATTTGTGGGAGTGATAAATTTAGTTACTTATAACTATGAATAAAAAAGAAGAATAAGCAAATAGTAATGATTAAGTTTGTTCATTTTTGGAGGTGCAGGAATGTCTGTGTATGTGTATCAGACGTTTATCATTAAACAGGAAAAATTTAAGGAGGGAATTGAGAATCTACGAGAAATTAAAAAATTTAGAAATGAAAATTATGATCATAAAGTTGAAATTTTAACCCCTATTTCCGGAGAAGATCATACCTTCGCCCTCCTATCTACATACGAGGGTTTAGCTGAGATGGAATTACAAAACAAAAAAATGTTTGATGATGACGAATATGTGGAACTTATCGGTCCTTTTTTTCTAGAAAATATTGCTGAAGGAAGCATGTATACGCAAATTTATCGTTCCTTAAGCGAAGTTAAAAGTGATAAAAAGAAGGAAAAATCATGAGGACGAAATAAGAAAATACAGAAAAAACAACAAAGGGGAATCACCCCTTTGTTGTTTTAACTTTTTAAAACATAACATGTTCTGGACACCCCTATTAAAAAGAACTTCTCTAGTCTCTTTCTAAGAGTGCTGCACCTGCAATACCTGGTTTAGTCATTTCAAATATGTTTAAAATCAAATCTAACTCTTCTTCCGTAAGAACGTCATATTTCAAACATAATTCACGAACTGACTTTCCAGTAATCGTAGCTTCCCTTGCAATTCTCGCCGCAACTTCATATCCAAGGTGCGGATTGACTGCCGTGATAATACCGACACTTTTTTCTACATAATCTCTTAGCCGACTCTCATTTGCTTCGATTCCTTTTAGACAGAAATCTGTAAAAGATCGGAATCCATTATTCATAATACTGATTGATTGCAAAAGGTTAAAGACTAACACTGGTTCCATAACGTTTAGTTCTAACTGGCCAGCTTCCGAAGCAAGACAGATGGTATGGTCATTACCAATTACCTGAAAAGCAATTTGATTAATTAATTCGGGCATAACTGGATTCACTTTTCCGGGCATGATCGACGACCCTGGTTGACGGGCTGGTAATGAGATCTCTCCAAGTCCTGCTCGTGGGCCAGAAGCCATCAAGCGAAGATCATTTGCTATTTTAGACATATTCATCATACAAACCTTTAGTGCAGCTGATACCTCGGTATAGGCGTCTGTGTTTTGCGTAGCATCAACCAGATGTTCTGCATTAATTAATGGCAGCCCGCTAATTACAGCTAATTGTTTGACCACATCTTGAATGTATTTAGGGTCTGCATTTAAACCCGTTCCTACTGCGGTCGCCCCCATATTTACTTCATATAAATGGATCTTCGATTGCGAAATACGTTTAATATCACGTTCAAGGACACGAGAGTATGCTTCAAATTCTTGACCTAGTCGAATAGGTACAGCATCTTGAAGATGGGTCCGGCCCATTTTGATAACGTTTTCAAATTGTTTAGCCTTTCCTTTGAAAACAGTATGCATATCTTCCATAGTTGCAAGCAATTTTTCAAGTAACTTTAGTGTCGCAATATGAATGGCTGTCGGAAATACATCATTTGTTGATTGAGACATGTTCACATGTGTATTGGGACTTAAATGCATGTATGCCCCTTTTTCATGGCCTAATAATTCAAGTGCTCTGTTGGCAATTACTTCATTCACATTCATGTTCATCGATGTTCCTGCCCCACCCTGAATAGGGTCGACAATAAATTGGTCATTCCATTTTCCTTCAATTACTTCATCAGCAGCTTGGCTGATCACATTTCCTAGCCCACTGTACAACTGCTTCGTATTCATATTGGCAATTGCGGCTGCCTTTTTTACCATTGCAAGGGCTTTAATTAATTCTTCATTAATGCGGTAGCCCGTAATAGGAAAATTTTCAACTGCTCTAAGTGTTTGGATACCATAATAAACATCTACAGGTATCTCTTTTTTTCCCAAAAAGTCTTGTTCAATTCGTTTTGTGTCCATCAGCACTGTCTCCCAACTTTAGTTATATACATCTTTGAATTATATAAATCTTTTTAACCTACCAAAATAATACCAGTAATAAATTCCTTTGTCTCTTTTTTAAACCTTTTTCATTCTGAACTTCAGGCTTGCTATAGTCCCATCAATGTAAAAAAATAAAAGAGGTGCTCGAATAATGACGAGCACCTCTTTCTAATCAACAAATGAAAATATTAATCTTGAATAAAGGCTTGATTGAACTTTCTTAAAAGTTGTCCAAAAACTTGACGTTCATCATCCGGCCAATCATTTAATAGTTCTGATATCCGCTCCAATCTCCCCTCCATATGATCATGTAATTCTTTCATTCCTAGTTCCGTTATTTGAAAAGAATAGGCCCTTCCATCTTGTGGATCTGGTATTTTATACAAATAGCCCTTTTGTTCCAAAGCTGCTGCTTGTCGGCTGACAGTTGAATTATCTAACTGGAACTCTATTGCTAAAACCTTTACCCCCACTGCCCCTTTATTGGCTATTCGCCGAAGTAATAAATAGGCAGATCTGTCAAGGATTGAGAGTTTTTTATTGGATGTTACTGAAGTTGTCCGTCGAATCAAGATGGCCAGTTCAAGTTCAATCATTTCTATTGAATGTTCATGCATTCTATCCTACCTCACAGTTACACTAAGTCCTAAAGTCTATGATAGCACAATCACAATGAATTTATCATACTGGTCAAGCACTATGGAAAAAACACCATTGACGCAGTAATAAATAGTTGTATAATACAATCATATACTTTCATTATACAACCAATTTTTCAAAAAAATAAGTGAGGAGGGAAAAATATGCAGTCACATGAAGAATATCCTTAAAGCTTTAATGTAACAATTTTCAAATCGAACAATGTAAATGGGAGAAATATTATTCTATAAGGGGAAATGTAAATGACATCAACACCACAATCTGCTCCGTCACCGTCATCACCTTCAAAAATTGCCTCTACTACCAATGTAAAAGGAAGTTTATTCGCACAACCAAAATCTGTATGGGCAGTATTCTTTGCCTCTATCATTGCCTTTATGGGCCTAGGACTTGTTGACCCTATTTTGCCGGCTATTGCAAATCAATTACATGCATCCCATAGTCAAGTGACCTTGCTTTTTACTAGCTATAATGCCGTTATGGCCGTAGCCATGCTCATTACAGGCATGATCTCTTCAAGGCTTGGGATTAAGTGGACACTGCTTACTGGTATTGTCATCATTGCTGTTTTTTCGGCACTTGGTGGATTTTCAAATGGTATTTGGACACTTGTTGGTCTTCGAGGGGGTTGGGGACTTGGTAATGCTCTGTTTGTGGCCACAGCCCTAACTGCCATTGTTTCCCTTTCTAAGAGCGGCACGGCAAAAGCGATTATTTTGTATGAAGCTGCCATTGGGCTTGGCATATCTGTTGGGCCACTTATAGGCGGCTGGTTAGGAGCCATGTCATGGAGAGGTCCCTTTCTTGGGGTTGCCACACTGATGGTCATTGCCTTTATCAGCCTAATTCTATTGATGCCAAAGGCCGACCAACAAAATACAAAAAAACAAAAAACATCCTTATTAGATCCATTCCGTGCTTTAAAACATCGTTCCCTACTCATTTTCGGTATCGCTGCCGCGTTATACAACTTTGGCTTTTTTACACTACTTGCCTATGCACCCTTCGTGATGGGATTAGATGAACATGGACTTGGCTTTGTGTTCCTGGGATGGGGCATCTTGTTGGCTGTTACTTCTGTTTTCATGGCGCCCAAAATGCAACAATGGTTTGGAACGATTAAATCGATGTGTGCGATGTTAATACTGTTTGCACTTCTGCTGTTTGCTATGGGGATCTGGACTTCCACGCAATGGGTCATTATCGCTGCTGTTATTGCTGCTGGGGCATTATTGGGTAATAATAATACATTGATTACAACAGCCGTGATGAATGCTGCACCTGTGGAACGTTCGACAGCATCAGCTGCTTACAGCTTCCTCCGCTTTATTGGCGGGGCAATTGCACCATTTACGGCTGGCAAGCTCGCAGAAATTTATAATCCTTCCGTCCCTTTTATCGTTGGGGGAGGTTTTGTACTCATTTCTGTTTTGTTTATTTTTATTAATAATCATCATGTTAGGCACGTCGATCAAGCAGAATTGGGTCATTGATTAGAGTAAAAAGGATCTGTCTCGTTGACAGATCCTTTTTACTTTATAAGGTAAGAATTGATAAGTTTTAACTTAGTACATTGTCCAGCTCCAGCGCCCTAGCGGCGAGACGCCTTCGCTCTCCGCCCTACGATAAGTCAAGCACGAATGCGCCTCCGGCTCTTCGTGTTTCCTTTATCGCGTTTAACGGGCAGTAGATTCTCAACTGCCCGTAAGAACCCGATCGGTTCAACTAACAATCAGCGAGAAGAACGTTCGCTGATTGAAGTTTCACCTTATCTCAGTTGGAGCGCTCCAGGCCATACGCCGCTGAACAGGGCGCTTCCGCTTTTCT